>JAJDXQ010000004.1 GCA_022823185.1 Caldilineaceae bacterium
CCGCTTCGGCGAACGTCGCATAACCGGCTACCTCCAGGAAGACATCGACGAAGTGAAGAACGCCGTACGCAACTTCGAATACGACGAATCCGAGCTCCCCGATGTACTCGAGGACCTGTCCTCCATGACCGAATCATTCGAAGAAACGCTCGCCCGGCTTGCCCAGCAGCCCGATCTGCCCAGGGACCCCTTCACAGGCCAACCCCTCAGTGAGCCGCCCCCCGGCGTGCAACGCGACGAACTGTCCGACCTCCCGTCCCTTCACGACGACCGCACCCCGGAGATCCTGACGGACCAGCGCAACCAGCTCCAGGCCCTCTACCACGAAGTCGAAGAGCTGAAACGGGACGAACACTACAGCATGAAGAGAGACCTCTACAAGCAAGGCGAAGACCTTGACACCGTAACCATCACGAAAAAACGCCCACCGCCGACCATCGACCACTCTCTGGTTCCCGCCGCCCGGAACTAGAGAACGGCACCAAACAAAATACAATATAATGGAATTTCATGCCTGCACCGCCGCAGCCGTAACCCCCTACCCATCACCCGCCTCCCAGACCCAATTGCGCGCCGACTCCCGCCCCCAATCCAGCCGCCGCCCATCCCCGCCCCCCCCACAACCGCCTTCCCCAGCCCAATCCTGCCTTTCCCGTGGATTCATGCAGCGCGCCTGCCCTTCACCACCCAAACTCTCGTCAAACGCTCACGAACGCACACACAACGCTCATGAACACACACCCATGTCGGCCAGCCCCCATCAAAGCCCGTCACCCGAATCACTCCAACTGCAGCTCACACAATCTCACCCAAACTCTCGTCAAACGCTCACCAACACTCGCAAACGCTCACCAAACACTCACACCGGCGTACAACTGCCCTTCCCGCAGCTCCCAAACCAGACTGTATCCCCGGAATTGCCTGCGCGTTGACAACCAATGTCTATTCGTTATATTCTGAAACTTCAGTGACCAGTGATCTGTTGCCAGCCAGCCTGAGCAGCGGCCGGTATTTCAGAACACTGGCCGCTTGCCACGGGTGTTTCGCTCGAACCGCAATGTTCAAACGACCTTCAGAATCCGGTAAAGTTCACAGACGCCTCGCGCTCTTGGTCTTCGCCGCGGCCGCCGCCCTGCTCCTGCCTGCCCCCCCCAGAGTCACTGCGCAAGGTACGCTGATCCCGCCATGGGCCGACTACACCCAGGAAGACGGCTTGGCCTCTAACAACGTCCTCGCCGTCACCGTCGGCGAACACGAAGTCTGGTTCGGAACCGACCACGGCATCAGCCGCTACAACGGCGCATGGCGCTCCTGGGTCGAGGGCCCCGACCTGCAGGCCGGTGTACCCTCCTTGACCTTCGGCGCTTCCAGCGCCCAACTCTGGGCCGGCACCGCAACCGGCGCAATCCTCGCATACAATGGCGCCGCCTGGAACATCATCACAAGGCTCGACGCCCCTGTCCTGGCCCTGCATTTCACACAGGGCCAGCTCTGGATTGGCACCGCCGCCGGCCTCTACATCCTGAACAATGACGTCCCTGTCCCCGTTACCGGTCTGAACCAGGCCCACATCAACGTGATCGGCAGCTCCGACAATGGCGGCAGCATCTGGGTCGGCGCCGCCGACGGGCTGTGGCTCCGGCGGGACGGCCGCTGGAACTCGATCGGAGAATCTCAAGGTCTTCCCGCCAATAACGTGACCGCGCTGTGGGCCGACAGGACCGGCAAGGTATGGGTCGCCGCCGCCGGCGACATCGCCTGGCAGGACCCTTCTACCGGCTCATGGGAGCAGGTTGATTCCGCCCCCCTCCATTCTCGTGCCCGTGTGCGCATCACCACCATTGCCGGCGACGGCAGCGGCCTCCTCTGGGTCGGCACCGAGGGCAGCGGATTCTTCCGCCTCGTAGAGCGAGAGGCCGGCACGCCTGACTCATCCCAATACCATCTGGTCGCACAGTCCATCAACAGCGGCGAAACCTCCTTCATCCATGCCGCCGCAGTAGACAGGGCCGGCTCCCTTTGGCTGGGTACCGTTTCCGGCGTTTACCGCTCAGACCGTCAAATCTGGGGAAAAGAAATCCACCCGCCCGCTTCCGGCCCCGCCAACGAAATTCAGTCCCTGCTTGTCGACGAACTGGGCCGGCTCTGGATCGGCACTCGCGGCGAAGGCATCCGCCTCAAGGCCGCCGGCGACCGTCCGGGAAGCGAAGCGTACTTCGACGTGGAGAGCGGCCTGCCCAGTCTCTTCGTCACCGACCTCGCACGCGACGACGATGGGCGCATCTGGGCAGGCACCTGGTGGGGCCTGGCATCGCTCGAGCCCGGCGCTCTTCAGTGGCAACAACCTGTCCCACTCCCGGCGCTCCCATCAGCCCTGGTCACATCCGTTCTGGCGCAGAAGCGCCAACTCTGGATCGGCACCGACAATGGCCTGGCGCACTACGATATTGCCTCCGGAGCGCTATCGACCGTGAACGCCCTCGCCAGCCAAACTGTGCAGGACCTGGCGCTCGACGGCTCCGGGCGCCTCTGGGCGGCAACCGGGAACGGCGGCATCTTCGTCAACCGCGTCGATGGCACGTGGATCCGCTATTGGACCGATTCTGCCGAGGGGCTGTCGATCCCAAATGACAATGTCGCAGCCCTGGCCCCCGACCCGAAGGCGCCCGGCGCCATGTGGGCTGCTGTCAACCGGCACGGCCTCCTCTACTTTGACGGCCAGACCTGGCAAGATCGCACACCCTCCGCCCGCCTGCCGAGTAAGCTGTTCTACGACCTTTACGTCGATCCCCTCGATGCATCTCTCTGGATCGGCAGCGAGGGCGGCGTCACCCGCTACGACGGCCGCACATGGGAAACGCTTATCGTCGAATCGGTCCTGCCCGCCGCGTCCATCTCTTCGATAGTTCGCATGCCCGACGGCGTCTATTGGTTCGGCAGCAGGGAAGGACTCACCTTCCATCGCCCCGACTCGAGTCCTCCCTGGATCAGGATTCACAGCGTCTCAGGCGCGGCCGAACAGCTTTCTGCAACCGACTGGAAGGTGGAGTCCGACGGCAGAATCATCATTGGCTTTGAAGCCGGTGATCTCTATACGCCCCGGTCCGAACTGGTCGTCCTCTACCGCCTCAATCCGCCCGGCCGGCTCGGGCCCTGGCAGCCGCTGGATCGGCCGTTTCTTGAGCTGTCAGATTTCTCCGAAAAAGGGCAGTACGCCGTTGAGTTTCAAGTTCGGGATTTCTCCTTTACCTACTCCGAGGTGCGCAGCGTCTCTTTCGAAGCAGAGCCTCTGCCCGCGCAAATCAGGCTCCCCATCCTGGGGTCGATACGCACAGACTACCTCGTCACCCTGATCGTCACCGGCCTGCTCGCGCTGATCGGCTTTGGCTACATGGGGATTGAGGTTGTCCAGAACCGGCGACGGGCCATCGATGCCGTCGTTCGCTCCTTCAATCCCTTCATCAGCGGGGAACCGGTCCGCCGGGAAGACATGTTCTTCGGCAGACGCGAAATGCTCCAGAAAATCGTCGATACGCTGCACAACAACAGCATCATGATTCACGGCGAACGCCGTATCGGCAAAACAACCCTGCTCTACCAGCTGAATCACCACCTCTGGGGACTGGAAGACGAAGAATACTGGTTTGTGCCCCTGTACGTCGACCTGGAGGGAACCGAAGAGGACGCCTTCTTTCACTTCCTGATGGAGGAAATCCTCCACACAGCCTCCACGCTTTCCGGCCTGACCGCCGCAACCAGAGCCGCCCTTCATGACCTTCTCTACTACCGGCCGGGCCATGAACGGTACTCCGACCGGGAGTTCATCCGCGATCTGCGCGACGTGATCAAAGCGCTCCAACACTATGGCGAAGAAAGCCATCCCGGGAAACACCTGCGCCTGATCCTGCTGATGGATGAAATGGATGTCTTCAACGCCTATGACCATCTGATTCAGCAGAGACTGCGCCGCATATTCATGCGCGACTTCGCGGCCACCCTTGGCGCGGTCATCGCCGGTATCCGTATCAGCAAAGAATGGGGTCGAATTGAAAGCCCTTGGTACAATCTGTTCAACGAGATCGAGGTTGAGCCTTTCACCCGCGAGCAAGCGGTCGAGTTGCTCACCGAGCCAGTACGCGGCTTCTACCGCTATGATCCCTCCGTCGTCGACTTCATCGTCGAAAACTGCGCCGGACGGCCCTTCCGTATTCAACAATACGGCCTCGAAGCCGTCGGACGGATGCTGGCCGAAGGCCGCCGCACGATCACGATGGCCGACGCCCTCTACGCGCATGAGCGCATTCAGCAAATGGGTGATACCATCAATATAGGACTCGACCAGAACAATGGCTCTTGATCTCGCTTACGGGCTGGCCAGGCGGGCATCCAAATGTAAGGCAACCTGGCCCCCCCGATCGAACTGAGGACCGGTCACAGCGCTATGCGTAATCCCTATACTGTCGGACGCTGGCTGCGCGGCCCCGACCACTACGGCCGTGAACAGCTTCTCGATTACCTCATGACCGCCCAGGACCCGGCCATCTGGGTGGTTGGCACCCGCCGCATGGGCAAAACCTCGCTCCTGCGGCAGTTGGAATGGCTGGTGACCAGACAGCCGAACGCCCCCGCCGTCCCCCTGTTCTGGGACCTGCAGGGAAGCGAAACCAAAGACGATTTCGATTACGAACTGTTCCTGGCCGTGGAAGATGAAATGCCCAGGTTCGAGGCCTACGGCGTCGATGTCAACGCTCTCTATGGCCGGGACGCCGTTCACATTTTGCGCACGCTCCAACGAGCTCTCAGAGAACATGGCAAACATCTGCTCCTGCTCATCGACGAAGCCGAAGCCTGGATCAGCCTCGCCAAAAACGACTACCAGGCCCTGGCCCGGCTTCGCAAAGCCTTCCAGAACGGCGGCATGCGCACCGTCATGACGTCCACAAAGCTCCTGATGCAGCTCAATGACCTCACCCGCAACTGGCTCACCAGCCCCTTCCTCTTCGGCTTCAGCCTCGTGCATCTCTGGAACCTGGAACCTGACGCCAGCGTTCGTCTGGTGTTGCAAGAGCAAAGCAACGCGCCTGTCCACGCAACCAGAGAACGCATCGATGAAATCCTGCGGCACACGCATCGCCACCCTTATCTGGTCCAGACCCTCTGCTACCGCCTCTTCGACGAAGAACAGGGGCGGGGCGCGCTGCGGGCCATAAAAGAGGAAGACCTGCGGGCCGACCACCTGCTTTCCAGCTTCTTCGAAGTCGACTTCAAATGCCTCGCCCCCACTGAAAGGCAGATCCTGCTCACCGTTGCCCGCCAGGGCGTCATCAGCGAAGAGGACCTGGTGGCCAGGACCGACAACGAATCCATCGAACAGATCTCCATGTATGTGCACGGCATGAACAATCTCGGCTATCTGCAACGGGCCTACTACCGGTCGGATGCCCCCGCTGCCCCCGAATCACACGAAGAATTCCCGCGCTGGACCATCGGCAACGAGTTTCTGCGTCGCTGGATGTTGGAAAACTATCAGGAACTGGCCCAGACCCTCTACTCAGATGTGAGCGACTATAGTGTCGAAGCGCTCATCGAGATGGGCCGCAAAGTCGAGGTGGACTACCTGCAGCACGAAATTCCTGAACTGCAAGAACGCCTGGAGTCACTCCTGGCCGTCCACAGCGGACGCGGCAACGACCCGCCGCAGGAAGTCATGCAGGAAATCCAGGAAATCCGCCGCGAACTGGAAAGAGCAAGCGCCCAGCTCCGCAACCTGGCCGATTCGTCGGAAACATGAACGCCCCCGCGCCCGTCCCCGCAGCCGAAAGAGCCGCCTACGTCAATCAGATGTTCGCCGGCATCGCAAACCGCTATGACCTGCTGAATCGAATCATGACCGGTGGGCAGGACGTAAGCTGGCGGCGGGAAGTCGTCGCCCTCTGCCAGCTGCCCGACGCGGGCCGTCTCCTTGACGTAGGAACCGGCACGGGCGATATCGCCTTCGAAGCCAGGCGCGTACATCGCCATGCCGAAGTGATCGGCTGCGACTTCACATATGAAATGATGGCCGTTGGCCGCAAAAAGAGGGCAGATCATTCTCCTCTACCGCCCATCGCTGAACTGTCAGGCCAGGTCGAATTCGTCCAGGGCGACGGGCTTCATCTGCCCTTCCCCGACGGCCGCTTCGACGCCGTGACCAGCGGCTTCCTCCTGCGCAACGTGACCGACGTCGACATCTGCCTGGCCGAGCAGCGGCGTGTGACAAAACCGGGCGGGCGCATCGTCTGCCTGGAAACTTCGCCCCCCGAGCCCTCCTTCCTGGGCCCCCTGCTTCGCCTCTACATGCTCAGAGTCATCCCCGTACTGGGCCAGCTGCTCTCGACCGGCAGAGAGAGGCCTGAAAGAGACGCCCGCCCTCGAGACGCGGCCTACCGCTATCTTCCGCAAAGCGCCGTAGCATTTCTTCAACCCGAAGAAATCGCGCAAAAAATGGAACAAGCGGGATTCCGCAGCGTCTCTTTCAAACGCAAAATGTTGGGAACCATCGCCATTCACGTAGGTGTCGCATGAGCCCCCGGACCGCCGTCCGCCTGTCCGCCCCCGAAAGGACAATGAGGTGACCGCCCAGTCAAACCGCACGGCACTCCGCGGCAATCCGTCTCTCGTCTGGCGCGCCGGACAGGCGCGGCGCCTGCAGATGATTCTCGACTGGGCTCCCCAGCCTCTGCGCCGCGCCCTGGTTGACGGCTGCGGCGTAGGAATCTACCTGCGGGCTTTGCAGAAAACAGTCCCCGAAGTCCATGGCATGGACATCGAAAGTGAACACCTGCGCGCCGCGGCCGAAAACCTGCCGGGCGCGCCTCTCAACCTCAGCCGCGGCGAGCATCTCCCCTATCCCGACCACAGCTTCGACCTGCTCCTCTCCCACGAAGTGCTGGAACACGTCGAGGATGACCGTCAGGCCGCCGCCGAAATCGTCCGCGTTCTGCGCGTCGGCGGGCGGGCAGCCATCTTTGTGCCCAATCGCCTCTTCCCCTACGAAACACACGGCCACTTCTGGAAAGGCGTCTACTACTTCGGCAACACGCCGCTCATCAACTATCTGCCAAACGCCCTGCGCAACCAACTCGCCCCCCATGTGCGCGCCTACACCTCAAGCAGCCTGTTGGACCTGTTCATCGGCTTGCCCGTTCTCGTCCGTCGACACACACAGATCTTCCCCGGCTACGATGGCATCAACGCCCGTCACCCGGAGTTCGGAAAACTGTTGAGAAATATCACCTATGCCCTGGAGCAGACCCCACTCACTGCCTTCGGAATCAGTCACTTTCTCGTCATCGAAAAGGTCGACGAGCCAGACCCACCGGGCTCATCGCGCCCATCGTCAGCCGGAGACCCGCCGATATGCGCCCAGTGACCAATCAATCCCGCCCAATGAGAACCGGACCGGTCGACGCTTTGCTCCAGGCAGTTGAATTTCTGCAAGATTTGGGTCGGCATTGGGCAGGTGCTAGAATGCTGAACATGAAGAGAAAGCAGAAGCGGATGGCCGCGGCTCGATTGATAATGTCCCTGACAACCCGAATGCTGGAAAACCGGGTCCCCAAAAGACACATCTCCTGCTACCTCCCGCGTGCGAAAGGTTGTCCCGCGTGGCAGAGCTGAATCGCGGCGCCAGGCCCGTGCCAGACGCCGGGCCGAGCCGGTCCGCCCGCATCCTGGCCCAACGCCGCAGGCGCCAGAGGGCCAGAACCAATCGCGCCCGTCCCTGGCTATGGTTTTTCCAGGGGACGGCGGCGTTGCTCCTCGCCATCTTTCTCACAATCGGCGGCGCGGTCGGGGTCGCCGTTGCCAGCGTATTCGGCATCTACACCTTCTATGCCGCACAGTTGCCCGACGCCGGTGTCATCGAACTCCAACAGGAAAAATTCGAGACCATCCGCTTTTACGACCGCACCGGCACGCACCTGCTCTACGAGAGTGTCGATCCGCGTCCTTTCCGCGGCGACCGGACCTACATGCCTCTCCAGGAAATGTCCCCGGCCGTCATCCAGGCCGCCGTTGCCCTCGAAGACCACAACTACTGGGACAATCCGGGCATCAATGTACGCGGACTGATGCGCGCGTTCGTCTCCAACCTGCAGGGCGGCACCGTGCAGGGCGGCTCATCCATCACCCAGCAGCTGATTAAAAATGTAGTGATCCCCGTCGAAGAACGGACCCAGCAGTCCTACGCCCGCAAACTCAAGGAAGTCATTCTGGCGATGGAAGTGACGCGCCGCTATGACAAAGGCAAGATCCTCGAGTGGTATCTCAACTATAATTTCTACGGAAATCTTGCCTATGGAATCGAGGCTGCCAGTCAGGTCTACTTCGGCAAGAGCGTCTCTGATCTCAGCGTCGCCGAAGCCGCGATGCTTGCCCCCATACCCCAGTTCCCGGCGCTCAATCCCATCGACAATCCCGATGACGCCAAGAACCGGCAAGGCGTGACCCTCCAGGTCATGGTCGACGCCGGCTATCTCTCCCAGGAAGAGGCCGACGCAGCATTCGCCCAGCAGCTCGATCTGCGCGGCTCCGTTGCGGAGCGCTTCGATATCGACACCGCCCCCCACTTCGCCCTCTACGCTCTCGAGCGCATCAAAGAGGAATTCAACACCGCAGATGACCCCTACCGTATCTGGAAAGAAGGGCTTGCCGTCTACACCACGCTCGACGTCGACCTGCAGAAATACGCCGAACAGGTCGCCCGCGACCACATAATCACCCTCAATGAACAGGGCAGAAACGTCAACAATGCCTCGGTCGTCGTAATCAAACCGGAATCAGGCGAAATCCTCGCCATGGTCGGTTCGCTGGACTACAACAACGAGGAAATCGACGGCCAGGTCAATGTCTCCATCTCGGAACGCCAGCCCGGCTCCAGCTTCAAACCCTACGTCTATCTCACCGGGCTTCTCCAGGGCATGACGCCCGCCTCCATGATCCTGGATGTCCGCACCGCCTTTCTGCAGAACGACGGCTCCGTTTACGTCCCCGAAAATTACGACCGTCTCTACCACGGGCCCGTCGCCCTGCGCGACGCCCTCTCCCAATCGCTCAACATTCCCGCCATCCGCGTTATGGACCAGGTCGGCGTCGCAAGCGCCCTCCGCACCGCCCACCAGCTCGGCATCAACGGTCTCGACCGCGGCCTCAACTACTATGGCCTCAATCTCGTCCTCGGAGGCGGTGAAGTTACCCTCCTGGATCACACATACGCCTATAGCGTCCTCGCCAATGGCGGTGTCATGGCCGGAAGACCCGTCCCCCCCGAGTCGCGACGCAGCGGATTTCGCAATCTGAACCCGGTCGCCGTTCTTCAGGTTCACAACTCTGAAGGGGAAGTGCTGAGCAGGTACGACAGCCCGGACCAGGAACGCATCATCAGCGCAGACGCGCAGTTCGTCCTCACCGACATCATGAGCGACAACGTGGCCCGCTCACCGATGTTCGGCATCAACAACAACCTCGTCCTCCCGGATCGCAGGGTCAGCGCCAAGACTGGCACCACCAACGGTTGGAAGGACGCCTGGACCGTCGGCTTTACCCCCCAACTGACCGTCGGAGTCTGGATCGGCAATACCGACAATGAGTCAATGAACAACGTTACCGGCGCATCAGGCGCCGCGCCCATCTGGAAAAGCGTGATGGAGCGTTACCATCAGGGCCTGCCCGCCCGCTGGTATGAACGCCCCCGCAATGTCGTCACGCAAACCATCTGCCAGCCCAGCGGCCTGCTCCCGTCCGACGACTGCCAGCGCCAAAGGGCCGAGCTGTTTATCGCCGGTACAGAACCGAAAGTCGTCGACAATCTGTGGCAACCCTTCGACATCGACAAACGCAACGGTCTGCTCGCCAAGGCCTCCACGCCCGAAGAAGAACGGGAAACCAGGGTCTTTCTCATCCTCCCGCCCGAAGCCGAAGACTGGGTAAGCGCCAGCGGCATCGAACAACCCCCACAGGGAGAAAGCCCTCTCGACTTCATCGACTTCGACCCGGATGCCGCTATCACCTTCCCCCCGCCCGGCGGCTATATTGGCGGCCAGGTCGAAATCCTCGGCAACGCGCGCGGCGCCAACTTCGCCAACTATCGTCTCGAATTCGGAAGCGGACTTGAACCTACCCAGTGGACGCAGATCGGACCGGACCACGGCCAGCAGCACGCAAACGGGCTGCTGGAGGTCTTCAACACCGAAGGTCTCGAAGAAGGACAATATACCCTCCGGCTCACCGTCAGGTATCACGACGGCAACCAGCGCACCTGGCTCGCCCCCATTACCATCGACAATACGCCGCCCACCGTCGAAATCAGCGACCCGGAACCGGACGCCCTCTACGTAATGAACGAGGACGAACAGATCAACATCAATGCCCTCGTCAATGACGACTGGGCAATGGACCGCGTCGAGTTCGCCATCGACGGTACCTGGTTCATCACCCGCACTGTCGCCCCCTACAACGAGCGCTGGCCGCTCGAACTCCGCTATGAGACTGTCGATTCGCCGGAGACCCGCAACTGGCCCGCCTTCCAAACTGACGATGAAGACATTCGCCCCGGAAGAATTCGTGAATTCGAGGACGGATTTGCCGCAATTCTCTCTGGCAGCGGCCTCTACCTGGAACGTCACCTCATCAAAGTGCGCGCCTTCGACCGCGCCGGCAACGAAACCGAAAGCGATGAAGTCCAGGTCTTCGTCCGGCAGCCGCCCGATCGGTGAAAGGCGTAACCGCCGGCTGCCTGCCGTCCTCCACCGTAAGCGATCGTATCAATGCCTGACATTCTTGTTACAAATGACGACGGCGTCCACGCTGGCAGCCTCCGCGTCCTCGCCGCCGCGCTCGAGGACCTCGGCAACGTGACTGTCGTCGCGCCCGAGCGAAACTGGAGCGCCTCCGGACACCCCAAAACGCTGCACAAACCTCTGCGCGTCGCCCCCTTGAACTGGCCCGACGGGCGCCGCGTCTACGCCTGTAGCGGCGCGCCCTCCGACTGTGTTGCCCTGGCTCTGCTCGGCGCGCCCCACCATCCGGATAACGCCTCCACCCACCTGGCCGCCGGTGAGCTGAGAAACACCTACGACCTGGTCGTAAGCGGGGTAAACGATACATTCAATCTTGGATGTGACGTCCTCTACAGCGGGACGGTGGCCGCCGCAATGGAATCCCTGGTGATGGGTGTGCCTTCGCTTGCCTTCAGTACCGGAGACGTGGAGGGCTTTGAAATCGCCGATACGGAGGCCTGGCAGAACGCCGCTGAAATCGCCCGCGCCCTGGCCGCCGCCGCCCTCGAAAAACCGCTTCCCCCACAGACGATGCTCAACGTCAATGTGCCGCGGCGTCCCGCCGCCTGCATCCGCGGTCTGCGCTACACCTTCCTGGGCCGGCGCATTTACGGTGATCTTCTGGTCACCCGCGACGATCCCTGGGGCAAGCCGTACTACTGGATCGGGGGCGAAGTCCCGACCGGCATCGCCGAGTCAGGCAGTGACTTTGGCGCAATCGAAAGTGGATTTGTCAGTGCCTCTCCCCTGGGCATCGACCTTACAAGGCACGAAATCCTGGCCGACCTGACGGCAGGAGAATGGCATCTGCCCAAATAACAGCGGCCAGGACGCGACAGTAAGTGCGCCTGGCAGTTGCCAGTCCGCCCCTGATTAGTGGAAAGGCGCCTGACCATTGGGGGCGCGCCCGGTTCCCAGCTTTCGGCAACGGCTTGCCGATATCCGCGTTGCTGCTCAAAACCGGGAAACGGCCTCTCGACCTCCGTAGTCTTCTATCGGCGCTCGATGTAAGGGCGCGACGAGGGGATAATCCCATTGTCACAGATGGTGTACAAGCCCCCTTCAGACGGGTCTCGATGGCTAGGTCTGACCGCACTCTGCTGGTTGGCCCTGACCGATGCAATCCTGCTCGTCTGGTTGGTCCTGAAACCGGTCGGCTGGAGCAGTTTCGTCCTGCTACTCATCTTCCTGGCCTCACTGCCGCTCCTTGTCCACCTGACGATGAGAACCTGGGGCGCATTCAATCTCGAATACTGGCTGGACCGCAACGCCCTTCGGGTCCGCTGGGCCGGCACTCGCCAGGTCATACCGCTTCACAGCATCCTGCGCATCATCGAAGGCGTCGACGAAATGTCCTCGCGGCCCTCTTTGCTGGACTGGCCTTCACCTTTCGTTCGCATCGTGGAGGGGGGGCAGGGACAAAGGCTGGTGCGCCTGGCCAGCGTACCACTCGGTCAATGCCTCCTGATCGAAACCGATGACGGCATCTTCGCCATCTCTCCGGAAGACCCCATCGGTTTCCTCGAAGAGTTGCAAGCTCTCAATCGACTCGGCATCTCGCGCACGTTGCCGCTCGTCCGCGAGCAGCCGACGAACTTCTATGCCCTGGCCACAGAATCGGCTGTCGGCCGTTGGTTGCTCCTGGCCGGGCTCATTGGCTGCCTCGCACTCTATGGCTATCTCATGGTCCGCTTCCCACATTTGCCCGAAGCGATGATCTTTCATTACAATCGACAAGGTGCGCCAGACAGCATCCGGACCAAAGACGCGCTCTTCCTGCTTCCCGCCATCGGTCTCCTGACATACCTGACCAACACCGCAGCCGGCCTGTGGATGAGGCTGCAAGGCCAGCGCTCCGGCGCCTACCTCTTCTGGGCCGGCTCCCTGCTTGTGCAAGCGCTGACGCTCCTGGCTCTCTTTAGCTTGACAACATGACCAGACTGAAAGCGCGATGCCTAGCGAAGCCTTGGCAGACTACCCACCACCTGTCCTGCCTGGATCGGTCCAGACGGATACCGGCAATCTCAAAGACCGCAGCCCCAAAGGTGTCGCCCCCTCCCCTTCGGCCGAGGAGTTCTCTGTGTCGCGCCCCTTTCTGACAATCATCATTCCTGCCTACAACGAAGCCCAACGACTTCCCGATTCCCTGAAGAAAATCGCCGCGTTCCTGCGAAGTCAGTCCTTTCCTACCGAGATTCTTGTGGTGGAAAACCGGTCAACGGATGAAACAAGCGACGTCGTTCGCAGCTTCGCCAACACGATTACTGCCTCAGATCCGTTTACGCTAGAGTTGCTGCACAGCGCGCCCGGGAAGGGCGCCGCCGTCAAGACAGGGATGCTTGTCGGCCAGGGCGACTACCTGTTCATCTGCGACGCCGACCTCTCCATGCCCATCGATGAAATCGCCAAATTTCTGCCGCCTCAGCAAGAAGCCAGCGGCTATGACGTCGCCATCGCCAGCCGGGAAATCGCCGGCGCCGTACGGTACCATGAACCGTTCTACCGGCATCTGATGGGACGGGTCTTCAACTTCGTTGTGCGCAGATTGATCATCCCCGGAATCGAAGATACCCAGTGCGGCTTCAAAATGTTCACGCGGGAAGCGGCCGCTCAGGTCTTTCCTCATCAGACCATCGATGGCTGGGGCTTCGACCCCGAAATCCTCTACATCAGCCGCATCCGCGGCCTCAACCTTGTCGAAGTACCCATCAACTGGTATTACATGTCAGAAAGTCGCATCAATCCCATTCTGGACACCATCAACATGGTGCGTGAGGTCCTGCGTATCCGTCGCAATGGACTCCGGGGGATCTATGAACAGGTCGCCCGCCCGTCCGACTAACTGCTCGCCCAAACCCTCTGTCGCCGGCCCCGTTGCTCCGGCGCAGCTGCCCAGGCGATCGTTTCCCAGGCCCAATCCTGCTTCCCTTTACGCGGGCGGAGACCGACCAGGCTCAATGCTTGCCAGCAATATCTGAACGCCGTTCGCCGCGAAATGAGCCGCCAGCGGCGTGAGTATGCTCTGCTGCCACACAAACATCACCCCAAACAGCGCCCCCGCCGTACCCGCGCCGACAATGCCCCACACGCCCTGAGGACTGTGCAACAGTCCAAACACGATGCTGAAACCAACGATCAGCCATGACGCCGGCAGCAGCGGCGAAAACCCGCCAATCAGCAGGCTTCGAAAAAGAACCTCCTCGAACAGCACGCTCAGCAGCAGAGCGAACGGCAGCAGTACTGCTTCCCTCCGACTGCGCGGCACGACAAGCTCCAGGATCGAACGGTAGAATCGTGTATCCGTGTAGCGCGTGACAACCCGCCCCGTTCCCACGAACAGCGCAGCCAGTCCCAACCCGGCCAGCCCGCCCGTCAGGAGCTGCTGACCTGCATTGTGAAACTGCCACCCCAACGTCTCCGGCGACAGGCCGCTGCCGCTCCCCAGCATGAGACAGATAGCCAATACAACAGCCCTCAACGCGTTTTCCGCCGGCAGCAAGAGAAGATTCTCCTGCGGCTGCCAAACCTGCAGAAGGCGCGCCGTCCGGTACGCCCCATAGCCGACCATCAGCGTGATCAGCAGAGTCAATCCCGCAAACATCATGTATCGCCAGTCCATTGCCTTAGTGTATGTGACGGTCGACGATGCCTTCAAATGCAGATGCGCTCGTTTCGTCAGCCCTCTGCGGCTTTCCCGCGTTCACCTGCTCGCAGCCCATCTTTGACAGGCTGATTCGCAGCCAACACCGTCCTGCGTCCCGCCCGCCTCCCTGCTCACTTGCCAATCGCGTATGAACATTACGCCGCTCAGGAACTCGGGCGCCAGGTCCTATTGCCAGCCGCGCCGCCCCCAACATTTCGAACCCTGTCCACCCCCCGATTTTTGAGTGTTTCCGATCTGTTGCTATACTGACCCTCTGAATACAGTCAGGCTGGCGCGCCGCTGTTGGGCGCGCCGAAGAGAGGCAATCCTCTTCTTCGGCGGAGACTAAGGCGTCTCCGCCTTTTTCTTCGAACCAAGCTCACTGACTGTCTCTCAACCCTCGGCTCGGGGGCCTGAAATCAGTAAGAAAAGGGAACGCGCGATGGCTTCCTCATCCGACCTGCTCTACACGGAAGAACACAACCTGGTTCGCAAAATGGCCTATGACTTTACCCGCAATGAAGTCATGCCTATCATCGCCGAACACGACCGCAATCACTCCTTCCCTCACGAACTGCTGCCCAGGATGGCCCAACTTGGCTTCCTTGGCATCTGCCTGCCGGCCTGCTACGGCGGCGCCGGTATGGATTTCCTCTCCCTGGGCATCGTCTCCGAGGCCTTGGAATACGGAGATTCCTCCGTCCGCGAAACGGTCGCAGTCCATCTCGCCCTGCACGCGCTGCCCATCTTCCAGTGGGGAACCGAGGAGCAAAAACGGACCTTCCTGCCCGGCCTTGCCGCCGGCGACCATATCGCCTGCTTCGGCCTGACCGAGCCCGGGGCCGGGTCCGACGTTGCCGCCCTCCAGGCGCGCGCCCAGCGCCAGGGCGGCGAATATATCCTCAGCGGCGAAAAAATGTGGATCACGCTGGCCGACGTCGCCGACCGCTTCCTTGTCTTTGCCAAAACACAGCCGGACCAGGGCGCACGCGGCATCTCCGCCTTCATCCTGGAGCGCGGCTGGAAGGGCCTTGCCACCGGCACGCTCGAAGGCAAAATGGGCGTGCGCGCCAGCAATACCGGTTGGATCAATATGCAGGAGGTGCGCGTGCCCGCCGAGTACAGGCTCGGCCAGGAAGGCGAAGGCTTCAAAATCGCCATGAGCTGCCTCGATAACGCCCGGTTCGGCGTCGCCGCCGGCTCCGTTGGCATCATTCGCGCCTGCATCGATGAATCGGTCAAATATGCCCTGCAGCGCAAAACGTTCGGCAAACCAATCGCGGAACACCAGCTCATCCAACAGATGATTGCCCAAATGCAGCAGGACCTGGACATCGGTGAACTGCTCGTATGGAAAGCCGGTACTCTCAAGAACCAGGGCGTCCGCAACACCCGCGAGACCAGCATGGCCAAATGGTTTTGCACGGAAGCCGCCCGCCGCGCCGCCGACAACGCCGTTCAGATCCACGGCGCCTACGGATATTCAGATGAATACAATGTGGAACGCCACTTGCGCAATACCAAGAGCGCCGTCATCTATGAAGGCACCAGCCAGATCCATACGCTGATGCAGGCCGCATACACACTGGGCATGCGCGACGACCGGCCTCTTCGCTGCCCCATGCCTGCCTACGACCCCGATGCCTGGCAGTAGGGAACGAACCTGGTAAATGGCCCGCTCGCCTCGCGCTTTCGGAGCCTGGCGCCGGTCATGCTGAACAGAGCGGCACACGAAAGGAGCGCTGCGTGAACATAGCAGTGTTAATCAAGCAGACACCCGATACCGCCGAGCTGCCCAAAATCTCCGTGGAAGAGGCGCGGTCCGGCGAACTGCGGGCGACGATGGTCCTCAATCCTTGGGATGAATTCGCCGTGGAGGAGGCAATCGACCTTTCCTACAGATTCGGCTGCAAGACGACCGCTGTCTCCATGGGCCGCGCAGGCGAAACCGACGCCCTCAAGCACGCACTGGCCATGGGCGTCGAAAACGCCCTCCTCGTAGATGAAGAGGTTGCTGGCGGCGGCGACGAGTGGGCAGCCGCCGACGCACTGGCCGCAGCCGTCACGAGGGTCGGCGAAGAGGGGGACGTAGAGCTCGTGCTGACCGGCAAAATGAGCGTTGACGGAAACAGCGGCGTCATCTACGCCGGCGTCGCCTGCAAGCTCGGCTGGGATCTCCTTGTCAACGTAACCAGGATCGTCGACATCGCTGACGGCAAACTGATCGCCGAACAGGCCTTTGAAGGGGGACAGGAGACCGTCGAAGTTCCCATGCCCGTCGTGATCAGCGTCGCCAAAGAGATCAACGAACCGCGCTATCCCAGCTTCATGGGAATCCGCAAGGCCAGCCGCGCCGCGATACCCGTCCTGGGAAGCGCCGACATTCATGTCGCGGCCTCTTCTACAGCTCGTTGGACCGATCTCGAAAAGCCGGAGGTGGAACAGGTGCAGGTCCGCATCATTGAAGGAGACAGCGTTGAGGAAAAGGCGGCCCGCCTCGCCGATGTCCTGATGGCTGAAAAGGTCATTTGAGGGGGCCGGACGCCAGCCTTGAAACATGGCTGCTCTCCCCTCGCGTAAGAGCCCCGATGGAAAGGGAACACCATGACGATTCTCGTCTGGATTGAACAGAATGACGGTCAGGCCGTGTCCAACTGCTGGGAGCTCCTGGCAAAGGCCAGGGCGCTGGGCCAGGAACTGGACACCGAGGTCGCGGCCCTTCTGATCGGAAGCGACGTCGAAGAAGCGGCCCAACAGGCCTTTGCATACGGCGCCGGCAGAGTCCTGGCCGCGACCGATTCCAGCCTGGCGCGCTTCCGGCTGCAGCCGTTCGTTGAAATTGCTGAACAGGCGGTTGAGCGAACCGGCGCAGTCGCTTTCCTCGCCAACGCTTCGATTCGCGGCGGAGTCCTGGCCGCAACGGTCGCCTGCCGCCAGAACGCAGGCATCGCAGCCAGCGCGACTGACCTCTGGGTGGAGGACGGCAAACTGGTCGCCGCCCGCGTCATCTATTCAGGCAATATACGCGCCAGGATACAGTTTGAGAGCCACTTGGCCGTGGCCAGCGTTCGGCCCCGCTCCTTTCCAATGCCAGAGGCGTCCGAGAGGACAGGTACAGTGGAGACGCTTGACGCGACCCTGAACGAAGACGATATTCGCCAGAAAATAACCGACTTTCGCGCCGCCGAAGCGGGCGAAATCAGCCTGACCGATGCCCACATCATCGTTTCCGGCGGGAGGGGCGTTGCCGCCGATCCCCAAAAAGGATTCGAGCTTGTCGGCGAACTCGCCCAAACCCTGGGGGCCGCCCTCGGCGCAAGCCGCGCCGCAGTTGACGCCGGCTACATCCCCTACAAACACCAGGTAGGGCAGACCGGAAAAACTGTTAAACCTGATCTCTATGTCGCCTGCGGCATCTCCGGCGCCATCCAACACCTGGCCGGCATGGGAAACAGCAAGATCATCGTCGCCGTCAACAAGGACCCCAACGCGCCCATCTTTGAGCGCGCCAAATATGGCATCGTCGATGATCTGTTCACCACCGTCCCGGCCCTGACCGCGGAGTTCAGCAAACGCCTGAAATGAAACTGGTTCGCTCTGCAATGCTTGTTCAGTCCGGTCGCCTGCGCTATGCGGGAGACTCGGCAGCGCTATGTTGCTGACACGGGATTCTGCCTGCTCGGCCCCCCTGCTTTAGCCAGCCGGGCAGATCGTGAAGTCATCGTCACATGGTACACTTGCCGGCTCCATCCTCCCTTCCCCCCCGAAACGCGGGGGAAGCCCTTCTGCGTCGTCATGCCTTCAGGCGAACGCGCCGACCCTCTGGTGATGCAATATGACAGAGTACAAGGCCCACTTCCGCTGCTTCAGGGGTTGCGCCGGAATCCATTCGATCTTCGAAGTAATTTATACCTGCCCAAAATGCGGCGGCCTGCTGGAGGTACAACACGACCTCGACGCCCTGCGAACGCGCTCACCCAATCAATGGAAGAAGCTGTTCGATGACCGTGTCGGCTCCACTCAGTGGCCCTACGGCAGCGGCGTCTGGGGCAAGAAAGAGTGGATCATGCCCTCCATCTCCGACGACAACGTGGTCAGCATGTATGAAGGCAACTCGAACCTTTTCTGGGCCGAACGGCTCGGCCGTCAGATCGGCCTGTCCGACCTGTGGGTCAAACTGTGCGGAAACAGCCACACGGGCAGCTTCAAAGATCTGGGCATGACCGTCCTTGTCAGCGTCGTCAAACAGATGCGCGACGAAGGCGTCCCGGTCCGGGCGGTGGCCTGCGCCAGCACCGGCGATACCAGCGCCGCGCTGGCCGCTTACGCCGCCGCGGCCGGCATTCCCGCCGTCATCTTCCTCCCCGAAGGCAAAGTCAGCCCCGCCCAGCTCATCCAGCCCATCGCAAGCGGCGCCCATGTGTTGGCCCTCGACTCCGACTTCGATGGCTGCATGCGCGTCATCCGCGAAATCACCCACGCCGGAGACAGCCCCGACTCCTCCATCTACCTCGCCAACTCGATGAATTCACTCCGCATCGAAGGCCAGAAAACCGTCGGCATCGAGATCGTGCAGCAGTTCGATTGGGAAATCCCGGACTGGATCGTGATTCCCGTCGGGAATCTGGGCAATATCAGCGCAATTTACAAAGGCCTGAAACTGATGCAGGACCTGGGCATCATCAACCGCTTGCCCCGCCTGGTGGCCGCCCAGGCCTCCAAGGCAAACCCCTTCTACCTCAGCTATCTGAACGGATTTGAACGAAAAGTCAAAGTGGAGGCCCAGTCAACGCTCGCCTCAGCCATCCAGATCGGCGATCCCGTCAGCTACGAAAAGGCCGTCCAGGCCATCCAGGAGACCGACGGCATCGTAGAGCAGGTGAACGAACATGAAATGGCCTTGGCTGCCGCCATGGCCGATGCCACCGGAATGTACACCTGTCCCCATACCGGCGCCGCTCTCGCCGCGCTCTTCAAGTTGCTGCAGCGAAAAATTGTCGCAAGCCACCAGCGGGTCATCGTCATCAGCACGGCCCACGGGCTGAAATTCACTCCCTTCAAAGTCGGCTACCACGAAGGCACGCTGGCGGAAGTGGAAAGCGATCTCGCCAATCCCCCGGTCTATCTGCCCGCCAACGCGGCAATCGTGCGGGATGCAATTCAGCGCAAACTGGCATGATCGTCTTCGGCCGCCGCAAGGCATTCCCCCGCGCGCCGCAGTTCGCGCTCCATACTTCGCACTGCCTCCAATTTCAGTGACAGAAGAGAAAAGAAACGCCCTTGATTACACGCCTACCTCCTTCTCGCAAGGGCGAATGGACTTTACCTGGGAGGAGCTGACCCCCGCGCAGCGCGCCCAGCACGACGCTGACTGGCAGGCGGGCAAGGGCCTCATCGGCGGCGACCCCCGGAAACGCCCAAATTTCGACACACTGCCCGCCTGGGGCATGGACCGGCCGTTTTTTCGCGCGCTTGCCCTCGACGATGGCCGCGCCGCCAACGGCCTGCGCTTCCGCCGCCGCACGGCCGGCGCCCACCCCCTGGAAATCGAAATCGGCTTCGGCCGCGGCGACTTCCTGCTCGACCGGGCCGCGCGCATGCCCGAACGCTGGTTCGTCGGATTCGAAACCAAAACTAAAGCCGTTCGCCTGGCCCTGCGGCGCCTTGAAAAACGGGAACTGGAAAACCTGTGGCTCAGCGACGACGACGCCCGCGTGGGCCTGCCGCTGGCCATCCCCGATCAACGCGCCGATGCCGTCCACGTGCTTTTCCCCGACCCCTGGTGGAAGGCGCAGCACAAAGTCAAGCGCCTCTTCTCCCCGCCCTTCGTCGACCTGCTCGCGGCCAAACTGCGGCCGGGCGGATACCTGCACCTGAAGACAGACGTGGAACAGTACGGCGAAATGGTGCGCCACCTCCTCTCGCGCCACCCAGCCTTCAGTGAGCACACCCCGGAATTGGCCGCCCGCGTCGGCCCATACCTCCCCACCCACCGCGAACACTGGTGCCGCGAGAACGGCAAGCCGGTCTGGGCCTGTTACTTCCCAAAACGCGCGGCCCCCTCAACGATGGCCTGAGAGATTCCTGTTGTCCGGTCTGATGCTGTAATATGGTGCTCAAATGATTCTGGCGGAGGAGAGTCTTGCTGACAAACATTTCGATTCGAAACTTCAAACGCTTCCAGCAAGTTGACATACCTCTGGGCACTTCGGTTGTGTTTATCGGCCCCAACAACTCCGGCAAGACAACTGCCTTGCAGGCGCTCGCCCTGTGGGACCTGGGCCTGCGCAGATGGATGGAACGCTATCAGGGGAAACCGACACCTGAAAAGCGACCTGGCGTTACAATCAATCGACGCGACATGATTGCAATTCCAGTTCCCAGGGCAAATCTGCTGTGGCGCGATCTGCGTACCCGCCTGAGTACGATGGAGGGAGAGAAGAGAGGAACACAAAATGTCCGGATCGACATCGTGGTCGAGGGCATTTCAAACGGCGCCCCCTGGCAGTGCGGTTTGGAGTTTGACTACGCCAACGAAGAGTCATTCTACTGTAGGCCCTTGCGGTTAACAGATAAAGGGACCTATGGCGAAAGAATGACCGTTCCTGAGCAGGCGCTGCAAACGCATGTCGCGTATCTGCCTCCTATGTCGGGCCTGGCTGCCGTCGAGCCAAAGTGGGAACCGGGACGCGTGAACGTCCTGATAGGTGAGGGCCAGACCGCGCAGGTGTTGCGCAACCTCTGCCACAACCTGGCAGAGAACAAGGAGCGGGAGTGGTGGAAAGTTCAAGAACACATCCACCAACTCTTCGGGGTCACTCTGGATAGACCGGACCACATTGTTGAACGAGGCGAAGTAACAATGGCCTACAGCGAGCGCCCCGGCGTGTCGCTTGCGCTCTCTGCTTCGGGCCGCGGGCTCCAGCAGACCTTGCTCCTCCTGGCATACCTGTACACCAACCCTTCTGCTGTCCTTCTCCTGGATGAGCCGGATGCCCATCTCGAGATCCTGCGCCAGCGGCAAATCTACCATCTTCTGTCACAAACGGCATCGGAACTGGGCAGCCAGATCATCGCCGCCAGCCATTCAGAAGTCATCATGAATGAAGCTGGGGCTCAGGATATTGTCGTTGCCTTTGTAGGGAAGCCGCACAGGATTGATGACCGATCTGGCCGCACGCAGGTCGCGAAAGCCCTCAAGCAGATTGGCTACCAGGACTACCCTCAGGCCGAGCAAACTGGGTGGGTGCTCTACCTGGAAGGGGCAACTGATCTTGCCTGCCTTCGGTCCTACGCGCATACTCTGAGCCATTCAGCGGCCGAATTCCTTGAGAGACCATTTGTCCATTATGTGGGCAATCAGCCTTCAGTTGCCCGCAATCATTTTTTCGGGCTGCGTCAGGGGAAATCCGATCTGGTCGGTATCGGAATCTATGACCATGACGCCGCGA
This sequence comes from Caldilineaceae bacterium, assembly GCA_022823185.1. Taxonomy (GTDB): domain Bacteria; phylum Chloroflexota; class Anaerolineae; order Caldilineales; family Caldilineaceae; genus Bin5. The sequence continues at coordinate 21,912 of JAJDXQ010000004.1, forward strand.
TTACGGAATCCCCTCCCTTTCTGACGGAACGCAAATGGCAGAGAAGGGAAATCGAAAACTATCTCCCAATTCCGGCGGTGTTAGAGAGATATGCGCAGGATTCAGCAGTCGAGAATGAAACCGGGGCCGATACGCTCTTTTCCGCCGCCGAAAAGGACAAGCGTACCGAAATAATGAGACGGGTGGTCAGCGATCTGGTTCCGCCGGTCGCCCTGCGAAACGGGCAGGACAGCTACTGGCGACACGACGTGAAAGCAAGTGAGTTGCTTGACAGAATCTTCGAGGCGTTCTTTCGGGCGCTGGAGCTGCCCAACGTAATGCGCAAAACAGCCTACCATCGCCTTGCCTCGCTGGCCAGGCCCGAAGAGATAGACGAGGAGGTGGCCTCTGTCCTCGATCAGATTGTCGATTCTGCGCAGCGCGCGCAGGCGGCGCAAAACTGAATAAGCAGGAGCGATCTGAGCGGATTCGGCTTCAGGGAAAACAGGCGGATCACCGGCTGTGGGCAAGGTGAATCTGCTGGCGCAACTCCCGGCGGGCCGTGCTCAGATTCTCCTTTATCTTGAAGAATACTGCCTCTGTGACCTCCATCTCCTGCGAGATCAACAGCGCCTCCAGCGTCTCCACCACCCGCAGCACCTTCGCCTCCAGCAACTCAACCGTTGTAGCGTAGAGCGACTCAGGCAAAAAGTAGAGCAACACCACCAACCCCCAGGCCGCGAACCCCAAGAATCTGTTCCCGCCCGTGCCTAGCTCCTCCCGCAACAGAAAAAGCGACACAATCCACAGGACGACAACAGCCGCCATCAGATCATAGCGCGTGATCGGCCTCGCCGCGCTGATGTCATGCACGCCGGGGGCCAACTGATCATACGTCTTCAGGCGCGCCAGCCACTCGTTGAACTGACGGCACTGCTTTCGATTGACCCGGTTCTGATCAAAGAGGGCCAGCTCCAGAGCCCTTTCCCGGCACTGGTCTGCCAACTCATAGAACTCTTTTCGCGTTAGTTCCGCCATGGTTCAAACCGAATTTGCTCGGGTCATGCCAGCGCCTGATCGAGCAGAAGCGAAATCAGCGCCGTCCTTCCCAAGTCACAACAGTACTGCCTTTACGCGCAGGCTAATTGAGCCACATTGGCGCCAGCCATAGCAGCCCCGCCAAAATCGCCCCACTGATAGCGTTGGACACTGTGCCTACGCCCGCCTGCCGGGAAAACGGCCACACTCGTGACCGGGAAAACGCCCGCAAAAACAGGGGAAACGCGCCGAGCACGAGTATCGTCCACACCGGCACAGCGCCCGTCGCCATCAACAGGATCAGCGCGATAAACCCTCCGATCGCGATGATTGCCGCGATGTCCAGACCCCGCTCAGGCCCGAACACCACAGCCAGCGTGCGTCTCCGCAGACGCCAGTCCCGGTGCCAGCTGTAGAAGCCGTAAGACTGATTCGCCAGCCAGGCGAATGTCGCCGGCGCCAGCGCGATCAACAGGACAAGACGTGTGATGGCGCCTGTCAGGGCAAAGTATGTGCCCAGCAATGGAATGATGCCCAAGCCCAACCAGTAGGCGATTTCGCCGACCCACCAGAATCTGCGGGCATAGCGGACGGCAGGCCACAACGAAACACCGCACATCAGCGCGCTGATCAGCGCGAAAAACCAGATCGGCCAGCCAATGAAAAAGCCCATCCATAGCGCCGCCAGAACGTATATAGTCCCTGACATCAGGCCAAGGCTGAGAAATGTCTCAGGCCGCAACAGTCTCTGCTGCATCCAGTCAAAACCGTCGAAGAGCGCGGTCTGCGAAGTCCGCGCAGTGTCCCGCCCGCTCCCCGCCGTGGCAATCTGTCCCTCGCTCCGCATGTGGCGCGCATAATCCACATACGCGCCCAGATAGTTGCAGCACAGGGCCAGCGCGCCGAAACTGAACACCATTACCAGTGCCCACCAGGTGCTGATCGTGCCCACCTGCCAGCGTGCGGTCGCCGCCCCCCATAGGACCGGCGTAAGCAGCGCGGGAACGGCCCGCAGCCGCCCCATCTGAGCGGCTACCCTGAAGTATCCGACACCCCTTGGCCGGATACCTGCCCTATGTGTCTGCGCTGCGTCCGCGCTGCGCCTGTGCGCTTCGGACGGTATGTGACTGACCATTTCGCTTCTCTGAACCACCGCCTTTTGGGGTTGTTACATTCTATCAGCTAAATCCGATATGCTCAACCGGGCCGGGAAACCTCACCATTCCGGTTCGCCATCCTTCTCTTCCCAACGGTGAAACGGCCCCAGCCATCGAAAAAGGAGGGCCTTCCGCCAGCGCCGAACAAACCGCGTCATCGCTTTCCCCAATCCTCTGCGCCGGTCTCGCCGCGCCCAGGGAGATGCCAGCCTGACAGCGCTTTACGCCTCCCTGCCCGTTTCCCCGAAACGCAGACGCCCCTTCACATTCCCATGGACGCCCGGCTCGCCTACGCGCCTGCACAGAGGATCTGGCGTTCTGGGCGCTTTCCCCTGAGACAAGCCATCTGCCACGACTACGCTCAGTCGCGGACCCGCCAGCGCTCATAAAGCGGCGTGCCGTCCAACTGCGCGTATACCTGCTCTCGCTCCAGGCGGCCATTTCTCTCCCTGACCATACGCTCGAAAACCGCCCTCCTTCCTTGAAAAACCTCGTTGCCCTGCGCGCGCAGAAGATAGACGTTGTCGACATTGTCCAGAAATGGCTCGAGCCGCTCGATGAAACCCCCGTCCGGTTCCTGCAGCGAACCGTAGCCGAAAACCTCTATCGGCCTGACGCGCCCCTCACTCAGAAACCGGATGGGCGCCTCCATCCCCCAGTCAAGCGCAATCGGCGCGCCCATGCCCCCGTGCCGCAAGTCGAACGCGAGGTGATAGGAGGCATCTGAATGGTCGACCAACCCGCCGCTGCGCGTGAGCGCGCTGTGGTACGCCGCCGTTGCCCGCAAGTCGAGCAGAAAGACGGCGCACACGACCAGCGCCAGGCTCGCATGCGCTACAATCCTCAGACCAGATTGCGGATCTGACGCGCTGACCGAAATCAGCCCCCGCAGCCATTCCCAAAGCGGATTGCCGGCGTTTCCCTTTCTCCCGGCGCCAACCGCGCCGCCAGGCCCTTTCCCATCCGCCCCATCACCAACCTTGAACGCCGCCCATCGCCACAGTTCGTGCAGCCCCACGCCCGTCACCGCAATCGCCAGGGGATGGAGCAAGGCATAGTGTGTGACAAAAAGATCGCTGACAGTGAAGAAACTGGCGCCGAACGCCGCCGCCAGCAACAGGAGCGGCGGACCAACCACCCGTCGACTGCTCCGGCGCAACAGGGCCGCGGCCGGCAGACCCAGCGCCGCCGCGGGCGCCAGCGCGTTTCCTTCGAGCGTGCCCAAATACCAGAGATGGTCGCCGCGCAAGGCCTGCAACAACTGCTGCCAGCGCACCGTCGCATTCTCCCAAATGGCGGCGTTGTTCACGCCGTAGTAGCTGCTGCCCAGATTCTGCGTAATCGACGAGAGGGTGCCCCCCGTCTTCACGTTGAACAGGATGAAGGGGATCAGAGGCGCCGCGAAGGCAAGAGCGGCTACCAGCGGCAGGACAATAGGACGCCGGTGAAGAAGCCAGGCATATCTGCCTCTTTCCGGTCCCCCTGGTTGCCGCCGAACGCCCGCTCCCCTTTCCTCGATGAACCTGTCTCTCGCCCGGACCCCAAGCCACCAGGCCATGCAAAGCCCGCCGAACGGCAGGATAACCCAGGCCGCCAGCAATTTCGCATAGACCGCCAGCCCTGCGCAAAAAGCCGAAAGAATCAAGGCCCTGTCCTCTCCTAGCCGCAACCAGCGCAGACCCTGCCAGATGCAGGCGAAGGTGAAAGGTATCGTTGCGTTCGTGACGAAGATTCCCTGCCGCTGCCAGAATACAAAACTGGGGGCCGCAGCCAGGAGGGTCAGGCAGGTAAGCGCCGCCGGGGCAATGGGTGCCACGGAGTCCTGCCTGCCAAAACACAGTGCCAGCCATTCCGAAACGGCCCGTTCCAGCGCCAGCAGCCCAAGAACCGCCAGAATCAGGGCCAGCAAGCGTAAATTGGGTACTCCAATACCTGTTGCCGCCAAAAACGGCAATGCCAGATAGACGTTCAACGCGCCGATGTAATCCTGCGTCATCAAGGGAAGTTCCAGACCCAAAACCGATACGGTCGCGTCGCGGAACGCGGTTACAGGCGCCCTGTGGAGCAGTTCCATCGCATTGACGCCCGCCTCTTTGGCTTCGTCGTAGTGGAGGCCGGGCAACCCCAACTGATAAGCCGCCAGAAAAAGAAAGAGGCTGATCGCAACGATCAGCCAGCCGGTCCGCGCCATGCTTTGCCCGCCGGTCATTCGACGACAAGCTCCAGTTCACTCGCAAACGATTCGTAATTCCAGCCGCTGGCATACAGCCGGATACTATCGATGTGCGCCGGCCGCGTCGCCTCCAACTCCTCCATCAGATTCCCCGACTCATAGCTGTGCCACGTGAAAAGCGGGACCTGCCTGCCGCCAAACAAGGGATACTCCGGTCGTGGATCCATGTTATAGAAGCCATAGCCCCACCGCACTTCCTTTCCATGAATGTCCGTGAAAGTAAGCTCGACGCGTAAGGGAAATTCAGAGCTCAATTCGCCGGCCCCCGGCAAAGTCTGCCAATCCAGATTGACATCCAGCTTGACGATCAGCGAATCGTAACTATGCACGTCCTGGTCGACAACCTGCCGTATCCCAATTTCCGTATGGATCTGGTTTGGGCCTCGGTAGAAGAAGCGGGCCACCTGACGGCCGTCCTTCTCGATGAATTCAACCGTGCCCGGCGTAACGTGCGGCGGCGTATAGCTTTCCCACTCCTGCCCCAAAGGCCCGGTGAATTCACTGTCCCGCAGAAGATTGTGCACCGCTGGATCCACCGGCAGTATCGTCCCGTCCGCCTGAATCCATGTGCGCCATCCTGGTTCAATCTCTACGGGCTCCTGACCCGGTTGCGCGAGCCTGGCAACACCCTGCTTCACCACAACCTCGCTGCTGTCGGTGTCTACGAAAAACGCGTAGTTTCCCTCCTCAAGCTGGGCCTCGCCTTGAGGCGTCTCGATCTGAACCTCTACCTTCCGGTCCAACGCGCTATGAGTGAACAGACGTACCTGACCCTCTTGCAGACGGATGCGTAGCCTGTATGGCCGATCGCTGCCGGCAAAGTAGGGTCGCCTGCTTCTTACTATCTCAAGTGACGTGTTGGGGTAAAGCAGTATTGTTCCCATCAAATCGTCGCTCTGTCCACCCGCCGGCAGCCCCAACACGCCCTGTGTAGCCGTTCCCGTCGTTTGCAGCCGGCTTCCCTCGCCTATCCCTTCCCGGCTGTCAGTCAGCGCGATCGGCTGATCGGAACGCGGCGGGTAAAGAAGAACCGTGCCAACCGTTGTCTCAAATTGGAGAGACTGCCTTACCGCAGCCGAATGGTAGAGCCGGAGAACCGCTAAGGGGATGCCCGCCACCAGCACGACGAAGATGGCGAACGAGAACAAAAGAATGATCCACGCAGCGCGTTCCGGACGCTCGCGCCACCGGGGCAAAGGCTGTGTATGAACGGTCGAAGACTCGTCAACTGTCGCGCTTGACGATACCGACGGTTCCGCCGTCATGGTTACGATTCCTCTTCCAGTCCAGGGGGACGATACCCGTTTCCATCAGGATTCGCGCCGGAACGGTCCTGCTTCGAGCGCTTCAGTCTCTTCTCGCGCTCGATCTCCACGATCTGGTCACTCAGCCTTTCCATCCAGAAACGGGCGTCCCTGTCCTCCGGGTTCACCTCCAGCGCCCGCTGGAACATGGCCGAAGATCGGCTCAGGTTTCCCTGTTGCTTGTAAATCAGGCCCAAGTGATAGTGTACGTTCGGCGTGCTGGGATCCAGACCGAGCGCCTTCTCGTAGGCGGCAATCGCCCTTGCCTGGTGTTTCGGGCCCGAAGTCTCCAGGCGGCCCAGATACGCGGCCGCCAGATTGGTCCACAGAAGCACATTGTCGGGCGAGACTTCCACCGCCCGCTTCAAAATCTTGACCGCCTTCGACCATTTTCTCTGCAATATCAGCGCCCCGCCCATATTGATCGCGATATCAGGGTCATCCGGCAGATCTGCCTGCAATGGCTCAAGCATGGCGATCGCCTCGCCGGGCCGGTTTGCGCGCAAAAGACGGGCGCTTTCATTCAGTATGGTGCGATAGTCGGCCCCATTGCCGCCATTCCCAGTTCGACCCTGACTCTGCTCGTGTTCGGTCATCAGTATCCGCGTTTTCTCAGTTGAATGACTCTTGCCAGACCAGTTTCCGGCCGGCGTCTTCTTAGCGGCCTCACTCCGCCTGTTCAAGCGCCCGCCCAGGCTCGTCAACACCCTCGTCCAGATTGTGAAACACTTCGTATTCGTCCAGGGTGGGCGCAAAAAATTCTACGACGAATTCATTGGGCAGACCCATCGGCAAGACCAGTTCATTCAGAAGCGCACGCACAAACAACCTCCTTCGTTCCGGCTCTATCTGCTGGGGACCCATGTCCCACAACAAGATCGTGCCATACGTGCCCTCCCCTGTGTAATGAAGATCGAGTTTGCCGATCGTAAGAGGCTCATCTTCGGCGTCTGTTTGGGCCAGGTCAAAGAGCGCGTACTGTTCAGAGCTGTGCGTGCGTACCAGGCGCTTGAGCTTCAGATTCACCATGCCTCCCAATCGTCAGGCTCATCTTCCCAGCTTTCCTGCGTCTCATCAAACAGTGGAATTGCCTCCGCATCCCCGTAGAATAGAGCCTCTTCCAGGGCGGTCGCCGCCGCTTGCGCTTCGTCGGCGTCTTCACTCTCGCTCATGGCGTTCAGCATCTCGCGCGCCTGCCTTCCGCCCACGCGTCCCAACGCGAATATCGTAGCCATCCGCACCGGTTTGTTATCGTCGCCAAGCAGTTCGAGCAAATCTTCGAGCGCGTCCCTCGCCTCCAATTCGCCGCAGGCACGCGCCGCGGCCGCTCTCATCTCCGCTTCAGGGCTGGCCAGTTCGGCCTGTACCGTCGAACGCCAGCGCACGTCCGCGCTGCGACCCATCGCACGCAGAGCGGCCGCCCGCATCTCGTCATAGGGCGAAAAGTAGCAATCTTCGATCAGATCGCGTATGCCCGTCTCGCCCGAAAAGGCGATGCTCTCCAGGGCCCTGGCCTGAACCGTGAGCGGCTCCATTTCCGCGTGCAATACGGCCAGCAACGAGTCCTCCGCCCGCATCGCCAGCGCCGGTGAGAGTTCGTCCAACTCACCTGCCAGGACAAACACGCCCAGAGCTTCGGCGGCTTCAGCCCGAACCGCCTCGTGAAGATCGTTGTTCAAAGCGTGAATGAGGGGGCCGACAAGATCCCCATCTCGATCCTCCCACAGTCCCCGTATCGCCAGAATGCGCACTTCCGGCGAGGAGTCGGTCAGGGCCAGACGCAACAGCCTTCCCAACTGCACCTGCAGATTCGTGAAACTCTCTTCCACCAGTGTCTGCACAACATGCAGCCTGCGGGCGTCACTGATCTTGCCCCACGCCTCCTGCACGCGCCTTATATCGGCCAGACTCAGATCGGACAGAGCGATCAGTTCCTGCGTACGCGGCAAATCACCCTCTTCTCTTAGCTGGGTCAGAAGGACCTCAACCGAAAGAGTTTCGCTTTCACGGTTCTGAGCGTCGCCTTCATTTGCGACACGATTCGTCACTTGCCGCCTCGCGTTCATTGAATGCAGTGCCCCCCGAATCCGGGTACCTTCAGTAGCCCGGATTGGTGTGTGCAACTGCGACTTTCGCGCTGTGAGCCCCAGAACAGGCCAATGCGGCTTGGCCCGGACCTCATCTACCCGGATGGAGTTGGAATCGGAGTTTCGTTGGCAGCCGGTGTTGCTGTCGGCGTTGGCGTGATCTGAAGCAGCCCAGGCAACACGATCTCAGTGCCAATCTGCAAACTGGTTGCTTCCTGCCGGGACAGGTTATTCGCAGCCAGCAACTCTTCTTGAGAAATGCCGAACCGATTTGCGATTCCCACAATCGTATCGCCCGCCCTGATCGTGTAGACCAGCCACCCAGGGGTAGGAGAGACCGTCGCGGTTGCAGTCTCAGTCGCAACTGCGGTAACCGTCGGCGTCGCCGTGTTTGTCACCGGGACAACCGTCTCCGTATAAGTGGGTTCGGCGGCCGCCGCCTCGGTTGCCGTCGCCTCTAACGTCGGAACCGTAGTCGCTGTCGGAGCCGTCGCTGCCTCAGAACTGTCTGCTGCCGTGCCCATCGCCTCAGCAGTTGGAGTCGGTGTCATGGCCTCAATCACAGCCGGCGCCCCTTCGGAACCGGCAGACTCCTCCGACTGGCCTGGTCCGCTTTGAACCACCGCCGGCGCCAGGCTCTCTCGCGCAAGCCGTACAGTCGGTTCACTGTCTGAAGCAACCGGCGTAATCACGAAGTTCTGCAGAATCGGCAAATTCTCATTCTCCTGCAAAATCGACGGCATCCCCCTGGCAACAAGGACAATGGCCAGAATGCCGACGAGCAACGCCGGTACTCCAACCGTGAGAAGCCGCGAAGGCGCCGCGTGCAAATTGCGCCCACAATGGGGGCAAATCACATGGTCAGTCGTCGCATGCTTGCCGCAACGACGACAGCGTGCCCTGGTCACACGCGGCGTCAGACGCGTGCCGCACTCCGCGCAAACAGTCTGACTTTGCAAGACCGCGGCATAGCAGGATGGACAGCGCTTTGCCCCCCAGGAAGGGATCTGAACACCGCCGCGGCTTTCAGCCTGAACTTGACCGGGGCTATCGGCGCCGGCTTCCGAAATGTTTGAACTGTCTGAAGACATAAGCGGGGCATCGGCTTCCCGGTCAGGGAGCCGTCAGGTTACACGTGCGCCGTCACGGGCCCAACAGTTGGGACCAGTCGATGCCTTGCGGGCCGGAGCGAATATCATTGATCGTGATGACAACCATCAACCCCAACAGCAAGACAAATCCGACAAGGTGAATCACGCCCTCCTTTTCCGGTGCAATCCGACGTCCCCGCAACAACTCAACAAAGATAAACAGCAACCGTCCCCCATCCAAAGCCGGAATCGGCAACAGATTCGCGATGGCCAGCCCCGCGCTGATGATGGCAGCCAACTGCCACACAGGGAACCAGAGGCCTGTGTCAGCGGTCGCGCTGACCGCGCCGCCCACCAACTGCGCAATCCCAACCGGCCCGGAAAGGGCGGCATCCTGGGGCGCCAACTGCCCGGAGATGAGCATTACCGGCAGCGCAATCACGGCCTGCACATAGTCGACGATACCCACGATTCCTTGCCAGATGCTACTGAAAAAAGGCAGCGTCACCAACATCACATTCCCGCTGATGCCGACCCCTATCGCCCCCTGTCCGGACGGAGGATTCTGCCGCGCCAACACATCGCGACTGTAGAGCGCATCCCCTCGCAGCATCGTTACAGTAATTGTCTCTCCCAAATGCGAACGCACGATCTCGCCCAAACCGCGGTCAGCCGTTACGACCTCGCCGTTGACGGCATAGAAGATGTCTCCGGGCAACATGCCCGCCATTTCGGCTGGGCTGTCCGGCGCCACAAGTGTGACCTGCGTATGCAGGGCTGGCTGAACGCCTACCTCTTCCAACAGGCCCTTCAGATCGTCCCGGGCGGCAAATGGAACCTGCAGCCTGTGCAGGACATCCCCGCGCAAGACTGCGAGAGTGCCCGCTTCTTCCGGCGCCATGGGTGTACGCCGTTTCGGCTGTAACAGTTCACCGCTGCTTACGTCAATGTATACAGGCTGACCGTTGAACCGGATCAGCGTATCATTTGGCTCAAGATCAACGCCCATCAACTGCGTGCCGGGCGCGACTTCGTCTAGTTGCGGGTGGGCGGCGCCGGCCGGAAAGCCGGAGAAAACGCTGGCAATGGAAAACACGACCGCCAGCAACAGATTCATCGCCGGGCCGGCCAGGAGCGTGAGCACGCGGCCACGCTTGCGAGCCGCGTTAAACGAGCCGGGACGTGAGTCGGCCATGTCCTCACCCTTCATGCGCACAAAAGCGCCGAAAGGAATCGCATTGATCGTGAATACTGTCCCGTCGTAAGTGAATAACTTGATCAGGCGAGGAGGAAATCCAAAGACTCCAAACTCTTCTACTTCTATTCCGTTTCGCCGCGCCACCAGGTAGTGACCCAGCTCATGGAAGAAGATAAGCAGGCCCAATAACAGGAAAAAAGAGACTATTGTCAGAAACATCCGCGCCCTTAATCCGGCGCCCAATCAGAGGGCGCCCTGCACTCACTTTCCCGATTCTTCACATTGCGCCCGGCCGACGAATGCCTACTGCATTCCAACGTCCGCCGGGCAACGCCGCCGCTGGATTGAGCAGCCGCAAACCTTCCGCTACACTCTCTCCAACCCTCATTATACTCGGACGCCAAAAGAGCGGGCAAATACATCAGCCCTGTCCCAAGTTGCTTTCACCTGCTTCGGCCAGGACTTTTGCAAAGTAACATCGCGGGCCCCAAGCGGTTCGAGCACGAACCGCTCTGTCACTGAAAGGCCGTCGGCCAGCATGGCCCTGGGTCCCCCGCAACGCCCCCTGAATTCATCAAGATGCCGCGAAGGCGGTTCCAGTCCAGCGGGCAATCCTGCCCCAACTGTCCCCGACGGCTCCCCTCTCCTCGTCTTCCCAACTCCAATGTACCCACTCGCAGAGACCCTATTCCACACATTGAACAGGTGCCCCGACCGTACCCCGCCACCATTCGACGGGGTCGTCCTTTGGGAACGCGCCCTGAGTTCGCGCGCGGCAACTTGCGCAAACCATGCGCGCGGCGAAAGACGGGTTGGGCCAAAGGATGAGGCGGACCGGCCAACCACATTCACCGCACCACGCTATCAAATTCCTACAGGTCCCACTTCAGGGGCGTTCCTGCAGCCTCCCCGCGTGGATCAAGGTCCCCGGGAACGCCGACAGGTCCGTCAGCGCGGCGAAAATGGCGCCCGGTGTAAGCCCGCCGCATACAATCACCTCCAGGCCCTCCGCCGCGTCCACCATCCGCAAGGATTGCTCGACTTTCGCCGCCATGCCACCGGTAACATCAGTGGCATGGCTGGCGCCAAGGGCAACAGACAGAGATCCGAGAGAAGCGGGCGTGATCTCTCTCAGCAAGACTGCCGTCGAGTCCCGCCGCGGATCGCTGGTGTAGACGCCCTCCAGTTCACCTGCCAGCACGATCCGAACCGGCGGAAAACGATCCGCCATCTGTTCGAAAATCTCTTCGGTGCTGGCAATGGTCCCCCCTCGCACGCTGTCGAATGCAACGTCCCCGTGTATCAACGGCAGCAGCCCCCGCTCCACGGCCATCCGCACTGTTTCCGCCGGGCCCTCCATGACCTTGCCGTCCCTGCACCGCAGCCCGACACTGGGCTGCACAGACCAGACCGGCAGCCCAGCCTCCAGAAAACATGCCGCGACGATTCGGTTCAGCCGGGCGGCAGCATCCGCCGTGGCCGCGAAACCATACCACTGCGCCGGACTGCCAACGCCTCTTCGCGTTCCATAGCGTTGTGCGCTGACATGGCCGAAACTCCCGCTCCCGTGCCCCACCACCAGCCGCAGCCGGGGACATTCGCGGCGCGCCTGGGCGACTTCACGGGCGACCCGCTCCAAAACGTCCCGCCTGGCCGTCTCCGGTTGGTCCTTCTCCGTGATCAGGGAGCCGCCGAGTTTCAGATAGATGAGAGGCACAGCTGTAACAGAGCTCCGGTTAATGGCCGGCGCCGGCCGTGCCGCCGTCTGATCGAGGCAGCCGGCGGCAGAGAATCTCCAGCAATGCCTGCTCCTGCTCCGGCAGAACGGTGCGCAGGTCGAACAGCAGCTGGGCGTTCTGAATCCGGCAGATCACTGGCGGCTCCGCCTCGCGCAAAGACGCGGCCGCGCCGTCCGTCTGCGGAACGTCAAGCGCCAGCAGGTAGGTGGCGAGGGTCTCGCCGGGAAGACTGCCCCCGCCGACTGTGCTCTCGCCTCGAATGACCTTGGCCTCGATCCCCGATTCAGCCAGCCGGACTTGAAAATGGCGAGCCCGCCGTTGAACGGCCTCCTCGGTCTCCGCCATCATGCGCCATACCGGTATCTCGCGCACGGCGCGTCCCCGCCGGTATGCCTGCAGCGTGCCGTCCAGGGCCGCCAGCGTCATCTTGTCCACCCGCAATGCGCGGGCCAGCGGGTGCGAGCGTAACCGCGAGATATACTCGGCCTTGCCAACGATGAGGCCCGCCTGTGGGCCCCCCAGCAGCTTGTCCCCGCTGAACGTGATCACGTCCGCCCCGTCCTGCACGCTGCTCTGCGCCATCGGCTCCGCCGCCAGCCCGAACTGCGCCGTATCCAGCAGCGTGCCGGACCCCAGGTCGTCAATGACCAGCGGGCGGTCGCCCTTTGCCTGCCCGGCGCCGGCGCCCACAGTCCTGCCGCCCGCTTCACCGATCCCCTCCGCCCCCCGCGCCTGCTCCAAACCATGGCCCTGCGCAATCTCGACCAGCTCCGCCAGGCGCGGCTTTGTCACAAAACCGACCTGCCTGAAATTGCTGGCGTGTATGCGCATCAGCGCGGCGGTATCAGGCCCGATCGCAGCCTTGAAGTCCTGCGCATGCGTGCGGTTCGTCGTGCCAACCTCCACCAACGTCGCGCCGCTCTGCCGCAGCACGTCAGGAATCCGGAAGCCTCCCCCTATCTCGACCAGTTCGCCCCGGCTCACGACCACTTCGCGCCCTCTGCACAGCGCCGTCAACGCAAGAAAGACCGCTGCCGCATTATTGTTCACCACAAGCGCGTCTTCAGCGCCCGTCAACTCGCACAGGAGACGGGAAGGGTGGTCATGGCGGCTGCCCCGCTGCCCCGCCTTCACATCATATTCAAGCGTGCTGTATCCACTGGACAGGCGCGTGACCGCTTCCTGGGCGCTCCTGCTGAGGGGTATGCGGCCCAGATTCGTGTGAATGAGTACGCCGGTGGCATTGATTACCGGCCGCAGCGAAGGAGCCGCCGCCGCCGCGACGCTCCTTGTGATTCGCTCCGCCAACGCCTCCCCAGAGGGGGCCTCTTCCCCCTTCAGAATGGCGGCGCGGGCGCCGGCCAGCTCCGCCCGCGTCGCCGCCGTAACCGCCGCGCGTCCATATTCCGCCACCAGCCCGGCAATGTCCGGCGCCAGCAGCAGCCTGTCAACAGAAGGCAGCCTGCGAAACACCGTGACGTCCCGCCCGGCTTTCTTATCTGCGGCAATGCTCGAAGAATGCGTGGAGCCAGATTCTGTCATGGAACCGCTTTTCGCACTGAGGAGACCAAAAATAAAGGCGTTTCGAACGTGAGTCGCTCTGCCGTCCCATTCTCGCGGCCCTAGGCAGGGCGCAGCCTCGGCAAGCGATCGGCCGCCAGCTCTGCCAGCGCCGGATTTCTCCGATCCCGGTCGGAAAGAACCGGCTCGGACCACTTCCAATCGACTGCCAGCCCCGGATCATCCCAGGCTACGCCGTGCTCGTCCGAATTGTCATAATAGTTGTCGACATTGTAGGCCAGCGCCGCTTCCGTCAGCGCAAGAAATCCATGCGCGACCCCGACCGGAATGAAGATGCCCGACGTGTTGTGTTCCCCGATCTCCAGCGTTTCCGTCCTCCTAAATGTAGGGCTGTCCGGGCGCAGGTCGGCCAGACCCACCTGAACCGTTCCTGTCACGCAGAACCAGTAGTCAACCTGATGATAGTGGTAATGCAGCCCGCGCAGCACGCCCGCCTTCGAGTAGCTGACATTTGACTGGACCCGCGTCCAACTCCGCTGCGGGAACCACTCCTTGCGAAAGGTCTCCAGGAAACGGCCCCGGTCATCTCCGAAAGGCCGCAGCGCGACGAACTTAACGCCTTCAATCACATTGGAATCCGAAATTTCTGGCACAGTTGTATCCTCAGCCTTTCCCGCCGTCTTTCCCCGCATCGGGGGAGGCCGCTCATGTTGTCAACGACCGCATTCGCTCGATGATTCGGTTGATCTCCGTCGCTTTCAGCTGATACGCCGCCCGGTTGACGACCAGCACCGCCTGGCTCTCCAGGATTGTCCGAATCTCTACCAGCCCATTTATTCTCAGCGTTGTTCCCGTCTGGACCACATCAACGATCAGATCGGAGAGGCCCAGGATCGGCCCAAGCTCGACCGATCCGTTCAACGTGATGACCTCTGCGTTCACGCCCCTCTCCGCGAAGAAACTGCGCGTCAAGCGCGGGTACTCGGTCGCAATGCGGGGCTGGCTCATGTAGCGCAAAGGCGTTCCAGGGTGGTGCAAAGAAGAGGAAACACCCAAGGAACGCTCGGCAAGATCGCCTTCTGCTTCGGTTGCGCCCGCCGCGCTCTCCGCCGGGCCGGCCAGGCAGAGCCGGCACTGCCCAAAAGGCAGCAGCAGCGGCTCGTAGACCGCACGATCCGTCTCCCGCACGACGTCCAGCCCGCAGATGCCCAGATCAGCCGCGCCGTGCTCAACATACGTCGGCACATCGCGCGGCTTGGCCATGACAAAACCGACCGTCCCGTCGGCCGCAGGCAAAACCAGCTTGCGGCTCTCCGTGTCGGTTGGGGTCGACAGTCCGGCCTGCTCCAAAAAGGACAAGCTGTCCTGGGCAAGCCTCCCCTTCGGCAAGGCAAAGAGCAGAGACTGTTCGCCTCCCGCCCCTGGCGCCGACACCTGAGCATCCTCAGCTGTTGCTGCCGCCCCGCGAATGGGCGCTGACATCGATGAAATCATTTACTCTGCCCCGCGATTTCTGCACACGTCGTCTGCGGCGGCGAAAGGCAATCTGCTTCGAGCGGCCCAATCAGGACAAAGTCACCGCCCTCGTCGCGCCGGTAGTGCATGAACTCCTCCTCCCACAGAAGGACGTCCACCACGTCAGTTTCCCCCGCATACCCAAAGGCGCGATCCGCCGACCAGTCGTTGACATCCACCTGAATCCGTACGCCCGCCTGGCGCAACCTTTGCACTTGGACCAGCGCAGCCGCGCTCCCTCTGGGCAGCGCCAGAACGGTCCGCTGGCGGCGCGTGCGATTCTTCGCGTCAGCCCCCTCCTGCCGCTGCTTAGCGACCAGCAACCGGTCCACACCAAGCGCGACGCCCACCGCCGGTTGCGACGGCCCGAACCGGCCCACAAGGTCGTCGTAACGCCCGCCGCTGGCAACGGCAGTCCCCAGGCCGGGTGTTACCGCCTCGAATGTAACGCCCGTGTAATAGCCAAGATTGCGAATTTCGGTCAGATCGATGACAAGGCTGTTCAGCGTGTCGTAACCATCCAGGGCATCCACAATCTGACGAAGGTTCCGTAGAGCTTCGTGCATCCCCCTGTTCTGAATATGGCGTTCTGCCAGCGAGAGAATGGCGTCTACATTTTCCCCCACCAGTTGCGGCAAAGTCTCAACCGCCTGCCGCTGCCCTGTGCGCAGTGGTGTCTCCCGCAGGAACTCAGCCAGAAGCGGTTCGCTCTTACGCTCCAACGCCCAATGCAGTTGTTGCGCCTGCTCCGGATTGAGCGCCAGCGCCTCGAGAAGCCCGCGATAGTAGCGGATGTGGCCCACAATCTGCCGGAACTCCGTCAGGCCCGCCGCCTTCAGCGCCGCTGCGTTGATGGCCAGAACCTCAGCGTCGGCCGCCGGGCTCGGCGCGCCGATCAACTCGCCGCCTACCTGCCAGAACTCGCGTTGGCGGCCCGCCTGGGGTTCAAGGTAGCGAAAGACGCTGCCCCCGTAGCAGAATCGCTGCGGCATCGGCCAGTCGTGCAGCCGCGCGCCCACCAGCCGGGCGACCGGCGTCGTGAATTCTGGCCGCAAGGAAAGCGTGCTTCCGTCCCGGTCGAGAAAGCGGTACATCCCGCTGCGCAAACGGTCGTCATACTGGGCGCTGAGCGTCGAATCGAACTCAAACATCGGCGGGATGACGTCACCGTAGCCCCAGCCGCGAAACGTTTCCAGCAGCGCGTCAAGCAGGCTCTGCCGCAGACTCGCCTCGTCCCAGAAATAGTCAGCGACGCCAAAGGGGATGTGCCCGTTCATCTGCCCTGCTCGCGCTTCCGCTGTCGATTCGCCTGCAATGTATCGATCTGTTCTTTCGGCGTATAGGAGGCCGCCTTCGCAGTCTCCGCGCTGGACGCGCTCTCCTCCTGCGGCGTAAGCCCGCCCAGTTCCCCCAGAACCGCGACGCGCGACATCGTGCGCCTCGTCGCGCCGCTGCCGCAGGCCGGACAGTCCGGCTGCTGGTCCTGCGCGGAGGCCACCGTCGGCCAGAGACGGTCGAACTGATTGTCGCAATCCAGGCAAACATACTCGTAGATCGGCATTTCGGTCTCCGTTCCGGCGCCGCGGCCGGCGCCCTCAGGCAAGGCGCCTTGCCTCGACTGACAACAGTATGCCAAAGGAGCAACCAATGCTCAAAGGTCGACAACCCCCAACAACCATCCCCCTCCCTCCAGAATGCCCCACCCCGTAACCAGCGCCCCATCACCTGCCATCCTGAATATCTTGCCCTCTCCACATATACCCGGTTACCGGGTTTGCAGGCCAATCACATCTAATTGGGAGAGAACTTTCAGCCGATAGCCAGTTTTCCAACCTGCTCGTTTCCGTTGACCCGATTCAGATGCGATTGCCCCGGGAAGGGGATTTTGGGACGAGGGATTTTGTCTGAACGGGGATTTGGGGGGATTAAGGGGATTAGGGGGATGGGGGAAACGGCAACGGCGGACGGCGATGTCTTTTGATCCAAGGAGGGACACGGAGGACGCCAGCGCGTTTGTGGTGCACGAAGGGGATGGTGTGAGGGAGTGGTGCGTGTTCGTGCGTGTTCGTGAGTGTTCGTGAGCGTTGCATGAGCGTTTACGGGTGTTTGTGAGCGTTTACGAGTGTTCGAGAGTATTCGTGAGCGTTTACGAGTGTTCGCAAGCGTTTGTGAGAGTTCACGAGTGTTTGTGAGCGTTGCATGAGTGTTTACGAGTGTTTACGAGTGTTTACGAGTGTTTACGAGTGTTTGTGAGTGTTGCATGAGCGTTTACGAGTGTTTACGAGCGTTTGTGAGCGTTTACGAGCGTTTGTGAGAGATTGGAGGTGGAAAAAGGGCGGGGATCCGCGAAGGGACGCGAATCGGGGGCAGGGCGAGTGATGAATGGGCGATGGATGGGCGTTTGCGAGGGTCTGACGAGGTGTTGAGGGGGGGGGCGGTCTGATGGGCGTTGCGGAGGGTGAGGCGGCAGGATTGTGGGTAGGGGGTTACGCTGCCGCGGGGAGGGGCGGCAGGGATGCGGTATATTCTATTTGTTTTTCAACCTTCCCAGGTCAGGAGGTTGGAACGGGCTGGTGGTTGATTACGGCGCCATTGGGGGCGTCCGGGTCGTGAAGTTCGTCCTGCGTTTTTTCGTATTCGTCATCCCGATAGAGGTTCTCGAGGAGGCGAATCAGGTCCCCGGCCTGGCGCGTCTGGTCGGCCAGGACTTCGGGGTCGGTTTCGACTTCGCCGGTTTCGGGGACGACGCCGGTCCTGGTCCGGGCGGGCAGCCTGTCCATGGGCTGTCCGGTCAGGGGGTCGCGCAGGGGTTCGGGGGCGTCTTCGGCGCCGCTGGTGAGCGCAGTCCGGGCTGCTTCCATCTCTTCACGCATCTCTTTCGCCATTTCGATCAGGTATGGCAGGTCTTCCTTGCGGAAGCGGTATTGCAGCGCGTCGTTTCTGAGGTTGTCGAGGTCTTCCTGTGTGTAGG
>JAJDXQ010000030.1 GCA_022823185.1 Caldilineaceae bacterium
GGACTCTCAATCGTATCAAATCGTCTCTATTCCGTCATCTTACCCATTTTTCAACCCAATTTAGATGCGATTGCCCTGGCTTAACTCCACCACCCCCTTAACGTCCTGCCCAAATCATGGTATAATTCCATGTACAAATGAGGAGAAAACCCCATGCCAGACAACAAGAGCGAACGACCTAAGAGACCTCGCGGCCGCCCTCGCACACACCCGATGCCCGACGCCATCCCTGACACGCCAGTAAACGTCGCCCGCATCCTAATGACGACTAAACCTAAGAGGGAAGGAGAATGGCAATACCTCAAGGACGCTCCCCCCACTAGCCCTTACAAACGGCGATAGTGGCTCGCCAGTAAAGAAGGTTTGTTCGCATTGAAGTAGGATTCCCGCTGTTGATGCCGCCGTTGCGAATATTCCACTCCCAGTAAGCCATGACCCAAAATACAAATACTCAATCAAACAACGCCACGGCGTTGGTCGCCATGCTCGCTCTCAAGGGAGCCGTTGTGATTCTCTATTTCATCGTCACCTCTCCCAGTCCTTCGTATGTTCCGTGAACAGCGGGCCAAATTCATAAACAATGGCCAGGCCTTTGGAATTCCTCTGACACTACCCCTCTCGTTCCACACATCTTGACACCTTGTTGATACTGCGCTAGATTTGGCATCCTATACAAGTTTGATCTTTCTATGAAAAAGAAGCGTTGCCATGATTTCAATTCTTTCAAAACCCAAAGAGCAAGTCGGAATTGACGACTTATGCGAACTTATCCAGATGAGAATCCCCGAAGGAGAGCAAATCGAGTACAAGAGGGAACTCCCCTTCAAAGATGACGGCGAAACCGATAACTGGTTATCAAACGGTAAGCTTGGAAACAGAGCGAAAGACAGCTTGATTAAGGAAGTTATTGCACTAATAAACACTAGTGGTGGGGTCATCATTTTAGGTATAGGTCAGTCCGCCGATAAACCTCCAGTCGCCCAAAAAATTCAGCCGATTCCCCGATGTGCCGAATTAGCAGATGCTCTTACCTATCTGTTCCTAACCAGGATTGAACCTCAAATACCTCCCTTCGAAATCGTTCCCATAAAAACAGAAGAAGAAAATGGCGTAGTGGCAGTTCGTGTGAGAAAGTCTCAGAAAGCTCCACATCGGGATACCAAGACTCGCGAAAGCTACGTCAGGCGACATGATCAATGCAGAAAAATGTCTATGCGAGATATTCAAGACATGACAATGAATTCGGCGCGGGGACTTGAAGGACTTGAAAAACGATTCGAAAAACGAACGGATTTGTTCCAGAACGAACTTAAGTACCTCATCAACCCAGACGATGCATTTGGAATTCGTCTAACTGCAATACCACATGGGAGTGACGTTTGGTTCAATCGTGTCTATGACAACTCTCGAATTCTTCCTCAGCTTGAATTCCGTCATCAGCAAGTGTTTGAGCACACCACTGATGGAAGAAAGGAGAAACTCAGAACCATCTTCGATAACTGTGGATTCAATTGGAGGCCGGCTGTAAGAGCTGCTCGCGGCGATTCAGACACCACAGTTTTCGAGAGCAGACATGGACACGCTTCCCTTGCTACCAGGTTTAACTTCTATGTAGAGATTCACTGCGACGGCATGGTTGAACTGGGGTTAGTTGCGCATCATATGCACAGAGGAGATTGGAATTACTATGTGTCACCTGACTTACCGGCTGTTCTCTTTGCCAACCTAGTCGCCCAAGTTCACCAAATGAGAATGATGGCAGGCACTCCTATGGCTGATTATGTCGTGGATGTTGCCATACTGGTAAGAAAGTTTCCTAGATTGATGAACTCCGCAGGACCACAATTTGGTTTTCCAGTAGGAAAACTCGACCCTGGTTTTCATACGTTTCCTCGGTATGTATTGAATCATTCTGATGATTTTCTGGAAACACTAAACCTTTTCCATCGCGATTTCTACAATTCGCTCGGCCAAGACTACAATCGACAGCAATTTTCTCTAGTAATTGAGAACTGGCCATACAAGAGTTCGGTTCAACAAGAGTGATTCTGTGCTAGAGAAAATAAACACTTATGGCTTCATCCTAATCGCCTGTATAATCTTCTTTTTTCTAACGACCTCTATGCCTAAATGGGGTGTTGAACACACTCTTAGTGTCTTGTTGCAAGTACTCTATTGGGCAGGAAGTTCTTATCTCGCATATCGCAAAGGAGAATCGGATGCCATAAGAGACATCCGGCGACAAGCAAGGGATAGATACAGGCGTCTAAGTACGTTACTCAAAATGATGATCGAGCTGGCTGAAGAAATGAAAGAGAAAGAATCAAACTTTTCACACGGAAGTCTTTACAATTCCAGCGATGATTTGCAAGAGAACCGAATGTTTCTCAAGGAAATTTACAGGTTAATCTATTCTTGGGTGATGAATTTGAAAGACTGCCTCGCCTTTTGGGAGGATCTTGCTCCATCAGAAGTAGAAGAATTGCACAAGAACCTGTTCGGAAGGGACAAAGAATGAGAGAACTGATCTGCTGCCAAGTTGTAAGAGTGCTTTCAAATAGAGATCTGGTTATCAGCGCAGGCTCTTCACAAGGTGTAGAGGAAGGGATGCTATTTGACATTAGAGGCTACGTGGACATCGAAGACCCCGATACGGAAGAAATCCTTGAATCTCTACTAGTCACAAAGGTAAGGGTAAGAATCTCGCAGGTGGGGAAGAAAGTGTCGGTTGCCAGCACATTTAGACAGACTCAGCCTAGTTTAGCAACAGCTTGGCTAAGCAGTGGATTTGTAGGGCAAGTGGAGACAATCAAATCTGACGACATTTCCAGAAATGATATTTGGGAAAAGGTCATCAGCATTGGAGATGAAGCAGTCCAGGTCACACAAGGAATACAGACCTAGACAACCTTTTTGCTACCCTTGATTCTCTGGATTGGATTGTCGGACTTTGCTTAGAGGGAAGATAGATGTGGGATTCTTACATGGAATTCAGAATTCACAAAAACAAGACGGTGGTAATAAGAAGACGGGTGTTATGGCTAATACTAATTTTCCTGTTGATGCTTGCTGCGACAACAACCGAAAGAGGAGACCTTAAGACACAGATTACCGATTCCTTGTCGAGTGCTGCCGGATATATGCATAGACAAGTCCTATCACCCCAACAATCGTCACACTGCCCAAGAAAGTGAGCAACCCCTGCAACTGTTCTTCGGTTAGCCATCTCAGCCATATAGGCAGCATATAGTGCCAACTCAAAACGCCCATCGCTAAAGGAATAACAATTCTAGCAGCGAAGAGAATTACGTGGGCACTTTCAGATAGAGATTGCTTTAATTCATCCTCACGAATGCGGTCCCAGTGGTCAAGTTCAACTTTTTCATCCTGAATAGACTGTTTTACTCTTTCACGCAGGAAATCTTCAATGGATCGAGGCCGGAGGGGAGGCTGAGAACGTGGTTCATCATCTTCTTGGGCCATATTCAATCCCTATTTGACCTAAAATACTCCTCAAGAAGCTTGTTGGGTATGTGCTCACCCAGCTTATTGTTCTCCCGCATTTCATAGTAAGGGTTTTCAGATAGATACGTCTGTGCCATCAAGTCAACAGGATCCAATTCGCCGTATGATTTATAGACCGCTTCAATTATTCTCCTTTCTTCCTGATCAAATTCCTCATTTGCAACAAACAATTTTTGTTCAATCGGATTGGATCCATAGTGAATCAATTCGTTTCGGATATCACGAATAACGGGGCCGTATCTTCCGACCTCAATCGGTTGTCGGAATAATGGTCTTCCATTGATTCCCAACATGTACCCATGACAAAAATACAACAGCCTGAGGAGATCTGGTTGATTTATTTTCTTCCCATCTTTGAGAATTAAATCCAATAGATAATTCGCAACAGCCCTAGCGTCGTGATCAGGCCCATCGCTCTTTTGTTTATCCATTTGTGCATTGGGTGGTGGGGTGACTACATCAATATTCCGAGTCAGGTATTTCGTTACTAGCCGCCAGCCTACTACAATCAGACTGCTTTGACAAGTCGAGGAAATCTTTGACCGACTGCTGGACGATATCTTTCTTGCCCGCTCCAATCTCTCTGACATACACAGATTAGGATTCGTTAAGTATAATGGTCGCTGAAAAACGGAGAGAACGGAAACTTCAGACTGAGTCATACACGCCCCCGCACTTTTGCACAGCTTGTCACACATTAGCACTATTCTCTGAGTTTGGCCTTGTCTACTTTGGTATATAATTCCCAAAATTAAAGGTGCAGGTGCGGCGGTCTTTATAGCCGCCAAAAGCAGCATGCCAGGTCAACTGGTTGAAGATAATGACATCACCCGGATTTGAACTGAATACATAGCAGGGAATATCTTCACCGCTCAGGCCAGATTCTTCTAAGAACCGGGCCTTTTTGGGGCCAAACGTACTGCGCAATCCCATGCCATGAAGTTCTTCATGCAATGGATTTTTGTGCGACCCGGGAATGACACGCAATGCGCCGCGGTCAGCGGTTGTCGGTTGCAGATACATGACGTTCTTGATTGCCACTAGATGAAGATCGCTCCAATCCGGATGCCAATCGGTACTGTTCTCATAGCTGTTGGCGTTAGAATGGACGGGAACGGAATCTTCATCTATCAACTGTTCCGCGGGCAGATAAATGCGCGGGTCCTCAAGCAAGCTGGCAATAAAGGGGGTTTCTGGGGTCCGGTTACTCCAGTTGTTGAAAATACGTTTCTCTTCGGGATCGGTTTCCTTCAGAATGGATGCAAGGCGACGATCGAACTCTTCGTTTATCTTGTTCATCTCCTCGGGACTAAACAGATTTCTCCGGACCAGGAACCCGAAAACTTCAAATAGCCGGATCTGCTCTTCGGTAAGGCGATAGTCTTCCTGCGTCATAATTTTTCCTCGGCTGGCCTCAATCAACTTCCAACGCAAATCGGCTCGGCAGGCTTTTGCTCTGCCGAATTCTGCTGCAGTCTCTCAATCACAAGGAGGTATTATAGTCCGATATGCTTTTGGCACAACTCCCTGGGATTGACCGAGGATCCCTGCTCTTGCCCTATATTCCCTCTAACCTAAAATGATTTCGCGATCTGTCATACGGCACAGTGTGTCAATCTATATATTTGGTTCCCTTAACTGCTGCAGCGCGGCCTCGGCGCCGGTGGAGACGAAGCCAAGGTCACCTCCAATCGTCAGCAGCCGCAAATTCGGCGCATACTCCTTTACCCATGCGATGCCGGCCTCAGCCCCGCCCAGCACATCCACCGGGAACCCTGCCGGAATGCCGTTGGCGTCCCCGGCGCGGACGATCCTCTGAATCGTGCTGATAAACGCCTCGCTCTCCCAGGCGCCGAAGATATCCATCGAAAGCGTAAGATCGTTGGGGCCGATGATGAAGCCGTCAATCCCATCGAGCGCCGCGATCTCTTCGATAACGTCGACGGCGCGATAGTGTTCGACCTGAACGAAGACCAATGTCTCGTCGTTGGCGGTGCTCTGGTAGGCGCGGTCATCGCCCCCGAACGACGGCATGAAAGGACCGTAGCCGCGCACGCCGTCGGGAGGATACTTGCAGCCGGCCACAGCGCGGCGGGCGTCGTCAACTGACTCGATCAGCGGGACGACGACCCCGTCTGCGCCGCTGTCGAGCGCCTGTTTTATTTCGTCGGGCCGGTTGTCCTTCACCCGTACCATCGCCACCGTCGGCGTCTCCCGTATCATCCACAAGACGTAACGCAGAGATTCCACATTCCGCGGCGAATGCTCCATGTCAACGCTGATCCAGTCGAAGCCGGCTCGCGCCACCGTGCCCGCCACCAACGGATCGGTCGACACGGACCAAGTCCCGTAAACGGCCTCTCCTCCGTGCAGGCGCTTCTTCAGGTCCGAACCTTTCATGCCTTCATCTCCTTTGCAGTTGCCAGCGCGGCTTGACACTGTGGTTTACGTAAGAACGGGGCCAGCGGCCCTGGGCAAGATCCAGGACGGTCTCAACCGAAAAACGCCAGCTGTTATCCAGTGATTCATCGGAATAGCCGGCTATGTGCGGGGTGAAGACAACGTTTTGCAGGCTGAACAAGGGATTGTCTGCGGCCGCCGGCTCCTGCTCCAACACATCGAGACCGGCAGCTGCGATCCAGCCCTCGGTGAGCGCCCGCAACAGCGCCGGTTCATCCACCACCGGACCGCGAGAGGTGTTGATCAGGATCGCGCGCGGCTGCATCATCCGCAGTTCACGCTCGCCGATCAGATGGTAGGTCCCGTCCATCAGTGGACAGTGAAGTGATACGAAGTCAGAGGCAGACAGAACCTGTTCCATAGAAGCCGCTTGCACGCCGTGCTCCGCCATCGTTTCGGCGCTCACATACGGGTCATGGGCAAGGACGGTCATCTCGAACCCGCTCAGTTTGCGCGTTACCAGGCGGGCGATATGCCCGAATCCGATCAGCCCCAGCGTCTGTCCTTGCAGATGCCAGCCGGGGAAGGCGGCGTGCCGGTCCCAGATGCCTTTTCGCACCAACCGGTCCTGAATGGCGATCTGCCGCACGACCGCAAGCAGCAGCCCGATCGTATGGTCTGACACGCCGTCGTTGAAGGCCTCAGGCGTGTTGGCAACGATGATTCCGCGCGCGGTGGCGGCGTCGATCGGTATGTTGTCGGTGCCGCTGCCGGTGCGGATGAGCGCGCCGCAGCGGGGAATATCGGCCAGGCTCTCGTCGGTGATGATATGGCTGCCGCCGAAGACCCACACGACATCGGCGTCTGCTGCGCAGGCCGCGAGCTGGGCACGCGTCTCACATTCCTGGAAAACGAACTCAATGTCATGGCTCGCCATGGTCTCGGGCACCCAGCCAGGCAGTTCCTCCGGGTCCATGTGGACCATGGCTACTTTGAATTTCGTCATGTTCTCTCCTAAGTGTGCGGTCCCTGGTCACGATTTGCCGTTCAAGGAGCCCTACGAATCAGTGTGTTGCTCCCCCATTAGGATCCTGCTGGTTTAGCGCACCAGTTCGGTGACCAGGTCGCCCGGCGGCTGCCCCGTAGCGATGCGCTCCACGTTTGCGACCGCGGCCTCCATCCGCCTGCGGGGCGTGTCCGGCGTGTATCCCGATGAATGGGGTGTGAGAAAGACATTGTCCAGCTGCAGCAACGGATGGTCCTGAGGCAGCGGCTCCTCCTCGAAAACGTCCAGCCCGGCTCCCTTGATCCGGCCCTGCTGAAGTGCCTCCACCAGCGCCGCCTCGTCGACCAGCTCACCGCGCGCGACATTGATGAGGACTGCGTTCGGCTTCATCAACCCTAGGGCGCGGCGGTCGATCATTTGCCGTGTCGTCGCGTTCAGATGGACGTGAAGTGACAGATAGTCGACTTGAGACAGCACATGGTCCAGCTGCTCCGGCTGTCCCAGGAACTCGACGTGAAACTCGTCCAGCTCGGCCCGCGGGAAACTGACTGCGTCGATGGCCATGATGCGCAGTCCCAGCGGCCAGGCCCGTCGCGCCAGTTCACGCGCGCTGGCGCCAAAACCAATCAGTCCCAGCTTTTGGCCGGCCAGCTCTTCCACTAACTCGCGCTGCCAGCCAGCCGCTTGATTCTGTTTGAAGTTCTTGGCGAAACAGAGGATCCACATGAGCGCATGTTCGGCCAGCGGCACCGCGCTCAGCCGGCCGGGCGAATTGGCCAGCGGCATCCCCTGCTCCAGAAAGTAGGCCACGTCGACGTGATCGGTGCCGTTGGTCGTGACCTGCCACAGTTTCACGTTGGCGGCCAGGCCTGCGTCGATCAGGGCGCGTGTGCCAACGGCGCCGCCTGGGTCGACAACGACTTCCACGCCCTCGAACTGGTCAGCCATCGGCTTGTCGGGGTCGTAGACCGCGAAGGGGTAGCGTCCTTCGATGGCTTTGACGAAATCCGGGTAGGCTCCGTCGAGTCCGGTTGACGCGCGCAGGTAGAGAACTTTCATGGTTGTTTTGCCTGGGTGTTGTAGAGAGTGAAAGGAACAGGAGCCTTCGATGAGTGAAAACGCCTCGCGTTCTAACGTTTTCCTGGGCAGCTTCTTCTTTGCATGAACTGCTCGAGTCCATCGGATGAGGTAATGAATTCCAAGTATAGGAGGTCAGTCGACCTTCGTCAACCGGGTGACAGAGAAAGAGGGCCTGTATTGGGGGGAAATTTCTGCTGCTTGACCTTGAATCAGCAATATGCTATAACATCGAATACATAGGCAGGCTGTGTTGGTAACAGAGTGCGACCAATGATCGGGGTAAGTTTCAGGACGAACCGCCGTGCAGCATTCTTAGAAACAACAACTCGCTGTCTCTCAACCTCGCCCGGTATGTGGGTTATGCCACACAACAACCGAACACAGTCCTGCCAGGGCAGCGGCCTTGAACATGATCGGTACAGCATTTATACCGAAT
Organism: Caldilineaceae bacterium; assembly: GCA_022823185.1. Classification (GTDB taxonomy): domain Bacteria; phylum Chloroflexota; class Anaerolineae; order Caldilineales; family Caldilineaceae; genus Bin5. The sequence continues at coordinate 8,448 of JAJDXQ010000030.1, forward strand.
TGGGGCAGCGCACCAGCCATTTGAACGGTCGACAGGCGTAATGCGGACCGCGACCCAGAATATCCTTTTTGGCGACAGCATTGTTCAGAAAGAACAGGAACAACGGGGGCGGCACCCATGAGCAATATACCGATGACAAGACCGGAAGAGTTGCTGGCCTTCCACGACGGGAAGTTCCCCGGCAACGCATTTCTGGGCCTTGAAGGCGGCCGCGTCCTCTTCAGCAACGGCACGCACTTCTCCGTGAGCGCCGATGGCGGCATAACGTGGAACGAGCCGTATGCGGGTCTGGACGAGAACGGCGAGCCGCTGACGCTAACGAACTGTTCGCTCGTGCAGCTTTCAGGCGGCGCGATCGGGATGGCGACAAAGCGGACGCGGCCGGGGACGACTCGGCTCTATGAGTCGCAGATGGTCTTCAGGCGCTCCGAGGATGAAGGGAGGACTTGGTCCCGTCTGACGCTGATGAACCACTGGATGCTGGCCGCGCATGCGCTCAACGACACGATGATCCGCACGCAGTCCGGCCGGATCATACTGCCGGTCTATTTTGGCATTGGGCAGGGCGGTTTTCACCAGGAGGGGGCGCCGTTTCCAGGCGGGTATGTAGATGGCGTCTTTGTTTCGACGAGCGCGCATTTCTACGATCCCCACTTTACGGCCAGCTATGTGATCTACAGCGATGATGAAGGCGAGACGTGGCAGAAGAACAGCGACGGCGAGCTGCTCGTCATCATGGAGTACGGCGGGCGCTGGGAGCTGACCAACGAGCCGACGCTCGTGGAGTATGCCCCGGGCAAGCTGCTGATGATTCTGCGTACGCGCCTGGGACGCATGTACCAGGCCTGGTCGGAGGACGACGGCGACACGTGGACCCGTCCCGAACCGACGCAGCTGGCTGGCACGCAGGCCCCGGCCCAGATCCGCCGGTTCCCCGATACAGGGCATCTTCTCGTCGTCTGGACGCAGCAGAGCGAGGCGGAGATCAAGCGGGGATTGATACGGACGCGGCTGTCGACCGCGATCAGCCGCAATCAGGGCCGCATCTGGGAACATTTTCAGAACCTGGAATCGATTCACGAATAGACGCATGTCGAACCCGGCCCTCTCTACACGGTCCGTCCGGAGGGAGCGTACGGGGCGCCGGGAGGAGCCGTCGTTTGCGACAGTGAGTCGGTTGAGCCGTTGCCGGAAGGGTATGGCATGTGGTCCTATCCGGCCGTGCATGTGGCGGAGGACCGGGTGTTGATTCAGTACAACCATTTTCCGCTTGACATGGCCGGACAGAGGGCGCGCGGGCACCGGTTAAAGGTACTTCCCCTATCCTGGTTTTACGGAGGCGGGGACCCGACGAGCGAGAATCCGACGCTTTCTCGGATAGAAGGGCACGTGCGGGGGGAGATTTAGGCATTGATGGAAGCACGGCCTTTCGCAACACCGGCAGCCTTCAGTCTGGCGGCTCCGGGGGAGGAAGATTGAAATGGCGCAGGAGATTGAGCTTGGCGGTCTGCGATTCACTGCAGGGACGCCGCGCATCGTGGCAGAAGGTCTCGGATTCTGCTGGTATCCGAGCATACGACGGTTTTCCACCGGCGAGTTGATCGTCTCCTACAGCAAGAACCCCGATTCGGGCGAAAACCTGACCAACGTCAACGGGATCTCGCTTTCGAAGGACGAAGGCGCTACATGGACCCAGCATGCCGATGTTTCCGGCCTCAGCGGTCGGTTGAACATCAGTCTGGCGGACGGTTCGCTGGCCGGCCCCAACCAGCCGTATAAGCCGGATCCTCTCGGCCAGTGGCGCTCCTTCGTGGGCAACTATGGGCGGATCGAAAAGAGCGGCCAGCAGTACACGGTCGAACTGTGGGGCGCACGCATTGAAGGTCTGCCGCGTGATGTGAAGGCCCGCACGGTACAGAGCCCTACGCGCTGGGCTGAGCTTTCGCCCTTTCTCGACATTATCGAACTGGAGCCGGGGCGCTATCTTTCCACAACCTATATGACTTTCGCCGGGGACTCGCGTTACAGCACTGTGGTGATGGTCTCGGAGGATGAAGGCCGCAACTGGCAATACCTCTCCACCGTTTGCGGCGCGGAGGCCGGCGCCGATTCGTGGGAAGGCTTTTGCGAGGCATCGCTGGTGCGCCTGGAGGACGGCGACCTGATGTGCGTTGGCCGCATGGGCGGCGGCCGCGATCAGCTGCTGGCGCGCGCCTACTCCGGCGACGAGGGCAAGTCCTGGTCCCCCATCGACCGCCTGCCGGCTTGGGGCGTGCTGCCCGATGTCAAACGGCTGAGCAACGGCGCGCTGGTGATTTCATGCGGCCGGCCGGGCCTCTTCATCTGGATCTCGACCGACCCGCGCGGCGAGCATTGGGAGCCGTTCGACCTCATGGCCCACCACAACGCCGAAATGGGCGAGGCCCATCAGATCAGCTCCGGCAAGTACGGCCTGGAGCCGGTCACCCGAGAACAGTACTACACCGTCCACCACAATTTCGACCTGCCGGACCAGACCACATCCTATACCTCGATGCTGGAGGTTGAGCCGGGCCGGCTGCTGATTGTTTACGACCGCATGCCCTACGGCTGGATGCCTGTGCCGACCGACGCAGAAGTTCGCAGCCGCATCCTGGCGCGTTATCCCACTTCCACGCTGCCGCCGGACAGCATGACGCCGGACGAGCGCGAACGCATCTACCTGTTGGAGTTGGAATTGGGATAGCGCTGACCCTGCAACCGCCGGCGGTCTGCCCCCACGCATAGGCGGGCAGATTCCGAAGAGTCGATTTGCCTGTTTGTTTTCGAGGACAGTCCTCGGTCAGGAGGAGACTATCGCCAAATGTTAACCGTGATTCACTGCAGATATACCGGCAAATAGGACGGTCACTGTAGATTTCAGGAGAAAAGACCATGCAAAGCTCTGAATCAAACAGTTTCTCACGCCGCAACTTCCTCAAAGGGTCGGCCATCGCCGCTGCCGGCGGCCTTCTTGCGGCCTGTACGCAGACAGCCGCCCCTGCGGGCGAGGCGCCTGCCGCAGACGAAGCCGCGATGGAATCGGATCGCATGGGAGGCACCCTTGTCTTCGGTTATCCCCAGAAGACCAGCTACCAGGACCTGCTGGCAATGGAGCACAATGCCGGCAACAGAAGATACTACCTGGTCGGTCTGACGCACAACTGCCTGGTCAACATAAGCGCCGACTATACCACCTGGCTGCCCGAACTGGCGGAAAGCTGGGATTTTGAGGGCAATGACGCGACCTTCAATCTGCGCCAAGGCGTCAAGTGGCACGACGGCGAGCCGTTCACGTCAGCCGACGTGGAGTTCACGATCGGACGCCTTGTCGGCCATCCGAACGTCAACCAGTGGAACGGTGTGCGTCACTTCAAGGGCATCATCGAAGGCATGACCGAGTTTTCCGAAGGTGAGGCTGACGCGGTGACGGGGATTTCAGCGCCTGACGACCATACAATCGTCTTTCACATGACCAACCCCTACCGCGCCGCTTTCCTTGAGAAGCTGCTCAATTTCCCCATCATGCCCAAACACCTCCTGAGCCAGTACCCGGAGGACCAGTGGGGCATCGACGAGCAGGGGCAGCAGGGCCTGAAGAACACGCCGTACGCCAAGCAGCAGGGCATTGGCACAGGGCCCTTCAAGGTCAGCAACTACATCCCCGATCAGATCGTCGAGTATGAACCGTTTGACGACTACTGGGGCGGGAAGCCGCAACTGGACAAGCTGGCCTTTGTCCCTTATACCGATCAGCTGGCGATGGCCGCGGCGGTTGAGAAGGGCGAGTGCCACATTGCCATCCGCACGCCGCAGTCGGAGTACGAACGATTCCAGGCGATGGAGCATGTCGACATCGTGCTTAACCACGGCCCCAGCGCGTTCGCCTGGTATCACAACCTCCGCTACGTGCTCAACGACAAGCGGGTGCGGCAGGGCCTGAGCCTGGCGCTGGACCGCGAGCAGATTGCCAAAGACTTCTTCTTCGGCACGGTCGAGGGCGCCAAGGCGCCGCTATGGTACGGCGACTACGGCATCAGCCCCGACTCGGCCAAGTGGTACGAGTACAATCCGGAAAAGGCCCGGCAGCTCCTGGAGGAAGGCGGTTGGGACTTCGATTACACGTTCCGCCTGGGGATGTCCTCGCTCTCAGCGACCTACGAGCCTCTCTATGCCATGTTACGTGAAATGTGGGATGCTGTCGGCGTAAAGACCGAGTTCCACGTCATGGCCGCTGAATACACCAACATCCTGAACAATCCTCCGCACGACTTCGATACGCTCTTCAGCGGTTATGGTTGGGGGCTGACGCCCGGCGGCTTCATCCACAACTTCACCGATCCCCGCTGGGGAGACGTCGATGAGCAGGGCGTGTCGATGATCGATGAGCTGATCCTTGTGGAGGATCCGGAAGCGTTGCGCGAAGGCGCGCTGCGGCTGCAAGAGTATGCTGCCGATCTCCAGCGGCACTGTGTAATCGCCCAGGTTCCCGGCATTCACGTGATAAACAAGCGTGTGCAGAGCGGTTCGGTCGTTCCGGTCTACGGTCCCCGCACAAACTGGATCGACTGGGTCAACGTCTATATGGAAGCATAGCGGCGGTCGACTCTGACCACCTTCGATTAACAGATCACCGGTCCTCCGGGGACGTAACCGCCCCGGAGGACCAACAAACACTCTTCTGATATGTCAACCTACATTCTGCGCCGTATTCTCCTGGTCTTCCCGCTCTTGCTAGGCGTAACGATTATCAACTACACGATCTTCGCGCTGGCGCCGGGGGACCCGCTGTCGGCCATGATAGATCCTCTTGAGTTGAACAGCATGACGGAGGAGGATGTTCGAGAGGCGAAAGAGGCGCTTGGCCTGAACAAACCGATCCCCGTCCGTTATCTGCTCTGGCTGAGTCAGGCCATACGTGGAAATCTGGGCTATTCGATCTGGTTTAACACGCCAGTGTTTGATGTGATGCTCCGCGCCCTGGGCAATAGCATGCCCGTCATGATCTTTGCACTGATGACATCGACCATTGCAGGGATCGCGCTTGGCATCGTCTCCGCCCTGAAACCCTATTCGCTTCTCGACAGCGTGCTGACCACATTCGCCTTCGCAGGCGTGGCTGTGCCCGGCTTCTTTTTCGCATTGCTCCTCATTTACGCCGTTGCAATTCGTATGGACCTTCTGCCAACCGGCGGCGTCACCACGCCGGGCCTGGAGCCCTCTTTCGGAGACCGGTTGGCCCACATTATTCTGCCGGGCCTCGCCCTGGCCTACGAGACCACCGGCAGCCTCCTGCGCTATACAAGGTCGAGCCTGCTGGAAGTACTGAGTCAGGATTACATGACAACGGCGCGCGCCAAGGGCCTGGTGGAGCGCATTGTGGTCCTGCGGCATGGACTGCGCAACGCACTGCTGCCAATCATCACCATTCTCGGCCTGCGTCTGCCGTTCCTGTTTGGGGGAGCGGTCCTCATCGAGACAGTGTTCAACTATCCCGGAGTCGGTCTTACGATGGTACAGGCCGCCAACATGCGAGACTACCCCCTGATGATGGGCGGCGTGCTGCTGACTGCGATTCTGGTGCTGTTGAGCAACCTGATTGCGGACCTGTTCTATACCGTAGCCGATCCACGCATTCGCTATGAAGAAGGCTGAGGAAAATGACAGTTAAGCAAGCGGAGCCTGAGCAACTCTTTGAACCGACGCGTCGCTCCGCGACGGCCACGCCGCGCGCCCGGTTCTGGCTCCGTTTTCGTCGCCACAAAATGGCCATGGCAAGCATGATCTTTCTGGCGATTGTGGCCCTGCTGGCTCTGGCCGCGCCCTACGTGACCCAGCATCCCCCGGAAAAGATTCACTCCGGCCTGACGCGCGCTGCGCCCAGCGCCGAGCACATCCTGGGCGGCGATGTGGCAGGACGCGATGTCTGGTCGCGTGTGGTATACGGTGGGCGCGTCTCCCTCTCGGTCGGGCTGGTTGCAGTCTCAATCTCAATCCTGATCGCACTGATATTAGGGTCGTTGTCCGGCTACTACGGCGGCGCAGTCGACATGGCCATAATGCGCGTCACCGACGTTATGATGGTCTTTCCTCTCCTTATTCTGATCATGACCGTAGTGTCGGTCCTCGGCCCCAGCATCTACAATGTAATGGCGGTTATCGGCCTGCTGGGGTGGCCCACCTCCGCCCGTCTGGTGCGCGGGCAGATCCTGTCGGTGCGAGAATGGGACTTTGTCATGGCCGCGCGCTGCCTGGGCGTGCAGGACCGCAATATCATGTTCAAGCATATCCTGCCGCACGTGCTCGCCCCGCTGCTCGTGGCCGCCACGTTCGGCGTCGCCTCCGCCATCCTGACCGAGGCCGGCCTCTCTTTCCTTGGCCTGGGCGTGCTGCCGCCGACGCCCTCCTGGGGCAACATGCTCAACGGCGCCCAGTCCATCTACATCCTCGAACGCCACTGGTGGATCTGGGTACCTCCTGGAATGGCGATCCTGCTCACCGTGCTGGCGATCAACTTCATGGGCGACGGTCTGCGCGACGCCTTCGACCCCCGCATGAGTCTCGATTAACCGGCGCCCAATCCTTTACATTCGATGAGGACCCAATATGAATGAGCGCCCTTTCCTGCTCTCGGCACTGGTGGACTTTCCCGACGACTGCCAGCGATTCGAATTCACGGAGGAACTGCTGGCGCAGCTGGTGGACCGGCTGCAGTGGATGGGCGTGCGCCGCGTCTACTGGAACTATTATCACGATGGTCACTGGGAGTGGTTTAAGCACTACAAGCCGGAGGGGGGCGTGATCAGGACGCTCGACAACCTGGGCGATCCGATGCGGGCCGGTCGGCGCCTGGCGCACGAGCGCGGCATGGAGTTCTTCGCCGTGATCAAGCCCTATGAGAACGGGGTGAGCCACGCCAAGCCGCAGGCGGTTCTGGCAGATGAAGGGGTGACGGGGCTGCCTGGGATCGGGGGCTGCTACCATGTAGAGCCGTGGGTGCTGGAAAGGCCTGAGCTACGCGTACGGGCGCGGCAGGCGGATTTGCCGCGCGGGCTGGACGAGACGCCGGTCACGCGCATCCAGCTGAGGCAGAAGGATATGGCCCCGCTGCGCATCCGACCGCAGGACCTGGAGATTTGGACGAGCGATGACAACAACGGCTATCGCAGACGCGATCTGGAGTTCAACGTCACGGAAGGCGTAGATACCTGTCCGCGCGACGTGGTCGATATTGACGGCGACCCCGTCACCGGCAAAGGGGAAGAAATACGCGTTCTGGACATCTCCGGCCTCAATCTTCTGGACCCCTTCATCGCGGTTGCAACCGGTTTTGAAGACGGAGAGGGTACGTTTACCAACACCGCCGTGGAGATGATACGCGCATTTGGTCCGGACGACAGGCCCTTGCCGATCGTGGTCGCCAGCCATAAGGCGATCTGGCGGCCGCAGCGGGACCTGCGCAGCGGCGACCTTGAGTACGACACGGGGTTGGGCTCCGCGGTTGTGCGCCTGGATGTATCAAACTCGGCCGCCGAGTTCAAGAACATTCTCACCTACGCGGACGACGTACCGGACGGGGTAATCGCATTTGCCAAGGGCCGCAACCGATACCTTTCCGGCTCCTTGTGCGAGGGCTACCCAGAGGTCGAGGCGTACTGGATGGACTGGGTCAGCGACTGCATCGCGGCCGGCGTTGACGGCCTGGACGTACGCATTTCCTGTCACAGTTCGTGGACCGACTCACCTCAGATCTATGGTTTTAACCCGCCGGTGGCGGCAGAGTACGAACGGCGCTACGGTGTCAATCCCGACGTCGAGCCATACGATCCGGTTCTTTTGGGTGAAGTGCGGGGGGATTTGTACGACAGGTTTCTGCGCTCCGCCAAGGCGCGCCTGGCCGCGGCAGAGCTGCCGCTGCATCACCATATTGAACTCGAGTCCTTCCGACCGGACGCCTCGCCGTCGCGCGTGCGTTCCCGGCCCGGCAACATCACATTTCACTGGCGCCGCTGGCTGCGCACGGGTTTGACCGACGAGACGACGCTTTTTGGGCGCGCCTGGCCGCCCGAACGTCTCCTCAACGACGCCTTCGTGCAAAGCGTGCTGGATGAAGTGGCAGCGACGAGCGTGCCCGCGCACCTGAGCCTGCCAGTGAAAGTTTCGGGTACCGACGGCGGCCGGCTGGCCGAGCAGATCGAGTATACATATCGTTCCGGTCGGCTAGACGGCTACACCATATATGAAACGGCTGCCCTCTATGACAGGCACGGGACGGGCTCCGACGGGCGACTGGATTTCCTGCCGGGTCTTACCGAGGCGGTGCGGGATCGCGCTGAGGAACTGGGCCTGCTTTGATGCCGGCGGCTACGTGTGCTGTAGCCGCCCGAGGGAAAGAACAGAGGGAGAAGATCTTGCCTCAGATCACGCTTGGCGAACCGGTCCTGATCGACCAGGCCCCGGTCGAGTTAAGAGAGTGGGGACCCTGGCAGTTTCCGCATCTTGAACGCCTGCCCGATGGCCGAATCCACCTTGAATTTCACGTCGAAGCGGACTCAGTCACCGCCTACGGGTTGCCTACCAGGCATGCGCTTTCCGGTGACGGCGGCCGGACGTGGGAAGCGGTTGAAAGCCGCGATGCCCGTGGCGGGTTATCCTTGCCTAATGGAGATCGACTCCTGCCGGTGCAACTGCGATCCCGCCCCCGGGCCGAGGTGACGTTGCCCGAACCGGTGCTGGTACAGGAGGATGCGCCCAGCCGCATCACCCACATTTATCGAGCTGCCGACCTGGACGCGGATCTCTCAGGCTGGCGCTTCTTGCGTCAGCGCAGGGGCGAGAAAGACTGGATCGAAGAGACGGCCTCCGTGCGCATGCCAGGCGAAATCCGTATCGTCCGCGAGGGCATGTACGCCTTCTGGCCCTCGTTTCACCATGGCCGCTCCCAGATAGCGCCCGATGGCTCCATTTGGGAAGCGATTCACACGAAGCGAATCGTCGACGGCAAAGTGCAGCCAGCGAACAATATTCTCTATCTGCGGTCGGTCGATGCAGGATATTCCTGGGATGTTCTGAGCGAGATTCTCTACCAGCCGGACAGGAAGGCCGATCCCTACGCGGACCAACGGGACGGCTTCACCGAACCGGAGTTCAACTTCATGCCGGACAGTTCTGTGCTGTGCCTGATTCGCACCCATGACCTCCTGGGAGTCGGCCCGCTCTATTGGTGCCGCTCCCTGGACGGCGGGCAGTCGTGGAGCCATCCGCGTGTATTGGACGACCGCGGCGTGTGGCCGCGCATGCTGACCCTGGAGAATGGGATAACGCTGGCGTCCTACGGCCGGCCCGGGCTGTTCGTTCGCGCTACCGGGGACCCGGCCGGTCTCGAATGGGAGCAGAGGGTGGTGGTGGTCGAGCCAGCCGAGAGGCGCCAGGACACCTGCTCCTACTCCGCCCTGCTGGCGCTGGACGAGAACACGGCGCTGCTTGCCTACTCCGACTTCAACTATCCTGACGCGCAGGGACAAAAACGTAAGAGCATCCTGGTACGCACGGTGACCGCGGACTGAGCGGTTTGCCGCGTGCCGCTCTTCTACGCGGGGCCATGTTGGTCGACCATCGCCCGCGTGGCCAGGGCCGTGACCGCGCCCAGGGCCCGGCAGGCGAATGCGCCGCATCTGTTGGCGAAGTGAACCGCCGAGGACAAGCTCTTGCCTTCGGCCAGGGCCACCGCCAGGCCGGCGTTAAAGGCATCGCCGGCGCCGGTGGTGTCGACGACCTCTACGGGTACGCCGTCCACCGTCTCCATGCCGTCCTCTGTCAGAATGAGAGCGCCCTTCTCACCCATCGTGACGATGAGATTGCCGACGCCGCGGGCGCGCAGCCGGCGGGCCAGCTCGACGGTGTCGGCGGGGTCGTCAGGGGCAAGGCCCAGAAGGATGCGCAGCTCGGTCTCGTTGGGTGTGAGGTAGTCGACGTTCCGGAGGACGTTCGCGTCGAGGGCAGTGGCCGGGGCGGGATTGAGGATGGTTCGCACGCTGTGCTTCGCGCCCAGCTCCATGGCCCGCGCCGCCGCCGCGACCGGGATTTCCAGCACAGACATCACCACATCGCTGCATGCAATCTGCGCTTCGACCTGGTCGACGAAGGCGCTGTCCATGAGTTCGTTCGCGCCCATGTCGAGGATGATGCCGTTTTCTCCGTCGTGGTTGAGGATGATGAATCCGACGCCCGTGGCCATCTCTGTCGTGCGCTGCAGGAAGCTCGCGCCGACACCCTCCTGGCCGTACAGATCGATCGCGATTTCCCCCAACCTGTCGTCGCCGATGATGCCGGCGAGGTGGGCCTCGGCTCCCAAGCGGGCGACGCCGACAGCCTGGTTGGAGCCTTTGCCGCCCGGCCCCATGTCGAAGTCGGAGCCGACGATGGTTTCGCCGAAAACGGGCATTCGTTGTGTCCGCAGGGTCATGCCGACGGCGAAGCTGCCGACAACGGTGATGACGGGCTTGGTCATGGGAAGGGTTCTCCTGTGCGGTTGCGCGGAATTGTGTACGCCAGCGGAGAGACAACGGCGGCTTGGCGAGGCGCGCATTGCCTGACCTCTGCGGAATTCGCGAATTCGAAGCCGAGGGTAACATATTTCAGGAAGTGAGTAAATTGGGCAAGAGGTTGGGTGAAATTGACTGGACACCATTCGGCATAGCATTTATTATTGCAGAGAACCAACACATCCAGGCCCTCGACAGGCGGGCACACCCGAAATGACAAAAACATGAGATCGGTGATTTGCGTCCATGAACGATTTGACGCCGTTTGGCCGTTTGCCGGGGACTACTGGCGGGAACTCTGGCAAGAAGAGGGTTGTGAATTTTACCGCACCGTGGAGCCGGGGGCGCGTGCGCCGCGGATGACGCCAGACCCTGCCTCGGTGCAGAGGCTGGTCCTGCTCGGCCTCCCTGCCGGTGGTGAGGACTTGGCGCCATTTACCGCTCTGGAGGAGTGTTTTCACAGTTCGCATCGCGATGCGCCGACAGACGGTCTCGCCAAGGCCGCTGCGCGCGGCGTTCAAATCATTGCCCACCGCGTCGACGTTTACTGGGGGCAGTCGGTGGCCGAGTACGGACTGGCCCTTACGCTCTGCGGTCTGCGCCGCATCCCGCAGCTTTACGCCGCCATGCAACAGAGCGATGCGCCCTGGGAATACACACCGGCGGTGGGAAAGCCGGGGCAGCGGGGCGCCCAATTTGGCGACGATACGCGGTTCACCAGCGGCACGCTCAGCGGGAAGCGCGTGCGTGTGGTCGGGGCAGGCAACATCGGCGCCCGCTATGCTTCCTGGTGCGCCGCGATGGGGGCGGATGTCGCCATTTGGGATCCTTTTGCGCCCGATGCGACCTTTGCAGCAGCTGGCGCAAGGCGTTGTTTTCACCTGACGGAATTGGTAAAGGATGCGGAAATTTTCGTGCCGATGCTGCCATTGAAGGAGGATACGCGCGGGCTTATAGGGAGTGACCTGATCGACAGGTTGCCCCGCGGGTGCCTGGTGGTACAGGTGACTCGGGCCCTCATTTGCGATACCGAGGCACTCTACCGACGCGTACTGGACGATGAACTCGCGCTTGCGGCAGACGTTTTTGATGAGGAGCCGGTGGCGCTGGATTCGTCGCTGCTTGGCCGTCATAATATCGTGCATACCCCGCATAATGCAGGCCGCACGAAGGAGGCCAACCTGGCCTGGGTGGAGGATCAGGTAGCGCGTTTCAGACCGAGGTGATCTTTGTCTGCCGAATAAGCGCTGCGCAACCGCCGACGGGGGAGGTTTACTGGAAAGCGCCCGGGCGTATGCCATCTATTCCCAGTTCGCGTTTGGGAAGGGCGCCTCACAAACCAACGCGCGTTTCGCAGCGAGAGGGGGGAGAGGCCGATAAGACGGCGCCTCGCCGATTTTGGGTCGTAGAATACTGATCGAAGTGAACAGAGAGAAGTGATGGGAGGAAGTCCAGCGCCGCAGTTCCCATTAAAGGCAAGGAGCGCAGATGGCCACGGATCTGGCAGCGAACGAGCGCATGGCGCGGCTGATGGAGCATGGTTTCTGCATCATCGAAAATGTGGCCGACGAACGGCTTTTGAACAGGACGCGGGCTTGCGTCGACAAGGCCCTGGCGGAAGTAGACCCCGAACGGCTGGCCACGAGCAAGTCCCCGGGCAGCCTGATCGATTCCAATGACTACCCTGAGCTAGCCGACCTGATCGGCAATCCCCGCGCCCTGGCCGAGCTCGACCGCATGGGGTTGAAGGACATCAAGTTCTGGAAGGCGGTGATCATCAGCAAACCGCCGGGCGGGCCGCGGCTCTACTGGCACCAGGACTGCCTGATGTGGCAGGACCCGCGGGCGTACAGCGATCGGCCGCCGATGATCTTTCTGATGTACTACCTGGAGGACACGACGCGCTGGAACGGCTGCCTGCGCTTGCTCCCCGGCACGCACCGCTACCGCCACATCCTCCACGACATGGGGGAGGCCCACACCAGGGAGATCAACCGCATCGACGACCCGGACGATCCGCGGTTCCGCGACTATCCTGGCGAGGTGGATGTGCCGGTCAGGGCCGGCGATGTCGTGGTCGGGTATGCGCGCATGTTCCACTCGGCGCACACCAACCATTCGGGCGAGAAAAGGACTGTGATAACGATATGGTTCCACCCGTTCTTTTCGGACTTGCAGGAACCGACGCAGAGTTGGATTCATGAATCAATGCACAGGCAGCACGCCGACTGGCCTCAGGACGCCCTCGCCAAGATCGAGCCGATGAATAGGAATCGGACGCCTGACAGGCGATTGCGGTGGCCGCGATCTGTAGACCCAGGCTAGTCGCGGTTCGGCTGCCCCCTTTGCAACGGCGCGCCGGTCGTCACGCCTGAAGCCGCCTTAATTGGCTTTATGTTGGATTCCAAACTCCCCACCAGGAGACAGTGATGAAGATCCTGATCACCGGCATTGCCGGAAAGATTGGCCGTTATCTGGCGCCGGTACTCGCCCAAGACCACGAAGTCTATGGCATTGACCTTTTCCCCTCGGACTGGCCCAATGCCGCGCAGGTCGACCTCTGCGACGCGGAAGCGCTGCCGCCGATCTTCGAAGGCACGGAGGTGGTCATCCACCTGGCTGCCGACCCCCGCCATGAGGTCGAGATCGGCTGGGATGAGCTGACCAATCCCAACCTGATCGCCACTGCACGCATGTACGACGCGGCGCATGACGCGGGCGTGCGCCGCGTTATCTTCGCCAGCTCGATGCACGTCATGGGCGCCTATGAGTGGGATGAGCCGTACCTGTCCATTCTCTCCGGCCGGCACGACGGCCTGGACCCGGACTCCATCCCACTCGTCAAAGGGGATGATCCGGGTAGACCGGACAGCCGCTACGGCGCGACCAAGATCTTTGGCGAGTCATTGGGACGCTACTACACGGAGGGCGGCAACATCGACCGGCCGGACGTGCGTTCGATGGAGATCATTTGCGTTCGCTTGGGGACGTTGCCGGTGGCGGACCGCCCTGGCAGCGACTACCGCTCGCTGGTGAGCTGGTTCAGCTATCGGGATGCCGGCGGCTTCTTTCGGGCGTGCGTTGAACGGCCCGGTATCAGCTACGAAATTGTCTACGGCGCGTCGAATAACAGGTGGAAGATTTACGACACGCCCTACGCGTGGAAGCGGCTGGACTTCATGCCGGTCGACAGGGCCGAAGACCACTGGCGCAAGGAATAGACAACTGCTTTCGGCCTGACCATTGGAATGGTATGGGAGGATAACAAATTATGCCTATTGGATACGGCGATTTTCGTTATGAGATTGACGATTCCTGGCCAAAGGTTCCGGAAGGGTGGTCGCTGGGTTCAGTACCGGATGTGGCGGTGGACTCGCGCGATCGAGTTTTCGTCTTCTGCCGCCACAAGCACCCGGTGGTGGCGTTTGAGGCGGAGACCGGGAACTTTATCACCTCCTGGGGTGAGGGCGAGTTCACCGAGCCGCACGGCATTTTCATTGATTCCGAGGACTACGTTTGGGTTACAGACCGGCAGGAGCACGTTGTCACGAAGCACACGCAGCACGGCGAGAAGCTGCTGGAGCTGGGCCGGCGGGGTTGGGCGATGATGACAGTGACACCCTACGGCACGTCGTTGGACCCGCCGTTCAACATGCCGGCGGGCGTGGCCATCGCGGAGGACGGGTGCATTTTCGCGGCCGACGGATATGGCAACCGGCAGGTCCACCGATTTTCGGCGGACGGGGAGCTGGAACTATCGTGGGGCACGTCAGGGCTTGAGCCAGGGCAGTTTGCGCTGGTGCACAATTTGGGCATCGACACGCAAGGGCGTGTGTTGGTCTGTGACCGGGAGTCGAGCCGCATTCAGATTTTCGACCGCGAAGGCCAATTCGTCACGATGTGGGAGGATGTAAACGGGCCTGGCGATGTCTACTGCAGCCCAGATCAGCTTGTGTATGTGGCGGAGCAGGGCGGCTCCCTGGGCAAAGGCCCGGCCCCAATTGGGATATCGATTTTCCATGAGTCGGGCGAGTTGGTGGGTCGATTCAGGGGGCGGGAAACGGGACTGTTGATGCCTCACGGGATTTGGTGTGATTCGCGCGGCAACATCTTTGTAGCAGAGCTGGGAACTGAGGGGAACCGGGCGCGGAAGTTGGTTAAGATTTAAGGTAAAATTCAGGCCGGGCGTTCCAATTCTGTTTTTCGCGCCCAAGCTTCGTCAATCATTTGAAACACGTCTCTGGCAGGATTGTATCCGAGGACGGCTCGCGCCTTGGCGATGCTCAGTTCCCAGTGGACAACCTTTGAGACAGTCACCTCGACGTAGGGCCAGCCGGTCACTTTAGAAATATATTTCAGCAGTTCATCGTGGGCGAACGGATGTCCCGCCATGAGATGGAAAACGTTGCCCACAGCGACCTCTTTCTCCAAGAGCAGGAGCAACCCTTCGGCCAGATTTCGGGGATCATTAACCATTTCCGTCGCGGCTTTGCCTTGCGGGTCATAGGCGATCACAAGGGTAGGGTCGCGGGGATCCAGGTCTCCCAAGTTTTCGACAGTCTCTTGCTCTTCAGGTGACAGGCTCGGCCTGGATTTCAGAAGGTTCAGGAATCCGGGCAGGTAGAGTTTGTCTGCCCAGATCGACGTGTGGTCAAGAAGCTCATCGCAGGCCAGCGTTACACCAAAACGGGGAATCGTCACTGGCAGTCCGCAACGCCGCATGTAGTTCCAGCACATATCCTCGCACAGGATCTTGCTCATTCCATACGGATCGTCGTTGATACGGGGATGCTGTTCGTCCACCGGCAGATAGAGGGCGCCGTTGGGGTTCCAATAAACATTGTCGGTGCTGGCAAGGACGAACCGTTTGATCCGGGTTGCGTGAGGGACGAGGGTTTCCAGCAGATTGTAAGTACCGACTACATTGGTGGCGAAGATTTCATCTGAGGTGCGGCCCTGGGGCAGATGGGCGCCCAGATGGTAGACCGCGTCGACTCCCTCCACAGCAGGTTTCAGGCTGTCTCTTTCTGTGAGCTGCCCTTCCACGATTTCGACGCCCGGTCCTTCAATCCGCGCCC
This sequence comes from Caldilineaceae bacterium, assembly GCA_022823185.1. Taxonomy (GTDB): domain Bacteria; phylum Chloroflexota; class Anaerolineae; order Caldilineales; family Caldilineaceae; genus Bin5. Next base: position 24,088 of record JAJDXQ010000030.1, read on the forward strand.
GCAGAGGATCTGCCGGGATCACGAGGGCGCGCACCTGATGGCCATGTCTCAGGAGTTCGGCAACAAGGCGGCTGCCGATGCGTCCAGTTGCGCCGGTTACTAGGATCTTCATCGTTCACGCTCCAAAGTCGAATGAGAGGCGTATCGGGGAGAGGACTCCTCCCCAATTATCATTTCAGCGTTCGCGCAAGGTCGGATCGAGCAGGTCTCGGAGACCATCGCCTAGAAGATTGAAGCCGAGCACGGAGATGGCAATGGCGATGCCGGGGAAGACCGACATCTCCGGATGCGTATTCAGGTACTTTCGCCCGCCGGCCAGAATCGCGCCCCATGAAGGGGCCGGCGGCTGGGCGCCAAATCCCAGAAATGTCAGGGCCGCCTCGCTAAGAATGGTCCAGGCAAGCCCGATCGTAATCTGGACGATCACCGGGGCTGCGGCGTTGGGAAGCAGATGGCGCAGCATTATTCGCAGGTTGGAGACCCCGACGGCCCGCGCGCTTTCAATGTAAGGAAGTTGTGACACGGCGATCACCGCGCCGCGCGTTACTCGACAGAGAATCGGCACATAGATGACGGCGAGCGCAATGATCAGGTTCTGCGTGGACGGCCCAAGCAGGACCGAAATGGTCAGGGCCAACAGGAGACCGGGAATCGCGAACATCAGATCGATGAACGCCATGATGCCGTTCTCGACAGGCCCGCGCAGAAAGCCGGCGGCGATCCCAAGCAGTAGGCCGACCAGGCCGGACAGTGCCATCGACAGAATGGCGACGAGCAGGCTGAACCGCCCCCCGTAAATGATCCTGCTGAAGAGGTCGCGTCCCAGGTAGTCGGTGCCAAACAGATGCTCCGCGCTCGGGCTGGCAAGCATCTGGCTGAAATCCGCCTCGAAAGGGTCGTTGGTCGCGAAGAAGGGGGCGAAGACCGACGTGATGATCAGCGCAAGGGTAATGATAAAGCCGACCACGAACAGACGGTGACCGCCTGCACGGCGCAGGAAACGTTGCAGCGGTTTTCTCGTCGTAAATGTCCGTTCTTCTTCCGCGCTACTGGTAGCGAATTCGCGGATCGAGTTGGCCATAGAGCAGGTCCACAACAAGATTGACGAACACGAATGCAGTCGAGTAGAGAAGCAATACACCCTGAAGCACAGGCAGGTCCCGGTTCAACAGAGCGCGCACCGTCAACTGACCCAGACCCGGCACGAAGAACATCTCCTCGATAAGGACCGTCCCGCCCAGCAGATAGCCCAACTCCAGGCCAATGACGGTTACGATTGGAATCGCGGCATTCTTGAGGCCATGTCGCCAGAGTACTTGCCTTGGGCGGAGCCCCTTGGCGTGCGCCACCCGCATGTAGTCGCGACTGAGAACCTCAAGCACTGCCGAGCGCACGACGCGTGTCATCACCGCCGCCAGCGGCAGCGCGAGGCTCACAGTTGGCATAACCATGTGCAGCAAGTTGACGCCGAGGCCGTCGCTGAAAGGTTTATAACCGGAAGGCGGAAGCCACTGCAGGCGTGCGGCAACGACCAGAATCAGAATCGTGGCAATCCAGAAGTTCGGAATCGAGATTCCGAGTTGTCCAAATTGCATCGCCAGCAGATCAACCCAAGTTCCGTTGCGGGCAGCCGCCAGGATCCCCAAAGGAATCGCGATCGAAAGCCCCAGCAGGATCGTCAAAGCGGCCAGTTCAACGGTTACGGGAATTCGCGATTTCACCAGATCCCAGACAGGGTACCCGCCCAACAGGGAATTGCCCATGTCTCCCCTGAGGATATCTCCCAGCCAGTCGAAATACTGAACGTGGAGTGGACGGTCAAGCCCCAGGAACTGGCGCATCTTTTCGGCCGCTGGCGACCCTGCGCCCACAGTATCGAGCAATACGAGCACAACGTCGCCAGGGAGCGCGTGCATCAGCAGAAAGACGAGGGTCGCCACCGCCCAGACGGTCAGCACGGCTCGAATCAGACGGCGACCCAAAAATCGCGCCATATATGGTCGTCTCCTCTTTCACAGTTTGGAAATGCCACTTGGGCGCGGCGAGCCACAGAAGGGAAGACACGCCGCCAAACGGAGGACGCATCCCCAGACTTCAGGGAGATGCGTCCTCTTGGATAGGACTGAACCCGGTTACCGGTCCAGCCAGACGTACTTCAAGAAGCGCACGGTGCCCAGACCATCTACCTGATAGTCCATGACGTCCGGGTGCATGCCCATTCGATCGTCATAGGTGAAGAGGTAGATGAGTGGCCATCCCGCCTCATACCCGATGGTCAGCGCCTCGGTATAGAGTTCCCGGCGCCGGTCGGGATCGGTTACCGTGCGCGCCTCTTCGACCAGTACGTTGTACTCGGGCATGTCGAAGTTGGGCGCAAAGCCGTGCGCCACGCCCTCAGGATGCATGATACCGTAGAAGATATCGTCCGGGCTGGAAGCGTAGAGGCCCTGCAGGGCGGCGGTGAACTCGCCCTTGTAGACCTTCTCCACCCACACCGCGTGGTCGGTGGCCAGAAGATTGAATTGTATCCCCAACTCGGCAGCGCTGATCTGGAGGATCTCGGCGATCTGACCTTCATCCGAGGCAGCGCCGTAGAAGTTGAGGTCTACTTCGAAACCGTCCGGATAGTTGGACTGGGCCAGGTATTCCTTCGCCTTCTCGATGTCAGGTTCCTTGAAATACTCGATTCCAGTGTAGTACTGGCTGTTCGGAGGCTGAGGATCGCCGGCGAAATAGCGATTGCAGCGGCCAGCCGTATAGACATCGCACATGACCTGCCGGTCGACAAGATGCTGCAACGCCTTCAACACATTGGGGTCGTTAAACGGCTCCCGCCCTATATTGAAGGTGAACATGAAGAAAATGCCGGTGTCGCCTGTAAACAGCTTGTACTCCTGCTGGGTCAGAGATTCCCAGGAGGCGCCGGGCACCATCATGATGAAGTCGACCGCGTCAGAGGAAAGGTTGGCCGCGCGTGCGGCGTCGTCGAGCAGATAGGACATGCTGATTCCATCCAGGTAGGGTACGCCCTCCTCCCAGTAGTCCTCATTTCTGACCAGCTCGGTCTTGACACCGGGTTCGAACTCCTGCAACTTGAAAGGTCCCGTGCCAATATATTCGAACGGCTCCTTCTCAAATGTGCCAGCAGGCATGACCAGCACGGCCGGCCTGCCAAGCACATCCAGGAATGGGCTGTATGGCTCCTTAAGCGTCACTTTGACGGTGTAGTCGTCGACAGCCTCGACGCTTGCGACCGGCGACAGCCAACCTGCATACGCGGAGATCGATTCATCCATCGCGTGTTCAAAGGAGTAGACGACGTCCTCGGATGTCATCTCCTCACCATTGTGGAACAGGACGCCTTGACGCAGATTGAAGATATATTCGGTGTCACTGACGGCCTCCCAGGACTCGGCCAGGGACGGGTTGTTGTTGTACCCCGAGTCCCAATACAGTAGCCCTTCATAGATCTGGTGGAGGATGTTCCACTCGGTCGCGCCATGAAGTCGTCCGCCCCAAGGGTTGATCACGGTTGACGCCTGCGCCTGGCCGAACTTAAGAATTCCTCCGTACTTGGGCCCTCCCTCATCGGCCGGAGCGGCCTCTTCCGATTCGTCGGCGGCGGCCTGTTGGGCGCCGCTGTCCGTCGGGGCCGCTGGAGCACAAGCCGCCAGCAGGGCAAGCACCATGATTAGTCCGAGAATCGTGGTGGCAATGGAGAGATTTCGCCTTCTCATCTCTTGGCCTCCTGTTGTCGTGCATGAAATTGACGAGTGGAAACGAAAATTCAGGTACCGGGGGAGACAATATAATTTTATTTCATTTTGAATGAGTCGGTCAAGTCTGTTTTTGCAGCCTGCTTGCAAACCGGAAGCGCCAATACGCCGCTTGCCCACTTTATGTGTATCCGTTCGGGGACCATAGATTTAACTAGGTGAACCGCATTGGAAAGTGTGGGCGACGGGCCAGAAGATGGAACTGTGGGCGCCCCGAGCAATCACTGTCCTTCGCTCTCAGTCGGAGCCCAGGATGAACAAACGGTGGTTGAAGTGGAAGGGAATACAGAGGGAATGGATGGGGAAAGCAGAGAAGCGGCATTGGATCGGGCAAAATTCGACCTTGCACCGGACTACATTGGCCAGCCGTTTACTTGGGCCCCCATGCTCGGTACGCCCTGATCATATCGATCAGCAGCGCGATTTGGGCGCGGCCGGTAGTAGCGGGCGTGCGGGGCGTTTGACCGTTCACAATACAGTCGTGGAAGTGGATCAGTTCGAGCTTGAAGGCCTCCTCGTATGAGGCGGTGGTGGTGGACTCGCGGTAGCGGCTCCCGTTCATCCGCCACTCTTCCACTACTGTGGCGGCGTTTTTGAGGAAAGGGCTGGGGAAGACGATCGACACGACGCTGTCCGGCGCGTAGACGGTCATGGTCTCGTCGAAAAGGCGCAGATTCGGGACTGCGGTCGTCTCTACGACGCAGCGGAGGCTGTTGGAATAGGCCAGAATCGAGACGATGGCCCCGCCCCCGTTCCAGATATCGGTGGACACGACCCGCTCCGGCAGGCCGAAAGCGGCATCCAGTATGTAGATGTCGTGAATCAAGAGCCCCAACATCTTTCCGTAGGCGCGCAAGACCGGTTCGGGCTGGGCGCCGATGGCGCGTTGCAGGCTGTCCTGGTGGAGTTGATTCATGCGGTTCTTCTCGTGCGCGTCGATGTCATCCACGCGCACGATGTCATAGTGCTCAAGGAACAGGTCGTTGGGCCCGTTGACATCGTGGAGGCGGATCAGATTGGGGTTCTGCATCTGCCGGATGCGTTCGCGGCCGGCCAGGTAACCGGGGTCGTAGATCTTGTGATGGCCGAGCATGGCCACGCGTCCGCTCGCCGCGTGCGCGTCCAGCAGTTCATCGGCTTCGTCGAGGTTGTTGCACATCGGCTTTTCAATGAAGACGTGCTTGCCGGCCCGCAGCGCGTCGGTCGCCGGCTGGGCATGGTCTCGTGTCAGCACCATCACCGCATCCACGTCGGCGCGATCCAACATTTCGCGATAGTCCGTAAATGTATGCCGAATGCCGAACCGGGCGGCAACGGCTTGTACCGTGCCAGGGGAAAGATCGCACAGGGCCGTAACTTCGAAACGGTCCGGCATCTCGAACAGATGCGGCAGGTGCATCACCTGCGCGATCATTCCGGTACCGATTAACCCGATTTTGACTGGCTTGTTTCCCACAGTCTGACTCCTGTGCTCGGCGGAACGCGCCACCATGTAACACGGTTCGCGTCTTCCGCCTGGGATGCGATGCTACGCGGTCCAGCCATTCTCAGAACGTAGCGACGAAAGCCTCTACGCTGAGTTCCGCCGGGACCTGGTCGAAATAGTAACGAGTCTCCTCACCCTGGAAGCCCGGCGCCCACTGGTCTTCATCAGCCTGCAGCAGATCGTCGACAAACTTGAAGCGCGCCCACAGCTTGCCGGCTTCCTTCTGTGTGAAGCGGTTGGCGAGCGGCCTGCCCCACTGAAGAGTCGTGGGATGGATGCTCTCAGCCCACAACCGTTCCTGCTGGGGCAGGGTGTCGAAGTTTGGACTCTTCAGGTGATGGATGCGTTTGGCGCTCTTGCTCAGGAAGATGGTTGAGAGCAGGCGGCCGTTTTCGCCGCGTCCAGGATGCAGCCTGTCCAGAGCGGCCTGTATGCCGTGCCGTCGCCGTCGACTACCGCCCGCAGCGCCGCCTCGATCTGCTCGAACTTCTGGGTGCTTCGCCCGTTCCACCGTCGGAAGGACTCTTGTGACGCACGAGAAAGATGCTCAAGGAAAGGCAGTTCCTTGTGCGTGGTGAACTCCGAGAAGCCGCCGTGGATTGTGCGCCGCATTTTGGCGTTGTAGCGGCTGCCCCAGTGCAGAAGGGGCAAGATGTAGGCGACCCCATCGCCGGCCGCGAGATGGGTCTGGACAGCGCCAGGCAAGGGCGCCCGAGCGTCTTCAGTCATGGCCGCGTTTTCCTCGGCGGTGTTGAGCCGGGCATGGCTGCCGGGGACGACCCAAAGGACGTTGTCGTCGTAGAGCGGGAGGTTCCACTGCACGTAACGGGGGCCATTCTCGAGATTGTCGTCGGCGTAGGCCCGGAGCGGCGCGGTGTGGGGCGGGTAGAAGTCACGGTGCCAGCCGCGATGACCACCTGTTTCGTGGTCGCGTACCGGATTGCACATGAGCATCATCTCGGTGACGGCAGCGTCTTCCACGCCGAGCAGGCGGCTGCTCACCCCTTGCATGTTTTCATGCAACCAGATCTCAACCGCGCCTATGGTCTGCGCATCGATCTGGCTCGCCAGTAGTCCCAGATTGAGACGCGGCTGCGCGTGGGTCTCCCATACGCCGCCGGGCGGGTCGTCCGGTCCCCGCTCGCGCGCCCAGATCTCCTTTTGCCGCTCGACGAGAAGCTCATAGGCCCGACGCAGACCCCCCAGTTGGCGCGGCGGAATGACCCCCCGCAGGATCACGTATCCCTCTTCCAGAAACTGATCGCGACTGAATTTCATGGCTGTACCCTCTTGAGCCTCATCCCAGAAAGTAGGTTCCCGATCTGACTGTTTTTAGCGCTGAGAGCTTTTTGTCGACCGCGTCAGGCTAACTGATTACCCGGCAGGTGGCGTGCAGTCTGCGTCCTCTCTCCGAAATCTTTTCGAACTCGGCCTGTGTCATTTCGATAGGCACGCGCTGGTTGAACCAGGGGAGTGAGTAGCAGATCACCAGCTCCGGCCGCGCGTGATCAGAGCGATTAGGCGTGCCGCGGTGAAGCGTACGGGGGTCCTGGATCCAAAGCGTTCCCTTTCTGAGATTGAGGCGGCGCCGGGAGGGGAAGTCGCCTGCCTCCAGTACGTCATCGTATCGGTCCTCCATGGCCGGGTCAGCGAGATACTGCGTACATGGCAGAATTTCGAAGCTGCCATTTTCCTCGCAGGTGTCAACCAGGGGGAACTTGACTCCAAAATGGGGGCAGACTTCGAGACCAACGTGCGGCGCCAATTTGGAAATGCCGGCGTCGCGATGCCACCTCTGGAATTCGCTGCCCGGATAGGGGTTGTTCGAATGATAGCAGGTGATGCGATAGTCCTCAGTGCCCCAATAGCGGTCCAGAAAGTTGAGCAAGACCGGATTCTCGTAGATCTCCGGGTCGGCGAACGGCTGCTCCCAAGGGATGTAGAGCGTGTAGCGATTGACCACTTGCAGGCGCCCCTCGAAGACAAGGCGGTCATCGCTGCGTGCGTGCAGGTCCACACCGCCGGCAGGATTGCCGTGCGTTCGCACTCTCTCCAGGTAGGGAAGAAATGCCTCCCTGATCCGGTCGATCTTCTCTACCGGAATCAGGTCTTCGAAAAGCACATAGCCGTTGATACGAAGCTCTGCCAGTTTGAGATCGAGGTCATATTGGTTTGACGACGCCATGATCAGGTCCTTCTTCGGAGCGGGCTTACAGTTTACGGGGGACTACCCGGCCTGCCTGCAGCAGTCGCAGCGTTTGCCCCAGTTCTGATTAATATCAGTCAACGGGCACACGATAGGATGTCTCTTGGATCTTTTCGTGGTCTGACGAGCGTGCAAGTTCCATCGCCCGCTCGGTAACCGGCAGATAGTAGTGCGTTTCGGCGTTCATGGAGATGAATCCCTCCGCGTAGGCAACGCCGCCGGACATCCCGAACGCGCCGTCGCTGGTCTCGATGCGTTTGCGGGCGTAGGTCCCCCCGTAGCCCTGGCTGACGAGGCAGTCGAGGGCGGCGAGCTTTTTGTCGACGACATCGGTGATGTCGATAAAGACATCGTTGTAATACCCGCCCTCGGACTGCCAGACCTGGCGGGGAATCGCGGCCGCGCCGGTGCCGAAGAAAAAGACCTGGGCGGCCTTGTGCGGCGGATTGCGGTCGCCGGGGTCTACGCCGGATGCCAGTGAGAGAGCATGGAGGACGATTTGCCCGGCGATGGCATGCGGATTGGTAAGGCCGTCGCCTTCTTTGGGGAAGTGGGTCAGGACAATGTCCGGTTTCAGTTGACGAAGGAGCCGCGCCAGCCGCCTGACAGCCTCGTCAGTGACGAGCAGGACCGCATCGTCGGCGCCGAAGAAGTACACGTCTTCAACGCCCAGCAGGTTGCAGGCTTCGCGGGCTTCTTCCGCCTTGACATCGGACCGCTCCGCCATGAGGGACTGCAGTTCGTCGGCCTCAGGCACTTCGCTGCGATGATGCATTTCGTCACTGATGACCTTATCATGCACACGCGCGCCGTGCGTGAGAACGACACAGCCGACATAGTCGCCGCGCGCGGCGTGATGGGCCATTGTCCCGCCCGATTGATCGAAAATGTCAGCGGGATGAGCGCCGACGGAGAGAATGCGAAGCGGCTGGGACATGGGTCATGCCTCCTGGTTGTTGTGGGCGTTCTGATCAGCCTAAGTATAGCCTAGAAACGCACGAGAAGTGAGGGGACAAAAATAGGGGAAAGTGAAATTGTCCTGTCCGGCGCGCTGGGTTTTGGCGCTGCGCGGTCTCGGTTTGTCGCCGCTCGGAAAAGCTCGTAATCGTCTCCTCCTGCTAAAACGCGCGGCCGGCCGAAAGTGACAGTGTCTCGCCCTGAGTCTAAATCGGCCAGATTGCGTCCATCTCCCACGCCTCCAGGGAGTGTAGGGTCGCATTTCCGCCCAACGAGAAGACTTGCACGCCGAGGCTGTCAGGCCGCGCCGGATAGATGCGCTTACCCAGGTAAAAGCCGCCCTCTGCAAAGACCTCAACGACACTGCGATCGACGAAGACGCGCAGCTCGATCTGCTTGCCGTAGGCGTGCCTGATGGTACAGCGCTGCGACTCCCGGTTCTTGACCCCCTGACTGACACTCGAGCGGGTAACGTCCAGGACCAGCAATCTGTCAGGGCTCAACATTTCCTGAGGCTGCGTTGAATCATTGGGATTGACGTTGAAGCGGACCATCGTCTGTTCCGCGCCGTCGGGCGAACAGCACACTTTCAGGCCGAACTCCTCTGCGCTCTCCCAACTGAAAACCGCCCGGAGCTCAAGCCGGTTGCCGCGCACGCCGTCAAGGGTTACCGTCGAATCTCCCGCCAGGCGGAGGTCGGACGTTTTTACAGGGTTGCGGCGCAGCGCCTCCAACTCCTCAACCGGGCTCATGAGCAACTCGCCCTCTTCACCCAGTGAGAGCGCCATCGGCAGGGCCATAATGCCCGACCAACCCGATGCCCGCTGAATGTGGCCGTAACGACCCTCGGACAGCCTGCCAAAGAGCACGCGACGGCCGTTACCGTCCAGCAGCGTTTGGCACTCATTCAGGATGCCCGTCCTGTTGGAGAAACCGGTCTCGCCGTAAGCCTGCCTCCCGTACCTTGTGGGGGTGAATCTTTGGTTCTCATAAATCCCTGTATAGTACTGCGGCCCGCGACTGTGGCTGGCGAAGAGCAGCACATGCCTGTCGCCCAGAGGGAAGAAGTCGGGCACAGCACAGTCCTCACCTGTTTCAGTGTGCTTGCCGCCTTCGTAAAGAGGATGCAGGTATTCCCAGTGCACCAGATCCTTCGACCTGTACAGAAAGGCCCTGTCCGGCTCAAGGCCGTCAAATGACGCCTGGCCGGTGTTACCCGTTAACGCGTAGTAGGTGTCGCCCTCGATCCAGGCGCAGGGAGCGCCGTCTACTATATAGTCGTCATCAGGGCCCTGTGTCGGGATGACCGGGTTCGCCTCCAGTTTTTCCCATTCGACCAGCATCTCATCCTGACTCGTGGCGAGGCAGATCCCGCCCCGCACGCCATGGTAGATGATGGTCGGAACGCCGTCCATGTTGACAAAAGCCGTGCCGCTATAGCAGCCGTCCCGGTCGTAGGGGTCTTCCGGCGCGAGCGCGATCGGGAGGTCCTGCCAGTGCACAAGATCTTCGCTGACGGCATGACCCCAGTGAATCGTTCCCGTTGCGCCGCCGTGGTAAGCGTCGTAAGGATTGTTCTGATAAAACAGATGATACTTGCCCTTCCAGAAGATCGTGCCGTTCGGGTCATTCAGCCAGTTGTGCGGGGCCAGGAAGTGATAGGCCGGGCGATACGGGTCGGATGCCAGTTTCATGCGGTTCAGTTCCGAGGCATTCATATTTGATTCGGTCAGAGGTGCAACTCCTTTCGCGGCCGGGGTTGCGGCAGACTCTGAAAAGAGGGTCGGTTGGCCGGTTGAGCAGAGGATAGTAAAGGCAGCGAGCACACCTGTTGGAGTGCTCGCATCGAGTATTCCCGGTTGCTCACGTTCAGGCTGACCATGACCACGGTTTCCTCGCGGAGTCTTCGTGCGGTCTCTTCGGGGGCTGTGGTCATCATTTTCTCCACCGCAGACTCAGTTTTGCGGCAATCCGGAGCAGTTTCCCGGCATAGAGCTTCGGCCCAACCGCAAGCCATTATTCACTTGCAAGTTGCCTACTCAAACCGGTCCGGTCGGAACTGGTCGAGAGGGTAGTCGGTAATCCCTTCGGACGCCAGATCGGCAAGGATTTTTCCCACAAGAGTCGAAAATTTGAATCCGTGCCCCGAAAATCCCGCGGCGACCAGCACGTTCGGATTACCAGGGTGCGCGCCGATGATGAAGTCCCGGTCGGGCGTGTTTGTATACATGCAAGTCCCGCCTTCGACGTAGGTGAAACCGGCGTCAGGCATCATGGCTTCGAGCCATTTCTGCAGGTCATCCCGCTTACCCAGATCGAGCTGTCGGTCGACCCGGCCGGGCGAGGTCTCAACGCCGAGGCCATCGTCGGCGGTCTTTACGCCCGGACCGTAGTCGGGAAAACCGTAGAATTTAGTTTCCATGTCGCCAAAAACCGGCAGGCGGCCGGGCTGATAGGGGGCGCGGTTCTTCGGTCGGAAGTAGAACTCCTGCTGGCGGGTCACGCGTAACGGCAGCGAAAGATCTGCGAGGAGTTCAGAGGCCCACGGGCCGGGCGAAATGATCAGCCTGTCGCAGCAAAACTCGCCAGCGGAAGTCTCCAACAGGGGCGTTTCCCGGCTGATATCGACACGGTGGACGCGGACCTGCTCGTGTATAGTCGCGCCGGAGCGCTGCGCCTGTTTCAGGTGCTCCAGGATACAGCGGCCCACGTTCAGAAGGCCGGCCTGGGCGGTGAAACAGGTGACGGTGTCCGGGGGCAGACGCAGCGCAGGATAGCGGTCGGCAACCTCTTGAGGCGTCGGGCGTTCAATCGGTCTGTTGAACGACTCCATCGCCTCGGCTGTCCGTTGGATGTCCTTGTTGCCGGGGCGGGCAAAGTAGAGCAGTCCCGTGAAGTGCATCAGCTTCTCTTCAGCGAGGGAGTCCAGCTCCTGCCATAGCGGGATGGTCGCCTCCGCGAGCTCAATGTAGCGCGGATGGGGATAGATGTCGCGGAAAATCCTGGAGAAGCCATGTGAGCTGCCGAGGGCGTGGCCGAGCTCGAACTGTTCGATGCCTTCAGCAGGCACGCCGCGGCGGGCCAGGTGATAAAGGGTAGCACTTCCCATAGCGCCCAGTCCGACGACGAGAATTCTTGTGTTGCGCATGGCATTTTGTTCCGATAGATGGGGTGTGAATGGGTTCCTGTTTGGGGCACGGAAACCGGACCTGACTTTGGAAGACTGGTGTGATTATATCGGAACGGTTAGCGTCGTTCAAGCGCCGAACAGGTAAAGACGTGTGCAGTCCAAAATGGGGGCGAACTTTCATACGCCTCCGGCAAAGACTTAGATGAAGCCAGTTCGCGTCCCCAAGCAAACCAGGTGTCGTGCTCTCTGACCACTAGCCACTGACCACTGACCAACGCCGTCCTGTGCGGGGGGATTCCCCCCGCAACGCCCCCCTTCAACAACATGCCTCACCCACCGGTGCGCCCTCTTCCCAGCCGTGCGCCTGTCCGGCATTGTGCCCGCCGCCGACCTGATACGTTTCGGAGAATGACCGAATGGCTCCAGCGGTTAAAGGTTGGGCGCGCATGGCACCCAAAACAGAGGACTCTTGGCATGAAAATCATGCTGCACCGGTCCCGTCCATTCCTCAGTCTAAGTTCCTTGTACAGGTGACGGCACGAATAACCGAACGTGCCTGATTCAGACAGCCGCAGTTCGAAAGTCTGGGATGCGCCCGGCAGGAAACTATCCTCTTGCACGGTCGCAGTAGTGACGTTATGCGCCCCCCCTTGCTTGTCACTACCTGAGGACTCGCCGGAGCTGGCAGACGCAGTCGGGTGATGAGAACCTGGCCGAAACTGAGGCGGCGTCGCATGTGGGACGGTGCATGCCGTCTATTCAGTTGTCGATGCCCAACATCCGGCGCGTCTGATCTATCGTGGCGACGCCCCGACCCAGGTCGTTGGCAATACGCGCAATACGCTCCACCATCTGGGCATTGCTCTGCGCCAGCTCGCCGCGCTGGTAGTGGATGCAGTCCTCCAGCCCGGTGCGCACATGGCCGCCCAGGAGCATTGCCATCACATTTACATGGAGCTCTTCCAGACCCAAGGCGCAGGTCTGGAAGAGGGAATCTTCAGGCAAGTTACGCACCATGTAAAGAAAACTGTCCATACTGGTGTTGATGCCGCTCTGCTGTCCGAAGACCAACTGCAGGAAATAGGGCTTGTCGAGCGCGTCGCGCTGGATGAGGTAGTCCAGGATATCGAGGTGCCCTGGGTGGTAGAGAAAGACCTGCGGTTTAATGCCGCGTTCCCGCAGACGGTGAGCCGTGCGTTCCGAGTCGTCAAAAGTGGCGAGAGTAACCTTGCTGGGCCCGCTGTCGCCGCCCGTGTAGGCCGCGCCGCCGCGAAAGGTCATTGGCCCGGGGTTGAAGGCCATGATGTCGGGGCCGGCCTCGATAGGCGCGGACTTGTAGTGGTGGGCCGTTCCAACGAAATCGCTGCCTGCGGTGGTGAGATCGGCGAATCCTTGCGAATTGTCCACCAGGATCTGCGGCGTTTTGGCGCGCATCAGTTCGTTAATCTCGCGATAACGGTCCGCCTCATGCGATGCCTGGGTCGGGTCTTCGGCCTGGCGGGCGTGGATGTGGATGATGGTTGCGCCGGCCGCAAAAACCTCGGCCGCAGCATCGGCCTGTTCTTCGGCTGTAACCGGCATCGCCGGGTTCTCGCTCTTCTGATGCCCGCCCGTCACGACCGCGCTGATGATCACCGGCGGCATGCCCTCGCGGACCCGCCTGACATACTCGCGTTGATTCGTGTAATCCCAGGTAATGTCCATTGAAGCGCCTCTCAGTTCGGAACGATTACGCCCTTGATGAATCCGTCCAGCTCGATTTGACCTCCGGCCGCACGCACAGCCCTTTCTGCCTCCTCCAGCGGAAAACGGTGCGTGACCATTTTCTCGATGGGATAGCGACGCGACTCGACGATCTTAATCGCAGCCTGCACGGCAGGCGTATCATGCGTATTCACCCCCTGAACGCGCAGCTCTTTGATCGGGATCTTGCTGGGAACGACGGCAACCTCCTGGTCGCCGGTGTTCGAACCGACGACGACAACGCCCATAGGCCGCGCCAGGTCCAGCGCCAGGGGAAATGAAGCCGTGGCTCCGGTCAGGTCCACGACAAGATCGGCTAGCACGCCGTCGGTGAGCTCAAGAACGGCTTCGACCGGTTCGTCATGGTCGAGATTGATGGTGTGTGTCGCGCCGAACTGCCTGGACAGCTCGAAACGGTGTTCGTCCCGCGTCAGCCCAAGCACGATGATCTTCGACGCCCCGGCCTCGTTGGCCGCCAGGATTGCGGCCAGGCCTTGCCCGCCCGGCCCGATGACAACCACGTTATCGCCAATGGCAACGCCGCCCTTCGTGCGCACCCAGCGCAGCCCGTTGCCGATGTTGGCACAGGTCATTGCCGCAGCCTCCGCAGGCACATCGCCGGCAATGCGGTGCACGCGCGAATTGGGAGCCAGATACATGTACTGGCTGTAAGCCCCCCATAGGTGCGGCGGCACACTGGATGGCGTCGTCCCGCCGTAGCCCTGATGCTCTTTGCAGAAACGGTACTCGCCCAGCAGGCACCAGCGGCAGTGCCCGCACCCAAACAGGTGCTCGACGATAACGCGATCACCGACCCCGACGCCCCAGCGCGCCGCGGCTCTGCTCCCCAGTTGCTCAATGTGCCCGACGAGCTCATGTCCCATGATGAGCGGAAATCGCTTTGGATCGGTCCAGCTGTAGATGCGGGGATCGCTGCCGCAGACGCCGCACATTTCGACTTTGAGCAGTCCGTCGTCCTCACCGATAGCCGGAAGGTCAAAAGACTGGATCTCCATTGTCCGCGTGGCTACGACAACGGCCGCGTCTACTTTGCTCGACATGCCGGACCCTCCATAGGCGGAGCAGAGCCTCCCAGGTGAATGCAAATGGCTCTGCGACCTGAATAGCCTTACCCCGAAGTCAGGTCGAAGATGACCTTCAACATCCCTGCCGCGCCTTCGTCGATTAGCTTGTAAGCCTGAGGCGCTTCTTCCAGGGAAAAGCGATGCGTAATCAGACCGCTGACGTCCAGCCTGCCGGTGTGGAGGAGCTTAATGATTACATTGTGCACGCGAATGATGTCCCAGCGGCGATGGTAAAGTCCGCTCTCAGGGTTCTCGGGTGGAAGACGATACCCTCCGCTGCGTGAGTGCAGGATCTGCCCGGCGCTGCGGCAGAACTCTTCGCCGAGATAGAGGTCGTCGGCGGGGCCGTCATACATGCCCACGGCGACGACCTTGGGGAAAGGCGTGCCGCAGTGCATGGCCAGTCCGATACCGCCGGTCCGTCCGGAGCACTCGAAACAGACGTCGGCGCCCGGGCCGCCGAGGATTCTTTTCACCTCGCGCCCGACATCGCCGTGGCTGGGGTTGAGAGCGTAATCGGCGCCAAGCCGTTTCGCCGTTTCCAGCCGTTCATCGAGCAGGTCGATCGCGATGACGGGGTCTGCGCCCGAAAGTTTGCACAGCTGCATGGTCAGCAAACCGACTACACCTTGACCGACAACCACTGCACTCTCGCCGATTCGCACCGGTCCCACGAGTACGGCGTCCAGCGCGACAGTGCCCAGACTGATGAAAACGTACTTTTCCAGGTCATCGTCGGGAGGCAGCGCGTAGGGAAAGACGCTAACGCCCACACCGCGGGAGGTTGCCCCGACCTTTGCCTGGTCCAGATTGAAGTTCCTGGTTTCTCGATGGTGCGCCGAGCCCGTCACGACGTCGCCGACCGCGAGTTCATTCACCTCCGAACCAACCTCCACCACGCGGGCAACATCCTCGTAACCGTAGGTGAAGGGGTGTTTCATCGAACGCCCCTCCGTTACGAAGCCGTCCGGCTCCACGCTGCGGCCATGCCAGACGGCTTCACCGCGATAATGGGAACGCTCGGTGCCGTGGCTGATGCCGGAATAGAGATTGGCGACTTTCACGTCCCTGCGACCAACGGGCGCGTCGTCATATTCGCCAATTTCTACCTGCCGGGGACCGACAAACAGGACTTCCTTCGGCATAGGCTGTTACGGAGCGAACCCGCAGGTCAGGCCGCCGTCGACGAGGAGATTGACGCCGGTGATGTATTTGGCCTCGTCAGACGCCAGGAAAAGCGCGGCGTAGGCGACATCCCAGGCGTCTCCCATCTTTTTCATTGGGCACAAGTTGTCGCGCTGTCTGATCATCTCTTCGACGCCCTCGTCGGAATAGGCATCCTGGAGGCCTTGGGTGATGAAGGGTGTATTCATCAGGCCGGGGAGGACACAGTTGGCTCGAATGCCCTTCTGGGCATATTGCATGGCGATGTTCTGGGTGAGCTGGTTGATGGCGCCCTTGGAAGCATTGTAGGAGACGCTAGGATAGCCGGTGTAGCGGATACCAGCGATGGAGGAGATGTTGACGATTGCCCCACCTCCTTGCTTCTCCATGTGAGGGATACAGAACTTGCAGGTCAGAAACATTCCCTTCACGTTGACGGCCATCAGCCGGTCCCAGTTTTCCTCACTGATTTCAACGGGGCCGCCCACTTCGATGATACCGACGTTGTTGTGAAGGATATCGATACTGCCATAGGTCTCGATGCAGGCCTCGGCCATCTGTTCCACAGCCTGGGAGTCTGTCACATCGGCCTGAAAGACCAAGCACTCTCCGCCCTCCTGCTCGATGACGGCCTTAGTCTCGTTGGCGGCCTCCAGGTTGTAATCAACGAGAAAGACACTCGCCCCTTCGCGGGCATAGAGTGCAGCCGCGGCCTTCCCGTTTCCCCAGCCGGGGCCGACCGAACCGGCGCCGGTTACAATGGCAACTTTTCCTTTTACTCGGTCTGTCATTGGTACCTCATACTTGGTGTGCTATATCGATTGTGATTGCATTGCCGCAGGAGCAGTTTGCCCATGAGACGCAGACTCAACGCCACGCCAACCTACACCGCGAATATGCCTCAGAACGATTGGCGCGTCAAACAAGAGTCCTGAGTCTCTGAAAAGCTGTTTGAGTGAGGTCTTAGTCTTCACGAACGCTACTTCACAGCGCCAAAGGTCAGACCGCGCGTGATATAGCGTTCAAGCAACAGACCGGCGACTGCGACGGGCAAAATACTGAAAATTGCAATCACAGCCATATTCCAATATTCGGTGCCTGCTTGGATGCTAGTCTGCAGTGTGAGATAGAGAGGGAGGGTAACAGCTTTGTTAAACATAAAGGTCAAGGCAAACAAGAACTCATTCCAGGAGCCGATCATCACCAGGACAAAGGCGGTGACAAATCCGGGCGCGGAGAGGGGAATTGCAATCCGAAACAGGACACCTAAGCGATTGCAGCCGTCGATCAGCGCGCTTTCTTCAATTTCAACAGGCAACGAACGAAAGAAGTCGCGCATCATCCAAACGACAAAGGGAATACTGAAGGCACAGTAGACGAGGACGAGTCCTTCTCGCGTATCCAGCAGCCGCAACGTGCGGAACAGTATCAGAAATGGAATGAGAAGGACGGCTGGTGGGAACATGCGCTGAATCAGGAAACCGAAGGCGATGCGATCGTTGTTAAAAGGGCCGGCTCGAAACGGAAACCGGGCCAATGCATAGCCGCCGGCACCGCCGATTACAGTTGAGATCGTTGCTGTGGCCAGAGCAACAACGACACTGTTAACAAAAGGACGGCTATTGGCCAGCCCCTGCAATACAAAGACATCGTAGAAAGCAAGTAAACTCGGTTGAAAGTCTACCCAGGGGATATACGTAGCCCCGCGGTTGATGGCTTCGGGTCTCTTGAAGGCAGTGATAAATAGCCAGTAAGTCGGGATACCCACAACAAGAGTCCAGGTGACCAGGATAATATAAGCGATGACACGTCCGACCAGACGTTCTCCCGCCATTCGAGCAGTCCTCCTAATATGAAACCCTCACCCATTTGCGGGTGGCGAACAAAACCAGTGCCGTAAAGACAGCCATCAATATCAGCAGCAGATAAGAGGCAGCTGAGCCAAATGCGATATCACCACCCTTCACGCCCGTCCGAAAAACGGTCAAGGTTACGGACTCGGTCGCCTGGCCAGGCCCTCCCCCGGTCAACGAGTAGATGATGTCCACGACTTTGAACGCATCCAACCCGCGAATCAGGACAGCCGTGAGTGCTACGGGGCCCAGGAGCGGTAGTGAAATGAAACGAAAACGCTGCACTGCGGTGGCGCCATCGACAACGGCAGCTTCGAATGGTTCCTGGGGCAGCGATTGCAGACCGGCCAGAAACATCAGGATCATAAAGGCCGTGTGCTGCCAGACATCTACTAACACGATAGTGATCTTTGCCATAAAGGGATCGCTAAGCCACATTATCCTGGGAAACCCAAGGCCCATTAGAACGTCATTGATGGGGCCAATGTCTTCCTGCAACATCAGTTTTCCTATCAGAAATACAACCGCGATAGGATTAAACATTAGTGGCATCAAGAAGAAGACACGAAAGAAGGTTCGACCAAATGTCGCCGCGTTAAGCGCCAGAGCAACTGTCATACCTAGCAGAAACTCCAAAGGCAAGGCCAGTCCGACAAAGAAAATGGTGTTCCAGGTCGTCGTATGGATGTAGCTGCTGGTTAGTACCGACGCCCACATCTTGAATCCGATGAAATTGATCGGAGCGTTCAGGTTAAACAGGTGCCAGTCGGTGAATGAGGCCGCCAAAGTAAACATGAACGGAAAAATCAACAGGGCTATGACCGCTATTGTGGCAGGCAGAATGAGAATCCACTTGAAAATCACATCCGGAATGCCCTGACTCGGACGCTTACTGTGCGAATCAGCCATGGCTTGTTTGGCAGTAGAGTTTTGCTGCATAGTCATCCCTATCAGAGGATGGGTCGGGGATGACAGCTGCGTGCTGCCATCCCCACTTTGAAAAATCAATCCAGCCCGAGGTGCGTCCTGTAGTTGTCCCGCTGCTTTTCTGGCCCGCCAAGGCGGTCTGTGATTGCGCTCCATGCCTCGGCCGCTTCATTCAGGGAATTCTCTGGGCTGGCCTCTCCAGCCAATGCCTTTGACACAGCCAACTCCAGCGCATCCCGGTACTGAGTCCAACCGGGCATCCGCAGATTCAGAACCAAATTGGGATGCGTCATCGTTTCGTTTAGCGCCCTCAGATAGGTAGTGGCACTGCGCTCGGTGAAGCCGGCGATTTCTATCCAGGGTTCGATGTCAGCAATATCACTGATGCGGATGGGATTCTTGAATCCCTGGAAGGCAAACGTGTTGCCCATCTCCTTGTTGGTGAAGTGCTTCGCCAAGGCCCAGGCGGCATCCTCGTTCTCGGCGCCTTTGGCAATTGAAATTTCCCAGCCGCCAAAGGCCAGCGATGGGGCAAAATTTATTTCAGATCGATTTTCCCACTGTCCCGAGCCGGCGTTGTAAACCTCGTAGGAGCCAGGCAGGACCGAGTAGGAAGACTTGCCTGCGGCTAACGAGCCTTCACGGTGCATGGCGACACCATCCCAACCCACATTCATCGCCACACGCAATGCCTGAGACGCTTCAATCACATCACCCCAGCCCATTGAAATCATCCCAGGGGGACCGAACTGCATTTCATCCTTCCACTCGGTGAGACCTCGCACAAATGCCGGGCTGTTGATTCGCGGCGCTCCTGTCTCGACGTCGAAGAAATAACCTGGGTCATCCGGATGTTTCCCGTAGGCTGTACAGCGTGAGGCGAAGCCCCAGAATGCCGTATCCCCTCGTTTCATCATATGCGCAAAGCCATAGTTCGGATCGCCATCCCCGCTCCAGTCCCATCCGGTGAAGAATTCGGCGTAGTCGCGATGCTCCTGCCACGTCTGCGGGCCCCTGTCCGGATTCAGATCATAGCCGTACTCACCACTAAAATTCGCCTGATTGTCGGGATCGTCCATCAGACTGTGGAGGAACATCATGTGATGCGTATCACCGTCATGGGGCATTCCATAGATTACGCCATTCCAGGCCAGGACCTTCTCCCTATAAACTGGCAGCACATCATCCCATGCCATTTCCGGATCATTAAGAAGATCCTCCGGCACCGGAAGGGCCAAATCGTTCCCCCAGATATCGGCCGCTGCATTATTGGGTATGGCCAGTAAATCGGCGAAATAGGTATTGGTTGCCACAGCTTGCATCAGCTTATCGGTGATTTCCTGTTGCTGGAAGGTGGCAACATTCAACTCCATACCCGTCTCTTCCAGAAACTCCTCATAAAGCGGCTTCGTGTTCTCCCACATCCAAGGCATACCAGCGGCGGATACGGTCTGCCCTTCAAACGGTCTGCTCGGAGGCGCAGAACCTGACTCCACGGGCGCGACCGGCTGCTGGCATGCGGCCAGCATGGCAACTCCGAAGGCGGAGCCGGACCAGCGCAGAAAGTCTCTTCGGCTTACTCTTGCGGACATGTTCATCCTCCTCTTCAACAAAATGAATTGTACAGGCCAAGGCAAGATAGTCGAGATAGACGAGTTGGGGGTAATGAACCGTTACGCTGACAAAGTCAAGTCTGGGTACGAAAGATTGAGTGACGCTGGGCTGCTCATGGTGTTTTCAGAGTGCATACCTAGAACGGAATCATGCTTCCCTTGAATCGTGAAAGCACCACCCCCTTTTCAACGAGGAAACCGCGATAGGCGGCATTGGCCGGGGACCGGGATTGACGGAGGAAGATCGTTTATCCAAAATCTAACACAACTGCTCCATCTAGTCAATCATATTTTTTTGAAATCCGCCATCGTTTCTTCAGATCGATAGCAAAGGATCGCGCTGTCGCCAGCGAGTTGGTGGGCCGTCACATTACAGCAGAATCAAAAACAGAGGGTTGTTCAAGTAAGGGATCGAACCGTGCAGATTCTTCGCTACACGAATTCGAAATGGGCTTCGAGGTAGAGGTCCGCAGCCTCTAATTGCGCGGAAGTGTGTCTATCGGGGCTACAACCGCTTCGAGCACGGGATGTGCAAGGTATTAGTCCACCGCTCTGATACTGTTTAACGCTGCCCGCGCCACGCTCGCCCAGGATTCCGGGAGGTTCTCGCTCAGCCACTGGATTTTTTTCTCAGCTCTTGTTTCTTTGAACTCGCCGAGTTGCCGAATGACTACCTCGGCCAAGCCGGGCCGGGCAGGATAGCGGTCTGCGGCGATATGTGTAGGCAACCGGTCCAGAATGTCAAGCAGGTGCAGACGGATTTCTTCCGTGTCTGGCGAGGCTATCCACGCTATACGCGTATATCCCTTTTCAGCATATTCGCTGTGGTCACTTCGCATTACCGGTCCGATTGGAATCGGATCGCGTTGGGGTCTGCGGTGGGGATGGTTGGCGCAGTAGGTCCAGAAGGGGTTCTCGATCGGGACATGCCTGATCTCGCAGTAGGGTTCCAAGTCGTTGTTGGACGACTCGGGGTAGCCCTTCTCGCCGCGATTTTTGCCATTGAACCAACAGGTCCCACAGCAGTCGGAGCCTCCGTTGGGCATGTACCTTAACTCCTCTTGTTGGGGTCAAAAAAAGAGGCGAAAGTGGTCAGATAGCCACTTTCGCCAGTGAACTGTTTCAAGCCGGTTGATGCCAGGACAGTTACTCCTGATTCAGTTCGGCGGTTACGTCCAGCTGCGCGCCGACGATCAGAGGCAGGAGTTCTTCGGCAAACAGGGCGGAGACATTGGGATCTGCGAGTATATTTGCGATATCTTCTGGAAGGAATGGCGCGGCCAGATCCAGTGTACGGAGGATGGACGGCGAATCATAGTGGACTGTGAGGAGAACCACTTCGTCGGCGACGACATTCAGCTGATTGGCAGACGAGGTCAACTCCAATTCGGAGACCTGCAGACCGTCGTAAAGGATGGAGGCGATGTTGGCGGGCAGGGCCGGCAGGTTGACGCCGTTCTCCTGCAGCTGACTGGCGGGCACACCGGCCACAGATTTGATTACCGAACCTTCCAGCGTGAGCCCGAGCCCGAGAACGGGCCGGTATTCGGCATCGATGTCGGGGGGTTCCATGCGGACGGCGGTTACGTCGAAGGCGGGCGCCATTTCTATTCCTGCAGCGCCATCAGCCGCCGGAATGGAGAGGGCGACGCCGATATCGGTCTTTTGGAGGAATTCAAGGCCAACGCCGAGCATGCCAGGCGGGATGGGAAGCAGTTCGGTTACGACGCGCTGGAGGGTATCCAGGGACTGGTCTGTCCAGGAGATTACAGGCAGGTGGCCGCCGTTGGAGGCCAGATAGAGGCTGGCGTCGATGATATTGAGATCGAGCCTCTGGATACCGAGGCTCTGCATATCGGTGATAAAGCGGGGTTGCAAGATGGACTGGCTGCCGAGAGGGATGCCCATGACGGCGAGCGAGCCATCTGCCTTTACCTCAACTGGCAGCGAGGCCAGCCTGGTTTCGGGGGCTTCCTGTCCTGCCAGGGAGAGCTGTACATCAAGTCCGTTTGAGATGACGGGGGGCAGGTGGGGCAGGTACTGGCTGATTGCGCCGATGATGGCGACATCTTCCTCAAGGGAGGAGACGACGACGAGGAGCCGGTTGAGCGCGGCTTCGTCGTACTGTATGGTGAGCAGGCTGCCGGAATCGACGACGAGATCGATGCCGCCGGCGGACGTGGTGAGCTGCAGCGTGTCCGAGCCGACGCCGCCGACGATATTCATTACGGTTGGCGGCAGGCTGACGGGCGGCAACAGGCCCATCAGGTCGGCAAGGGAGATGCCGAGGGCCGAAGTAACGAAGCCGTCGCTGTCGATGGCCGCGCCAATCTTGAGGGCCGGTTCTACGCCTTCGGGCGCGGCTGCGAAGTCGGGGGCGCCCACGTCGAATTCTTCGCTGAAGGTCATCCCGTCCAGCGCGGGCAGGTCCAGCGAAAGGCCGATATTCGTTTTGGCGAGGAGACCGCGCATAACGGTAAGGCCGACATCGACCATGCCTGGCGACACGCCCAGGAGGTCAACGGCGACGTCACCGATCGTGTCGAGGGAGGCGTCAGTCCAGAGTATGGCGGGCAGGGATTCCTGGTTGAGCGCCAGGAAGAGGCCGCCCGACTGGATACTCAGGTCCAGCTTTTGGGCGTTCGTCGCGCTCAGGATGTTCAGTATGTCTGTAGGGACGACCGGTCCTACTAGATCAAGAGGGATGCCAAAAGCGCCCAACGAGCCATCTTCACCGATGCTGACCGGGATGGTCGGGAGCATTGTTTCGGCGGCCGGTTCACCGGTAAAGGAGACGATGATATCGAGGTCTGCGCCCTGGAGTTTGGGCAGGACTTCACCGATCATGCCGCTCATGGAGGCGTCGACGAAGGCGCTGACGATGGGCATCAGATTGTCGAGGCGTTCGGAATCGTAGGCGAGGCCCGGCAGATCTGTGTTATCAAGGGCGAGGTCGATGCCATTGGGTTGGGTGGCGAGGGAGAACTGTTCAACGCCGACCGCGGTCAGGATTTGGAGGGCCATCGGCGGGAGCGCCACGCCTAGCGAGGCTCCGAGGGACTGCTCGATTTCAGATAGGGGGATGCCTTCGAAGGAGGCCTGCCCTTCAGCGTCGAAGGCGAGGCTGGCAAACTGGAGGGGCCCGATGGTGGTTTCGGAGGCGCTCTCTGATGAGACAAGCTCTTCGCCCTGCCAGTAGGGGATGTTCTGGCCGGCAGTGGGCAGAATGATGATGGCTCCGAGGCCGACTCTGCGCAGCCAGGGCAGCGCGGACGCTCCGACTTCGGCGCCGGCCACATTGGAGAGGATGTCTCCAACGAGTTCGGCTGATTCGTCACTCCATTTCAGATAGGGGAGAGGTTCTCCGTCGGCATGCAAAAAGACGCCGTGATAACCGATGCGCACCTCAAGGACGTCGACACCGGCAACGGAGAATTGATCCAGCATAGGTTGCTGCAGGATGGCTCCCATACTGAAGCCAAGCACAGTGCCGTTGCCGTTGGCATCAACTCTGATTGGAACTGACGGGAGGTTGAACCAGGTAGAGCCGCCCTCGCCGCCGCCATTACAGGCGCCCAGCACCAGGATAAAGGCCAGGATTACAATAAATTTGCGGAGTAAGGCCGGCACGAGCCGCCTCCTTATGGGTGCGTAACAAAGAAAAGCAGATAAGAACCAGCGACGCGCCGCGGGCGCGTCGAGCGAACACAGTATGGCACCGTTATATCACGATTGATTTGGAAAGACAATGCCGAAAGTTTCGCTCTGGTCGAATTGATGTGTCGACTCTATGAATACAGTGCGTATTGGTCCGCGACGGCCCGGTTTCGGATTCATCTTAATCAGAAGGGCCGCCGAATCTTGTGGGCACTTTCCAAGGTTACCACACATCTTACAATAGGTCATATCGAGACACAAAACCGGCATTTGGGACGGGGGAACGGCAACATCTCTTGATCCACGGAGGGACACGGATTTTGTCTGAACGGGGATTTGGGGGGATTTTTGGGATTAGGGGGATGGGGCGAACGGCAACGGCGAACGGCAACATCTTTCTGGTCCACGGAGGGGTACAGATTTTGTCTGAACGGGGAGTTGGGGGGATTAAAGGGATTAGGGGGATGGGGCGAACGGCAACATCTTTCTGATCCGCGGAGGGACACGGAAAAAGGCATGGTGAAGGGCGGGGGTATGGGTGGCGGGGCAAAATCAGGCGGGGCAGGATTGGCGCAAGTTTGAGGGCGCCTTTGGGCATTCACGATGAGGCCTGCAGCCCGCTTTTCCGGGCTAACCGAAATCCGGGCTGCGCCATTTGGGACACAGAATGGTAGACGGGCGGCCCGCCGTAGTTAAGGGCGGGGACGGATACATCGTATGCCGCCGTTTCAGCGCCGGCGACTTCAGACTGTGAAATGACCAGGCGAGAGGATTGGGGCGCACGGGCCTGGAAGAGGCTTGCCTGGCGCCGGATCCCGTATGCTCATTTTTCGTGCGGCATTTGGGCGCGTGCGCGCAGCGCGGACAGCATGGCATCCTGTTCGTTCCAGGGGTACTCGGTCTCCCCATAGCACATGCTGCGTTCGTGTCCCTTGCCAAAGGAGGCCACGACGTCGCCTGCGCGGGCCATCGCCACGCCAAAGCGAATTGCCTCGGCGCGGTCGGGCACGACGGCAACCCGGGCCGAAGGAGACGGTGACGTTGTATGCGATAGTTCGCGAGGGTCGTACGGGAAGCTGTGCTGGCCGCTTGCGCTTTCGGTGGGGGGCTGGACTACGTCCTGAATGCCGGCCGCGATTTCCCGGTTGATTTCCGCCAGGTCTTCGGTACGGGGGTCTTCGGCGGTGATGACGGTGAAATCGGCCAGGCGGCCGCTGACCTGCCCCATCAGCCGCCGTTTGCCGCGGTCTCGAAGGCCGGCGCAGCCAAAGATCGCAATCAGGCGTCCGGACCCACTGCTGGCATCTTTGGCGACAAGCGGTCGCAGCGTTTCCAACGCCCGTTCGAGGCTGGCAGGGGAATGGGCGAAGTCGACGACGGCCAGAAAGTCCTGGCCGCAGTCCATACGCTGCATTCGGCCCAGTACGGAGTTGAGAGAGGCGACGCCCAGCCGAATCCGCTCTGGGGAGATGCCCAGGCCGAGAGCGACTGCCGATGCGCAGAGAATGTTTGACACATTGAACTCGCCGATCAGCCGGGTCTCCATGGGGATGGCTCCGCCCCACCAGACAAGCTCGAAGCGGGTGGCATCGGGCAGATACTGGATCTTGCGGGCGTAAACGTCAGCAGCTGGATTGGCGGCGCTGTAGGTGTATGAGGAGACGGCGGGGGAATCGGAGCGGGCGCGCTCTTCGGCCAGCGCGTTCTGCAGGTGCGGGCAGCTGCTGTCGTCGAGGTTGAAGACGGCGACACGGGGAACGCCAGGCTTTGGCAAGGACCGAAACAGGCTCCGGAAAAGCAGAAACTTTGCCTCCCGATAGGCCTCAAATGTGCCGTGAATGTCGAGGTGTTCGTGGGTGATATTGGTGAGCGCGGCCGCATCATACTCGACTGCCGCGACGCGCTTCTGATCGAGCCCGAAGCTGGTGCTTTCGACAACGGCGAAGCGGCACTCCGCTGAACGCATTTGCGCCAGGAATTTCTGCACTGTCGGCGCATTGGGCGTTGTCACGTGAAGGCCGGTCTCCTGCTCGACGGAAGCGATGCGCGCGCCGACGGTTGTGATGACGCCCACGCCGGCGGAGCGGCAGAGGATCGCCTCCAGCAGGGAGCAGGTTGTTGTTTTGCCATCGGTGCCGGTCACGCCGATTACGGTCTGGGCACGGCTGGGGAAATCGTAAAAGGCTGCGCTGAGCCAAGCCAACGCCTCCCGGCTGTCGTTCACCTGGATATAGGGCGTCTGTGTTTGCTGCGGCCACCAGCCGCGTTCTTCCAGCCGGACGAGGGGGTGGCTGCCCACGATGGCGGCGGCGCCGGAGGCAACGGCCCGGGGAATGAAGCGGTGGCCGTCGGTCTGCAGGCCCGCGATGGCGACAAACAGCGAGTTCCGGCGGACTTCCCGGCTGTCATCGGTGACTTGACTTACTGCAAGGGGGGGAGCTTCCGGGTCTCCGGCAACGCGCAGCGCGTCCGGAAGCCGGGCCAGCAGGGCGGTCAGAGTTTTCTCCTGGCCGGTCACTTGCGCGGGGCGCCCGGAGGCGGCGGCCGGTTTGGAAGCGTTCGCCGTCATAGCTCGTCGGTTCCGGAACCTCCGTCGCGGGCGAACGAAATCCCGGCGACCAGCATCAGCAGGAAAAAGACTGCAGCGCCGCCAACCCAGATCGGCGGGATCCGGGTGAGATTCCGGTTGAGATTGCCTGGACTCACAGCAGTGGATGTCGCGGTTGGCGCTGGCTCCGGTCCGGCCGCTGAAGTGGTTGGCGCGCTGGTCGGCGTACTGTCAGTCGAAGGCGGCGGCAGTGGTGTCTGGGTCTGGATTGGGCCAACCGCGGGGGCGTTGGGATCGGGCGTTGGGGTTGACGTAGCGGCGATTTCAGGGGTGGCTGCCGGCCCTTGTGAACTTCGCTGCGGCGCAGGCGTACAGGTAGGCACGGGCGTAATTGCAGGGGCATTGGGGTCTGGCGTCGCGGTTGAGGTACCGGTCGCTGTAGGCGTATCGGCAGGGGCATTGGGATCGCGGGTGGCTGTCGGCGTACTGGTGGACGCGGGCGGTCCGGTTTGGGCATCGGGGACGACGATATCGGTCAGCAGACAGGGGGATGTCGCGCCTTCGGGCGGCCCGTCGGGATCGCTGGTGACTGTGGCAGTTGGTGTGGCCGAAGGCGCGTTGGGATCAGGGGTGGCGGTGATGGCCGGCGTTTCCGTGGGCAAGACGGGAACAGGAGTCGCGGTGGAGGTAGCCGTTTCGGTTGTCAGGGGCGCAACCGTGGACGTTGGCGACAGAGACGGGGTTGGGGTTGGCGCTCGGGGCAGCTGGGCCGGATCCAGAGGCGTAATCTGGGCCGAAGACAGGAACGTTGCGCTGCTGTCGAGCGTACGGAGGACGCCATCCTGTTCTGTGCCGGCGTAGGTGACGCCCACGAAGGTCGAAGAGGAGGCGAGACGGAAGACCGGGTTGGTATAGGCGGCGCCATTGACGGGCACGCGGGTCCAGTCCGGAACGCCTTGCGTCCATAGCCCGACATTGGTGCCAACTACGACGCCCTGGCCGCTGACGGCCAGGTCGTAGATGACGACACCGGCGGGGAAGGCTGGGTCCTGCAGCCAGTTTTCGCCATCGTCGCTCAGGTACAGTCCGGAGGCGAAGGTGCCGACATAGAGACGGCCACCGAGTTTTGTCATGCCGCGTGCGATGATGCCCGCCGGCAGGTTGACACGTTCCCAGTTTTGGGTTCCTGAAGCGAGGCGCCAGACGCCATCATGGGTACCGGCAAAGAGTTCGCCTTGCCTGTCTGCAAAGGCGCGCACGCGCAGCGCGCTGCCGGACAGGCCCTCGCTGTACCATTCCCAGCTTTGGCCGCGGTCCAGGCTGCGCACAACGCCGTCGTGGCGCGTTCCGGCGTAGAAGACGGTTTGGCCGTTTTCAATGCGGGTGTAGAGGCGGCCGATGCCGCTATTTGGGGAGAGGACCTGTTGGATTGAGGACTCCTGCCGCCAGGACAGGCCGCCGTCTTCGCTGATGAAGAGATTGCCGACACCGCCGTCGGCGGCGAGGACGAAGTTGCCGTCCTGTGGATCGAAACGGATGGAGGCGACAGAGGTATCGGGAGGGAGTTCGGCGTTGGCGCGGCTCCAGGTGTGGCCGCCGTCGTCGCTGCGGTAGATTCCGGCGGGCACGGGGACGTTTAGTGTGCCGGCGACGATGATACTGGCGTCATCGGGTGAAATGTCCAGGCCGATGATGCTGTTCGAGAAGGGCACGAAGCCTGATTGGGCGAAGATTCGGCTGCCGGAAAGGGCGAGCAGCGCCGTCAGAACCAGGAGAAGCGGCCACAGTCGCCGATGGACGGATGAAGCATTGGATGCGGATTCAGAGCGGTGTGGACCGCGCGGTTTTTGCTGGTGACCAGCCTGCATAGACCCTCCCAAAAAGGGGCGCCGGAGAGGTAGACTTAAAATTATACGTCAGACAAACTATAGCACAAAAGCCATTGTGGTTGCGGGGGACGGGGATTTGGGACGGGGATTTTGTCTGAACGGGGATTTGGGACACGGATTTTGTCTGAACGGGGATTTGGGGGGATTAAAAGGATTAGGGGGATGGGGGAAACGGAAACGGCGAACGGCAACGGCTTTTGATCCACGAAGGGACGGGGGGCCTCTTTCGGAGGCGGCGGTTGTTGTGAATCCTGGCCGGTTGCGGGGTATGATGTAAGTCCTTATCCTTGTGCATGGAAGAGCTGCGGCGGCCCTGAAAAGGGGGCGGCCATTCGGTGCAATCGCAACCTGTTAAAGGAGAGAGAGATGCAAAGCCCGGCACGGCGCGCCATCCTGATTGGTATGGACGGCGCCAGCATGGAACTGGTGATAAACATGGTAAACGGGGGCCACATGCCCCATCTTGGCAAACTGATGCAACGCGGCGTGCATCGCCCCATGATTGGAGTATTTCCGACTTTGACGCCCCCTGGGTGGACGGCGACGTCAACCGGCGCGTGGCCGGGCAATCACGGGGTAATGGATTTCAACATCCGCAAGCTGGGGGCGCCGCTGGATGAGACGGTCTGGGGCATCAACACCGAGCTCTCGCGGGCGGAGTATTTGTGGAATACGGTTGAGCGGGCGGGGGGCACGCCGCTGCTGGTGAAGTGGGAGATGTCGTGGCCGCCGACGGTGACAAGCGGTGTTCAGGTGGAAGGGACGGGGCCTGGCGTCTCCAACCACCACCAGATTGCCGGGTATCACCTGTTTGTGGCCGGCAAGTGGCAGCGACGGAAGATTGGCGGGCAACGCGATCCGGAGACGCTTGACCCGAGCGCTCTGCAGACCGGCTCGGACGTTGACCCGGTAACGATAGAGGACGCCGTGGATTGGAAGGAGATGCCGCGTTCGAGCCGCCCGCCCAAAGAGGTGGCGCTGACGATTCAGCCTCTGGCCCGGGGCCGCGACATGATGTTGCGAGGAGAGGAGGGCACCCCTAAGACCTTTTACGGGCTGATCTACGCGTCGGGTGACGACGGCTACGACCGTGTGCGGGTCTGCCGGTCGCGCGACGGGGGCAGCGCGGTGGCTGAGCTGGGCGTAGGCGATTGGAGCGACTGGTGGTTGGACCAGTTTGAGATAGACGGTGAGGCGCTGGACGGCTATGTGCGGCTGAAGCTGGTCAATCTGACTTCGGATGCGGACGCCTTTGAGCTGTTCGTCCCGCAGATCTGGCCGAGCGGCGGCTACACGGAGCCGGCGAGCGCGGCGGAGGAGATTGACCGGCATGTTGGCAATTTCCTGCAGAACCCGGCCAGGGACGCCCTGGGGATCATGGATGACGACACGTATTTTGAGCTGCTTGACTTCCATCACGAGCGCCTGGCGGATGTGGCCGACTATCTCACCAGCAGCCGTGAAGATTGGACGACGCTCTTCATCGAGACGCACGCGTCGGACTATACTAGCCACTTTTTCCTTGGCCAGGCTGAGGAGTTTGGCGGCGCGGATGAGGAGACCCGCAAACGATGCATGGACGGCGTGATCCGGACCTACAGTTCAATCGACGACATGATTGGCCGCGTGGCGAGCATTGCCGACGAGGAGACACTGATCTGTCTTGTTTCTGATCATGGCGGCACGCCGAACCAGTACAAGGCGGTCGAGATCGAGGATGTCCTGGAAGAGGCCGGGTTCCTGGTCTACAAGGAGGAGGACGGGAAGAGGACGGTCGACTGGTCGCGTACGCGGGCGGCAGCGGTGGGCCTGGTGCATGTGTTCATCAATCTGGAGGGGCGGGAGCCGACCGGGATCGTCGCGGAGGAGGCGTACAAGGAGACCCAGCTGGAGCTCATTGCGGCGCTGCATGCCTACAAGGACCCTGTCACCGGGCGTCATCCATTTGCTTTGGCGCTGACGCGGGAGGACGCGGAGATGGTCAACCTTTGGGGCGACACGGTGGGAGACGTGGTCTACGCGCTGCGCCCTGAGTTTGACGGCGCGCACGGCAAGCAGCTGCCCTCGGTCAGTTTCGGGATTGCCGGGCAGCACTGCACCTTCGTTCTGGCCGGTCCTGGTGTCAAGGAGGGTCTGGCGCTGCAGGGGCAGGTGCGGGCCGTTGACGTTGCGCCAACGCTATGTTACCTGCTGGGTTTGCCGATGCCGCGCAACGTGGAGGGCGGCGTCGTGTACGAGGCATTGACCAATCCCGACTGGCATCTTGGTTAGCGCCCGCGGATCGGAGACAGGGGAGAGATGGATCTCCTCTGTTCCCCGGAGTCGACTCAGTATTCGTCGTCGTCGATCTCACCGGCGGGCATCTCGATGTCCACGATCTGGCCCTGGTCGTCGATGATGACGCGGAAGCCCATCATGCCGAGCCATTGCCGCGACTGTTCGGGGATCGCTTGCCCGACGGCTTGGTCGATGTTGTCGATCGATGATTCGACCGCGGCCTTTGTAAAGATGTCGTCCTTGCCCATCATATCCAGTACGCCGCTCACAGCCAGGTCCCGGTGCTGATCCACCTGTCCTTTGAGGAAGTCGAGCACCTGTTGATCGACCTGGGCGGCGTCGATGTGGCGCAGAAAGCCATCTTCATCGACGACATAGCAGGCGCGCTCGCCCACATGCTTCACTTGCGCCACTTTTCGGCGTTCATCGAACACAAGCCCCTCAAACATCGCCGAATTTGCCAAGTTTCTCTCCAGATTCAGTATTCCGAAATCAATCGTCCGATCGCAGCGCGTTGAATGCTGCTCTCTTCCGTAACCGGAGCAGCGCTGCGTCGATGCGCGCGGGCCGCCAGAGGATCGCGCACTGCGGTCTGGCAGCCTGGGCCTTCGTTTGTTTCCAAGTCATTGCAGAGCTGCGCGGCTGGCGAGGAATTCGCGGCTGCGCCGGATGCTGGCGACGGGATCTTTGGGCAGATCGTGTTCGACGACGTAGCACACAGCGCCGGCGGCGCGGCAGGCCGGCAAGATGTCGTCCCACTCAAGCGTGCCATAACCGACATCGGCGAGGCCCATTTGATCTTCGTTCTGGCCTGCCGGGGCCAAATCTTTGGCGTGAATGTGGGGACAGCGGCCGGCGTATTTTTGGACGAGCTCCAGGGGCGAGGCGGCGCCGGCGGCGATCCAGGCCAGGTCGGGCTCCCAGAACAGGTTTTCCTCATCGGCATTGTTCAACAGCCAGTCGATGGCCCTTGCGCCGTCGAGCCGTTCCATTTCGAAGGCGTGGTTGTGGTAGCCCAGCCGCATCCCCTCGGCCCGGCAGCGCCGCCCCAGTTCGTTCAGGGTCTGGCCGAAGGCGCGCCAGACTTCGGCGCTGGCGGCCTGACGAACTGCGGGATCAGGCATGGGGAGGATGAGGCAGTCGTTGCCGACGGCGCGGTGAAAGGCGATTGTGGCGGCGAAGTCGTCGGCAAGGGACTGGTAGGGTACGTGAGCGGACACGGCCTGCAAACCGTGCGTCTCCAGAATGGCTTTGGCTTCTTCACCGCTATGACCGGGCAAGAAGATGAGCTCGACAGCCTGGTAACCGGCGGAGGCGGCTGCGGCCGCGATGTCGGCAAAGCTGTCGGAGAGATGGCGCAGGCTGTAGAGTTGTACGGCGATGGATGGTTTTCCGTTGGCGCTCATAGGTAGATTTCTCCTGCTGTGGCACGGCGCAGCCGTTCGGTGAGACCGCTGTAGCGCTGGGCCACCTGGTCGTTGCCTACGGCGATGCCGATCGCTCTTGGTTGTCCGACAAGCACGACCAGCCGCTTGGCGCGCGTGACAGCCGTGTAAAGTAGGTTGCGCTGAAGCAGCATGTAATGGCTGGTGAGAACCGGGATCACGACAGCCGGGAATTCGCTGCCCTGGCTTTTGTGCACGCTGATGGCGTAGGCATGGACCAGTTCGTCCAGCTCCTGAAAATCGTAGGCAACTGTGCGGCCATCGATTTCGACCAATACCTGCTGTTCTATCAGGTCGACATCTTTAATATAGCCCATATCGCCATTGAACACATCTTTGTCATAGTTGTTACGCATTTGCATCACCCGATCCCCGCTCCGGTAGACGCAGTCTCCGAAACTGCGCTCCCTGCTGTTGGGAAGGGACGGATTGAGCGCCTGTTGGATGGTCCGGTTGAGGGTTGTGACGCCGGCCGCGCCGCGGTGCATGGGGCTGAGAACCTGAATGTCCTGCGGGGGGATGGCGAAGCGGCGCGGGATGCGTTCCTGGACGAGCTCCACGCAGAGTTCTGCCGCGCGTTCGGGCTCTTCGGCGCGGAAGAGGAAGAAGTCGTTGGTTTCGGTCGCCTCTTCGGCTGCGGTCCTTGTCAGGACGGGCATCTGGCCGCGGTTGATACGGTGGGCGTTCTCGACGATGTAGCTGCCGGCGGCCTGGCGGAAGATCGTGTCGAGCCGGACGACGGCGGCGGGGCAGCGGTCAGCAGAGTGGAGATTCCGGGTCTCGTCGTTTTCCTGTTCAATGGCTGCGATCAGGTCTTTGAGGACATTGCCCGCGCCAACGCTTGGCAGCTGATCGATGTCGCCCACCAGGAGCAGCGACATGCCTGCGGGGACTGCCTTGAGGAGATGGTTTGTGAGGATGAGGTCCAGCATGGAGGACTCATCCACGATCAACAGGTCGCCGGAGAGGGGGTTCTCCTCGTTGCGCTTGAAGGAGAAGCCGGCGGCGGGCTGGAACTGAAGCAGCCTGTGGACCGTTTTGGCTGGACGGCCGGTCGTTTCGGAGAGGCGCTTGGCGGCGCGGCCGGTGGGCGCGGCAAGGATTGCTCTGGCGCGGACCTGCTCGCAAAGGTGGATGATGGCGCGGACAACGGTTGTTTTGCCTGTACCCGGGCCCCCCGTGAGGACGGTCAGCCTGTTGGTGAGGGCAGTATGGACTGCTTCTTGCTGACGCGATGCCAGGCGGAGGGGGCCCTGATGATCGGTGAGTTGGGTCTGAAGTTGGGCGAAGACCAGATTCCAGTCCTGTTTTTGGAAGGATGCGAGCGGGCCGGACGGGGCTGAAAAGGGGGCGCCGCCGCGGCCGCGCATCAGCCGCGCCAGCCGGTTGCTGACGCCGACTTCGGCGTAATACATTGGCGTCAGGTAGACGGCGCGATCGTTTTGCAGCAGGCTCTCGACCTGTGCGGGGGACGGACTGTCGGAGGCGCGGCGGCCTTCGCGCAAGAGGGGCAGAGGTTGCGGGCTTGACGGCTGGAAGATTTCGGCCACGGCCCATTGCAGCGCTTCAGCCTCTTCGCCGGGCCCGGCGGCGAGTTTTACGCGGTCTGACGCTTTCAGGCGGAGCAGCCCGGCTGCGGTTTTTTCTTTCCCGACGTGCAGGAGCGCGTCAGCTTTTTCGATCAGCTCGGCACCTGGGAGGAAGACATGGCCCTCGTCAGCGGCGCGATTGAGCGTATACTCGACGGCGGCGGCGACGCGCTGGGGCGCGTCACGGGGGATGCCCAGGGCTTGCGCGATCTCGTCGGCAGTCTGGAAGCCGATGCCAAAGATGTCTTCGGAGAGCCGGAAGGGGTTTTTTTGGATGGTTTCGATGGCGCTGTCACCATACCGTTTGTAGATTTTTGCGGCGAGGTTGGCGCTGACCCCGCGGCCCTGGAGGAAGATCATCACCTCCTTGATCGCTTGCTGTTCGAGCCAGGCGGCTTTGATCATCGAGATTCTTTTGCGGCCGACTCCGCTGACTTCGGACAGGCGTTGGGGATGGTTGTCGATGATGTCCAGTGTTTCGGGACCGAAATGGGCGACGACGCGTTTGGCCGTCACAGGACCGACGCCTTTGATCAGGCCGCTGCCAAGGTATTTTTGGATGCCGGCTACGGTCGCGGGCAGGACCGAACGCATGCTGACGACGGTGAACTGTTTGCCATACTGGGGGTGCAGGTCCCAGTGTCCGTTGAGCTCGACGGCTTCGCCTACGTTAACACCGACCATCGCGCCCACGACCGTTGCCTCTTTTTGCCAGTGAGGCAGGTGACGGGAAGGCTGTTCCAGCGCCAGTTTGGCGACTGTATAGCCGTTTTCTTCATTGTGGAAGGTGATGCGCTCGATGACGCCGCGCAGCAAATCTTGCATTTCGCCGCTCATGGGTGTTAGGGTAACAGAATGGGATGGCCCAATCAAGGGAAGCCCATTCAATTTGCGAACCCCACAGGACAGTTTAACAGGGTAGTTGACGCGCCCATTACCGGCGCCCTTCTCAGTAAAGAAAGGACGCGGGACCACCGCGGATAGCAAATGGAAGAGAGTACAGGATCGTTTACGCCCCTATTGATCGTCATCGCGCTGGCATTTTTTGTACCGCTCTTGCTCACGCGCTTTGAGCGGCTGCGGCTGCCCATTGTCGTCGGCGAGATACTGGCGGGAATCGCCATCGGCCGGAGCGGTTTCGGCTGGGTGACGCACGAGGATCAACTGCTAACGCTGTTGGCGGAGTTTGGCTTCGTCTTTCTGATGTTTCTGGCAGGCATGGAGATTGATTTCGCCAGTCTCAATATCGAGCTGCCGGGGTCTTCAGCCGAGGGCAAGGCGCATGCAGGGATTGGAAAAGCAGGAGGCCGACGCAGCCGCAAATGGGGGCCGCTATCGACAAGCGCATATAGTTTCCTGCTGACCCTGGCGCTTTCCACGATCGTCGGGGTTGTGCTTTTGCGGATGGGTCTGGTCAGCAATCCATGGATGATGGCGCTGATCATGTCGACGACGTCGCTGGGCGTGGTCATGCCGGTGCTCAAGGAACAGGAGCTGATTCGGGGCCGCTTCGGCCAGACGATCCTGATTGCCGCCCTGATCGCGGACTTTGCCACCATGATTCTGATCACGGTGGTGGTGGCGACAGTGTCACACGGATTGACCCTGGACATTTTGTTGATCAGCGTGTTGTTTGTGGTCTTTTTCCTGTTTTACCGCCTGGGGATTATTTCGTTGAACCGGGTGGAATCGCTGCGGCGCACGCTGGAGGATCTCAGCCATACGACGGCGCGCATCAAGATCCGGGGCGCGTTCACGATCATGTTGCTATTTGTGGTGCTGGCGGAGGTTCTGGGCGCGGAGATTATACTGGGCGCATTCATGGCGGGCGCGATGCTCTCGTTGCTGTCGACGCGTGAGGATTTGGAGGCGATGCATCAGTTGGAGGCGGTTGGGTTCGGGTTCTTCATCCCCATCTTCTTCATCATGGTGGGCGTGGATTTCAATCTTGGCGTCCTGCTTGGGTCGACCGATGCGCTGCTGTTGCTGCCGTTCCTGGTCCTGGCGGCTTTTGTGGTCAAAGTAGGACCGGCGCTGCTGTTTCGGTTTCAGTTTACGTGGCGCGAGACGTTTTCGGCCGGCTTCCTGCTCTCTTCCCGTCTTTCATTGATAATTGCCGCATCGGCAATCGGCCTCAATTTGGGGATCATCAGCGAGTCGGTGAACACGATGATTATCCTTGTGGCCATCGTGACCGTCAGCGTCGCCCCCTTGATTTTCAGTCGCATCGTCCCGCGAACTGAGGAAGAGACGGTGCATCCCGTGGTTGTATTCGGAGCGGAGAGATTGGGACTCCAGGTTGCTGAACAGCTGAGGGGCCACAACGAGCATGTCGTCATCGTGGACGCGGACGCCAATCTGACGGCGAGGGCGCGGAGACGCGTGTCGAAGGGGATTGAGGTGCTGCAGGCGGATGTGGATGAAGAGGGAGGGAGGCTTGCCGAGCACCTGGACCTTGCCGACACCGTTGTCGTTACGATCAGCGACACGGACCGCAACCGGCACGTTTGCCACGTGGCGCGCACGCGGTATGGAATCAGCCACATTGTGACCCTTGTAAGAGAGACCAACCGCCTGTTGGAATTTGAGGCGCTGAACGTGACCGTCTTCAATCCTTCGTTGGACCAGGCCGCGCTGCTCAGTCTACTGGCGCGCAATCCGGACATTTACGACCTGCTGACCCGGACCGATGACAACAAGGAGGTTTCGGAGGTCTGGGTCCACAATCACGGGTACGATGACATGGCGCTGCGGGAGCTCCCTTTACCCGGTGACGTACTGATCCTGTCGATTCGCCGCGACGGCGAGTTTATCGTGCCGCGGGGCAACACACAGCTGACATACGGAGACCATCTGACGCTGGTCGGCACCTTCGATCATCTGCATGACGCGCGGGCGCTGTTTGCATGAGTTTGGAGAGCATCACGGGGACAGCCGCGGGACGAACCCGGCGGGCGCCGGATTCACAGTTTGGCGCTTGGATGCTGGGTGAGGGAAGACCGGGGGTCTTGGGGGAACTCGGACGCAGTTACGATGGCTGTGTGTGAGCGGCGCCCTGCGAGCCGTTGGCCTGTTGCCAGCGTGCGTGCGCCTTGCGTACGACCAAGCGTGTGGCCTCCTCCATGGGAAGGTCGCCCAGGCGCTGGACGGAAACCCAGGCGACGTCGTCAACGTCATCGGCGGCGGCGATGTTGCCGCCGAGGAAGCGGGCCCAGAAGTCGATCACGACATAGTGATAGCGGATGCGCCCGTATTCGTCGCGATGGATGGGCTCGAAGAGGTCGAGCAGCTCGACGATTTCGATTTCGGCTCCGGTCTCCTCGCGAACCTCGCGCGCGACACCGGCGCGCACGGGTTCGCCCAGGTCCAAGAGGCCGCCGGGCAATGCCCACATTCCCTGAGCAGGCGGGCGGCCGCGTTCAACCATCAGGCTGCGCCCTTCGTTGTCGAGAACGACGGCGGCCACGGCCACCAGCGGCGCGGGGGGATATTCGCGATTGATGGTCACGGGGAAGGTTGCGCTGGTCCGGGCGTTCTCGTCTTTCACGTTTAACACCAGGTCTCGATGAGGGCGGGCAGTTCGGGCAGCTCTTCGATGACCGCGTCGGGCACGATACTGTCGACCAGGCGTTGGTCCTCGGCCAGGGGGATCATGCGGCAGAGTACGGTAAGGGCGCCGATGGCCTGGCCGCCGGCGACGTCGTGTTTGAGGCTGTCCCCGACACAGACGATTTCATAGGGTTCTGCGTCCCAGCGTTGGAGGGCGACGTCGTAGATTTGTTGATCGGGTTTGCGCCATTCGACGGCGGCGCTGCTGAGGCAGACATCGAGGAAGGGGCGCAGGCCGGTATAGTCGACGATGCGTTGGAAGATGCGGTCGCTGGCGTAGTTGGCGATGACGGCCAGCGGGAAGCCGGCGGCGTGCAGCTGCTGGAGGAGCTCGAATGCGCCGGGCATCGGTTCCCAGGCGGTCATTTCGGGCGCGTAGAAGAGATCGACGGCGCGGCGCAGGACGTCTTCGTTCATGCGCGAAGCGGGATAGCCGACGAACTGCAGCAGGAAACTGAGTGTGTCGTCGGCGGTGTGTTCTTCCTGTTCGTCGTCGGATTTGGTTTCGGCGAAGATTCGGGCTTCGATAAGGTGGTCCTGGAATTCGTCGGGCAGGTCGGTCATGCCGGTGGAGCGCATATAGGCGACCGCGGTCCGCGCGCCTTCGCGCATCAGCTCACTGAGAGGGCGGTTGAGCCGCGCGAGCGTGTTGTCGAAGTCGAAGATCAGTCCTTGAACGAGCTTGCGGGGGCGAAGCCGGGCGGGTTCGCCGCTGAAGAACTGTGACTGGGGCACTGTGTTCTGCTACTTCCGTTGCCAGATTGAGGCCGAATTGAGAGCGGGAACCGTTCAGGATGCGGAGAGGTTTCGCAGCCGCTTATGCGCCTAAGTATGCGGAGTGGCGGCCCTGGATGTCAAATCGGCGCGGGGGTCTATTGGCAGGCGAAGCGGGTTCAGGGCGTTGGGCAGAAGGCTCGCCGAACTTTATCCCGGTATGTGGATTGCAGTGCCAGGGCGTGCTATACTCGGCACTTATCGCGGTTGTCGCGCGTTTCATCCGAATGGGGGCAGATAAGCCTCTCACAAAGTGATGTCAGGACGATGCCTTATTCATTGAAGATTGGTTCCATTCCGTGTCATATTGTCAGTGACGGGCGCCAGCTGGTAGACGGCGGGGGCTTTTTTGGTCTCGTGCCGCGGGTGCTGTGGGAGCGGGTTATCCGCCCGGACGACAAGAACCGCATACCTGTGCAGATGCGGTCGCTGCTCATACCGACATCAGCGGGGTTGATCCTGTTGGACCCTGGCCAGGGAGACAAGCTTACGGGCAAGGACCGGATGATCTTTGGCATGGACGACAGCAGCCAGCGCCTGGCGGCTGATCTGGGCCGCGTCGGGTTCAGCCCGGAGGATGTTGATTTCGTGTTGATGACGCACCTTCATGCGGACCATGCCGGCGGCTGCACCAGGTGGAGCGATCCCGCCGATCCGGAGAGCGAGATCGTCCCCTCTTTTCCCAACGCCCGTTATCTGATACAGCGCATTGAGATGGCCGAAGCGGCTTTCCCTAATGAGCGGACGCGGGGAACCTACTTCCCAGAAAACTGGGAGCCGCTGTGGCGGACCGGCCAATTGGAGATTGTGGACGGGGATCAGGAGCTGGCGCCCGGTGTGCGGTCGGTAACGGCGCCGGGGCATACGGCGAGCATCCAGGCGGTGTGGGTTGAGGACGGGGGCGAGTCGTTGTTGTTCCTGGGGGACGCGTGCAGCTGGGCGGCGCACATGGACCGGCTGGCGTGGGTGCCGTCGTTCGACCTCGACCCGATGCGCAGCATAGAGGGCAAGCGCAATCTGCGGAGAGAGGCTTTGGATAAGGACGCGCTGCTGGTGTTTCAGCATGACGGCCAGATTGTGACCGGGCGGCTGCGTCCCGGGCCGCGTGGGCCTGTGGTGGAGCCGGAGATCACGGAGGAGGCCTGGCCGGGCGGAGCGTAACGCAGGTTGCGATATCCGTGCTTTGCGGGCGCCTGGCTTCGCATTCCCGATGGACCGGAGACTTGAGCCGGGGCGTGCTGCGCTTGCAGGTAGCCGCGCTGGATGAGCGATACGACTGCGTATTGGAATTGCGGGGAGACAGATTCACAGGAAGAGGCTATGCCCTATACATTAAAAATAGGTTCGATACAGTGTCATATTGTCAGCGACGGCCAGCAGTTGATCGACGGCGGCAGTTTCTTTGGTCTCGTGCCGCGCGTATTGTGGGAGCGGATCATTCGTCCGGACGAGAAGAACCGGATCCCGGCTCAGATGCGCTGCCTGCTGGTTGAGTCGCCGGATGGGTTGGTCCTGGTGGACACGGGCCAGGGAGACAAGATAAGCGCCGAGTACCGGCGCAGGTTTGGCATGGACGACAGCAGCCGGCGGTTGGAGGCGGATATGCGGCGGGTCGGTTTCGGGCCGGAGGATGTCGATATCGTGCTGCCGACCCATTTGCACGCGGACCATTGCGGCGGCAATACGCGCTGGAGCGATCCGTCCGATGCGGGGAGCGAGGCGGTCGCCACCTTTCCGAACGCCCGTTACCTGATCCAGCGCCTGGAGATGGCTGAGGCGACATTCCCCAATGAACGCACACGGGGCCATTATTTTCCTGAAAACTGGGAGCCGCTGCGGGGTACGGGGCAGCTGGAGATTGTGGACGGGGATCAGGAGCTGGCGGCGGGTGTGCGGTCGGTTACGGTTCCCGGTCATACCGCGGGTATGCAGGTTGCGTGGGTCGAAGACGGCTGTGAATCGCTCCTTTTTCTGGGAGACGCGTGCAGTTGGGCGGCGCACCTGGAGCGGCTGGCGTGGGTGCCGGCCTTTGACCTGGAGCCGATGCGCAGCATCGAGGGGAAACGCAATTTACGGCGAGAGGCGGAGGAGAAGGACACGCTGCTGGTATTCCAGCATGACAGCCAGGTTGTGACCGGGCGGTTACGGCCGGGCGCGCGGGGGCCTGTTGTGGAGCCGGAGATTCGGGAGGAGGCGTGGGGAACTTCGGGGGATAGTCGATAGTCGATAGTGGTCGTTTACGTTTGGGTGAGACTCTGTTTGCCTGAACAGGATAAAGGGCGGAGGGGATTGGGCGCCCACAAGGGGCGCCCAATCTACAGGTGGTTTGCGGAGTAGGGGAGGGGTGAAGCGCGAGGGGCGGGATCGATTATGGTCTGATTGCTTTGTCTGCCGGTCGGGTGCGTTACGCGATTGCGATGTCAGTCTGCTGAGCCATGCGCGGGGGCCATGGGGATGGCGGTGGCGATGCGGGTGCGCAGGAAGAGGGCGCAGAAGGCGGCGAGCAGAGGCATCACCGCGACAACGTGCATGACGGTGGAAAGCGTGTAAAGGTCGGCGATAGGACCAGCCAGGCCCATGCCGAGTGCGCCCGAGGCGAAGGTGAAGCCAAGGATGGCGCCGCTGGCCAAGCCCTGCCTGTTGGGCAGAAACCTCTGGGCCATTACGACGAGGATGCTGTGGGGGACGCCGACGAGGAAGCCGGCGGCGAAGGCGAGGAGGAAGAAGGGCCATCCTTGCACGATGTCGAGCATCAACCAGGAGAAGGGTGTCGCGGCGAGGAGCGACCAGAGGAGAATCTTGGGCTGGTCGTAGCGATCGCCCAGAATGCCCCCGGACATTGAACCGAGTGCGATCGCGACGCTGGGGACGCCGACCATGAAACCGAACTGGGTGGGCGAGAAGCCCAGGTCGGCGAAGTATTTGGGCAGGAGGCCGTAGAAGATCTGGTGCACTGAGGCGCGGGTGGCGACCAGCACGGCGAAGGCGGTAAGGGCAACCCAGCGCCTGCCGGGCTGGGGCAGGCGTTTTGGCCTGGCGCGCGAGCGGGCGATGCGTTGTTGCAGCTGGCGGCGCTGCTCGGCGGTTGCGGGGGGCGGCGGCTCTTCCTCGACTCGCACCAGCGGCTTGCGCAGGCTGAATGCCATCCACACCACGAAGGGGAGTGTCGCGATCGCCATGATGCGCGGGCCAAGCATCCCGATTTCTTCCAGCAGCACGCCAGCGATCATCGGCCCCAAGGCCAGTCCCATCTGCCCCAAGAGAAAGAAGACAGAGGTGCCGGTGGTTGCCTTGTGACCGCCGGCGGCGCCGGCGTTCATTGCGCCCTGGGGGTGGAAGGCGCCGCTGCCGAGTGAAGCGATGGTCATCAGCGTGATGAGCGTGATGAAGTTCTGCGAGAAGGTGGCGGCGTAGTAGAAGGCGGAGGTCCAGAGCAGTCCGAGGGCGCCGAGCCAGCGTCCGCCGAAGCGGTCGGCGAGGACGCCGAAGAAGGGTTGGGAGAGGGAGCCCATGAGGGCGTAGGCCATGCCTCCCAGGCCGATTTGGGCGTTGGAGATGTTGAAGGGCACGACGAGCACGGCCAGAATCATGGCGATCGAGGCGTTGATCACGTCGATTGCCATGTGGCCGAACGAGACTGCGCAGAGCCGCCGGAGATTCATCTGTGTGTTCCTGGCAGGGGAAGTAAACCGGTTTACCCGGTTGCGGGCCCTCCCGGACTGGTGGTGTCATTTTATCAGCATATGGGTTGGCAATCAAAGCGGGACGGGGGAGGGGGAACGGGGATTGGGGGGGATTTGAGGGATTTGGGGGATGGTTGGTGGTTGGACGGCAGTGGTTCGTGGGTGTAGGGAAGGGATGGGGCGCGGGGATGGGCTCAAGGTTGGCGGGCGCGTAGGGAGGCGATGGTGAAGGATGTGCGGAGCGGAGGGCGGGCCGGCCGTCCCGAAAATCAGATATATTTTGCTAAAAAAGCCTGTTTGACAATTGCGACGCCGGTGCTATACTTCTCTCCGGTTCATGCGAAAAGATTAGAAGAGTGGTGCAGGGTTATCAAAAACCTCCGGAAAGCCTCCGACCGCCGAGAAGGTTGATTCACAATTGCGAAATTCGATTTTTGCACGGTTCAGAGAAAGACGGCGCGCTTGCGCCGCGGCTGCCACCCATTCCTACAGTTCAATGCCAGATAGAGAAACTGTCGTTGCGGTCACACGGCGGCAGTTTGGCAGTTGTGCATAGGTGGGGACCGCAGCCCTGACAGTCCACGCGATAACAACCGATTCCACACTTGCAGCGAACATCCAATTCAACATTTGGGGAGGAAGAGATGCAGAAGACAAGTCGTCGCCAATTTCTCAAGGTGAGCGCCGGCATGGGCGCGGCCGCGTTGTTGGCAGCCTGCGCGCCGGTCGCAACCGACATGGACGCAGGCTCGGCCGATGCCATGGAGGAGCCCATCGATCTGGTCGTCTGGTACCAGGACTGGGACGGAGCCAACCGGATCATGGGATGGGTTCAGCCGGAGTTTGAGAAGGACCACGAGAATGTCACCGTCGATCTCCAGGCCATCGGCTACGGGGACCTGCTGAACAAGATGCTGCCTTCGATTGCTTCCGGCACAGAAGGCGACGTGATGATGATGTACACCGACTGGGTCGTCGCCACCGACATCACCCGCGTCTTCCTGGACATCACCGACGCGGCCGGCGGCGCTGCCGAGCTCGAAGAAAAGATGTGGCCGGCGGCGTTCCAGGCCGTCGAAGTGCCGGGCAACAAGGTCTACTATCTGCCCTGGCTGGCGGGTATCCGCGGCGCCGCCATGACCGTCAACATGGACCACTGCGCTGAAGCAGGCGTCGATTACCTCAACTTCGGGACCTACGAAGATGTGGTCGATGCCGGCATCGCAATGACGCAAACCAACGATGAAGGCAAGGTCACGCGCTCAGGTTACTCGATTGCCAGCTCCCAATATCAGTTGCTATGGACCCTGATCTGGCAGCTGGGCGGAGACTTCTTCGACAAGGAGAGCGGCGTCTGGTCCCACGACAGCGAAGTGGGCGCAGCCGCAGCCCAGATCCTGCACGATGTCTACCATGTCCACAAGACGGTCGACTTCGAGCTGTTTACCAACGAATACGAGGCCTGCACCCAGCAGCTCGTTTCAATCTGGGGCAACGGCGCCTGGACCATGAGCGTCATGACCGATGTGGCTGAAGTGCCGGCCGACAACATCGTCACACCGCCCCTGGCAAACGCGGCCGAGTACGTGCTCTACCCGCAGCATGTCGCAGGCTATGGCCTTTCGAAGCGGCTGGCCGAAGACGCGCCCAAGCTGGAAGCCGCGGTCGACTTTGCCCTGTTGATCGTAAGCAACGGCGCGCTGTTGCAGGCGCTTGACTTCTACTCGGGCGTGGTGCCATCGAAGGGCGTGTACAACGACCCGGGCATCGGCGACGTCAAGTACGGCCTGGTATCGAAGCGCGTGGCCGAGGGCATGTGGCCGTATGCCCGCTATCCGCAGGACCATGTCGCGCAGCAAGGCCCGGCCGCGGCGGAATTCGACCGCGCCATGCGGCAGGAGATCAGCATCCAGGAAGCGCTGTCCAACATGGACGCCTACCTGCAGGAACAGGAAGACCAGGCCAGGGAACGTTTGGCGGCCTGATCTCTGCGTAAATGAACTGAACGGGCGCCGCGTGTTTTAACATGCGGCGCCCGGAATTCACCGGAAGCCAGACAGATGACTACGTTGCAGGACAGCCCCGCCAGCAGTGGTCAGTCGTTGGCGCAGCTACCCGTCGCCCGCCGTGACAGCGTATGGCGGCGCTTCCGTCGCGCCAGCCCCTTCGCGCTCATCTACTCCGCGGCGATTCTGATCTTCTATAC
Source organism: Caldilineaceae bacterium (assembly GCA_022823185.1). Taxonomy (GTDB): domain Bacteria; phylum Chloroflexota; class Anaerolineae; order Caldilineales; family Caldilineaceae; genus Bin5. Next base: position 67,705 of record JAJDXQ010000030.1, read on the forward strand.
GATCATCTTCATCATCCCCTTCGGCACCGGCATCTGGCTGGCGTTTCAGAACTGGGACTTTATCACCAATCCCAAATTTGTGGGGCTGCGCAACTTCACCAAGGCCTTTACGGACCAGTATTTCTGGTTGGCTCTGCAGAAGACGGTGTTGTTCTCGGTCGTTGAAATCAGCTTAGGCCTCACAATCGCCTTGCTCTTCGCCCTGGCCCTGAGCCAGATCATAGGCAAATGGCAGAACATCTACCTCTCACTCTACTACCTGCCGGTGATCACGCCGCTGGTGGTCTCCCTCTACCTCTGGCGCTGGCTCTACCGTCCCACCGGCGGCGCCTTCAATACCCTGCTCGGCAGCCTCGGCCTGCCCGAGCAGCCTTTCCTGGCCAGCCCGCAGCAGGCGTTGTGGGCGATTACGGTGGTGATCATCTGGGCCCATTTGGGCACGGGCATCGTGCTCTTTCTGGCGGGCATCAACGATGTGCCTGAAAGCCTGTTCGAGGCCGCCCGCCTTGACGGCGCGGGTTTCTGGCAGTCCTTCTACAAGATTACGCTGCCGTTGATCCGCCCTGTGCTTGTGTACCAGATGGTGGTGAGCGTGATTGGCACGGTGCAGATGTTTGAGGCATTCTTCCTCATACCGGGCCCGGGCTTCAGCACACGCACACTCGCGCTCTACACCTACGAATTGGGCTTTCGAGCGCTCAATCTGGGTTACGGCGCGGCGGTCTCGCTGATCATTTTCGTAATTCTGCTCGGCGCGACGGTGTTTCAACTCCGCCGCTGGCAAATCGAATGGGAACATTGAAACAGATGGCCACCACCGCTGACTCGCCCCTCCGGCCCACGCCCATTTCTCCCTTCCGCCGCTGGTTGATCTCAGGAAGATGGTCCAAAACGGTCGTATTCCTCATTCTGGCCTTCTTCAGTTTCGCCATGTTCTACCCTTTCATCTGGCTGCTCTTCTCCTCTTTCAAGACCGGCGCCGATATCGTAAGCCTGCCGGTTACGCTGTTGCCGAAGAAATGGACCCTGAGCGCCTACCTGATGGTCATGGACCCCACCCGCGCCAATCTGCCCATCGCCTACGTCAACAGCATCATCGTCACGTCGGGCACGGTCATCAGTGTCCTGATCACATCATCGATGGGCGGCTTCATTTTCGCCCGGCTGGAGTTCCCTGGCCGCGATTATCTTTTCTATTTTGTGCTTTCGACGACGATGGTGCCCTTTCTCACGTTGCTGATTCCGCTCTATATTGTGATGCGGGAGTTGAACCTGCTCAATTCGCTGTGGGGTGTGTGGGTGCCAAGTATCTTTTCCTCATTCGGCGTCTTCCTTTGCCGCCAATTCGTTTACGGCATCCCGCGCGAGCTTTACGATGCGGCCAAGATCGACGGCAGCGGCGACTTCGGGATCTACCGCAACATTATTCTGCCTCTGACCAAGCCGATCCTCTCGGCGCTGGCGATTTTCGTCTTCCTGGGCTCGTTCAATGCCTACTTGTGGCCGCTGGTCATCCTGAACGAGGAAAAGAAGCTGACGCTGCCGCTGATCATCGCGCGCATGGCCAACCGTTTTGGGGGAACAGACTACCAGGCGGTTATGGCAGGTTCGGTGCTGGTGTCGATTCCGCCGCTTATCGTCTTCTTCATCTTCCAGAAGAATTTCGTGCGCGGCATCGCCCTGACCGGGCTCAAAGGTTAGGCGCAATCCCCTTCCCACAATCTCATTTTCACGGTTGATCACTGACCGCCGCAGTTCCGGGCGGTCAGATTTTTGGGCGCGCCCAGTCCAATTGGGTCGAGTTTCAGGCTGCCTCTGGAAAACTGGGCTGAATTCTGCGGCTCTCTCCTACTGGCAAGCCCATATTGGGACCGCAACCGATAGCCCAAGGTTGTTGCTCTTTGCGCGGTTTTTGGCAGTTGTCAGTGGAAGGTAGCGGGTCTTTGTGAATTAGCGCCTTGACGGTGGGGGAATGAGGAAGCGTATTGCCGCTCTTCGGAATGGGTTCAGGGTATGCAGGTGGCGGGAACGGTTGCGGATTCGCCGAAGATCTCTTCGACCAGTTCGGCGGCGTCGGGGTCGTAGTCTTCCAGTTTCGAGTAGGTTGCGTTCAGGGGGTAGGGCAGGGCTCCCTGGAACCAGAACTGGACCATTTCGGCCCAATATTCTTCTCGTTTTGTCGAAGCATAGAGGCCCGACCACTTGCCTGCATTGATTGCGGCCTGGTAGAGCGTATGAAGTCGCGTATTAAAGGTCTGGCCTTCGGCAGTCTCCGAAATTGCATAGTGGACAATGTGCCCGAACTCGTGGATAAAGGTATTGCAGTTCGGGTCATTGCTGCCCAGATAGACTGTCCACGCAGTGGATCCCGGGTTGGAAATTCCTCCGGAGCGCTCGACCTCGATGAAGATTCGGGTATTCTTGCCGGCCATGATGGCAAGCAGGTCGGAGCGGCTGGAAATCATACCAGTGATGATCGCACGCGACTGAACCATGTGGGCGTCGGACACTTCGCCTGGGGCAACGACGATCACGCCGCCAACGTTCAGATACTTCTGGAAGTAGAGATCGAAGCCGAGGGCTACGGGCGGCGGGGGGAAATCGGATGGCACGACCGCGGCGTAGACGCGATCGGACCATGCGCTGCGCACGTCGTTGGCGTCGCGAGCGCGGACCTGGTAGTAGTAGTTGCGGCCGTCGGTCTGAACGGTATGGGTGTAGGTTGTCGTGGCCAGGGCGCCGCCGACCGGCCCCCATTTGCGGTCGGTGCTGTCCCAGGCCTGCAACTCGTAACCGGCTGCGGTCGAGACGGCCGACCAGGAGAGGACGACCTGGCCGTCTCCTACGGTTGCCGCAAGGTTCTGCGGCACGGATGGCGTCAGCATGGTCTCGGCGCTGTTGCAGGTCGAGAGACGCAGGCTACTGAGGTGATTGGAGACAACTGTATTTGATCCGGCAAGGCTGAAACCCTGAGGCTGGCAGAGTTGATTGCCCGTCAGTGAAAGCGACCTCAGATTTGGCAAGAGGCTCAGATCAGGGAAGGGCCCGCGCAGCAGGTTGTTGCCAAGGTCGATCAGCCTCAGGCTGGTTATGTGGTTGAGGTTGAGGATTGGTCCGGTGAGCTGGTTGTCGCTGAGGTCAAGCCAGACCAATTCGGTGAGGGCGCTCAGGTCGGGAAGATTGCCGGTGAGGCTGTTTGCATTCAGGTCCAGGGTTTCCAGTTTGTAGAGTGCGTCAAGGGCTGGGATTTCTCCGGTCAGCTGGTTGTCTGCCAGGTCCAAATGATCCAAGTCAGTAAGGGTGCTAAAGTCCGGAATTGGTCCAGTCAGTTGATTGGAACTGAGGACCAACTGTTCCAACTTAATCAGGGGGCTCAGATCGGGAATCGAGCCGGTCAACCGGTTGTCGCTCAGGTACAGCCAGCGCAAAATGGTGAGCCGACCCATTTCCGGGATGGCGCCCGTAAACTGGTTATGGGAGAGGTCCACTCTTGTCAGGTGTCTGAGGCTGCTCAGGTCCGGTATTGTTCCGCTAAACTGGTTTCTGCGCAGGTAGATCCAATTCAGGCGGGAGAGCGGGCTCAGATCGGGGACTGTCCCTGTCAGCGAGTTGTCGCTGAGAAGCAGTTGCCCCAGGGCGGCAAGGTTGTCCAGGGCCGGTAACTGGCCGCTCAATTTATTGCTGCTGAGCTGCAGCCTATTCAAACTGGTGAGATTGCTCAGGTCAGGAATCTGTCCGCTCAACTCATTGTCATTGAGGTCAATCCGGCGCAGATTGGTGAGGCTGCTGAGGTCGGGAATTTCGCCGCTGAACTGGTTGTACGCGAGGTCCAGGTTGTCCAGATTGACGAAGGCGCCCAGGCTTGGGATCTGTCCGCTCAGGTCGTTGCGGGCGAGGTCCAGCCTGGTCAGGCTGGTTAGGGCGCTCAGGTCGGGAAGCGTTCCACTCAACGCGTTCCTGTCCAGGATCAGCTGTGAAACGTTGCCGTTGCTGTCGGTGAAGACGCCGTACCAGGTAGAGATGGGCTGGTTTGTCAGCCAGTTGTCGTTGTATCTCCAGTTCGGGCCATCAGTTGCGTTGTAGAGGGCGACGAGGGCGGCGCGTTCGGCTGCAGGGGCGGGCGGCGGCGCGGTGGCGGTGGGTGTTGGCGTATGTGAATTGTCCGACGTAGCGGTCGGCGTGGAGGTGGCGGTGGGTGTATTGGTGGTGTCCGGCGTTTCGGTTGGCGTGGCGGTTGGCGTTGCGGTTGCGGTCGGCGTCGACGTAGGGCCGAATTCCGCTGAAGCGGGAACGGTTGCAGACGGATAAGCGGACCAGGGGCTGGTTGTGCCGTTCGCAGCGACGGCGCTGACCGCGTAGTGGTAGGTCCTGCCGGGTGTGAGATCGATGTGCGTGTACGCAGTGCTTGTCAGATTGCCGTCGTCGAGGCGTTGCCAGCCGGTGGCGTGGTCCCACCAGGTCCACAGAATGTAACTGACGGCGCCGGGGACTGCATTCCAGGAAAGGTTGATTGCGTTGGTCTGGGTCGCTTGCGCTGCCAGTTGGGGCGCGGGAAGCGCGGTGGCGTCCGGGGTCGCGGTGGGCGTCGGGGTCGAAGACTGTCTCCCGGTCGGTGTATCGTGTACCAGTTTGGACCAGTCGCTCACATTGCCGTCGGCGTCTATCGAGCGGGCGATGTAATAATAGGTCGTCCTGAAGTCAAGCCCGAGGAAGCCGTACGAAGTGGTGGTCTGGGGCGAGTTGGAAGGGCGCTCCCAGGCGCCGCTTTCGCCCTGGCGCCTGCGGACTTCGTACATTTCCGCGCCTGCCACCGGTTCCCAATCGAGGACAATCCAGTTGACACCCGCTGTGGTTGTCAGCACGGGCGCGGCCGGTCCGCCCGGGTCGCCGCCGGTTCCGGGAAGGGGCTGCGGTGTTGGGGTTGGGGTCGGGGTGGGTGAAGGACCGGAGGTTGGCGTGTGCGTTGCGGTTGGCGACTGGGTCGGTGTCGGCGATGGCCCCTGGGTTGGGGTAGCGGTAGGCGTAGGCGTTTCGGTTGACGTCGGCGTATGCGCGCGTGTGTGCGTGTGAGTCGGGGTGGGCGACAGGACCGGCGTTGTCGTTTCAGTTGGCGTTGGCGTGTTTATTTGGGAGGAATGCGCGGGCGCGGTCGCGTTTACGAATTCGGACCAGGGGCTGGGGGGGCCGTCAGCGGCCAGCGCGCGGATTGAGTAATAGTAGGTCGTGCCGGCATTAAGGATGCTGTGCCTGTAGGCCGCGCCGGTGAGATTGCCATCGTCCAGCTGCTGCCAGCCGTTGACACTTTCCCATGTCCAAAGCTCGTATCGGACTGCGCCGGCGACGGTGTTCCAACTGAGGTCGATTGTATCTGGTCCGCTTGCGGCCGCGTGGAGGGTCGGCGCGGCCAGCGCCTGGGACGAGCCGGAAACGGTTACGGACTTCTGTTCCGACCAGTCGCTGGTCTTGCCGCTGGCGGCCACGGCGCGCACTGAGTAGTAGTAGGTCACGCCGGCGTTGAGGCTGCTGTGCGTGTGGAATGCGGCGGTCAGGTTGCCGTCGTCCAGCCGCTGCCAGCCGTTAGCGCTTTCCCATGCCCACAGCTCATATCGGACCGCGCCGGCAACTTCTGTCCAGGTGAGCGCGACCGTGTAGGCGCCCGAGGCGGTCGCGGTAAGGGTTGGCACGGACAGTCCTGCGGGTGTTTGTGTTGGGGTAGGCGTTGGCGTAGGCGTCGCGGTCAGCCGGGCGAGCGCAGTTTCCTGCGCGAGCTGGGACCATGGACTGACTCTGTTCTCGGCGTCAATCGCGCGGACGAGGAAGTAGAGTGTCGTCCCGGCGGTATAGCCGAGAAAACCGTAGGCAGTTTGCGTGATCGGGCTTGACGAGGCGCGTTGCCAGCCGCCGGCGCCGATTCGAAACCAGACGTCGTACTCTGCGGCGCCCTGCACCGGTTCCCAGTAGAGGTTGGTCCAGCCGGGGCCCCGGGCCGTGGTCAGGACGGGCGCGGCGGGGCCGCCCGGGTCTCCGCCGGCGCCGGGGGACGGGGTTTCGTTTGTGGATTGGGCGTGCGAGACGCCAGCAATAAAGATGACGAGAAGCGCCAGCGATACAAGGGGAGCGAGCAGAAGGTGGAGGCGGGGCGCTCTGAATGGCGGCATGGAAGAGTTTTCGTCGCTTGGGGGGTCTCGTTGTGCAGTCGCTGAGGCAGCTTTGGGATTCGGCACGCCGGCAAGTATTGTACATTGGTATTGTAGCGGCGCCGAACGGGGATTTTGTCGGGACGGGGACATTGTCTGAACGGGGATTTGGGGGGATTTAGGGGATTAGGGGGATGGGGGGAAACGGCAACGGCGGACGGCAACACCTTGTTGATCCATGGGGGGACAGGGAGTAGGGCAGAGGAAAGAGGCGGGGGTTAGGGGCGAGGGACCAGGGGCGATGGACCAGGGACCAGTCCAGTACTGACTTCATCAAATGATTTACCTGTCACCTCAAGATAGATGGAATCTGCACACAGACTTGCTTTGTCTGTCCACCAGATTTCGCCAGAATCCCCAATTCTAACAGACTCAAAAATACCTTCTGTTTGCCAGTCGGCGAACAGCGGTTTGTTGACGCAATGGGACAGATCCACGACACCTTCAACTCCATCTGAATACTTAATCCAGATTCGATACCTGCCTCTTGCCTCCAAATCCGTGACCCAAGGGAAATCGTACCCTTCTCGGTATGAATGAATCTCCATATCCTGGGTGGGGGTGGTCACAGTTTTCCTTTCTTTCCTATCGTCCTATTCTGTCCTATTGTTCAACCATAATACTTATCTCATTGTAAACAGTTCAGCGCAAGTTTGTCAAAGCACGACGTGATTCTGGTGGGGGCGGGTTGAGTGTAGTCACCCACGAGAAACAACCAGGAGCGTCGCCGAAACCATTCTGCATCGCGCCCATATACCTGATGTGTTTGTTCCCAAAAACTGGAACACAGGCTAAGGAAAATCGTGGTGCGAGTCACCAAGCGAATGGAGGGGCAGAAGGAACTGTGGGCGATCTCGCGCCGGCTTCGCTGCGCCAGTTGCGCTGTGCTTTCAGGTTCGTTTTGCCTGGTTTTGTCGAAACGCGGGGATTGTAATCGGCAGGTGGTTCGGAGGAGGATGGACTAGCTTGGCGCTGGGAAGAGGGGCAGCTGGCGGGCGGGCTGGCGGCCGTTGAGGAGGACGTAGGGGGCGGCTTTTTGGGGTGAGGGGACGCCGAGGGCGCGCAGGTGTTGGAGGTCGGTGAGGGCCCCTTGACGGCGGGCGCGGAGGATGCGGTCGGCGCTTTTGGGGCCGATGCCGGGGATGCGCAGGAGGGTCGGGCGGTCGGCGCGGTTGAGTTCGATGGGCGCGGCGCGCAGGTGGATGTCGGCCCAGGCCTGTTTGGGGTCTACGTCGAGGCGGAGGTTGTGGTCTGCGCCGAAGCCGATGTCCTCGGTGTCCCAGTTGTAATCGCGCAGGAGGAAGCTGGCCTGGTAGAGGCGGTGCTGCCGCTTGAGGGAGGCGGGGGGCAGGTTGTCGAAGGGGGTGTCTGGCACGGGGTAGAAGGAGGAGTAGTAGACGCGGCTGAGGCGGGCCTGGCGGTAGAGCTTCTGGCTGAGGGAGACGATTTCCAGGTCGGTGTCGCCGACGGCGCCGACGACGAACTGGGTGACGGAGGAGGCGCGCACACGTTCGCGGCTGCGGATCTGTTCGGTCCAGAGGAGGCGCTGCATGAGGTCGTCCCAGAACTCTTTCTGGGGGGCGAGGCTGGCGAGGCGGCCCGGGGTGGCGCCCTCGAGGTTGATGGAGACACGGTCAGCGAGCTGCATGGTTCTGCGGACCTGTTCATAGTCTGAGCCGGGCATGATTTTGAGGTGGATGTAACCGGGGTAGTTCCGTTTTTTGCGCAGAATCTCGGCTGTGTCGATAATTTTGTCCTGGGCTTTGACGCCGCCGCCGATGATGCCGGAGGAGAGGAAGAGGCCGTCAACAAGTCCGGCTTTGCGCATGCGGAGGAAGCCGTCGGCCATTTCATCGGGTTGGAGGGTGAGGCGCTCTGCGCTGCTGCGGCCGGCGCGGAAGGGGCAGTAGAAGCAGTTGCGCTCGCAGGCGGTGGTCATCATGGTGCGCAGGACCGGTTTGGGGCCGCGGGGGGTCATCACTTTCATGATGGAGCGGCGGAGGGAGGCGGCGTTTCGTTCGGCGCGGGTGGGTTTGGCTTGCGCGGGCGTGAAGCAGCCTGGGCGGGTGGCCTCGGCGTGGGGCGAGTCGCCGGCGGCTTCGTAGCCGTTGATTTCGCCGATGCGGGCGAGTTTTGCCATGGGTTCGAGTTGGATTTTGAAGTTCATAGGCACAGTATACGAACGAATGTTCGATTTGTCAAGGTTGAAGGAGGCGGAATGCGCGCTTTAGTGCAGCGGGTCAACCGGGCGAGCGTGAAGGTGGGCGGCGAAGAGGTTTCCCGGATTGGGAGAGGGTTCCTGGTGCTACTGGGGGTAGGGGAAGGGGATGGCGAGGCGGAGGCGGCGTGGCTGGCGCGAAAGATTGCAGGGTTGCGGTTGTTTGAGGACAGCGCCGGCAAGATGAACCTGGGGCTGGCGGATGTAGGCGGCGCGGCGCTGGCGGTGAGCCAGTTCACTCTGTACGGCGATGCGCGCAAGGGGCGGAGGCCGAGTTTTTCGCGGGCGGCGCGGCCGGAGCAGGCACAGGCGCTCTATGACCGGTTCTGCACGTTGCTGGAAGGGGAGGGCACGACGGTGGAGCGGGGCGTTTTTCAGGCACATATGGAGGTTGCGCTGGTGAATGACGGGCCGGTGACGATTTGGTTGGAAACGGCGGAGGACGGGGATTAGTGGACGGGGATTTGTCTGGACGGGGATTTGGGGAGGACTTGCTCTGGGTCGGGGGCACACACCGGGCGGCGGGGATGGGGGCAAGGCCACCGGGTCCTGGCACTGCCCCGCCCCGTGGATTAGGGAATGGGCGGCTGGCGGCGTGCGGCTGGATGGGGACGGAGGCGGGACGCGAGGAGGGCGGGGCGCGGAGGGGCCGCCGACCCATGGCATGGCTACCTGGTAATAGGGCGGGGGTTGGGGGAGGCCCCGGAAGAGCAGGGGATAGGGGCGAGGAGCGAGGGGAACTGCAGGCGGTGGGGGGAATGGTGAGGGTTCGTTGGAGACTTTGAGGAGGAGAGGGAGGCGAGAGGATGGCGAGCAAGTTGAGTACGGTGATTGCGGCGGCGCCGGAGACGGATCTGGCGGTGGTGGAGGCGATGGCTGAGCAGTTTGAGAGTTATATTCTGGGAGGCCAGGTATACCGGACTGTCGTGGTTCCGACGCCAGGGGACAGAAGGGGGGTGGCGGCGCGTCCGGTGCAGAGCAGCGGGGGAGATGTGCTGGCGCGGCTGCATAAGCTGGCAGCGCAGTCGGAGCTGCTGTCGCGGGAGCAGGCGCAGAGGGTTGCTGAGGCCAGGGGGGCGATTGAGAAAGCGACGGCTCGGCTTCCTTCGCACTACCAGGCGCTGCTGCTGCGCGAGGCGCGGGCGCGGCTGAACAGTTTGAACTGGTTTCTGGATGATTGCAGCGAGAACCGGCGCGAGTGCCGTGTGCAGTATCCGTTTGAGATACGCAACCGGCAGCGGATCGCGGAGATCGCCAAGGCGCTGGAGGCGGAGAATGCGAGCGCGCTGGCGACGCAGGCGGCTGCGGTTGACCAGCGGTTGCAGGCGATGCTGACGGGCGGCGAGTTTGTGTGGGAGGCGGCGGTGGCGCACGTCTACCCGCGCGAGGCGTACTGGTATTTGTACGGATTGCCGGCACTGCAGTAGTCAGTGGTCAGTGGTGAGAACTGCGGGGGGTCAGGATGGTTTGAGCTGGAGGTGGATGGTGACTTCGTTGCGGTTGTGGAAGAGCTGGCGCATGTGAAGGATGGTGTAGCGCTGGCGGAGGATGGCGCGGGCTCGGTCGAGTGGGCGGGCGGTTTTGCCCAGTTTGAGGGTCATGACGGCTTCGGCGTGGGGATAGAGGTAGTCGGCGAAGGCGTTCATGAGGCGGGCGGAGTCCTGGGCGCTCATGCGCATATCGTTTACGAGGAGGTCGAAGGAATCGGGCCCTTCGCGCAGGTATTCCGCGGCGGTCATGCGTTTGTGGCGGACGCCGCGGTCGTTGTTGAGGCGTGGATGGAGGGCGGCGGGGTCGACTGCGGTCACGTATTGCCCTTTTTGACGGAGGACGCGCGTCCATCCGCCCGGCGCGGCTCCGAGATCGAGGGCGACGCCGCCGGCGGGCAGTTCGATGCGAAAGGCTTCGAGGGCTTCGAGCATTTTGAACTCTGCGCGGCTGATCTGTTCTTTTTCGCGACGGAAGCGACGGACGCCGCCGGCCCAGTCTGAGATGTTGTGGGAGGCAAGTGAGAGGCCGATGAAGGCCAGCTGCCGGTGGTTTGCGGCGGCTGGCTTTTTTGATGCCGGCGGGGGCTGGGCGGGCGCGCAGACGATGGAGAGGATCTGGAAGGGCTGGCGCACGTCGAGCGGAGCGCTGGCAGCGCTGGTCAGGGCGGCGGCGACGGAGCGGTTGACGTCGAAGGGCTTGTAGGGGAGGTCGAGGAGGATCCGGCTCTGGACGGAGAAGCTGACTTCGGGGTCGAGGAGGGCGGCGTACTCGTCTACGACGGCATCGCTGAGGCGCGAGAGGTCTCTGGGCGTGGCGATGAGGGGGAATGTGAGGTCGACGGGGCAGATGTGGCGCGTGAAGATGGGGGGCTCGTCGATCCAGGTTTCGGCCAGGCCCCAGAAGCCTTCGTCGCAGTCGGCGAGGGAGACGCCGGGCGCGAGCTCGGCCAGGGGCAGGCCGTTGGCGCTGTCGCGGCGGAACTCTTCGAGGGCGAGGTGGGAGAATAGGGGGTCGGCGGTCAGGATGAGTTGGGGCATATCAGCCGGTTTTTGCGCGGATGGCCCTGGCAATGTTGCGGGCGCGGAGGGGGGCGTCGCCGACATAGGCTGAGGCTTGGAGGAGGTTGTGGACGCGGCGCGGGGGCAGCAGATTGGTGATACGGGGGTCGGCGATCAGATTGTCGATGAGGGGATTGGGCTGTCCTTCCTGCAGGGCCTTCCAAGCGACCAGGCTTTGTTCGCGGATGAGTTCGTGGAGGCGCTGGCGGTCGCCGCCGGCTTTGACGGCCTCCATGAGGAGGCGTTCGGTGGCTGCGAAGACGCCGTAGTCGCGCAGGTTGCGGGCGGTGGGGCCGGGCCAGACGGTGACGCCTTCGAAGAGGCGCTGGCAGCGGGTGAGGACCTCGTCGGTGAGGAGGAAGGCTTCGGGCAGGTAGATGCGCCGGTTGGCGGAGTCGTCGAGGGTGCGCTCGAGGAGGTTGAGGGCGCTGTTGTCCCAGGCGATGCGGGGGAGGGCGGCGACCTGGCGGGTGAGGCTGTCGATGTTTTCGGCGGCGATTGGGTTGCGCTTGAAGGGCATGGCGCTGGAGCCGACCTGGCGTTCGCCGAAGGGTTCGCTCCACTCGCCGAAGGGGGGAGATTGGAGGATGCGGAGGTCGAAGGCGAATTTGTGGAGGCTGGCGCAGAGGCCGGCGAGGGCGTTGACGACGAGCCAGTCCTGTTTGCGGGGGTAGGTTTGGGTGGCTGCTTCGAAGGCGGGAAGGTCCAGCTTGTGCATGACGCGTTCTTCGAGTTGGCGGGGGGTGAAATCGCTGTCGGAAAGAAGCTGGTCGTAGCTGGCGCTGGTGCCGACGGCGCCCTTCATCCCTTTGCCGCGGATGTTGTTGCGGACGCGCTGGAGCTCGTCGAGGTCGGCGAGGAGGTCCTGGCCGTGTTGGGCGAAGCGGTAGCCGACGGTGGTGGGTTCGGCGGGCTGGATGTGGGTGAAGGCGATGGCAGGTGTATCGGCTGCGGCGGCGATGCGTCCGGCGAGAGCGGCGAGGGAGCGTTTTAGTCGTTCGATGACCAGGTCGAGGGCGGAACGGAGGCGGAGCGCGTCTACGTTGTCGAGGACATCCATAGAGGTGGCGCCGAGATGGATGATGGGGCCGCCGAAGGGGCACTGTTCGGCGTAGGTACGGATTTCGGCCATGAGGTCGTGGCGGATTTCTTCTTCGATCTGCTGGGCGCGCTGGATGTCGATGTGATCCTGGCGGGCGCGCAGGTCGGCGACCTGTACCGCGGTGACGAGTCCGGCTTCGTACTGGGCTTCGGCGAGGGCGACCCAGACGCGGCGCATGAGCCTGCGCTTTTCGGTTTCGCTCCAGAGTTTGCGCATGAGGTCGCTGCCGTAGCGCCAGGTCAGGGGGGAGAGGTAGGTTTCGTGCGTGAAGGTGGTCATGGGGAGAAGCACCAGGAGCGAGGGGAGAGGAGAGAGTTATAGGTGTTCGACTCTAAATTCATGCCTCTAAACATTGGCTCCTCTGCTTTTGTTCTACCGGCCTCAGCTGGTCCAGGAATGCCGATATGTCTCGATGCAGCAGATTGTGGACCTGGCGCGCCTTCTGCAGGTTGGCCTGAAGCAGAAGCGGCTCGACGCCGGCCAAATAGGAATGACGAAAGAGGTGACGAAAACCTCGCAGAGCGTCGAGAAGAAGAAACGTCCCTTTGGTCAAGGGGGCCGGGCGTACGCCAGGAATGGATTGGGTCATGCGCTGAAGTAGAGCGATTTGCCAGCGTGCCTCATCACTGATCTGATTTTCGAAGTGGGCCGCAATGAGGCGAGAGAGTTCTTCGATGGCATTGTAGGGCGGCGCGTCCGGCCTCCTCCGACCGCGTGTAGACCTCCAATGAGGCGAGAGAGTTCTTCGATGGCATAGTAGGCGTTATGGATCTGGAAGGCGATGCTCTCTGCCTGCATTTCGAGCGCGTCATCAGCATTGAAGTCGTTCGCTCGTTCTTCCAGCTTGACAAAGACATCGTCGATATGGGCGAGCTGCGCTGCGATATCTGACTCGAGGATCAGGAGTTCTTTGGCGTCCAAGGCACTCCCTCCCGACGGATGCGGTCAGCAAATGGAACGGCGGCAAGGTCGACGATATCGACATCCCTTTCCAGTTGTGACGAGAACTGTCCGATCGCATCTGCCAGCAGTTCCGGGCGGCTGGTTTCGATGGCGACGTCGATGTCGGAGCGCTGGTGGAAGCGGCGGGGTCGCGCCACGGAACCGAAGATGTAGGCGGAACGAATGCCGAATTGACGGCTGTACTTATCGATAAGGGCGATTGTCAGCGCGAAGAGGCGCTTCCGCTCTTCTTCCATGAGAAGGGAACGCCGTGCGATCGCTTTGTCCAGCAGATGGGTATCAAAGGGCATTTGCCTGGAACCAGGTTATAGGGCGGCTACTGTGGCCCGATCGCTGCAGGCGCGAGCACAGGAGACGAATGATCTTTCGATCGTCCTCAGGAGTCTCCAGAGCGAACCGCGTTGTCACCTTTACCAAGTGACATTATCGCCTTTCGGGCGGCTCGTTCCAAATGCAGTGGGGGAAGTGCAGGGGTCAGTGGTCAGTGGGCGCCTAGGGCGGGGCGACGGGGAGGGCGCCCACAAGGGGCGCCCCTACAGGGTGGTGACGTGGTAGGGGAAGACCATGGGGATGCGGGGGCGTGCGCCCGGCTGGCGGCTGGGGCTGTGCGTTGGGAAAGTCAGCCGCTGCGGCCGAACATGTTGTCGCGTTCGGGGCCGACGGAGACGTAGGCGACGGGCACGCCGGCCAGTTCGGAGATGCGGTTGACGTAGTTACGCGCTTCAACGGGCAAGGCGGCCCAGCTGCCGCAGCCGGTTGTGGGGCCGTCCCAGCCGGGCATCTCTTCCCAGAGGGGTTGGGCGTTCATGAGAAGAGAGGTATCGGGGACGGTGTCGGTGAGCACGGAGCCGTCTTCAAGGCGGTAGCCGGTGCAGATTTTGAGAGTTTCGATGCCGTCGAGGATGTCGAGTTTGGTGACGGCGAGGCCGGTCATGCCGTTGAGCCAGGCGGCGTAGCGAATGGCGACGCCGTCGAACCAGCCGCAGCGGCGGGGCCGTCCGGTGGTCGCGCCGAATTCCTGGCCGACGTCCTGCATGCGTTTGCCGATCTCATCGTGCAGTTCGACGGGGAAAGGGCCGTCGCCGACGCAGGTGCTGTAGGCTTTGCAGACGCCGTAGACTTCGTCAAGGGAGCCGGCGGGCAGGCCGGCGCCGGCAGGGGCAAAGGCAGCTGTTGGATGGCTGCTGGTGACGTAGGGGTAGATGCCCCAATCGAGGTCGCGCATGACGCCGAGCTGGCCTTCGAGCAGGATGTTGTTATTGGCTTCAAGGGCCATGCGCAGGATTGGTGCGGTGTCGACGATGCGGGGGGCCAGCTGCAGGCGGAACTCCATGAGGAGATCGTAGACCTCGCGGCCGTTGACGGGCTGGCCGCCGAGGACTGTGAGTTTGCGGTTGATAGTGCGCAGCGCGTTGTCGAGCCGGGCTTCGAGCCAGTCGGGTTGGAGGAGGTCGCCGATGCGAAGGCCGGAGCGGGTGGCCTTGTCACTGTATGCGGGGCCGACGCCGCGCATGGTGGTGCCGATGGTGTCGGCGCCGCGGGCCCGCTCTTCAAGTTCGTCCAGTTTGCGGTGGTAGGGGAGGAGCATCTGGGCGCGGCTGCTGATCCAGAGGCGGTCGCAGCTGACGCCGATGGATTTGAGGTGGGCGATCTCTTCGAGGAGCGCCTGCGGGTTCACGACGCAGCCGGTGCCGATGATGTTGTGGACGTTTGGGTAGAAGATACCGCAGGGAATGAGGTGGAGCACGTTTTTGCCGTAGTCGTTCACGACGGTATGACCGGCGTTGTCGCCTCCCTGGAAGCGGATTACATAGTTGGCCTGCTTGGCCAGAAAGTCTATGATGCGGCCCTTTCCTTCATCGCCCCACTGGGCGCCGACAACGGCGGTTACAGTCATGTCAGTTTCCCGGTTTCACTTGATAGTTGGGCGCCTCTTTGGTGATGACGACGCTGTGCGGATGGCTTTCCTGGTAGCCCGCGGGGCTGATGCGCACGAAGCGGGCTTTGCGCCAGAGGTCTGGCAGGCTTTGCGCGCCGACGTAGCCCATGCCGGAGCGAAGGCCGCCCAGGAGTTGGAAGACGAATTCGTTGAGGAAGCCTTTGTAGGGGACCTGGCCTTCGATGCCTTCGGGGACGGTTTTGCCGCCGATATCGGGCGAAGCGCCGTTGAGGGATTGTCCGCTGGCGTAGCGGTCGGCGGCGCGGCCTTTCATTGCGCCGATACTGCCCATGCCGCGATATTCTTTGAAGGAGCGACCTTCGCGGATGACGATTTCGCCGGGAGATTCGTGCAGGCCGGCGAGGAGGCTGCCGAGCATGACGGCAGAGGCGCCGCAGGCGAGGGCCTTGGTGATATCGCCGCTGTAGCGAATGCCGCCGTCGGCAATGAGGGTGACGCCGCAGGCAGCTGCGGCTTCTCTGCAGGCCACGATGGCGGTGAGCTGGGGCATGCCGGCGCCTGAGACGATGCGGGTTGTGCAGATGGAGCCTGCGCCGACGCCTACCTTGACCACGTTTGCGCCGGCGTCGGCGAGCATGCGCACGCCCTCAGCGGTGACGACATTGCCGGCGATGATGGGTAGTTCGGGGTAGCGGGCGCGGACGGCTTTGACGGTGTCGATAACGCCCTGGGTGTGGCCGTGAGCGGTGTCAACGGCGACCGCGTCTGCGCCGGCGTTGATGAGGTTTTCGGCGCGTTGCAGGCCCTGCGCGCCGACGCCGATTGCGCCGGCGACGAGCAGACGGCCGCGGTCGTCTTTGGCAGAGTGGGGGAAGTCCTGGCGTTTGAGAATGTCTTTGTAGGTGATCAGGCCTTTGAGATAGCCGTCTTCATCGACCAGGGGCAGTTTTTCGATTCGGTAGCGGTGGAGGATCTCCTGCGCTTCTTCGAGGGTTGTGCCGAGTTGGGCGGTGATGAGGTTTTCCGACACCATGAATTCGGAGATAGGGCGCTGGAGGTCGGTGGCGAAACGGACGTCGCGGTTGGTGAGAATGCCGAGCAGCCGGTTGTCGTCGCTAGTGATGGGGACGCCGCTGATGTGGTAGTGGCTCATGACGGCTTCGGCATCGTCCAGCGAGTTTTCCGGTCGCAGAGTGATGGGGTCGACGATCATGCCGCTTTCGCTGCGTTTGACTTTGTCGACCTCTTCGGCCTGTTGTGTGATCGAGAGGTTGCGGTGAATCACGCCGAGTCCGCCCTGGCGGGCGAGAGCGATGGCCAGGTCGGCTTCGGTGACTGTATCCATGGCGGCGCTGATGAGGGGGATGTTGAGCGCGAGGCGGGGGTGGAGCCGCGCGCTGATGTCGACGTCGGCGGGCAGCACCTCAGCGAATCCGGGAACGAGGAGGACGTCGTCGAATGTCATGGCGCTCTGGGCGAAGATGTCAGCGGAGAGAGAGAGATCTGAGGCGGTCTGCGTGTCAGCGGCCTGAGGTGCTTCTTCTGAGCCGGGCCGCGCTGCGTAGGGTGAGCCGTTGCGGTTGCTTTCGATCGCTGGAACGGTCATCAGATTGCCTCCCGGAGCTTTTTGGCTTGGTGCTAGAATTCGTCTGGAGCTGCGTTTGTCGGTGGCGCCTGCCAAAAGGTAGAACCGCGAGAATCACTGTGATTCATTGTACCACCGGCCGGAAGGGGGGCGCGAATGTTGAGGGAAGGGGAACAGCGGGGGTACGGGGGGGAAATGCAGGGCGGGCAGTTGAGGGGGATGCAGGGTTATTTGAAGCGGCGGGCCAGTTCGGTTTCGACGTCTGACCAGGAGAGATCGCGTTGCGCGAGGAGGACGAGGCTGTGGTAGAAGAGGTCGGCGACTTCGGAGACGAGCCGCTGATCGCTTTCTTCGAGCGCGGCGACGACGACTTCGACGGCCTCTTCGCCGACTTTCTGGGCGATTTTGGGCGGACCGGAGGCAAGGAGGCGGGCAGTGTAAGATTCCGGGGAGGGATTGGCTTTGCGGTCGGCGATGGTTGCAGAGAGGGCTTCGATCAGTTCGGACATGTGTTGATCCGTTTCATGTGAGCGTGGCGTTAGCGCGAGCGACGGTCTTAATCAAGGGAAGCGTCAGGTGAACCGATTTGGCGGCGCGTAGGTCTGGCCTCGGAAGTCCCGCAGAACGATTTCATCGCCGAGCGTTGTTCTGATCTCGTCGCAGGGTTCTTCGTCGGCGATGAGGACGAGATGCTCTCTGGCGCGTGTCATGGCGATGTAGAGGCGTGCCAGCTCCAGCAGGCGCCACTCCATGTGTTGATTGGGGTCGGTTTGGGACGGCGGCTGGGCCGTGTCCGCGCTGCCGAGCGGGAACTGTGAAGCGCCGAGGCGGGGGAGGAAGACGGCGCGGAATTCGAGCCCGCGTGCGCGGTCGTAGGTGCCGACCCTGATGCCATTGCCGGCAAAGCCGTCACGGGTGAGGTGGGCGCAGGGGATGCCGTTGTTTTCAAGGAAATTTCTGGTGGCGTCGACCTGTTGGTTGTGTTTGAGGAACACTGCGACTTCATTTGGCGTGAAGGTGCGGGCTGTGGCGATTTCCTGGAGCTGGTTCCGCAGGTAGGGAATCTCGCCTTTGGTGTCGACGAGGGCGAGAATAGGTCTGTCGTCTTCGAGCTGGGGAAACGCCAGTTCGGCGTCGAGGATCGACCTGTCGTCTTCGTTATCGAGCGTTACGAGGACGTTGCCTCGGACACTTTTTGCGGCGCGGAATACGGAGGGCACGTTGCGATAGTTTCTTTTGAGCAGGTGGGCGCGGCCGGAGATATCGAGACCGGCGCGGCGAATTCGGTATCCACCGGCGTAGATTCGCTGCGCCGGGTCGTCGAGGATCAGGATTCCGTTGTCGGGAACGGGGTTGCCGGGGTCGCCGGCAACAAGGGCGCGCACCAACTGCATTTCGACCAGGGTCATGTCCTGAGCTTCATCGACGATGACACAACGGTACGGGGGTTGGGAGAGCTTTTGAACAGCGTCTCTGGCCCGGATTTTTCTGTCCGGGTAAGAGACGACGTTTTGTTCCGTCAGCTTGCGGGTCCAGAGTTCGGACAGTTCCCACACCAGCTTTCGAATGCTTTGGGGGAAGGAACGTTTGCGGCCCAGACGTTCGACCGACAGATATTCTTCAAGGTTTTGCAGCCCATTTCCCTTGATCACCCGCTCGATTTCTTCTCGCAGATACTCTTTTTCGATGCGCTCCAGAGGTGAATTGACGATGAATTCACTGCAGGCAGAGTCAAAGGCCTGGTTTACCAGATTGAAGTCGGCCCAGCGCTGCTTGTCATACTTAAAGGCAATTCTGTCGATGTTGAGGAATTCGACATTTGCGGGCGCCATTGGGAGGTTGCGAAAGCGCAGGGCGAGGAGGTCGGCGAGCGATCTGCTGTAGGTCGTGAAGAGAAGCCGGTCGTTGGGATACCGGCGCGCCAGTTCGGCGAGCCGGTGGAGCCCGATGACAGTTTTTCCGGCGCCGGCGGCGCCGCGTATGCGAGCGGGCCCGGACCAGTGGCGGCTGACAAGGGGTTTCTGGTCGGGATGGAGGAAAAGCTGCCATTCTTCGAAGCCGCCGCGGAAGACGCGCTGAAAGAGCTCCTCGACGCCGGGAGAGTCCGTCGTGAAATCGCCGATTTCGGTGGTAGGCAGCGGAGCGCTGGAGGATGAGGGTTCGTCTGCGGCAGGCGGCGGGTCGCCGGTTGCGCTTGCCGTTGGGCTGCGCCGGAGAGCGATGGGGTTGTCAGGGACGGTCAGGTGGAATTCGGCGAGTGTTTCCGAGGCCAGGTCAACGAAATGCTGTCTCCGCCTGGCCCAGTCATACATAACGTCGTGGTGGCCGGCATTGACGAAAACGAAATGGGTTGCGCCTTCGGCCAGGAGGATGCGTAGTTCGCGCGACGCGCGGATAGACCAGAGGTTGCTACGGGGGCCGCCGCCGAGCTTTTCGAAATTCAGGCCGGGCGCTGAAGCATTCTGGATGAACCGGCAAACCGCGTTTACACATTGCTCTTGTTCTTGTTGGGTCAGGGCCCGGGCCATGCGAATTTGACGCTGAAAAGAGCGGGTCATTGCCAGAGCTCTCGTGTGCTGCATACGATCACACCTCGAAATTCGATCGACAGAAGATACCCGACATTGGGATCAAGTAATGTTCGAAATGCCAGGAGAAGCCCGGTCCAATTTAGGGAGCCAATTGGATGGGGCTGTTCGGCCAGGCAGGGTGAACGCGTGCTTGTTTTCCGCCCCGGCACTCGCGGCGCGACCATGGCGCCAATTATGATCATACCATTTTCGCAAGCAAAGGCAAGGGATGCCGCGGGGGAACTGCAGTGGTTAGTGGTTAGTGGTTAGTGGTTAGTGGTTAGTGGTTAGTGGTTAGTGGTTAGTGGTCAGAGGTCAGTGGTCAGTGTGTGGCGGGATGTGCGGGCTGTTGTCTGGACGGGGATTTGGGGGCGGGGGCCGGGGGGAACTGGTCTGATCAGGTGATGGCGTCTTCGGGCAGGCGGATGGGAACGCCGCGTTCGAGCAGGTGCCGTTTGACGTCCATGACCTGGAGCTGGCGGAAGTGGAAAAGGCTGGCGGCGAGGGCGGCTTCGGCGCCGCCTTCGGTGAGGGCGGCGGCGAAATCTTCGGGCCGGCCGGCTCCGCCGCTGGCGATGACCGGGATGTTGACAGCGTCGGAGATGGCGCGGGTCAGGGCTACGTCATAGCCTTCCTGGGTGCCGTCGCCGTCCATGGAGGTGAGCAGGATTTCGCCGGCTCCGAGGGCTTCGACCTTCTGGGCCCATTCGACGGCGTCGATGCCGGTGTTGATGCGCCCTCCACTGATGAATACGTCCCAGCCTTCGGCGGCGTCGCGACGGCGGGCGTCGATGGCGACGACGATACACTGGCTGCCGAAGCGGCGGGCGCCTTCGCTGACGATTTCGGGGTTGCGGACGGCGGCGCTGTTGACACTGACTTTGTCGGCGCCGGCGAGGAGAATGGCGCGCATGTCGTCGACGTTACGGATGCCGCCGCCGACGGTGAAGGGGATGAAGACGGTATCGGCGACGCGGCGCACCATTTCGGCGACGATATCGCGCGCTTCATGGGTGGCGGTTATGTCGAGGAAGACGAGTTCGTCGGCGCCTTCGCGGTCGTAGACATGGGCCTGTTCGACCGGGTCGCCGGCGTCAACCAGGTCAACGAAGTTGACGCCTTTGACGACGCGGCCGTCTTTTACGTCGAGACAGGGGATGATGCGTTTTGCCAGCAATTGGGCCTCCCGGGTCGGCAGGCGCGGCGCTGTTTCCGGCGTGCGCCGCGGTCTGATGTGGTCATTGGACTGTTCAGCCGCGCTCCTGGAAGGACTGGGGCCCGGCGTCGAGCAGGCGGGCGGCTGCGCGCCAGGCGGGCATCTGCTCGGGCGAAGTTTCGAGCAACAGTGCGCGCGCTTCTTCCAGTGTACACCAGCGGCACTCGCTGTGGTTGTGGTGGCCGAGCCGCACGTCTCCGTCTCCGATTTCGGCGATGAAATAGGTGATGGCGCGGTGGACGTCGTAGCCTCGAATGTGGACGGTGAAGTCCAGGGCGGTGGGACATCTGTGGTACAGCTTGAGAATCGGCAGGCCGGTTTCCTCGGCAAATTCGCGGCGGGCGCAGTCGAGGTCGCTTTCGCCGGGTTTGACGCCCCCGCGCGGGAACTGCCACTCTTCAAAGAAGTGGTTGTAGAGGAGGAGGAGCTGCGCTTGCTCCTGGCCGGGACTGTTTTGGGCAGGGCAGCGGCGGATGGGGACGATGCCGGCGCTGCGGCGCAGGCGGGGGGCATTGCCGATTTCGATGGCGTCGGGCAGTTCGAGGGCGTTGGTGTAGAGGGCCTGGCCGATGATCACACCGTCGATGCCGTAGTGTTCGTGGCGTTTGAGGGCGTGGATATCGTCGAGGCTGGCGACGCCGCCGCTGGCGATGACCTGAAGGCCGGTCAGGTCGGCCAGAGAGGCGGTCGACTGCACGTTGACGCCGCTGAGCAGGCCATCGCGGCTGATGTCGGTGAACAAGGCCAGCTCGACGCCGAGGGCGGCCATACGGTGCCCCAGTTCGACGGCGCTTATCTGGCTGATTTGCTGCCAGCCGTGGGTGGCGACCATGCCGTCCTTTGCGTCGAGCCCAACGACGATGCGCGGGGGACCCCAACGATTGAGGGCGATGCGCACCAGATCCGGGTCGCGCACCGCAGCGGTCCCCAAAATGATGCGGTCGGCGCCCAAGGAGAAGGCCAGCTCGATATCCTCGATGCTGCGCAGGCCGCCGGTGAACTGAATGGGGATTTTGACTGCCTGTCTGATTTGAATAAGGCGCTGCAGGTTGATGGGAAGATTTTTCTCAGATGGGGGTTCGTCCGGCTGGGCGCCGGTATCAAGTTCGGGATCGGTATCCCGGGCAGGTTGGGTGTCTTCGAGCGCGTCGGGTGATAGGCGCTGGACTTTGGGGTGGAAATCTGAGGCGAAGCCAAAGGCGCCGTCCAGATTGACGACGTGCAGCCACTCGGCGCCGAGGTTTTCCCAATGTCGGGCCATTTGGGCGGGGTCATCGCTGAAGACGGTTTCGGCGTTTGGGTCGCCGCGGCGCAGGCGGACACAACGTCCTTTTCTCAAGTCAATTGCAGGATAGATTAGCATGGTGGTGATGATCTTTTCTACAAGAAGCTATGGTAACGAATGAGCGCGGGCCGGCAAAATCAGGTGCGGCTTTCACTGGATCCACCTTGGTAGATCGCTTCATCGAGTTCGGCCTGCAATTCGATCAGAGCCTCCTCGCCGAGAATTCCTTCGCGGGAGAGCTCGTCCAGAGCTGTTCGCTCGGCGCGCAGGGCCTCCAGCCGCGCCAGTGAGACGATTTGGGCGCGCAGGTCGGGTTGGTCCTCCAGGAGCTCTTCGATCTGACTGCTGACGCGTTCTTCGCGGGCGGTCAGTTCCGCCTTGACGGTTGTGTAGGCGGTGGGGATGAGCGCGCCCTGGCTGTAGAGCCGGTCGAGATAGGTGATGGCGGAGCGGATAGCCAGGAGCTGGCCCTGGATGCGTTCGTATTCGGTTGGCTGCTGGGCGCCTTGCGTCAGGCCGAGCCAGGAGAGCAGACCGGAGATGGAGATTGCCTGTACAAGGAGGGTAAAGAGGACGACAGCGAAGGTCATGGCCAGAAGCTGCGGGCGGTCGGCGATTGCCGGGGGCAGGCTCAGCGCCAGCGCGACGCTGATTGCGCCGCGCAGGCCGCCCCAGGACATGACGAGGAGGAAGGGGGCCGGCAATGTTTTGCGGAAGAGCCGGATAACACCGGCCAGTAGATAGACGACGATGAAGCGGCCTGCCAGCACGGCGGCGACTGCGATCAGGGAAGGAACGAGGTAGGCGCGCAGCTGCTCCCATTCCACGCTGATGCCAAGCAGGATGAAGATAAATGAGTTGGCGAGGAAGGCGATGTATTCCCAGACGGTAAAGAGCACCATCTTGGTGGAAGGTGTCATGCCGCGGGGGCCGATATTGCCGTTGACGAGGCCGGCGACCACGACAGCGAGGACGCCGCTGAAGTGGAAGTGTTCTGCGAGGATGTAGCTGCCGTAGGCGAGGATGGTGGTGAGCGTTACCTCGATGAGATAGTCGTCGATCTGCTCGATCAGCTTGGCGACGGCATAGCCGAAGACACCGCCGATCAGGAGGCCGCCGACGGAGACGCGGAGAAAGTCAAACAGGCCCTCAATGGGGTTCAGCGTACCCTCGAGGGCGAGGGCAAGCATGATATGGAAGATGACGACTGCAGTGCCGTCATTGAACAGGCTTTCGCCTTCGACGAGCGTCATCAGACGTTTGGGCGCGCCGACGGAGCGGAAGGTGGCTACGACGGCCACGGGATCGGTGGCGGAGATGAGGGCGCCGAAGATGAGTGCGGCGGGGAGCGGCAGCACGCCGGCGATCACGAGGACGGCGGCGATGAGGCCGGTGCTGATCAGAACGCCGGGCACGGCCATGGCGACGATGGGCGTCAGATCGGCTTTCAGGTCTTTCAGTTGGAGGTGAAAGGCGGCTTCAAAGATGAGGGGAGGAACAAACAGGCCCAGCACAAGCCCGGGCGTCAGCTCCAGGTGCATGCCGCCGCGGAAGGCCAGGGCCAGGCCGGCGACGACGAGGGCCACCGTGTAGGGAAGTCGGATACGCCGAACCGCCAGGGCAACGAGCAGTACGACTGCCAGGACCTGGACGATTTCGAATTCCAATTCGAAGAATGCTTCCACGACTTACTCCAGAGCAGCGGCGAGAGAGAAGGGCATCATTCGCAGTCTGTCAGGTTACTCGTCCGCTGGGCTTGGCGCAAATGAAGCGTCCCCCCTGGGGACGTGCGGCACGCCGGGGGGAACGGCGAAATCATCAACGATCTGCCCGTTCTGCACGCAGGCGACTGCGGCAAAGGAGAGTTGCCGCCAGTCATCAAAGGGAACCGAGGGCAGGCCGAGCAGATGCGCCCGATAGAGGCTGAAGGTGAGGCCATGGCCGACAAGCGCGAGCGTTTGCCGGGGAAAGCGACCGGCCCAGTGGTCGATTCCGGCACGGAAACGGGTGAGCGCGTCGGCGGCGGATTCCCAGCCGGCGACCGAATGGCAGGGGCGGCGGAACAGTTCGGCGACGCGGGCGGAATAGTCGTCTGTCCACTCGGGCGTGCGGCGCAGCTCATTGAAGCGCTCGTCCTCCTCCACAGGCAGGTCTTTTCTTTGAAGAAGCGGGGCGGCTGTCAGGCGGGTTTTGGGTTCGCGGCTCAGCAGCAGCCGGTCGACTTCGTCCCAGAACGGCTGCCGGGCGAGCGCCGCGGCCTGTGTCAGGCCCAGGTCATTCAAATGCCAGAGGGCGGCGTCGGTGTTTGGGACCTGGCGCGTGCAGGCGTGGGCGATGAGGTAGAGTTTGCGCGGCTTACTGATTTCGGTCACAGTCAAAGCGGATTCTGACCATTCCAACGAAGCATCTGCCTCAGATGCCCGTGGTTTGCTGTTGGGCAGATTTCGAATGGCGACAGAACGAGGCGTACAGGTTCCAGTTTTCGTTCAACTGTTTGCGACATTCAGCTGGCTCTCCACGGTCTGGATGAAATTGCGCAGGATATGGAGGCCAACGGTGTGGCTCTTTTCGGGATGGCACTGGATGCCCCAGGCATTGCGGTGACGGACGATTGAGGGGTAGTCGACGCCGTAATCGGTGAGGGTGAGAACGGCATCTTTTTCAGCGGCATCGCAGAAAAAGCTGTGGGCGAAGTAGCCGTAAGCGCCATCGGGCACGCCGGCCAGGAGCGGGTCTGGGCGCTGTTGGTGGAGTTGATTCCAGCCGATTTGGGGGATGCGCAGGCTGCGGCCGCTGCGGTGCGGGTCGGGCATATTGTCGGGGAAGCGGCGGACGCGGCCGGGTATCAGGCGGAGCCCTTCGTGCCGGCCCATCTCTTCACTTTCATCGAAAAGCATCTGCATGCCAACGCAGATGCCGAGGAGAGGGAGCCCTGCGGCGACGCTTTCAAGGAGGGGGGCTTCGAAGCCCTGACTTCGCAGGTTGTTGATGCTGTCCCCGAATGCGCCCTGGCCTGGCAGAACGAGTGCGCGCCAGCGGCTGAAGTCGACCGGGTGGTCGACGATATCGACCTGAATGCCCAATGGGCCGGCGACCGTCTCGAAGGATTTGTAGACACTGCGCAGGTTGCCAACGCCGTAGTCAACGATAGCGATCATTGCGAACGGGAAATGCTCTTTTCCATGGCGATGGCAAAGTTGCGCACCAGTGGCGGCGGAAACTCCTCGCGAAAGATAGCGGCTGTCAGTTCACGGATGCGGGTCTCCGCTCTTTCGGCCTCCTGGGTGGAGATGCGCTGGTCGCGGACACCTTCTTCAAACTCTTCCTCGCGCAGGACAAAGACCCGTTTGTCGGCATTATACCAGATTGCGAGGATGAGGTCCGAAGTGCGGTAGCCTCTGTCTTCTCTCTGCAGGGGCCTGCAGACAGGAAGATAGAGGCCGATTGCGGCGCCGTCGGCGTTGAAGTATTTTTCGACCATTTGGTCCAGGTCTGGGAGCCAGAAACGGAACCAGACGAACCCTGGCGCGCCGATGACGGTGTCATGCAGTTCGACGGTGGGGGCCTGGTCAGTCCATGCGGCGCGTTCGACCAGGAGGGAGTTGAACCACTCAGCGCGATAGTCGGTCATGGCGGCGTTTTCGCTCCACTCGCCGCTGTTGAAGGGTTTGAACAATCGATTGGGCGATTGCACGGTCTCGCTCATGATGATACTTTCGGCGGCGGTCCTGAATCGGGGACGGCCGGCCAGGGGGTAGGCGCGTCAGTATTTTCTGACGATGGCGCGGTAGGCGTTTGGTTCGCGAACCTGGATCAACTGGCGCTCTTCCCGGATGGCGCGCACGCGGTCCAGGTCGATGGTGGCGACGGCATAGCCTTCCATAGGTTCTTCGAGCACCGTATAGATTTCGCCGGCGGGGCCGGCGAGGATGGAGTCGCCCGCGAACTGCATGGTGGGTTCATCGCCGACGCGATTGGCGGCGGCGACAAAGAGGGCGTTTTCGGTGGCGCGGCTGACAATATGGGCGCGCCACTGTTCATGGCGCCCGATTTCCCAATTGGCGGCCAGGACGAGCAGCTCTGCGCCGTCAAGGGTCAGGCTGCGGGCTGCTTCGGGGAAGACCAGGTCCGATCCGATCATGAGTCCAAGGCGGCCCCAGTCGGCATCGACGCTGATGAAACGGAAGCCGGAGCGGTAGACCTGGCGTTCCTCGCCCTGGAGGTGGACCTTATGGTAGGAGGACATGACTTCGCCCTCCGGGCCGAGGCAGGCCAGCCCGTTGTAGAGAATGCTCTCGACCTTTTCTTTAATGACCAGGCCGAAGACGATATGGGTGTTGAAGTCATCGGCCCGTTTGGACAGGTAGTTTGTGGCGTGGCCCGGGACGCGTTCCGCCAGAGATGTGGCGCGCAGGCCCAGCTCGGTTCCGGTATAGCAGAGTTCGGGGAAGACGATGAGGTCTGTAGGCTGCGCGGCGCAGATGCGCTCGACGAAGTCCCCCATTTTGCGGAGGTTATCTTCGGCGCTGTTCAGCGCGGGGGCCATCTGCACGAGAGCAATGGTGATTTCACGGGCCATGCATTCTCTCCGGCGAGCCTGAAACGGGTCACATTGGGCATAAACCAGTCAAGTATAGCACGGTTGACTTCTTTCCTCATCTTTCGCCTGGTGTGATAGAATTTCAGCGCGACTCAGAAAGGAGACTTTCCATGCAGGAAGATGAGATGATGTTCAAACGCATAGCAGGACGCACATGGATCATTGCGCTGGTGGCGGCAGTCGTAATACCGCTCGACCAGTGGACGAAGGAGCTGGTGCGGCAGAACATCGCGAAGTTTGACTATATCATCCCGTTCCCGTCTTTGGGCGAGTACTTTGTCTTTGAACACGTGGACAATCACGGCGCGGCGTTTGGGATTCTGCAGGGCGCGGGCAATGTATTCATAGTGATTGCGGCAGTGGTGACAGTTGGGGTCATCTACTATGCAATTCGTCATCTACCGGATGATCAGCGGTTGATTCGGATCCTGCTCGGCTTTCAGGTTGGCGGCGCGCTGGGCAACGTAATTGACCGGATCATGCAGGGGTACGTAACTGATTTTGTAAAGGTCGGCATCCCCGGTGTCTATTACTGGCCGAATTTCAACATTGCTGACTCCGCAATCGTATGCAGTGTGATTGCGCTGGCCGTTGTCGTCTTCTACCAGGACATTCAGGTCTCCAGGCAGGCTAAGGAGGAGGCCATCGAAATTGGGGCTGCGGGGTCATCGGAGGCGTAGCAGAAGGGGACGGGTGGATAGCAAGAGTCGTGCGGCACGCAGATTTACCGTCCCCCCCTCAGCAGCAGGCCAGCGCCTGGATCGCTGGTTGACGGGCCAGTTCGAGGAGGCGAGCCGCAGCGCTGTGCAGCGCTGGATCGCGGAAGGACTGGTCACCGTTGATGGAGAACGGCCCACGAAGGCGGGACTGGCGCTGGAAGCCGGCTCCAGGATTGAGGCAGCGCAGCCACCGGCCCCGGTGGAAACGGCACTGCGTCCACAAGATATTCCTCTCGACATAATCTACGAAGACAAAGACCTGCTTGTGGTGAACAAGCCGGCGGGGATGGTTGTGCATCCCGGGCCGGGTCATGCAGCGGGCACGCTCGCAAACGCGGTTTTGCATCACTGTCCGGAGCTGGAGGGGATTGGCGGCGAGAAGCGGCCCGGCATTGTACACAGGCTGGACAAGGGCACATCCGGCCTCATTGCGCTGGCCAAGAATGATGCGACGATGCGTTTTTTGCAGGAGCAGTTCGCCGCGCGAACGGTTTACAAGGCGTATTTGGCGCTGTTGGAGGGCAGGATCGAGCCGCCGCGGGGGCGCATTGACGCGCCGATTGGCCGGCACCCGAAGCAGAGGCAGCGCATGACTGTGCTGCCGGCGCCGGCCGTGCGGACGGGGGAAGGGGATGAGACGGTCGTAACCGTCGGAGGGCTGGGTTCGGCGACGGGGCGGGCGGCTGTAACCGATTACCACTGCCTGCGCGTTTACGAGGCGCGCAAGGGCGGGCAGACGGCGCGTTTTTCGCTGGTGCGGGCGATATTGCACACGGGACGCACGCACCAGATACGTGTTCATTTTGCCTGGCGCAATCATCCTGTGGCGGGTGACACGGAATACGGTTTTCAACGGCCGCGGCTCTCGCTGACGCGGCCATTTCTGCATGCGCACCGGCTGGGCATCCGACTGCCCGGTCTGGCAGAGCAACGCGTGTTCGAGGCGCCGCTGCCCGAGGAGTTGCAGCGCATACTGAACCGGTTGGAGGGGTGACGGCACCAATGATCGACAAGCTCTACGGGATTGCCGAAGGATTGAACAACCGGTTCCAGGACGGGGACGATCCGTTTTACATCGTCACGCGACTGGCGGAGGAGTGCGGCGAAGTGGCGAGCCAGGTGAACCATTTCGAGCGCAAGGGTGTAAAGGCAACGAAACTGGGATCGCCTGATCGGGCCGCGTTTGCGAAGGAGTTGCAGGACGTGATGCGGGCTGTGCTGCAGCTGGCGATCCACTATGGGTTGGAGGAGGAGCTGGCGGCGTCGGTCGAGAGGTCATACGGGCAGATTGTCATCGAGGGCTGGGTTGATCCGCTACCGGAGGAATTGGCAGGCGATAACAGTTGACGATTTAGGGGAGGTCGGCGCGGCGACTGAGAGTCGGACTTTTTTGTTTGACTGGTAGATGGGGATGACACGCGTCGGACTTGATTCTTCCTCTTTTCGCGTCGACCATTTTGCATGCGGGGCGCAGTCCAAAGTGTGGCGAGCGGCAGCTCTGCAGGGGAAGGACAGGGGAACTGCGGGAGGAAGGGCGCGAGGGACGCGTTGGCGTCTCTGATTGGAGGAACGTTTGTGTGCTGAGGTGCTTGGGCGCCCACAAGGGGCGCCCCTACAGGGGTAGGCGGGGAAACTAAAATGCCGCGGGGCGGGCGTATGGGTGGGCGACGGGGAGGGCACCCACCAGGGGCGCCCCTAAGGGGAGGCGGCGGGACGGGGATGCGCCGCGGGTCATTCTTCGTCGAAATCGACGTAGATGCCGGAGCCGATGACGCCCTTCTGTTCCGTGTTGGGCGCCTGGAAGCTGACGGCGTAGCCGAGCTTGGGGGAGCCGGTCTCTTCGTCTCCTTCGATGGCCGGGTTGTCGTAGTGATAGCGCAGGAACTTGCGTCCTTCGCGCCTGGCGCCTCCGATCAGCTCCTCGGCGAATCTCACCCCTTTTGAGTCCGTCCTGGTCATGTCGGTGGGTCTTCCTTCGCGAAACGGCTCGGACCCGTGGAACAGGGTGACGCCCCCGCCACTCACGACGTAGAGGTAGATGGAGCCTGCTTTCCAGTCCCCTCCTTCCAGCCGAAAGGCGTTTCTGACCCCGGTGAGGTCGCTATAACCTTCGGACAGGACGGCCTCGCTGTATGTCTTGGCTGCGGCTTCCACAAATGCGATGAGTGTCTCGCGGTCCACTACTTCTGACGCGGTGACTTCGGGCGTCGGAAGGTCCGCCATCCGGACGGGGACGTGGGAGACGTCCTGCGAGTAGCCGCCGACGAGAACGAACTGTCTTCCGGTGATTCCGGAGGTGTACTCGACGGCGTATGCCGTCTTCAGCCCATCGTCGTGGTATTCGACGAATCCGCCGCCCTGGGCAGCGGCCGCGAAGAGCGCTTCGACGACCCTGGTCCCGCGTTCGTCCTCGACGCCGAGCAGGTTTTTGCTTTCGGCGTCACGATCGTTTCCGTGGATAAACGCGTCGCCGTTCATGAGGAAGATGATGAGGTAGGTCGAGCCGGACTTCCAGTCGCCCTCTGTTTTCAGCCCCTCTCTGAGCATCGCCCCTTCGTTCATGTCTGTGATTGACTCGATATGCGCCTTCGCTCCGAGGACGAATGCCTTGAGGCTTTCAGGGTCGGTCACCTGGGCGGCGGAAAACTTGCCCATCGCGGCTTCGCCCTCGCTGATGGGAGCAATTGGCTGGCACGCCGCCAAGCCTACTCCCACCATCGCGACACCCGCCGTCTTGAGAAATACGCGTCGAGAAACTGTTCTGTGTGTCATCGTACCATTTCCTTTCTGTCAAGTGGTGAAATAGCAATTCCGGCTTGAACCGGTATGAATCCGGCCAGCAGCGCGGGTATCAAGGGTGAGGCACGCGGCCCACAACGTTATCTGGCGTAGGTCAATCTTGGGAACTGTTGGTGTTCTGCTGGAATCGATCCTCTTCCTGAGGGCAATAGAATGGATGCGGGCGCAATGGGTATCTCTTATTCTGCGCTGGCAAACGCGGTGCGGCCAACGCGAGTTCGGCTTGCGAGGAGAGCTTGCCTCTGCCCGCGCCAGGCACATCCATGCGGCGAGGCCCATGGGAGATTGCAGGCAAGTATGACAAGCGGTGGTTTGCAGGGCCAGTGAGCATCATCCTTGAAACGTTCATCATGATCGATTGTATATCTCATATGGGCCGCTGGCAAAAGGGGAACTGCGGGGGAAGGGCGCTAGGGACGTGTAGGCGTCTCTGATTTGAGGCGGGTTTGTGTGCGGAAGGGATCGGGCGCCCACGAGGGGCGCCTCTACGGGGGGGTGGCGGGGGGTGGCGGGGTCCGGTCTGCTGGCTGGGGGGGGTTCGGTTACGGCGGAGACTGTCAGGGCAGCCAGTCGGAGACGGCCTCTCGTTCTTGGAGAAGCTCCTGGCCGCTGGCAGCAATGGCGGCGCGGTCGAAGTCGGTGAGGGGCAGCCCTTCCACGACCTGGTAGGCGCCGTCCTGGATCGTCACGGGATAGCTGAAGATCACGCCGGCGGGCGAGTCGTAGGCGCCTGTGCTGGGGATGCCCATGGAGACCCAGTCGTCTTTGGCAGTGCCCGCGTGCCAGCTCTGCACGTGGTTGATGCAGGCGTTGGCGGCGCTGGCGGCGCTGCTGGCGCCCCTGGCTGCGATGACGGCGGCGCCGCGCTGCTGTACTGTGGGGATGAATGTATTCCTGATCCAGGAGAGATCGGCGATAGCGGCGGCAGCAGGCCGGCCATCGATTTGGGCTTGGAAGGCGTCGGGGTATTGGGTGGCGCTGTGATTGCCCCAGATTGTGACATTTTTGACAGTTTGGAGCGGACGGCCCGCTTTTTTGGCGAGCATGCTCTGGGCGCGATTGTGATCGAGGCGGGTCATGGCGGTGAAGCGCTCGTTGGGGAGGTCGGGCGCGTTGCGCATCGCGATGAGGCAGTTGGTGTTGGCGGGGTTGCCGACGACGACGACGCGGGCGTCGGGGGCGGCGTTGTCGTTGATGGCGCGGCCCTGGGTTACGAAGATGGGGCCGTTTGCGCTGAGGAGGTCCTTGCGCTCCATGCCGGCAGAGCGGGGTCGGGCTCCGACGAGGAGGGACCAGTTGACGCCGTCGAAGGCGACGTCGGGCTCGTCGGTCAGGATGGTCTGGGAGAGGAGGGGAAAGGCGCAGTCATCGAGCTCCATGGCAACGCCTTCGAGCGCGCCCATGGCGGGGGGAATCTCGAGAAGTTGGAGGATGACCGGCTGTTGGGGGCCGAACAGATCGCCATTGGCGATACGGAAGATGAGGGCATAGCCGATATTGCCAGCGGCGCCGGTTACGGCTACACGAATTGGGTCGTTCATGGATCGGGTTTCTCCTGATGCGGCAGAGGGAAACGCCCGCTGCCTTCAACGAACAGTTTGGGGCGGACGCTCTTCGAGGTCGAGGGTCAGCTCATATTGGCGGTCGTACACACGAAAGTCGAGGGAGGCTAAGATTGGGCTGAGCCGGCTGTCTGCAGGTTCATCGGTGAGCGTCAGCACGGAATCGATGTAGCGGAGCTGGAGCGCCTGGATAAGGGGCCGGGCGGCGTCCTGCAGGGCGGCGTTGGGATCGACGGCGATGTCGAGAATGCGCAGACGGGCGGGGAGCTGGCCTGGGCGGGGCCGATCCACCAGAGCGTAGGCAACGGGGGCGCGGTCCTTTGCCGGAATGGTCAGGCCGATGCAGTCGTTGCGCTGCACATAGTTGAGTAGACTGCGGGCGCGGCGCTGCCAGGTCAGGGGAAGTTCGTGCCAGCGGTAGAAGTCTTGCAGGGTTTGAACGGGGTCGGCCTCTTCGAGCCGTTCGTAGGGCAGGGGGAGAAGGCCCTGGCGGGGGTCTCTTTCCCAAAGGAGCAGCTCGCGCCACGTTTTGAAGCCGACCTGGCGATAGACTGAGCGGGCGTGGTCGTTGGAGACGAGCACTTCGAGCAGGATGCGGCGGACGCCGCGGTCTATGGCGCTGCTCTTGATGCGCTCCATGAGGCGGCGGCCCCAGCCGTGCCCGCGATAGGGCGGCGCAACGCTGAGACCGCCGCACCAGGCTTCATCCCCGCGAACGGCGAGAAGGGCGGCGCCAACCCCTTGCATGCGCCCATTTTCCCGCGCCACCAGGACCGCACAGTCTTCGGGCGCGATGGTGGAGCGTTGCAGGTAGGCGTGCATGGCAGCCGCTTCCATGCGCATGTTGTACTTGTAGTCGGCGAAGCCGTTGTTAAAGCCCTGACGCAGGGCTTCGACTTCGACCGCGGCGCCGGTTACGATGGCGGGCTGTTGTTGCAGAGACAAGGCAGACGGGCCTCCATGTAGCCTCGGCCAAGAGCAGGCGGTCAGGTCAGATTTGTGCCGGCGGAACTCCAGCGTTCGAGTCTACTGGGCGCGGGCGACAAAGTCGAATTCGACGATCAACTCTGTACCGACGTTGGCCACGCTTGGGACTTGCGGAATTGTGAGATTGTAATCTTCTCTGGCAACGATGGTGGCCGCCGACCCTCTCAACTCAGATTCAGAAACGACCTGCAAGGTGATGACGAACAGTGTTGGATTGGTGATGTCCCGGACGGTCAGATCGCCGTTAATTTCAAATTCGATTTCGTCGCCGACAGCTACGGCATCGGGGAGGCCGACTAGTTCGGTTGTGTTGAAGGTGATGAACTGGTACTGACTTGTCTGCAGGATGAAGCGGCGGATTGCGCCGTTGCGACGGTTGTCATCGGTTACGAACGTGCCGGCTTCGATCTGAATCGGCCCGATGGCGCTGGCGGCGGGGTTGGCCGCGTCGACCATCAGTTCACCGGAGATGGCGTTGGTTGCGCCTATGACGGTTTTGGGTTGACCTAACAGCTCTTCTTCGATGATGAAGCGCGCCTCTGATTCTTCGGGCACGATTGTGAAGGTCTGGCTGCCGGCGGGCATGTCAGCACTCTCCGAATCCGCTTCCTGCTGCGGCTCGGCAGTGGCCGTGGGTTCTGCTTCGGGTTGAGGCGTGTCTGTGGGCTCGGGTTCGGGCGCGGCGGTTGGTTCCGGCTCGGTTGTGGCGGTTGGGTCAGGCTGAGGCTCGGCTGTGGCCGTGTCGGCGGCAGCTGGGGCCTCCTCCGATTCGGCCGAGGGGGCGTCGGAGCCTCCGCAGGCCGCGAGCAGAATTGCCACGAGCAGGGCAAAGGTGATCAACTTGAACCGACGAAGGGATGCGTTCTTGTCGGCCAAGGTAGTTTTTGTCGAAGCGGCGCGCGATCCGGCTGTCGAAAAATGCTGTTGCATTTTGTGGGCTCCCCATCCGTCAGGATGTCAGTCATCGCCGCCGCGCGGTGCGGCAACGGAGTATACGTTGGCTTCCCGGTCCATTTTGGACTGATTTGGGGCGTTTGGCAAAAACCAGGGTGTGTTCAGGCGGCTATCTCTGAAATCCACCTTCCGCATAGCCGGTTAGTTCCACGTAGCCCGCGCCCGTGACGGGTTTTCCGTCCATTGTCCCGCGCACGACGGTGGCGCCTTCGTAGTAGGTGAAAGCGACATTCATTTCCTGGTTGTCGATTAGCGGGTCAATGGTGAGGTCGATATCATACCGTGGAAGGGAGACGCGCCAGCCGCTGGGATAGACTGCGCCGGAGGCCGGGCTGGTCCATTGCCCTGTGGGCGTGAGGGTGAAGTCTGCGGGGCGGATGGGGAACTGGCGGCCGTCGGGAAAGCTGAGGGAGCCTTCGAAAACTTCCTGGGCTGCGCCGGAGGCGGCGCGGATTTCGGCGAACATGAGAACGACGTTGTTGTCGAGGGTGACGGCGAACCAGTCCCAGCCGACGGCGTCGCGGCTGAGGGCGGAAGTTCCGAACTCGTGGTCCATCCAGCTGAGGCCAGTGACGGTGATATTTTCGCTGCCGAAAACGATGTGTCCGGCGGTGTCCATGTGGACGAGGCTGTAGTAGAGGTTGGCGTTGCCGCGTTCGGGGCCTTTGCGGCTGAAGCCGGCGTCTCCGTGGAGGAGGGGCGGGCGGGTTTCGGTGAGGGTGAGGTCGATGGAGACGGGGCCGATGTCGGATTGGGCGGCGGCTTGGAGTCGCATCTGGCCGGGCGCGGCCTCCTGGGCGCGCCAGTCGTCGAGCCAGACTTCGTAGCGGGGGGCGCCGGTGGCGCCGGCGACACCGGCGGCGCCGCGGCTGAAGCGGTCGAAGCTGAGATGGCGGAGGGCTGGGGCGCTGGTGACTGCGAAATGGGCCATGTAGATCTGTTGGGTCGCGAAATCGGAGGCCCGGTCCGGTTCGCCGGGGGCAAGAGCGCTGCGGAAAAAAGTGAGCTGGAAACCGTACTGGCCGCCGT
Source organism: Caldilineaceae bacterium (assembly GCA_022823185.1). GTDB lineage: Bacteria > Chloroflexota > Anaerolineae > Caldilineales > Caldilineaceae > Bin5. Next base: position 101,940 of record JAJDXQ010000030.1, read on the forward strand.
CGTCGCCTGTGAGGTTGCCGGTGTAGTACCACCACTCGGTGGCGAAATCATTGTGGGGCCCGTGGTCGAGGGGGAACTGGAGGGCCAGGGGTTCGAGGGCGCGTGCGAAGCGGTCGTCTACGGGGCGGCTGAGGACATCGACGACGTTGGCCGAAGCCAGGGAGGGCTGTGAGGATGCGCAGGCCGCGAGGAAGAGGGAGAGGAGGAGCGGCAACAGGAAGGGGGGCGCTCCTCTTGCGATGGATTGTTTTGCGGATGGGGGTTGGCACTGTCGACTCAATGGTCTGGTCAAGGGCATGGGGGCCATGTGTTGACTCTGAACGGATCAGGCAAAAGCGTGAGCATAACAGGGACGGCCCTGAAAGGCTACATTTTGGCCAGAGCCTGATCGAAGTCGGCCAGCAGGTCGTCGGAATCCTCTATGCCGACGCTGAGGCGCACGAGCTCGTCGGTAATGCCGATCGCCAGCCGGTCTTCGGGCGGGGAGTCAAAGTGGCTCACTAACGCCGGCTGCTCGATGAGGCTTTCGACGCCGCCGAGGCTGGGGCCGATGCGGGGGATGTTGCAGGCGTCGATAAAACGGCTGGTGGTGGGGCCGTCGGCCTCGACTTCAAAGCTGATGACGCCGCCGAAGCCGGACATTGTGCGGATGGCGACCTCGTGGTCGGGATGGCTTTCGAGGCCGGGATACCAGACGCGGCGGATTCTGGGATGGTCTTCGAGGAAGCGGGCGATACGCAGACCGCTTTCGTTGTGCTGGCGCATGCGCAGCCCGAGCGTTTTGAGGCCGCGCAGGATGAGATAGGCGCAGTGGGGGTCGGTTACCGCGCCCAAAATACCCTGGGACTGGCGCAGGGCTGTGGTGATGTCGAAGCCACCGGTGACACATCCGGCGAGGAGGTCGTTATGGCCGGCAAGATACTTGGTTACGCTGTGGATGACGAGGTCCACGCCGTATTCGATGGGCCGGACGTTGCTGGGGGTTGCGAAGGTGGTGTCTATAACGGTGCGCAGGCCATGGCGCTGGGCGATTTCAACGAGACGGGGATAGTCGAGGCAGCGCAGGAAGGGATTGGTCGGGGATTCAGAGAAGATCAGTTTGGTTTCGGGCCGGATGGCAGCCTCGATTGCGTCGTAGTCACCGGGTGTGACGGTGGTACAGTTGATGCCGAAGCGGGTAAGAAAGGTATTGCAGAAGCCGCGGGTACGGCGGTAGCAGTCTTCCGTCATGACGAAATGATCGCCCTGGCTGAGGAGAATGAAGAGCGTGGTGGTGATGGCGGCCATGCCGCTGGAGAGCAGGAGGGAGTCTTCGGCGCTGTCGAGCGCGGCCAGCTTGGCTTCTGCGGCGCGTACAGTGGGATTACCGTAGCGACCGTACTCCTCCCGTTCCGGCACATCCCAGAACATGTGCTCTTCCATGTAGTTGATGAGGCTGGCCGTGTCTTCGAAAGTGTAGGTGCTGGTCTGGACGATGGGTACAGTCACGCTGTCGTGGGAGAGGAAGCGCTTTTCGCCGGCATGGACGGCTTTCGTCTGGCTGGAAATGCGCGGTGACGCGGAGTTGGGGCCGCGACTGTTTCCGTCGGCTGGGGTCGCGGGGGCGTCGGCGTTCTGGGTAGCGGCGGCGGTCGTGGCCATGGTATCTCCTTCACAGCGCAGTTCAGTTGGGCTGCAGGACCGGGTCGGTTCTGCGGGTTGGTCATTTGAATTGATTTGGGGCAAAGAAATACCCTCTTCGTGTGGATAGTCGGAAGAGGGCTGCGGGAAATTATCCTGAGCATCTCATCTGCCGGTGTATCCACACCGCCGGAATTGGCACCTGCCGCGCTACGGGATTCGATCCCGGCTGCGCCGGTTGCCGAGGCTTCATAGGGCCGGCCCCTCCACCTCTCTTGATAAGAGTTCTGGCAAGATTTCGACGTGCGGAACTGCGGTTGGACCGACGGCGGGAAATCTTGGCCAAAGGCTCGATTCAGTTGTTGGCGCTTATGGTAAGCGAGGAGTCGGCGGGATGTCAAATCCGGGGGGGAAGGGCAGGGGAACTGCGGGGGAAGGTCAAGGATGGGAGGGAGTTTGGATGGGGGCGGTGGGGCATATGGGGAAGGCTTTCGATTGCATGTTGCGGCATGTTTTTTGGTTGTCAGGAGGATGTCAGGTTTGTGTGGGGGAGCGGGGGACAAAGTATGGTATGGTATAGCGAGTACTGACATGTCGGCGGCGGGCGGCCGCTTCAGGCGTTTGATGAAAGGCGCCCGCCGGAGTTCCCTCGAAAGGAGTAGCAGATGAATAGTATGAGCAATGTCCCCAGAGTTCCGAGAAGGCTGCCGAGCGGGTCACCATTCGTTATGGTGATCGTGATCATCATTGTGGTTTTGTTTCTGATGGTCTTTGCCCGCAACTTCTTTTATGCGTTTGAGCGGGTCGATGAACAGGAGGTCGGCGTACAGTTCCAAGGCGGCAGAATCAAGGACGTCGTTGGGCCTGGCGTGTATACAGATGTCGGCCTGTTTGTGCAGATTGTGCGCGTTTCAAGCCAGGCGATATCGTTCAGCGTGCAGGACGACGAGATTATCACGCAGGATAAACAGCGGATCGGTCTGTTGGTGAGCGGAGATATTTTCCGCCCGAACATCAGCCAGAAAGACACGATCCAGGCGTTGTGGGCACAGTACAGGAGCATCTATCTGCAGGATGAACTGGCCCGCAGCCGAATTCAGGATCAGGCCCGGCAGGCGATGAAGGTGTGTGTGGGTGACAGAACGTTTGATGACAGTGTGGTGGGCACGGCGCGGGATGTGCTGCGGCAGTGTATTGACGATGAGTTGAATACACGGGCGGCTAATTTCGGATTGCGGGTGGAGAACCTGGTTGTGCCGGATGTGATTCTGTCTCCGGAGGTACAGTCGGCATTGGACGCGATTGTGCAGAGCCGGTTGGAGACGGAAAAGGCAGCGCAGGACAAGCTGCGGGCGGATGCGCAGGCCGACGCGGAACAGGCGCGCCAGGAGGGTGAGATTCGGATTGAGCAGAGCCGGATCCAGGAGCAGGCGCGTCAGCAGACGGCGCTGGCGCAGCTGGAGGAGCAGAAGGTGGCGGCGCAGAGAGCGGTGATCGAGGCGGAGCGGGCGAATGAGCTTGCACGCGTCGAGGCGCAGAGGGCGGTGATTGAGGCGGAGAAGCAGAATGAGCTGCTGGCGGCGCAGCGGGACATAGAGATTGCGCAGGCGCTGGCTGTTGCGGCAGAAGAACAGGCCAGGGCGCAGATCGCGGTGGAGTCGGCGCTGGCAGAGTTGTACGCTGGACGGCCGGACTATGTGCAGCTGTTGATTGTGCAGGCCAATGCGAGCGCGCTCAGGGCCACGGACAAGGTGATCTTCACGCCTGAGGGCGTGACGCCGACCCTGGTTCTGCCTGGGCCGGGCATCGTGCCGACGGTGGATACGACACCCAACTAACGGGCTCGGAGAGGAGTGGGGCTGCGTGCAGGACGGGCGCCGAGCGCTGGGAGAAAGAGGAGAGAGGATCGCGTTACACGCGCTGCGGGAGGCCGGTCTGCGAATTATCGAACGCAACTGGCGATGCCGAGCGGGTGAGTTGGATATAGTCGCGGAAGAGCGCGCCCCGGACTACAGCCGGGGCGCGCTGGATTCACGGTGGCTGGTCGTGGTGGAGGTGCGGACGCGGCGTGGTCATGGCTACGGGACGGCGCTGCAGGCGTTCACGCGCAAGAAGCAGGCGAAGCTGCGGGAGCTGGCGGCGTTGTACGTGCGGGAAAGGGAGTGGGAGGGCCCCTGGCGCATTGACGCGGTGGCTGTGCAGATGGACAGGTCGGGCAGGTTGATCGACGTGGAGCATGTCCGCCATGCGGTCACGGGGTGAAGGGAGGAAAGGGCAGACCGGGCCGCCACTGGTAGTCGTTCTGGGGCCGACTGCGGTTGGCAAGACGGCGCTGAGCCTTGATCTTGCGACGCGATTTGACGGTGAGATTGTCGGGGCTGACAGCCGGCAGATTTACAAGGGGATGGACATCGGCACGGCCAAACCCAGCGCGGCGGAGATGGCGCGCGCGCCGCATCACCTGGTCGATCTTCTGCCGCCGGACAGGCAGATGGGGCTTGCGACCTATCAGCGGCTGGCATTCGCCGCGATAGAGGAGATTCACGGGCGGGGGCGGACGCCCTTTCTTGTGGGCGGGTCGGCCCTGTATTTGCGGGCGGTGACGGAAGGGTTGAGGATACCGGAGGTTGCGCCGGACGCGGCGCTGCGGGCCGAGTGGGAGGCATTCGCGCGGGAGAATGGACGGGCTGCGCTGCACGCGCGCCTGGAGGCGCTGGACCCGGAAGCGGCGGCGCGGATCCATCCGAACAATATGCGCCGGGTGATACGCGCGCTGGAGATCGTGCAGACGACGGGCCGGAGGAAGAGCGAGCTGGAGGCGGCGTCTCCGCCGCCTTACCGCATATTGAAGATCGGGCTGGATATGCCGCGGCCGGCATTGCACGCGCGCATCGACCGGCGCGTTGAGGAGATGGTGGATTCGGGCCTGGTGGAGGAGGTGGCGTCACTGTTGGCGGCAGGTTATTCGCCTGAGCTGCCGGCTCTATCCAGTTTGGGATACCAGGAGATTGCCGGCTATCTGCGGGAAGAGATTTCACTTGCGGAGGCCGTAGAACGCATTCAGATTGAGACCCACCGTTTTGTTCGCCACCAGTACACCTGGTTCCGGCGGATGCCCGATGTTCACTGGTTTGACGTTTCCGAGTCGCCGCAGGCTGCCATCGTAGAGCTGGCGGCGCGTTTTTTTGCGGTGGAAGGGCGATGCGCGTGTTCGGCTTATGCCTGATGGGGAGAATGAGGAGGCTGCGCCGCGCTAGCGGATCTTTCTGATCGGGGGGCCTGTCGGGGGCCTGTCGGGGGCCGGTCTGGCGATGCGCGTTGGATCATAGCCGGGTCGTATGTGAAATGGAGCGGATTCGTCTCACATGGATTTTGAGGAGATTTCAGGAACCATAACTGGCCGCAAGAGAAGAAGGAATGCACCGTTTCCAGTGTAATTTCCCGAAATCGGTCACAAAATGGCCAAAAGTCCGCGCTTGCGACCAGCTTAAAACGGGGCGTTGCAGGGCCGGCTCAATCTTTGCTATAATGCGAGCCGAGCCGAAGATACAGGGAAAGATACGAATCAGCTTGACGCAGCTTCCGTGAAAGGACGTAAAGAAAAGACATAGCAATGGCTGGCACGGAACTGGCGCCGGACCTCACTGCCGCGGACCCCAGCGACCTGCCCGATCTTAACGACAAAGAGAAAAACGGACTTCCCACGGACAGTCCTCTTTTGCGCAGCATTCCCCTCGAGGCGATTCCGCCTGTCGGCGGCGGCAAGTTGTTCCTTCAGCCGCTGCTGAATCTGCACGAGATCAAAGCGCTTGAAGAGTTGTACAAGAGGCTGCCGGCCTATTTCGGCGCCGACGAACGGTTGACGATCCTGCGCGCCTATCTGGTTGCGAGCGACGCGCATCGCGAGCAGACGCGCATGACGGGCGAACCCTACATTCTGCATCCGATCGACGTGACGAGTATTTTGTCGGAGCTGCAGCTGGACGCGGATACGCTGGCGGCGGCGCTTCTGCACGACGTGGTGGAGGATTCGGTCTACACCATCGAATATGTGGAGAAGAATTTCAACCGGGACGTAGCTGAGCTGGTGGATGGCGTGACCAAGCTCAACCGGATCAAAGAGTTGAGCAACATGCGTCACAGCGTGGCGGATGAGAAGGCCGAAAGCCTGCGCAAGATGTTTTTGGCGATGGTCGAGGACATCAGGGTCGTACTGATCAAGCTGGCGGATCGCGTGCATAATATGCGCACATTAGAGGGCCACCAGGAGCACAAACGGCGCCGCATCGCGCGCGAGACACTGGAGATTTTCGCTCCGCTTGCGAACCGGCTGGGGATTTGGCAGATGAAGTGGGAGTTGGAGGACCTCAGCTTCCGCTATCTGGAGCCGGTGACGTATCGGAATTTGTCGCGGGCGATGGACCAGAAGCGCGCTGAGCGTGTCAGCTGGATGGATGAGACGCGGGATACGCTGGCAAAGGCGCTGAATGAGGCGGGCATCAGGGCGGAGATCAACGGGCGGCCCAAGCATATTTACGGCATCTATCGAAAGATGCGGCGCAAGGACGTGCCGTTTGACCAGATTTACGACATTCACGGGTTCCGAATCATTGTTGAATCGGTGGCGGACTGCTACGCGACACTGGGGGTGGTGCATAGCCACTGGCGGCCGATACCGGGTGAATTCGACGACTACATCGCCAGCCCGAAGGACAACATGTACCGCAGCCTGCACACGGCGGTGGTCGGCTCCAACGGGAAGCCGATGGAGGTGCAGATTCGGACGCATGAGATGCACCAGGTCGCCGAGTTCGGAATTGCCGCCCACTGGCGCTATAAGGAGGGCAGACAGGCGAACCAGTATCTGGACAACAAGATTGCCTGGATTCGCCAGTTGATGGAATGGCGGCAGGACGTGACGGACGCCCAGGAGTTCGTCAGCGGGATGAAGACGGATGTGTTCCAGGACCGGGTATACGTCTTCACGCCGCGCGGTGACGTGATTGACCTGCCTCGCAATTCGACTCCGATCGATTTTGCCTACCGTGTGCATACGGAATTGGGCCACCGCTGCCGGGGCGCGAAGATAAACGGTCGGCTTGTGCCATTGGATTTTCAACTTCAGAATGGTGACCAGGTGGAGGTCATTTCGGCCAAGCGGGGAGGCCCCAGCCGCGACTGGATCAACCCCAATATGGGCTATGTGGCGACGACGCGGGCGCGCGGGAAGATCCGCACCTGGTTCCGCAAGCAGGCGCGAGGCGAGAACATTGCGCAGGGGCGTCAGATCCTGGAAAAGGATTTGAAGCGGTTGAGCGTTGATCTGCCGTTCGAGCTGGTGGCCCATATTTGCGGGTTTGAGGAGCTGGACGACTTTCTGGCGGCGATTGGATATGGCGATGTGACGAGCCAGACGATCGCCCAGCGGGTGATCGAACATGAGCGGAGCCAGCAGGGCCAGGATGAGCCTGAGCAGCTTCTCACGCAGACGCCTCACCGCACAGTCTCAATTGAAGGCGTCCAGGTGGCGGGATTGGACGGCGTGTTGGCGCACGCTGCCCGCTGTTGCAACCCGGTGCCCGGGGATCCGATTGTGGGTTATGTGACGAAGGGGCGGGGCGTTTCGATTCACAAGACCAACTGTCCCAACATTGTTTCATTGATTCAGCGGGCAGACCATGCGCGGTTGGTCGAGGTGCAGTGGGGCGCGAAGAGCGAGGAGAAGTATCCGGTCAGCATCCAGGTCAAGGCGTATGACCGCGCCGGCCTGCTGCGGGATGTTACCGGGCTGGTGGCAGATGAGAAGATCAATATGCGGTCGGCCGAGGCTGTGACCGGTATGAAGAATAACATGGCGCTGATCAACGCTACCTTGGAGCTCCTGAATATATCCCAGTTGACCCGCATCATGACGAGGATTGAGCGCCTGCCGAATGTGCTGGAGGTACGGAGACTGGTGGGGTAGGCGAGGGGCGGGCAGCGAGCTGAAGGTTGCTGGGTCACCGGCTTCAAAGTTGAGCAAGCGTAAGGGGCGTCCTCCGGATTGGAGGGCGCCCCTTTTTTTCTGGCTGTCTATCGCTCCGGGCCACGGAGAGAAGCTTTCTCAGGAGACTGTGGTCGCCTCCAGCTCGTCGATCATATCGCGAATTACATCGAAGCCGGCCTGCCAGAAGTCGGGGTCGGTCATGTCGATGCCGGCCTCTGCCAGGATTTCATGGGGGCGGGCGGACCCGCCGCGCGCCAGCATTTTCAAGTAGCCAGGTTTGAAGGCGTCACCCTCCTCCTGGTAGCGCCGGAAGAGTGAAATCACAAGGAGCTGGCCGAAGCTGTAGGCGTAGCAGTAGAAGGGTGTGTGATAGATATGAGGAATGCTGACCCACTCGTATTGGAATTCGTCAGAGACCTCAACGCTGTCGCCAAACTGTTCCTTCAAGTTTTCGAGGTAGAGGCGGTTCAGCTCCTGGGGTGAGGCGTTTTCCTGGATTGCCTGATGGGCGCTGTTTTCGAAGATGACGAAGAAGGCCTGGCGCATCACGGTGGCGTAGATGTCGTCGACGCTGGCGGCCAGGATCTCGCGGCGAACCAGCGGGTCCTTTTCCTCGGCGAGAAGCTGCTCGTTCATCACCATTTCGGCAAAGACGGAGGCTGTTTCGGCCAGGGGCAGGGTTGAGTGCTGGGTGAGAATGGAGTGATCTTCGGCCATCATGCTGTGAACGGCGTGGCCCAGTTCATGGGCGACCGTGGCCACATCGCGCACCTTGTTGGTGTAGTTCAGGAGGACGTAAGGGGTGATGCTGGGGAGAACCGTGGCACAGAAGGCGCCGGTCCGTTTTCCTTTGCGGATTTCGCTGTCGACATGGTTGTCGTCGAAGACGCGTTGCGCTTTGGCGGCGAAGTCGAGATCGAAAGTCTTGAACGTATCCAGGACAAGGTCGACGGCATCTTCGTATGGGATGTCTTTGGAGGAGCCGGCGAGCGGCGCATAGATATCGTAACGGCGCAGCTTGTCCACGCCCAGCCACTTGGCCTTGAGCGCAAAGTAGCGTTGGAAGAGGGGGGCATTGCGGCGGGCGACCTCCAAGAGGGTCTCTACAGCTTCATCGGGGACGTCGTTGCTGAGATTGCGCACGGCGATTGGAGAGTTGAAGCTGCGCAGCGTTACGTTTTCAGTGTGCCAGTCCTGCATGAGGTTGACGTAGATCTGCGCCAGGATAGGGGCTTCCCGCTCGTAAACCTTGTAGAGGGATTGGTAGGCGGCGGCGCGCATTTCAGGGTCGGTAGAGTACGCGTAGGTCATCACTTCTTCACGGGTCAACTGTTTGACTTCGCCCTCCACCTCCAGCTCGAATTCGAGCCGGTTGGTCAACATGGAGTAGATGGTTACGATTGCGTTGGACCCGTTGGTATCTTTCAGGTTGATGATGCGCTCTGCGGTTTCCTCGAGCATGTAGGGTTTGGCGAGGCGCATGGTTTGCAGGTAGTGGCGGAAGTCAGCGAACTCTGCCGGGTCTGGCAGCAGCTTGTTGGCGCGTTCGTCGTCGAGCCCCTTCCACCAGAGACTGAAAAAGAGCATCCGGTTCTGTACTTCGGCCATCAGCTGGCGCATGCGGTTTGAATAGGTGAGGGCGTCGGGCGACTGGGTATCTGATGAGAACCAGAGACTGCCGTAGGCGCCGAGGCGGTAGACCAGCGACGTAATGTCCTCGTACTGCCGCATGGCCTCGATGAGCCTGGCCGGCTCCAAGTCGTCGGAGAGTTCCTCGCGGAGGGCCTCGAAGGCGGTGACACTTTGCTCGAGTCGTTCCAGCATTTCATCGATGGCGACGGTGGAAGGGGAAGGGACTCCGGAGCCGTTGGCCTCCGGATCGGAGGGCACGAGGGCGGAGAGATCCCAGCCCGACATTTGAAAGCGTTCCTGTTTTTCTGCGGTGGGTACAGCCATGGGGAATATATCCTCTTTCAGTCTTCCTTGACGAGACGCCGCAAAACGGTGTGCAGAATCCCGCCGTTCTTGTAATAGTTCACTTCAACAGGCGTATCCAGGCGGCTTGTGACGCGGAATTCGTTCACTGTTCCTCGTTCACGGGTGACGCGCACAGTATATTCCTGGTTGGGTGTCATCTCTTCGGTCAGGCCGAGAATGTCGTAGGTTTCAAAGCCGCTCAGGTCCAGTGACTGCATATTCTGGCCGTCGACGAACTGCAGGGGGAGGATGCCCATGCCGACAAGATTGGAGCGGTGGATGCGTTCGAAGCTTTCCGCGATGACGGCTTTGACGCCCTGCAGCCAAGGCCCCTTGGCGGCCCAATCGCGGCTGGAGCCTGTGCCGTACTCCTTGCCGGCGAGGATGATGAGGGGTGTGCCCTCCTGCTGGTATTTGGCGGCGGCATCCCAGATGGGCATTTCGGCCGGCGATGCCGCGGGGGTGGATACCTCGGTCAGCTGCCCGGTTGCGGGGATATAGGCGGTATAGCCCCCTTCGACGCCGTCGAGCATCTGATTCTTGATGCGGATGTTGGCGAAGGTGCCCCGCATCATCACTTCGTGGTTGCCCCGGCGGCTGCCGTAGCTGTTCCATTCGGCGCGGGGAACGCCTTTTTCAGTCAGATAGCGGCCCGCGGGGCTGTCGGGCGCGATGGCGCCGGCCGGGCTGATGTGGTCGGTTGTGGTGCTGTCGGGCATGACGGCGAGGACCCTGGCGCCGACGATTGGTTGCACGGGGGGCAGGTCGGTGCCCATATCCTGGAAGAAGGTAGGTTCCTGGATATAGGTGCTGTCGTGACTCCAGGCGTAGAGTTCGCCGCCTGAGATTGGGACTTCGTTCCACTGCTCGTTGCCGGTGAAGACGTTGGCGTACTGCTGGCGGAACAGGTCCGGTTTGAGGCTGCGGTGGATTTCGGCCTGGATTTCTTGCTGGCTCGGCCAGACATCGCGCAGGAAAACCGGTTCGCCGGTTGGGTCGTAGCCGAGGGGGTCGTTATCGAGATCGATGTTGACGGTGCCGGCGATGGCGTAGGCGACCACGAGGGGGGGCGAGGCGAGGAAGTTTGCGCGCACGTCGGGACCGATGCGGCCTTCGAAGTTGCGGTTGCCGCTCAGGACGGAGGCGGCGACGAGATCGGCGTCGTGAATGGCTTCGCGAATGGGTTGGGGGAGGGGGCCGCTGTTGCCGATGCAGGTTGTGCAGCCGTAGCCGACGGTATGGAAGTTGAGGGCCTGCAGATAGGGGATGAGGCCGCTGGCTTCCAGGTAGCTGGTGACGACCTTGGAGCCGGGGGCCAGGCTGGTCTTGACCCAGGGTTTGACATCGAGGCCGCGTTCCACGGCCTTTTTGGCGAGCAGGCCGGCGCCGATCATGACAGAGGGATTGCTGGTGTTGGTGCAGGATGTGATGGCGGCGATGACGACGTGGCCATGCTGCAAGGCGAACTCCGTGCCTTTGAAGCTGACTTCGGCGCTGTTGTCGAGTTCGGCGTTTTCGAGGCCAAAGCCCTGGGGGCCGACGGGGGCGGAGAGCATCCCGCTCCAACGGTTCTTCATGTCGGAGAGGGCGATGCGATCCTGGGGCCGTTTGGGGCCGGCCAGGCTGGGCTGAAGGGTATCCATGTCGAGTTCAATGACGTCGCCGAAGATGGGGTCGGGGGTGTCTTGCGTGTGGAAGAGGCCCTGCTCCTTGCAGTAGCGTTCGACGAGATCGATGGCTTCAGGGTCGCGGCCGGTGTTGGCGAGGTAGCGCAGTGTTTCCTGGTCGACCGGGAAGAAGCCCATGGTTGCGCCGTATTCGGGCGACATATTGGCGAGGGTGGCGCGGTCGGGCAGGCTGAGCTGGGCGAGGCCGGGCCCGAAGTATTCGACGAACTTGCCGACGACGCCGTGCTGCCGCAGCATTTCGGTGGCGCGTAGCACGAGGTCGGTCGCGGTGGCGCCCTCGGGCAGCGCCCCGGTGAGTTTGAAGCCGACGACGTCGGGCATGAGCATATAGATAGGCTGGCCCAGCATGACGGCCTCGGCCTCGATGCCGCCGACGCCCCAGCCGAGCACGCCAAGGCCGTTGATCATCGTGGTATGGCTGTCGGTGCCGACGAGTGAGTCGGGGAAGGCTTCGGGCGGGCCGGCGCCGTCGGAGGAAGAGGTCTGGACTACGCTGGCGAGGTACTCCAGGTTTACCTGGTGGACGATGCCGGTAGCGGGGGGCACGACGCGGAAGTTGTCAAAGGCGCGCTGGCCCCATTTGAGGAACTCGTAGCGCTCGCGGTTGCGTTCGAATTCGCGCTCGGCATTGAAGAAGAGCGCGGCCGCGGAGCCGAATCGGTCGACCTGGACCGAATGATCGATGACGAGGTCGACGGGCACGACCGGGTTGATTTTGTTGGCGTCGCCGCCCATGCGGGCCATGGCGCTGCGCAGCGCGGCGAGGTCCACGACGCTCGGCACGCCGGTAAAGTCCTGGAGGATGACGCGGGCGGGTTTGAACGGAATTTCAACTTTGCCGGCGGTATCGGGTCCCCAGTTGGCGATGGTTTGGACGGCTTCCTGGGTGATCTCGAAGCCTTCGGCCTGGCGCAGAGCGGCTTCCAGGAGCACTTTGATGGAGAAAGGCAGCCGGTTCACGCTGGCTGAGGCGCCCTTTTCGAGGGAATCCAGCCGGTAGATGGCAACAGGGCCGCGCCGCGTGTTCAGGGTGTCGCGTGCGTTGAAATAATCCTGTCGAGCCATTTCACCCCCTTGTAAATTGGTCTGACGGTGTCGATGTGCGCTGGCCGGACTGATCGTTCGGGAGGGTCAGGCGAACCAGCCTTCGGTCGGGCAGCCTTATCATACCCGTACTAAAGAGAGAAAGCATAATTTGGCGACCTGTCCTTGCGGCGTCGGAGAGCCGGTTTGGGAGAAGCCGAAGGAGCCGAAACAGAGGACGATTGAGGGCTGCGGGATGTCAGGCGGGCAGGCGGGTGAGCGGATAGAGGCCGTTGCCGGGTGATGGGATCGGGGGCATTGAGAAGGAGGCGCGCCTGGGGGCCGCGCCTTGGCGGGATTTGACAGATTGGGGGCAGGAGAACATACTCGGCTGGGACGAGCGTGGGATGGGCGGGGGGCCGCTCGCCTTCTGCGGCGGAAGGCAGACAGCAGGGCACGGGGTGATCCAAGGTGACTAAAACGACGAATTCCAGGACCACGATGCAGTCTTTCGGGACGAGCCCGAGAGTCGGGCACGACTCCAGCGCTTTCTATGATCGCAAGATGTACGAAGACGGGGGCCGTGTTGAGGGCGGTCCATTGCCGGAGAACGAGATTCCGGAGCTGAACCGACTTTATGCGCATAGCAGCAGGTCGATGCACGAGTTGCCGGATAACAGCGTGCATCTGATGGTGACGTCGCCGCCTTACAATGTGGGCAAGGACTACGACGAGGATATGACCGCGGATGAGTACCGCCAGTTCCTCAGGGAGGTCTGGGAGGAGACCTATCGTGTGCTGGCGCACGGCGGCAGGGCCTGCGTGAATGTGGCCAACATTGGCCGCAGGCCGTATGTGCCGTTGAGCGCTTTCATTACTGCCGACATGATCGACGTCGGTTTTCTGATGCGGGGTCAGATAATTTGGAACAAGAAGGCCAGCGCAGGATCTTCCTGCGCGTGGGGCAGCTGGCGCTCGCCGTCAAACCCGGTTCTCAGGGATGTGCATGAGTATATTCTGGTGTTTTGCAAGGGGGATTTCGCGCGCAGGAAACCGGAAGGCGGTGAGAAGGAGGCGACGATCGGGCGAGACAGTTTTCTGGAGTGGACGAAAAGCGTGTGGGAGTTTCCTGCGGAGTCGGCGAAAAGGGTGAAGCATCCGGCGCCGTTTCCGGTTGAGCTGCCGGCCCGGTGCATCCAGTTGTACACGTATTCGAATGATGTTGTCCTGGACCCATTTGTGGGGAGCGGGACAACGGCGGTCGCCGCGAAGGAGGCGGGGCGCTATTTTGTTGGATATGACATTTCCCGGTCGTATATTGCCATAGCGAGGGAAAGGTTAGGCATGGCGGGAGGGCAGGGGTTGGGGGCCGCGGGTTAGGGGCCAGGGGATGCGCCGCGGGGCGGGCATGTGGGCGGTTCGACGGGGAGGACGCAGAGGCCCGCGGGGAACAGCTTGCATCTCTTGAATGTTTAGCGTGCCCTAGTTTGCGCCTTGCGGGGCACTCGCTGCATCGGCGCGGGGGCTCAGGTGGGCCTGGCCGTCGGCGTGGTAGCTGCTGCGGACGAGGGGACCGCATTCCATCCAGCGGAAGCCTCTGCGTTCGCCCTCGATGCGCAGGCGGTCGAACTGTTCGGGCGTGTAGTACCCGGCGATTGGCAGGTGGAAGCGGCTGGGTTGCAGATACTGGCCGATGGTCATGATGTCGACGTCGTGGGCGCGCAGGTCGTCCATTACCACCAGGATTTCCTCCCAGGTTTCGCCCAACCCGATCATGATTCCCGATTTCGTGAGAGACTGGGGATCCATGCGTTTTGCTTGCTGGAGGAGCTCCAGCGAGCGGGCGTAGCGAGCCTGGGGCCGGACGGTCTTGTAGAGGCGTTCGACGGTCTCGGTGTTGTGATTGAGGATTTCCGGCTTGGCGTCCATGACAGTCTGCAGCGCGGCCCAGTCGCCTTTGAAGTCGGGAATCAGAACTTCCAAGGTGCAGCCGGGTTGCAGGCGGCGGATCCAGTAGATGGATTCGGCGAAGACCCAGGCGCCGCCGTCGGGCTGCTCATCGCGGTTGACGCTTGTGAGGACGGCGTGCTGCAGATTCATGGCCTGGACGCTCTCGCCGATGCGGCGGGGTTCGTCCGGATCGAGCAGACCGGGGCGGCCGGTCTTGATCTTGCAGAATCCGCAGGAACGGGTGCAAGTATCTCCCATCAGCAGGAAGGTAGCGGTCCCCCGGCCCCAGCATTCGCCGATGTTGGGGCACATGGCCTCTTCGCAGACGGTGTTGAGGCTCTTGCCGCGGAACAGTTGTTTGAGTTCTCGGTATTTGGGCGTATCGGCTGCGCGCACGCGCAACCAGGGGGGGCGGCGTCCGCGGGTAAGCTGGCCGGGGCCGTTGCTGTCGACGACGGCGGGCAGGGGATGAAGGTCGGTCGCGCGGCGCGTGCGCGCGGCGGTCGAATCGGACACTGAGAGCGGAATCGGATCGACGCGGACATTGCCCATTTCGTTCAGTTCACTGTGCAGACCTGCATTTGCTCGTTTCATTCCGTTTTGCTCTTGGCAGTTCGTCTCCGGCAACGGCGATCCTGGCGCGAGGGCGTCATTCAGGAATCCCGGAGCGGGGTTGCGCGTTCACGTTCGACCAGGATGGTTGCAACGGCCAGGCCCATGAACATCCAGAAGAGGACGGTCATGTGGGGGTAGGTGAGGTTGAACCAGTAGTGGTCGGCGACGCCGCTGACGAGGGCTCCCAGGATGGCTCCGCCGAAGCCGAGCAGGAGGGGTTCTCGTTCGGGCGCGACGCCTGCGCGCCAGGCTGTGATGAACATGTGGAAGAATCCTACCATGATGGCGACGAAGATGAGGAGGCCGATGATCCCCATGTTCTCTGCAAGGGTCAGGTAGAACATACTGACGCCGAGATAGATGTCGATGTCGGGCACACCGGAAAAGCCGACGCCGAATAGCGGGTAGCGGCGAATGAGGATGAGGGCGTCCTTGTATTCGCCGAAGCGCATTTGCGTGGCGACATCCTCGCCTGCGAGGCCTGCGAGCAGACGCGCGACATAGTCCTGGGTTTGGGGCAAGAGGAAGAGGAGCAGGCCGAGAACAATGCCGAAGGGCAGGAGACGGCGGTATTTGAGCACGGCTGGCACTGAGAGCGCGGCGATCATGCCGAAGAGGGCGGATCGGCTGAAGGTCAAGTAGAGGGCGAGTGTGATGGCGGCAAAGAGGAGTACGGTCATCCATCTGGGGAACAGGGGGCGCGGCGAGATGAGTTGGGGCCCGACCACGGCCGCGGCCAGGATCATCATGCCGCCCAGAACATTGGGGTCGACGGCCGTACCGATGGCTCGCATCGTGCCATCGGGGTCATCTTCGATCCAGCGCAGGGCCCCGAAACCGCCGGGATAGTCGAAACGGGCGAGCGCATTGAGCACCCGTACGGTCCAGGCTTCGGGCATAAGATAGAAGAGCACTGCGATCGAGGCGCAAGCCCAGGCCGCCAGGAACAGCCAGCGGGTCACCCACTCAAGTTCTCTGTGGGTGCGGACAGTATTGATGACGACGAAGAAGAGGCCGATGCCCAGCAGGATTTCGCCGAAGCGGCGGATGACGGTGGTGGTGGGACGGCTGTGGGACATGCCGTACACGAAGCTGAACAGGGCCATGAGCATGAAGAGCCCAATGAGCAGGCCGATTGACGAGATCTGGAACGTTCGGGCCTGGGGGCTCTTTGCGTTGCGAGCGAAGGGGGAGAAGGAGAAGCCCGGCCCGCCGGCGACCAGTTTCAGGGCCCAAACGAAGACGAGGGCGCCGAGCGCGGCATCCAGAAAGGTCGGTTTGAAGCCGAGGCGAAAGGGCAGGCTGGCGAAGGGCAGGACGAAGACAACACCAACCAGGGCCACGTAGCCCCAATGGGTATCCAAGAGGATGAGAGTTCCGCCGACGATTGCTGCGGCCAGAACGAGGGCGATGAGCGGGCCGGTAATGCCGATGAGGAGGGTGATCATGAGGGCGCCGGCAGCCAAGAGCAGGCCGATGAGGGCGCGGCGCATGTGCGGCCTGGGGGAAAGTACGGTGTCGGCAAAGTAGGCGTAGGCGGTGTTTATCATCCTGGCCAGTATACCACAGCGATGGCTGGGCGGCGTCTGTTTTTTCGCGGAAGATTGGCGTCTGCGGGCGAAAGCGGGACGGGAAACAGTGTGAGAGGTTTCGCGGGCGCATGGGTGATCGGGAGAATTAGTTGGGATAACGGCGTTGAACTGGTAGAATTCCTGTGCGTTTTCTATGGAGCATCTACAGAACCTGGCGTGGGCAGGTATGACCAGAAGAGAACAGAGAACCGGCGGCGGCACAGAAAACATTGTCGTGGCGGAGACCGATCTGGCCCTGATCGGGCGATATCGGGAGGAACCGGCGCCGCTGCTGCCGATTCTGCACGCTTTTCACAATCGAGACGGCTACATTGGGGCCGGGGCGATCGAGGCCATCGGCAAGGCGTTGCGGATTCCGCTGGCTGACCTGTACGGGACGGTGACTTTTTACCATCATTTCGCGCGCGAGGAGGGCGGTTTGCAGCGGCCGCGCGTATGCACCGGGCCTGTCTGCCGCCAGCGGGGCGCGTTGGAAATTGTGGGGAGCCTGGAGGGAGCCGAGGAGATGCCCTGTTCCGGTCGATGCGACGATCCGGTGCCGCTGCTGATTGGGCATGAGACCTTCGTGGCGAGCGCGCCGCTTCAGACGCTGCAGCGGCGGATCTCATCGCCTTTGCCGGCGCCGAACCCCGGCGGACGCGAGGAGTGCGTATTCGCGGAGATCCGCGAGCCTGAGCGGGACAGCCTGGAGGGCTACCGGCGCAGCGGGGGCTACGAGGCGTTGACGCGCGCCGTGGCGGAGCAGAGCCCGACCGATGTGATCGAGGTGTTGAAGGCGTCGGGGCTGGCGGGCCGTGGGGGCGCGGGGTTTCCGACGGGCATGAAGTGGCAGTTCGTGCGCGAGGCGACGGGCGAGCCGAAGAGCATCGTGTGCAATGCGGACGAAGGCGAACCGGGCTGCTTCAAGGACCGGGCGCTGATGGACCATGACCCCTTTGCCGTGATCGAGGGGATGACGCTGGCCGGCTACGCCACCGGGGCCGAGCGGGGATTTCTCTATCTGCGCTACGAGTACCCGGCGACCGACGAGCGGTTGGAAAACGCGCTCGAGGCCGCGGAAGCGGCCGGGCTGCTGGGGGAGGATATACTTGGGAGCGGCTTCACTTTCCGACTCTATCTGCGGCGCGGCGCGGGGGCTTACATCTGCGGCGAGGAGGGCTCGCTGCTCAACAGCCTGGAGGGCAAGCACCCGTTTCCCCGCAACCGCCCGCCCTTCCCAACGACACACGGCTTTGATAACTTGCCGACCGCGGTCAACAATGTGGAGACTCTGTGCGCGACGCCGCAGATCCTGCGGCGGGGCGCCGAATGGTACCAGGGGCTGGGGCTGGGCGACCACGCGGGCACCAAGGTGATCAGCCTGTCCGGGGATGTGCAGCGTCCCGGCAACTATGAGGCGCCCTTTGGACTGCCGCTGCGGACGTTGCTCCATGATTGGGCGGGCGGCCCGCTGCCGGGGCGGTCATTTCAGGCGGCGACGATGGCGGGGCTGTCGGGCGGGTTTCTGGGGGCCGAGGCGCTGGAGTCGGTAACGCTGGACGAGCCGAGTATCCGCGGCGCGGGGTCGATGCTGGGCGCGGGCGGCATCATCGTGTTCGACGACAGCCGCGACATTGTGGATGCGGCTCGCCAGGCGATGGCGTTCTTTGCGCACGAGAGTTGCGGAAAGTGTTTCCCCTGCCGCATCGGTACGCAGAGGCTGTTGGAACGGCTTTCCGGCGGCGGTCCCGACGCGCTGGATGCCTGGCGGCAGGAGATTAGCGACATCGGCGAAGTTCTGGAGCTGAGCGCGTGCGGGCTGGGCGTGGCCGCTGGATTCGTCAGCGACAGTCTGCTGCGGAATTTCCCCGAGCAGGTGGCGGCGTTTCGGGATTGAGCCAAAGTTGGTGGTAGCTGGAATGAACATAAGCGTTCAAGAACTGCTCGCGAACGTAGAGTTGGTCGTCGATGGACAAGGGCGAAGAAAGGCCGTGATCATCGACAACTCGACATGGGAAGACCTGCTGGACTGGATTGAAATGATGGAAGACAGCGCAGAAATCGAAGCTTCCCGAACAAGTGGAGAAGAAACTATCCCCTGGGAGGAAGCCAAAGCGGAATTACGCGCCAAGGGCATCATTGAATGACACCCAGTTCGCGCAGCAAACCTTCGCGGACCTGTCTGACGACTTTAGCGAAATGAACGTCGAAATTATGGTAAAGGCATGATGCAGCCGTTGAATGATTCGCAGGAACTGCCAACGCTGACGCTTGACGGCGAGGAGATCGGCTTCACGCCGGGCGAGACGGTCTATGAGGTCGCGACGCGGGCCGGCAAGGCCGTGCCGACGCTCTGCTATGACCCGCGGCTGGAGGCGTTCGGGGGCTGCCGGCTGTGTGTGGTGGAGGTGGCCGGGCAGCGCGTGCCTGTCGCCTCTTGCACAACGCGGGCGGAGGACGGCATGGAGGTCGCGACCGCGTCCGCGAAGGTGGAAGGGCTGCGGCGAACGTTGCTGGAGCTGGTTGCGTCCGAGAACCGCGAGGTGGCGGTGGACGCGCTGCGGGGGGTGGCTTCGCAGGAGCTGGGGACGCTTGTCGAGCAGTATGACGCGGGCCGCGGCCGTTTTGCCGGCGCGCATTCGGGCCGCAGCCGGCCGGACGACCCGAACCCGTTTATTCTACGCGACTACGACCTGTGCATCTCCTGCTACCGCTGTGTGCGCGTCTGCGCGGAGCAGGAGGGCGACTACGCGATCAGCATCGCCAACCGCGGCTTTGGGACACAGATCACGGTGGAGTTCGGCGGCCATCTGCAGGACTCGGCCTGCACATTTTGCGGCCAGTGTGTGCAGACCTGCCCGACGGGCGCGCTGGCCGACAAGAAGGCGCTTCGCTTCGTGGGGGACGGCAGGCTGACCGGCGGGCGCTGACCCTCAAGAGGCTTCGCGCCTCCACGCATTTATCTCGTCGAAAGGACGTTTCGATGAACGCTACCACGTCTGACATCCAGACAACCCGGACCATCTGCGGCTACTGCGGGGTCGGCTGCTCGCTGGACCTGGTAACCCGCGACAACCGCATCATCGCGGTGCATCCGGCTTTTGACGGGCCGGCCAACGAGGGCGCGCTCTGTGTCAAGGGCCAGTTCGCCTACGATTACGTTCACCATCCGGACCGGTTGAGCCATCCCCTCGTGCGCGACGGAGAAGGCAGGTTGCGGCAGGCGAGCTGGGAAGAAGCGCTGGATCGAGCGGCGCAGGGCTTCATGGATGTACTGCAGAAGCATGGACGCCACGCGGTCTACGGTGTGGCCTCCGGGCGCACGCCGAGCGAAGCCAACTACATGATGCAGAAGTTCATCCGGGTGGGATTCGGCACAAACTATATAGACAACTGCAGCCGGGCTTGACACGCTCCAACAGTCGCCGGTCTGGCGGCAACAATCGGACGCGGAGCGATGTCGAATCCGCTGGCGGATATGGAAAAGCCGGACGTGATTTTCTGCATCGGGACGAACATGACGGAGGCGCACCCGGTAGCGGCCACGCGGCTGAAGAAGGCGCTGGCGCGGGGGGCCAAGATGATTGTGGCCGATCCGCGGCGCATCCGCCTGGCGGAGATGGCCGACCTCTATCTGCCGATCCGGGTGGGCAGCGATACGGCGCTGCTGCTGGGGATGGCGCACGTGATCGTGCGCGAGGGGCTGGCCGATCTGGAGTTCATCGCGACCCGCACCGAGGGCTACGATGAGCTGGTCGACCATCTGCAGGAGAAGACGCCCGAGTGGGCGGCGAGCATCACGGGCGTGCCGGCGGCGCAGATCGAAGAGGCGGCTATTCTGTACGGCTCGAGCGACAGGGCTGCCATCTATTATACGCTGGGCATTACCGAGCACATCTGCGGCGTGGAGAATGTGCAGAGCCTGTGCAATCTGGCGCTGTTGACGGGCAATTTCGGGCGCGAGGGCACCGGCGTCAACCCGATGCGGGGGCAGAACAACATTCAGGGGGCCGGGGACAGCGGCGCGCTGCCCAACAACTACGCCGGCTTCCAGCCGGTTGACGATGCGGCCAACCAGGCCAAGTTCGAGAAGGCGTATGGGCGCAGGGTCGATCTGGAAAAGGGAATTACCAAGGTGACTGCGTTGGAGCAGTGCGGCGACAGGATCTTCGGCATGTTGATAGACGGCGAGAACACGGTCGTCTCGGACCCGGACCAGGAACACTGCATCCATGCGCTGAAGAGCCTCGAGCATTTGGTGGTGATCGATATCTTTCTGACGGAGACAGCGGAGCTGGCGGACGTTGTGCTGCCGGCTGCGTCCTGGGCGGAGACCGACGGCCACTTCGTGAACACGGAGCGGCGCATCCAGCGGGTGCGCAAAGCTGTGGACTCGCCGGGCGAGGCCAGGCCGGACTGGTGGATCATCGGTCAGATCGCGCGGCGAATGGGTATGAGCGGCTTTGATTACGACTCGCCGGTCCCCATTTTCAATGAGCTGTGCGCGCTGTCGCCCATCTACAACGGCATCGACTGGGAGCTGGCTGAAAGCGGCCAGTACCAGTGGCCGATTCCGTACCGGGGGCATCCCGGCACGCCGCGCCTGCACGAAGGCGCGTTCATCAACGGACGGGGCAAGTTCAGTTTCACAGACTACCGCGATCCGGCGGAGACGATTGACGAGGATTATCCGCTGTGGCTGACGACGGGGCGGCGGCTGGAGAGCTACCATACGCGCACGCAGACGGGGCGATCGGAGGGGATCAACGATCTGCTGCCGGAGGAGACGCTGGAGGTGCATCCGGGCGACGCGGCCAGGTACGGTCTGCGCGAAGGCGGCTGGGCCAGGATGAGCAGCCGCCGCGGCGCGGTGGATGTGCGCGTGGAGACGACAAGGCGCTCCCCGCAGGGGACGGTGTTTGCCAGTTTTTCATTTGCCGATGTGCCGATCAACGTACTGACAGGTTCAGGCTACGATCCGATTACGCATACGGCGGAGCTGAAGGTCTGCCCGGTGCATGTGGAACCGATTGCGGAGAAGGCGCAGTTGGCGGCTGATTGAGATGGATGGGGTTTGCAGAACGCAAGGGGGATCTTGCGCCCTCGTCACAGGCCACATTTTTTCTTGCTACATGGTGGCTTCAGGAAGGCCCAAGCAGAAGACAGATAATGCGCAAAATCGGCGTTACCGAACTGAAGACGCACGCTTCAGAAATCATGCGCACGGTGCGGGAGGAACAGGCGACCTATACGATCACCTATCGGGGCAAGCCGGTGGGCGTTCTGCTTCCGTTTGCAGGGCATGGCGACGTTGTTCCAGAGGAGAGAGAGGATAGCTGGTCTGCTTTAGAAAGGTTGCGCGAAAGGATGTCGCAGATGCCTCGGCCAGAGAAGTCCTTGATGGATGCTCTCTCTGAAATGCGGGGATGAGGCGGCCGCTCTTTGCATCAACTGTGTAAGGCGCGCTGGCCGTTTCCGTCACGGTAATTCCATTCTTCCTGGCAGCGAGGCGCGGAAGGCGAAGAACCAGGACTGCATTCTTCGCTTCCACGTGGACAAACCGGTGAGATACGATGATACCTCGCGTTGGCAGCAAGGTGCGCACCCGCGTTACGGTTGTGGAGGGTGGGCGGCGAAGAGATCGGGATGACCAGCTGGCGGCGGAAGAGCCGCTGGAGATTCGGTTGCAGGCAGGGGGCGAAACGCAGACGGTCGCTGTGACGATGCGCACGCCTGGCAACGACTTCGAGCTGGCGGCAGGGTTTTTGCACAATGAGGGAATCGTCGGCGAGCCGGCGCAGGTCAGCGGGATCTCCTACTGTGTGGACGCGGATGTGGAGGCGGACCAGCGCTACAATATCGTAAACGTGGGGCTGCGCCGTGCGAGCCTGCCGGAGCTGGCGACGCTTGAACGCCACTTTTACACGACAAGCGCGTGCGGTGTGTGCGGCAAGGCGAGCCTGGACGCCATCGAGATGCGCGACTGCCCGGCCCTGCCGGCGGGTCCGCGGGTGAGTCCGTCGGTTCTGACTGAGCTGCCGGGGAAGCTGCGGGCGGCGCAGGGCCTGTTTGACGCCACCGGCGGGCTGCATGCGGCCGGTCTTTTCGACGCCGGGGGCGAGCTTGTGTGTTTGCGGGAGGATGTGGGCCGGCACAATGCGGTCGACAAGCTGATCGGCTGGGCGTTTATGCAGCGCAAGCTGCCGTTGCACGATTGCATGCTTCTTGTCAGCGGTCGCGCCTCGTTTGAGATTTTGCAGAAGTCGACGGTGGCGGGCCTGCCTGTGGTCTGCGCTGTTTCTGCGCCAAGCCATCTGGCGGTGGACGTGGCCCGCCGGTTCGGCGTCACGCTGATAGGATTTCTGCGAGGGGAGCGGTTGAACGTTTACGCAGGCGGCGAGCGCATCATTTGGAACGGAACGAATTCTCCGGAGTAGTCCGTCAGACCGTGATGGATTCTCTCCAATTGTCCCCTCTTTGGAACTCTCGCCACACTCCAAGACCTTCCTCAAGGGTATAGTCAAACGACGTATGCCCGCTTCTCGTTCCGGGGCAGCGCGCCTGGCATTTGATCAATCCCTTCAAATGTGTAACCATGAACGGACCTGTCGC
Source organism: Caldilineaceae bacterium (assembly GCA_022823185.1). Lineage (GTDB taxonomy): Bacteria > Chloroflexota > Anaerolineae > Caldilineales > Caldilineaceae > Bin5. The sequence continues at coordinate 124,982 of JAJDXQ010000030.1, forward strand.
AACCGAAATTGATACGATTCCACGACGATCCTCTTACGAACGCCCAGGATCGGTGAGTTTTTAGGGAGATAGACCAGACATGAAAAGGTTTTCGCTCATTGCCCTGTTCATTGTCCTTTGCCTGGCCGCGGGCCTCCTTTTTTCCGGCGACCGGCTTGGGACGATTCTCGACACGAGCCTCCGCTCCGGGGAGGTGGATATTTCCAACATAGGGGCGGAGCGAATCGAGAGGGCGCTTCTCCAGGATGAGGAAATTGCGGAGTATGTGCCGGGACAGGTGCTCATTCGCTTTAAGAAGACAGTTACCCGCGACCAGATTTCCGATTTCTACGCAGAGTACGGACTATCCGAAAAAGACAATCTGGATAACGACCCGACCGACGCGGACCAGGGGTTGCGTCTGGCAGGCGCCCCGGTTGATGTGGACGAAAACCTGATCGAAGTGCTGGCGAGCGACGAGCGAGTTGCCTGGGCAGAGCCGAACTACCTGCTGCAGATCAGCGAGACGCCGCCATCGGACCCGCTGTTTGAGAACTTGTGGGGTCTGCACAACACCGGTCAGACGGGCGGAACAGCCGACGCCGACATTGACGCGCTTGAGGCGTGGGAGATCGGCACGGGTTCGGACGACATCATTATCGCTGTGATTGACACCGGCATCCATGTGGAACACGAGGATTTCCAGGCGAACCTGTGGACGAACCCGAAGGAGTGTCCCAGGGGTGTGGGCAGGTGTGTAGAGAACGGAATCGATGATGACGGCAACGGCTATGTCGATGACTTTCACGGCATCAATGCAATCAACAACAGCGGCGCGCTGATCGATGACTACGGGCATGGGACGCATGTGGCCGGCATTGCGGCGGCGGCCGGAGACAACAGGAAGGGCGTCGTCGGCGTCAGCTGGAATGCCAAGATCCTGGGCTGCAAGTTTATCACCGCGTTCGGCACGGGCACGACATCCAACGCGGTCAAATGTTTCAACTATATTTACGACCTGCGTACAAAGCAGAAGCAGAACATCCTGGTTACGAACAGCAGTTGGGGCGGGGGCGGGGCGTCCAACGCATTGAGAGAAGCGATGGGGCGGGTCGATTCGCCGTTGCATGTCTGCTCTGCGGGGAATTCCAATTCGAACCGCAGGCTCTATCCTGCCGCCTACGATCTGGACAACATCATCGCTGTGGCGGCGACCGACCACGACGATGTCTATGCAGGCTTCTCAAGTTGGGGCGAGGACTGGGTCGATCTGGCCGCTCCGGGTGTGAATATTCTTTCGACCATACCGGACGGACGCTGCCCCATGTGTCTGCCTTCGGGTTATGGGGCCACGAGCGGGACGTCGATGTCGGCTCCATACGTTACCGGCGCGGCCGCGCTGATCTGGTCGGAATTTGAAGGGCTGAACAATGACCAGGTAAAGCAGCGCATCCTGTCGGGCGTGGATCCCTTGCCGGAACAGGCCAAGAAGACGCTGACCAACGGACGCCTCAATCTGTTCAACTCGATGGAAAAGGATACGACGCCGCCGGCGACGGTTTCGGACCTGTCGCCCTCCGGTGTGCTCCTGACTAAGATCCTTCTATCCTGGACTGCCACCGGCGATGACGGTTTCAGGGGGCAGGCCACGGCTTACGACGTGCGCTACGACACGGCGCCGATTTCGAACGCGACCTGGGATTCTGCGCAGCAGGTGGCAGACGTTCCCATTCCCGGCAGTTCCGGATCCAGGGAGGCGCTTGAGGTTTCCGGGCTGGAACCGGACACAACCTACTACTTTGCGCTGCGGGTGGCAGACAATGTGGGCAACGTGTCGGACCTCTCCAATATCGTAATCGCCCGCACCAGCGCGGGCACGATCGTCTTTGAGGACGACATGGAGAGCGGAGCTGGCAAGTGGACGATAGAAGACGCCGACGACAGCCTGTGGCATCTGTCGAGTCTGCGGTTCAACAGCCCGGAGACTTCCTGGTACTACGGTCGGGAGAGGCAGCGGGACTACGACACGGGCGAGGCGAATGAGGGCAGGATCACGTCGGGCGTTATCGACATCGCTGGCGCTGACGACGCGCTGCTGACCTTCTATGAGTGGAGCGAATTGCAGAGAAACACTCGCTTCGACCGCACACGCGTCCAGATATCGACCGACGGAACGACGTGGCGGACCGTCTTCGAGTCTCATGGCACAGAAGGGAATTGGGCGAGACGGGATGTGGACCTGAGCCAGGCGGTGAGCGAGAGCGGCTCGATCCAGGTTCGATTCTGGTTTGATACGATTGACGATTCCTTCAACGATAATGAAGGCTGGTATATCGACGACGTCCAGGTTTTGACGGCGAAACTGCAGCTTCCGGGTGAGAAGCAGCTCCTGCCCAATCTGGTTGCCCAGTCGGTCAACATCGGCTTCAACCCGGCCGAACCCCACGCCGGCGAAGAGACAATCATTCACGGGACAGTTCTCAACAACGGAAACGCGGATGCCCGTGCGGTTGTGGTGCAGTTCGTTGATGTGACTGAAGAGGATGCCGCGGTCCCGATCGGCCTGCCTCAGACAGTTGCTGAAATCCCGGTTGGGGGCAGCGGTGTTGTCCAGGTGCAGTACGACACCGAGGAGAAGGACGGCGAACGAACGATCCGCATGGTGATCGATCCCAACAACTTTGTTTCCGAACGGAATGAGGCGGACAATGCAGCGGATCGGATTCTCAATGTGGCGGAGGCGCCGGCGCCCAACCTGTACGTTGACTCGGGCAACATAGGATTCGACCCGGCCTCGCCGCAGCCTGGCGAGCAGGTTACGATCCTTGCCACGATCATAAACAACGGAACGGCCGACGCGGAGAGCGTTGTGGTCCGGTTCAGAGAGGGCAGAACGACGCCGGTCGCCTTGAACCAGGTGATCGACAACATCCCGGCGGGGAGCAGCGCGGTGGCGCGCGTCACCTTTGACTCCAGCGATAGCACGGGCAATCCGAGCATAAGCGTCACAGCTGATCCGGACAATTTCATCACAGAGTTGGACGAGAGTGACAACAGCGCGAGCAAGACCCTGACGCTGCAGTCGGACACGGAACCGAACCTGGAGCTCTCTTCCGGCAATATCGGAATCGCGCCGTCCAATCCGGTGGAAGGCGATGAAGTGACCGTCTATGCAACGATTCTGAACGCGGGCGACTCTGAAGTCCAGGATGTGCAGGTGCAGTTCCTGGATGCGAACAGAAGCCCTGCGGCGCCGATTGCGGCGCTCCAGGTGATTCCTTCGATTGCGCCGGGCAGCAGCGGGGTGGCGTCAATCCGATTTGATACGACCAACCGCAGCGGCGACCAGAAGATCCAGGTGCAGGTTGATCCGCACAATCTGGTGGCAGAATCGAGCGAGGGAGACAACAGCGCCACGGCCACGCTGAGTGTGGCGCACGGACCGGCCCCCAACCTGGTTGTTGTTGACGAGAACATAGGCTTCAGCGCGACCGAGGTGGCGGCAGGCACGCCGATCACCATCTACGCGACAGTTCTGAATACAGGCAGTTCGAGGGCTGAAGGCGTGATCGTGCAGTTTGTGGATGTGACCAGCTCCAGCGTAAGGCCGATAGGCGAGCAGCAGACGATCGAGTTCATCGAGCCGGGCGCCTCGGCGGTAGCGATTGCGCAGTACACGGCTTCGGGCGGACAAGGTTCTCGCACGGTTCAGGTGGTCGCGGATCCCGGCAACTTTGTGCGAGAGGTCAGTGAAGATGACAACGAAGGAAGCGCGTCGCTGACGGTTGGCAGCGCGCCGTTGCCGAATCTGTTCATTCATAGCAACAACATCGCCATCTTCCCGGCCCAGCCTGTTAGCGGCGAGGAAGTGACGTTGCGGGCCGTCGTCGGCAACAACGGGTCGGCGCCGGCGGAGCATGTATCTGTCCAGTTCTTCGATGTAACCAGCGGCGAGGCCCGGTTGCTGGGCAGTGAGCAGACGATCGAGGCGATCGGCGTGGGCAGCAGCGGCACTGCTGCGGTCACAATCACCGAGTCAATTTCTGTTGACAGACCGATAGGCAACCGCAAGATCCAGGTGCTGGTTGACGCCAACAACCGCATCAGGGAATCAAGCGAGGAGGACAACACGGCCACACGGCTGTTGACTCTCGATCCTGAACCGATGCCGAACCTGGTGGCGCTGGCCGAGAATATCGGCTTCAGTCCGGCCAATCCGCGTGTCGGCGAGACGGTGACGATTCTGGCGGTCGTTCGCAACGACGGCGACGTTGTTGCCAGGAACGTGGTCGTGCAGTTTGAGGACGTGAGCGCGGGCCGGCCGGTCCCCATCGGAGAGGCGCAGGAGCTGGACAGGATCGCGGTTGGCGGCAGCGGCGTCGTGACGGTGAAGTACACGATTCCGGATGCCTCGGGTACCTACAAGGTGCGGGTGGTGGCGGATCCCGGCAATTTCATCGCGGAGACGGATGAGATTGATAACAAGGGCACGCGCAGTCTGGAAGTAAGGGCTGCGCCGATGCCGAACCTGGTGGCGCTTTCGGATAACATCGGTTTCAATCCGCCGACGACTTCGGCCGGCAGCGAGGTGATCATCTCGTTGACCGTTGTGAACAGCGGCGCGGCCGCTGCCGAGAACGTACAGGTTCACTTCACGGATGTCACGGGCGGACGGCTGAGTCCTATCGGCGACATCCAGACATTGGCCTCGATAGCAGCCGGCGACAGCGCGATCGCGAGCGTGACGTATAATACCGCGGGGCGCTCCGGGGAGCGGCGCATCAGGGCCAGTGTCGACAGCTTGTCGATCATTACGGAGAGCGATGAGACGGACAACACGGCCAGCAAGACTCTGTTGATCGCGCGGGGGACCTCGCCCAATCTGTCTGTGCAGGCGGCCAACATCAGTTTCACGCCCACAAATCCGAACTCAGGTGATGAGATTCGGGTGCAGGCCGTCATCCTCAACCAGGGTGGGCAAGATGTTGGTGAAGTCGATGTCCAATTCCTGGATGTGACAGGCGACGAGGCCATACCGATCGGGTCAGGGAAGTTGATTGACTCGATTCCGGCGGGGAGCAGCGGCATCGCGGAGTCGGTTCTGAACAGCCGCGGCCTGGCGGGAGAGCGCAAGATTCGTGTGGTGGCCGACAGGAGGAATCTGATCTCTGAGTCGGACGAGACCGACAATGAGGCCGAGGCCGCGATCACGATCAACCCGCCTGCGATTCCCAACCTGGTGATTTCATCCAGCAACGTTGGCTTCCATCCCAGCAGGCCGGTGGACGGCGATCAGGTTACGATCAGCGCCACGGTTCTGAATGAAGGGGGCGGCGACGCCAGCGAGGTGATTGTGCAGTTTGTGGAAGGCAGCGGGCGCGGCGTACCGATAAGCGAACCGCAGGTAATCGACAGAATACCGGCTGGCAGCAGCGGTGTTGCCCAGGTAATCTTTGATACGACGGGCAAGGATGACCCGCGAGTTCAGGTAATCGTTGACCCCAATAACTATATAGCGGAGACGAAAGAGACGGACAACAGGGCATCCGCATCCTTGAGGATGACGGCGCAGCCGTTGCCGAATCTGACTGTCAAGACCAGTAATGTCGCGATCACGCCGAAGTCGCCGCGCGAGGGGCAGAGGATTATCCTGACGGCCGTTGTGGTCAACCACGGCAGCGCGGCGGCGCGTGATGTGGATGTACAGTTCATGGATGCGACGGAACGGCCCGGCGTGCCAGTCGGGGCGGCGCAGACTGTCTCGTTGATCCCGTCTGGCGGCAGCGCGGCGGTGGGCGTCGTCTACGACACGACCGAGAGAGAAGGACAGCGTCGAATCCAGGTGACGGTCGACCCGGGGAACTTCATAGAGGAAAGCGCCGAAAGCGATAATTCGGCGAATAAGACGGTCGAGGTGCTGGAGCGGGCCGCCCCGAACCTGATTGTACAGCCCCGCAACGTGGGCTTCAATCCTGCCGCCCCGACCGAGGGCGACCGGGTCCTGATTCGGGCGATTGTTCTCAACGACGGGGTAGAGGATGCGACCGATGTAGTGGTCCAGTTCCTGGATGTAACCGAGGCAAGTGTCGTGCCAATCGGCCAGCCTCACGTCGTGGGCTACCTTGCGGCAGGATCCAGCGCGACGGTGCCCATCATCTATGACACGCTCGACCGGCCGGGTGACCGCCGCATTCGAGTCGTTGTCGATCCGAACAACTTCATTCGCGAGAGCAGCAAAGAGGACAATCAGACGGTGGTTACGTTGCCGGTCCAGGCTGCGATGGCGCCGAACCTGGCGATGCTGTCGGGCAACATCAAGTTTGCCCCGCAGTCGCCCGAGCTCCATGACGTGGTGACGGTGTCGGCAACCGTGCTGAACAACGGCACGGAAACGGCGCACGACGTCATCGTTCAGATTCTGGACGTAACCGGCGGGGGTTCGACGCCGATAGGCACGGAACAGTTGCTGGATGCGGTTCCTGCCGGCGGGGGAGGCACGGTGGAAGTCTTCTTCACCGATACGGGTGAGACTGGCAGCCGCCAGATTCGGGTGGTGGTTGATCCCAACAACGTGATCACTGAGATGAATGAGCGAGACAACCAGGCGACGCGAGGGATCTTCATCTCGCCGCCGCAGCTGGCGGACATCGCCGTAGAGGAAGAGGATGTTGAGTTCGATCCCGAAGAACCGGTCGAGGGCACGGATACGACCATCTCAGCGACGGTCTCCAACACGGGCAACGCCAACGCACGCGGTTTCGTCGTACGCTTCCTGGATGTGACGGATCGGGTGCCGAGGCCCATCGGCGGCCCGCGGCGGATCGACCAGCTTGGCGCCAATGACAGTACGACAGTCTCGGTCACATACGATACCGCAGGCAAAGCCGGAGAGCGCAAGATCCGCGTCGTGGCTGATTCGGAAGACGCAGTGAACGAATTGGACGAGGAGAACAACAGGGTCGAGCTGGTCCTCAATGTCCGCACAGTTTCGGAAGCGTCGGATGATGCGCCGAATCTGACGGTCCTGTCTTCGAACATTCGCTTCTTCCCAGCCGTACCTGAGCCGGGGGCGCCGGTAACGATTACGGCGGTGATACGCAACCAGGGCAACACGGTGGCGGAGGACGTGGTCGTCCTGTTCGAGGACGCCACGGATGAGGAAGCGATCGAAATTGGTGAGTTCACGATAACGGAGCCGATTCAGCCGGGCGCGCGCGAGCTGGCAGTGCTTTCCTACGATACGAGCGAGGTGGATGGAAGCCGGGTCATTCGAGTAACCGTCGACCCCGAGGACACGATAGGCGAAACGGACGAGGACGACAATTCCGCCGAGCGCACTCTGCGCTTCAGCTCGTCAGCGCAGGGGAACAGTCAGGGGTCGGACTCGAGCAGTCTGGCGTCGTCCGACGGCGGCGCAGAGAATGCCGCGGGGACGAATCTTGCTCTGAATGCCCAGGAAGTGGAGGTAAATGTAACGCGGGCCAGTGAAGGGGACCTGGTCGTCGTTGCCACGACGGTTCGCAATGAGGGCAGCCTGGACGTGGGCGGATTTTCGGTCCATGTCCTGGACGAGACCGACGATCTGAATCCGCTCGGTTCGCCTCAGACGGTGGAGGGTCTGGCTGCGGGTGATGCGATTACCGTACGCACGATTTTCCGGGCGGCCGGCGGTTTGGGAGAACGGACGCTGCAGGTCGTGGTGGATCCATCGAATCTGGTCGTGGAGAGTTCTGAGTTGGACAACCGGGTGAGCGTACTCGTCCACTCGCTGGAACCTGCAGACGGATAGTTCAACAGCAAGTATAGTAGATGGCAACGCCCCTCCCTGTCTGAGTCCCAGGCACGGAGGGGCGTTTCGCGCCAGCGGTCGGGCGGGACGGCGCGGCGGGCGGGAGCGGGTCGGAGATTAGAACAGGCTAAGTTGCCCTTGGGCCTGCACGGACAGGTTCGAGTAGGCTCTGCCGACCCGCTGCAGGGGGATTTCAAAGGGGCGGTCCGCGCCGGGCGTGATTGTCTCGCCGAAGATGGAAAGCGCCACTACATCCACGACTTCTCCGGCCTCGTCGTAGAACGCGGCGGCTACGACGACGGAAGACAGGGCGGTCTCGTGGCCATTGTGCAGACGGCCTACGACAGCGGTGCGCCCATCTCTCTCCACTACGGTAACGGCTGACACTTCCAGCTCCCGGAATTCGACAATGCTGGCATCATCGAAGGATACGGTCAGCTCATACCGCTGCACTGACTCCGGGTCGACGTCGGCCTCGATTCGAAACGGAATTGCGCGCTCGACATCCAGCTTGCCGAAAACGGCGAGCGCTTCGGCGGAGGCGATCGAAGCGCCGTTGCCGTCAAAGAAGGTTGCGTGCACGCGGACGCCGAACAGTTCATGGGGTGCGCCATTCACGAGTTCGCCAACGACGACCAGTTGCGAATCAAGCGGATAGCTTGTATGGCTGCGAATGAAAACGGTGGCCGGTATTGGCGTGCTTGTGGGCGTTGCCGTTGGCGTGGTCGTCGGCGTCGGAGTCGGTGTGGGCAGGGGGGCCGAGTCGGTGGCAGTGGGTGTCGCTGTCGGCTCGGTTGTGGGCTCGGCAGTTACGGTCAGGGCAGCTGTAGGTGATGGCGTTGAGGTCGCTGTTTCCGTTGGCGTGGCGGGCGGGAGAGGCGTATGGGTTTCAGTGGGCGGGGGCAAAGGCGTGACTGTCGGCAGGGGGGTTGCGGTCGCGTTTGCGGCGGGCTCTGCCGGGGCAGGCTCCTGCTGGTCGGAGGCGGAGGCAGCGGTTTGCGGGGGCGCGGCGCCTCCGCCGGGGGCTTCCTGGCAGGCCGAGAGCAAGAGAAGCGCGCCCAACACAATTGCAATTGAAGGTCGAAGCATCATCTTTGAATACACGGTCTTCTGCCAATTGGGGGCCGGTTTCAAGCCCAAAGATGACAGCTCAGAAAACGGGCTACCCCTTCAGGCCTGACGTAACGACGCCGCTCACAAAATGACGTTGAAGGACGAGATAGATGAACAGGACGGGCAACATGGTCATGGTACCCAGCGACAGGAACCAGTGGATCTGGTATTGTCGGAGTCCTCCGCCGTGACGGAATTCGGCCAGCGTGCGTTTGAAGGTCAACATGCCGCGCGCGAGTGTCCAGGTGTTATCGTCGGTCAGGTAGATCAGCGGCCCCCACAGATCGTTCCAGGAATGGAGGAAGAGAAAGATAGAGGCCGCGGCCAGCGCCGGGCCGATATTTGGCAGGATCACGTGGCGATAGATTCCGATGGGGGAGCAGCCGTCGATTTTGGCGGCATCGTCAAGTTCGGTGGGGATGGTCATTATGTACTGGCGCAGCAGGAAGATGTAGAAGGCGCCGCCGCCCATCCACATGGGCACAATGAGCGGCAAATATGTGTTGAGCCACCCGAGGCGATGGAAGAGCAGAAATGTTGGAATCGCTGTGACCTGCATTGGAACCATCATCGTCCCCAGTACAATGAAGAACAGAACGTTTCGCCCTGCAAAGCGAAGGCGGGCGAAGCCGTATGCCACCATGGAGGCGGAAAGCAGACCACCGAACAAGGAGGCCACGGTAATGACGAGCGTGTTAAACAGGAACCGGGTGAAGGCCAAGGCGGTCCAGGCATCGATGAAGTTGTGCCACTGCCATGGAATTGGCGGGATCAGATTGATGACAGTTTCCTCGAGCAGCAGTTCCTTTGTCTTGAGGGCGCCCGAAAACATCCACAGCAACGGAAAAATCATGATGATGCCAATCGCGATAGCGATCAGGTAGTTGAGAGCAAGTCGCAACGCACGGCGGTACATCCAGGCGCTGCTTGCTTGTCTGATGTCCGTTGCCATCTATGCCTCCTGCGACTCGTAATGGACCCAACGCCGGGCCAGCCAGAACTGAAGTAATGTCAGGCTCATAATAATCAGGAAGAGAAGCCATGCGAGCACGCTGGCGTAACCGAATCGCCTCTCGGTAAATGCGACGATATAGAGATAAAGTACGTAGAAGAGCGTCGAGCGCGCCGGACCCCCTTGGGTCAACATGAAGCCTTCGGTAAATACCTGCAGCGAGCCGATCATGCCGACGATCATCAAGAAGAAGATAGTCGGCGACAGAAGGGGCAAGGTTATATGGCGGAAAAGGGCCAGACCGCTGGCGCCATCGACCTTTGCGGCCTCATGCAGATCGTCCGGAATGCTCTGCAGGCCGGCAAGCATGATCACCATGTAATGCCCAACGCCATATAGGCGCATGATCATGTATGAGGGCAGGGCCCACTCTATTGATGTCAGCCATGCGACGCGATCGAAGTCGAAAATACGCAGAATCTGGTTGAACATCCCGTAGTCTTTTTCGAACATCGCGGCCCAGACAAAGGTCATGGCGACTCCGCTGACCGCAGCCGGCAGGTAGAACAGGCCGCGGAAAAAGGTATGGCCCCTGAAGCGCTGATTCAGGAGAAGCGCCATGGCCAGTGAAATAATAATCGCCAGCGAGACAGTCCAGAAGGCAAAGACGGCGCTGACGCGCAGCGAGCCGATGAAGCGGATATCAAATTTGATCAGTTCCTCGAAGTTCGCCAGACCTACATAAGTAATTTTTTTGAAGCCGGCGTACTCGGTAAACATAAGTCCAAGTGAGACCAGGAGAGGTCCAGCCAAAAATATGACGAACCCCAGAATCCAGGGCGAGATGAAGAGATATCCATAGAAGTTCTCCCGCCATGCCTCCCCGCGCGGCAGTCGAAACCGGCTTCGGCGCATCTGCGGAATCGCGGCGCCAGCTTGAGAAATGTTGGCCATAGGTGAGATTCACTTTCCTGCGCAAGGTCCTGGCACTGCCTGCCGTCCTGCCCAGATATAGAGAGAGAGCTGCCCATATCAGAACTTCAGGGCGCCCTCGGTCAGGCCGCGTTGGATGCGGCGGTGGAACAGTACATAAATGAAGATTGGAGGCCAGGCTGCCAACGAGAGGGCCGCCACCTGCAGACTCCAGAGACTTACATATTTGCCCTCGAAGTGCATGATTCCCAGAGGGATGGTGCGCAGCGTATGCTTTTGCAGATAGATAAGGGGCCAGAGAAAGTCGTTCCAGAAGAAGACGAAATAGAAGATGGTCATGGTCGCGATTGCCGGCATGGCCAGCGGGACCATCACATGGCGCAGGATCTGCAACTCTCTGGCTCCATCCACACGTGCGGCGTCCTCCAGTTCTGGGGGAATCGACATAAAGTAGGCGCGAATGAAGATGATTGCGAGGGAGGACCAGCTCAAGTAGGTAAGGATGACGGCGAGAGGGCTGTTGAGCAAAGGGATGGGCAGATAGAGCGCGTCGGCCCAGGAATCGAGAATGGCCATTAGCTTGAAGCTGGGTACCATGAGCGCCTGGGTGGGCACGGCCATGCCGACCAGGAAGTAGAGAAAGAGAGTCCGATTGGCAGTGAAGTGATAGCGTGCAAGCCCGTAAGCGGCGGTGGTTGAAATGGCTATGACACCGATGACGGAGACGACTGCGATGAGGATGCTGTTCGCATAGAGGCGGGTGAAGTTCCCTGTCTGCCAGGCTTCGGCGATGTTTTCGAAAGAGATGCGGGTCGGGAGCCCGAATGGGGAAAGCATGACCTCTTCGTTGGTCTTGAGCGAAGTGTAGGACATCCACATCAGAGGGTAGAGGATGCTGACGGCAGCGACGACCAGGAACAGGTAGAAGAGGAGCCTGACCGGCAGACTGAGTTCACTAAAGACCATTTCGGTAACCTCAGGTGTCAAGCGCGCCCCTGCCGGCGCGGGCCAGGGTGAATTGAAGAACTGACATGCCGATAATTACGAGGACGAGCACGAGCGCGATTGCCGTGGCGTAACCATGCTGTGTGCGTGCGCCGCCCAGGCCAAGCTGGTAGATGTAGGTTACAACCGTTTCGGAGCTGTGGAAGGGTCCGCCCCCGGTCAGTGTGTAGACGAGGTCAAAGACGCGCATTGCGTCGATCGAAGTGATCACGGAGGCAACGACGAGCACTTCGCGCAGCAGAGGAATTGTGATGCGAGTGGTCAGCTGCCACGCGGTGGCGCCGTCGAGACGAGCGCTCTCCTGCAGCTCGCGGGGGATGGCCTGCAGGCCGGCGATGAGCAGGAACATGGTGAAGCCGAAATTGCGCCAGATATGAACTGCTATCACAACAAATACGTTGAGCGTAGTGGTGCCGAGCCAGCCGAATTTGGGCCCATCGAGGCCGATGGCACGCAGCAGGATGTCGACGATTCCGATGGTCGGATCGAGCAGAAAGTTGAAGAGAATCCCGATGACGACGAGCGAGATCACGAAGGGAACGAAGAAGATGCTGCGGAACAGCCTGGCGTACCTGGGTCCGGACTCCAAGATGATGGCGAAGAGGAGGGCGACACCGACCTGGACAAGGAGGCAACAGACAACGAAAAGAAAACTGTTGCGGAACGCGCCCCAGAAGAACTCGTCACCGGCCATTTGAATGAAGTTTTCGAGTCCGGTGAATCTGAGCGTGGAAAAGCTGATGCCAGTCCAGTCGGTAAAGCCGATGACCACCGTGCCGAAAAGCGGCAGGATGAGGAAGAGCGTGTAGAAGAAGAAGGCGGGCGCTATGAGGAACAGCGCGAAGCGTCCGTCATAGCGACCCGTACGCGGGCCCTTTTCTGCCCCATCTGCCGGCGTAGAGCGCCGCATTCCTACTCCTTCCAGGGACAAGTTGAGAGCTACAATTCTGTGTCGAGCGCTACATGCGCGCTTCGCGCCACTCCAGCACCAGATTCTCGGCGCGTTCTGCGGCCTCTTCGGGGGAGAGGGCGCCGCTCAGTACGCCGCTGGAGCCGTGCCACAGGATCTCCTGGCCAATGTTGTAGTCCATTGCCCGCTCGATCATGATCGTCAGGGCTGGCGCGTTGTCCAGCAGGTCGATGAGCCGTGACGACTCGGGGCGCAGGTCTTCCATGGGCGACGACAGGGGCATGGGCGGGGCTTCGCCAGGCAGATGCTTGTACCAGATCCTGTGCGGATCCTCGGATTGCAGGTACCACTTGACGAACACCTGGGCCTCTTCAGGATGCGCTGATTCCTTGGGCACGATCAACGTGCGGGCGTTGAAGGAGACTTCGTCGGCGTTGCTTTCGGCGATGTCGTCAATGGCCGGCATGAGCATGAACTGAAGGTCGATCTGGGGACTTTCCTGGGCAAACCATTCGCCGAGCAACCAGCCGCCGGTCTGGAAGAATGCGCCATCTCCGCGGAAGAGCTTGCCGAAAGCGACGGGATAGTCGTCGGAGAGAACGCCCCTGGAGTAGTAGTCGCTGTCCAGAAGCTCTTTGATCAGTTCCCAGACCCTTACGCCGGCAGGATCGGTGAAACGCAGGGGGGACTCGTGGTTGACATCGAGGCCGCGGAGGAAGAGATCGACCGAACCTTTGACGCCAAAGGTTCTGATGTAAAGGTGCTGTGCCCAGTGTCCGCCGGGCCAAGCGTTCTTGGCGCCAATCAGGACAGGGGTAACTCCGGCGTCCTGGAATGTTTGGCAGGCGTCTGTAAAGGCGCTCCAGGTGGTCAAGGTAGCGGGATCGACGCCGTGTTCAGCGAGGATGCCGGCGTTGTAGTACATGAGGTTGGCGACTGTCATGGCCCAGGGCGCGCCCCAGTAGCGCCCCTGGTAGAGGACCGAATCGAGGGCGTCGGGGTAGATGGTCCCCTTGCTTTCCTCGACGACGTCGGTGAGGTCCATGAGCTGGTCGGCCTCGATGAAGGCGGAAAGCGCGCCTGGTCCGGCGTCGGTTTGCAGGAAATCGGGCACGGCGCCGCCGGCAAAGGCGGTCTTGGTGGCCTGCTCGTAGGCCAGGCCGGAGAAACCGCTGTGGGTGACGTGGATGCCGGGGTTCGCGCTGTTAAAACTCTCGACGATTTCGTCCATGGCGCCCAGCCAGGGAACGGTCGCCATTTCTGTCCACATTTCAAGCTCGGCTATCATTTCGTCAGGCGCGTCCGAGGCCATGTCGCCTGAATCGGCGGGCGCGGCAACGGGAGCGCAGGCGGCAAGGAGGCCGACTCCCGCCGCGCCTGTGGCGCCTTTTAGAAAGCTTCGTCTGCTCAGGTTTCTCATCTCTCTCTCCTCAGCGGTGGAGTGTGGTGGAAATTGCTTGTCCTTTTCTCAACCGGAGCTCTGTTGAGCCAGGATGGGGCCATGGAGGTCCTGTGTGCGTCAGTTGACCAAGCGTTACCGGGGCATGCCAGGCATGCCCCGGTAACGCTTGAAAGACAGCAGTCAAGCAGACGGGGCTGCCAGTGTACTGGCCTGCCGATGTCCAGCTTGCGACTCCATTTTCGATTGGAACTTTGAATTCGACGCGGCTTTGCACGAGTCCAGTGAGACAAGGGGTTCGAGGACGAGAAGCCCCCTAACGCAAGGTCATACCGTTTCCATAGAGTCTACCTAATTGTACTTGTCAATAATTCGTTGCACCTCGGCTTCGGCGGCGGCCATCAGGACCTCCAGGTCCTCATCGGTATGTACGGCGAGGTCCCACAGTTCATACATGGATTGCTGGGCCTCCTGCGCGCCTTTGAACAAGGCCCAGAAACGGGTGTTGGTGGCGTAGGCGGGCATCTCGCCGGCGACCTGCATGAACTCCTTGCCTTCTATGGCGTCGAGCCATCGCTGGTCGGCAAAGTGGCTCTTGGTGAAGGGGAAGTAGCCGGTTTCGAGGCAGAATTCGAGATAGGGATCCCCGAGCGCCCACCATTCGGAGAACGCATAGGCGGCGGCTTCACGGTTTTTGTCATCCTGGACGGGCATCCACAGCTCCTTGTCGTACCAAGGGGTTGCGGTAATTTGATGCACGGGATGGCTAGGCGTGTAAAGCGCTCCGAGCCCGCCTTCACCAATCTGCTTTTCGAAGTCAAGCAGGCCCCAGTTTCCGACTTCCTGGAATACGACTTTGCCGGAAACCAGGCCCTTTTCGGGCGGCTTTTCGGTGGCGGCTCCGCTGGCATAGGCATCGCGCAGGTACTGGAGGGAATCGCGGACACCGTCGTTGTTGATCGTAGCCTTCGTGCGAGTTTCGTCTACGTAGAGCTGGCCGGCGGTCCAGGGCAGATATTCCTGGATTGCGAAGTGCTGCCAGTAGGCGACACCCCAGATGTCAACCTCGTTGGCGTCGAAGCCATCTTCATCGGGGCGCTTGCCATTTACGTCACGGGTAACTGCGACTCCCCATTCGATGAGTTCATCCCAAGTCCAGTTCTTAGGCGGCGGTTCCATGCCGGATTCTTCGAGGGCAGCGACGTTGTAGGCAAAGAGAACAACGACCTGTTCGTAGGGCATTCCCCAGAAGTAGCCACCCACCGTGGGCGGGGCGTAGATGGCTTCGATGCCATCGACAAAGTCGTCGAAATCGACGCCGGAGGCCTCCATGTAGTCCTGCTGATTGACGATCAGGCCCTCGTCGATTGCCTGGATGACAGAAGTATAACCAGCCCAGAACAGATCGGGCGCAGTGCCAGCTGCGAGGTCTGCTTGCACACGGGACATCTCATAGCCGGTCTTGAGTTCCACCTGTACATCTGTTCCTGGAACCATAGAGTCGTGGCGTTCGAGAATCAGCCGCTGGTTGCTGCCCAACATATTGGTGTCCGGGTGCGGGTAGGTGTAGACGACGGTATATCCTTCGGCGGCGGGCATTTCGCCTTCATCGGAAGCGGCGCCCGGGGCGGGCTGCTGTCCGCAGGCGGCCAGGAATGTTCCGGCGGCGGTGACCCCGGACAAGGTCAGGAAGTCACGTCGGCTTGCTCTGCGTCTGAACATGATGATCTCCTTTGGGTGACAAGCGAAAGGGAGTCCCTGCTTTCAAAGATCGAGGTATTCGCAGTCAGGAATTGGCCGAGGAGAGCCTGTCAACAATATAGAATAGAGGATTGGTCGTGTCAAGCGTGCGAAATCTGTGTGCGCAGGCCAAAATGGGGGCAAGTTTGAGGCTGCCTATGGATTGATACAACAGTGCCACAGTGATTCGTCGTCCGGACGGGAATTTGGGGGCGAGCGGCGGGGAGAAGGGCAGGTGAACTGCAGTACACTGCAGGGGAAGAACGCGAGGGACGTGTTGGCGTCTCTGATTGGAGGCCGGTTTCTGTGCGGAGGGGTTTGGGCGCCCACAAGGGACGCCCCTACAGGGGGTTTGCGGAATAAGGGTGGGATGCATGGGGCGAACAAGAGCACCTATTAGGGGAGCAGTGGTTGGTGTTAAGTGGTAGGGCGGCGTCTCAGGCGCGGGAGGAGGGGGGCAAGGGGAACTGCGGGGGAGGGGCGGGTGAAGGCGAGCAAACCACTGAAACCTGGGACCCGCTTCTCCTGACAGCCCCAGATTGGGACTGCGCTTGTGTTTTGCCGCGGGTTGTTTTCTTTTGAACTGGTGTTACAATCAGCGGATACCCAGAAGATTTGCCCGTTGCGGGCTACTATGCGCTTTGGAGCCGGGAACGGGAAAGCTCAGAGAGGAACAGAGTGTCCCATGTCAGCTACATTGGAGCGGGCCGCGGAGCCGGCAACCGACCAGGTTGAGCCACCGGAGAGCAAAAAGTTTCAGACCAGAGAGGTGCTCACGATTGTGAGTGGGCACTTTGTACACGACACGTTCACCGCGTTTGTACCGCCTCTGCTGCCTCTGATCCGGGAGAAACTGGCGGCCGACTACGCCGCGATCGGTGGCCTGGCGATATTTTTGCAGATTCCCTGCCTGATGCAACCGTTTATCGGTCATGCGGCAGACCGGATCAGTTTGCGGTATTTTATCATTTTGGCGCCGGCGTTGACGGCTACAATGTGCGGGCTGCTGGGGCTGGCGAACAGCTACGCGCTGCTTGCCCTGCTGTTGTTTGTGGTGGGCGCGAGCTCGGCGGTGTTCCATGCGCCGGCGCCTGCGATGATTGGGCGGATATCCGGCGACCGCGTAGGAACAGGGATGAGCTTTTTCATGGCGGCCGGGGAGCTGGGGCGCACGGTAGGGCCGCTGGTCGTCATCGCGGCAGTCAGCTGGTTTGGACTTCAGGGGATCTGGCGGGTGGCCGTGTTTGGCTGGCTGGCGTCAATTTTTCTTTACTGGCGCCTGCGCGAGGTTTCGGCGCGTCCCGCGCAGAGGGGCGGGCTTTCACTGCAACAGATGTTGCCGGCTGCGCGAAAGGTCTATCCGCCGCTGCTCTGGATCATGTTTGCACGCGTCTTCATGTCGATTTCGATGACAACCTATCTGCCAATCTTCATGCAGGATGTGAAGGGCTATGAGTTCGAGGCGGCAGGTCTTTCATTGACACTGTTGGAGGGGGCCGGCGTGTTGGGCGCTCTGACAATGGGGACGGCCAGTGACTGGCTGGGGCGGAGGCGGATCCTGCTTGTCCTCTTTCTGGTTTCGCCGGTCCTGTTTCTGGGGTTTCTGAACAGTACCGGCTGGCTGTTATTTGCCTTTTTGCTGCCGCTGGGATTTACGATGCTTTCGCCGTCGGCCGTGTTGCTGGCGGTGGTGCAGGACAGTTTTCGGGAGAACAGGGCGCTGGCCAACGGTCTCTTTTTGATGGCGAATTTCGTGATCCGGTCTCCGGCATTGTGGTTGCTGGGCGTCATGGCAGACAGGTTTGGTCTGTCGACGGCGTTCCTCATCAGCGGGTTGATCGCCTTTGTCGGGGCGCCGGCGGTTCTGAAACTCCCGGAGCGCGGCAGCGTGGACGGGGGGTGATGCGGCGCTGCTGGGAAAGGGCAGAAGGGACGCAGGCGCCGGTTTCAGGAGAAGAGATCCCAGATGCGAGGCAGGAAAATGATGAGGCCAGCTGCGGCGCTTCCCAGCGCGGCCGCGAGTGTGGCGGCGGCGGCCGTATCCTTTGCGACTTTGGCGAGAGGGTGGGGCGCGGGCGAGGCCAGGTCCACCAGGGCCTCGATGGCGGTATTGAGGAGCTCCAGGGCGATGACGAGGGCGATCAGGGCGGCAACGATGGCCCACTCTGACCGGTTGATGCGGAGTGCGAGGCCGGCGATGACGACAGCGGCTGCGACCGTCACATGAATGCGGAGGTTTCGCTGGCTGCGCAGGGCGTGGCGCAGGCCGGCCAGGGCGAAGGAAAGGCTTTGCCAGAAGTTACGGGCGCGGACGGGGGGCTTCATTTACCAGTCCGGCGCGGTGAGTCGAGGCGAAAGGTTCTCGGAGGTAAGGGCGTTGAGGATTTCGGCCTGTTTGCGCCACATTTCTGCCTGGCGGGCCTTGGTGTCGTGGTCGTAGCCAAGCAGGTGCAGGGTACCGTGGACGACAAGGAGCTGAAGCTCGGCGGCCAGTGAGTGGCCGTGTTTCCGGGCCTGGCGAGAGGCATAGGGGAGGGCCAGCAGCAGATCGCCCAGTTCGGCATCGAGTTCTGCGGCGAGTTCGTCGGGGATGTCGGAAGGGAGGGGCGGTCCATCGCGGGCGGCAAAGCTCAACACATCGGTCGCGGCGTCCTGATTGCGATAGACGCGATTGTGTCGCTGCACAACGCGATCGTCCACCACCAGAACTGACAGGGAGCAGCCTGTCCGTCCACAGGCGCGCAGCGCGGCTTGCGCCGCGGCTTCAAGCAAGGGTTCCGCCACAGTCTCCTGAAACTGATCGTCGATGTGGACGAAGATGCATCCGTCTGCCATGGATCATGCACTCTCTCATGCGCTTCTCGAACCGCAAAGGGTGATTGCAGACAACCGGCATGGCCGCGAATAAGCGCGGTGCGGCGCGTTGGGCAGCGCGGCTCCATTATACCGCCGGCGGTGGTGGAGGCAATTTCTTGTTGAAGCGTTAACGGGTCTTATAGAATGGGAGCGCGGGCGTTTGGATGAGGAGGGCTTGCGTTCGATGGCGGGAAAGCGTGAACCATCATTTGAAAGAAACCTGAGTCATGTTTTTTGACCGAGCAAAGATCCACGTGCAGGCTGGAGCGGGCGGCAACGGCATTGTCGCGTTCCGCCGCGAGAAATTTGTGGCCAAAGGCGGCCCGGCCGGCGGCAACGGCGGGCGCGGCGGAAGCGTTTTTATCGTTGCCGACGCGAACATCAATACGCTGCACGCATTTCGTCGCAACGTTCATTATCGGGCTGAGCGGGGCCGCCACGGGGGCGGCACCAAGAAAGTCGGCGCGACCGGAGATGATCTGCTGATCCAGGCGCCTGTGGGGACCGTGGCGCGGATCGCGGATAGTGAGATTGTACTGGCGGATCTGGTGCGGGACGGTCAGCGGGCGCTTGTCGCCAGGGGCGGGCGCGGGGGGCGAGGAAATGCTGCATTCAAGAGCGGGAGGAACCGTGCGCCGCGGCTGGCGGAGAATGGCGAAGTAGGCGAGGAACGCTGGCTGGAGCTGGAACTGAAGATTGTCGCTGACGCCGGAATCATTGGCGTGCCCAATGCGGGCAAGTCGACGTTGTTGAGCGTCATCAGCGAGGCCACTCCCAAGATAGCCGAGTATCCGTTCACAACGGTTGTCCCCAACCTGGGCGTGGCGGAGGTGAACCACGTTCAGATCGTGTTTGCCGACATTCCCGGGCTGCTGGAAGGGGCGCACGACGGCGTCGGTCTTGGGCTGGAGTTCTTGCGTCATGTTGAGAGGAGCCGAATTCTGGTGCATCTTCTGGACGGAGCGAGCCCCGATCCGGCCGGCGATTTTGCGGTGATCAACCAGGAGATAAGACTCTTCAACCCGACGCTGGCGGATAGACCGCAGATCATCGTGCTCAACAAGCTGGACCTGCCGCAGGCGCGGGGAACCTGGCCGCGCTTGCAGGAGGCGCTGGCAGAGTCAGGCTGCCCCATGTTCGCGATCAGCGCGGTGACGGGGGAGAATGTCCAGCAGCTGCTATACGAAGTGAAGGGGCAGTTGGAAAGGTTGCCGGACCCCGCCGAGACGGACGAGGCGGAAGAGCTGCCGACGCTTGCGCCGGTCGAAGATGAACGCTCGTTTCGGGTCACTCGTCTGGAGGCGGATATGTGGCAGGTGCAGGGCGTCGAGATTGAGCGGGTGGCACAGATGACGAATTGGGACTACTACGAGGCAGGTCTGCGCTTTCAGCGGATCCTGTCTGCGATGGGGATATCCGACACATTGCGGGAACAGGGGGTTCAGGACGGAGACACGGTTGTGATTGGCGAGACGGAACTGGTGTGGGGATACGAGAATGCGCTGGGAGAGTAAGGGCGCAGAATGCAGGCGGCAGGTAGCAAGCGACCGGATACGGCGATGGGGATGCGATAGGGCCGGTCAGCCCGGGGAAAGGAACGGGGGCGCCAGGTTCAGGGATTGCGGGCACTGAGCCATAAAGAGGGATGAACGCAAGAGACGGGTTGGGCGGCAGGCGGATTGGCATTCTCGGAGGCACCTTTGATCCGATCCATGTTGGGCATCTGATTTTGGCGGTTGAGGCTCGGCATCAATTGGGTTTGGACAGGATCGTCTTGGCGCCGGCGGGGGATCCTCCGCACAAGCCGGACAGCCCGATCTCGTTGCTGGAGCACCGGTTGGCGATGTGCCGGCTGGCGGTTGCCGACGACGATGAAATCGGTATCAGTCTGATCGACGCGGAGCGCCCCGGCCCCCACTACACGTCGGACATGCTGCGGCTATTCCGCCAAGAGATTGGGGAGGCGCCGCAACTCTTTTTTCTGATGGGTTTGGACAGTCTACGGGATCTGCCCACGTGGCATGAGCCGGCGTGGCTGGTGCGAAACTGCCGCCTGGTTGCGCTGCGGCGCCACGATGTCGAGATCGATTGGGTCCGCCTGGAAGCGGAACTGCCAGGCGTGCGCGATCGGGTCATTGTGTTGGACATGCCTGAGGTGGAGATTTCGAGCAGGGATTTGCGGGGCCGCGTTCGGACGGGACGGCCGATTCGCTACCAAGTCCCCGGTGCGGTCGAACGGTATATCATTGACAAGGGATTGTACCGTTCCCAGGGGCCGACATTCCTGAAGGGGCCAAGCACAGACTAAAGAGGCAGGTCTCTTTTATTCACTTCCAGGCGCTATTCGCTCGTCACAAAGTCATGCGGCGCCGCATTGAGGAACGGGGTTGCATAGGTATCGACGCCCAGTTGTTCCAGGGCTTTGAGGAACTGGGCGTCTTCAATCGCGCTGAACTGTTCCGGCGTGAGTTTGCTGAGCAGTTCGGCGTTCACGTGTTTTGCAGTGGCCGGTTGCGGAATTTCCAGATTGGGCGTGATGCCCTGGCCCTTGATGAGGTTGCCATCCGGTGTGAGCCAGTTGGTCACGCCGAGGAGAATGGCTGAGCCGTCGCTAAGGCCGAACTGGTTGAGGACGGTCCCGGTCCCAAATGTAGTTTCGCCGATGAGGATTGCGCGCTCGTTCTCCTTGAGCGCGCCTGCGGTGATTTCTCCTGCGCTCGCGGTGCCTTCATTGATGAGGACGACCAGCGGCATTGCGCGGGCGTAACCGAGGCCGCGGGAGCGGTGGACGGTTTGGTTCTGGTTGGCGTCCGATTCGATCAGGATCAGGTCTCCTTGCGGCAGGAACTGGCTGTTGGCGCGGATGGCCTGTTGCAGGAATCCGCCGGGATTGTTGCGCAGGTCGAGGATAATGCCCTGATTGGCGTTGAGTTGGGAGATTTCACGGAGGGCGGCTTCCAGCTCCAGGTCTACGCCGGCGGTAAATTGCGAGATGGCGATGTAGGAGATGTCCGTGTTGGGGATAGGCGTCCAGCTTACGCTCGGCACTTCGATTCGGGCGCGAGTGATTGGGACCGTAAGGGGTTCCAAGGTATCAGGGCGGCGGATCGTGAGCACCACTTCGGAATTTGCCGGGCCGCGGACGAGAAAGATCACCTGGTCCAACGTTTTTCCTTCGACTGGTTCACCGTCCACTTCAAGGATAATGTCTCCGGCAAGGATGCCGGCCTGTTCTGCGGGCGAGCCGGTAATTGGCGCTACGATCAGTACATTGCCCTCTTCCATGGAGACGTAGGCGCCTATGCCTTCGAAAGAGCCTTCCAGACTGGTTTGGTGCAGTTCGAGGGCGTCCGGGGGGAGGAAGGTTGTGTGCCCCTCGTCGCCCAGCGAGGCGAGCATTCCTTCGATTGCGCCGTACGTCATGGCGGTGAAGTCGACGCGTTCGCGATCGACAAAGTGGGCGACGACGTAGTCCCAAGCTTCCCAGAAGACGGCGAACTCGGAAGGTCGTTCTTCGGCTGCGGCGGCCGTGCGAATTGAGTAGCCGGAGATTGTGCCGCCGGCGAAGGAAAGGGCCATCAGCCAGACAACAAGCAGGGTCAGGAACAGACGTTTGGCCAGTGCAGTTCGAGTTGTTCGCAACATTCGAATCGATCCGTTTTTGAAGTCGAAAGCGCCGCGGCGTATTGTGCTGAGCGTGGCGAAAAAGGTCAGGCTTCTCGAGCCTGAAAGAGGGCTATCAGAAGTATCGGTTAGGCAGTATTAAATGGCAAGCCCCGGAGTGTGTTTCGCGTCTACGTTGGGGCTACGACCAGCCTATGATTTTTGCATAGCAGAGTTGAGCAGTTCCCAACAATGCGGGGAACACGGCGAAAAAGGGACAGTTTCGACGGCGCCGGGAGGAGAAGGAGGACAGGCGATCTTTTCTGGCCAAAAAAGAACTGTCCGACGGTACGGGCCAGAGAAAGGGGCCTGTGTAAACGTCGGACAGTTTTTTTCTTCAGCGACGGCGCGTTTGGGTTGCTGCAGGCGTTTGGCCGAGTATCGAGGCCGATTGCCATTTGGGAGCGCAGGAAAGTTCACGCACCGTGCAGACTGAGGGCAAGCCGACGGCAACTGTTCGCTCGCAGGAGGAGCTCAGCAGAGCCGACGGTTTGCGCACTCGTTGTTTAGCTTAGTTCATGCTGATGGAGACCGAGCCGGAATCCTGAGCGACGCTGACGCTGGCCGGGAGCATGATGTTCTGGGCCAGGACGGCATTGATCTGCGCGTTAACCGGAGCGAGCAGCGCTCCACCGACAGCCATGCCACCGGCGCCGGCCGAGTGGAGGTCGACCATCAGGTGGCCATCGCTAACGCCCAAGTTGCCGACGAGGTCGAGCGTATTCCCCATCATGCTGACGCCGTCTTTGAGTGTAACACGGAAGTGCATGGCATCGGGCTCGATCCACACGACGACGGAGTCGACAGGCTGATTCGGGCCGCTGTTCGCTTCAAGAGCCTTTGTGACGTAGCTGCTGAATTCAGATTCGCTCAGCGTCACCTCGCCCATTGTAAGAGCGCCGATCAGGGCATCCTGGGCGGACAGGGCGGCCTCGTGTGAGATTTCGACGTCGCGATCGGGCGGAGCGGCGGGTGCAGTACACGCACTAACTACGACCAGCAGCAGAGACAGTACAACGAGTGAGATGAATGGGGTTCGTTTGTTCATGGTTCTGTTGCTCCTTGAGAGAATTGGGTTAAGGGAACTTTAACTCTTGATCTCATCATAAATTGGTAGAGAAACAATTAAATGATGACCATGAGTCATATCGTCTCACAAGAACATAACGAGCGCAAATCTGAAAAAACGGGTCGTTGGGCTAAGGATCGACTCTTTCGCACTTTTGTCTGAGGGACTGACATCCAGTTTGCGACACTATCTTCTCACAAGAACAATTCTTGTACAAACCTGAGAAAACAGGCGGCGCCTTCTCGCATGGGTCCTCTTTGTGAAAAGCCCTTTGGCTCCTGAAGTTACGGACCACAATCTGCCAACTTTGAGATAGTCAGGTGAGATTTACAGAAGCCCAGCGCCGGGATACGCTCTGGGAGAGGGCATCTGGCACAATAATACACGTGACAGGCGAGGCTGTCAAGCCTGATTCAGGGTTGATATAGCCCTGAGTTTCAGGGGCGGGACTTGGGGCGTAGACAAAGCTTTTGCGGGTTGGGGGCGGTTGGAATTTGCCTGTTGGTGGACCGTGAGGCGCTTCGGGCGCTGTCGCGTTCGGAGGCAGGGGCAACGTAGGCGGCCCGGAACAGTCACAGGGAATCGGCTACGCGGCCTATCCTCGCTTTGCCGAAGGGAGAGACTGGCAAGAGAGTCCGTGCGTATGGAAAGACGGCGGCAGATATTGGAAATTTGTTGGGCAGCCCTGCCAAGTGGTTTCAGACTCAATCACCTTCTTCATCCAGCATATCGACACCCGCCAGTTCACGATCCAGCAGATAGAGGCCTGGTTTGAAGTCGCCGATGAGGCGGAGCTTTTGCACGAGGTCATCGACCAGCTCCTCCTCCTCCACTTGTTCATCGACAAACCATTGCAGGAAGCTATCGGTCGCGTAATCGCCTTCCAGGCGGGCCAGTTTGACAAGGCGGTCAATGGAGGCGGTTACTTTCTGTTCATGTCTGAGCACGCCTTCCATGACTTCCTGCGGAGAGCCGAAGCCGCCTTCCGGCACGGGGACAGAGAAGAGCTCGACACGTCCGCGGCGGCTGTGTATGAAGTGGTAGATTTTCATGGCGTGGGCCATTTCTTCTTCTGCATGGTTGCAGATCCATTGGGAAAAGCCCTTGAGTCCCAGTCCCTCGAAGTAGTCGGCGGCTGCAAGGTAGGTGTAGTGGGCCTGCAGTTCCATATTGATCTGTTGATTCAGGGCGCTTTGCACGTTGTCGACAAACATGTGTCGATTCCTTTCCGGTGAACACTTAGGGTTGGTCGGTGAACGGCGAATGCGAAGGCCGGGAATGCCGGCGCCTTCATGGCTTGGCGCGTCGTCAAGAGTCTTGCGCCGTCAACTTGGCGCATTGACGCAGAGGAAACGCCTCGATCGGGAGAGGCAGGCGGGACACGGGGCGCGTGCAGTCAAGATGGTCACGGGCGACGGGAGAGTCGTCTGGATGGCCGGCGACTTCGTTGTCAAACGTGGGCTTCCACCATGCTGCAATCGCCTGGGTATTCGATTTCGATGGTGATGTGAGTCAGGCGCAGACCGTCGAGCTCTTCGCGTGCCCGCTGCTTGATTTCACGAATCTGGTCCTGGTCGGCGGACGGGTTGACGACGAGATGGGTGGACAGGACGTGATGGTTGCCGTCCAGCGACCAGAGATGGGTATGGTGGCAGTCTTCAACCTGTTGGATGTTGCGTAGGCGCTGCGCCAGCTGAGACATATCGACGCCTTCGGGGGCAGCTTGCAGGAACAGTTCAGCGGTCTTTCTCAAGTGCCCAAGCACATTGTAGAGAATGTACAGGGTGATGAGAAGGGACAGGATGGAGTCCAGGATGAACAGATCGACGAAGAGAAGGGTGATGCCAACGATAAGGACTGCGACCCAGCCGAGGACGTCCTCCAGCATGTGCCACATGGCGACTTTGGCATTCATTGTGCCGCCGCCCTGGAGGCGCCAGGCGGCAGCGCCATTGACGGCGATGCCGCCAATGGCAAGCAGAATCATGCCGGGCGCGTTGGTGGCTTCGGGGTTGAGGAGGCGCGGGACCACCTCTGACAGTACGAAGAGCCCACCGGCGATGAGGACTACAGCATTGATGAAGGCGGCGAGCAGAGACAGGCGGCCATAACCGTAGGAGTAGCGGGCGGGCGCCTCTTTGGCAGCGTGCTTCTCCAGGGCCCAGGCCATGCCGAGCGCGATGGAGTCGCCTAGGTCGTGCAATGCGTCGGAAAGGATGGCGACGCTGTTTGTCAGGTATGCCCCGATGATTTCAATAACGGTGAATCCCAGATTGAGAAAGAAAGCGGTGCGCAGGTTGGCCGAATCGCCGTGATGATGGTGAAACAGATGATGGCTGTGGTCATCTTCGCGGCTGTGTTGGTGGCTGTGGCCATGTTCGCGGCTGTGTTGGTGGAAGTGGTTGTGCTCGTGACCCATCTGAGGCCCCCAAGTACTACGGCGTCGTGCCCAATAGGGTCAACGCGTCGTGTTTCGCAGAACAATGTTGCCCCAACCGGCCGCTTTTGGCCAAAAACGGGGTCGGCTACAGTCCTGGTCGGATCGTGGGCTGCGAAGCCCTGTTTTGGGCAGCAGTCAGAGAGGGGTGGGGGGTAGAGGAAGGAATCCGGCCCTGTTGTGAGCCGGCGGCGAAGCGCCTGGGCGGTTGCCGCGCGGGCTGGGGGCGCTGTGTGGGCGGCGCGATCGGAGGCAGAAATGCAGACTCTCAGGCTTTGGTCTTTGCGTCCTCATTGCGCTTGTCGAGCAGGCGGCGCACGTCGCGCAGGCTGAAGAACAGGAGTGCGGAGGCCGCCAGAAGACCCATCAGAAGGACAAGCTGCATAAGACTCACGAATTCCATTTTGATCCCCGACAAAATGTTAGGACAAGCCGTGCGCGATAAATCGTGTGGCACAGTATATCACTGCAGAGCGGAGTGTGAGGCTGGCTATCGGGGGCAATTGGCCGCTGCACGGGTGAAGAAAAAAGCAAGCCTGGGTTAACCAGCGGATTAACCCAGGTTAACTGTCTCCTGGCGGCGAGAAAAGAGATAGCTGCCCGCTGTCGTCTTCCTCTGGCGGCGGCAAGGGATCGGGATTCCAGTCGGGGAGGGGCAGGTACTGGCCGATGCGGGCGCGCAGGCGGCGCGCGGATTCAGGGGCGTGGCCTTCGAGGGGGTTGTGCACATAGCAGAAGACGTCTACGCCGCTTTTGAGCAGGTCGGCGATACGTTTGGCCCATTTGTCGAGCAGCTCTTCCTGGGGCCGCCGGATGCGTTTGTCGTCGGGAAGCGGGTCCCGGTCGTTGCCGATGAGGCGGATGTGCAGCGGAAGGCGCGTGCCGGTGATCCGGACGGCTTCCTGCCAGTTGGCGAAGGTATCGGGCTGACCGGCGCGTTCGACGACGACAAAGCCGACGCCTCGGTCGAAGAGGAAGCGGGCGAAGGCGGTCGTCATGAGGTCGAAGGCGCGGACTTCGATGGAAAGAGGGAGCGCGGGCGTCGCGGGCGCGAGGGCGTCTACGAAATTGGCGAGTTGACGGCCGCCATTGGCGCGGGTAAAGGAGGCGGGGAACTGGATGAGGCCGGGGCCGGCGGCAGGGCCGAGGGAACGGATGACATCCAGATAGGCAGCTGTAATCCGCTCAACGCTCACCAGCCGTTTTTCGTGCGTGATTTCACGGGGGGCTTTCAGAGAAAAAGTGAACTGTTCGGGCACGTTCTCGAGCCAGCGGAGAAGGGTTTTGGGCGGGGGCAGGGCGTAGTAGCTGGTATTGGCTTCGACGGTGTTGAAGTTTGCGGCGTAGTGGCTGAGCTGCCGGTCGGGCGGCGTGTTGGGGGGGTAGAAGACGCCGCGCCAGTCGGGGAAGCTCCAGGAGGAGGTTCCGATGCGCAGAGTACCCAAGTCATTGGCGCTCATGGTTGTAACATTCGGGCAGTTCTGGCGGGGAAGGCGGCCAGAAAGGAAGCATCATTTTCAGGACCGCTACTCCTTATGTGCAATATGCACAAAAACATGCTTTCAACTTCATGCAGGATTGGCAGTGGCATTCGTTTTGCGATCAGGTATCCTTGCTCGTAATCGCTGGTTTGTGAACTGTTTGGGGCGCCGGCACAGCGCCGGGCAGCGTTCTGCTGGGCTTCTCCATGCTGGAAGCGCAAACCTGTAGGTTCAGTTTGGCTCATCTGCGCCACGGCGTACGCGAGTTGCGATCAGCCCCAGGGAAGCGGTCGCTGCGCAGGACAGGTGGAGGATGGGCACTTTTATTTCAGGTCTCACTTGAGGAAGGAGAACTATCCGATGTCCATGTTCATGCGTGCTGTGACCCACGGCTCGAAGTGGCGGGCAATCCCGCTCGCAGTACTTGGGATGCTAATTTTCGCGCCCTCTGCATTTGCCCAAGATGCGGCGCCGTTCACGGCGGATGAAATCGCTTATTCGATCGACAACTTGATCTTGTTCGTTTCTGCAGTGCTGGTTCTGTTCATGCAGGCCGGCTTCGCGATGGTCGAGTCCGGGTTTAATTCGGCCAAGAACACCGTCAACATTATGTTTAAGAACATCATCGACTTGTCGAGTGGTGTTTTCTTCTATTTCCTGATTGGCTACAGCATTATGTACGGCGCCCCGCTGCTCGGGGGATGGCTCGGATTTGGCGGATTCGGAATCTCTTCGACGCCGCCGGAGGCGATGGCGGGCAATTTGAACCCTCAGGTCGATTTCCTCTTCCAAGCGGTTTTTGCGGCGACGGCAGCCACTATCGTTTCGGGTGCGGTAGCCGGCCGCATGAAGATTTCAGGCTACTTGATCTATAGCATCGTCCTTACGGCTATTATCTACCCAGTGAGCGGCTACTGGAAATGGGGCGGCGGCTGGTTGGATGCGATGGGCTTCTATGATTTTGCGGGTTCGCTGGTTGTCCACGCTGTAGGCGGTTTTGCGGCCCTGGCCGCGGTCATCGTTCTGGGTCCGCGAATCGGACGTTTCGGCAGTGGTTCGACCAATCCGCTGCCACCGAGCAATATGGCGATGGCGGCACTGGGTGTCTTCATATTGTGGGTGGGTTGGTACGGTTTTAATCCAGGCAGCCAGCTTGCCTTCACCGGAGCGGTGAATACGGACGCGGTCATGTTGATCGCCACCAATACGACGCTGGCGGCGGCGACGGGTACGCTGCTGGCAATGGTGTACGGTTGGGTCAAGACGGGCAAGCCGAACCTGAGCTATACGTTGAACGGCGCGTTAGGGGGCCTGGTCGGCATCACGGCTAACTGTGATTCGGTCAACAACGTCGAGAGTCTGATCATTGGCGCGGTGGCCGGTGTGCTGGTGTGCGTGGGCATGGAAGCGCTGGAAAACTTCAAGATCGACGACGCAGTAGGCGCATGGCCGGTTCACGGTCTTTGCGGTATTTGGGGCGGCGTTGCCACTGGCATTTTCGGCGCCCATCCGCTCGTTGCGCAGATCGTAGGCTCGATTGCGATTCCGGTGTGGGCGTTTGTTGCCGCTTTCATTCTTTTCACGGTCATCAAGGCGCTGGGCGTGCTGCGCGTCTCGCCGGAAGAGGAGCAGGCCGGTCTGGATCTGTCGGAGCACGGTGTGGGCGCGTATCATCTGGTCGGCGAGGAATCTGCTTGAGCCCCTCGCCTTCCACAGGGGATGCAATTGCCAATATAGGATCGGCCGCATATAGGGAATGAGCGGTTATCGGGTTCGCATGGGCTAATTGAATAGGGAATTGAAAGAGAAGCGTCCCTCTCTCGGCGTACAGATGGCGAGAGAGGGACGCTTTTTTGTCTTCTGCAGTCCTTGATCGGTACTGCGCCCACGACAGTTCCCACTGGCTGACGACTGAACCGAGTTTCGCACTTGGGCGTTGACACAAGTTATTCACCTTGTATAATCACAGTCCAGCGGAGCTTTTTCGATCGCGCACCTGCGCCCAGGCGGCAGGGGACTGTACTCCAATTGCTGCAAGAGACTGAATGGTTGTTGTCCGGCCTTTGTTGCCGCGTCTGACGACTTCCAGCCCCTCTACGATTCTCCCAACAGTAGCTCCCTGGCCGAACAGCAGTAGATCCGGACATGAAAATCGATATGGAAGTTCACTTTGGAGATTCAGACAATGATACGTAACAGCTTTGGCGTGGGGCCGGAAGGCTGGCATTCATACGATTATCATGGGGAGATTGTGGCGGGCGCGGGCATATTCGTGCTGACGACGTGGCAGAGGGAAGGGGGCGTCAACGGTGGAGGGTGCATCTGGGCGGACCAGTCGCGGTGGAGCACCGATGTGCCGGAAAGACCGATTTCGATCCTGGCGCTGATACACTACCGGAATTGGGTAGGGCTGGGTCCGGTCGATCTGAGAGAGTGCGAGGTGTCAGTTTACTTGAGGGGCGATGACCTGCGGCTATACGGAGCGGCGTGCTACTTCTGGGTTCATGCCCCCGGGGTGCGCTGGCACTATTCGGGGAATCCGATTCCAATTGCGGAGGGACACTGGGCGGCTGAGCCGAGCAGGTTTCGCTTGGAAAACGACGAATCGCTGTGGCATCGCAGCTACAGCAGCGAAGAGTTCTGGCGCCGCAGCTATCCCGAGGGCGGGCCGCGACTGGAGAGCGTGCTGGGGGATGCGCACAGTTACGGCTTTTCCTTTGTTGGTTTCAGCCGGGAGGTACAGGGAAGACTGTCGATGGCGGAGTTCGAGATCCTGCCCGGAAGATAGGTGGAACTGGTCGGTTCGGATCGCTGCGAGAAAGGGTGCAACAGAAGCCGGTTCAATCGGGAGACGGTTTGAGGTTGGGCGGTCCGGCGGATGAAAGGATGGAATGAGATGGCACAATATCAGCCTCAACGCGCTCCAATCGAAATCGGATCTCGGCTTGAACCGATGTTAGACGATTTCCTGATCGCACGGTTGAGCGGGGGCGCGGCGCTGCGCTTGAACCGACCTGTACCACGCGAGGTGGCGCTGGTTACGGACAGACCATGGGAGGGGAACTCGTGCACATCGTTTGCGGTATTCCAGGATGGCGACAAATACCGCATGTATTACCTTGGCCGACAGTTCGTCACGACTGAGGCGGGGCTTGACGAGGCGCCACACCCGGACTTTGTCTGCTATGCCGAGAGCAGCGATGGGATCCGCTGGGAGAGGCCGGAATTGGGGTTGGTCGAGTTCAACGGGTCGACAAGGAACAATATCATTTTAAGCAGCGAGGACAGTACCTTTCCTTCGCGGGCGTTCGCGCCGTTCAAGGATGGAAACCCTGCCGCGGAGACAGACGCTCGCTACAAGGCTTGGGCGGTACGTATTCCGCGTCTGGATGGTTCTGCGCCGCGTCCGGGGCACAGTGCAGAGGTACCGGGCGGGCTGCATGCTCTGAAGTCGGCCGACGGGATCCGTTGGACAGCGATGCGCGACGGACCGGTGATAGCCGATGGACTGCTTGACTCCCAGAACATAGCCTTTTGGGATCCAGTTCGCGAGGAGTACCGAGACTACCACCGCAACGAGTTTCGCATTGACAGGACGGGAGAGGAACCGTACGGCGGCCAGGTTCGTGCGGGGGCGATGGGACATGGCGTGCGCGGCTCCCGGTATGGCCGCGATCTGCGCACGGCGACGTCAACTGACTTTATCAACTGGACCGAGCCGGACTATGTGGACTATACGCAGGGGCGCGTGGACGAGATCTACAATAACGCAATTTTGCCCTATTTCCGCGCGCCACATATTTTCGTGGGGTTTCCGAGCCGGTATATCGACCGCGGCTGGTCGGAGGCCGTGGAAGACCTGCCGGAGTTGGGCGAGCGCCGCCTGCGCGCAGGGGTGAGCGAACGTTACGGCAGCGCCTTGACGGACGCGATGTTCATGAGCAGCCGCGATGGCTACACGTTTAATTTGTGGCCGGAGTCTTTTATCCGGCCGGGTCTGCGGCCCAGGGACAGCTGGGTTTACGGGGACGCTTTTCCCGGTTGGGGTATTGTGACGACTGCCTCGCCATTTGACGGGGCGCCTGACGAGCTGTCGATCTACGTGTCGGAGGGGTACTGGCGGGGCGATAGCATGAATTTGCGGCGCTATACGCTGCGGGTCGATGGGTTCGCGTCGGCGCAGGCGCCGTTGAGCGGGGGCGAG
Source organism: Caldilineaceae bacterium (assembly GCA_022823185.1). Classification (GTDB taxonomy): domain Bacteria; phylum Chloroflexota; class Anaerolineae; order Caldilineales; family Caldilineaceae; genus Bin5. Next base: position 156,512 of record JAJDXQ010000030.1, read on the forward strand.
CTGGTGACGAAGCCGCTGGTTTTTGCGGGCAACCGTTTGCGCGTCAATTTTTCGGCTTCCGCTGCTGGCAGCGTTCGGGTGGAGATATTGCGGGACCAGATGAACGAGGCGATCGCGGGGTTTGGCCTGGATGACTGCGCGGCGTTGCTGGGGGATGACCTCGAGCGTGTCGTGCGCTGGTCGGCAGGACCCGACGTGGGTAGTCTGGAGGGTGTACCTGTTCGGCTGCGATTCGTTTTGCGCGACGCGGATGTGTACGCGTTTCAGTTCGTCACGATCTGACCAGGCGTAGAGGAGATGGATTGACTATGGCTAGTCTGAATGAAGGCTCGATTCCGATTGACATCGGTTCCCGCCTGGAGCTGATGGTCGATGACCATTTGGTAGGACGGCTTGGCGGAGGCGCACGGCGAAGCCTGAACAGACCGGTTCCCAGGGAAATTGCGCTGCGTCTTGACGCGCCTTGGGAAGGCAATGCAAGCGGCGGATTTACCGTCTTTGAAGATGGTGGCCGCTATCGCATGTATTACAGGGGGCAGAACTTCGAATACAGTGGCGGGAAATTGAGCAGTCCGCGGGGCAAGTGGGTTTGCTATGCTGAGAGCGCCGACGGCATCCACTGGGAGAGACCGGAATTGGGGTTGGTGGCGTTTGAGGGCTCCAAGAAGAATAACATTGTCATGGATGGCGAGGAGATTCTGAATGGGATGTTCTCGCCGTTCCTGGACGGGAATCCGGCCTGTGCGGCGGATGCCCGCTACAAGGCGTTCGTGCTGTTGGAGCGAGGCGGCGCCAGAGGTTTGTGGGCGTATGGATCGCCCGACGGCTTTGCGTGGTCGGCGCTAAGCAAGGGCCCGGTGATTACGAAAGGGCTGCTGGACACGCAGAATCTCGGCTTTTGGGACGGGGCGCGCGGCGAGTACCGGGCCTATCATCGCAATGAGTTCCGGCAAGAGCGGACGGGCGAGGAGCCTTACGGGTCTCACGAGGTTGGTGAAGGTGGAGGCGGCTTGCGCGGTTCTCGCTACGGCCGTGACATTTTCACCGCGACATCTTCAGATTTCGTGAATTGGACCGATTCCGTCTTTGTCAACTACAACGAGGGCCGTCCCAGCGAGCTCTACACGAATCAGATTAGACCCTATTTCCGAGCGCCGCATCTCTTCCTGGGGTTCCCGACGCGGTATGTAGAACGGGCGTGGTCGGAGTCGCTGGAAGAGTTGCCGGAGTTGGCGCATCGCCGCATGCGCGCGGGGATAAGTGAGCGCTACGGCGCGGCTTTGACAGACGGCATGTTCATGAGCAGCCGGGACGGGTATAACTTCAACTTGTGGCCGGAGTCGTTCATCCGGCCGGGCTTGCGGCCGCGCGACAACTGGACTTACGGCGACAACTTTCAGGGCTGGGGGATCGCGACGACGCCTTCTGCGATTTCCGGCGCGCCGGATGAGCTGTCATTCTATGTGCGCGAAGGGTACTGGCGGGGCGAAGCGAGCAGTTTGCGGCGTTATACAATGCGCGTGGACGGCTTCGCGTCGGTACAAGCTCCGCTGAGCGGCGGGGAGATGGTGACGAAGCCTGTCACTTTTGCGGGCAACCGTCTGCGGGTCAATTTCTCTGCATCCGCGGCCGGAAGCGTAAGGGTGGAGATTCTACGGGACCAGATGGACACGCCGGTTGCGGGATTCGGCCTCGATGACTGCATCGAGTTGCTGGGGGATGACCTGGAACGGGTCGTTCGCTGGTCGGGCGGACCCGACCTCGGTGGACTGGAAGGCGTACCGGTGCGATTGCGGTTTGTGTTGCAGGATGCTGATCTTTACGCGTTTCAGTTCGTCGAGTTGTGAGCGGTTCAGAGTGGACCGGGCGGCTGGACTGGATAGCGGGGCTGCGGTGGATAGGGGAAGGCGGGCCGCGCCGGCATTGGGGGAGGGGCGCGGCGCACGGCGGGTTGGCGGGGGTCCGGGGGTGTCCCCCGGCCCGGCGGCGGGTGTTTGCCGCCGGGGATCAGCGCAGGGTCACCTGGTCCTGGCACTGCCCCGCCCCTTGGAATCGGGACCTGGCGGCTGGCGGCGATTGACGGCATTGGCGAGCGGCGGGGCGCGAGAAGGGCGGGGCGCGGAGGGGCCGCCGACACAGGGCAAGGCTGAGAGGTTGATGGGTGGGGGTTGGGGGAGGCCCAGAACTGCGGGGGATAGGGGTTAGGGGCGGAAAGGCGCGGGTAAACGGGAACTGATGAAGATTGGGGGGTAGGGAATTGTGAAGATTACGGGCATTGAGACGATCGCGCTGGCGGACCCGGGCAAGGCGTGGGAGACGGTGGTGCGGGTCCATACTGATGAGGGCATAAGCGGGATTGGACAGGCGGAGTCACCGTCGCTTGTGATTGAGGCGATTATTCGTTGCGACGGAGGCTTGGAGGCGTTATTGCGGGGTGAAGATCCGCTGCAGGTGGAGCGGCTGTGGCAGAAGATGTATGCGGCCACGGGGTTGTTTGGGCGGCGCGGTGTCACGATCGCGGCGATCGGCGCGGTGGAAACCGCGCTTTGGGACATTGCGGGCCAGGCACTGGGCAAGCCGGTCTGTGAGCTGATCTGGCAGGCTTGCTGCACGGTGACGGAGTCGAGTGAGATTAAGAAAAAGGTACGGCCGTACGCCACGGTCTACCCGCCGGGCGAGGACGTAGGCGAAATCGTTGAGCGCTTCACGCTGGCCAGAGAGCGGAACTTCCGGGCGATGAAACTGGAGGAGTGGCCGGGGGGATTTTCGCATGTCAGCATTGAGCGGGACGTGGAGGTTGTGCGGGCGGCGCGGGATACGATTGGCTATGATCGCGATCTGATGATTGACGTGCAGAATCGCTGGTATGAGGCGGGACAGGCGCTTGCGTCGATCCGGGCGATCGAGGCGTTCCGGCCTTTCTTTGTGGAGGCGCCGCTGCCGGCCGACAATCTTGCCGGCCTGGCCCGCCTAGCCGATGCCGTAGACACGCGCATTGCGGTGGGCGACTGGGGCTTTACGACCCGATTCGAGTTTGAGGAGATCATGGAGAAAGGGCGCGTTGACGTGGTCCAGCCCAGCTCGGTTCGGTCCGGGGGGATGCGGGAGATTACGCGCATTGCGGAGGCGGCCTACCGGCGGGGCCTGATCTGCGTGCCGCATGCGTGGTGTCATATGGTTGGGGTGGCGGCGGAGATTCATTTGGCCGCGGTGTTGCCGAATATGCCGTATTTCGAGATGCCGATCGCTTTTCCGGATTCGCCGATTATTTCCGAGTTGCTCGTGCCGGCGGTGGAGTTGGACGCCGACGGGATGATCGAGGTGCCGAAGCGGCCGGGGTTGGGGTTTGCCTTGAATGAAGAGGTAGTGGAGCGGTTTCGGGTGGCGCCGCATTAGCTGCCTGAACTGCGACTGGCGCGGTTTTCGCGATGGACTGCGGTCCTCATTCTGATGGCAAAGCGAAAAATGTTAGGAGAGAAAGAAGCAGGTCATCTCGCTACTGGCTGGTTGGAGGGGTACGGATGGCAAGAATGACAGCGGCGCGGGCCTTGGTCGAGACGCTGCGGGCACAGGGCGTGGACACGATATTCGGGATTATCTCCAGCCACACGATGGAGATTTTCGACGCGCTGTACGACCATCAGGACGCCATCCGCTTCATCAGCACGCGGCATGAGCAGGCGGCGGCGATGATGGCGGACGGGTACGCCCGCGTGACGGGCAAGCCGGGCGTCTGTTTGACCAGCACCGGGCCGGGGGCGGCCAATTCGATGGGCGGCCTTGGTGAGGCATACGACGCGTCGTCGCCGGTTCTGACGATTACCAGCTCGGCGGAAGAGCAGTTGTACGAGCGCGGGCTGGGGACGATGCATGAGACCAAGGACCAGATGGGGATGCTCTCGACTGTGACGCAGCATAGCGTCCATATTGGCAGGGCGCAGGAGACGCCGGCCCGGGTCCAGGAGGCGTTCGGGCTGTTTTGCAGCCGGCGCCCGCGGCCGATCGCGATCGAGATGCCGGCGGACGTTCAGGGGCAGGAAGCGGAGATGACGATACCGGGGCCGGTCCAACACCCGGCGCCTTCTGCAGACGCGGCAGCGGTCGAGGAGGCGGCGGAACTGCTGCTGGCAGGCAAGCGGGTTGGCGTTTTGGCGGGGACGGGAGTGCACCGCTCCGGGGCAGGACAGGCTCTTACGCGCCTGGTTGAGCGACTGGGCGCGCCGGTGTTCACGACGGCGGGAGGGAAGGGCGCGATCGCGGAGGATCACGAGCTGAGCCTGGGCATGTACGGCGGCGAGTACAATTTTCCGCCAGGGGGCCTGGAAGACCCGCGCCAGACTTTCGCCAACAGCCTGGACGTACTGCTGGTCGCCGGATCCAGCCTTTCCTACTTCAGGGCGAAGTCGCAGGGGCTGCGGCAGCCGCCGCAGCTAATTCACCTGGATATTGACGCCGAGCCGATGGATAAGTGGTACACAGCGGCAGTGCGACTGGTGGGCGACGCGAAGACAGTGCTGGAGCAGCTCAATGCTGCGGTGGCGGAAAGAGCGGATTCCGGCCAGAGCGCTTCCGGGAAGGAGGCGGGCTTCGCAGGCGAGGTGGGCGAAGTGAGGGAGAGGATCAGGGCGTACAAACGAAAGACGATGCCCAATGAGACGGAGATCATGGAGGCGATCCGGGGGGCGGTGTCGCGGGATGCGATCTTTGTCGGGGACGTGGGGATATGCAATCACCGGGGCGCGAATTACTGTTTAGAGATCTATGGGCAGCGCAGTTACCTTTCGCCGGCGTGGGGCGGCCTGGGATTTGGCTTTCCGGCCGCGGCGGGGGCGAAGGCGGGCTTTCCCGACCGGCAGGTGATCTGCATCACCGGTGACGGCGGATTCCAGTTCAATATTCAGGAGTTGGGCACCTGCGTGCAGTACGGGCTGCGGCCGGTTATTCTTGTTTTCAACGACGATGCGTGGGGTTTGCTGCGGCACTACCAGAAGAGCCGGGGCAACGGGCGCTATATCGCCAGCGATTTGCGCAACCCGGATTTTGCCAGGCTGGCTGAGACCTACGGAGCCTGGGGCGCGCAGGCGCGTTCGCTGCCGGAACTGGTTCAGGCGTTGGAAAGGGCGCTGGAGGCGGATACGGCAGCCGTGATCGACGTGAAGACGCCGGAGGGATTTGCCAATTTCAGGTAGGCGGGCAGCGTTGCCGCAGCCGGACAGGCGTTTCCTCGGGGCCTGGCTGCCTGCTGAAGGGCAGAAAGTGGAGGGTTTGACGCAGATGGAAGAGAAATTGAGATGTGGGTTGATTGGCTTGTCGCAGGGCTGGTATGCGAATCTGTTCGCGATGGAGCTGCTGGCGATGAAGGACGTTGCGTTGGTCGGCGTGTGCGATCTTGGGAAGAGCCGGGACTATGCGCTGGACTGTATCGGCATGGAAGCGGAGGCGTTTGCGGCCCAGTTTGAGGCAGCGCTCTACCATGACGCCGCGGACCTGCTGGGAGAGAATCTCGATTTCGTCGTGGTGGCGAGCGAAATCGGGGAGCACTGCGAAAACAGCTGCCAGGCGCTGGAGGCGGGGGCGCATGTTTTTGCCTGCAAGCCATTCAGTTTCATTTCCGATGAGGTCCGCCGGGCGATGGAGACGGCCCGGAGAATGGGGCGGATGGTGATGCCGGCGGTGCCGTCGCGATTTGAGGACGGCCTGATTGAGGCGGTGAGGCAGGCGCGGGCGGGCGCTGTGGGCAGGCCGTTGACGGCGCGGGTCTTTGTGAACCATGCGGCGATGACCAGCCCGGACTGGCAGCGGGACCCGGCGAAGAGCGGGGGCCCTCTGGGTGAGTTCGGCACGTACGGGTTCGATATTGTGCGCTGGGCTCTGGGCGCGGAACCGGTGGAGGTCTTCGCATACGGCGAAAACTTTATGCACCAAGGTATTATCGAGAGTTGGGACAATGTGAAGGCGCTAGTCCGCTTCGACAACGGCTCGCTGGGAAGCGTGCATGTCTGCACTTCCATCAGCTGGGAGTACCCGTTCTTCGATCTGGAGGTGGTGGGTGAGGAAGGTTGCCTACGTACTGACTACCACAACTATCCGGTCGTGACGCAGGGCAAGTCGTCTGCGCAGCTGGCTCCGATCCGCTACGCGCCGATGAACCAGCTGGAGATTGCGCATTTTGTGAAGGCGGTACGGAGGGAGGAGGAACTGCGGGTGACCCTGAAGGACGCGTACGTCGTGGCAAGGATGATAGAGGCGGTGCAGGAGAGTCTTTCGGCTCACCGGCCGGTGAGCATAGAACTTTGAGCTTTGCCCTGAGGCGCAGGCGTCTGATGAGTCTGTATGCGCTTCCGGTCCGCTGCCGTCAACTGCGGCTCGATCCGGCGAACGAACTCTCGCAGCGTCCGCTGCGGCGTGGCGTCTGTTGGGTCTAATGTTACGGGCCAATATAAAGGTGATTCGCTAAATTCCTCTTCATTACGGTCTGACACGGATTCGACATCGTTCTGCTTTGGGGAAGGATGTGGGCCAGACGGGCTGGCTCCTGCGTTGCCGGATGATCTCGGGGGAAGCTATAAGCAATAACTATGCGGTATCCGGCGCCAGTTCCAGCACTTTGTGGTCGTAATCACCTGCCGACGCCCTGCGGTCGGCGTGTTCGCCGACTCCGCCGAAGCCATAATAGAGCGGAGCGTAGACGACATCGGCATAGTACCAGTCGATGACACAGTGGTCCTTGACACAATAGAGAGACGCAGATGTGTGATCATGAATCATATAGCGCTGATGGATTTCCAGTAAAAGAGGATCGAGTGGGAGCATCTGACCAGCTGACTCCCTACGCGTAATTTCGTTTTCACATCCCATCATGATGAGTCGCATTCATGGTTTCATGATTGAGGTTGGCAATTGAAGTGTAGGGTTCATTAAAGTTTGTTGCCTGAAACGTGAAGATGATTTTCGCGCATTCGCAGCCCGCTTGACACCGTGTGTGGCACAGTCGCCATCCTAAAAGCTTGTTTGAACGATAACGGCTAACGACCAGGTTGTGGCAAATGTTGTGTTTGTGAACAGGCAACGATACCCAGCAGATTTGACCGACAGCCAGTGGAACATTATCCAGAATCTGAGCCCAGCGGCCAGCGGCAGACGACCACGCAGACTGGATATGCGCCAAGTCGTCATTGGAACTCTTCACTTAACTGAGGGCGGAATCCACCAGCAGCATCGATAGTCGGACGATCAAGACCGGCTTGACACACACAGGAGTGCGAGGCTTCGACGGTGGCAAGTGGAAGTGGAGTACCCCGCTTCGACTCAGCGGACACAGGCGACACGCCCCGGTGGATACTACGAGTCTCGTGGTGGTCGTCACGGTCACTTCTGCTACCGTTCAGGACCGAGAGGGCACCCGTTTGCCCCTCGAAAGTCTCGTCTATTTCTGTAGGAACTGCGTCTCATCTGGGTCTGATGGTTCCTGTCGAGGCCGTCTCCAAGAGTGGTTCGCGCTACTATTTCGCTTTCGTCTGTTGTCGGTCGTGCGTCCTGAGAATCAGACTTGGGGCTGGTCGGGACCACGACCGTGGCATCGTCGTCCGGACGCTCTACGAATCAGGGTCAAGACCGGGAGCAAACAGGCCATGGAACCGTCCGTTGACCCAACCCAGCCTATAGCCAGCCTTTTCCCTCCAAAAGGTCTGCCAGTTCCGCCATTTCACGGTCATTTAGACTGTAGTACGGTTTTCTCCTCCAGCGCTGGGCCAAGCCTTTGAGTTCGAGGATGCCATGGATGGCGGCGTCAAAACTACCCGGAAAACTCGCAAACAGTTCATCCCATATGGGTATATCATAATCAGCAATAATTTTGCGGATCTGGGGCAGATTATTGGCCTGAACCGCGTCCCAGAACGCGTGCGCAACCTCGGGCTTGATAAGGATGAAGCATGACATATAGCCGTCGCAGCCGTAGGGCACGTTGTTCAGGACCTCTCGTTTCGTCCCACTGGCAAACACTGCCCAGCGATCGTGAACCAGCAACCCCAATCTCCTGCCGAACTCGCCACATATATCATCCTTCACCGCATAAATGCCATCCACTTCATCCCGCAACCGCCTTAGCACTTCCAAACTCAGCGCGAGAGGACGCTGCCCGAGAAAATTAGTCACGACCATGACCGGCATATGCTCTGCGACCGCTGCATAATGGGCGACAAGGGTATCTTCCGTGCATGAACTGGCCCAGTCCGGCGGCAGCACCATCAACATGTCCGCGCCGACCTCGCGCGCATACTTAGCAAACTCAACATCCTTGCCGGTCCACCAGATGCGATCCGCAGCCACCACCATGGCCCGTCCTGCAGTCTGTGCAACCACGGCCTTGGTCAGTTCGGCGACTTCCGTATCGGTCAGAAGGGTATACAAACTGTCGCCGCTGGTCAGAATAATCGTCTTCGAACCGGCGTCAATGGTGAAATCGATGATTTGGCGTATGCTTTGATAATCGATTTCACCATTGGCGCAAAAGGGAGTATTCAAAGACATGATCGGACCGGTCAAGGCATGGCGCACCTCTTCACGACTTATCATTGTCGTACCTCTCTTTTCATACTCTTCACGGGTTGTACATGAATGACGTGTCTGAGCCGGAGACGGCCACTGTTGGGTTGGAATCAGACTTATGTCTGTCAGACACGTTTCACCGTAATGAAGGTACCGAGAATCTCACGCAGCCAAGGGTTGTTGGCATCCGTGCGACCATAGGCCGCCAACAGAGTGTCCGGTGCAACCTCCTCGATCGCGTCGTAGTACGAGCAATCAACGTGCACCGGACCCTGGCGTAAGCAGAAGTGCCCCATCCACGTGTGCCCCATGTCCGTGCTGAAGGTGAGCCAATCGCCCGGCCGGCCATAGATTACGGCCAGCACGCCATTGGACATCAGGCAGGACTTCGGCATCACGCCACGGTCGGCGATCGGGTCAGCGTGGCTCCAGGTCCTGCCCTCGTCATTCGACCGGCTCATGTACAGCGACCAGTGCTCGCCCGATGCATTCCCGCCGGAGCGCATGAAGCAAAGTATCTCTCCGTTGGGCAGTTTCTGCAGATAAGGCTCACCAAAGCCATCCAGCCGCCGCGCATCCCCTTCATGCAGGTCGAACGCCACCGTCGACCTGTAGTGCCAGGTGCGTCCTCGATCAGTAGACCGGATCACGAAAGAGCGCTCTTTCGCATTACTGTCAGCGGCGAACTTGCCTAGCACACCGGCCAGCAAGCTGCCATCGCTTAGCGACACGATGGCGTGATCCACGTAGCAGAACAGGGGCTGTCCGGCGCGCTCCATGTCCCGCCACAGTTCGGGAATCCCAATCAGGCGAATCGTCTCCTTCTGGTAGGTGTAGCCGTTGTCCAGCGAGCGGTGCAGGTAGGTCTCGTGCACACCGTCCTCGACTTTCTCCAGCCAGGTCGGTTCCACCTGGATCAACTCACCGTCGGGGAACTGGTATGCGTTCCAGGAACGCCAATCCGGCGCTTCGCGCCACGTATGCCCGCCATCTGTGGAGCGCCGGCAGGGCATGCCGCGATGACTGGCCTCCACTTCCGGTGGGAACGCAGCAAGCACGAGTTCACCGTCTATGAGCTTGTACATGTAGGCGCAGGCGCAGTGCGTCTCATGCATGGGAATGATGGTCTGTGTCTCACCGACCTGGATCTCCAGACCCGAGAGTTGGTAGAAGCCCCGGCTGCGGTCTTCGCGTGATACTTCCTTCACCGTGTCTGCCATTTTCTATTCCTTTCTTTGCTCCATGGCTCAAACCGATCAGATACCACCATGCCTGCTACGCACATCGAGGGCGTCGCGCAGGCCATCGCCCATGAAGTTGATGGCCAGGACTGCCAGCGTAATCGCCATCCCTGGCGGCAGCCACTGCCAGGGGAAGATGGCGAGTGCTGTGAAGTTCGCCGCGCGGCTAACCATGCCACCCCAGCTGGGTACCGGCGCTTGTACGCCCAGTCCAAGATAGCTCAGGCCGGCCTCCGCGAGGATGGCGCCGGCCGTTCCCAGAGTCATCGAGACCACGACCGGGCCAACCACGTGGGGAAAGATGTGTACCCACATGATACGCCAGTCAGTTGCGCCGACCGTGCGGGCCGCGGTGACGAATTCCGTCTCGCGCAAGGACAGCACCTGCCCCCGCACCAGCCGCGCCAGTCCCGGCCAATTGAACAGACCAATCACCAGCATGAGGGTGAAGATGCTGGGTTCCAGAACGGTGGCCAATGTGATCATGAGGATAAAGGTCGGAAACATCATGACCAGCTCTGTAAAACGCATGAGCAGATCGTCCGTACGTCCCCCGACGTAGCCGCCCAGCCCACCGATGACGACACCGATGATCGTGGTGAGGGATACGGCGACGATGCCCACCGACATGGACACCCGTGCGCCATAGACGACGCGGGTAAGTACATCTCTCCCAACCTGATCGGTACCGAAGATGTGCCGGCCATTAGGGGGGGAATCGATTTCGCGTAAGTTGGCTTTGACAGGATCGTAAGGGGTGATGAGTGGCGCGGTCAGAGCGATCAGCACCAGTATCAGGACGATCAGGCTACCGACCACGGCAACGCGGTGCCGAAGAAAGCGACGCAAGCTGCGCGCGAAAGGCGAGTCTACGGGCAACTGCTGTTCTGCGATCTGTGGAGAGGCTCTGCTACGTGTGCGCGACATCTGTCTCGTGGCTGACGCTGGGAAATCTGGAGGAGTTTTACCGGGCTGGCGCCTCTGGTGAACGGCTGGATAGAGTGTGTGGGCGGGTTAGATTGGCGGGAGAATGTGCCGGCATTCACCAACTCCGACCCGCTATCAATCGTAGCGTACGCGCGGGTCCACGAAGCCATAGGCGATATCAGAGGCCAGGTTCGCGAGCATTACGATGACGGCAGAAGTCAGTGTCACCGCCATGATCACGGGGTAGTCGCGGGCCAGGAGGGCCGTATAGCCCAGGCGGCCCATCCCCGGCCACGAGAAGAGCTGCTCAAGGATAAACGATCCGCCCAACAAGCTGGGCAGGCTGAGGCCCACGAGGGTGACCACGGGCAGGAGCGCGTTTCGGAACACGTGGCGTATGATGACCCACCGTTCCGGCAGGCCCTTGCTGCGAGCCGTGGTCACGTAGTCGGCGCCCAAGGCATCCAGCACACTCGCCCGGGTGTAGCGCATGTAGCCGGCCAGACTTAGAATCACGTTGGCGAGGACCGGCAGAACCATGTGGTGCAGCAGGTCCAGGTTGAGGCCTGTTGACTGGCCCGGGGTCCACATACCGGCCAGGGGGAACCAATCCAGCTTGACCGAAAGGAAATACATAAGCAGAATCGCGACGAAGAAGTTTGGCACCGAGATACCGAAGAAGGCAAAAAACGACAGCGCGTGGTCCAGATTGGAGTACTGCTTAAGGCCCGAGACGAGGCCCAGCGCCACGCCGATCAGGATGGCCAGCAGGAGGGAGGTGGCCTGCAGCAAGAGGGTGGCCGGCAGGGTTTGAGCGATTCTCTCCGCCACCGAGTGGCCATCCACCTGGGAGTAGCCGAGGTTTCCCCGCAGCAACTCTCTTAGCCATATCAGGTAGCGGACGTGGATGGGCTTGTTCAAACCCAGGCGCTCCCGCATCGCTTCCCGGTCGACCTGTGAGGAGGTGGGCTCCAATGGGTCGATCATCGCCGTTACCGGATCACCGGGAGCCAGGTTATACATCACGAAGACCAAGATTGTAACGCCCAGGACCATCACAGGCGTCACCAAGAGACGACGCAGGATGTATTCAGTCATAACCCAGTGTCTGTTCCCTGGCCAGGTGCGTGTACGCCCCGGTGGCGCCTGCGACACTGAAAGGGCTGGGCACTGCCGCCCAGCCCCCTCTTTCACCCGCCACTGCGAGGGCAGACAAACCTAGGTCTGCTTCAGCCAGATCTTCTCGTGGGGGACGCGGACCGATTTTGCGTAGTCTGTGCCGGGATAGATGGCCTGGACTCGCGAATTGAAGATAAGCCTGCCTACCCCTCGGAAGAACGGCGCTCCGTTCAGGTTTTGGTCGACCAGCAAGGCTACTTGCTTCATCAGTTCTACACGCTTGTCGAGGTCTTTCTCCTGCATGGCGGCTGCATAAACCTCGTCCAACTCCGGGTTACAGTAATTGTTCCAGTTAATCCCGCCCGCGTCAGGGGTACCTCCACATTTGACAATACGCCAGAAGTGACCCAGGGCAGTGGAGCACCCCTGGACATTGCTGTAGATGTCAAAGTCCAGGTTGTCGAATACCTCTGGGACGAAGGCGGACGGGTGGAACACCTTAAACTTCAACTTCAGCCCCATGTTGGCCGCCAGCGCCTGGAAGGTTTCTTCGCCCACCGTGGGCTCGCCTTCCACGGAGAACTCCAGTTCGCGGTCAAAGTCCCAGTTGATCTCCTCCAAAATGGCCTGGGCCTTGTCCGGATCGAACGAGTAGTCTGTCAGCCCTTCAGGCGGCTGGTTCAGGGTGCCCACGCCGATGTGGCTGAACACGTAGTTATCGCGTACGGCCAGACCGCCGGTCGTCACGGCGAGATACTCATCAATGTCTATGCCATACAGGAGCGCCTGGTGCAGCTGATGGTAGGTATCCGGGAAGCGGTTGATGTTGATGTAATACGCCCAATAACATGGGGTCGGAAAGGTCGCACTTGCGAGATGATCCATCTCTTGCAAGCGCTGGAAGCTGGCCAGGTCTGGAGTGAAACCGACGTCAAGCTCTCCCTTCTCCAAGGCGGCAACCGCAGTGTTGCCATCGAGGAAGCGGAAGATGATTCCGTCCAGAAGGGGCTTCCCTCCCCAGTAGTCGTCGTTGCGCTCCATCGCCAGGAACTGGTCGGCAACCAACTGGGTGCATTTGAAGGGTCCGGTCCCGATGGGCATGCCCGCAAAAGGCTCGTGGTCGACAACCTTATCGAGAGGGACGTCCTCGAACACGTGCTTGGGCGTGATGTCCATTCGTGTGTTAGGGCTGGAAATGAAATCAAAGTCGGTTTCCTCCAGCTCGAGGCGCACGGTATATTCGTCAATCTTTTGGGCGCCGGTGAGATCCTCCATTGTCCCACCGTTTTCCCCCAGGTTCATGGCCCCCTTGATCTGCGGCAGCCCGCCGCTCTGGCGTGCAACATCCCTGTGGGTGGCTGCGAACCAGCTCCACATGACGTCGTCGGCAGTGAAGGGCCGGCCATCGTGCCATTTGACGTTCTGGCGCAGGTGGAACACCCATACCCGATCCGGCTCCTCAACGTCCACCTTCTCGGCCAGCTCCGGTGTGATCTTGAACTCTTTCGTCTGGGGCGTCAGGCCGTCGCCCCACTCCTGACCCCGGACAAGAGCCTGTACCACCGGTGAGAACACTCTATAGTGTGAGGTGCCTCGAACCTTCCAGGGTGTGAAGTTCGTGAAACTCAATGCCCCAGGCGCGATCGTCAAGGTCCCGCCGCTCACGGGACCGGCGGCTTCCATGGATTCGGTTTGCTGGGCGGGTTCCGGGACTGCACTCTGTGGTGCGGGGATACAGGCTGCAGCAGCAATGCCAGCTGCGCCCAGGCCAGCCGCTCGCAAAAAATCACGTCTACTCACTTCTTTACGGGTCATGATTCCCCTCCTGATATAGATATTCAGTCGAGTAGACAAATCGGACTCAACGTAAGGACACACCGTGTGGATGGCAATGCGTCTAAGATATAATATATTATACAATAGTATACAGATTATGTCAACACAGGAAATTTGAGGGGGCGCAGTTCATATTTGGGGTGGGATTGGTCAGGAAGGGAATTCATGCCAGCGGTGGCTGAAACTGTCTGCCGTCCATTTGATGGGAGGCATAGGGCAGGCACAAGGCCTGCCCCTACAGTGGCGGCGCGGGGGTTGGAACACCAGTGGCTGTCTCAACCGTTCCTACTGTCCACGACGGTCGGGCATACGAAGGGGGCGTTGCGGGGGGAGTCCCCCCGCACAAGTGAGGGCCGAAGGCCCGACCGCCCGGAACTGCAGTGGTCAGTGATCAGTAGTCAGTGGTCAGAGGCGATGGCAGTTGCGCTGATCGGGGACGCGAACTGGCTTTAGCTCAGTCGTTACCAGAGGTGTACGAAAGTTCACCCCCATTTTGGACTGCGCCCAATTTGAGGGGGTGCATCCCAGATTTTTGGGAAGACATGTATGGTCAGTGTTGGTTTCGGTCCGGCAAACTGACTTGGCTCGCTTTACGCACTGTAAATTGGGATCCACACAGGGTATTGGGCAGAAGGACGACTGGGGCAGGCGCGAAATGTAACTGTTGCAACGATGGAGAAGCGCGCGAACGGTTTTTGCCATTCACCGGGGTCGGCATGTGCGAGCGCGCTTTGGGCGGTTGGAAAGGATGCGGACGCACAAGCCGACGTACAAGGGTTGCACAAGTGTACGAGCGTTTACGAGAGATTGGCGTGCGCATGAATTGAGGGCGGCAGGATGGCAGGGTGTAAGGGGAAAGTGTGCGGGGGCGGGTGTGGCATGGCTGAGGCGACAGCGAAACCGTGTTGCAAATAACACAAAAGATTAGCTAGAAATACTGATATGGCCGAGGCAGTGAAAAAAGGTCTGAATCAGGATTTACAGAATTTGGGGGCTTTGCAGGACTCGTGCGGTTGTTGAAAACTCGTCTGTAGTCCAAACTAACCGCCCCGAAATTGACCGAGAGACCGATTGCATTACCATAAGTGTCCGTCAGCCGAAAATCTGGGTTAGGCCCAGTCTAACGGGGTGTGGTCCAGAATGGGGGTACGTTTCCGGCTACCTCCGGGCAATTGCGCCAGATGCGGGCGAGACGCCCGCGATCCCAGGGGTGAGACGGTAGACGCTGGGTGCATCCCTCGTTGCTACGGGCGACGAAAGTTTACGGCGTCGGTTCAGAGTCAGGAGGATAGGGGGAACGGGCCGCCCAGCGCGGTTGGGAAGGATACCAGTCGAATTTCGCGCGGCGGGCAGATTCTTGTATTATAAATTTCCTCTTTGGCCGCTCCCCTCCCCCAATTACTATACGCAACCGGGCGCCGGGTGTCATTTGTCCGGTCGGCGCGGGCGCTCATGCGCATCGAGAGAAGCCCTTCCCGCCGGCAAGCGGCCCCGGGAATGCTTTGGGGCGCTCGGCCTGATTTCTGCGCGGGATGACAGCTGCAGATACTGCCCGTTCCTCGCGAACAGGCCAAGGTCTGACTTCAACGCAATTGTCAGAATAACCCACCCCTACCTTGGAACACACCGAAATCAAGTCCAGCAATGAGAAGGCGTGTCACGAACGCTTTACCGTGATGAAAGTGCCGAGGAGCTCAGCCTGCCAGCTATCATTGGGGTCAGTCCGGCCATAAGCGGCCAGCAGCGTGTCCGGCGCAACCTCCGCGACCGCGTCGTAATACGAGCAATCGGTATGCTGTGGACCCTGACGCAGGCAGAAGTGGCCGATCCAGGTGTGCCCCATGTCCAAGCTAAAGGCGAGCCAATCGCCTGGCCGACCATAGCTCACGACAAGCACGCCGTTGGACATCAGGCAGGATGTGGGGAAGACGCCGCGGTCCGCAATGGGGTCGGCATGGCTCCAGGTCTTGCCATCATCGTTCGACCGGCTCATGTACAAGGGCCAATGCTTTCCGTCAGACGCACCACCGCTGCGCATGAAGCAAAGTATCTCCCCATTGGGCAGTGTCTGCAGAGAGGGCTCGCCAAAGCCATCCAGCCGGCGTGCGTCTCCTGGCGTCAGGTCAAATGCCACCGTTGAAACATAGTGCCAGGTCCTGCCGCGATCGGTCGAGCGTACCACGAAGGAGCGTTCCTTGGGCTGCCTATCGCTGGCAAACTTAGCGAGCGCGCCAGCCAGCAGGCTGCCATCGCGCAGCGCCACAATGGAGTGGTCCACGTAGCGTGGTCTGCCGGGCTTGTTTATCTCCGGCGCGAGTGTGGGAACACCGATCAGTTGCACCGTCTCTCTCTGGTAGGTATACCCGTTATCCATTGAGCGATCCAGAACCGTCTCGTACACACCTTCCTGATCGGTATCTGTCAAGAAATGAGAATGTACCTGGATCAATTCACCATCCGGAAACTGGTATGCACACCATGTAGGCCAGGTTGGCGCGTCGCGCCACGTATGTCCGCCATCACTCGAGCGTCTGGAGGTGAAGCCGCCAGATTCCTTTGGAAAAGCAGCCAGCACGAGTTCACCATCTACGAGTTTGAACAGGTATGCACAGGCGCAGTGCGTTCTCTGTTGCGGAATGATGATCTGTGTCTCACCAACCTGAACCTCCAGCTCTGCGAGCTGGTAGTAACCTCTGCAGATGTCTTCGTGTGATATCTCTTTTGTTATGTCAGCCATTTCCTTGTCACTCCTTCCACCCTATGCGGATGATGTGGGTTGCGCCTCAGCCTGATGCAATGCGTAGTTGCTCACGGTAGTCTACCGGCTTATAGCGGCAGTCAAATATCATATTGGCGTGGCTGGCGTTAGGCAAATCCAGCTAATCCCAGCGCTTTTGACTGCGTCCGACGCTCTGAATCAGGGAGACGCCGGTCGGCAAATAATGCCAGCACTCGTCGTTGTTGACTGCATTGTCGGCGGTCATGAAGCCCAGACGCGCCCGCCAGCCTCCAACCCCGCCGCTGAGCAGCTCAACCATGGCTTCCTCACTCCCTCGTAATCTGAGCCGTGAGTGTTCAGTCTTGAATTCGACGCCGTCAATCGATGCCCAGCAGTTTTAGCGAGTCGCGCTGGAGCATGTCTTCGATGTACGCTTCAGGGATCAGCGAAAGACCGGCTCGGCTGGCCATGCCGGACGCGTCATACAGGTACTGGACACTGTCATCCACCTTGGCGAACGGATAATCCGAACCGAAGAATAACTTGTGCCCGACATCGTATTCGATCGCCGTAGCCAATGCCTCGTAGAAGCGCAAGCGACGAAAGCCATAACCGGACATGTCTCCGTAGACGTTCTTGTGCTTGCGCATGACCATCACGGCATCGGTGTGCCATGGATGACCGATATGGCAGATCATCTGCCGCAGCTTTGGAAATCGTTGCGCCACTTCGTCAAGAAGTATCGGCTTCGACCAGCGCAACGGCGTGATGGCGAATGTCGTGGTACTCTGGTGCCAGAAGATGGGGATGTCGAGTTCCTGGGCCTTGCTGTAGAGCGGATCGTAACGCCTGTCGGCCGGGTTGAAATTCTGGTAGGCGCCGCTCAACTTGAGCGCGCGCAAGCCCAAGTTCCTGATGGCATACGTCAGATGCTCGATGCATGCAGGGTCGTTCGGGTCCACGCTGGCCACGCCTACCAGTTTGTCAGGGTGCCGACTGACGTAGTCATGGACATACTCGTTCGGAACCACCAATCCGGTAGCATTCATCATCATCGCAAAAACTGCTGCGCGATCCACTTTCTGCGCTACCTGTTCCCAGTGCTCTTCGGGCGGACAATGCCATTTGTTGGTCTTGCCGTAGCACATCTCGATTTCGGCTATCGCCTTATCCGACCAATGATGCCGCTGCCAGATGTGGCTGTGGATGTCGATCATCACCAGCCCGTCTTCTCCTTCCGCTCCAGAAACAGCGCTTCCACCTCGCGGATCGGGTGTTCGGCGATCTCGCGTTTCAACTGATGCAAGACAGGAGTTCCGGCTGTCTGCTCCAGGTTCCAGTCGCGCACGAGCTCGCCGCTTTCAATGCGCTTCAGCATGGCGCGCATCTGCTGGCGCACGTGATCATCGACAACCTCACCCGAGTGACGCAGAATCAGATAGGTCGAGGTCGGCGAACCGAACTGCGTATCGCCGAGCTTCGACTTGCAGAGGTATTCGGCAAAAAACTGCAGTTCGTAGAACGTTTCGCTGTAGGCCGATTCGGCCGAGTAGCCGGCCTCCACCAGCACCTCGTAAGCGGTCAGGAGATATTTCATGATCGCCCCCAGGCCGGCCGTTTCGGCGAACAGGTTGACGCCGACCTCGTCGCCGAAGGTGCATTCGCAACTGCCGAAGCGCAGCAAGCCCATACCTTTGGCCAAGGACATCGCGATCTGCCGTGCTTGGCCCGAGTAGTCCTGATGCACACCGAAGTGCCCAAAGACGCCCTCGCCGCGCACATACCGTTCGCGCAACACTTCTCCCAACGACGCGGGTACGCTCAGGACAATGTCGATGTTCGCCGGCGGCGTGAACAGGCCGAAATGCATCGCATAGCCGCTGGCAAAATCCAAAACTTGGCCTTCCCTCAGATGCGGCTCGATCTCGGCATGGTAGATCGACATCTGAAACTCATCCGGGACCAGCATGAGAAGAATATCTGCCCGCTTCACCGCTTGTGCAATCGGGAAGACTTCGAAACCGTCGGCCCGCGCCGTATCGGCGTAGCGATCTTCCTGATTTCCGACGATGACCTCGAGTCCGGCGTCGCGCAAGTTCTGCGCCTGGGCGTGACCCTGGCTGCCGTATCCAATCGAAGCGATCAGTCTGTTCTGAATGATGCTGAGATCCGCGTCCTCTTCGAGATATAGTCGATCTCTTCTGGCTGGATTCTCTTTCGTCACGTTTGTTCTCCTTACTACGCAAAGCTTACAGGAATGATGATCATAGTCGTACCCATCGGACGATAAAGTGTCACCATCCGCTGGCCTTCTTTCGTTCCAAGAAGACGTCTTCAACATCCTTGATCTCATGCTCGGCCAGCGCCCGCTTGCGTTGATGGAGCATCGGCGCTCCCGCCATCTGCTCCAAGTTCCACTCGCGGACCAGTTCACCGCTCCGGATACGCCCAAGCATCCGACGCATGTTGTCTCTCACGTGGTCGTCTACCACCTCGCCCGTTTTGGTGAGAATCAGATAGGTGGAAGTTGACGAACCCTGGCGGCTGTTCGCCAAGCGCTCCCTGACCAGGTTTTCAACGAAGAACTGCAGCTCATAAAATGTCTCCGCGTAGGCGGCCTCAGCAGAGAAGCCGGCCTCGATCAGCACTTCGTAAGCGGTCAGAAGGTATTGGGGAATGGCACCCAGCCCGGCGGACTCAGCGAACAGGTTTACCACCACCTCCTGTCCGAAGCTGCATTCAGTGCATCCGAATCTCAAAAGCCCCATTCCCTTGGCCAGGGCCATGGCAATGTCGCCGGCCTTGCCGGAATAATCCTGATAGACGCCGAAGTGACCAAAAACTCCTTGGCCGCGCTGAATCCGCTCTCGGAATACAGTACCTCGACAGGTCGGGACAGTTAGCACCACATCGAGATATGGGAGCGGTCTGATCAACCCGAAATGCACGCTGTAACCGCTGGCAAAGTCAAGCACTTGGCCTTCTCGGAGATACGGCTCTACCTCACTGTAAACGGCCGCCTGCACCTCGTCAGGGATCAGGAACAGGATCACATCAGCACGCTTTACCGCTTGCACGATCGGCATCACATCGAACCCATCGGCTCGAGCTTCTGCGGCAAATCGATCTTCTCGATTGCCGACGATAACATTCAGTCCCGAGTCGCGCAGGTTCAACGCTTGCGCGTGCCCTTGACTGCCGTAACCGATCGTCGTAATGCATTTATCCCTGATGTGTTTCAGATCAGCATCGCTTTCCGTATAGAGCCGATCTCTCTTGACCTCTCGTTGTCTGATTGTCATCGAGAACCTGGTCCTTTCACCTGTAAAGCGAGGCTACGCTGACAGCCTGTCCTCCCCTGGCCGCCGAAAGGCAGGCGGCTCCAAGCAGTTCCACTGAGCGCCATCCATATTCAACCGGAGAGCGATTAACAGACTGACCGAGGATGACCTCAACAAAATGCTTCGCCGGGGCCCGCGATGGATAAACTGGATAACCGCTTTGGCGCAGGCCGGCTTCGCCTGACGCTGGTCCCAGTATTTCTGTGGAGCCGTCGACTTGGTGAAAGACGCCGGTTCCTGCGATGGAATCGAGAACCACCCAGCCGTGGTTGCTATACACTTGGATATCCCGTTTGCCACTTCCGCCATGCACGGCGCCCGTGCTCCCCACGCTGGCCAAGGCACCGTTGTCCATGCGCGCCATGATGGCGCTGACCACATCAACTCACACATCGAGATTGTCCATCAACGCCAGCACCGAACTCGGTTTGAGCCAGGTGAGAAAAAACATCAAGGCCGCTGAGTAGGTGACCTGTAAGTGCCCTTGCCCACCGACGGACCGAGCCGGAATCGCTGAATAAATCGCCGGGTCCTCTCAAGGGATAGTGGGAAGCCATTTCCGGCTGGTCCAACCGGTCGTCACCCAGGAAAATGAGAAGCGCCGATGACGATAAGACATTGGAGATGAAATGCAATCTTCCCAGCGACCCTGACTGTAAGACCCCTTGTGCGCGCAGCGAAAGTTGCAGCAATTGCCAGGGGTAACCCATGACGATCTCACAGTTTGCCTGTGGGCAAGCTCGCACAGGTCGCGTCCGTATCTGGCTTCCAGCACCATGGGTTTTTCCAGGAATATGTGTAGGCCGCGCTCCAGACATGCGCGGGAGACTTCGTAGTGCGGCACATGCCAGACCGCCACAACGACGCCGTCCAGCGATTCTTTTGCCAGCATCTGGCGAAAGTCGGTGTACGTTTTCTCAACCCGGAAATGTACGGGCAGCCGGGGAGGATGTCCGCCCGTATATCCGCCGAGGCGACCTACTCGACGTCTGGGTGCTCTTTCAGTATCGGAATATGGGCCTAGGCACTCCATCAGCCTGTCCAAATCATCGCAACGCGGGCTTTTTTTGTCACGGGTTAATCTCCTGCATGAGGAGGGTAGGGCTTCGAAGCGCGGAAAGCCGCTGACGCAACTCCTCCTGGTTATCCCGAAAGGCTGCGCTTGTCCCCGCAACCAGATCGAACCATAGGGACTCGCGCCCCATGCCAGTGACACCATCGAGTGCTGTAGAGTTGATCGTCTCACCTGCGTCCGGCAATAGTAACCACAAACGCCTCAACCGACCTTCGACCCCTAGCATCTGCGTTTCTGCGTTTCTGTCTGCCATAGGCTGGTAATCATTCTCCGAGGCAAACAAGACCGTGTTCATGCAGCGCACGATATGGAACGCTGGCCTCGGGTTGGATAAGCGATCCAACAATCCGTGGTTGATGTCACCGGTGCGGTCCAAGTCCACGAGGGGATCGAGGAAAAGGCGACAGCCACTGTGCAGGGCCGCGGCAAGAACAGCCTCCGCAGCGCGGTTCGCTTGGGCATTCTCGTCAAGGCCCGGCAGTTGAACCACAAAATCGAAATGGCCGACCTGGCTCAGAGCATCCCGGCAAATGAACTCCTGCATCGCCTCCCAAGGACGGACGTGAGAGTCCACGTGGCACAACACACGATCTATGTGCGTATCGTGCTCGAGCAAATGCTGGTTCAATTCTGCCAATTCCGTGGCGCGGTAACCGACACGTGCCCGGGGATGATACTTTCCCGGTGAACGCTCCAGGGCCAACAAGGGGGCAAGAGTCACTGGGATATCGAATTGGTCACGGCAGTGCATTATCTGCCGCAAGCAGTTCTCCTCTGGCCACAGCGTTCCTGGAATCTGCACCTCAATCGCATCTATCTGATCCTGATAACGCGGCACATCCTCAGTGAGCCGGAGTTTGTCCGACCATAGCCACACAAACGAGACCTGCAGGCCCTCGTCCCGCGCCATGGCCAGGCGCTGGCGCTGCAGCCCGTTTTCCAAGTCGGAGGCGGGAGCCCGGAGGTGACGGGCACCGAGTTCAATACAGGCGAGAAACGGATAGTCGTTGCGCACTTGATCGCGGACGGAGTCGGGCCAAGCAATTACGCCATCCACGGCTTGGGTCAGTGGGAGGCGCAAATAGACCCCAATGGGTGAGTTGGGGAGGTCACGGGAGATGCGTGTAACCAGGCGACGGGTCTGTCCTCCAGCAGGAGCTGGCTCGGTCTCACCACCTGTGCGCACCAAGTGTGCGCAAGCTCCGTCCTTATGCACGCGGACAAGATAGAAACCTAATTTGGCAAGGTCGTTCTTGCCTTGGTCGGGAGGAAGGATGGAAAAAGCCTCATAGAATCCTGGTCGCGTGGTGGTCGTGGACGGCACCGAGAGGAGGCGCGTGTCGTCCACGCGGTTGAAGGCCGCGAAGTGCATATGTCCCGAGAACAGCAACTCCACCTTGTGCTTACGTAGCAACCCCAACAGCCAGCCGCGCGCCGGTTCGTCGAGGTTGTCGTAATAGCCCAAGCCCGGCTCATGCTCACCTAAGAAGAAGGGCGGCATATGCAAAAAAGTGAAAACACGCTGCCCGGCATGCTCATCCAGATCGGATTCAAGCCAACGTCTCTGTTCTTCTGCCTCGGGGAGCGGCCCATTCATGATTTGGGAGTTCAGGAATACACAGTGTATCCCCTGCCGGTCAAAGCTGTACCAGGAGCGCCCAAACTGGTCATGCCATTCTGCCAGCGAACTCGGCGTTACCCACGCCGCTGGCATTGTCGGGTCGGGCTTGTCGCCAATATCCATGTTTCCTGGAACGTGGTAGGGCTGCAGTCCACAGCGCCTCAATTGCTGCCGGGCTGCCTGCCTTGCCTTGGCGAAACTTGGCTTCCCAGGATAGTCTTGCGCCAAGTCACCTAGATGGACGACGAAGGAAGTTTCCAAAGCGGCGGCCAGTCGCAGCGCCCACTCGGCCCGGGCTGGCCACATCCGCGTGAGACGGGGATCCTGCGAGTCATTTCCCGAGGCATATACCTCCGGATCATGAATGAAGTGAGTGTCGCCGAGCACGACAAACTCAAGCTGTGCGTCCAACAGGAACGAGCGGTCAAAAACCGGCGTTGTACTCGATGCCATGGATAGCAATGCGCGTCGTCCTTTCGCCTTTGAAGGAGGCTGTGCGACGGTAGTGCTCCAATAGTCTACGGTCTCTGTCTCCTGAAGTGGAATCAGATATGCGCATCCGACTCAGCCTAGACCAATAGAATTGCACGCCTTCAAGGTCGTGTCAAGACGCTGTTCTACCCAGGGCAATCGCATCTTATTGGGAGAGAACTTTCAGCAGATAGTCAGTTTTCCAACCAGCTCGTTTCCGTTTGGCGGCAATACCGACTTTGGCGCTTTTCTCTTTGCGTAGGAGGTTCAGGGCCAGTTTGCGTAAGATG
>JAJDXQ010000019.1 GCA_022823185.1 Caldilineaceae bacterium
GGCGGCAGACATACCCGTAAGGGTGGTGACACTCTGGCGGCGGGGCATGTTTTTGCGGGGGGCGTTGCGGGGGGTGTCCCCCCGCACAAGGGAAGCCGCTTGCGGCTGACCGCCCCAGATGAGGAGAGAGAAACGGCCTCCGCGGGCGGCGATTGCCGCTTAGCGCGCGATCCATGTATGATGCGGGGAGAGGGATTCGTCCGCTACGCCACTGAAAGGCCGCTCCATGTCGAACTCGAAGTCGCGTCCCAATATCATCTTTGTGCTGACGGATGACCAGGGCTACGGCGACCTGTCCTGCCTGGGCAATCCGATTTTGAAGACACCTGCGCTGGACCGCATCCACGCCGACAGCGTGCGTCTGACCGATTTTCACGTGGCTCCCATGTGTACGCCGACGCGCGGCGAGCTGATGACGGGCCAGGATGCCCTGCGCAACGGGGCGACGTTCGTCTGCATGGGGCGTTCGCTGCTGCGCGCCGACCTGCCGACGATGGCCGATATCCTGGCGGACAACGGCTATCACACCGGTCATTTCGGCAAGTGGCACCTGGGCGACAACTACCCCTACCGGCCGCAGGACCGCGGTTTCCATGAAACGATCCACCATCCCGCCTTCGGCATCACCTCCGCGGCTGATTACTATGGGAACGACTATTTCGACGACCATTACCGCCATCGGGATGAGATCAAGCAGTACCGGGGCTACTGCACCAATGTCTGGTTCGAGGAGGCGATGCGATGGATGGAGGGCTGCCACAGGCGCGATGAGCCGTTTTTCGCCTACATTGCGACGAATGCGCCGCACGGCCCGTATTGGGTTCCCGACGAATACCGGCAGCCCTATCTGGACGGCATCAAGCGGGATGAGGCCAGCTTTTTCGGCATGATCGCCAACATTGACGAGAATATGGCGCAGCTGGAGAAGTTCCTGCTGGATAACGAAATCCGCGACAACACGATCCTGATCTTCATGACCGACAACGGCACGGCCATGGGTGAGGAGATCTTTAACGCGGGGATGCGGGGCAGGAAGACTTCGCTCTATGAAGGCGGCCACCGGGTACCCTGTTTCATTCGCTGGCCGGAGGGAGGGCTTGAGGGCGGCCGCGATGTGGGCGGCGTGACGCGCGGGGTCGACATCCTGCCAACACTGATCGATCTCTGTGATCTGCAGGCGCCGGACGGCTGGACGTGCGACGGCCTGTCGCTGGCTGCGCACATGCGGCGGCCAGACAAGACGGTGGCGGATCGCACGTCGGTGGTGCAGTACGGGCACGCCAACGAAGGGACCCAATTTGGTTTTACGGGCAGGGAACGGGCCGCGGTGATGTGGGGACAGTGGCGGCTGATCGATGGGCGGGAGCTCTACAACATCGGCGAGGACCCGGGCCAGCAGCGGGACGCGGCCGCGGCCAATCCGGAGCTTGTCAAGCAGCTGCGAGACCAATACGGCGCCTGGTGGGATGGCGTAAGCGATACAATAACGACGTATCAGCCGATTACGGTCGGCTCCGACGCCGAGAACCCGGCCCGGCTGTGCAGCTGCGACTGGGCGTGGGTCTATGCCGATAACCAGCGGGGCATTCGCGGGCCGGTGATGGACAGCGGCACGTGGCACGTTGACGCGGCGCGCGCCGGGCTCTACAGCTTTACGCTGCGCCGCTGGCCGGAGGAGTCCGGCCTGGGCATCTCCGAACCGGCGCCGGTGATGCAGGGCGTGGACGGCAGCTGGCCGGAAGGGAAGGCGTTGCCGGTCGCCTCAGCCTGGCTGCAGGTGGGCCGCAGCGAGCAGACGCTGCCGGTGCCGCCGGACGCCGTGGAACAGACCTTTGAAATGGCGTTGGAACGCGGGCCGACCACGGTGAGGAGCTGGTGGCATGACGAGCAGGGCGAGCCGCTGGCCGGGGCGTACTATCTGACCGCTGAACGGCTGCGGGAATGAAACTGCAGTGGTCAGTGGTGAGTGGTCAGTGGTGAGTGGTCAGTAACGGCGTTGAGTCTTTGCTGTGTGCGGGGCCGCTGGCTATTGGGATGAAGGCAGGTCGCGGCCATTGGTGAAGCCGGGCCCGCCGGCGGCCATGTGGCCGTAGCTGGCGCCGTTGGGGTCATCCGTCACCCAGAAAGAGAAGAGCTGCCCCGACTGCAGGTGGAAACGCAGCCTGCAGGGCTGACCGGCCAGCGCGGAGAGATCGGCGCCGGACGACCATTTCACCTCGGCGCAGGCGCTGTCTACACTGAGCGCGGCGCACGCATCGGCGCCCATCCCTTCAACAGTTCCCCCGTTAGCGTCCAACACCGACACCCTCAATTCCCCCTGCGGCGCATTGACGTTGACGAAGAGGCGGTCTCCGCGGAAGGTGACCGGTCGCGTCGTCAGCGTGCCGCCGCCCGCGCCGGCCTCCATGCGTGCGAAGCCGTCGCGGCGGAGGGTGGCCAGCCCTGTGCTGGCGCCGGCGTACATGACGCGCCGCGACAGGCCGTTATCCCCGACGTCGTTGGG
Source organism: Caldilineaceae bacterium (assembly GCA_022823185.1). Classification (GTDB taxonomy): domain Bacteria; phylum Chloroflexota; class Anaerolineae; order Caldilineales; family Caldilineaceae; genus Bin5. The sequence continues at coordinate 2,504 of JAJDXQ010000019.1, forward strand.
CCCCAGGTTGGGCGACAGGCCGGAAAATCCGGCGAAGTAGAAGAAGATACGGTCGTGGACGACCAGGCAGAGGCCGCCGCAGGCATGGAGGTAGGCCCGGTTCCAGTCGCCTATTTTGCGGCTGGATGCCAGGAAGGGGGTGCGGTCCGGGCGGCTGAAATGGAAGCCGTCGCGGCTGTAGGCCAGCTCCAGGTCCATGGTTTTGGGAACGCCCTCGGCGGCGCAGATGTCGTTCTCCGGGCCGCGGAAGATGGCGAACATCCCCAGCATGAGGCTTTCGTAGGGCGTCACGTTCACGTCGTAGAGGGCGACGCGATGGTTGGGGCGGGCGGGGTCGGGCTGGTCGTGGTGGTCGATGCGCTGCCAGAAGACCTCGTCGGTCTCCATATCCCACTGCGCGCCTTGCAGGAAGTCGTCCGATTCTTTGTAGAAGCGGGCGCGCAGCCTGGTGGTTTCGTCGATGCGGGCGGCGCGTCGGATGCTCATGCACCATTTGCGGCGGAAGGGGTTGTAGAAAAAGGATGTGTTGTCGCCGACCTGCGTGGTGATGACGGGGTCGCTCCAGTGGATGCCGTCGGGCGAGACCTGCGCCCAGCCTTCGGAGACCATCTCCCCCTTGGCCATTTGCGCCGGCCAGTTTCCGGGCGGGATGGGGGGCTGCCCCGGCTTGGGCTTGTAGTGGCGGTAGTACTGGAACATCTTGAAGCGCTGCGCGGGGTCCGGTATGTCGTTGTCAAGCCAGACGAGACAGCCGTCGCGGTCGGACCCATCGTTGTTCGGCCACACCAGGTTGGCGCCCGGCATGACATCGAGTTGGGGGCGCTCCCAGTGGATGCCGTCAGCGCTGGTGGCCAGGGCGGTGCTGTGGAACCAACCGGGCATATACCAGAGTTTGAACAGGTTGTCCTGCGGGTCGTACCAGGCGCCGTCGTTGAAAGGCGCGGCCATCGGGCAGTTGCCGGAATCCATCTCTTCGTCGGTTTCGGGGCTGAGAACCGGGCTTTGCGGGTGGATTTCCGGTTTGCCATAGACCCGTGTGAGGGATGTCTCTGCGATCAGGAAGTCGTCCACGAAAAGCTGGCGGCCCAAGTCGATGGGTATCACCTGCGGGGGATGGGAGAGATAGGGCACGGGGATCGGCTCGCGCGAGCCTTCGATCACATTACGCGGCGGCCAGGTCTGCGGAAGGGTGATGCCGTTGTGGAGTGTTTCGTTGGTCATTGCCTTATCTCCGAGAAGGTCTGGGCTGCAGTTGGATTGGCGCCGCGGGTTACAGAATAAGCCCGGAATAAGCCCGGAATAAGCCAGAATAAGCCAGAATAAGCCATGAATAGGCCAGAATAAGCCATGAATAAGCCACAAATTGGCCAGAAGCAACCTTACACGAGGCTCCAGCGCGCCCCGCGCCCATGTCCCGCGGACACGATAAGCTCCAGAGTGCGCAGGATGGCGAGATCCTCCCGTACCTGCCGCTGGGTGGCTTTGGGTTCAAGCTGCGCAATTATCTCCCGCAGCGCCAGACCGCGACCGGCTTGGTCGAGAAGGGCCAGAATCGCCTGCTGCCGTTCGGTCAAATCTCGCCCTACGCGTTGGGGCGGCACATAACGGCCGGGGCGAAAGCGCACGGTCACGCAACCACCTGCATCCTCGATCTCAGGCTGGGGCAGACCGGCCGATGTAGTCAACTCGCACGCTTCACCAAGCGAACAGGAGATGTCCCGATGACCGATTCCCGATTTCTTCTGCAGACACATGTGGACGCCGTCTACGAGGCGGCGGCGAGAAAGCTTGCCTTCCGCGCGCGGACGCCGGCCGAGTTCCATGCCTGGCAGGCGGCGCTGCGCGGCAAGACGCTGGAGTTGCTTGGCCTGGCGGGCCGCACACCGCCGGAAGCTGTAGCCGCGGAGAAGCTGCAGGCGGTGGAGCGGGACGGCTACGTGGAAGAGAAGTACCTTCTGGACGCGGGCGAGGACGTGAGCATTCCCGCCTATCTGCTGGTCCCCAAGACGAAGCCGCCCTACCGGCCGGTGCTCGTCTTCCACGGGCACAACCCGTCGGTCCAGTGGATCCTGGGCAACTATCCCAGCGCGGAGGAGCGGGAGAGCAGGCTCAAGGTGGACAACAACTACGCGCAGGCACTGGCGCAGGCGGGTTATCTGGTCTGCGCGGTGGAGCAGCGCGGCTTCGGCGAACGCCAGACCGAGGACGGACGCGGCAGCGTACACGAGAACTCCTGCCGCCACCTGGCCTTCGCTTACCAGATGGCGGGCCGCAATCTGGTCGGCGAACGCTGCTGGGACGGCATGTGCGCGATCGCGTTTCTGAAGAGCCGGCCGGATGTTGCGCCGGGCGTTCTGGGCTGTACGGGCAACTCGGGCGGGGGCACGACCGCGCTGTGGCTGTCGGCAGTCGACGAGCGCATCACCGTCTCGGCGCCGGGCTGCTAACTCTGTTCGTTTCGGGCATCGATCTACAACCTGCGCCACTGCGAGTGCAACTACGTGCCCGGCATCCTGGAGTGGGCGGAGATGGGAGACCTGGCGGCTCTGATCGCGCCGCGGCCGCTGCGGGCGATCGCGGGGGAACAGGATGACATCTTCCCCATCGACGCCGTGCGCGAGCAGTTCGCCGTCGCGGCGCGGGCATACGAGCTGCTGGGGGTGGCAGAGCGCTGCTCGCTGGGCGTGCATCCCGGTCCGCACGGGTACAATCACCGCTTGAGCCACGAGTGGTTCGGGGCGTGGCTGGGGACGGAATAGGGCGTGGTGGGGGCGTGGTGGGGGCGTGGTGGGGGCGCGACAGGGCTGCCATACGACAGGGCCTGCTTCGTGAGACGCCCTCAGATGCTCCTGAACGCCCGCATTCGAGCGGTGTACGCGGCCTGGGGAATGGGTCCTTCGAGCAGGGGATCGCCGGTCTCCTCCATCCAGTCGCGCAGGCGCCGCGCCAGATCATCTCTTATGCCGGCGTAGTCCGGGTTTTCGGCCAGGTTGTTCTTTTCCAATGGGTCCTTCTCCAGGTCGAACAGCTCGAAAGGCGGGTGATACATCTCCGTGTAGGGCATGTCCAGGGCCACGCTGGTCTCAGGATACCCCTTGGCGTTGCTGAGGTAGTCGGGCGGTGTCTCAATCGTCGGCGCGAACTCGAAATTGGCGATCAGTTTCCAGCGCTCCGTGCGGATGGCGCGCATGGGATCGTAGTAGGTGTGATAGGTCTTTTCAGCGAAGACGCAATCGCTCTCAGTATAGGGTTCTCCGCATAACAGACGCCAGTAGCTGCGCCCTTGCAGATTCTCCGGTGCATCAATCCCCAACATGTCAAGCACGGTGGGCACAAAGTCCACGTGCGTGACGAACTCCGAATAGCGCCGGCCCCCCGCCAACCCCGGGATGCGCATGAGCAGCGGAACCTCGATGCCGGCGTCGTAGAGGCTCATCTTGGCCAGCGGGAAGGGGATGCCGTGGTCGGCGGTGAAGACAACGACCGTGTCGTCCGCGACGCCCGCTGTTTCCAGCGCTTCGAGCACCCTGCCAAACGCCTTGTCGATCGAGGCAACCGAGGCCTCCATATCGACCATATCCTCGCGCACCTCGGGAATGTCCGGCAGGTAAGGCGGCATGGCGACCGCATCAGCGTCGATCTTCTGCACGTCATGCGGGAAGGGACGGTGCGGCTCGGTAAAGCCGATCTGGGCGAAGAAGGGGGCCGCATCCGGCGCGCGCTGCGCCAGGAAACTGCAACACGCGGTTGCCAGCTCGGCGCAGCTTCCTCTGGGATGGACATGCTGATAGCCGCAGCGTTCCGGACTGTTGGCTTCATGTTGGGTACCGAAGAGACGGGTCTCGTATCCGTTCGCGGCGAGAAGCTGGGCGAGATGGCGCTCGTCCGGCTTCAGGTCATTTGCGAAGCCGGAATGGGCCAGCCCGACCACACCGTTGGCGTGCGGGTAGCGGCCGGTCCAAAGCGCCGCCCGCGACGGGCTGCACTGGGGCGCTACGCAGAAGCTGTTTTCGAATTGGAGCGCGGATGCGGCGAAGGCGTCGATATGCGGTGTGCGGACGCCCGGAACGCCGTAGCAGCCCAGATAGCGGCCCAGGTCGTGGCAGATGAATACGAGGATGTTCGGTTGCTGCTCACTCATGGAAGCTGCCTCGCAGAATAGTGTGGCTGAGTGTCAGGTGGTGGATAAGGCAAACGGCTGGCGGTCTACTCAACGCCCGCCGAGGAAGTCGAGCGCCCGATGACCCGCAGGGACGGGGCTTTGCAAGCTGTGGCGTGATCTCTCCACTACCGTCTGGAAAGGCTGGGGTGAACGCGGGTGTAAATGCGGCGCTCGTCGTCTGAAGTTGTGGCCAGGAGGTCCAGCTGGTCATAGGTGCCGAGAGCAATCAACTTATCTTCGGCTTCCAGGGTGAAGTCCAAATTCGGATTTACCGCGATCTGCCCTGTCTGTCGGCGGACCGCCAGGATGCTGGCGCCTGTCGTTTTGCGGATTTCGGCTGCGGCCAAGGTCTGTCCGACAAGCGGCGAACGTTCGCTGACAAGGATGTCGCCAATCAGAATGCCCGGCTCTTCGCTATTCACGGTATCCGGTGGCATCACCACATCCATGAACTCGACGATATTGGGCGAGAGCATCTGGCGCGCCATGCGATGACCGCTGGCCACGTAGGGGTTGATGATGTGATCCACGCCTGCGCTCTTCAATTTGCGCTCGCTGCCGTGACTGTTCGCGCGCGCGCTGATTGTCAGATTCGGGTTCAACCCGCGGGCCGCCAGCGCAACGTAGACATTGTCGGAGTCGTTGGGCAGGCAGCAGCAGATTCCTATTGCCTTCTCGATTCCCGCCTGTAACAGGATGTCGTCGTCGGTCGCGTCTCCTTCGACAAAGGTCGCCCCCAGGTTCTCCAACTCCGTACGCAGGCTTGCCTGAACATCGATCGCAACCAGCTCCGAATCGGCCTGAAGAAGCTCCTTGACCACTTGCCCCCCCAGGCGGCCGTATCCGCAGATGATGAAGTGCGCGTTTAACTTCCTGATGCGGTTCTGCATGCGTCTTCTCCGTATATGCCGGCGAAATTCACCGGTCACGAAAAACTCCGCGACCGTGCTGAATGTATAGGCGGTGGCGCTGACGCCCATCACGATCATGACGCCTGTGAATATGCGTCCTGTCGGTGAAAGTTGGCGCACTTCGCCGAAACCGACGGTGCTGAGCGTGATTATGGTCATATAGAGACTGTCGGTCCAGGACCAGCCTTCGAGCAACATATAGCCAAGACTGCCGAAGGTCAGCAGCGCCAGAAAGATCACCAGGACCGTTATCAGGGTTCGATAGAAGTTCCGTTCAGCAACCGTCAAGCGTTCAGTCCTTTCTGATGGAGATTGGTCTCAGCGAGATTGAATGCCTGAGGACAACCTCTTTCCTGCCAACATCATTTTCCGCCTTGGACGGATTCTTACATCCTTCGAATTTGACCAGCCGGTGACAGGGCCGCCTGCCATTCCGCCGGCGCCCTGTCTTTGGAAGGGGCGACTGAGTGGTCGGGACGGCGGCCTTGCAGGACTTTCCATTCAACGGCTCTCAGAGAGGCGATTGAGGAGCCTTCGCCTCCGGCGGCACGTTATTCTTTGTGTCGATATTTTCGTCTGCCGATAGTTGCATCTGTGTGGTCATCTCTTCCATCAGCTCATCCAGCAGGGCTTCCCTGATCTGCGACTGGGGCTCTTCGGCCATCCCTTCCGCGACTTCGAAGGCAGCTTCCACCGCGTACATGACGGCCTCCCGCTCTGAAAGGCCGAGCTGGTCGGCGGATTCGCGGACTGCGTCAAGCGAACTGGCGACCACGTCGTCCAACTCCATATCACCTTCATTCGCCCCGTGGATAACACCGTAAACGACGCCCTTGACCGCGTCCAATGGCCGGGCGCCGGCACTGCGCGTGGCGGTAAGGGCGCCACTGACGGCGGCCCCGACATAGCGGTTGCCGTGGGCCCCCCTGCCCGCGATGGAACGGATGGCTCCTTCTGTGGCGCCGAAGGCGATTTCGACGCCGTGACGGGTGATGTCGCGCGATCCGTGGCTGGCGCGGGCCACGGCCTGGCCGACTTGCGCGCTGACCTGCCTGGCGGTGGCGCCGCCGAGGGCGATGCCGTCGACCGTGTAGCGGATGGAAGAGGCGATCTGGTAGGCGGTTACACCGGCGGCGACATTCAGGCCGGGGATGGCTGGCAGGTAGCGAAGGCCCGCCAGCGGAAACTGGGAGATCGAACTCAGGCCCGGCACGAAGCTGAGCGCGCGCAGGTTTTCGCGCGTCTGCGCCATCAGCTCGTTCATGACAACTTCGTTCCTCGCCTCTCCTTCCTCCTGTATCCGTCCCAGCGCGCCCAGCGTAAGGAGACCGAGAAAGAATGCGATAATGAACAGAAAGTCATACCCTGTCAGAAAGACGGCGGGAAAGCTCACGATGCGGGCGGGGTCGATCCACCTGAAAATGATCTCCAGTTGACGGGCATTGAGAAAGTCCACCAGCGCCCCTCCCAGCAGAGGGCTGATGCCGGCGCCCAGATTGATGGCAAGCGAGGACGCGGTCAGGAACGCCGTCGCTCTGGCCGGCGGAGCCATCTTCATGCGGATCGCAGTGGAGGCCACTTCGATGCCGGCGGTGGCAACGCCGAGCAGGAAATGAAAGAAGAAAAGGAGAGGCATGGTGAGCGCGTGTCTGTCAGGATTCGTAGCGAAGGTCCACCCCAGGATAACCAGAAGAAAGAGGGGGGCGCAGATCGAAAGAATCGCCTTGCAGCCGAAGCGGTCGGCGTAAGCCCCCCAGACGCGCAGAAAGAGGACATTGGAGAGCTGGCTCAGCACACCGAGGCCGACGACGAGCGCAAGAGGCAGCTCCAGCCGGATCAGCATGTAGACGGCGAAGAACGGAACGGCGAGCTGCGCTACGAAATTCCAGGTAAAGAGGAAGAAGAGCAGCCTTCTGAAATTGTCATCCTGCAAGGGCCCGGCAAGCATCTGTAGAATCGACGGCCTTGCGCCTTCCGGTTTCGCCATACGCGGTTCCGGGATCGCCGTGGTCACGGCGTCGGAACAGAGGCCGAAGACGACGCTTCCAAAGAGGATCGCGTAGGAGTAGCCGAAGATGAGGTTTGGAGAAGGCGCGTTTGCTGCCCACCAGTCGATAAAGAGCGCGGCCGCCAGACCGGACAACGCCGCGGAAGCCGTTGCGGTCCGCAATCGCTGCGCAAAAAATCCGCCGATAGCGCCGGAGGGAGCCAGGTCGCGCAGCCAGCTGGTCCATCCGGTAATTTCAATGGCGTTGCCCGCGCCGCGAATTGCAGTCAAGAGCAACAGGAGCGTGACCGCGACCGGGCTCGGCGAGATGATCGCGAACGGGATCAGCCCTATCAACAGCCAGGAGAAATCGACCGCGACCGAAGCCGGAATCGTAACGGCTTTGCGCATGCGGATGCGTTCGATCATGACGACGGCCGCGATCTGGAGCGGCTGCATGATAAACGGAATCGCGATCAGGATGCCAATGTGAAAGTTGGATGCGCCGAGAGCCAGAGCGTACGCGGCCAGAAACCCCCCTGAGACCAGGCCGTCGATGGCGGAGGCGGCAATGGTACGCGTGGTCAGGGCCCTCATGCCGCGCCGGGGCAGCTCATTGGATTGCAGATCTTCGGGTTGAAACAGGGATAAGAAAGGCACAGAAGGGTATTCTATATCAGCCGCTTTGGCTCGCTCCGAATGATCTCGACTTGCATTGCAGCCAGGCAGGATAGCACAGCCGGTCGGTGGCGATGGCTGGTTCCTCCGGCTCCGCAGACACCGGTAGAGAGATCTTAATTGTGGCGCTGATTTATCTCAGCCCTTGGCATATGGTAACATGAATTCTACCACAACAGATTGATCACAGATGGCGATTCCCGGTTTTCTCCAACCCAGCATAGACCTGACCGAAGAGACGCGTCAACGCGGCCTCAAGACGTTGACGTTCCAGGCGATCGCGGCTTCGGGGGCCGATGGCCTGATGTCGGGGGGATTTCTGGCTGCATTCGCCTTGCTGCTGGGCGCGTCCAACTTCCACATCGGCATCCTTACAGCCCTGCCGTTCCTGATGCAGACAATCCAGATTATGGCGGTCGTCGTGGTTGAGCGTTTGCGCATGCGGAAGCTGATCGCGGTGCCGTCCTACTTTACCGTTTATATTTCCTGGGCGCCGATTGCCCTGATTCCCTTTATCGTCGACGTGCCCGATTCGCGTGCCGTCCTGTTGCTGTTGTTTTTCACGGGGATTCGCGGGGTGGGAAGCGCGCTGGTGAATACAAGCTGGACCAGCTGGCTGCGAGAGATGGCTTCGGCAGGGGCGATGGGGGATTTCTTCGCCCAGCGGTTGCGTGTTGCGACGATCGCCGCGGCGGCGAGCAGCCTGGCAGGCGCATTCTATATCGATTGGTGGAAGGGTATCGCGGCCGAGGAGAGTGTCGTCTTTGGCTACTCGTACGCGATGCTGTTTGGAAGCATCGGGCTTGGTATGGGCGCGGTTTTCATGATGGCGCGCACGCCTGAGCCGCGCATGGCAGCGCCCGAAGAGGTTCGGTCTTCGATCTTGCGCACGCTGGCGGCGCCGCTACGGGACGTCAACTACCGACAGATGGTCAGCTTCTTGACTTTGTGGAACTTTGTCGCGCATCTGGCGGCGCCGTTTTTCACCGTCTACATGCTGACGAAGCTGGAACTGTCGCTGTCGCTCGTGGTCGGGCTGGGCGTGTTGAGCCAGGCGGCGAACGTGCTGTTTCTGCGCGTGTGGGGCCCGCAGGTCGATCGCTATGGCTGCAAGGCGGTTCTTTCGATCTGTTCTTCCCTTTATTTCCTGGTAATCCTGGGATGGACCTTTACCACGTTGCCGGAAAAGCACGCGTTGACAATGCCGCTCCTGCTGTTTTTGCACTTTTTGATTGGAATCGCCAGCGCGGGCATTAACGTGGCATCAACGACGATTCGGATGAAGATGGCGCCGCAGGCGCAGGCGACCGTATTCCTGACCATGTCATCTTTGGCCGCCAATCTGGGCGCCGCGATCAGCCCCCTCCTGGGCGGCGCGTTTGTCGACTTTTTCAGTGTGCGGCACCTGAAGGTGGCGGTGGAGTGGGTCGACCCGGAACGGGTGGTGAGCTTCCCGGCGATGTTTTTGACCGGCTACGACTTTCTGTTCACCGTTGCCTTCGTTCTGGGTCTGTTCACGTTGGGAACTCTTGCCCGAATCAAGGAGGAGGGAGAGGCGGAGAGCGAGGTTGTGCTCGAGGAGCTGATGTCGCAGACGAGGGAGAACCTGCGCGCGCTCAACTTTGTGCCGGGTTTGAGCTTTGTCACCCGGTTGCCCCTCGCGGGCCTGCGCTATCTCCCGCCGATTCCCGGGCTGAATGTCGCCGCCAATGTCACAGCCTATCAGATCGCTTCCTCAATCCGCTACACAGTAGAGGGGATCGCGTTTGGGGCGGGAACGGCAAGGCAGGCCCAGAGCCGCATCAACCAGGTCGTCGCGCGCGCGGGACAGGAGTCGCGGGATATTTCGCGGCAGGGCGCTGCGATCGCGTTCGGCGCGACGCAGGGGTCGATGCGGGCCATCGCCAAAAGCGGCCTCGGAACGGGACGGTTGGTCAGAAGCTCGGTGCGAGGCGCCCTGACTGCGGTGAGCCGGGCGGGGGGCCATCCAGCGGACGCGGTGAGAGGCGCTGTTTCCGGAGCGATTCACGGGGCGAACGACGCCAATCTGGAGGTGGGGCAGGTGGTCGCCGAATCGCTTGACGCGGTACGGGAATCTGCCGCTGAGCTGGGCCTTTCCGAGCAGGAGGTCGTCAAGTATGCGACGGAGGCCGCGATCGGAGCGGCGGAGGAGCTGGCCCAGGAACACCAGGAGCAAGTGAGAGAGGCCGTTTTGGACGAACTCATGACCCATGCAGATGAGGGGTGACTTCGACCCATCGTAGCGGGCGCCTTACCAGCTGCCGCCAGCAGACAGCAGAGACGAAGAGAGCGCTTTACTCCCTCGCAGGACACCTCGCCTCGCCATCCAGGCAACGCTCGGAACGCCCAATGTGCCCCGGCAGGGGCCAAACGGAATGCGCTGATAACTGAAAATCGCTGAAAACGAACCGTTAGTGGTACGGGTCTGCCGCGTCGCGCAAACCGTCGCCGAAGAAGTTGAGCGCCAGGACGGTGATGATGACGAAGACGCCGGGCAGCAGCAGCCAAGGCGCCAGCGCGACCGAGCGCAGATTCTGGGATTCCCGCAGGAGGACGCCCCAACTGATCGTCGGAGGCCGCAGCCCCAGGCCCAGGAAGCTGAGCGAGGTTTCACTGAGGATCATCGCCGGGACGGCCAGCGTGGCCGAGGCGATCAGGTGGCTGAAGAATGAGGGCACCATGTGGCGCAGAATGATGCGCATCTCGCCGGCGCCGGCGAAGCGGGCCGCGAGGATGAACTCCTCCTCGCGCATGGAAAGGAAGCGCCCGCGTACCGCGCGCGCCAGGAACGTCCAGCCGATCAGCGAGAGGATGATGGTGATGCCGAAATAGACCCTGATGTTGGACCAGTCCTGCGGCAGGGAGGCGCTGAGGGCCATCCAGAGCGGGATGGAGGGCACCGAACGGATGAACTCGATGATGCGCTGGATCAGGACGTCGATTACGCCGCCGTAGAAGCCGGAGATGCCGCCGAGGACGACACCAAAGACGAAGCTGAGCGCGACGCCGATCAGGCCGATCGAAAGAGAGATGCGGGATCCGTAGATGATGCGGGTGAACATGTCGCGGCCGAGCTTATCGGCGCCGAGCAGAAATATGGTGGAGAAGGACGTCTCTGCGGCCTCCCCGGCAGAGGCGTCGTATATCGGTTCGCCGATGCCGAAGAGGTGGCGGCTGTTCGGAATGACCCCCCAGAGCTTATAGGAATCTCCTTCGACCCAGAAGCGGACGGGGTAGCGCACGGTTTCGTCAATCTGGAATTCCATGCGCAGGGTGTCGGGGTTGCGGGCCTGGGTGAGGCCATAAACGAAGGGTGTCCCCTGGAACTCGCCGTTGTGGAAGAAGTGGAGCCGTTGCGGCGGCGCGTAGGTGAGGGCGACCTCGTAGGTTTCGGGATTGTAGGGGGCCAGAAACTCGGCGAAGATAGCGATCAGGTAGAGGAGGATGACGACGACACCGCCCGCGATGGCCATCTTGTGCTTGATGAAGCGCCACCACATCATCTGCAGCGGCGTAGCGATGTAGATGCGTTCTTCGTCTTCCTCGACAGAGAGATAGGTGTCGGTATCCTCGACGTCAGCGCCCAGAAGATCGCCCGTCGCGGCGGCAGAAGGCTCGGTGGTTGTCTGCGTTTGGCCGCTGAGAGATTGGTCAGCGCTCATTTTACCCTCCCATCCGGATGCGGGGATCAAGCAGCGCCAGCATTATGTCCGAAATCAGCGTGCCGATGATGGTCAAGGTGCTAAGCATGAGCAGAAAGCTGGAGGCCAGGTACATATCCTGGGTCAGCAACGCACGCAACAGCAGCGGGCCGGTGGTGGGCAGGCTGAGCACCACTGAGACGATGATGGAGCCGGATACGAGTTGCGGCAAGGCCCAGCCCATGGTGCTGACGAAGGGGTTGAGGGCCACGCGGGTGGGATATTTGAACACCAGCCTCATCTCGTTGAGGCCCTTGGCTCGTCCGGTCTCCACATAGGGTTTGCTCAACTCGTCGAGCAGATTGGCGCGCATGGTGCGCACAAGACCGGCAGAGCCGGCCGTTCCCACGATGATGGCGGGCGCCCAAAGATGCTTGAGCATATCGCCAAACTTGGCAAAGCTCCAGGGTTGGTCGATAAACTCCGGCGAAAAGAGGCCTGAGATATTGGTGCCGAAATAGGCAAGGGCGACCCACATCATGATCAGGGCGAGCATGAAGTTGGGTGTGCCAAGCCCGACGAAACTGAGGGCCGTGAAGATATAGTCTCCGATCGAATATTGGTAGACAGCGGAGAATATACCGATCACAAGGCCGACGATCCATGAGAATATCAACGCAGCGAAGGCGACCACCACCGTCAGGCCGAGCCGCTCCCAGATGAGGTCGCTCACAGGAAGCTGCCACTCAAAGGAGAAGCCGAAATTGCCCTGCATGACGTTGCCCAGCCACTTGGTGTAGCGTACCGGCGCCGGCTGGTCGAGACCGTACTGTTTGACGAGCGCGTCGATCTCGTCCTGGCGCACATCGTCACCCATCGCCATGCGATTGGCGATATAGGAGGTCATATAGTCGCCGGGGGGCAGCTCGATGATGATGAAGGAGATCAAAGAGATCATGAACAGCGTCGGCACCATCAGGATGAGGCGGCGAAAGATGAATGAGGACATTGAACACCGGTGGTTAGTGGTTTATGGGCAGTGAAACACCGGCGGCCTGTGGTCGGCTGCCAGTGAATTCACCGGCAACCGACCACTTTGCGCTGAGCCGACGCCATCCGCCGGCCCTTGGCGAAGCGCAAATTACAACTGGCCGCTGAAGTTAAGAGCTCTTCAAGTAGTACTGCTCGGGCACGGTGCTGCCAGGCGTCTGCAGATGCCAGGAGGAGACCCCCTCGCGCGGGACGTTGCCCATGTTCTTGCTGACGACGACAGGCGCAGGCAGGCCGACCGCCATGCTGAACGTCCACAGATTCTCCGTGTTGAGATCGAGGATCTGCTGGAAGAGGCGCTTATGCTCTTCCACGTCCGGCGTGGCCTTGATCGCCTCGTAGAGATCGATGGTGGTGCGCAGGTCGCCTGTCGGCTCTACGCCGTTGACGCCGCCGGAATTGTACCAGAGGGCATGGCAGGCGACGTGGTGGGAGCTGCCCTGGGCAAAGGGCAGGAAGTGCCGCGGGTCGATCAGCGGGTTGAACTCGGCCGAGCCGGTCCAGACAGTCATATCGTGCTCGGAGGCCTGGACGCGCTGGCTCCAAAGCGGGCGGGCTTCCTCTTTCAACGTCAACTGAACGCCAACATCGGCCATATACTTCTGCATCAGCTCGCCAATGCTGCGCCAGGAGCCGAATACGGGCGCGTAGTTGAAGATAATGCTGAGCGGATCGCCGTCCGGGCGCAGGCGAATCCCGTCGGAGTTCGTCTCGGTCAGGCCCATCTCGTCGAGCATGGAGTTGGCCAGGTCCGGATTGAACTCGATGGCGTTCTTTGCCTGCACCTCATCGTAGAAGGGGGAGGTGGCAAGCGGCGACGGCTGCCCCGGCTCACCCTGGCCGAGGTAGACGGCCTCGATCACCTCATCGCGATTCATCGCGTGCGACATGGCGAAGCGGAAGCGCTTGTCGTTGAAGATCTCGTGCAGGACCGGATCCGGATGGCAGAGATTGAAGGAAATGACGGCATCGCTCGTTTCGCCGTACTTCCAGAGAAGGATCTCGTAGTTGCCGACCTCTTCGTTCTCTTTGAAGAGCGAGAAGTTCTCCATCAGGATGTGGCGGTGCTGCATGTCGATATCGCCGGCGACGGCGCGCAGATTCAGAACCTCGGAGTCCTCTACAATGTCGGTGGAGACCCGGTCGATGTAGGGCAGCTGGTTGCCGGCGGTGTCCACCTTCCAGTAGTAAGGGTTGCGCTCCAGCACAACGGGGACTTCGGGCGTAATCTTGGTAAAGCGCCAGGCGAACAGGACCGGCACGTCGGTGTTGAGGCGCGGGGTGAGCCGGTTGTTGAAGTACTGATGCCAGAACTCGAACTCGTTCTCCTGCGCCTGCGCGTTCAACTCCTCTTCGTCGGCGTAGTTGCGATGGAACTGGGTCAGGTAGTGCTTGGGATACCAGGTCATCGAAGCGCCGTTGGCGCCGGCCATCAAGGTCATGAAAATGCCGTGTGGGCCAGGGAAGGTGAAGCGGATGGTGACATCATCCGGCGCGTCCATGACGACCGGCTCGCCGCCCACGGTCAGCCAGACGGGGAAGCTGGGGGCCAGGTCCTCATCGCCCAACACGTCCTCATACCAGAACATGAAGTCTTCGGAGGAATGGGGCGTGCCGTCCGACCACTTGACGCCTTCACGCAGGTGGAAGGTGTAGGTCGTGCCGTCATCGGAGACTTCCCAGGATTCGGCCAGATTGGGGCCCATATCGGAGCCGTCAATGTTGTAGCGCACCAGCTGCGGGTACATGAGGCGATATCGGAAGATGCCGGCATCGCCAGGGCCGACGCCGATGCGGCGCCAGGTGCCGCCGTACTCGCCGACCTCATTCAAGGGCTCGATCACCATCGGGTTGGAAGGCAGCCGCTCGTCCACAGGGGGGATTTCGCCGTTGGCGACCATATCGGCCAGCATCGGCGCTTCATTGTACTGGGATGCGGGCATCGCGTCGCCGCTGTCGGCTGCGGCCGGCTCTTCGGCAGCGGGCGCCTCAGCAGCGGCAGGCGCGTCGCCGCCGCCGCAGGCAGCCAGCACCGCGCCCGCGGTGGCAAAGGCGGATACCTGCAAAAACCTTCGTCGTGAAATGTGCCTCTGGGTCATGGATTTTCCTCCAATGGTTGGGTTGTATACCGAAAACTGCTGTGCTTCGTTCTCAACGCCTGGTCTTTTCGTTGCGCCGCTCTCGCATACGTCGAACGGGGTAACGCAAAATCAGGAACTGAGTGGTAAAGACAGGGATCCATAGCCGGCGGCTCGGAAGCGGCCGCCAACTGCATCGGGGCAAAAACTACGTTAAAGACCTAAAACTTGGGATCAGGCTTTCACAAGCCGGGCAGCCGGAGAAGGCGCCGAAAAAGGGGGAAGGGTTCGGGTATCGCGATGTCCGGCATCAGCCGCATTGGCCGGTACGACATTTTATACACAACGAAAGATATAGGCAAATCTACCGAGACACAGCGCGAACAGCCGCAGCGGACCGCGGTTCCCCAGTGAACCAGAGGACGCCGCGCCCGCATTCAGCTCTTGCATTCAGCCTGGACATTCAGCGCAACACTTCGCGGACCTGGTGCTCGCCGTTGCCGGGCACGTTATAGGCGAAGGTGTTGGCCCAGCGGGGGTGGGGAGACTCGTTGGGCGCGGAGCCGTGGATGACGAGAGATGTGAAGAAGATGCCGTCCCCAGGCTCCATCGGGACGGTCACGCCCTCGTCCCGCTTGTAGTAGTGGCCGGGCAGGAACCTGCCGAAGGTCTCCTGATGCCGCTCATGGTCCTGCAGTCCCCAGCGGTGGCTGCCAGGGATGAACTCCAGGCAACCGTTTGCGAGGGTCATGGGATCGATGGCGAGCTGGCAGTTGAGCATCATCGGCTGGTTCTCGTCGGTCTTCCAGTAGGCGTAGTCCTGGTGCCACGGGGTCGCCGCGCCGATGCCGGCCTCTTTGGGCAGGAGCTTGCTGTGGTAGAGGGCGACCTGAGGATGCATCAGTTCGGCCACGATATCGACGAGCGCGTCGCTGCGCAGGATGCGGTTGAGAGTGGGGCTGACCAGTTCGCTGTGCATCAGCTGGCGGATGATCTTGCTCTCGTCGGGCGCGTCCTCGTCCTCCCAGGCGACGTGGACTTCAGGCGGGGGATCAGCCACCATGCGCTGGTGTATGTCTGGCAATTCCTGGCGGATCTGCTTGATCTCCTGCTGGGAGACGAGACCTTTTTTTAGCAGGTAGCCGTTGGCTTCAAAGGATTCTCTTTCCTGGATAGTAAGGCTCATAGGACTCCTCGATCTGTGTATTGCCTTTTCGGGTTCATTCGGGCTTTACAAATCGCAAACTCCCTGTCTTCGCTTCGCCATAAATATATAGCGGACTGCGAATTGAAGCAATCGCTGTTCACATGCGCAAGCCGGCGTTTGCACTGCCGGGAAGTATCAGCCTGGTTGCCCCTCGCCGCTGAAGTGTGCTTAAAATAGGGCTGGCTGGCAATTGTCGTTTAAGACAGTGGAAGACTGATCCGCACGGTTGTCCCTTGTCCAAGCCCGTTGCTGGTAACGGCAATCGTACCATTATGCGCCTCGATTATGGCGCGGCCGATGGTCAGCCCCAGTCCCATGCCGCCAGTGCGGCGACTGCGAGACTGATCAGCGCGGTAGAGGCGGTTGAAGATATAGGGCAGATCGGCAGGGGCGATGCCTGCCCCATCATCCGTTACAGAAATCCCCACCCCCCCGCCCGCTTCGATGGTTGCCGCCACCGTGACCCGGCCGCCCGCCTCCGTATGCTGGAGCGCATTGTAAATGACATTGCCCAACGCCTGACTCATCCGCATCCGGTCGAGATTGAGCACCGGCAGCTCAGGCAGCGTTTGCAGCGATAAGGTGATCTCGTGCATCTGCGCTTGCGGCTGCCAGCGTTCCACTTCGGCGGTGAGCAGTTGGCCGAGCGAGTACGGTTCACTCGTGAGCCGCAGCTCGTCGGATTCGGTTTCGGCCAGCCAGTTCAGGTCACGCGCCAAATTGCGGAGCAGCTTCACTTCCTGAATGATCTGGTCGGCTGCTTGTGCGGGCGTCTGCAACCCTTGGCGCAGCCCGTGCGCTTCCAATCGGATGACGCTCAAGGGCGTGTTCAGTTCATGCGAGATATCGTCGAGGAGCCGCTTGCGCAGGTCGCGTTGCGTTTGGAGGGCGGTCGTCATCCGGTTGAATGCCGCGCTCATCTGCCCAAGCTCGTCCGGGGAAGTAACCGGGAGCTGAACGGTATCACTGCGTTGCGCGATGGACTGAGCGGCCTGGGTCAGCGCGGTGACAGGGGCGGTGATGCGTCTGGCGAGCCATACGGCCAGCAGGAACGCCATCGCAGCGGTCAACAGGCCGCCGATGGTCATGGTGTAAAGCAGGTTTCGAAGAAAACCATGCGATTCGGTCGCCCACAGTTCACGATTCACATCGACATAGGCATATCCCACAGACTGGCCGGTGCGCAGATCGAATATATCAACGCGCGGTCCATCCAATTCTGGCGCGACCTCACCCCAGCGCAGCTCGGCGAAATTATCCAGTAAGACATAGCCATCGACATCAGTAATGACAACGCGTATACGGTCTCTGTCAGACTCGCTATGGAAGAGTTCAGAGGCTTTTTCTTCAGTTTCTTCGGAGCGCTTTTGTTCCGCCCCGTGCTCGAAGAGATATCCTATCTCGTATAGAGCGGTTCCCAACGTTTCCCAGCCATCAGATGAAGTGTATGCCCGACTCAACTTAAGAGCTAGATCATTGGCTTGATCGCTGCTGAGCGCACCAATAAATGTGTTCAGTTGCGCCTGTGTCGTATAGTAGCCGACGCCCAAACTGAGCGAGACAACAAGAACGATGAGCAGTATAAATGCGCCCAGAAAACGCCAGCGTAACGACATCAACCATCCTCCGCCACAAATCTGTAGCCGGTGCCATAGACGGTCTGAATCGGCTGGCGCCCATCTACAGCAATCTGCCTGCGCAGGCGAGATACATGGCTGTCGATGGCACGATCGTAGCCATCATAGTCGTTATTGAAGGCGAGATCGATTAGCTGGTCGCGAGTGAGCACCTGATTCGGATGACGCATGAAGGTAGCGAGCAGGAGGAATTGGGCATGGCTCAGGCTGATTGGTTGCTCGTTGACCGTAA
The DNA here is from genome assembly GCA_022823185.1 of Caldilineaceae bacterium. Taxonomy (GTDB): domain Bacteria; phylum Chloroflexota; class Anaerolineae; order Caldilineales; family Caldilineaceae; genus Bin5. Next base: position 20,108 of record JAJDXQ010000019.1, read on the forward strand.
CGCGCCGCGTCGTATCATCAATCGTAATGTGGCCGCAGGTCAATTCCTGCTGCACTTTATTATTACCCCGACGCAACACGGCTTTGGCGCGCGCCACGACTTCCTCCGGGTCGAACGGCTTGACAACATAATCATCTGCACCGCTTTCGAGCCCTCTGATGCGGTCGGTATGGGCTTCCCTGGCTGTGAGCATGATGATGGGAACATCCGATTCGCGGCGCAAAATGCGACAGATCTCGATCCCATCGAGGCCGGGGAGCATCAAATCGAGCACGATCAGGTCGGGGGCAAGGGTGCGGGCGAGGTTGAGTCCTGCCCTGCCGTCATTAGCTGTTTCGGCCGTAAATCCTGCCTCCTCAAAGAAGATCTTCAGCCAGTTTGCGATCCGCGTATCGTCTTCAACGATTAGAATCATGTGACTCATCATCACTTCTCAACTGAAGCCATTCAGACGCGGTGCCCGGTATGGACACCGCGTCTGAGTATCATACATCTCCGCTAGTGAACAACTATCAGCCTCTTTCATCCCGCTCTCGTTAGCCGCCGCTACTGTGTTCGCCACCCTCTTCCCCATCTTCGCCGCCGGAACCGTGTTCACCCGCCTCTCCCCCGGTTCCAGGCCCTACTTCAGCGTGGGGCGTCCACCCGTCAAACGATTGGGCGGTTGCGGGGAGGGTAACGTCCACTATCTGACCAGGAGCGAGGTCAACCGGCGTTGTCGGTCCGAGCTCGACGCCATTCGACAGGTGAACCTCAACCCGAACTTGCTCCAAGGTGCTGTCCGTGGTGTTTTCCACCGTGCCGCTAAAGGCGTTGCTATCGGCGTCGTAGACAAGAATCAGCCGGGCGCCCTTGCGAACGGTATCATAGCGCTCGGTCAGTGTCAGAGTCTTGCCTGATTCTTCGCCGTCGCTTTCGCTGACACCTTCACTGCTCTCGCCTTCACCGGTGCCGCCTTCACGTTCGTGTTCGCCCCGGCTCGTCTCTATGCCGCTTGAGCCATGATGCTCGCCCGTTCCGACAGTCATTACACAGCCACTGATGCCGATTGCCACCGTGACTGCAGTCAACGCTAACATCAGCACGAAATTCTTCGTCAACACCATCCTGTCTGCCACTGTTTCACCTCTTTTGATTGCGTTTCGTTTGCCTGAGGGCCTATCCCTCATACCTGCCAATGATAGAGGTGAAATGTTGCACAAATATGTCAATCGAAAGACATAATCACGCGACAATTAAGACAAGGTCTTGATTGTTTTGGGAAGTCTCTCGGCCTGAGAATTGACTCTATACATCTGAAAGGGCCGATTGGGGGTGTTGGTCCTGCTGATGCCAGCCAGGTCATCTTGAAGAGCGGAGGAGTCAGGAGTTGAACGTGAAGCTGTACAGCTTGCTGCGATTGAGGAAAAAGCGGATCTGGACGGCGCCTTCGATCGCTGGCTCCCCATTCTGCCACCTGACCTGCCAGTGGAGGTCGTCGCTTTGCAGAGGGAGGCAGTCGGCGCGAGAGAAACCGTCGAGAACGCGTCCGTCCGGGCGGCACAGTTCGACGCGCAGCTGCCCGCCGGTCGCATCGGCGTTCACCTCGAGCGCGCCGGCGCCCGCGGGCAGCAGCAAGGGTTTGGTCGCGACCATCGCCTCGCCGGCCGCGGCGAGCGCGACGAAGCGGTCGCGCTGCCAGGTGGCGCGACCCAGCCGCTTGACTCGCTTCTCCATGTCCACTTCGCCGTGCGTATGCTCGCAGCCGGTGTAGTACCAGTGAACTTCGTCGCCTTCGATGATCGGCTCTTTGGCGGTGCCGATGATCATACCTCTGTCAAAGGCGTCGCCGGCGCCGCGCGGGAGCGCAACAGCGCGGGCGCGGTCGGCATGCTGCCAGTTGATGCCATCGCGGCTGTAAACGAACTGGCCGTCGATGGGGCCGTCACAGGGGATCTGGTTCTTTTCGCCCGGAATCTGTTCGGCGGTCACGCAGAGGACGCCCAGCAGACCGATATGCACGTTACTGTAGCGAAAGGCGGAAAGGTTGTGGAACTCGGCGCGCAGCGCGCCGTACCTGCGCCGGGCGATCTCATCATCCCAGTGGCCCGGCTCCAGAATCGGGTAGGCGTCCTTCCAGGGGCCGGCCAGAGAGGGGCTTTCCGAGTAGCAGATGACGCGCCGTTTGTGGATGTCATCGAAACGCTGGAGTGAATAGGCGCGGTAGAGGGAATCGACCGGATCCCAGGTTACGTTGAACGTGCCCTCGTTGCTGCGCTTCACCACCGGATCGAGACAGTTATGAACGCGCCCCTGCTCGGGCAGGGTCACGGTAACGTTGTCGTCCCAGTGGATGCCGTCGGGAGAGGTGAGCAGGAAGATGCTGCGGTAGCGGCGGCAGAAGCCGATCGCCTTGTAGCGCTTGTCCGGGTCCGCTTCGTCGCGGTCGATGAAGACGGAGGCGCCATGAAGGTCCCAGATGATATTGTTGGCGGAGCTGCCGTTGAATGTGAAGATGCCCAGCTCCGGCTTGGTCCAGTGGATGCCGTCGTCGCTCTCCGCGTAGAGGGTGAGGTCGCCGCGGTCGTTGTCGACGAAGGCGCGGCCGTAGCGGTCGGCGGTAACGCCGTTGCAGTGGAAGGGTCTCTCGTCGGTGCGGGGGACGTAGAGGCCGGGGATCTGGTAGTTGCCGTCCGGCACGCGCCAGTGGGGGCCCATGCGGCCGAAGTACCACATCCGGTACTTGCCTGCCAGATCGTCATAAAGGGCCGTGCCGTAGAGGTGGATGCGTTTGCTCATGCCGGGCCCGCAGGCCTCCCAGGGCTTGTCGGCGTCGGGCTCCATGACGAATGGGATCTTGGCGCAGGGCTGGACTTCGCGGGTGATGCCGTCTTCCTCCTGGATCAGGGCTTCGTCGAGGAGGAGGACGCTCTCCCCGCCGCGGAGTGGATAGGCGTTGGCGGTAGGGTCAGGGACTGTGTTCATGGGCGGGCAAAGACTGATTGGATATGCTTCGGGCGCGATGGGCGAAGCGGTAGCGCATTTACTGTGTCCGCGCCGGTTATGTCCATTAGAGTTTCACCGGCCGGTTGGCGCGCATGGACTCAATCGCTGCCTCGGCGATGAGCTGGGCCTGGTAGCCGTCCTGCAGCGAGGGCGAGACGGCCGCGCCGCTTTCGAGCGCGGTGATGAAGCCGTCAAGCGCGTAGGCGAAGCTCTCCTCGCCGTAGTAGTCGGGAAACCGGCTCTGCATAATGCCCGCGGCGCTGAACCGGACCAGATTCTCGGCGGGGCCGGAGCCGCCTTGCAGCATCCCTTTGGCGCCGAAAACTTCAACCCGGTCGTCAAAGCCGTAGGCCGCGCGCCGGCCGTTCTCTATCGTACACAGCGCGCCGCTGGGGAAGCGCAGGACCGCCACCGCGGTGTCGACGTCGCCCATCTGGCCCACAACGGGATCGATAAGGCAGGTGCCGGTTGCGTAGACCTCGGTCGGCCTCTCCGCGGCGAGCCATGGGGCCAGGTCGAAGTAGTGGATCATCTTGTCGCGCAGCAGGCCGCCGGACCGCTGCAGAAAGGCGAGAGAAGCCAGCGCAAAGTCGCGGGCCGTGATGCGGATGGACTCGATCTGCCCGATTGCGCCATCTCTCAGCTGCCGCTGCATGGCGCGAAATTCAGGTTGGAAGCGGCGGCGGAACCCGATGAATATCGGCAGGTCGCACCCGGATGCTTCTTCCACGAACAGTCGCACCTTCTCGATGTCAAGATCGATCGGCTTCTCGCAGTAGGTGGGCCTGCCGGCCCGCATCGCCTGCCGCAGCAGGTCGACGTGCGTGTCGGTCGACGAGGCGATCAGGACGGCATCGACGTCGTCCGCTTCCCAGATCCGCTGCGCGCTGCGGGGCGCCTGCCCTCCGCGGGCGTCCGCCAGCCGCTGCGCCGCGGCCTGGTCGACGTCGAAGATGTAACCGAGTTCGGCGCGGGGATGGTTCGCGATGTTGCGGGCGTGGATCGTGCCGGCGCGGCCGGCGCCAAAGAGGGCAAATCGCATCAATTCGGTATCCGGTCGCCGGGGGCCACTAAATTCGAGACATTGGGAACTGTGAAGCGGATCCAGCCGAACACGCGCCAAGCAACCCAGAGGTTATGCGTCCTGCGGCGAGTTGGCGGCGACGCGCAGGTGAGTATACATAGCGGAGGTTGCGCATGTCAAACAGCGTTGCGATAGATGGAATGTTGGCTCGCCAGGGGTAAACCGCTTTCTGCTGGGAGAATCTGCCAAAACCCTCTAAGCATGACAAAGGGGGCGTTGCGGGGGGAGATCGGTCGTTCCGGGACGGCAGTCAGTTCCCAAATGTCTGACCCTGGACCTGTTCCGCATGATGGCAGGCGACCCAATGCTCTGCGTCCTGGCCCAGGTTGCGGAATTCGGGATCATCCTGCAAGCAGATCTCGGTTGCGTGGACGCAACGCGGATGGAAGTGGCAGCCGGACGGCGGATTGGCGGGATTGGGCACATCGCCCTCGAGGATGATCGGCTGCCGGGTCATCTCCACCTCCGGATCGGCGACCGGGATAGCCGACACAAGGGCCTGGGTATACGGGTGCAACGAGGATCGGTACACATCCTCAGTCGACCCCATTTCGACGACCCGCCCCAGATACATCACGGCCACGCGGTCGCTGATGTAGCGCACCATCGACAGATCATGGGCGATGAAGAGGTAGGTCAGACCGAACTCGTGTTTGAGGTCCCACAACAGGTTGACGACCTGGGCCTGGATCGATACGTCCAGGGCCGAGATCGGTTCATCGGCGACAACAAAGGTCGGATTGGTGGCCAGGGCGCGAGCGATGCCAATCCGCTGGCGCTGACCTCCTGAGAATTCATGGGGGTAGCGATTGATGAAACCGGGGTTGAGGCCGACGATCTCCAGCAGCTCCTGGACGCGCGCCCGCCGTTGGTCAGATGTGCCGATCTTATGCACTTCCAGCGGCTCCGAGACAATACTGCCAACCGTCATACGCGGGTTGAGCGAGGCATAGGGGTCCTGAAAAATCATCTGAATGTGGCGACGCATCCGGCGCATCTCGCCATGCGCCAGGATGGACAGGTCCTGGCCTTGAAAACGCACCGAACCAGCGGTGGGTTCAAGATCGCGGATGATTGTCCAGCCGGTTGTGGATTTGCCGCCTCCCGATTCACCGACCAGGCCCAAAGTTTCGCCCTGATAGATGTCGAAGGAGACGCCGTCCACGGCCTTTATTTCGCCGACTTGACGCCGAAACAGGCCGCGGCGGATGGGAAAGTACTTCTTCAAATCCCGTACTTCAAGCAGAACTTCCTTCGTCACTTCGCTCATGCCAGTTGCTCCGTCGCAGCGCGAACATCCTGCCAGCGCCAGCAAGCGGAATCGTGATTTGAGGCCACACGTTGCAGAGGTGGATTCTCCTGCCAGCATTGGTCCACGGCAAATTGACACCTGGGGGCAAACGGACAGTGGACCGGCGCCTGGAGCAGATCCGGCGGCGCCCCTTCAATCGGGATCAGCCGGTCGGTGGCGATGGTGGCATGGAGGGAAGGCAGCGACTGCAGCAGGCCGAGAGTGTAGGGGTGGCTGGTCTTCTTGTAAAGGTCGAGCACTGATGCAGATTCGACAATGAATCCGGCGTACATCACGATTACTCTATTGACCAGCCCCGCCACCACACCTAGATCGTGGGTTATCCAGATGGTCGCCATGCCAAACTGTTCGCTCAACCGTTTGACCAGGTCGATAATCTGGGCCTGGATGGTGACGTCGAGCGCGGTTGTCGGTTCGTCAGCAATGAGAACGGATGGATTGCAGGCCAGGCTCATGGCAATCATAATGCGTTGGCGCTGGCCCCCGGAAAACTGGTGCGGGAAATCCTTGCGGCGGCTGGCGGCGTTGGGAATGCCCACCAACTCCATCAACTCGACTGTTCGCTCTGTAATCTCTTCCTGGGACAGGTTCAGGTGCGGGCGCATTATCTCGGCAATCTGGTAACCGACGGTCAGGACCGGGTTGAGAGAGGTCATCGGATCCTGGAAGATCATGGCGATCTCGCGCCCGCGAATGTCACGCAGCTGGTCAGCCGACAGCTTGAGCAGATCGTTGTCCGCGAAGAAGACCTCGCCGCGCTCGACACGTCCCGGCGGATCGGGTATCAGCCCCATCAGCGAGAGGACGCCGACGGTCTTGCCTGAGCCGCTTTCGCCGACAATGCCCAAAGACTCCCCTTCATCGAGCGTGTAGGAGATGCCGTTAACGGCGTGTACGGCGCCGTCTTCGGTATAGAAGCGGGTGACGAGATCGCGCACTTCAAGCAGATGGGCCATGGAGCAACCTTGGCAGAAGGTTTGAGCTGGAACTTGGCGATGGATTGGGGTGAGGAGGCGCAGAGTTGGCCCCGCGCCTCCTCATGAATAACTAGCGATCTTCGGGCGCAATGTAAGCATTGGAGAAGTACACGGGGCGTCCGGCGAAGGCCGGCCCCGCGACAACGCCTTGCACTCTGGGCCCAATCGATGGTCTGAACACACCGTCGGAGATCCAGACAGAGTAGGACTGCTCGGCGATATGGCAGTAAAGCTCATTGATCGAACCCTGCAGATCCGGATGGTCCGAGGCCATCGCGCGGTTCTTTTCCAGCAGCGCATCGGTGATGGGATCATCAACGGCGGAGCGCATGGAACCGGGCAGATCGCGCCCGGTGCTGGAGTGGTAGATGGCATACAGGTAGTCGTAGCTCGTCCAGCCGCCGCGGCGACCGTAGCCCATTTCGTAGTCACGTTCCGTGAGCCTCGGATAGAGGAGAGAGGGTTCTGTGCTTTCGATCGCGATGTCCAGACCGAGCTCCCGCCACATGGACTGCAGAACTTCCATATAAGCGGTGCCGCTGTCAACCGGTTCGCCGATCAGAGTCAGGCTGAAAGGCTCGCCGTCGGGCGTGATGAGCATGCCGTCGTCGCCATAGGTATAGCCAGCCTCCTGCATAAGCTCCTTGGCCCGATCCAGGTCAAAGTGATAGCCGCACTCTTCTTCGATCTCAGGATCATAGCCCAGCATACCCGGGCTGATGGGACCGCGGCTGAGCTGGTCTGCCCCATCGGTGACGATCTGCGTGATCTCCTCGCGGTTCACGGCATAGTTCAGCGCTTGGCGCACACGCACGTCATCAAAGGGCGGGACATGGTTCTGAAGATAGATCATGCGCACCTGGCCGTACGGCGCCTGCTGAACGGTTACGCCGGCGGCCTCGAGAATGGCCACGTCGAGCGGATTGGAGATGCCGTTAACGTAGTCGATGTCTCCCGATTCCAGCGCCGCAATGCGGGTTGCCTCTTCGGGCAGAATCCTGAACTCGACGCTGTCGAAGTTGTATGGACCGGTGTTGGCGCCTTCGAAGAATTCGGGGCCCCAATTGTATTCGTCCCAGCGCTCCAGGGTAACCCCTTCGCCCGGCCGCACCTCAACCACCTTGTACGGACCTGTTCCGACCGGATTCAGCTCATACTCAGCGCCCAGCTCCTCTACCGCTCGCTGGGACATTGGCGCCATGTAGCCCCAATTCAGGAACTGCAACAGAGAGATGGCCGGAGTCGGGAAGTGGAACACCACCGTATAGTCGTCCGGCGCTTCAAAGGTCATTCCGGCCAGACGCCGACCCGTTCCGGGTGAAGCGAGATCGGGGTCCAGCGCGCGCTCATAGGTCCAGACAAAGTCGTGCGCCGTGACCGGATCCCCGTTATGGAACTTGACATCGTCCCGCAGGTGGAAGGTCCACATCAGCCCGTCGTCGGAGAATTCCCAGCTTTCGGCGAGATAGGGGATATATTCACCGTCGGAATTCTGGGTGATGAGGGTTGCGTTGAACCACTGCCCAACCACAAGCGCATCATCTCCTCTGGAGGTTTTGTGCAGATCCAGCGAGGTTACGTCTGCGGGAAGAGCGATACGCAGGGTCCCGCCCATCATGGAATCTGCCCCGGTTGACTCCTCCATTTCGGCCGGAGCGACCGGAGCGCAGGCCGCAGCCAGGGCGAGCGCAAGCAGCGCCGCGAAGGCGAACAGAAATCTCTTGTTCATCTTGTTCCTCCTGATGATTGAGTTACACGTGAACTTTTCAATACTGTGACGTATCCGCAGCGGTAAACACTCCATTGGCGTCTCCTTTCGTCCAGTATGGTCCAGGGATTGGAACAGATCGGATCACGATACCTCCGTGATAGCTGGCTACTTTCTCAGTTTGGGGTTGATGGCATCCTGCAACCCGTCACCGATCAAGTTGATGGAAAGAACGGCGATCACGATTGCCAAGCCCGGGAAAACAGGCATCCACCAGGCATGGCGCATGAATTCCCGGCCCAGATTCAGCATGGCGCCCCATTCCGGAGAGGGCGGCTGGGCGCCCAAACCGAGATAGCTCAGCCCTGCCGTGATCATGATAGCGATGCCCAGCCCCAGCGTGGCATAGACCAGGATCGGCCCGATCACGTTGGGGAGAATGTGGCGGAACATGATGCGCCCGTTGCCGGCGCCAAGCACACGGGCGGCGCGGACATATTCGTTCTCCTTGGCCTCCAGCACGGAGCCGCGAATAAGGCGGGTATAGTCGGGGATATTGGCCAATCCGACGGCGAGCATCACCTGTACAAGGCCCGGCCCCAGAGCCCCGACCACGCTCAATGCCAGCAGAATGCCGGGGATGGCGAGCAGCACGTCCACACATCGCTGGATGAGGTTGTCTACCCAGCCACCTGCGAAGCCGGAAATCAACCCCAGAATTGTCCCGCCGCCCAGCCCAATCAGTACGACCAGGTAACCGGCCCGCAGCGATTCGCGCCCGCCCCAGATAACGCGGCCCAGCTGGTCCCGTCCGAGGTTGTCAGTGCCAAAGGGGTACGCCGCGCTGGGCGGCTGCAGCTTGGTCGCGTTAGAGACATTGATTATCTCTTCCCAGCTGAAGAGCCGGGGCGCGATAAGGGTGATCAGAATGATCAGCGCCATGATCAACAGCCCGGTCACCGCAAGGGGATCGCGGAAGAAGCGGAGCGCGGCCCTGCGCACTGGCGATCTGCTGGCCACCAGCCAGTCGCCGGCCGCTGGAGCGATTTCTATGCCTTCGGATGCTGCCGTCCCGCCTCGAGCCGCTTGGGGCTTGGTCCTGCTCATAGCCTTCCCTCATTCATACGTGATGCGTGGATCAATAACGCCGTACAGCAGATCGACGATCAGATTGACGAAGACATAGCCGGCGGCGACAAAGAGAATTCCCCCACGAATCTGCGGATAGTCCCTGGCGCTGATCGAATCAACCAGAAATCTTCCCAACCCCGGGCGGCCAAATACATTTTCCACAAACACCTGGCCTGAAAGAAGACTCCCGGCCAGTAGCCCCAGATAGGTCACGATTGGGATCAGGGCATTGCGAAAAATGTGCATGAATGTCACCAGAGACTCGCGAATACCCTTGGCGCGGGCGGTGCGGACGTAGTCCTCTTCCATCACCTCCAACATGCTGGCGCGTGTGAGGCGGGCCAGGACCCCGGCCGGAATCAGAGCCATCGCCGCAGCCGGCAGGACGAGGCTCTTGAGACCCTCATCACCTACCACTTTGAACCATCTCAACTCTACAGCGAAGATCAGAAGCAGGAGGAGGGCGGCATATACGCTGGGTATGGAAACGCCGACGAAGGCGAAGACCATGGTGAGTTTGTCGGGCAGGCCCCCGCGATAGAGGGCAGCCAGAACGCCCGCTGAGATACCCAACAGCATGGTCGCGATCAAACCGGCGATCGCCAGTTGGATCGTGCTGGGAAGTCTGGCCAGGATATCGTTCAGAACTGAACTCCCGCCGCGGAACGAAGTGCCCAGGTCGCCGCGCATTGCGTCCCAGAGAAAGTTCAGGTACTGCACGTGGAGGGGATCGTTCAGGTGAAGTTGCTCCCGGATTCGCTCAATGTCCTCGGCCGTATTCCCGTATTCTTCGCTGACAACGGCTGCGAGCGGGTCTCCGGGCGCCAGAGCGAGGATTGCAAAGATAACCAGAGAGACCCCCAGGAGGGTCGGGAAGATCAACAGCAGTCGTCTGAGTGTGTAGACTAGCATTGGCGATCCTGAATATCCATTGTGCCCGGATTGGCGGCATTGCGGGGTGTCCCTGCTTGCGCCAACACCCCAAGACGGCTATGCGATAACATACCGGTCCATCCAGTCGAGCAGGGCTTCGTTCTGCGCGCGCCTGATCTCCAGTGCGCCGGAGGTCGAGCCGCCATGCGAGCTGTTAGGCAGGCGCAGCATCTCCGCGATGCAGTCGTTCGCCTGCAGGACGGTATAGAACTGCTCAGACTGCTCCGCAGGGCAGCGCAGGTCTCGTTCAGCCTGAATCAGCAGAGTTGGGGTCGTGCAGCGATGGGCCAGGTGAATCGGTGAGGCGTTGCGGTAGGCGTCGAAGGCCCGGTGTGGGGGACCACCCATTGCTTCCCAAGGGAGAGCGATGGAGGAGAATATATCGGCCGCGCCATACCAGGATTCCCAGTTTGTGATCGGGTTTTCCGCCGCGGCGGCCTTGAACCGGTCGGTGTGGCAGACGGCCCAGCACGTGAGATAGCCGCCGTACGATGACCCGCACACGCCCAGGCGCTCCGGATCGGCCAACCCCAACTCGATACTGTGGTCGACACCGGCCATCAGGTCGGCGAACTCCAACTCGCCCATTCTGCGGTTGATCGCGGCCATGAAGGCGCCACCATAGCCAAGCGAGCCGCGATAGTTGACCAGCAGCACAGCGTAGCCTGCGCCGGCCAGCATCTGAAAATCGAGAGAGAATACGTTTCCCCAGGCCATGTCGGGGCCGCCATGGTTGAAGAGTATGGTGGGATAGGGCGGCTCCCCGGATGGCGGCAGCATGAGCCATCCCTCTATAGGCGTGCCGTCCTTGCTGGCAAATGTGAGATGCTTTACCGCAGGAAGGTCAAACTCTGCCAGCAGGGCACGATTGAAGGCGGTGACCTTCCGCCCATCTGTGCCGTCGGCATCAGCCAGATGGAGGTTGCCAGGTTCGTTAAAGGTGTTGACAGTCATCAAAACCTTGTCACCGTTCAACCCGACAACATCGCACACTCGCTCGCCGTCGACCACAGGCGCATAGTCCGTTTCCCCTGTAAGGGCGATGCGATAGATCGATTTTGTGCCGCCAATCTGAACAGGGACGTAGGCATCCTTCCCGTCGGCGGAAATATGCAGATTGGGCGCGTCACAGGCGATGATCGGCATATCGAACTGGAATTTCCCCGCCACATTATGCTGGATGCCGGTGGTGCGGCATTGCGGGGTTCCGCCCTGCTTGGGAACGACCCACAGATGCTTGTGGCTCTGCTTGGGGGCGTCCACCGGGTTGCCGACAAAGACGATCCTCTCCCCGTCCGGCGTCCAGCCGGCTGAGGGAGGGTTGGTGGCATATCCCCAGTCCTTGACGACATCGCGCACCTCGCCGTTCAGGTCCACGACGCGCAGCGCGGCGAACCAGCGGTACGAAAAGGGATAGCAGGCGGTGGCAAGGAGGATCTCACGGCTGTCGGGGGACCAGACTGGGCCGGTGCGATAGCAATTGTAGGCGTCATCTTGGGTCAGGTTGCGTGCATCGCCTCCGCCGGCCGGCACAACAAACAGGTCGGGAGCTGTGTCATGCAGATAGCCTTCGCCATCGAGACGATAGACCGTGCGGGTGACGCGATACGGTTTGTCAGGAAAGGCCGGGGCTGCTGTTGCTGAGGCGGAAAAGGCGATATATCGGCCGTCGGGCGACCAAACCGGACCTCTGCGCACGCCCTGGGCAAGCTTGGTGAGCTGCCGCGGCGCGCCGCCGGAAACCGCCATAGCGTAAAGCTGCCGTCTGCCGGTGCGTGTCGAAAAGAAGGCCAGCTGCGCGCTGTCAGGAGACCATGCCGGATGGCTGTCCTGCGCCAGCCCGGCTGTCAATTTGCGCGCTTCACCGGTATCGAGGGCAAGCAGCCAGATCGCGGCGCGTTCCTCGTCGCTTTCGGCATCAACGTGCGTGATGCAGTAGGCGACATGACTTCCGTCGGGCGAAAGTTTGGCATCCTGCAAGAACTGGAATCGAAACAGGTCTTCAGGCCGGACTGTGCGCTTAGTCATGTTGTGCGAAATCGCGTATATCCTTGCTTTTTGGGAAGACCGATTGGGCGCATACTCATGCACAGACGGGGCTGGATGGCTCTCCTGTGTATCAGGAGCGGGCCATATGAACCGCTTCAAACATCTCCTTCCACCAGTAGTAGGGCGCCCCGGTTCGCTGGTTCACCGTGCCGCAGAAATAGATACCGCTCTCCGGCTCAAAGTACATCTTGGCGCCATACGCGCCGGAATGGCCCAAAGCCACCCTTCCTTGTCCGCTTCCTTCGGCGAATATCCCTAATCCAACACCGGCTCGGGGTGGGCTGATTCCGGGACATGAGCGCCACTGCAACATCGCTGCCAGCGTGTCCGCATTCTGGAACAGCTGGCCGTCCATCAACGCGCGCAGGAATCGAATCACATCGGCCGCGGTGGAGACGACGCCGCCGCCGCCGCGATCAAACGAAACGTTGATGCGGCTGGTCACATAAGGGACATCTCCGAGATAGAAGTCGGAAACCTCGTATATCCACGGTTCAGGCTCAGGATCTCTGGCGTAGGCCAGATAGCTCTTGTCCATGCCAAGCGGGTCGAAGATACGTTCCCGCCACTGCCGGTGCAGGCTCTTGCCGGAGAGCTTCTCCGACAGCAGCCCAAGGATTACATACCCGGTATCGCTGTAGTGGAACGCCTCGCCGGGCGGGGTGAGCGAGGCCGCTGCGGTACCGCTGGCCAGAAACCAGTTTATGACCCCTGCTTCCTTGTCTTCGGGGCAAGCTGGATCCCACATGGTCCACTCTTTGCTCGTGATCAGGACGGAAATGTCGCAAGCCGGATCGGCCAGGCAGGCCAGATGCGCAGGGATAGCCTTTCTGAGCCGCGCGCCGTATGAACCGGGGGCCGGCTCGCCGTAGTCGTGCGCCGTGCCGGTGGCATCATCCACGACAGCATCCTTGATGCCGGCGGTATGTGTCAGCAGATGGCGAACGGTGATCTTCTTGCCGTAGCTGACGCCGTCGATCATGTTCAGCCGCGCCGCGATCTCTTCATCGAAAAGAGCGAGGTCGGCCAGGGCGGTATCCAATCCACGCGGCCCCAGAGCCCCTTCTTCCCACAGCTGCAGCAGGAGTGTCGCGGTCATCGTCTTGGCCACGCTGGCCAGATGGAACTGGTGGCCAGGTGTCATCGGCGCATCCGAATCGGCGTTGGCCTTGCCCACCGCTGCCTCGTGAACAAAGCCCAGGTCCGGAATCTCCACGCGCAGTACTGCGTTCTTGACGCCAGGCCCTGCGCTGACGCCCCCGCCGGCAAACAACCGCGCCAGCGCCTGATCCAGATTTGACCGTGCCTGGTCTTCCTTGAATGATCTCATAGGAAACGCCCTGCCCGGAGAACGCGTCACCGGGAACAGTTGCCTGAAGCTCTATCCGGCAGCCGGCACATATCGATTCATCCAGTCTAACAGCGCCTCATTCTGGGCGCGGCGAATCTCCAGCGGGCCGCCGACTGATCCGCTGTGGGGGCTTTCAGGCAGGCGCAGCATCTCGACTGTACAGCCATTGGCCCGCAGCACCGTGTAAAACTGTTCTGACTGCTCCGTTGGCACGCGCAGATCCTTCTCCCCCTGAATTAATAATGTCGGCGTCGTGCAGCGATGGGCGTAGGTGATCGATGAACAGCGCCGGTAGGCTTCCGGGACTTCAAACAGATGGCCTCCAATGGATTCAGGATGGGTGGGCCCCATGTCGCTGACTCCATACCAGGTAGCCCGATTGATGACCGCGTTTTCAGGTACGGCGGCTTTGAAGCGATCGGTATGCGTTATGATCCAGCAGGATAGACATCCCCCATAGGAGAGGCCGCAGACGCCCATTTGATCGGGGTCGGCCAGACCCTCTTCAATCACATGGTCGACCGCTGCCATCAGGTCGGCATACTCCAACTCCATCAGATGGGGGCCATTGATAGCGTTGCTGAAATCGTCGCCGTATCCGGTTGAACCGCGATAGTTGACCAGCAGGACAGCATAGCCCGCGCCCGCGAGCATTTGAAAGTCGAAGGAGAAGATGTGCCCCCAGCCGTGGTGCGGTCCCCCGTGAATATAGAGAATGGTGGGATATGGCGGCGCGCCGCCAGGCGGTTTCATCAACCATCCTTCCACCGGAACGCCATCGCTGCTGGCACAGGACAAGCGGACCGTCTCTGGCTGCGCCACACCCGCCAGCAGTTCGGCATTGAAATGCGTGAGTTGCCGTTCATGGGCCCCGTCCACATCTACCTGGTAAAGATTGGGCGGCACGTTGAGGTTGGAGGCCGACATCAGCAGGCGGCCGTCATGCAGGCCGATAGGATAACAGGCGCGGTCGCCGCCCACCACCATTTCACAGTCGATATCCCCGTCAAGGGCGACCCGATACACCTGCATTTTTCCGCCATCCTGTATGCGCACATAGGCGTTCCGCCCATCGTCGGCAACCTGGAATTTCGGGTAATCGCGGTAGCCAACCGGCATATCTGCCTGCAGAGGGCCTTCGATATTGCCAACCAGCCCGGTTGTGCGGCACTCGGGCGCGCCTCCCTTGCTATCAACCACCCACAGGTGGTTCTGGGCGCTGAAGGGCGCATCGATCTGGTTGCCGACGAAGATCACGCGCGCCCCGTCTGGCGACCAGACCGCGGAGTAGGCGGCATATCCCCATTCCCTGACCAGATCGCGCACCTCGCCGTTCAGATTGGCCACCCGCAGCGCAGCGAAGAAACGATATTCATCTGGGAAGAATGTGGTCGTGAACAGGATCTCCTGGCTGTCGGGAGACCATTCCGGCGCTGTGTAGCGGCAGTTGTGATTCTCGTCCTGGGTCAGGTTGCGCGCCTCTCCTCCTGTGGCCGGTACAACATAGAGGTCATGTACGGCGTTGTGAAGATAGCCCATCGCGTCGAGCCTGTAGATCTTCCGAGTTACCCGGTAGGGCTTGGTGGGGAAAACCGGTTCAGAAGTTGCTCGCGCTGAGAAAGCGATATGCTTCCCATCAGGTGACCAGGCCGGGCCGCGACCAACGCCTTGCGGCAGATTCGTCAGCATTCGCATTTCGCCGCCGTCTACAGAAATCGTATGAAGTTGCTTTACACCGCTACGGTTTGAAAAAAAAGCGATCTGGGTTTCATCGGGCGACCAGAAAGGATTGCTATCGACGGCTTGGCCGTCCGTGAGCTGCCGCGCTTCACCGGTCTGAGGCGAAAGGATCCAGATGGCGCAGTACTCCTCGTCTATGTCCGTGTCGACATGCGAAATACAGTAAGCAGCCTGCGTTCCGCTAGGGGACAACTTGGCATCCTGCAGGAACTGAAGTTGAAACAGGTCTTCTGGCTGCAAGGTGCGCTGGGTTTCGCTGGACATGTTGCTCTGTTCCTTTGAAATATGACTGAATCGTTAGAGATGGGGGCCCCGCAGTCGGCAACGTTTTTCAAGTCCGTTGCCGGAGTTGCCCCTTGCCGGCTAGTCTTCCAGCATGGCGATCTCCTCCGGGATCTGAAGGGCAGCGTTGGGAAAGACCGAGACAGCGGCCTCGTTCCCGTGGCGTCTTCTCAGTTCTGCGACCACTTCCGGCCAACTGTTGAAGAGACATGTGTCCTGCGGAAATTCCTCAATATCCGCATAGGAAAGATTGGGCGAAAAGATGATCAGCCCGTTCTTTCCCAGATGGATTTTCTCGCGTTTGAGCGGACCATGCGCGCGCATGCCGCTGCTGAGGAGATAGTGAATGCCGGCGCCGTGCGTGCAGGCGGTGGCCAGCACCGCTGAACCGGCCGGCTTGATCGCACGTCTGAGATCCCGCGCCACGGCATTCATCGAGTTGAGCACTTGCACCAGGTCGGTGTCCTTGGGATAGGCGTTGAAGACCGCGATGTCGGCCGGAGGCGGAAACCTGGTACTATAGACTTTGCGCGCAAACCTGACGCCGGCGCGGTGGGCTGCCACCGGGTCACCGGCGAAAAGGGCGACCAGTTCGCGACGCGAATTGACCACTGTATTGACCGCAAAACGATGGCCTACCTTGCGGCCGATCTCCTCCAAATCTGCGCGCAGTTCATTGCCCTCTATACGACCCGCCATGGAGTGCGGCAGCCTGTAGGCGATGGTGTGGTTGGCATGCAGCGTCTCGATACCGGCCATGCCCACCGCCACCGTCTTGACCCCGCCGGCAAACCCTGCATGGCCGTGGGGCACAATTGTGCCGATGCTGAGCCGCAGGTCAGCCTCCAAAAAGAAAGCGTTGGTATAGATCGGTGTCCCGCGCTGGGTTTCGCCCAGATATTTGCGGTTTTCGTGGGGCTGATTCTGATAGATGGGGAAATCTTCCACGATCGAGCGACCCAGTTTCAAGATTAACTCCTGGCGGCGCATCGGCGTATGCGCGCCCAGGCCAATGATGAAACGGATATTCTCGGGATCGAGGCCGCCCGCTTGCAGTTCGGCGATCACCAGGGACGCAATATGCCCCAGAGGGGAGGGGCGCGTGATGTCCTCAACAACAATTGCAGCCTGCGTGCTTGTTCCGGCCAGTTCCTGCAGGGTTGGCGCGCCGATCGGTTGCCGCAGCCTTTCAGCCAGGGAATCCGGCTCAGCCGGCGCAGCGTCAGCCATCTGCACTTTTTCCACACGCCAGGTTTCCGGAAAGTCCAGCTCGATTTCCCGGTCTCCATACCATGCCTGCCAGAGGATCTTCATCCACTCACTCTCCCCTCAAATTGCCGAAAGTACAGAAAAGGGCGCTAGCTCATCCACTCTTGGGTCTTTTGAGCAGCCCAGTGTACGAACAGAGATTCCGAACTGAATCCGGGCCTGCGTGTGACACAGCAGACGCGCTCCTGATTGCATAGACGCGTCAGTCCTGCAAGAGGTGGGGTGTATGTTCGATCATATAGGGCCTGACTACGTCCAGACTCTGCGCCATCACAGCGGCAGCCGCATCGATCTCGCGCTCGGTCATCGGCGTGGAGATTGCGAACTGGCATCGAGGCGCGCTGAATATGCCCCGGTTCATCAACTCCAAGTGCAAGAGTTTGGGCAGATCCCGGGCGGCATCCTGCGCGGCCTTTGCCTCCCGCGCCGTTCGTATTTCGCCTTCACCCCAGTGGATGCGGATGATCGATCCCAGACCCGCGGCGCGGGCCCTCATGCCTGCCGCCTGAAATGCCCGGTTGAACCCGTCCTTCAGCCGCTGGCCCAGGTCGTTGATCCGCACCACCTCTTCGGCCCCATACGCCTTCATCGTCGCCATACCCGCGGCCATGGTGATGTTGTTGCCGTTGAACGTGCCGTTGTGGGGGATGGTTTGGGGGTGTGTCGGGGCAAACGGCGCCATGATATCCTGCCGGCCCCCAAACGCGCCCAGGGGCAGCCCGCCTCCTATGAACTTGGCTACCGACGTCAGATCCGGTGTCACGCCGACAGAGGCCTGAACGCCGCCTACGTCAAGTCGAAATGTCAGAATCTCATCGAAGATCAGCAGCACGTCATAGGTGTCCGCCAGCTGCCTGACGCCTTGCAGGTATCCTTGTTCCGGTTCGACGCCCCCACCGGAGCCGAGTACAGGTTCCAGAATGATGGCGGCGATCCCATCGCTGTGGACGCGCAAGAGATTCTCCAGGGCATCGAGATCATTGAACGGCGCCACGCGCATTCCTTCCAGCACCGCCGCCGGCACACCCCTGGTGGTAATCCGCGGTCGCGGCAGACCATCCTCAGCAGCGTCGGACTGGACGTTTACCTGTACATAGTCATGGGAGCCGTGGTAGCCGCCGTCCATCTTGACGATGGTGTCTTTGCCTGTGAATGCCCGCGCCGCGCGCATGGCCAAATGTGTCGCTTCGGTTCCGGAATTGCAGTAGCGCACGCTCTCCAGGCTGGACACGCGGCTGCACAGCATCTCAGCATGTTCAACCGTCACTTCGGCGGCGGAACCGAGAACGGTTCCCCTGGCCGCCTGCTCCTGGATTGCGCTGACCGTGGCGGGGTGTGCGTGCCCATGGATCAGAGAGGTATAGTTGTTTAGGAAGTCGATGTACCTGTTTTCATCCAAGTCATAGAGGTAGCACCCTTCGCCGCGCGCCATGTATGCAGGATAGGGGGTGTAGTATGAGGCTGCCCTGGTGTCCCCGCCGGGCATCGACTTCTTGGCGCGCGCGTCCCACTCGCCGGATGCGTGGGTGCGCTGCATGAACGTTTCGATGACTGTGCTGGCGGCATTCTCGTCTACATTGGAACTCACAGCAGGCCTCCATGTGGGCGGCGTTCAGACGCCGCGCGCTCTCTGAGGGCTGAACGGGGAGCCGCAAGCCTGAAGGGCAACGATGAGCTCAATCTGCCGCCTGGCATTCTTCTCGAATATGGGCGAGAGCGAGAGAATCCGGTCTTCCCTGCCGGCTACTGCAGGCTGGTCACTCGTTCGTGTTGCGAGAAAAGCCCTCCAGGTTGTCGATATGCAGAGGCGGCAGATCGTCGGCGGGCTCGAACCCGAAAATCTGACCGAAGAATGCCAGCTCCGTCTGGTGAACGCGGACGTTCGTCTCGAAGAAACGGAACCCATGCGCCTCGCCTTCGAATTCGATATGCACCACCGGCACCCCCCTGGCGCGCAGGGCTTCGGCAACAAAACGGGACTGGTTGGGCGGCACAATCTTATCTTCGAGCCCTTGAAATATGAGCAACGGCGCGTTGATTTCGCCGGCTCTATGAATCGGTGAGCGCTCCTGATAAAGAGCCCTCTGCTCGGGATAGGGCCCGATCAGGGCGCTGGCATAGTGGGCTTCGAATTTGTGCGTCTCCTGATCCCAGAATTCAAGGTCGCTGATACCGTAGTGGCTTGAGCCCGCCTTGAACTCGTCGCGGAAGGCAAGTGCGGCAAAGGTAGTATAGCCGCCCGCGCTGCCGCCTCGTACGATGGTTCGCGCTTTATCCGCAAGCCCTTGTTCCGCCAGGTGGCGCGCGCCGTTGACGGCATCGTCGACGTCAACGACACCCCACTTTCCCCGCAGCCGATTCCGATATTCCCGGCCGTAACCCGCGCTGCCGCCGTAATTGATTTCCAACACGGCAAACCCGCGGCTTGTGTAAAACTGCACCCCCATATCCAGCGCGTGTTTGACCGAACCGGTCGGGCCACCGTGCGCGTTGACGATCAGAGGCGGCAGCTCACCTTCGGGCGCCACATAATCCGGGTTGTGCGGCGGATGGTAATACCCATGGGCTTGAAGACCATTTTCAGTTGGGTAGGAGATGTGCGCGCTCGGAGAGATATACGCCTCCGAAACCGCATCCTGCACCGAACTTGCCAGGCAGGTGTATGCCCCGCTTCTCAGGTCAATCTTAAACAGAGAACGCGGTGTGCCTGGCGATGCCGCCACGACGAAAGCGTGATCACCGACCACCTCCAGATGGATAATATATGTGAAGTCGGTGTTGAGTTCCCTGCGTGCACCTGTCTCCGTATCGATCTGCCCGAGATGCCACGTGCCATTCTCATTGTAGGCGGCCAGAACCCGGGATGGCGTGAGAAAACGGTACATCGTCTTGCCGATATTCCAATAGGGATTGCCCAGCTCTGCCTCCATTGGAGACACCGCCGTGATCTCGCCATCATGCCAGCGATAGAGGTTCCACCAATTTGAGCGATCGGAGCAGAAGTAGAGGTCTCCGTTTGGAGACCAGCGGGGATCGGTAACGCTCTCCTCCCGCTCCGGCACGATCTGCTGAACGTTCGCCAGGCTGCCATCCTCGTCCACATCCGCGGCCCAAAGGCTGCTGGAAAAGAAGGGCATGTTGGGGTGGTTCCAGGCGACCCAGGCCAATTTGCGGCCATCCTCATTCAGAACGGGGAAGGCGACGAAATCTGTCTGATCGAACAGGACAGCGCCAAACTCGTCACCGTCGAGATTGACCGCAGCGATGGTGTGTTTGGGTTCGCCTGTGGGCGTGTGATCTTCACGGATGCAGATCAGCCGGTTGCGCCTGTGGTCGATGACCAGGTCGGCGTAACGCATTGCGCCTTCGGCTGTAATAGGTCGGGGAGATTCGCCGGGCAGGTGGCGATACAGGCGGTCGTCGGGAAAGTTGGAGAAGTAGATTACGCCGTCTTTAACGGCGAAGCAGCTGCCGCCGTACTCATATACCCGCGTCCGTGCATCGAAAGTCGCCGGCGTCAGTTGCTCAATGTGCCCATCCGCAAGCAAGCGGGCGACGGCGCTCCGACCGCCCTGTTCGGGGATACGTAAAAGTATGTAGATATTATCGCTTGCCGCATAGAGTTGGTTGATCCAGTGCTGTGAACTGGCAGCCACCAGTCCAGCGCTGATTGGGGAACGCCAGCTTCCATACGGCGCGCTCCGCTTTTGTGCCATGATTCCCGTACAAGCTGGTTTGCCGGCTGTCGAAAACAGCTAAACGATCGCAGGCTCACGTCTTTCTACAGAGATATGGCCCGGCTGAACACCTGTCGGCATGACCGTCAAGCAAAGCCCAGCGTTCAGGCATCGTATTGACCAGATCTGACGACAGGAGCCCAAGATAAAATAATTATATATATGTTTCTGTGAATTGCAATGCGCGAAAAATCCTCTGGGATTCCAGCATTTGGAATCCCAGAGACAGTCAGAAAATCGTTCCTGTGTTGGGCTAAGCCGAGAGATGTTCGCCGGGGATGCGCGAGCGCGCGTACTCCCGGTTGGCGTCGCGGTTGGCAAGTACTTCAGGGATCTCGCCCTCCCAGTAGCCGGGGGAGTTGTCCCAATCGTCGTCGCGCCGCCGGTGCCAGGCAAGGATCAGCGTCCGGCGCTCATCGGTCAGGCTGCTGCGCCGCGGCCTGGTCGACGTCGAAGATGTAACCGAGTTCGGCGCGGGGATGGTTCGCGATGTTGCGGGCGTGGATCGTGCCGGCGCGGCCGGCGCCAAAGAGGGCAAATCGCATGGACCCTGTTTCCAGTGGACAGTGATGAGAAGTGAAAAGTCAGGAGCGGGAAATAAGAGCTCCTTTCTGAAATTCACACCTTTAGGCGTCTTGGGTGTAGCCCGCGCCATACTGAATTACGGCTGAATCGACAATCGCTTCCTTGAATAGAGGGTTCAGGCTTTTCTCGACACCCTTATAGGTCAGCAGATGGGTTGAACGGTCAAGCGCTTCGCTCAACTCCTTTTCCATACGCGCCAGGTGCAATAACCCTACCTTTACGCCCGAGTCAAACTCGACGATAAGATCCAAGTCTTCCTCCGACGCAGGACTCTTTTGTATAAGAGCCAAACGACGGATTTGGTGACGCTGACAGAAATCAGCAACAACGTCTTTAGGGATCTCAATCTGTGCCTTCATTGGTGTATTCCAGAAAATCAGCCTGACCGCGGAAGCGAAGCCGATGGGACATACACGACCGCGTCACTGCTTGAGCGCAGCATAACACGCGCTTGAAATTACGATCGTTCGCAACATCTACGCACTGAAAGGCAGGAGTCTCTCCTGCTTTCGCAAACTCCTGGCCCCTTTGGGATATCTCTTAGCATAGCACCCTACTGGCCGCTGAATTCGAGATGTTCGCCGGGGATGCGCGAGCGTTCGTATTCCCGGTCGGCGTCGCGGTTGGCAAGGACTTCAGGAATCTCACCCTCCCAGTAGGCCGGGGGGTCGTGCCAAACGTCGTCGCGCCGCCGGTGCCAGGCCAGAATCAGCGTCCGCCGCTCATCGGTCAGGTTCTGCCGCGCCGAGTGCAGCACACGGGCGTCCGCCAGCACAAAGGACCGGGCGCGCACGCAGACGTCGACCTGGTCGGGATGGTCGCCGAACATGACCGGATGGTCCTCTTCGATGTAGCGCGCGCCCTGTTCGTGCGCGGGCACAAGCTCATCGTGCAGCTCAATTCGCTTGTGGTGCGTGCCGGGGATGACCTTGAGACAGCCGTTCTCGACGCTGGTGTCGCTCAGATAGTAGGAGACGAAGATCTGCTGCGGCCAGGGCGTGACGCTGATCGGGTCCTCCCAGCTCGCCCAGTCCTGGTGCCAGTATAGGGCCGGTTCGCCCGGGTCTTTGGTGAGGATGATGATGCCGCCGGTGCTCTCGAAATCGCCGAATCCCATCTCATCGAGCGCCTGCCGCGCCGGCTGCCATTCCAGGAGCCTCCTGATGACGTCGTTCTCCTCACCGTGTACATTCACGTGCTGGCCCTGGTACCGCACGTCGGGCGGGGGGACGTGAGCGGCGATGAGGCGCTCCGATTCTTCGCGCAGCTCCTGCAGGAACTCTTCGGTCAGGATGTCGTCAACAAAGCAGTAACCGTCCTTCAGCATCTGTTCTCGTTTGGCCAGCGCGATTTCGGGTTGCATTGCATTCTCCTACTGAAACTAAAGTGGTTGGTGCCAGATAGCCAGTTACAACCAGCTCGTTACGGTAACCCCGCAGTCAAGGAGCGAAGGATGTTTACTCTCTTCTCACTCCTCTTCCCTCACTCCTCTTCCCTCACTCCTCGTTCTTGCCGTTACAGCCGTTCCGGGTCGAGCGCGCCGTCGCCGAAGATCAACGAGTACGCATGGTTGTGGGAATCGACGGTGGCGGCATCCATGTAACAGACGCTGAAGGCGCGACGGGCAATCGCGGTGCTGTTCACGCCAGAGGTGTGCGGCAGATAGTTGTGGAGCAACACCGCCTCGCCGGCCTCCATTTCGAGCGGGACCGTCTCTGCTTCGGCCACCAGGGCCTGGGCCTGATCATCGGTCATAAAGCCGGAGACGTGGCTGGGATTGATCAGGGCGTGATGGCGGCGGGGCGCAATGTGGACGCAGCCGTTGGCGACGGTGGCCGGGTCGAGCGCGGTCCAGATCGTGATCAGGGGATCGCGGTCGAAGTAGGTCCAGCGATCCTGGTGCCAGACGAGGTTGGTGCCGCCGACAGACTGCCCCGCTTTCCCGTCGGCGTCCGCGGGGTCGGCCGCCGGCTTGTTCATGAACATGGCGCGCATGCAGGAGACCGGCGTGTCCGCGCCGTATACCATGCTACAGATGTGGCGGAAGAGCGGCTTCTGCATATAGCGCAGGAAGAGCGGATCGAACTCCAGATCCTGGATCTTGCGATAGTGCAGGGTGGCGCCTTTGTGCCCTTTGGAGCCCGGTCCGGGCGCATCGGTCTTGCCGGGGATGCGGTCCAGCTGCATCATCATGCGGCTGTAGTCGACCGGCGCGGTGCCGAGCATGATCCCGTCCATGCGTTGCTGTATCGCGGCCAGCTCATCGTCGGTCATACAGCGCCCCAGGCGCAGATAGCCTTCACGCTCGTACCCCTGCCACTGGGCATGGCTCAATTTTTCCAGCATTGAAATATCTCCAATCTCAGTGCGCGCATACTGCGCAGCGGTTGCGCTTGGCCTCCGCGGCCAGCTGTTAGTCGACCTGAAAGCCTTCCAGGTCGCCGATATTGTCGACCACCTTGGTCACGGCGTCCAGGTACAGCTCCATCTGGTCGGGCCCGTTGGGGGCGGAGAGATCCGGTTGCAGGAAGTTGAACTCCCGGTCCACCAACTCCTCGGTTACGGGCAGCGAGCCGATCGAGTAGTCCGCTTCGCCGTCATAATGGGGGCATTGGAAGGGGCAGCCGTGCCCGTACACGTTCTTCTCCTGGAAGATGGCGCGGTGGTGGATCGGCCCGGACGGCATCGGTTTGCCACCGGGGTGGAAAAGGAAGTTGGCGCTGTTGACGTAGGTGAGAGCGGTGACGCCTTCAGCGTTGATCGCCTTGACGAACGTCTCCCTGGGCACGCCCAACTCTTCTTCGTTGTAGAGGCTGGAATACATGTGGTAGACGTGCTTGTTCCCGGGCGCGACGTAGGGCGGCGTGATCCCCTTCACCTTGCTCAGCTCCTGGGTGAGGAGCTCGCAGTTGGCGATGCGGGCGTCGTTGGCCTCCTCGAAGGTCTCCAGCGCCTCGTAAGCGACGGTCATCGCGTAGCGGTCGATGCGGTGGTTGTCGCCGTAACCGCCGGTTGACGCGTACTTGAGCAGATCGGAGTTGGTGAGGATCTTGGACAGCGTAGAGGGATGCTGCCCGCCCAGCGCGCCGCGCTCGTAGTATTCGCGGCTGTTGGTCGTCATCACCCCGCCGCTGGTGGCGGCGATCGGTTTGCCGGCGAAGCTGAAACAGGTGATGTCGGCGATGCCGCCGATGATCTGTCCGTCCACGTAGGCGCCGGTGGCCTGCGCGGAGTCTTCGATGAGCACGATATCGTGTTCGCGGGCGATGGCGAGCAGCTCCTTCAGATCGACCGGATGGCCGTAGAGATCGACCGCGATGATCGCCTTTGTGCGGTGGGTGATCTTGCGGCGCACGTCCTCCGGGTCGAGCGTGAAGGTCTTGGGATCGACGTCGGCGAAGATCGGCACCGCGTTGTTGTGCATGATGCAGCTTACGCTGGCGATCCAGGTAAAGGAGGGCACGATCACCTCATCCCCCGGGCCGGCCTGCGCGGCCGTGAGGGCCGAGTTCAGCGCCACCTGTCCGGACGAGACGGGCAGGGCGTATTCGACCTGCATCTTCCTGGCGAACGCTTCCGAAAACTCTTCCCAGCTTGGCGCGTCGCCCCGCTCCCACATCGGCGACCGCATGTGCGGGCCCGATTGCGGCTCGGTGGTGACGGCCTTCTCGCCGCCGAGTAGGGCTAACTTGCTCATCTGCAGCTCCTGTGTGTGGTGGTTTGCGGCCGGCGCCCCGTCTGCGCTTCACCGGCTAGGGGTGTTGGACAACGCATGGAAAAACGAGAAAGTGATAAAGTCAAGAACTGTTCACACTCCTGGGGTCTCGTACTCCTCGTTCAGGGGAACAAAGGCTTATAGAGCAGCGTGCGCGCTCGGACCATCATAGCATAGGGAGTCGGCAAGTCAACCGCTGCGCAACAGAATTACGGCGATAGACAAAGAGTACCCATCCGATTATACTTACGCCGCGTTCCAGTGGAGCAAAAACACGTCGCCCAACCCCTTCAGCGCTACAGGAGGGTCGATTCCAGTAGAAAACCGACAGTTCCTCCGATTCACCAGGTCAAGCGACAATTGGCTGCGGGCCTCACCGTTGGTGGCCTGCACCGTTGACCGAATCCATGCCGGCTCAGACCGGAATTCCTATTTCACAATCTTACAGAAAGGAAAGGAACGATGACAGACCGTGCAGTTTCTCGACGCGCATTTCTTAAGACGGCAGGTGTCGCGACATTAGGGGTAGGCTTGGCGGCCTGCCAGGCGCCGATGGCCCCCGCGGGCGGCGACGACGACGGCGCGATGGGCGAGCCCAAGGAGTTGGTTACGTATTGGGGCGGCTGGACGCCCACCCAGAGCATGGAACGTTCCGAAGACAACCCGCTGCCGCACAACAAGGTCCTTGAGGTGCTGGACGGGTACACGGAGCAACACCCCGACGTGAGCATCGAGTGGATCCGCGTTCCCCAGGGCATCAGCGGCCGTGAATGGACGATCGCGCAGCAGACCGCGGGGACGATTCCCCACATCACCACACACCCGCACTGGCACATCAAGGACGACTTGGATAAGAACTGGTGGACAGATCTGACGCCTTACTTCAACCAGCCGAACCCCTACATCCCGGCGGGCGACCCCGGCAGCGAGAAGTGGGTCGACCAGTTCTACCCGATCCCAACCGGTGAAACGCTGATGCGCGGCGGTTACTACAACATCGTCTTCGGCCTCATCACCACCTTCTTCTACTACAACGTCGACTGGTTCAACGATCTGGGCGTTGACGAGCCCAAGAACTACGCCGAATTCCTCTCCGTCTGCCAGGCCTTCCGCGATGAAGGTATTGACGCCTATGGCGGCTGGACCGGCCCCGTTGACGATACCGACCACTGGTACCGCCTGCAAATGGGCGGGATGCTCATGGCCGGCGAGATCGAGCCGCAGGTCAACCCCGACCGCGGCACGGCCACCCGCGAGGAGGTTGCCTGCGCCGTTGAAAATGGCATCTACCACGCCCACCTGCCCCAATACCGGGATTGGATGGAGCTGTGGAAAGAAAATGTGCAGTACCGGCCTGCGGACTGGACCACCCGCGCCACCGACTCCCATTCGCGCTTCCTCAACAAGATCGAGCCGATCATGGAAAACGGCACCTGGTCCTTCCCCCGCCTGCAGTACGATCCGCTGGTCGACTTCGAGTGGAGCACCTTCTTCGCGCCGGTTGTGACCAAAGAGAGCAGCGCCTATGCCACCGACCCGCCGACACCTGCCTGGCCCATTGGCGGTCCCGTGGGCGACCAGGTGGCAGTCACCACCCGTTCCGAGAAGGACGGCGTGATCGATACCGCAATCGACCTGATGCGCTGGATTTCGGTGCCGGACAATCTGTATACGATCCAGTCCGAGATCGGCACCACCATGCCCAATGTCAAGAACGTACCGGTCGACCCCCGCTTCGGGGATGCGTTTGAACTGCTGACGCAGCAGATTGGTGAGTCGCAGATGTTCGTGTACGAAGTGGTGACGATGGACGGAGAGTCGGCGGAGCAGACCGGCCAGGCCTGGCGCTCCTACATGCTGGATCAGATGGACCTGGACACCGCCCTGGACATCATCCAGGAGTCTTTCGCCGCCTACGCTGACCGCTTCATCGAAGTGGAAGGGTTGGACTGTTCGTAACGAGGATTGAGGTGAGAGGAGTGGGAGGTATGCAACTGCCTCTCGCTCCTCTTGCCTCTTTGCAGGGATTTAATGAAAACGGAACTTTCCGCACGACAGGTCGAATTCTACCGGGAGGACGGTTACCTCGTCATTGGTGATCTGTTGGATGGTGAGGAGTTGGGGAGATGGCGCGCAGCGCTGGCCGACGGCATGGCGCGCCACTTCAGGATCAACGGGCGCCACAACCAGGGACGCGACGACCACTACGAAGGTGTCTTCGTCCAGTGCGTGAACTTGTGGAAAACGAGCGAGGAGATCAAGACGCTGGTGACCGACCGGCGGCTGGGGAGACTGGCCACCGAGTTGGCAGGCGTCAATGGCGTCCGCTTGTACCACGACCACGCCTTGGTAAAGGAGCCTTGGGCGCATCCGACCAACTGGCACGTGGACAACGCGATGGACCCCTTCCATTCGCGGCAGTCGATCATGCTGTGGGTGGCGCTCGACGACGCCACGCTGCAGAACGGCTGCATGTATTTTCTGCCGGGGACGCATAATAGCAGCCGCTTTGATGTGACCGGCAACCTGAACGAGGCGAAGATCGACGGCCTGTTGGAGGAATATCCCGAGTGGAGGGAGATCGAGCCGGCCGCGGCGGAGGTCAAGGCGGGCGGCGGCGTCTTCATCAATGGGATGATCGCCCATGCGGCCGGCCCCAACATGACGACCCAGCCGCGGCGCGCGCTGTCGATGCTGTTCATGCCCGAAGGCGCGCTGTACAACGGCCGGCCGGCTGCGCTGCCGGCGGAGGTGGCCGAGCGGCTGCGCGTGGGTGATGTGATTGCAGACGACGAATATCTGCCCCTGATTTACGCAAATGACTAGCGGTTGGCACAGTTCACGATTCACGAACCACTGAAGGATGAGGATGCGCTGATGGCTGTAAAAGAGATGCCCGCCCTGCCCGAAACCGCGGTCCAAGCCGCGGACGTACAGGAACGCAGAAAGCCGCTCGGAAAACGAATCTACGAAGGGCGCGTCGCCTACACGATGCTCGCCCCCACCTTCGTCTTCCTCATCGTCTTCATGTACTATCCCGCCCTGTTGGGGCTGTACAGGTCGGTGTACAAGTGGGCTCCGGGCTTGTCTGCGGATTTTGTGGGCCTGGGCAACTTTGTCCAACTCTTCACCAAAGACCGTGTATTCCTGAACTCGATGGACCACATGCTGCAGCTGGCGGCCTGGTATGTTGTCTCCACGGTAGGCGTATCTCTTTTTATCGCGGTTCTGATCCACCGGCTGCGGGGCGGGAGGGCGCAGTATACGTTCCGGTTGGGGATGATTCTGCCGGTGGTTATTCCTGCGATCGTGCCGCTGATGCTGTGGAAATTCATCTACGATGTCAAGGTCGGCCCGCTGAATGCGATTCTGATATGGGCAGGATTGGAAGAGTGGACGCGAGCGTGGCTGTCGGACCCGAATGTGGCGCTGTATGCAGTGATGCTGCGCAACTTCCCGTGGGTGGACGGGGTAGCCATCCTGATTCTGCTGGCGGGCCTGCAGGCGATCCCTTACGAGATCGTCGAAAGCGCGATGATCGACGGGGCCTCAGAGATGCGGCGTTTCTGGTCGATCGAGCTGCCGCTGATCGCCGGCCAGATCAAGCTGATTTCGGTGCTGACGATCATGTGGGGTGTCCAGGAATTTACCGCCGTCTTTGCAATGACGCAGGGCGGGCCGATCAACAGCACGATGGTGCCGGGGATGTGGATGTTCTTTAACGCCTTCCGCATCAACAAGATGGGCTACGCTTCCGCCATCGGCGTCGTCTTGTTCCTCCTCACCCTGGTGCTGACGCTGATCAATATGAAATACATTACAACTGAGGAATACTAAAATCAGTTTTTGGTTGTCAGTTTCTGGTTTGTGGTAACACCCGCTGGTGCGGGGAAAGAACGAAAAAGACGAAACGATACACTGCGGTTGGGAGTTAATGCGATGAGTGCGGCGCGAACGGAGACGAGAGAACTATACAGACGCAGCAGGAGCGAGCAGGTGGGCGTTTTCCTGCGCGGGGACTGGTGGCGGATTCTGTTATTGGGTCTGTTCCTGGTGGGGGGAATTGCGCCGCTGGTGATGGCCTTCCTGATTTCGCTGAAGACGATCCCGCAGTTTGCCCGGCAGCCATTTGCGCTGACATTCCCGCTGCACTGGGAGAACTACGGGTTTGCCTTTGAGATCGTGCTGGAATTCATCAAGAACAGCATGATCGTTAGCGGCGTGACGGTGATAGGCGTCCTGTTGCTGGCGTCGCTGTCGGCCTATGCGTTCGGGATACTGGAATTTCCGGCGCGGCAGGTGCTGTTCTACCTGGTGCTGTCGCTGATGATGGTGCCTTCGGCGATGACGCTGATCCCCTCGTTTGTGCTGGTGAAGGATCTCGGTCTGATGAATACGTATTGGGCGATGATCCTGCCATGGATCGCGAGCGGACAGGTCTTTGCGATGTTTATCCTGCGCACTTTCTTTGAAAGCCTGCCGAAAGAGCTGTTCGACGCCGCGCGCATTGACGGCGCCAGCGAGTGGCAGGGTTACTGGCGGATTGCGCTGCCGCTCAGCAAGTCGATGCTGGGCGTGGCCGCGATTCTGAACATTCTGGGCACGTGGAACAACCTGATCTGGCCCTACCTGACCATCCAGAAGCAGGCGCTCCTGCCTCTGACGCCGGGTCTGTGGGCCTATCAGACGGAGTACTTCACCCGCTACGGGCTGACGATGGCAGGACTGTTGCTCGGCTCGATCCCTCTGGTTATCCTCTTCGTCTTTACCAGCCGCTGGTTCGTCGCCGGCCTCACTTCAGGCGCGATTAAGGTCTGATTTTCTCGCAACCGCTTCGCCCCCGAATCGGTCATCAACCACCCCGCGTCAAATCTGACCGCCGCGGCATCGTCAATAACGCCGACCGCAAGGCGGGCAACAGACCAAGAGAGATAGACACAGACGTCGAATCGGGGGAGTTCGACCTGGTCCGACGTTTTCGCGTTAGGTACTGTACAGGAGAGTCTGAGAAATGTGATTCAGACCTGCATCGGAGGAGGAAATGACCCGCAGAATCAAGCTTGTAGTCGTTGCCATTGCATTCTATCTGCTTGGCATCGGAACGACAGTAGCAGTGGCCCAAGGAAATCTTACCCTGGAGGGGCTGGCAGAGAGCTTGGCCGCTCTTACAGGGAGGGTGGACAGAATAGAGAAAAGGTTGTCGGCCTTGGAAGAATCACCGGAGCCAACGTCAACGCGGAGGCCAACGTCGACCCGAAGACCTACTTCCACGCGAAGACCGACGTCTACGCCACAGGCGAACACAATCACAATCAACAGAACTTCGAATGTTCGCAGCGGGCCAGGTACGAATTACAACGTTGTCGGCCAGTCGGAAGTAGGCACTGTGTACCGGGTAACGGGCAGGAACGCCTCCGGAGACTGGTATCGCATCGACTACAGAGGGCAAGTGGCTTGGATATGGTCCGGATTGGCGAACAATCGCAGTCTGACAGTGCCAATTGTAAGGACGCCGGTACCGCCACCCAGCAGCCAGCCCGCCCCGACTCCCGCGCGTGACACACAGAGAATAATCATTGAAGAGACCCGCCAGTCCTATTGGGCTGCTCCGTCTGAAACTGACTGGCGAGGAACACTCATTCCCGGACCGGGGAAATACGCCGTACCTCCCGGTGAGTACGTCTATGTATGCACAAAGACGGGTAATCGCTTCTGGCACAAGATACTTGTGCCTGGGGCTCCTGACGGTTGGGTTTGGATCAGGGCAGTCGTCTATTTTCTGGACGAAGTCTACTGCGATCAGTAAGTTTTTCCTCACGGAGCGCTTGTATAAGCAAGCGCTCCGAACCTCTCCCACCGCCAGCGGTCCTTCTCCCGGCAACAGGTTTGAAAGCCTCATCGCCTGCGATTACAATGAAGGCCGTCCCTCAGTTCACATACGGCTATCTATACCTCCGCCACATGTTCTGCTCCTTGGCCTACAATGTAGCACCTGCCTGCAGCAGCGTCCTTCTGCAATTACCCAGCAGCCGCATTCCAGGAGTCTCTCTCCCGCTTCAGCAGACCCCAAAACGCAAAACCTAGAGCTCCCAAAATGACCACTCCATCCTACTCCTCCCTGCTGCAACTTTTCCACCATCCGCCCCTCGACTATAGCGAGTTCGTCACCTGGTTCTGGGAAACGGGCGAACTGGACAAGCAGCGCCTCACCTGGCAGCTGGAGGAACTGAAGAAAAAGGGCGTCGGCGGCACCTGGTACTATCCGCGCTATCTTGACGGCGAGCGCTACGGGACGCAGCCAACCTATTTCAGCGAGGAATGGTGGGAGTTCTTCCGCCACTCCGTGGCTGAGCACGAGCGCCTTGGGCTGGAAGCGTGGTTTTCCGGCTGGGAAGGGCGCGAATACTGGCAGGATCTGCTGCGCGCCGAGCGCGCGACGCGACCGGAGCTGGAGGGCCGCCGCCTGGTCATCCACGAGGCGCGCTCGCACGATAGCGGCACGATGCAACTCCATGTACCGGCGGGAGAGACGGTTCTGACGGCCGCGGCATACCGCTTGGACGGTGAGCGGCTCGATCCGGCATCGTACCAGGATCTCAGTGCGGCTGTGCAGGGGCAGCAGATAGCCTGGACCGCGCCGGACGCCGGTTGGCTGCTGGCGGCGGTTGCCAGCCAGCCGCACGATCTCGACTACCTCAACCCCCATGTCGCCGCGCGCTATCTCGAAATCTACTGGCAGGAACACGAAGAGCGGCTGCGTGAATTTATACCCGGCGCCCTCTCCCTCTACGGCCAGGACGAACTCTATGCGCTCAACGGCAACATCCTCTACGCGCCGGAGCTGGCAGAGCGGTTCAAGGCGGAGAAGGGATATGACCCAGCGCCCCACCTGGTCGGCCTCTTCCACGACATCGGCGGCTTCACCGACAAGATCCGCTGCGACTACTACGAGGTGATGTCCGCCGCACTGGAGGAAAACCTCTACCGGCCGCTGTGCGAATGGCACGAAGAGCGGGGCATGCGCTACGGCACGATCGCCACTTGGGGCCGGCAGGATATGCTGGGGCAGACGTGGCATTACGGCGACTTTTTCCGCCTGATGCGCTGGTTCCACGTCACCGGCAACGAGGACCCCGGCGCCAGTCTGCCCGGCGAGCGCTGTTTCATCGACGCCAAGCTCTCCAGTTCAATCATGCATATTTACGAGCGCGAGCGGGCCTCCATGTGCGTCTACTGGGGGTCGGGCTGGGGCATGACCCAGGAGCAAAATGTCGCCTGGACGAACGAGAACTACGCCTACGGGTTGAATCATTACAATCAACACGGCGGGCTGTACAACACGCTGGGCGGCTGGTACGAGTGGGTGCCGCCGTCGATTCACTGGCGCCAGCCCTACTGGGAACACTGGCAGACCTTCGTGGACTATGTGTCGCGCCTGAGCGCGGTGATGAGCCAGGGAACGCATGTAGCCGACGTGGCGCTGCTCTACCCGCTGACGACGGTACACGCCAACTGGCTGCGGGGGGACTCGTTCACGAGCGCGGCCGACGACTGCGCGATGACCACCTTTTCGCTCGCCCGCCAGATCTACGAGGCGGGGATCGACTTCGATTTCGTTGACGATAACCTTCTCAGCCAGGCCGTGGTGCGCGACGGGACGCTGGAGATAGCCGGCATCGGGTTCCGGGCCGTGCTGCTGCCGCCGATGACGACGATCCGGCGCCGTACGCTGGCGAAGCTCCAGGAGTTCTATGACGGGGGCGGCACGGTTGTCGCCTTCCGCCGGCTGCCGGCCGCGTCACAGGAGCACGGTCGCGATGATCAAGAAGTGCGCGCGCTGTTGCAGCATATCTTCGGCATCGCGTCCAGCGAGGAGGCCGCCCACCGTTCCGAGGCGCATAGCCAGGCCCGCGACAGCATCTACCGGCAGAGCAACGAACGGGGCGGGCAAGGCATCTTCCTGCCCGGCCAGGAGACGGCGCGCACGCCCCATGCCGCGCAGCGGGGAGTCGACGCCGCGGCTGTCATCTCGGCCGCGATCGACCGCGACGTGATCGCCTCGGGGAGGAACGTCTTTCACACGCACCAGAAGATCGGCGAGCTGGACGTCTACTTCCTCTACAACGTCGAGTCGGTGCGGAGGGAGCTGACCTTTACCCTGCGCGTGCGCGGCGAACCGGAGATCTGGGACTGCTGGAGCGGCGAGGTGTTGCCCTATCACCGCTTCTCCTGCACCGATGACAGGACGACGGTGCGGCTGACGATGGAGGCCAACCAGGGCATCGTCCTGGTTATGCGCCCGCCCAGGGGGAGGCCGTCGGTGACGGAGGACAATCTGGAGAATATCACGCATGTGGAAGTGTCCGGCGATAGCGTTGCGGTGCAGGGCACCGTCGAAGACGCGGGCCTCAAGTCGGCGCGTGTGCGCCATGCGGGGCGGGAGTACGGCGCCCGCGCCCGCTTCGCGCCGGCGCCGGGCCCGCTGCGCCTGACGGGCGACTGGTCGTTCCGGTTGACGCCGACGATGGACAACCGCTGGGGCGATTTCCGCCATCCACCCAGCGATGAACACATCGCCGCAGAGGCGCGCCAGTTCCGCTACCGGGAGGAGGAGACGCCGGGCACTGCTTCAGGCACTGTTTCAGGCTCTGCGCTGGGCTGGCACAGCCCCGACTGTGACGACGGCAGCTGGCCTGTTTTCACCTATACGTTCGGCCCTTACTGGCGGGCCAGCGACCCATTCAAGCGCGGGAAGGCCCCGCCGGAACTGGCGGCATTAATGGCCGGGGACACAGATGCCCTGGACGCCGGAGAGATGGACTGGGAAACGGTCTGTTACTCACAGGAGTTCGGACAGCCGGGCACCGACGTATGGGGCGGCAGCCACGGCGTCGGGGACTCGTTTCTCTGTTTCGATGTTGCCGACGAACACGAAGAGAGCGTGCGCTACCTCTGCACCCATGTGCGTGCGCCGAAGGACGGACGCTGGGTCCTGCATCTGGGGGCCGGCAGCGGGCAGGTGGAGCAGGTGTGGCTGAATGGGGGAGCCCTGCTGCCGGACAGTTCCGGGGAGCCGGCGCCGGAGACGATAGAGGTCGACCTGCAGGAGGGGCTGAACCTCCTCCTGCTCGCTTGTGTGCAGCCGCCCGGCCAGCCCCTGCGAGCGTATGCTGCGCTTCTGGAACCGTCGACGACGCCGGTGCGGGACCGTGCCGCGGCGCGGCTGACCTGGTTCGCCGAGCCTTGCGAACTGGCATATGAGGTCGCGCCGCACAGAGAGCGCCGCGTCGGCTGGTACAGATGCGAAGCGCCCGCGGGGACGCACACGCTCCATCTGGACGTGGATGCCGAAAGCGTTCAGGTCTGGGTCAACGGCGTGGAAGCGGAGTTCCGGGACGGACAGATCCGACTGAATGCTCCGGTGGCGGATGTCTCCCAGGTGGCGCTCCGAGTCGCACAGAAGCCGGGCGTCTACGCCGGCGCGGCCATCCGCAGTCCGGTTCGCTTCGAGTGCGCTGAAGCGTTCCTGCCCGTGGGCGATTGGAGCCAGTACGCGTTGGAGAGCTACTCCGGCGGGGCGGTATACAAGAAGAGTTTTTCGCTCGAAAGCGAGCAGCTGCAGGGTGAAGTCATTCTCGACCTGGGCGCAGTAAACACGACGGCGGAGGTAACTGTCAACGGGCAGAACGTGGGTGTCCGGTTGGCGCGCCCCTACCGCTTCGACATCACCGGCCAGGCGCGCGAAGGGGAGAACGAGCTGGAAGTGACCGTCTACAATACGCTGGCCAACTACTTCAGCACGGGGCCCTATGAGTCCGAGTACGTCTTCCCGGGGCAGACGGTTTCGGGGCTGCTTGGCCCCGTCACGGTCAGCTTTCCGGCGCGGGCAACGCTGGCGGCCAAGCCGGTGGTGAACGGCAGTTTTTGACTGCCGTTCTTAGTAGTCGGTTTCCAGTTTTTCGTGACACCGCGTTCTCGCGTATTCGCCTTGTTGCCAAGGACGACTGCCTGGAATTCAAGAATATAACGAGGACACAGCCATGAAGATCCGCACAGTTGAGGCATACGCGCTCGCCTATCCGGAACCCCACTATAAGGGCATTGAACGCTACATCACCCTGGCGCGGGTTGAGGCCGATGACGGCACCGTCGGTTGGGGCGAGTGCATCTCCCAGTTTCGCGAGGCTGCGCTGGCGACGAAGCTGATCATCGAGGAGGGCCTGGCGCCGCTGCTGATCGGCGAGGACGCGCGTGATGTCGAGCGCGCCTGGCACAAGATGCTGGCCCATGTCTGGTGGTACGGCCCGGAGGGGATAGCTGCCTTTGGCGTGAGCGCAATCGATATGGCGCTGTGGGACCTGAAGGGCAAGGCGCTGGGGCTGCCGGTCTGCCAGCTTCTGGGGGGCAAGCTGCATGACAAGGTCGTGGCGATGGCCTCGATCATCTTCGACATGGAGGACCTGGACTGGACGTTGAACGAGTTTCGCTGGATGGTGGAGCAGGGCTACCACTACGTCAAGGCGGGCTGGGGCATGCACCCGGGCGCGGTCTTCGGGCAGGACGCCGCGCGCGATATCGAGTACGTGCGCCGCATCCGCGAGGTGATCGGCCCTGAACGCGAGCTGATTGTGGACACGCCGGGCGCGCGCAATCTGTGGGACGTGCCGACCGCGATCCAGCGCTTTCGCCAGCTTGAACCGTACCGCCTGCGCTGGATCGAGCAGCCGCTCCTGCCGAGTGATCTGGAGGGGCATGCCCGGCTGCGGGCCGCGGTGGCCACGCCGATCGGGACCGGTGAGGATGAGTGGGATGTCGAGAGCTACGGGCGCCTGATCCGCAGCGGCGGCGTGGATGTGGTCCAGATCGACCCGGGCCGCAGCCATGGCATCACCGGCTCGCGCGAGGTGATCCGGCTGCTGGAAGTGGAAAATCTCCAGTTCAGCCTGCACACGTGGAGCAGCGCGCTCAACACCGCGGCCAGCGTCCATCTGCTCGCCATCTCCGACCGCGGGGTCAGCATGGACCTCAAGCCGCATGAATCGCCGATGCAGCATGAGCTGGTCAGCGATCCCTGGGTGCAGGAGGGAGGCTATCTGGCCTTGCGCGACACCCCCGGACTGGGCGTCCACGTGCGGGAAGAGATTGTGCGCAAATATTCGTTGGGGTAAACGGCAGTGGTCGTTGGCCGGTGGTCAGCAGCTTTGATATTCGGTCCTGTAAACGTTTGGAGGAGGGGAGACGGTGTCAGAAATTCAGAGTGGGCCGCGGCGGGCGTTGATCACCGGCGGGGCGAGCGGATTCGGGCTGGGGATTGCGGAGGCGTTGCTGGCGCGCGGCGCGCAGGTCGCGATTGGGGACATCGATCGCGACCGCCTGCAGGAGGCCGAGCGCGACCTCGACAGCGACGATCTGCTGGCCATTGAACTGGATGTGACGTCGCCGGCGTCGGCCGCGGCCGCGGTGGCGGTCTGCGAAGCGCGTTTCGGCGGCCTGGACACCCTGGTCAACTCGGCCGGTGTCATCGCCTTCAACCCGCTGACGGAGATCAGCGAAGCGGAGTGGGACTGGGTTCTCGACGTGGACCTGAAGGGCACCTTTCTCTGCTGCCAGGCCGCCGCGCCGCTGCTGTGCGCCAGCGGTCGCGGCCGCATCGTCAACATCGGGTCCGACGCGTCCAAGGTGGGATTCCCGCTGCTGGCCCACTACTGCGCGGCCAAATTCGGGGTTGTTGGGCTGACCAAGGTGCTGGCGGGTGAGCTGGGGTCGCGCCAGGTTACGGTCAACTGCGTCTGCCCGGTCGGCGTATCGGGAACCGGCATGGGACAGGATATTCTCGACCTGAAGACAGCGGCCACGGGCATGCAGCCGCAGGAGATCCTGGCCGCCACGGCCGCCGACATCCCCCTGCAGCGCAACCCGACGGTGCAGGATATCGTCAATGCGGTCCTCTTCTTCATCTCCGACGAAGCCGCCTTCCTGACCGGGTCGGCGCTCGACGTCGACGGCGGCATGCGGAGCACAATCCCGGTGCCCGGCATGGAAGTGTGAACTTGCATTGGCTGTTGATGTTTCTGACCACTGACCACTGAAAACCGGGGTACTCGATGCAACGGGTTGCCTTTGTCATGCACGTCAAAGAGGGGGAGGAGGAAGAGTACCGGCGGCGCCACAGGGAGGTCTGGCCTGATGTGCTGGCCGACCTGGAGCGGGCGGGCGTGCGCAGCATGAGCATCTTCATGGCCGACCGGCAGCTCTTCTTGTATATGGAGACGGAGGACTACGCCGAGGCGGTCCGCATCCTGGCGGAAAGTCCCGAATCGGTGCGCTGGGAGGAGTACATGGCGCCGATCATGGAGGACGAGAGCGGCGACGCCTACGACCCGCACGACGCCTATCCGGAAGGGATGCCTGAGGTGTTCCACTGGCAGGTTGGCGGCGGCGGGAATGGGTGCGATACTGTCTCCGAGGAGGTCAAGACATGACAGCCAGTCAAGATCATGATAGTCGTCTCGTTCATCTTGTGGATGAACTGTGTCAATTATCGCGCGAGACCGAGTGGGTTGAATTCAAGAAGAATTTCCACCCGCCGCAGACGATAGGTGAGTACATCTCCGCTCTGGCGAACGCGGCGTGCCTGAAGTACAAGCCGAAGGCATACCTCTTTTACGGCATCGAGGACGGAACGCACGAGGTTGTCGGAACGTCCTTCGATCCCTACACTGAAAAGGGCAAGGGCAACCAGGATCTGCTGCCCTGGATCACGGCTGGACTGATCCCGAACCCAGGTTTCGAAGTCTCTATCGTAAGACACCCCCGTGGGCGTGTTGTTGTCTTTGAGATCGAACCTGCCCGCGGGAGGCCAGTCAGGTTCTACGGCGAGTCTTTCGTCAGGGTTGGATCCAGCAAGACAAACTTGAAGCGGCATCCCGTTAAAGAGGGCGCGATATGGTCGCGAGGAAGTGACTGGTCCGCGGAGATATGCGAGGACGCGACGATCGATGATCTCGACCCGGAGGCTGTCGCAAAAGCGCGAGAGCAGTTCGCTATCACGCACCCTTCTCAAGCGGACGAAGTGGCTGATTGGAACGACATCACTTTCCTCAACAAAGCTCGCGTCTTGAAGCAAGGCAAGGTAACACGCACCGCGCTCCTTCTCCTGGGCCGCGCCGAGTCACCTACACTACTCTCGCCCGCAGTGGCAAAAATCTCGTGGATCCTGAAAGACGCCGACAACCGGGAACTTGACTATGAACACTTTGGCCCGCCCTTTTTGCTTGCGGGAGACAGGTTGCAAAACCGAATCCGAAATCTGAATGTGCGCGCCATGCCAAGCGGGACACTTTTTCCGGTGGAATTTACGCAGTATGACTTCTGGGTAATCCGGGAAGCGCTGCACAACTGCATCGCTCACCAGGATTACCAATTGCGCGGTCGTATCATCGTCGTAGAATTTCCCGACCGCGTGATTTTGACTAACGTCGGCGACTTTCTTCCCGGCGACATAGAGACGGTAATCCGGCAAGACGCCCCACAATCTTTCTACCGCAACAATTTCCTGGCGGATGCGATGGTCCAGTTGAATCTGATCGACACACAGGGCGGCGGGATCAAACGCATGTTTGAAACTCAGCGTAAACGGTCGTTCCCTTTGCCGGACTATGATCTGACTAAGCCGGGTTCGGTAATCGTGAAACTCGACGGACGGATTCTGGATGAACGTTACACTCGGCTGCTTCTGGAGCGGATTGATCTCGATCTTGAACAGGTAATTTTGCTCGACCGAGTGCAGAAAGGACTACCCATTGAGAAAAACGAACGCCGCTCACTCAGAAATGCAGGCTTGATAGAAGGACGCCATCCCAACCTGATGGTGGCGGACGTTGTCGCTAAGGCGACTGGAAAAATAGGCGAATACGTTCTCGAAAGCGGTTTCGACAATCTGTATTATAGAGACTTGATTCTGAAACTGGTGCGTGAGCATGGGCCGGTAAGCCGCAAGGATATTGATGAAACGTTGTTGACTAAACTACCTGACCGACTCAATCGGCAACAAAAGCGGACAAAAATCCGCAATCTAATCCAGAGGCTCCGCATCTCTGGCAGTATCGCAAATCAAGGAACGCGGAAGCAACCAGAATGGATATTTTTGAAAGCTCTGGATGATTGAGCAATGAGATTCGCTCCAGATAAGCCCGCAAAATACAGTGAGGATGCCGCAGCAAGTCATATAGCGGTTGTATATTGCTGACACTGCGCTTAGTCCTTTACTATTCTCTGGTTTGTTCAGAGTTGCAAGTAAAGGATTAAGGTTAGCCGCGAAGCCATATCCAGTGTGCGGATTTCCATTGACATCCGAATGCGAGGAAAGAGGCGTAAGAAACACCTTTGCTCACCCCGTTCAGATTCGCGAAACGGCGATGGCTTAGCAGTTACTCTCTGCCAGAAATCTTTTACTTATCCGTGGTAGAATTCGGCTCGTAAGTAAAGTATTTAGACATAAACTAAGTAAAAGATTCAAGATATAGGCGATTCTACCCGGTTCGTTCCAGGATTTCGGTGGCTGTACCCAACTCAGTGATAGGGTGTTGCCAGACTAAGCGCCGGATACGATTTGGCGATAGAAGTGACCGCCATGGAACTCGCCTGCGCGGCCTGACCTGCGTGGAGGCCAGTTTATCGGAAGCGGCCGCGATATTGCAGGCGATGGTCCTGATCGCCGCGCCCGGCAGGCTGCCTTGACTCGCAGGAGATCGAACGCGATCCCCCAGAGCAGGCCCGGCGCGTGAGCGGGGACGCCTACCCTGAAGGGCTGCCGGAGGTGTTCCACCGGCAGGCTGGCGGCGGCGGGCGTTGAGAAGAGATATCGACAAAGGAGTTACGGAGTCGAAAACGGCGGAGGACAATGACAGTTGCCATGTTACTCTCAAAGGATGGTGCGCATGAACGAAGAGAGGACTAAGGAAGGGCTGCAGATGGTCTGGCCCAGGTCCCTCCTCGATTCTCCGCCTGAGGTTCACGTGCCAATCGGCTACACGCTGCGGACCTACCAACCCGGCGACGAAGCCGCCTTCTACAAGCTGATGGACCTGGCCGGTTTCAAAGATTGGGACGATGAGGTCTTGCGTCCCTGGTTCACCATGATTCTGCCGGACGGCTGGTATTTCATCGTGGACCGCGCCAGCAACGAGCTTGTAGCCACTGCAATGGCCCATCACAGGCCGGATGCGAGTCATCCCTTTGCCGGCTCGTTGGGCTGGCTCGCCGGCCATCCCAATCATGCCGGCAAGGGGCTGGGCATGGCCGTGAGCGCGGCTGTTGTGCGCCGCCTTCTCCAGGCCGGCTACCGGAACATCTATCTCTTCACAGAGGACTGGCGGCTGGCCGCCCTGAAAATCTATCTGACGCTGGGTTGGGCGCCTCTCCTGTATATGCCGGATATGAAAGGACGCTGGCGCACCGTCTGCGAGAAAATCGGCTGGGTGTTTACACCGGATGAATGGCCCAGTCAGCAGTATTGGGTTTTCTGATTTGCCGCCTGTGCAACTGAGAGATACGATGACAAGAATTTCGTTGAAAAGCCATGACCTTCTACGCAATTGATGGAGACAACCATGACCACCATTAAACTCGCTGGCGCGGCCTGGTCCTTCGTGGGCGCCAGCTTGTCGGAATCGGCCGCGATATGGCAGGCGCTGGGAATCGAGGCGATGGACCTGATGGCCGTGCCCGGCGGCTTGCTCGATTCGCGCGAGATCGAACGCGATCCAGAGGGGCAAGCCCGCCGCGTAACCGGGGCCGGCCTTCCGCTCAACAATCTGCTCTACTTCTTCGGGGATGGATTCGACGACAGGCCGGTCAATTCTGTCGATGAAAGCGTTCGCGCCGCCAACCGGGAAACCTTCAAGCGCGTCCTCCAGTTCTGCAAAGCCGCACGTATTTCGTCGGTGCTGGTGCTGCCGGGCGTAGAACAGGCGGGCATCACGCACGAAGAGGCATTGAAGCTGTCCGCAGCCGCGATGAACGACCTCGCCGCGCTGGCAGCCGCCGAGGATGTACTGTTTCTGTTCGAGCCGCACGTCGAGTCGGTGCTGGAAAGCCCCTTCGAAACGTTGACATTTATGCAGCAGAATCCCGCGCTCAGAATCGTGCTCGATTATTCCCACTTCATGGCGCAGGGCTATGATCCGGGAACCGTGGATCCCCTCGGCCCCTATGCCGGCCATGTCCATCTGCGGCATTCCTGCAACGGCAAGCTGCAGGCGCGCTGGGATGACGGGGAGCTTGACCTGCACGCCGTGGTCGAAGTGCTCGAGGCCGCGGACTACAACGGCTACCTGACGCTGGAGTATGAACACGATCCGTGGATGGACTGTGACCAGGTGGATGTGATGACCGAGACGATCAAGATGCGGGATGAGATGAGACACCTGCTGCCGGCCGACGCCGCCTGGCGGCATGGGCACGGTGGCTAGAAGTTCAGTCGCCGCGATTCACTCGTATTCCAGATCGAACTTGACAATTAGAGACTGAGCGCCGGAAACTGGAACCTTCCATGCCTGAAACAGCCCGAATCGCCGTTATCGGAACCGGATGGTGGTCCACGACCGCCCATATTCCCGCGCTGCAGGCCAATCCGAACGCGGACCTCGCCGCCCTGGCCGACGTCCGCGCCGACGTGCTGGACAAAGCGGCCCGGCACTTCGGTGTGGAGCGGACCTATACCGACTTGGGCGAGATGCTGGCGCAGGAGCGGCTGGACGGCGTCGTGATCGCGGTCTGGCATGCCGCCCATTACGAGGCCGCGCGCGCCTGCCTGGAGCAGGGCCTGCATGTGGTCCTCGAAAAGCCGATGACGCTGCTCGCGGCGCACGCCCGCCATCTGACCGAACTCAGCCGCGAGCGCGGCTGCCAGTTGATCATCGGCTACCCCTGGAACTACAACCCCCATGTGCTGCGGGTCAAGGAGGCGCTCGGCTCGGGGCGGCTGGGCGGGATCCGCTATATCAACAACATGTTCGCCTCCAGCGTCATTTCGCTGTACCGGGGTGATGACAGCGTCCACGACGACCTGTACCGGTACACGGTTACCGGACCGGGCGACGTTTACAGCGATCCGGAGCGCTCGGGCGGCGGCCAGGGCCATCTGCAGGCGACCCATTCGGTGGCGCTGATGCTGCATATGACAGGACTGAGACCGGCCAGTGTGATGGCGCTGATGGACAACCTCGATACACGGGTGGACGTCATTGACGCGATGATCGTACAGATGGACAACGGCGCGCTGGCCAATGTCGGCAGCTCCGGCACGCTCCATGCCGGCGGCCCGGAGCAGGAGATGGTGGTGCAGATCTACTGTGACCAGGGGTGGATCATCGCCGACATTATCCACAGGCGTTGCGCAATTTACTATGCAGACGGCTCTGT
Organism: Caldilineaceae bacterium; assembly: GCA_022823185.1. Lineage (GTDB taxonomy): Bacteria > Chloroflexota > Anaerolineae > Caldilineales > Caldilineaceae > Bin5. Next base: position 62,390 of record JAJDXQ010000019.1, read on the forward strand.
GGAGGAGTTGCCGCCGATAACGGCTGAGCAGAGCTATCCGCAGTCGGCGCCGGCGGACAACCTTGTCGACGTCATCGTCCGCGGCGCGCCCAACCGGTCGCCGCCGGAAGTCGGCTGGCGCACGGTCGAGCTTCTCGACGCGGCCTACCGCTCGGCAGCAGACGAAGGGCGCCGGGTGCCGGTCAGTTCGCTGTATGGCGCTGATTGACAGCAGCTGCACACTGGACCCGCGGGACGCCGCGCCCGCACTCTTGTCTTAAGGAAGCCCTGGAAACCTGCACGCGGCCGCTGGCGCCACCAAAAGCTGAAGACTGACTACTCAAAACTGCCCTTCGGAGCCTCAACCGTGAAAATCTTTATGGTAACCGACATGGAGGGCGTGGCCGGGGTCGTCTCCTTCGCGGACCAGTCCTTTCCCGACGGCCGCTACTACGATGCCGGCAAGAAGCTGGTCACCGGTGAGGTCAACGCCGCGGTGGACGGCCTGCTGGACGCCGGGGTGGCGGAGGTCCTCGTCTGGGACGGACACGGCGCCGGCGGCATCGACTTTGACACGTTGCATCCGGCCGCGCTGCTGCTGCATGGCCGGCCCTCGCCGCCTTGGAGCCGGTTGCAGGAGGTGATCCGGCGCTACGACGCCTTCGTCATCGTCGGCCAGCACGCCATGGCCGGCGTCGTCACCAGCAACCAGAACCACACACAGAACAGCCGCACCGTGGACGCCTACCGGCTCAACGGCAGACCGATCGGCGAGATCGGACAGCTCGCTCTCTTCATGGGCGGGCTGGGGCTGCCGCTGCTCTTCCTGAGCGGCGAACAGGACGCCTGCAAGGAGGCGGAGGCGCTGGCGCCGGAGATCACCACGGCGGCGGTGAAGGAGGGGCTGGGGCGCGGTTCGGCCATCTCACTCTCCGCGCAGGCGGCGCGGCAGCGCATCCGCGAAAGCATCGCCGCGGCCATAGCCAAACACCGTCAGGACCCGATCGCGCCCCTGGTCTGGCCCGCCCCCTACGTGCTGGAGAAGCGCTTCTTCCACACCGACACCGCCGACGCGGAGATGAACAAAGCGGGCGCCGAACGGGTGGACGCGCAACGCGTGCGCTTCCGCAGCGACAATATTCTCGATATCGTTTACAGGTGAACTGCAGTGGCCAGTGGTCGGTGGTCAGTGATCAGCGACTTCACTTGCCGCCGCTCTAGTAGAGGCCCGGGCCCATGTCGGGCGGCAGGCGCAGCTGGCCGTCGGTGACCTGGAAGTAGTCCGGGTGGGCGGCCTGTTCGCGGGAACGCGACAGGGGCATGAACTGACGGTGGTTGCCCTCGAAACAGGCCGCGTTCAGGCGCAGATGGGCGCAGAAGTTGGCGCTGTGGACGAGCGCGAGGCCCGGGTTGGTGAGGTCCTGCAGCGTAAGATAGAGGCGGTGATGGCGGCCCCAGCAGTAGGCCAGCAGCGAGTGCGTATGGCCTTTGCAGGTCTTCACCGCCAGCCCGGACCAGCCCAGACGGTGGATCCAGTCGAGATTGTCGAGGTCATCCAGGCTTTCGTCGACGACCACCGGCACGCGCGCGGCCACCTCGTGGAGCGTGTCGGTATAGGCCCCCAGGTCGCGAGGGGTGGGCTGCTCGATATAGTCCAGCGCGGCTAACGCCTGCGGCTTCTCCGCGGCCACCCGGTCCAGCACTTCCAGCATCATGGCGGCCTCTTGGTAGGCCTCATTCGGGTCCACCGACAGGCGCGGCCCGCCCGCAGCGCCGGCAGCCTCCATGGCCTGGGATGCCGCGGCATGCACTTCGATCAGGCGCGCGGCGTCCTCGGCTGGTGACTGGCCGCGCAGCTTGAGCTTGAAATAGCGCAGGCGGTCGCGCTCGATCCAGCTTGTCAGGTCGGCGGGGAGGTCGGCCGCGGCAGGCTGTTGCGGGTCCGCATCTGCAGGGGTTAGGGCATCGTTGAAGCCGACCACATGTTGCACGAACAGGCCCCGTCGCCTTGGCCCCAGGTAGTCCGCCGGGTAGCGGCCGGCAAAGTCCGCGCCCAACACGGCGCCGAGGTCCCGGTTCAGGTGCTCCGCAGTGTAGGCGGCGTAGAGCGGCGCGGGCAGGGCCGCGCCCCAGGCGTCGTGGAGCGCGGCGTCAAACGGCGCCATGCAGTTGAGCACGGCCAGCCGCGGCATCGGCGCGCTCCGCAGGAGAGGCTCTTTCCCGGCCAGCTGCACAGCCAGCATGACCGCGGCCTCCTCCAACCGGATCCCCTTCTCGATCGGATCTTCGTGCTGGTCATCCTGCAACCAGGCGGCGATGGCCCGGCACAGGCGGCGCATGAGGCGGTCCTTCTCATCATGGTCAAGGTCCGGCGCGGGGAAGGCCCACACGTCCGAGAGCAGGATCGCGCCGGCACCTTGCACGGCGCCGCCCCCGCGAGTACGCGCCCGCACAGTGACCGCGGCATAGGTGATCGCCTCGATCACGCCCTTGCTGAGATGCAAGGGAACGCTCAGACGCTCATCGTCGAAGGTGACCTCCACGCTCTCCACGCGAATATCGGTCGCTTTCATGGCAGTGGCTCTCTTCTGTGGCTGTCGGCCGTGGATTCGCAGTTGGCGCATCGGAGCGGTTGCGGCGACAATCGGAGTGGTTACGCGGGCCGTCGAACACGGAATTCAGACCAGAAGCTGAAAACGCCCCATGCCCAAAGACCGTTCTTACGTTCGCGCCAGTGATATCGGCGCCTGGAACTTCTGCCATCGCGCCTGGTGGCTGGCCAAGGTACAGAAGGCGCCGCACGAACGACCGCAGCAGCTGGACTGGGGCGATCAGTCCCATGCCGCGCACGGGCGGCTCATGTCGCGGGCGCAACGGCTGCGCAGGAGCGGCATCGCGCTGCTGGCAGGGGGGCTGCTCCTGCTCGGCCTCGCGCTGCTGGCGCAGCTGCTCCGATGACAAACGGCTGCAGACGAGACGCCTGCAGCCGCCAAGGCCTGCTCTTGGCGCGGCCGGTCGCGGTGACCGGCCCCGTTGCGCCGTTCAGAATATATTGAGCAGCCCCGCGCCGAACTCGCTGGCGAAGACGAGACTGACAATACTCATCAGCTTAATCAGAATATTCAGGGACGGGCCGCTGGTGTCCTTGAACGGGTCGCCGACGGTGTCGCCGACGACCGCGGCCTTGTGCGCGTCCGAGCCTTTGCCGCCCATGACGCCGGTCTCGATCCACTTCTTGGCGTTGTCCCAGGCGCCGCCGGAGTTGGCCATCATCACCGCCAGCATGAAGCCGGAGGCGATAGCGCCGATCAGCATGCCGGCCAGGGCCTGCGCGCCCAGCAGGAAGCCGATGAGCAGCGGCACAACCACGGCCAGCGCGCCCGGAATGATCATCTCGCGCAGCGCGCTCTGGGTGCTGATGGCGACGCAGGTCTTGTAGTCGGGCTTGGTCGTGCGCTCCATGATGCCGGGAATCTCGGCGAACTGGCGGCGCACCTCCAGCACGATCTCATAGGCGGCCTTGCCGACCGCGGTCATGGTCAGGGCGGCGAAGAGATAGGGCAGCATCGCGCCGACCAGCATGCCGGGGATCATGGTGGAGCTCAGCAGGTCGAGCGTTTCGATATTGGCGGCCTGCACGTACGCGGCCATGAGCGCCAGCGCGGTCAAAACGGCCGAGCCGATGGCGAAGCCCTTGCCGGTGGCCGCGGTGGTGTTGCCGAGGCTGTCGAGCGCGTCGGTGCGGTCGCGCACCTCGTCGGGCAGGTCGCTCATTTCGGCGATGCCGCCGGCGTTGTCTGCGACGGGGCCGTAGGCGTCGGTCGCCAGGGTGATGCCCAGCGTGCTGAGCATGCCGACACCGGCCAGCGCGACCGCGAAGAGGCCGTTGTCGCCGCCCAGCCACAGCGCCAGCATGATCGCCACCGCAACGATCAGGACCGGCGGCAGCGTGCTGTTCATCCCCACGGCCAGCCCTTCGATGAGCAGGGTTGCCGCGCCGGTCTCGGCCTTTTCCGCGATGCCCTGGGTGGGCTTTTCGGTGTAGCTGGTGAAGTACTCGGTGAACCAGCCGATGCCGTTGCCGGCGACCAGCCCGACCAGGATGACGGCGAAGAAGTTCCAGCCGACGCCTGTATACAAGATTACGCCGGCAGCCAGGACCAGGACGAGCGCGGATGCGCTGTAGATGGCCCGGCGCAGCACGCCCAGCAGATCCTCTTGGGTCGCGCCCTCCCGCGCCCGCACGAGAAAGGTGCCGATCAGCGCGGCGATCACGCCCACGCCGGCGACGAGGAAGGGCAGCACGATGCCGGCGCCGTCCGCCACCACCGCGCCCAGCGTGGCCGCGGCGATAATCGAGCCGCTGTAGCTCTCGAACAGGTCGGCGCCCATGCCGGCCACGTCGCCGACATTGTCGCCCACGTTGTCGGCGATGACGGCAGGGTTGCGCGGGTCGTCTTCAGGGATGCCCTGCTCGACCTTGCCGACAAGATCCGCGCCGACGTCGGCGGCCTTGGTATAGATGCCGCCGCCGACACGGGCAAAGAGGGCGATCGAGCTGGCGCCGAAACCGAAGCCTGTGATGTAGAGTATGTTTCCATCGAAAAGGAAATAGAGAATCGTCATGCCCAGCAGGCTGAAGCTGACCACGGCCATGCCCATGATCGAGCCGCTGCTGAAGGCGACGCGCAGGCCGTCGTCGAGGCTCTTGCTGGCGGCCGCGGCGGTGCGCACATTGGCGCGGACGGCGATGAACATGCCCAGGTAGCCGGCCGCGCCCGACGCGATCGCGCCGAGAATGAAGCTGAGCGCGGTCTGCCATGCCAGGAAGACGGCGATGATGACGGCGACGACGACGACAAATCCACCCAGGAAGGTATACTCCCGGTTGAGAAATGCAGCCGCGCCCTCCTGAATGGCGGCGGCGATCTCCTGCATGACCTGGTTGCCGTTCTCCATGGCAAGGACGCGGCGCGTCTGAATGACCAGGTAGATCAGGCCCAGAACGGCGATGACCAGGGCAAAGGTGATCGCCGGCGTTCCGAGCGTATCGATCCCTGCGCTCATGTGGCGAAACGGTAGCGCGAACAACAACATCGAAGGTTCCTCCGGGTAGTGGCTAGGGCCAATAGCGAATGGTGCTTGCTTAGGTAAGACTGAAACTAAATAATGATAACCCCTTTCGGCTAGTGGAAGAAAAAGATGCGCTACCGCTTCGCTATTTTAGCGCGAGACGGCGAAGTAGGCTATCTTGTTTATAATCTTCCCGCCGCACGGCACGCGCCGCAATCCTTCAACCATTCACCCGCATCACAGTTCAGACCAAAGGAGTTCCATGACTGAACAGACGATCTCCGACCTATTGGATCTCAGTGGAAAAGTCGCGATTGTCACCGGCGCGGCCGGCCTGCTTGGCGCGGCGATGAGCCGCGGCCTGGCGGAGGCGGGCGCAACCGTCGCGGTGACAAGCCGCGATGGCGCACGCGCGGCCGAGTTTGCCGCGACCTTGCCCGGCAGCGGCCATGCCGGCTTCGGCCTGGCGCAGGACGACAGCGACGCCATTCCCGGCTTCGTAGACGCGGTAACGCAGAGCCTGGGCCAGGTGGACGTGCTGGTCAACAACGCCTACGGGGGCGGCGCGCCCAGCATCGACACCGCCAGCGCCGAAGACTTCAACCAGGCCTATCACACCGGCGTGACCGCCTACTTCCTGCTGGCGCGCGAGGTTGTGCGCCATCTGCGCAGCCGGAACGCGCCCGGCTCGATCATCAACATCGCCAGCATGTACGGGGTCGTCGCCAGCTACCCGGAGGCCTACACCGGCTTCGGCGTCAACAGCCCCCCCAACTATCACGGCCTCAAAGGCGGCCTCATCCACCTGACCCGCCACCTGGCGGTCTACTGGGCGCAGGACGGCGTGCGCGTCAACGCCATCAGCCCGGGGCCCTTCCCGTCGCCCAACGTGCGGGAATCCGAGCCGGAGTTCGTTGCCAGGCTGGCCGACCGGGTGCCGATGAAACGGATGGGTGAGCCGGAAGAACTGAAAGGGCTGGTCGTGCTGCTGGCGAGCGACGGCGGCAGCTACATCACCGGCCAGAATATCCTGGTCGACGGCGGCTGGACCGCGTGGTAGAAGGGCAGTGGTCAGTGATCAGTGGTCAGTGGTCAGTTGCCGATATCGGCAGCTTGCCGCGTAAGAATAACAGCAAATAAAAACGATAGGGGTATAAGGATATCTGATGACTGAAATCGGACGTGCGAAAGAGACGCTGGATACGCCGACGCTGTGGGTGGATCTGGATATACTGGAGCGCAACATCGCGCTGCTGATGGACGATTTCCGGGATGCCGGCGTGGACTGGCGGCCGCACACGAAAGGGATAAAGATACCGGCGATCGCGCATAAGATGATCGACGCCGGCGCGCTCGGCGTCACCTGCGCGAAGCCGGGCGAAGCCGAAGTGATGGCAGCGGCCGGTGTGCGCGACATTCTGATCGCCAACCAGGTTGTCGGCGCGCAGAAGTACGCCCGCATCGCCGCGCTGCAGCGCCACGCCGATGTGAAGATCGCGGTCGACAACACCGCGACGCTGGCCGAGCTCGGCGCGGCCGCCCAGGCTATCGGCGTTGAAATCCCCGTTCTCGTCGAGCTCAATGTCGGCATGAACCGGGCCGGCGTCGAGCCCGGCAGCGCGGTCGTGGCCCTGGCCGGCGCGGTCCACGAGCAGGACGGCCTGCGGCTGGCCGGGCTGATGGCGTGGGAAGGGCACACGCTGTCGGTGCAGGATGCGGACGAGCGCGCGCAGGCGATCCAGCAGTGTATCGGCCAGCTGTCCGCGTCGGCGCGGGCCTGCCGCGACGCGGGGCTGCCAATCGACATCGTCAGCTGCGGCGGCAGCGGCACGATGGACGTAACGATGCGCCAGCCCGGCGTGACCGAGATCCAGGCCGGAGGCGCCATCTTCGGCGACGCCACCTACCAGATGTGGGGCGTGCCGACCGACCCGGCGCTGTTTGGCCAGGCCGTGGTCACCAGCCGCCCCGCGCCCGACCGCATCATCACCGACGCCGGTTTCAAGACGTTGCCCGGCATGGAACGGCAGCCGAAAGCCGTCGGCCTGGAAAACGTCGTCAACATCGCGCCCTCGGCCGAGCACGGGGTGATCACCCTCTCCGAGCCGAACAAGAGCGTACAGGTGGGCGACGTGCTCGATTTCATCGTCGGCTACGGCGACGCGACCGTCTTCCTGCACGATGCGATGTACGGCGTGCGCAACGGTATCGTCGAGACGGTCTGGCCGATCAGCGGACGGGGAAAGTTGCGATAGCAGGTCGACAAGCGTTGCAGCAGCGCCGGTAGAGCGGGACAGTAAGAAAAGATGAGATCAGCAGAAGAGATTCTCACGATTCTGGATCATACAAAACCGGAGCTTGAGCGACGCTTCGGCGTGCGTCGAATCGGCCTCTACGGGTCGTATGCTCACGGCACGCAGACCGAATCCAGCGACATCGACCTGCTCGTGGAACTCAAAGAGCCGCGATTCGACGCCCTGGCTGGGCTATACATCTACATGGAGCAAGTCCTGGGGAGGGAGGTGGATATCCGCCGCCTCAGCAAGAAAGTCGACACGCCCTTCATGCGACGTATCGAAAGAGAAGCATTGTTCGTATAAATGACGCCTTCCGCGATAACCGAAGGACGCGGCGCCGGAAGACCGGGCGCGAGAGGACAGCCATGAACATCGACGTTGTCGAACTTGCCAGTGAACTGATCGCCATGCCCTCGGAGACGCCGACGAGCAACAGGCCGATCTCCGATTTCCTGCGCGGGGTGCTGGAGGAGGGCGGCTTCACCGTCGAGGAAGTCACCTATATCGACCCGTCCGGTGAGGAGAAGGTCAGCCTGGTCGCCAAGAGGGGCGCGGGGCCCGGCGGGCTGGGCCTGTTCAGCCATTCGGACACGGTGCCGGGCGACGCCGGCTGGGAACCGTTCACGCCCGCGCTGGAGGACGGCCGCCTGGTGGGCCGCGGCTCTGCCGACATGAAGGGCCCCCTGGCCGCGTCGATTGCCGCGGCCTGCCGCTTCAACGACGATGACCTCAAGCAGCCGCTGGTGATCGTCGTCACCGCGGACGAGGAGGGCGGCCACGTCGGCGCGCACGATATCGTCATCCGCTCGCAGACATTGACGAGCGGATGGCCCCAATACTGCATCGTCTGCGAGCCGACCGAGCTGCAGCCGGTCTACGCGCACAAGGGCGGCGCCGGCATCACCGTCACGGCGCGCGGGGTCGCCGCGCATACCAGCACCGACAGGGGCGAATCGGCCAACTTCAAGATCGCCCCCTTCTTCGCCGAAATGACCGACCTTGCAGAAACGTTCCGCCGCGAGAAACGCTTCCAGAACCGGCTCTTCGACCCGCCGACCAACGGCTTCAACATGGTGATCAGCGACGGCGATACCGCCACCAACGTCAGCGCGGCGCGGACCGTTGTCCGCCTCAGCATCCGCGCCATGCCGGACGCTTGTTTCGAGGAGGCGGTGCAGATGGTTGTGGAGCGCGCCGAAGCGCACGGTTTGGAGGTGGAGCATTGGATCATCAACCCGTTCTTCGCCGCGGCGGACGGCCCGCTGGCGCAGGCGGCCTGCCGCGCAACCGGCGCGGCGGAGGCGGTCACCGTACCCTACGGAACCGAGGCCGAGTGCTATCAGAACTATGCCGACGCGCTGGTGCTCGGGCCCGGCAACATCGCGCAGGCCCACACCGTCGGCGAGTGGATCGCGGTCGATCAGTTGCACGGGGCCGTGGAGGTGTACTCGCGGCTGATCGAGGATCTTTGTGGATAGAGATAGGTAAGTGGGCGGTTGGTCGCCCTGAATACGGAGCCTGTGCGGAACCGCATGACAGAAAGCCGGCTCGGAAAAGGTAGTGTCATGGACATAGACGTTGTCGAACTTACCAGTGAACTGATCGCAATTCCCTCGGAGACGCCGACGAGCAACAGGGCAATCTCCGATTTCCTGCGCGGGGTGCTGGAGGAGGGCGGCTTCGCGGTCGAGGAGCTGGCCTACATCGACCAGTTCGACGTGGAAAAGGTCAGCCTGGTCGCCAAGAAGGGCGCGGGAACGGGCGGGCTGGGCCTGTTCAGCCATTCGGACACGGTGCCGGGCGACGCCGGCTGGGAGCCGTTCACGCCGGTGCTGGAAGACGGGCGCCTGGTGGGTCGCGGCTCGGCCGACATGAAGGGCCCCCTGGCCGCGTCGATTGCGGCGGCCTGTCGCTTCAACGCCGCTGATCTGGAGCGCCCGCTGGTCATCGGCGTCACCGCGGATGAGGAACGAGCGCATGTAGGTGCGCACGACATCGTCAAGCGGTCGCAGACACTGACGAGCAACTGGCCCCAGTACTGCATCGTCTGTGAACCGTCGCAGCTGCAGCCGGTCTACGCGCACAAGGGCGGCGCCGGCATCACCGTCACCGCGCACGGCGTTGCCGCGCACACCAGCACCGACAAGGGTGTGTCAGCCAACTTCAAAATCGCCCCGTTCCTGGCCGAGATGGCCGAGCTGGCGCAAACCTTCCGCACGGAAGAACGCTTCCAGAACCCTCTCTTCGACCCGCCCACCAACGGCTTCAACCTGGTGATCAGCGACGGCGATACCGCCACCAACGTAACCGCGGCGCGAACCGTGGTCCGTCTGGGCATCCGCGCCATGCCGGACGCCTGCTTCGACGAGGCGGTGCAGATGGTTTTGGAGAGAGCGGAAGCGCATGGCCTGGACGTAGTCCACAGAAAAGGCAGCCCGTTTTTTGCCGACGCGCACGGCCCGCTCGCCCAAGCAGCCTGCCGCGCCACCGGCGCACCGCGCGCGGTCACCGTACCCTACGGCACCGAGGCCTCCTGCTATCAGACCTACATGGACGCCCTCGTCCTCGGCCCCGGCAACATCGACCAGGCCCATACAGTCGGCGAGTGGATCGCTGTCGAGCAGCTGCACGGGGCGGTAGAGGTGTATACGCGGCTGATTGAGGATTTGTGTGGATAGCGAGCGGTGGTGCGTGTCGCCCGCCTTTGCAGTCTATGACGCCGCCGATCCTCTTGCTTCGCCTTCCATCCCCACATCAAATCCCAACTGCGGCAGCCCTGACACAGTCGACACCATCTCTAGGCTGACGCTGAGCCCCTGATCGAAGAAACGGAATTGCGTATTGCGTAGTGGACGATAGGGGATACGCATTACGCAATACTGTACCCCGCATTACTTCCTTCCGCTGCTTCCCTTGTTTGGTGGATTCTTGGCAGGACTTACTGGCGATGTCTTCCTTGCTTTCGGTTGATAACCCTTGTAAAAGGACTCACCAACCTCCTGTCCTGTGCCAGAGGAACAGAGATTCTTAGGCGCGTGGTTCGGACGGGTAGGCCGCGGAGTCCTGTCATTGTTGCTCATCAATTTTCTCCTTAGAGGCTATGGAGCCAGAACTCTATAGTTCTGATTTCACCGGCGGCAATGAGAACTCCTTACTCAACGTCCACAGACCAACTGCCATCATTGCCTATCTCATAGGCCCACTGAATGAACATGTCGCGTTCAGCCGGAGCGGCCTAGTTGGACTGGCGCGTCTCGTCAATGATGATGATCTGAATACTGGCCGCTATCGTTGGCGCGGCAGGCAGGGTGGATCGGATGCGCGGCGGTGGCGTCGTAGGATTTGACGGGACGGTGGGTGGGTTTGTGGGTGAGGGAGGGCATTTTGACTGGATTCGAGAGAATTGTGGTAGAGTACCGTTCAATTACGGCACTACATTCGCCCTCGAATAGGTGATGACCTTAGCTGGTGGGCAGGTTAGAGGCCTTCGACTTTTCTTAGTCATGGATCTGCTCCTTCACGTGCTTAATGGATTGCCTCATTGTACACCTTCCTAGATTGATATACAGGTTTTGGGGCCACACACAGGAGTAAAACTCGGGAAATCGGATGACTGACATTGTCCTCAAACCTAACTTGGAACTCCTGAAGAAGGAGTATGTTCTTGTCCAGGCCTGGAAGAAAACCTCGAGATACATTCGATATCATAACTGGTATGCTGATACTCTCTCTCTTGATTTGGCCACGGTAAACCTTCCACAGTTCATCGCCGAAACCGCAGATTGTCTTAAGAATCCCGGACAGTGGGAGGCTAAGCCTCTTCGCATTGTGCCCGCGCCGAAAAGTCAGAATTGGCGGGTCTGTCCCAAAACAGGTGCATGGGGGCCGATTGGAAATGGCGATTCCAGAACTCTAATGCGACCGCTTGCTCACGTTGGTCTACGTGATCAGGTCATTGCTACTGCCATAATGCTTTGCCTTGCCAATCGAGTCGAAACGAGACAAGGAGATCCACGAGAACAATATGGGGATCCTGAACTCCGAAAGAAGATTAATTCCTACGGGAATCGCCTGTTCTGCGACAGGATTAATGGGGGGTTGCATCACCGTTGGGGCTCGGGGGAGCTATATCGTTCTTATTACGAAGACTACCAATCGTTCGTATCTCGGCCAACCACGGTAGCGGAATCAGTTGAGCCAAAGGATGGAAAACGCGTTTTCATCGTTGAGTCAGACCTGAGCAAATTCTATGACCGGGTCCGTCCTGAACGGCTGATGGGCGTGGTACGCAACCTGCGATGCGATGACGACGACCAATGTTTTTTTAAATTGGCAGAAAGAGTTTTCGACTGGCGATGGGACCCGCATGATCACGATGATATCATGCCCTTTGTTGAAGAATTGAAACCTGATGATTTCACTCGAGTGGCCCTTCCCCAAGGCCTGGTTTCCGCGGGGTTCTTCGCAAATATAGTACTCTTAGCCTTCGATGAAGAGTTGCGTAGCAACTTCGGCAAAAAAGTCTGCTGTGACATTTATCTTGAAGACGCGTGTCGGTACGTAGACGATTTGCGTATGGTAGTAACGACAACTCTTGACGACAGGAGTTGTAAGACTGCCGTTACCAATTGGCTACGGGAAACGCTGAAGGCAACGGCTCCGGGTCTTGACCTCTCCGACGACAAGACCCGGGCTAACCAGTTTGGTGATGCTGACAGGCCGATTGTGAGGCAGAGTATCAAGATGAGACGGATCCAGTCGGCGGTGTCGGGAGGATTCGATGCCGTCGAGGGAGAGTCCATTTTGGATACGATCCAAGGTCTGATGCAGTCACAGCAGGACTTGAGTCGTGCGGAAGCCGATGGCGGGTGGGCCTTGACTCCGATGACAGATGTTCCCGATCAGACTGTCGATCGATTTTCAGCAAACCGCTATCGTAAGACGTACCGCTCCATCAGACCACTTCTTGAAGACCAGCGTCTCTCTATTTCGTCAGACAGATCGAGAAGTGGGCTTGAACACACCAGAGTTTTCGGAGGTCCCCGCAGTCGGCAGGAGCTTGATGATGACGCCAAGGCATTTGCTCTCCGTTTGATCCAACGGTGGGTTGAAGACCCCTCGAAAGTGCGGCTTCTTCGAGTAGGACTTGACATTTGGCCTGGCCCGGAAATCCTGCAGGAGATTCTAGGGTTGCTAAAGCCATTGGTCGAAACGGGCCAACAGAACGATGTGCCGACACAGCAGGTCGCTTGGTATTGTCTTGCTGAAATCCTACGAGCGGGCGCAACAGAAACTGGGATCGTAGATGACGAAGATTGTCTCCCAAAAAATGTTGGCCTTAAACGATATCGAGAAATCCTTTGTGCCGAAGCAGCGAGACTCGTTTCGCTTTCGGCGGGACTAATCCCGTGGTATCTCCAACAGCAAGCGTATCTGTTCCTCGCTAGCTTTGCTCCATCTGCTGCACTTAGTGTTCGGCCAGCTAAAATCGCGGAGATGCAGGAGTATCGAAGACTTATTCTATTCCTACGGGGGGAAATCAGTCGTCTTAGCAGTGCAGACTTCGCGACTCTGGCTGTGATTGCGCGCCGAGCAATTTTGGATGCCGATAGAACCGCCGAGCTAGTACGTTGGGGACTGACGGCAAAACGCAAAAAAGAGATCGCGTACCGAGATCCGTCATTTGCCTTGGAACTCAACAAGGTGGATATGAACTTCAGCAAAAATCTGTCAGCACACGTCCGGGAAGATCTGTGCATCGAGACCAGTGCGCCCTGTGGTGATCTTCGAAGTCTTGCGGAGATCGTGTTGAGCGAAGGACCTGCAAGCCCACTCAGAAATGAACTATCAATCTTGCGGTTCGCGGCGAGGTTGTTGGAAGAACTTCAGCTACCCAAAAACTCGCAGGTTGAAATCATTACTCCTGGAAAAGTCCAATTGGAGAGTGATATTGATGGTGACATCGCCGAAGTGTCACGAGTGAAAGTACTGAAGGTCCAGACTCTTTCAAGTGATTCACTCTATGCCCCACCCGGCTGGTGCGACTCGAGTGATCGCTGGCGATTTCGGTTGGGGTTCCTTCTACGATTCATTCTTAGCAGACAACCGGACTTTACAAATAATGTACGCCCAGTGTATTGGAAAGAGGGCTATGCAACGTATCGACAGGTGAGGAGCCACTGGTTTCAGCGGATTTATGGCCTGTACAATGGTCAACCTGCGTTCGGCGATGACTGGCTACCGATAACCGACTGGATGGAACGATTTCTCTTGGCCCTATTGCACTGGCCTGGTTGCCGGATTCCTTCTGATTTCAATTGGGTAAGACACGGTATAGACAAAGCAAAAGTGGAGATTGAGAAGAGAATTAAGTACCTTGAAGAAAAGAGAGGCGCTGCGACGAAAACTCTCATGATGCCCATGATTTCTGAGTGGCCCACTGAGGATACCCAAACCCGCTCTTTACGTGGTTGTGTCTTGCAAACAGTGGTGCCAGAGGAAAAGGATTTCGACAGATGTGACATAACGCTCTCACAACCTGAAATTCGCAAAAAGCACCGCAATCATCTGTCAGCCGCGCTTGAGGCTATTAAGAAGATGCTCGACCTTCGTCGAACACATCTAGGGGGTGACGATCGTCTGGACTGGCTCATCCTGCCAGAGTTAGCTGTTCACCCGCGCGACGTGAAGACTCACTTGATTCCATTCGCGCGACAATACAAAACTATGATATTGGCGGGGATCACCTACGAAGAGTTGCTTCAAGACAAACCACCCGTAAACTCTGCCCTGTGGATAATGCCCAAGGAACCCAAAGGGCAAGGCTTACAGATTCAAACTCGCCGGCAGGGTAAATTCCACATTGCTCCGGACGAGAAGCAACTCGGCCCGCATAGCTTTCGGCCCTGTCAGTGGCTGATCGGATACCCATGGTCCGAGACTCAGCCAAGACCGCTGTGGTTGTCGGCATCAGTCTGCTACGACGCGACCGATCTCAAATTGGTTGCCGATCTGCGAGAAAAATCAGATGTCTATGCAGTTCCATCCTTTAATAAGGATGTCAGCACTTTTGATCAGATGGCGCTTGCATTAAATTACCACATGTTTCAATATGTTGTTGTTGTCAACAACGGTCGTTATGGAGGCAGTAGCGCCTACTGGCCTGTCCAAAAGGATTACAAGAGACAGATTTTCCACATGCACGGGCAACCGCAGGCATCAATAGCTTTTTTTGAGATCGAGGACATCAGTTTCGTTCTAGGACGTCCGAATCATGAGACACGGAACGATTCAACAACTGATACACCCAAGTGGAAGAGTCCCCCAGCGGGACTAAAGTGATTCCCATTTATAATCAAAACTATTAGGGCTCGTTGACATTTTGTTCGAGCCAGATCAAAGTAGAAGCAAAATGCAAGAAAGCCATGAAACGTCGTGCGAGTTTTTCATAGCGAGTGAAAATGCGTCGATGACCGGGGCGCCGTACGCGGTCACTGTTCCCTCCGGTACCGAAGCCGAATGCTATCAGGCCTATATGGACGCCCTCGTCCTCGGCCCCGGCAACATCGACCAGGCCCATACAGTCGGCGAGTGGATCGCGGTCGAGCAGCTGCACAGGGCGGTAGAGGTGTATACGCGGCTGATTGAGGATTTGTGTGGATAGCGGCCGGTGTTTGGTTTCGTCCGCTCTGGCGGCGGACGATGGCGGAGCAGAAAACAGGATCATGAACCCGCAGGTATCGGTATCGAAGAAAGCGCTGACCAACTTCTGTCTGGAACATGGGATCAGACGGCTGGCCATCTATGGATCAGCCTTGCGCGATGACTTCGGACCCGACAGCGATATCGATCTGCTCGTCGAATTCGGGCCGGACCGTATTCCCGGGCTGCTGGGCGTCGCCAGCATGGAATTGTCACTGTCTGAACTCTTCGCGGGGCGTAAAGTCGATCTGCGAACCGCTGAGGATTTGAGCCCATACTTCCGGCAGGAGGTTTTGGACAAGGCCGAAGTTCAGTATGCGCAGGCATGACGTACTCCGTCTGCGCCATATGCTTGAAAACCGCGTCCATATTTGTCGCCCCAACCCTCTTCGACTCCCGCATATACGCATACAGCTCATGCCACCGCGTGACCGGCACCGAAAGCGCAGTCTCCGTGCCCTACGGCACTGAGGCCGAGTGCTGTCAATGGGACATGGACGCTCTGGTACTCGGCCCCGGCAACATCGCGCAGGCCCGCATCGTCGGCGAGTGGATCGCTGTCGAGCAGTTGCATGACGCGGTGGAGGTTTACACGCGGCTGATTGGGGCGTTGTGCGGGTAGCGGCCGGTCCGCGTCCTTTGGCGGTTGAATTTCTATTTGATAGTTATCTATCTCTCCTCGAATCTTTATGTAAGCGACGGCTGTCTATAACCATTACCTCAGGCAGTGAATAGTTCGGGGCATATGATGTTCTCTCCTGATTCAGGGGAACAATTTGGGAGAGTGAAATGTCGGCAATGTTATTTGCCAGAGTAGTCATCTGACGAGTCGGTATCTTCATTCTCACTTTTGAACACGCCAAATATACCGCCTATAAGAAAGAGGACTGCTAGGAATAACCAACCAGCGATGTTCCCCACCAGGCTGCCCTCCCCAGAAAAAACCATGCACGTGTGCAGCACAGAAAGGAAAAACAGAATCTTGACTAGAGCCTGATAGCATGATTTCATAACGTCGGCTTAGTAAACTGAGGGGATGGACATTGTCATGTTAGTTGACTTTCCATGTCGAAGGTCTTACGGCCAATGTCCTATTAACGCCCGTAGCGAAGGCAATGCTGTGGCGACGTCAACCCACGAAAAAAGGCCACCGTCGAAATGACGGAGCCTCCACGCCCTCACAACGCCTTCAACTCGGAAATAACCTTCTCAATGCGACCTGCAAGCAGCTCCGCGTTCTTGGCGGCATCGCTATAGCGAACTGCCCAGGCTTTGGTACCCTTCCCGGAGATCAGTCTAGCGAAGTCGTCTCCTCTAAACCTATCCACCCACGTATTCATACAGTCACGCAACTCAGACGGCAGACTGTAGTCTTCTATGGCTGAGCCGAAAGTAATATCCCTGAATCCCATCCAGAATGGCACGCCAGGTTTAGGATGCAACCAGGCAACTGTGACCGGTTGTTTGTAAATCTTGCATGGCATACGAATACTCACACTGCTCGCCCCCCACCAAAGAGTGGCGCCCGCCGCGGTTGCCGTGTCCATGAGCTTCCTGGCTACGCCGCGCGCCTCCTCGTTGGGGAGCTCTTCCAGGAACGACAATCGTGTGAGCTTGCGGCGCGGGCCGGTCCCACCATTTGACGCATCTTCTGACGCCGCCATTCTTCCGATCACCCGTGGCACAATTGTCTGAAACGACTCTCCGCTGAACTGCTTGATCTCTACCGCCAGAACTTCAATATTGGGCATCTGCTCGTTCAGAAACGTCACCACCCGCTCCAAAGGATCAGGAATCTCATCCGCCACGAACAGTAGACGCAGGCGCCGCGCGGCTAAATTCGTCGCTACCGCTATCCAGAAAGCATCGACATTTGGTTCGACGTCCGTCCCAAGCAGCTTGGAAATCTCCTCGTCGGGATCGAGTCCCTTCGCTTCCCCTTCGCTCTCAAACGTCTTACGCAGCTCGTCTGCTGTCCACGTAACTGCCCCGTGCGCAGCGTACACCAGCAACTGCCCGATAACATTGCGCTGGAGTTCAGGATTCGAACCTCGTTTCACCTCTACCAACGTCGGCACAGCATCCTGGTCAATGAGCAGATGATCAAGCGACCAGCGTTCACTTGTGTCCGAACTCTCCGCAATCCCTTTTTCACGGGTGATCAGAATCCACCGCCTTGGGTTGTCCGGCCGCATCTGCCTGCCGTCCAGTAACTCAGGATATTCGGCAATCAGTGCCTGCAGGGTATTCTCGCTGCGGAAAGGTTCTTCTTCAAGGGGTTCCAATCCTTTTCCTCGGTCCCGCGTGTAAATTCGCTCGGCCATACAGCGTCTTCCCGTTTAGCAGCACTCTTTGGGCTCAGACTCGGCGAGTCTGGTTCGAATCTACCACGCCGATTTCAAGAGCAGAAAAAAGACCTGACCTGCCCCCGATGTTTGTACCACCCGTTATATTAGTCCAACAAGCACAGGGACAGGGTCGGCAGGCAAGGGGGACAGCAGGCGTCTCCCATGCCCACACAGCGCTCAGTCTGAACGCCATGCCTCAAATTTCCTTCACACATTGTACGATATATCGTACAATGTGACTATGTACACGATCCTGCGAAGCGCGGCGTTTGATCGGTGGTTGAGCAGGTTGCGGGACCGGCAGGCGGTAAACCGTATCGTCGCCAGGTTGCTGGCAGCAGAAGATGAGGCATCTCGGAGATGTGAGACCTGTCGGTGGCGGCGTGTCCGAGATGAGGATTCAGTACGGACCTGGATACCGCGTTTATTTCATCACGCGAGGCGCTGAACTGGTCATCCTCCTTTGCGGCGGCGACAAGGACAGCCAGCGTCGAGACATCGAGCGGGCCAGGAGAATGGCGACGGAATGGTGGAGCTAATGTCTGCGGAGTATCGAAAGTTCGACGCAGCAGATTACATCAAGAGCCAGGAGGATGCCCGCGGGCTTCTCAACGCGGCTATGGATGAGGACCCGGGGGACGGGACTGTAATTCGCGCCGCGCTAAGGCAGGCCGCCCGGACGCAGAACATGAGCGCCCTTGCCCGCGCCACCGGGCTGAACCGCGGCAACCTCTACTCTGCGCTGTCTGAGAGCGGCAATCCCACCCTCGCAACGCTGTTGAAGGTCGCCAACGCCTTGGGGCTGAGGCTGCGCCTTGAGCCCGCGGAGGACCGCGCGCCGGACGCGCAACCGGCCGGTAGTGGAATCTCCCGGCAGGGACCGGCATCGACGTAGCCCAGCCCTTGGCATCGCACGTTGTTTGGGGAGGCTCTGCGATGAACGGAAAGTGACCTGCCCCCAAAATCTCCCCTAAAACATGCCTTCGAGCGGACATTGCGGACATTTTCTTTGAAAAGATTCATAAAAGTACACCGTTTCTCCGCCTGATTTCCCCTTTACGAACGGGCCGCCATCCCCCTCTTGGCGAAACCTGCCACGCGCCTTCAGGCCAGAGGCGAACCCATTTTGTTCAAAAGACTCTTCGTGAACCAATAACCAAGGGCACCCCATGGGGTGCCCTTACCTATGAATGTTCCCTTGGACTGTTTTTTGGGCTAATCGAGCGTACAACCTGGAAGGCGAATACCCTGCGGCCTCTCCCCAACACTGAAGTGAACCCTTACTTTGGACCACGAAACGGGAAAGACACGATATATCGGGACGGATGAGGCCGGCACTGAGCGGCAAAGAACGGGCTGCCGCCGTCGGAGCACGCAGTGCTCTTCAGCCGGTGTGCGATCGTTGAGACACTGTCAAATCGTCTTACTGCCTTCAAGTGCTTCCAACGCAGCCCTGAACTTGTGGGCTTGCCGTGTGTCGCCCCTGTCGCTTGACCATTGTACTGCCCCTCGGCAGGCTTGGCAGTTCGCACCATCCTGCACCTTAGCTCAAGGTCCAGCTTTTGGGGCCAAGCTCACTTCTTTCTTCAAGATCAACCCCGAGGCGCCACGCCCCGCTCAAAAAGAGCCGAAATCTCATTTCCCCCTGTCCTTTTCATTGCCTATTCTGGGTTACGAGTTGCCCCGTACATGCCGGACTCTAATTTCCCGTTCAGGCAGCGGCGTAAAGCACACGTTACTGACTTTGTTTTGCTCGAATATTTTCTTTACTTTTTCCACAACAACTCGAACTCTTCCCACCCAAAACATATCACTCCCATCCCATTCATCTGCGTCGAAATAAAGTCCCCTGTAGACGTCATAGCTTCGCCCGCGCGGCGCAGGAGGAGGTTTTGTGACGACAGTACTGCGACTGTAATCGGCAGAACAGATCGCACCCGTAACAGAAAACCCATGGTAGTCAGCGAGCAATCTGCCATTATGGTCCAGGACCTCGACAGGATAAGTTGACCAGCCGCTTACATCATTCTGCTGTAGAAGTCGAACTACACGCGCAGATATGCAGGTTGGTATTACGAGTTGTGTCCACAAAATGTCACAAGCCTCTGACCCTTGAGTGACATCAAATTGAATCGGGTCGCTCGCTTGCAAAGCTCCTTGTGATTCACGGTCCAAATCCAGTCCGCCTCTGCTGGAATCGCTTGGGAGCCGGCTTCTTAATCGATACGGCTCTAATGCCATAGGATCGGACAGTGCGAAGAGTGCTCTGTAGTCAAGTTTCTTTGGAAGGGACATTGCTCTCTCCGCTCAATTTAGACTAAACGGCCAGCGAACCTGCCAGAAGGGGTTCCAGCTGGAAGTCCTGAAGAGCACGTCATAGCCATAATCCTCCGCCAATGCTTGCGCCTCTGCCAGAATCTCCAACTGAGTCGGCCTTGGATTCTTTTCGAAAAACGATTCCCACGCCTTGTTATAGCTCTTACCCCACCTGTGATGTTCTGCAGGGTCCACCCACACAAGCAGCCGCGGGTCGTGAATTGTTTCAAAGCCGCTTTCTGTGAACTTCTGCTCTAAATTTTGCGGCAATATGTGGTGCGCTTCAAGCCCTGAGACTTCATCTTTATTTCTGCCGGTGAACGTAATCAACGAGTCGCGATAATTTGACTTGGAAAACATCTTCGTTCGGTAGCCGAGCTCCGTAGCCAGCTTGGAGGATGAGGTTGCTCCACTCCCAAAGACTACGCGATATTTCCTGTACTTTGGGGCGACACGATTGAGTTTTCTGAGGTTTCTGACATTTCTAAATGTCCAGGAGAAACTGTTGTCCAGCCTATTGAACCACGTGTGGGTGTCGAATTCCAGATCATCCAGCGTGCCCTTAAGGGCTCCCCATACTTTTGGAAAATCTACTTCAGACTTGCCGATTTGCTTGCCAATCAGCTTCAAAGTGCCCGCAGAAACAGGAATAACAAGCAGTAGACTGAGAGCGAAAAGGAGCTGATCGGTCGTAGAAAGGCACTCACCAGTTACGGGGTCCTTTGCGATGACGATGGCAATTACATCCACTGCATCGCCAGCAACGGGGACAAAACCAATGGCAACCCCAGAAGTCTTAGTGACCACCACAACAATATCCAGGTTTTGACCACCAACTAGAGGACTGTCTTCAGGCCAGTTGAGATCACCGTCTCCATCAGTGTCTTCAAAACCGTGTGAGCCTAAGAATGTCTCTGCCTTTTCTATCCAAGCGCTTGACCAGTCTTGCGGATTCAGTGTGGTCCCTCTTGGCACTTCTGGAGATTGTGCCTTAGCGGTAGAAACGTCTGCAGGTTCGTCTTCGTCGTCCGAGGACTTAGAACCAACAATGGGCCAGGGCCAATTCGGCAATTCCAACCAATCAGGAAGTCTCGGCGAAAACCAGCCATCCTCTGAAACATCGTTCTCAGCACTGTTCTTGCCTGGGAACTGGGCGTAAATGTCTGGAACCTGCTCTAGTAGCTCCCCCCCTTTCAGTAAGAGAGATTCGGGGCACTCATTGTTCGTCTCTCCGACGCTGTCGTCTTGCGCATATGCAACGATGCCAGTGTTTAAGAGCAAGGCAGCGCAAAGAGTCAATGTCAGAACAATAGAGATAGCGCTTCTACCGCGGCATATTTGGAAGTTCATAGTAGGACCCTGTAAAAAGACCGGAGTGGATGCTTACAATCGACTAAAATGGTCACTTCGAAAGCAAGGGGAACCTATTGGATACCCGATTCTCTGAAGTCTGGTATTGGATCTTGAAACCAGATTCCTCTACGAGCTTTCGTCTCTAATTTAATGTAAGTTCAATGTGAGACCAAGAGTTGCTCGTGCTCTGCGTCGAGTTCATATTCAGGCTATCGACGAGTAAAGAGCCGTTAGGCACGCCATACACCTTTTTTCACCCCAATCATCGTTCGTCTCTTCCGTCCAGAACACCCCCATCAATCCCCAACTCCGGCAGCCGCTCGGCTATGGTTGGCCCCAATCGCAACGCCCCAGTCTAAGCCCCCATATACCCTTACCCTGTCTCCCGCGCCACCGGGACGATGGTTCGCGGAACTGCCGCGTCGTTCTTCCGTTGCCTCTCGCTCCCTCTCGGAGAACAACGACCGCCTACTACTCACCAACCTCTATCTGAAGAGTCAGCAAGAACTCCAGCAGCGCCGCCTGCTGCGCCTGCTCCAGGTCAGCGAATGCGTTCCTTTGCGCCAGCGCTTCGCCGCCGTGCGCCAGGATGGCTTCAGAAATCAGCGTGGCCCGCCCATGGTGCAGGTAGGGCGGCTCCGATGCGAAGCCCCACAGCTTTCTCGTCAGCCAGACCTGCGTAGGAATCCCCGCCTGCATATTGGCTTCCGTGTCGAGAAACGCACCCATATCGTGCCTTTTCAGGTCGGTAAAGACAGGGATGAGGAAATTTCCTTCTTCGTCCTGTTTCACGTCCTCTATGTAGGGCGACAGGTCGACCTGGTAGGTCGCGTTGACATCCTCGGGCCGCAGATTGCCCTGCGGATTGTACGGGCCCGGTTCGACGAATTCAAGGCTGGCAAGCGGCATCTCCGGAATGTGGCACTCGGAACAGCCGATCCGGTCAAAGATGAGGCGCCCGCGCGCAACGGCCTCTCTTTCGATTTGGGTATCGGGCGCCGCCTGTATTGGCGCGGGCAGCGTTGCCTGGAACAGGGTCAGGGCGGTGATATCACCTACTGTCAGCTCAGTCATGCGGCCGTCGTCATCCAGGTCGTTGTCCTCGCCGAACCGCTCGGTCGTTAACATGCCGTGGTGATGAGTCATGGCGTTGTTGGAAAACTCGCGCAGGGACACAGCCGCGCCTTTCTGATGAAAGGGTCGGATGATCAGGTCGGGATCCACGCCTTCGACACCGGAAGTGTCGACGCTGCCGTCGGGATAGCATGTGAGCGTGCCGAAATGAACCCCCTTGGTCACCAGTTCGACGGTGGCCTCCCGGCCTGCGCTGCTGGCTCGGTTAAGCGCCGACGCGCGCAGAGCGTGCAGATCGGCCGTCATCTCACGCGCCAGCAGCTCGATGAAGCCGGCGCCGAAAACGCTGACTGTGTTGCGCTCGTTGCCCACAGTCTTGAGAGTCTGGTTCGGCCCATTCTCTACCGGATCGCCATCGAAGTTGACGAAGGGATTTCGTTGTCCCAGTACGAACACATTGGCCACGTTATCACCGCCGCCGCCTATGGCGGGGAGATTGTGGCAGCCCGAACATGAGTTTGCGTCAGGCGCTGAGATGCGATTGAAGTTGTCCGGCATCATCCGCCTCTTGCGCGGCTGGCCTGTTCCTGTCAGCTCAGGACGGCCTGCGCCGTCAAGTGTGTTGAAACTGGCAGTGAAGACGGCGCGTCCATGCCTGACCAGCTCTTCGAGGGTCAAACGGCCCGATTCGATATCTTCCTGCCTGATATGCTGTTTCAGAGCCGGTTCTTCGCCGATTACCGGCGGGGAGGATCCCGAAGATGCGGGAAGGGAAGGCTCCGTCGCGAAAGGGGAGAGATTCAAGACGCCAGCCCCGGCGAGGAAAAGTAGCAATCCGAGCATGAAAGTTCTTATCATCGCTGGATTCTCCTCCGTGGAACTGCGTGATGGATACAGTTCTTCCTCTATAGACTAACCTGCGCGGGCGCGCCTTGCCCCGCCGAAATCTCCCGATTTCGGGACATCGCCCTCCCAGATCAGGGAGAGCGCCGCCGAGCGCGACTCTGGCAAGCTGATGTGGCAAGCCAAGGCGCAGAGCAGGGGGGCCGGACGGCAAAATGGTTGGCGCAGGAAACCCGAGAATGGACTAAAGAGAAGCTCGAAGCGACTTATGCAGGCTGGCTCCAACCGGACGCGCAGCGACGACTGGCTTAGCGAGGAACCGGTCCTGTAGAGAGGATGAAAAAATGTGGGGATGGAAAGACGCTACAGCCCGCCAGGACGCAGTGGATGCTGCCATCGAAGTCCTGGGACTCGGCTGAAGTCGGAGTCGGTCGAAACCATGGTGCAGCCGTGCTCGACTGCAATCGCCGCGTGCTGGGCGTCGGCGACCAGCTTCCCGGTAGCTCCGGACTTACGGCACGGCCGTTCGAGTATGTCTGGGGGATCGGGACCGGGACCGACGATGCGCGCGGTCGGGCGTTCCGCGAGCGCGGCAATGAACGCGAATGACTGGTCAAGGGTGGATGGGGGGTCAAAGACCCGCGGGTTGGTTACCACGCGCAGGAAGCCGGATAGAACGAGAACGGTAAGCGCGAACGATTCCGGTTCTGTCGCCAGACGTGTGATCCACGCCGCATACCCGGGGTGTTCGGGTACAGCATCCCTGGTCACCGGCGCCCGTGCCCGAACCGGACCTCGTCATCCTGCGCGTCGAGCGCCCTCTGCCGGTCGAGATCGACGCCCGGGCGCGCATGGACGCCGCGCACGGTCACCAACCGGAACGGCGGCGGCTCCGACCGCTCGCGACGCTTCAGGGCGTCATCCAACGTTTTGGCGATAAAGGCGCTGACGCTGATGCCGCGGGCTTTGGCTGCGCGACGCACCTGCCTTGCGAGCTGGTCAAAAGGGAGATGGTAGTTCTCATGATGCGTCAGCATAACGTATCTTCATCGCTGCATCAATCCTGTCAGGAGACAACAACTGCCGGCGCCCGCTGACAGGAATCCCATACTCTTGAAACCCTGCCCCCTCTCACACGCCTCGCCATCCCCGTCCTGCCCGCCGCCGGCCCGACTCTGGGCCACTTCCAACCCAAAAGGTTTGACAACATTCTCCCTCCCCCCGTATAATCCAACCCATTCCCTTCTTCAGATCCCTTAACGACCGCCCAGGCTCCCTCCTTGCGGCGTCGTTGAATTCCAATCGTTAAAGTTGCCGTTCAGACTGAGGAAAATCCCATGACACTGACAGCAATGATGGATGCCCCCGCGCAAACAGTCACGCGGCCCGAAGTCACCGCGCAACACGCCGCCTTCTTCCATGAGAACGGCTATCTGGCGCTGCCGGACGCGCTGACGCCGGATGAAGTGCAGGCACTGCGCGGCGAGACTGTGCGCATCTGCCGCGGCGAGATGGGCGAGGTCACCGGCCTGCCGCCCGTCGGCCCCGACGACAGCGACGACGAGGTCATCCGGCGCACGCTCTGCGTCCATTTCCCGCACAAACTCTCGCAGCTGATGTACGACACACTCGCGCATCCGTCGATCCGCGATGTTCTGACGCGGGTGATCGGCCCCAATGTGAAGAGCATGCAGTCGATGCTCTTTATCAAGTCGGCCGGCAAGCCGGGCCAGGCCTGGCACCAGGACGAAGCCTTCATCCCCACGCGCGACTGCTCCCTGAACGCCGCCTGGATCGCGCTCGATGACGCCACCGTCGAGAACGGCTGCCTCTGGGTCATCCCCGGCTCGCACGCCCATCGCCTGATCTGGCCCGCCAAGGAGCACGATGACGAGCGCTTCGACTGCGTGGTGGAGGCGTTCGATTTCCCCTACACCGACGACGACGCCGTGCCGGTCGAAGTGACCGCCGGCAGCATCGTCTTCTTCAACGGCTATCTGCTGCACCGCTCCCTGCCCAACCGGGCCGCCGGCGGGTTCCGCCGCTCGCTGGTCAACCACTACATGAGCGCCGAATCGCTGCTGCCCTGGCGCTATCCGGGCAATGCCGAGCTGGGTGTAGCCAGCTTCGACTTCCGCGACATCGTCATGATCGCCGGCCGCGACCCCTATGCCTGGAAGGGCACGGAGGACCTGTCGTTCTCGCACATCCGCCCGGACCGGGAAGGCGGCTGCCAGTGGCCGACGCGAGAGGAAGAGTAGTTGGTCGCGCGCGACAATGGGATGCGCATACTGAGGCAGAGGTACGAGAGGTTTCAGGCATGAAACTTACCGCTGTGTTCAAAAAAGTGCCCGAGGGCTACATCGGGTTCGTTGAAGAACTGCCGGGAGCGAATACGCAGGGGAAAACGCTTTAAGAGGCCAAAGCGAATCTGCAAGAGGCGATTGCGATGATCATGGAGGCAAATCGCGCCATGGCATCTGAACAGGTTCGCGGCATCGAAAAATAGATTTGCGGGATAGATCAGTTCATTTCGTCAACAATAGCCAATTCAACCTTCTCATCACAAACATTTAAGGAGCAGAATCAATGTCCAGTTCGCAACAGAACGCCATCAGCCGGCGCTCGTTCCTCAAGGCAAGCGCCCTGGCGGCAGGCGGAGCTCTGCTGGCGGCCTGCGCAGCCCCGGCCGCGGCGCCAGCCGGTGACAGCGGCGGCGAAGCAAGCGCCAGCATGGAGATGATCGAGATGCGCCTCTCGGCCTGGGCCGACGTCCAGGACGCGGTCGTCTATGAAAACATGGTAAACGCCTACATGGCACAGAACGAAGGCGTGAGCGTCTCCGTCGAGCAGTACCCCGGCGGCTACTATGAGAAGATCCAGGCCAACTTCGCCGCGGATGACTCCGCCGATGTCCTCTACTTCCAGGGCTGGATCTGGCAGGCCTACGCCGAAAACCAGGTCATCTATGACATGAGCGACTACATCGCTCGCGACGGTGCCGATGCCTTCTTCCCCGGCGGCGAAAACTACGACAACCAGACGCTGTGGCAGGGCGGCCGCTACATGACCCCCACCGACACCGGCTCGCTGGTGATCTACTACAACAAGGACCTCTTCGACAAGAAGGGCGTCGCCCATCCACAACCGGGCTGGAAGTGGGAAGAGTTCCAGCAGATCATTCAGGACCTCTCCTACGAAGAGGACGGCACCAAGTTCTACGGTTGGGGACAGGCGCAGGGCTGGAACGGCGCCTACGGCCGCAGCACCACCTTCATGCGCCGCAACGGCCATATCGAGTGGGACCGCATTACCGAGCCGACCGAGGCCTACTGGGACAACGAGGACATCGCCTCCGCGCTCCAATACCTGGTCTACGATGCGATTGCCAACGACTGGAGCCCCGGACCGGAGGTGGTCGAGGGCGGCGGCGTCGGTGTCGATACCGGCCGCGTCGCCATGTACCTCGAAGGACCGTGGGTGATGCCCCGCCTGCAGGGCGAACTGGCCACAACCGAAGAGGGCATCAACTTCGACGTGATCGAGGCGCCGACGGGCACAGCCGATACAAACTTCACCTTCGGCCATGTCCACGGCCATGTGATCACATCACCCTCCATGTACAAGGATGAGGGCTGGGACCTCATCTCGTTCATTCTCGGCGAAGAGGGCCAGACGATCATCGCCAACGGCGGCCGCATGTGCGGCACACCGGACAACATCGCCAACATCTGGGGGGATATCGCCTCCGGTGTCTATGGCTTCGAGAACACCGATGCTTTCGCCAACACGATGCGCGAGAGCTCGATCTCCGTGATCTTCGGTGAAGGCTCACAGCTCCAGGCCTACGGCGGCGGCCCGATTACCGTCCTGTGGGACAAACTGCTGGGCCAGACCGAGTCGGCGGCAGAGGCGCTCGCGATCGCGCAGCCGGAAATCCAGTCGCACCTGGACCAGTACTGGGCGGACCGAGCATAACAAGTCCCCGGCGGCCAGTAACCGGTTACTGGCCGCCGGTTCCTCGTCAATCTGGGAGTACACCTCTTTGACTGCCACCACATCAGCGCCCGGAATCCAGACCCAGCCGCAGACCCGGCGCCGCATGTCCGCGGCCCAACGCCGCGACCTGCGCGACGGCCTGCTCTTCACCAGCCCCTTCATCTTCGGCGTCCTGGCGCTGTGGGTGGGGCCGATGCTCTACTCCGTTTTTTTGATCCTGCACAGGTGGAACATGCTGGCGCCGCCCAGATTCATCGGGACGGGCCATTTCGAGCGCATGTTGAACGACCCGCTCGTGGGCAAGTCGCTCGTCAATACCGCCTACTACACCTTCGTCGGCGTTCCGCTGCAGCTTGTCGTCGCATTCGCGCTGGCGGTGATGCTCAATCAGCAGATTCGAGGTCTGAGCGTTTATCGCACCATCTATTATCTGCCTTCCATCACCCCTGCCGTCGCCTTTGCCGTCGTCTGGGTCCAGATCCTCAACCCTGAATTCGGCGTGCTCAACGAAGTATTGCACTGGTTTGGGCTGGGGCCCATCAACTGGCTCTTCGAACCGGCCTGGGCCAAACCCGCCCTCATCATCATGAGCCTGTGGCTGACCGGCTTCCAGATGATCATCTTCCTCGCCGGTCTGCAGGGGGTGCCCAAGGAGTTGGAGGAGGCGGCCGAGATCGACGGCGCCAACGCCTGGCGCCGCTTCATCAACGTAACCATCCCCATCATCTCGCCGATCATCTTCTTCAACATGATCATCGGCATAATCGGCAGTTTCCAGGTCTTCACCACCGTCTTCATCATGACCGACGGCGGCCCGCAGAACGCCACCCTTTTCATGGTGCTCTACATTTACCGCAACGCCTTCGAGCTGTTCCGCATGGGCTATGCCGCCTCGCTGGCCTGGATCCTGTTCCTGATCATCATGGCCTTCACCGCGATCCAGTTCTTTTTCGCCAATCGCTGGGTCTACTATGAAGGCAAGTTATAGAGGAGACGAATAACCGGTCACAGCGCTGACCGCTTCACTCCGGCCGCCGGCCGCTGAATTACGTTATGACTGCAAGAACAACCCTGCTCCAATCTCGCAAACGGCAGACGAGGATCGGTCATTTCCTCCTGCACATCATGATGATTGCCCTGGGGCTCACCTTCCTCATGCCGCTTGCCTGGGTGGTCAGCACATCGCTCAAGCTGCCCGGCCAGGTCTTCATCACGCCGATCGAATGGATCCCGACCGAGCCCAAATGGGACAACTATTTCGAGGTTTTCAGACGCCTCCCCTTCCATCTCTTCATCCGCAACTCCTTTTTCGTCTCCATCATGGGGACGATCGGCATGGTGCTGAGTTCGCTCACGGTCGCGTACGGCCTCTCCCGGCTGCGCTGGCCGGGGCGCGACTTCGTCTTCACCGTTCTGCTGGCGACGATGATGCTGCCCGCCGTCGTGACGATGATCCCTGTCTTCATCATCTTCAAAGAGATCAACTGGGTGGGGACATTCTACCCGCTGTGGGTGCCGGCCTGGTTTGGGGCCGCCTTCTACATATTTCTCATGCGCCAGTACATGCTGACCCTGCCTCTGGAGCTGGACGAGGCCGCCAAGATCGACGGCGCCTCCAACTTCCGTATCCTCTGGCAGGTGATCGCGCCCCTCTGCGGCCCGGCCGTCGCCACCATCACCATCTTCGCCTTCCTGCAACACTATAACGCTTTCATGGAGCCGCTCATCTACATTTCCAAGAGCGAAATGTACACCCTGCCCCTCGGGCTCCTCTGGTTCAAAGGCCGCTTCGGCAACTTCTGGCACCTCGTCATGGCCGCGTCGATGATCACCATCCTGCCGGTCATCATCATCTTCTTCTTTGCCCAGCGCCAGTTCGTCCAGGGCGCGCAGTTCACCGGGCTCGCCGGCCGTTAGAGGCAGTTTTTAGTAGTCGGTTTGTAGTTTTCAGTGACTGCACGGCCTCAATCGATTCGCGGCCCTGAGTGAGGCAAGCAAAGGTGTTTCTCATGAGTCGCTGGCCGCTGGCCCCTAACCACTGAGCGCTGCAGTTGCGTGGGGGATGGGTCCCGCAACGCCCCCCTGACACCAGTCCCCGCCGCCTATATGCCGCAAAACCAGCAGGTCCGCCCCGCCCACAACGCGTTTTGCCCCCACCCCAGCCGCGCCGCTTCTCGAGATGGTTAGCGGTAGGCTCGATTCCTTCTTGTCCAGTATCCCCTGCTGTTCGCCGCGTTCGCAGCGGCTCACCAGACGCCAGATTTCATTGACACTTGTCTTGTTCTGTCACATTGGCGACAATGGCAGGATGTCAACAGAGTGAATTGCCGACCATCAGTGGCAGAGACAATATGTATATTTGCCAGGACACGCTCGAGCCTAGGCAGGACAGAAGGATGAAGTGTCGCCGTTTCGTTGAAGCAGCTCACTGAAAACTGCTCACAGCCGGACAGGGCAGCGAACTGCAGTTTCGTCATCCCAACCCCGAAAAGAGGGCTCGCGTGACCCGCTCGATTGCGCAGGAAGACTCCAGCCCCGATAGGCATCAGTTTCCTGCCCACAGACAGTCGTTGCGGGCAGCAGTCCTGGTCGCCGTCCTCATCGGCTTCGCACTGAGATTCTACCGGCTGGATTTTCAGGAACTGGGCTATTGGGAGGGCTTCGCCTATAGCCTGCGTCATGCTTCTCTCTCTGAACACATCCAAATGGCTTTCGATTGGGAGCACGCCTTTCTTCTTCCCGCAAGCCTATGGTTGCAGAACGTTTGGCACAGAATCACAGGTCCCAGCGAATTTGCCATTCGTTCGATATCGGCCTTCTGCAGCGTATTGGCAGTTCCCCTCACTTACCGTATCGCAGCAGACATCCGAATTGGCGCATTTGCCGCTTTGGCTGCAGTCCTGTTGGCGGCCGTGAACGCCTTCTCCGTCTGGCATACCCAGCAAGTTCTCTACAATTCGCTCGGTCTGGCCCTCACCACCGCCAGCATTCTGTTGGCCCTGAGAGTAATCGGCGGCGTAGGGGGGAGAAAGACCCTGGTCGCTTACGTGATCTGTACCGCCTCTACCTTCTATACCCACGCTTTCGCCGTTCTCCCTCTCCTCGCGCAAAACCTGTACGTGCTCTTCGTGCTGGCTCGAGACCGGCGCGGCGGCGGGAGCCCTGCTGCCCCAGGACCTGTGGGCTCACTGCCGGTGCGCTGGACCGTTTCGCAGATCGCATTGGGCGTCTTGTGTACTCCCTGGTTGGCAAAAGCATGGCCCTCGATCACATATCACACCATGGTGGCGCCCTTTTCGCCTTGGATATATGGATTTTTGGGGTATATCGGCGTCCTCGCGATAGGACACTCCGTGCCAACGCCAGCCTGGAAGATTGGGGCAGGGCTTTTCGCATTCCCCCTTATCGTGGTTGCGATTCTTGGGATATTCCTGGCTGAAAGGGGCGTGCCCGAACCGGGAAAGAGAACCATCAGTAGTTGGGTTGGCCCAGAGGAGGGTGGATTTCCGGAAGCGCAGAAGACAGGGCCCCGGCACCTGAGTTCAGGCCCAACAGTTCTCTTGCTGCTAAGTTTTCTGGTCACAATGCTCATTACATGGAGAAGTGTTGGTAGCTCCTTTCCCTTGTTCTTCTGGAGCTATATTGCCATGGCCCTGACTCCCTTCGCGCTTTTGCTGGCGATAGGGCTGGGGAATATAGGCAGTTATGTTGAGAACCGCCTCGGCCGGAGATGGAAAACCTGGACTGAATGTACGAATGCCAGCGCCCTGAAGGCCATGGGCAGGATTGGCATCGGAAACTTGGCGGCACTGATCCTCATCCTGGCAATTTTCGCGGGCAATCTGTTCAGCTTTCGCAACTTCCACTTTGAATCGGAATTCTCAAAGTCACGAGGCTTGCGGGAACTGGCCCCTATGCTGGAGAGCTGGAGCGTCGGACTCAACAAGGCAGACGTTCGTTTCGCCCAGACTATTTATTTCGACAATGCGCTCTGGTCCTACTACTATACGGGAGAGATTGAGAGCGTTACCCTGCCGCACTGGCCGATGGACTTGGAAGCGGCCCTGGAGGCCGTCAGAGGTCTCCACAGCAGCGGTGTCCAATCAGTCATTCTGCTGGTTCGGTCGGATCGGGAACTTGAGGAGACCGAACTGGATTTTCAAGGCGCGGCAAAACTACTTGGCTTGGGAATTGGCCCGCAGAGGATGACCCGCGCGGAATTAACCAGTAATGTCAGGCAGGCGCTTTCCGGTTCCTACCAGCTGGCGGGCCAGGAAACGGTGGGGCTATGGATTGTCGAGTTCTACTCGCAGCCCCATCCCCAGGCGTGGCGGCTTTTCGAAGTTGAATTCGCCAACAGCTTGACGCTGGAGCGCGCCCAAATCAGCCCCAACAGCCCCCCAGCCGGCGGCATGCTGATCGTCCACATGGAATGGAGCGGAGACCCGACAGCATTGACCGGCGGCGAAGAGATACGCCTGCGCCTGCTCGACGAAACCGGCAGCCTGGCCGCCCGATGGGACACGGCGCTCGCTCTTGATAGCTCGCAGGTCCTGAAAAGCGTCGCAGTGCCAATACCACCGACCCTGCCGGAGGGCCCTCTGCGCCTGACGGTCGGTCTCTATGACGCATCTATCGATGGCGCGCCCAGGATTCCGACAGAAGCGGGGGAGGACTCTTTGCTTCTGGTCTACTTCCAGGCTGAAGGGTGTGATGTCTGTGGGAGATGACGTCCCTGACCATTGCCTCGTTAATGCCTCCGACCAAAAGGGGATTTCGCAGGGAGCAGGCAGACGCGTCAGCCTGGCCTTAACGCAGAATGGTTGGGAAGATATAGCGCCGCACTCACAGCTCGTCGTCATTGGCGCAACAGGGCGTGTAGACGGGGATGCTGTGAACCGGCGCATGGAGATCTGTCTGGCAGTCAGTGCCCGACGTCCGAGCGGACATATGGCACGGGCGCCGTCATTGCGTGGCTGCGCCGGCGGCTGCCTGGCCTATCATGGATCACAGTTCAGGAGGACCACCTGCAATGGAGCGCCATCATTTCCCGGTGCCATTGACGATTCTCAGCGGCTTTCTCGGCGCAGGCAAGACCACCCTGCTTAACCACATCCTGCACGGCGATCACGGCCTGAGGATCGCGTTGCTGGTGAACGATTTTGGCGCGATTAACATTGACGCCCAGTTCGTCGTCGGTGTTGAAGGCGAAACGGTCAATCTGTCGAACGGCTGCATTTGCTGCACGATTCGCGGCGACTTGCTGAAGGAAACCCTCAAACTGCTGCGGCGGGAGGAGCCCCCAGAGTACATCATCATCGAGACCAGCGGGGTATCCGATCCGATCGCTGTCGCCAATGCCTTCCTGCTCCCTGACATCAAACCGTTGGTGCGGCTCGACAGCATTCTGGTCGTCGTGGATGCCGCAAATATCCTGACACTGGACGGGGAAAACGCCGCGCTGGCGCTGGATCAGATCGCCGTCGCGGACATCGTGGTCCTGAACAAAGTCGATCTGGTCACGGCAGAGG
Organism: Caldilineaceae bacterium; assembly: GCA_022823185.1. Classification (GTDB taxonomy): domain Bacteria; phylum Chloroflexota; class Anaerolineae; order Caldilineales; family Caldilineaceae; genus Bin5. The sequence goes on from JAJDXQ010000019.1 coordinate 94,904, forward strand.
AGCTGGAAGACATCAAGACCGAACTGAATCGACGCATTGCGCCGAGAATGCAGATGAGAAAGGTGTTTCTCAACGTAGTGGACTTCAGAACCGACCTGATTCGACACACTGTGCCGGGCGCGCGCATTCTGGAAGTGACTTACGGACAGGCGCCGCTGGAACTGGTGCTGGGTGTGGGCGGGTATGCGCCGGAACGCCTGCATCAGCGCGCCGAGCTCGATGTGCATGTGCATGACGTGGAGGAGGAATACGATCACGATCATGATGACGGGCATCGCCATGACCACGATGAGGCCGAACATCACCACCATGAACATACCGACCATACGCTGGTCTTCAGCACCTGGAGTTGGACGACGGATAAACCGCTGTCGCTGAAGGCGCTACGCGGGACGTTCGAGGATCTGCCCGATACCGTCTACCGCGCGAAAGGTGTAATCCAGCTCCATGAAATGCCGGACAGCAGGATGATTCTGCAAATGGTGGGCAAACGCGCCAGCCTGACGCTGGCCGAGGAATGGGGCGATGAGCCGCCCCGCACGCAGATTGTGATGATCGCCTCGCATGGTGGCCTGGATGTTGAGACGCTCAGCACGCAGTTGGAAGGCTGTATCGTCGCGGAGACGCGCCCCGCTGCCGTGAGACAGAAGACCGCCAGAACGGAATGGACGCGCAAAGGCCGGTAAGCCGCAAATAGGAAAAGGAAAGCGCCAAAAGGATCAGGGGCTGAGGACTGACCTGCCCTGACGTTTGTACCATACTGCGCCCCGCCCCTGGCTAAAACCCCCCGTAGATCCGCAGATAATGGGCATAGTGCGTCAGGATGCGCTGGAGGTAGAGGCGGGTCTCGTTGTAGGGGATGCGCTCGATGAAGAGGGCTTCGTCAGGCGCCGAGCGGTCGAACCAGGTTCTGGCGTTGCCGGGGCCGGCGTTGTAACCGGCCAGGGCGGCGACCGGGTTTTCACGGGCGTAATCCTGCACCCAGCGCAGGTAGTACGCGCCGAAGCGAACGTTGACGAAGGGACGGTTGAGCAGACCGGTGGAGTAGTTGGGATAGCCGAGGCGCTGCGCGATCTCCGCGCCGGTGGTGGGGATGATCTGGGTCAGGCCGTGGGCGCCGGCAAAGGAGCGGGCCGGCGGCTCGAACAGGCTCTCCTGGAGGATGAGGCTGTAGAGGAGCAGCGAATCGATGTCGAAGTCCGCGGCTTCCTTTTCCACAAGGGCGGAGTAGTGCCTGGGGTAGGCGAACTGCTGGATAAAGAGGGGCACGTCCGCGGTATGCCGGGCCTGGCTGAGCTGAATCAGACGGTTGGCCGCGCTGATGGAGAGCCGGTTTGCGCCCATTGTCTCGAAGCGCTGCATGAGCGGAAACAGGGCCGCGGGATCGTCGCGGTAGCGCCAGTAGCCCAGTTCGAGCAGCTTCAAGCCCTCGGCGCGCAGGCCCAGCTCCAGCAGCAGCGCGCCGCCGACCAGGGACGGGTCGTCGGCTACGGCCGGCGGCAGGCCCATGTTGCCGCTGCCGGCGGCATCAACTGTGTCGAAACCGTCGTGCCGCGTCTTCAACCAGTTTTCGGCAAAGGCGCGGCTGCCGTCATCGCCCGGCAGCGCGGCCGCGGCCACAGCGTCCATGCGGGGAATGAGGTCCTGACCCGGATGGCCTTGCCGCGCCAGCTCCAGTCCGGCCAGCACACCGTAGTAAGTTTCCGGCGCCTCGGCCGCGAGGGACTGCCACAGGGCGCGGGCCGCGTCCTTCTCGCCCAGAGTATACTTGGCGCGGCCCAACCAGTAGGTTGCTGTGCCCGACCGCACACCGGGATAGTCCGCCAGAAGACGCTCAAAACCGTTGATCGCCACTCCGAACTGGCCGTAGGTGAAGGCGCCAATCCCCAACACCGCCAGCGCATCGGGCGCGCGCGCGCTGTCCGGGAAGCTATCCACCAGCATCAGCAGGTCGGCCACGGCCTCTACCAGGAAGTCGACTGTGGCCTCTGAATGGCTCCCGGAGTCGATGTCCAGAGTACGGTCGGTTCTGATGGCGGAGAGCGCGCTCAGCCAGAGGGCTTCGGGCGCGAGCGGGTCGTCGGGGTGATCTCTGGCGAAGGTGCGGTAGATGCGGCGCGCTGCCTCGGGCGAACCCTGCGCACTGGCCAGCCGGGCGCGGGTCAGCCAGGCATCGCCGAAACAGTCGCAGGCGGGATACCAGTTCATCACCTGTTCCAGGGCGCGAATGGCCGCGTCCCACTGCCCCAGCCCCATGTGGGCGCGGCCAAGGCCCAGCCAGGCATGCCCGGCGCGTTCGTCCTGCGGCGATTCCTGCAGAAAACGTTCAAACGCGCTGACGGCCGGGAAGTACGCTTCGGCAAAGACGTCGACCTGCCCGCGCACGAAAAGGTCCACCGGAACGTCACGGTTCACCAGTTGGATGAGGGACTGGTAAGCGGAGTTGCTTTCCGGCCCCTCCTCCAGGGCCAGCCGCCAGCGGGCGATGGCCGTTTCCTCGTCGCCGGCGGTGGCGTAGGCGGTTCCGGCGCGGTACAGATAGCCGGTCCGGTGAATGTTCCACACTCTGTAGCCGAGGATCGCATCGAATTCGACCTCGTCCCGGTTCCGCTCTTCCTCTGCAGGCTCGGTTGCGGCGAGGATCTCATCGTAGACCGGCGCGGCCTCGCCCCAACGGCCATGGCCTTCGAGGACCCCGGCCAGCCGGTCGAGAAGACGAACCTTTTCCCAGACGCGGCCGGCATGGTTGGCCGCCCGGCGCAGCGCGTTGGCCGCCTGCGGCCAGTCGCCGGCCGCGAGCCAGGCGTCGGCGATGCGCTCTTCCACGACGCCGGCGACCTGTGGATGCTGTTGCAGGAACGCTTCGTAGGCGGCGACGGCTTCGGCGTTGCGGCCCAAACGGGCCAGCGCCTCCCCGCGCAGGAAGACGGCGCGGCTGCGGAGAGAGTCATCCGCCGGCAGCGAGCCGGCCTGCAGCGAGAACTGTTCCAGCACGGTCGCGGCGGAGGCCGGCTGTTCGTCGGCCAGATAGGAGAGCGCGAGCTGGTAGCGCGCCTCCTGCCGCCCGGCCTGCGTTATCTGGGGGTCGGCCAGCAGCGTCCTGAGCAGCCGCTGCTCCTCGCTGTAGTCGCCGACCTCGTGATGCCAGACGGCCTGCTGCAATGGGGAGGCCGGCGCGAACACCTCAACCGTCGCCCGCTGGCGGGGGGCTGCGTTGCTCTGCTGCGGCGGGTCAGGGGTCGGCGACGCCGCGTGCGCGGCGGCCGCAGTGTCATTGGCGGCAGGCGCGGGCGTCCTGGTCGGCGCGGGCTGGCTGGTTGCCGCGGCGGCCGCGACAGCGCCAGGGGCGGCGTCGGTCGCGATGGCGATGGCCGTAGCTGTGCCGGCCGCGCGCCTGTTCCCGCAACCGCCGAAAAGCAGCGCGGACAGAACCAGAACCAGGCAGGGGAGCGTCAGTCTTCGCTGCGAGCCATAGGATGCGGCGCGTTGAGGGGATCGGCGGAAGGTCATTGCAGAGTGAGTTCAGTCCGCGAGAGGCGTTCTGTGCGTGCGTACTTCAGTTGGGTCGCCGATCATATAATAATGGTATCAAGGGGGTTGGCCTGTGTCAATAAAGGGCCGGAAGTCGCGCTTCTCACAGAGGAGACGGGGCGGTCTGCCGCTATCTTTGGTTTCGGATTTTGCCCTATGCTATGATGACGAGCAGAAGGGATAAGGCTGCCCTTGGCACGTCCAGGCAAGCCAGCACTCACGCAAATTACGCGAACGGTATACTCCCAATGTATCAGCCACGACTGTTTCCACGTCTCGGAACGCGCTTCCCCTCCACCCGGTATCAGGGCAGCAAGGCCAAGCTGGTCAACTGGATTTGGGCGCAGATTCGAGAGTTGGACTTTAATACGACGCTGGATGCCTTTGGTGGAACAGGCGTTGTTGGCTACCGATTGAAACAGGAGGGCAAATCAGTTACATATAATGACATTCTCCGTTTCAATCACCAGTTCGGTCTGGCATTGGTTGAAAACAGTTCTGTTCTGATACATCCTGAAGATAGTGAATGGGCATTACAACGTCATTCACATATCGACTACCCATCGTTCGTTCAGAATACGTTTCAAGACATCTATTTCACTGATACCGAAAATCGGTGGATTGACCAGACGATCCACAACATTGCCGCAGTGACAGATCCTTATCGCCGGGCATTGCTTTTCTTTGCTCTGGCCCAATCTTGCCTCATCAAACGCCCCTACAACCTGTTCCACCGCAAGAACCTTTACCTTCGTTTCGCTAAGGTCGAGCGCTCCTTCGGCAACAAGACTTCATGGGACAGGCCTTTCGAAGATTGGTTTCGATTTTTCATTGACGAAGCAAATCAGGCAGTCTTTCAGGGCGCCGGCGACTGCCGGGCCATCTGTGGGGATATCATCGATCTGAAGAAAAATTATGATCTCGTCTACATTGATCCGCCCTATATTTCCCAAAAGGGCGTAGCGACAGATTACGCCGACTTTTATCATTTTCTCGAAGGCTTATGCGACTACGACGACTGGGAAGGCCGAATCGACTGGCAATCGAAACATCGGCGCATGATGCGATGCGCCAATCCCTGGACTGACAAGGCACGCATTCGCTCAGCTTTCGACATCTGTTTCGAACGTTTCGCGCAGAGCATTTTGGTCGTGTCCTATCGAAGCGATGGAATCCCCAGCATTGATGAACTTCACGGGCTGATGGCCCGCTACAAGTCGCACGTGCGGGTAGCAGTCTTCGGAGACTACAAGTATGCGCTCTCGACAAATACACGATCACAAGAAGTCCTGCTGATCGGTACATGACCTGATGCAGTAAGAGAGACCGATGAACGTAGGCATCCTCGACGACCTGAGACAGGAATTTGAACACTTTGCCACTGCGGTCGCAGTCGATAGTGGGGAGTGGATAGTCAAAGGCTTCATTGATGTTCATCGTAATATCTACACGATTTCCAGAGACACGAAGGTCATCTCAAAAATCATCGAACTCACTCTCTTTCCCGTGCTTGCTCGCTTCGCTGAGAGACACAATTATGACCTGATTTTGAGCGACCATCAGAATCACTACCCGGACATTACATTTGTTGGCGAGGCTGGCAATCGGATTGCTGTCGATGTGAAAAGCACCTATCGTAACAGTGATCAGCGAGTAAATGGTTTTACACTCGGCTCCTTCACCGGCTACTTCCGTCAGCGGCAATCGACCAGAAACATCCGCTTTCCTTACGATAGTTACTCGACTCACTTGGTGTTAGGAATCATATATAGTCGTAGCGACAACGCAGTCGATGAGCAGCGTATCTACAGCTTAGACGATTTACACCAGATTGCATCCGTTATTCAAGATTTCAAGTTTTTTGTGCATGAAAAGTGGAAAATCGCCTCAGATAGACCTGGCAGTGGCAACACCAAGAATATTGGTTCAGTGAAGTCGATTGAGGCCTTGCTCGCCGGTCGCGGCCCCTTTGTCGATTATGATGAAGCTGTCTTTGATGACTATTGGCAGAACTATCTGACAAAGGATATGGCACGGACAATCGATTCGGAAGTCTATTACCATAATTTGGATGAATATTGGCAATGGAAGGAGCGCATCCCTCGCCGCGACTGACAGATGCGATATGGCATTGCTCTCCGGCGCTGCAAAATTATCATGAGACAAAACCCGATGGCTGAGTGGAAATTCAGGAAATTTTCACTGGTAGGGCTTTCCCTTCTCGTAGCCATCCTGCTGGTAGCCTGCAGGCCTGTCGATGACGAAATAGGCCACTTTATTGCCCACGGCCCTACAAGTACAAAACCGTATGCCGCAACGGGACCGCCATGCGCGGAACTCGAAAAAACAGCGCAAGAGACACTGGCCAAAGTCCGTCTACCGCCCGCGGGCGCGAAATTCAGCGCCGCAGATCGTAAGGCTCTTGCCATAACCGCTTTCGGCCACCTGTGCGAGTTGACGAGAGAAGTGGGGTGGCGGCAGAGCGCCACGAAGGAGGAACGGAAGGCTGCAGAGCTCCTGATGGACCGCTTTACCGAGTTTGGCTACAAACCGGAGATGCAGGATTTTCAAGTACGCATAGGGCCTCTCCGGAGGAAATCCAGCAACATAATCCTTGAACTTCCCGGCCAGGGCGAAGGCGTGGTCATCCTGGGAGCACACTATGACACCGTACGGAACTCAGTGGGGGCCAACGACAACGCTTCCGGCGTAAGCGTGCTGCTGACGCTGGCAGAGAGATTGGCGCAACCGCCCTGGTCGAGCCAGATGGTATCGGTCTTACCGTTCACACTGCGATTTATCGCTTTTGGCTCAGAGGAAACCGGACTGAGCGGCAGTGGGCATTACGTGCGCCAGTTGACCGATGAAGAGTTAGGCGCCATCAGGGTCATGATCAACCTGGATTCGGTGGGGTCCGGTACATCTCTCTATTTCCGGGGGCCATATGACAGCGAGTTGACCGGGTATGTATCAGAAACCGTTAACAGCTGGTTGACCGGGCAAGTATCAGAAACCGTTAATAGAGAAGGCGTGTCGGTATCCGCCATGGGCATGAGAGAGGGCTGGAACATCAGTGGCTCTAGTGATGAGGCCGTTTTCAGACACCGTGGGGTTCCAACGATTTACTTCTTCGGCAACGACACGGGACGCGCCAACACCGAGGACGATACGATTGAGTTCATCAACCCGGTGCTGCTGGGAGACACGGCCGTGCTGGTCCTGGATCTGCTTGCCTCCCTCGAAGACTTGTAGTATCGATGCCGGTCATACCATCTCCGGGGTGAAGACCATGCAGACGGGCTGGAACCCGGCAGAGATGTTGATGGAAGAAGTGAAGCACACGGATTCACCGAGAGGACGCCGCAATTGAAACAGGAATATAACGTCGTCGTGGGCATGGAAGTCCACGCGCAGCTGTTGACGAAGACGAAGATGTTCTGCCGCTGCAGCGCCGACTACCAGGGCGCGCCGCCCAATACGCACACCTGCCCGGTCTGCCTGGGGCTGCCCGGCGCGCTGCCGGTGAGCAACCGCGCCGCGGTCGAAGCCACGATCCGCACCGGGCTGGCGCTTAACTGCGAAATCGCGGAAACCGCTGTCTTCGCGCGCAAAAACTACCACTACCCGGACCTGCCCAAGGGCTATCAGATCTCCCAATACGAACTGCCGCTGTGCCGCAACGGCTGGGTTGAAATCGAGTTGCCCGACGGCGGCGCCAAACGCATCCGCATCCACCGCGCCCACCTGGAAGAGGATACCGGCAAGAACACGCACGCGGGGCTGCATACGCTGGTGGACCTGAACCGGGCCGGAATGCCGCTGATGGAGATCGTCACGGAGGCCGACATCGCCAGCGCGGACGAGGCCTATGCCTTCCTGACCAAGCTGCGCTCGATCCTGCGCTACCTGGGCGTCAACAGCGGCAACATGGAGGAGGGCGCGCTGCGCTGCGAGCCCAATATCAGCGTGCGCACGCCGGAGCAGGCCGCCCGCGGCGAGTTCGGCACGAAGGTGGAGGTGAAGAACCTCAACAGCCTGCGCGCGGTGCGCAGCGCCATCGCCTACGAGGCCGAGCGCCAGGCCGATGTGCTGAACAGCGGCGGCGTGATCGAGCAGGTGAACATGGGCTGGGACGAAAACCGCCAGCGCACCGTTCTGCAGCGCTCAAAAGAGAGCAGCGAAGACTACCGCTACTTCCCCGAACCGGACCTGCCGCCGCTGGTGGTCGACCGCCAGTGGGTGGAGAAGGAGGCGCGCGCCCTGCCCGAGCTGCCGGACGCCAAGGAGCGGCGCTACCGGCAGGAATGGTCCTTGCGCCCGGCCGATGCCGGCGCCATCACAAGCGAAAAAGCGGTCGCCGACTATTTCGAGGCCGCGGTGACCGCCTACGGCCAGGAGGACGGCAAACCCCAGCGCATGGCCAACTGGATCACCGATGAGCTGTTCCGCCTGCTCTACGCCGACGGCGAGGGCCAGGATCTGAGGCAGATCGCCGATACGCGCGTGCGGCCGCAGCAGCTGGCCGCGCTGGTGCAGATGGTGGACGCCCGTGAAATCAACGCCAACACCGGCAAGAAGGTGCTGGAGTCGATGTACAGCAGCGGCGACGATCCCCAGGCCGTCGTCGAGCGGGAAGGGCTGGCGATGGTCAGCAACACGGACGTCATCGACGCGGCCGTGCAGGAAGCCTTCGACAGCAACCCGGACGAGCTGGCCCGCTACCGCGGCGGCGAGAAGAAGCTGTTCGGCTTCTTCATGGGCCAGATGATGCGGGCCACAAAAGGCAAAGCCGACCCCCAGGCGGCCCGCCAGCGCCTGCAGGAGATGCTGGACAGCTCGTAGAGGCAACCCTTGTGGTTGCCCTCGTGTACTGGGATCAAGAAAATATCAACGAGCCCTGATAACGCCCCGCCGAAACGCTCGCGATCCGTTCGCCAGCCACTATTCACTGACCACCGACCACTAACCACTGCCCACTGAGGTCCCATGGCACTCTCTCTTACCCATATCCGCAACGAAAAGACCCCGCCGCACAGTCACCGCACGCCCGGCTTTGCCTCGCTCGAGCTGAAGTGGGAGGCCGTGACCCTCTTCCGCTACATCTATGATCCGGACATGCCCCAGTCCGAGTCGCCCAAGCCGTTCTTCCACCCCGTCAACACGCTGGCCGGCGACCTGGTCACCATCTATCGCCCGCACGACCACGTCTGGCACAAGGGGCTCCAGATGACGATCGCGCACCTGGACGGCCAGAACTTCTGGGGCGGGGGCAGCTACCGTCACGGCGAGGGCTACGTCGACCTGCCCAACAACGGGACGCAGCGCCACGACGGCTGGGAGTCGATCGAGGTGGCGGACGACCGCTTCGCGGCCGCGGAGAAACTCTCCTGGATCACGCTGGCCGGCGAGCACTGGATCGACGAGACACGGGGCATCGCCGTGGAGACCGTCGACCCGGACGCCGGCTACTGGGCGCTGGACTTCACGACCAGCCTGCGCAATGTGCGCGGCGAAACGCTGCACATCGGCTCGCCCACGACCGCGGGCCGTCCGCTGGCCGGCTATGGCGGGTTCTTCTGGCGCGGGCCGCGCTCCTTCGACAACGGGAAGGTCATCACCGCCGCGGGGCACGAAGGCGCCGAGGCGATGGGCGAGGCCGCGCCCTGGCTGGCCTACACCGGCCGCCACGACGGCAACGGCCATGCTTCGACACTCGCCTTCCTCGACCATCCCGCCAACCTGCGCTACCCCAACAAATGGTTCGTGCGCCAGACGCCCTACGCCTGCGCCAGCTTCGCCTTCATGTTCGACGAGGTCTACGAGTTCGCGGCGGGGGAGACGATTACGCAGCGCTACCGGCTGGTCATCGCCAACGGCGACTGGGACGCGGCGCAGGTGGAAACCGCAGCGGAAGCGTGGCGGGGTTGAGGCAGGCGCTGGAAGCCCGCAATGATTGACCTCAGCCCAACCCACCTCAAAACGGTGAGGCAGATTCTGGCCGAGCACGTGCCGGCTTGCGAAGTGCGCGCCTTCGGTTCCCGCGTGACACAGTCTGCGAAAAAGTATTCCGACCTCGACCTCGCAGTCGTCGGCGCCACCGCACTGGACCGGCACACCCTTGCACGGCTGAAGGAAGCGTTCGAGGACTCCGACCTGCCCATTCAGGTAGACGTTCTCGACTGGCAGGAAATTTCCCAGAGTTTCAAGGAGATCATTGCAAAAGACTACGCGGTCCTTCAGGAGATGCCGGACGGGTCAGGCAAACGTGTTGCCAGGAGATAGCGACCAGGTTTCACAGGCGATGGGCCAGACAGTTCACGCTATCCCAACATATGGTTCGTGCGGCAGTCGCCGTAGGCCTGCGCCGGCTTTGCTGCGGTCCGGCTTGCGGCGCCGGCTGGGAAGTGGGCGAGGAGGCAGGATACCGAGCAAGAATCCTGAGGAGTTCCGCGGCAACGGCGTCTGCCGGAAACGGCCTTGGAGGGCAGCCCGAGCATTCGGAGAGGCCGGGATGGGGAAGGGATGCTTTTACGGACGATTGGGACAACGTATAATTGCGCAATGCAATCACGATTTAGTGGGTTCGCATGTCGATTATTTACACTGACCAGGAAATCGGTCACCTGATCCGCGAACGGAAAATCCTTCCAGCTGAATGGCCCACGCAGGTTCGATTCCGCGACAAGCGGGGGCATAAGGAATTTGATCTGGACGTTACAGGCGAATCAGGAAATGTGTTTCGCGTAATTTTGCGTCGGAACAGTCGCAATCTCTTTAACTTTTCAGTCATTTTGGCAGTGCACATCCCCCGATCCACCCGATTATTTCGCTTGCGGCGCTACAACGGGAAGAGCCATAGACATACGAATCCCATTGAAGGCGTGACCTTTTACGACTATCACATCCACATGGCTACCGAACGTTACCAGGGCATCGGTGCGGACGAAGACACGTATGCGGAGGCGACGACAAAGTACAGCAACTATTCCGAAGCATTCGAGTTAATGTTGAAGGAAGGGAATTTCGTCGAGCCTCCAACCGATCAGACGGGTCTTTTCCGCTAAAGGAGCTTTGTCATGTTGCTGGACACGATTGAGCGCGAATTCAGGGAAAAGGTTTCTTCTGAAGTTGAACTCAGGGCCGAGGGGAATGGCCGCTATCAGGTGTTTACGCCATTTCGCTTTGACGATGGCGACCATCTGTCTATCGTCCTTAAGCAGCAGGACGGGGCGCGTTGGGTTCTCTCCGATGAAGCAAATACCTACATGCGGCTCACATATGCGTTAGATGAAAGGGATTTGGGGCGCGGCAACCGCAAGAAGATCATCGATAACGCCTTGTCGGTATTTCAAATCGAGGATTGTGACGGGGAACTCCTTATTGATGTACACGATGGACAGTACGGGGACGCGCTTTACTCATTTGTACAGGCATTGCTGAAGATTGCCGATATAACGTATCTGTCCCGTGAGCGTGTTCTTACGGCCTTCCGGGATGATTTTCGGGCCCTATGCAAGGAAAGCGTACCGGAAGATCGCCTTACCTTTGATTGGCATGATCCGCAAAGAGACCCTAAACGGTTGTATCGGGTGGATTGTCATGTCAAAGGAGCGTCTCGGCCGCTGTTCGTCCATGCCTTGGATGGAAATAGAGCGACGCGGGATGCCACGGTCGCGTTGCTGAAGCTCGAAGGATGGGGGTGGCAGTTTCACTCACTGGCGATATTCGAAGACCAAGGGAAGATCAGCGGGAATGTTCTGGCCCGCTTCACTGACGTCTGTGGACGACAGTTCTCCAACCTGACCGGTAACCGGGAACGGATAGCGCGTTACTTTGAAGAGATCATTTCAGCCGAGAATAGGGGGTAAGGATGACGGGAAGCCAGCGAACATGAAGCTGTTGCGCCACCTGCAGAGTGAACTGTTTCGCCAATTGCCTTAGCTCGTTGTCCAAACTTTTGGGGCCAAGCTCACAGTACGCGAAAAAGTACTCCGACCTCGACCTCGCAGTCGTCGGCGCCACCGCACTGGACCGGCATACGCTTGCACGGCTGAAGGAAGCGTTCGAGGACTCCGACCTGCCCATTCAGGTAGACGTGCTCGACTGGCAGGAAATCTCCCAGAGTTTCAGGGAGATCATTGCGAAAGATTACGCGGTCCTGCAGGAGATGCCGGACGGGTCAGGCAAACGTGTTGCCAGGAAGTAGCGACCAGGCTTCATAGGCGATGGATGGGGCAATCAGGGCGATTCCCCGCAAGAAGTCTTAATTTCATGACTGTTCCACATTGGAGTGGCCAAAGCCGTCATCCCCCGCGACGCAACCTTGGCGCCTTACGGGACAATGGGAAGCAACACCATTGGTTCAACTGACGGAGACAGCCGTCGTTCATTTGATTGCATATCACTGGATCTGGAAGTCGGTGTTCAGGACAGTCGCATTCACAAATTCGCTGCGGTGCGTCCTGATACCGGTCAGTCACTGATTTTCCCCGGGACGGGCAGCAGTTTGGACGCGGCACTGGCCAAGCTGGACAATCTTGCGGAAGGCGCGGAATTTCTCCTGGGGCACAATCTGATCCAATTCGATCTGCCCCATCTGCAAGCCGCGAATCCCCGCCTGCGGCTGCTGAAGTTGCCCGCAGTCGATACACTCCGGCTCAATCCTCTGGCTTTTCCCCGCAACCCATATCACCATCTCGTCAAGCATTACCAGGACGGCCAACTCATACGCGGTCGCAAAAACGACCCGGAACTGGATGCCAGACTTACGCTGGGGATCTTCGACAACCAGCAGAGTGCTCTGCGCGAGATGTCGTCTGACCTGCTGACGGCCTGGCACTGGTTGACAACGCGCGAGGAGGGCGCGGGATTCGACAGGTTTTTCGCGTCTGTGCGGCAGTCGCGAAGGCCATCTCACACCCAAGCGCATAACGCTCTTCATAGCCGCTTTGCCAGCAACGCCTGCCGAACGCACGCCCGAGAGCTGATGGAAGATGCAGCCCGGTATGGCTGGGCGCTGGCCTATGCACTGGCGTGGCTGTCAGTGGCCGGGGGCAACTCAGTAATGCCTCCCTGGGTGCGGCATCAGTTTCCCGATGCAGGCCGGCTGGTGCGTCAGCTACGCGACACCGCCTGCACCGATCTCGCCTGCGACTGGTGCCGGGAGCGGCACGACGCGCGCAAGGAGCTTAAGCGCTGGTTTGGTTTTCCCGACTTTCGACCGGAGCCGGCAGACGAAGCCGGGCGGCCTATGCAGCAGTCCGTCGTCGAGGCGGCGATGGCGGGGGAGAATTTGCTGGCAATTCTTCCAACCGGTACCGGAAAATCGGTCTGCTATCAGGTTCCGGCCCTGTCACGCTACGACAAGACCGGCGCGTTGACGGTGGTGATCTCACCCTTGGTCGCTCTTATGGCCGACCAGGTGACGGGGCTGGAGGCCCAGGGCATCGGGTGTTGCGTTACCGTCAACAGTCTTTTGTCGACGCCCGAACGAGCGGATGCATTGGACCGTGTGCGCCTGGGAGATGCCGGTATCCTCCTCATCTCGCCGGAGCAGCTGCGCAGCGCCTCCCTGCGCCGCGTCCTGGATCAGCGGGAGATCGGTGCCTGGGTCTTGGACGAGGCCCACTGCCTTTCCGAGTGGGGACACGACTTCCGGCCTGATTACCGCTACGTGGGACGCTTCATTCGCGAACGCGCAGGGGAGGAAGCGGCGCCTCCACTGTTGTGCCTGACCGCGACCGCCAAGCCTGATGTGAAAGCCGGCATCGTCCGCTACTTTCAGAAAGAGCTCGGCATTGAGTTGAAGGTCTTCGACGGCGGCGCACAACGGACCAACTTGGAATTCGTTGTTGCCAAGACCAGCAGCGAGGCAAAGCACGCGCATGTTCACCAGATCCTGATGACTGACCTCCCGGCTGAGCAGCCGGGAGGCGCCATCATTTACTGCGCAACACGTCGGCAGACCGAAGAACTGGCGGCGTTCCTGCAGGAAAAAGAAATGGAGGCGGACTTTTTCCATGCAGGGCTTCCCCCGGAGACCAAGAAAGAGATCCAGGAGAGCTTCATCCACGGCAAACTACGAGCGCTCGCCGCCACCAACGCCTTCGGTATGGGAATCGACAAACCGGACGTACGGGTTGTGATCCACGCCGACATCCCAGGTTCCCTGGAAAACTATCTGCAGGAAGCTGGCCGCGCCGGCCGTGACCAGCAGACCGCACGCTGCGTGCTGCTCTACACACAAGACGATGTGGAAAGACGATTCGGTATGTCGGCCCGTTCTCGGCTCACGCGCCGGGAGATCCACGGCGTTTTGAGGGCGCTGCGAAATCTGGACCGCAAGAAACGCTTAGGCGGTGAAGTAGTGGCGACCGCAGGCGAGATCCTCGGCGAGGACGAAGAACAAGTATTCGAGCGCGATTCCACTACCGACGACACGCGCGTGAAAACTGCGGTTGCCTGGTTGGAGCAGGCGGTACTGCTGACCCGAGAGGAGAATCGGGTACAGGTGTTTCCTTCCTCCCTGAGAGTCAATTCAAAGGAGGAGGCGCGCGCCAGGCTCGAAAGGGCCGGTATCGGGCATACCGACCGTCGCCAACTCCTGGCCATCTGCGAAAAGCTGCTTGAGACGAGCGCAGACGAAAGCGTAACCACCGACGAGCTGATGCTCGCGTCGGGCCTGAACTCGGAGGGTGTGCGAAGCGCGCTCTACGACCTGGAGCGATTGGGCATCGCCAGCAATGATACGGTTATAACCGCCTTCGTCCACGCGGGGGTGGCGCGCTCCTCGCAGAGACGCTTCTTGGAAGCGGCCGAGCTGGAGCAAGCACTGATCGACCTTTTGCAGGAGATGGCCCCCGATATGAGCAAGGGTGATACCCACCCGCTGCATCTCCGCCTTGCTACCCAGCGACTCAAGGATGACGGTCATACTCACGCCCTGCCAGAGCTTGTACGACGTTTAGTCAACAGCATCGCCGCCGACGGACGCGGAGAGGGTGGTGGCGGGGGAAGCATCGGAGTACGGGGACGTGATCGAGAAACCGTTCACGTGACATTGCAGCGCGAGTGGAGGGACTTGGAGAAAACTGCCGAATTGCGCCGCGCAGCGGGCGGGCGTCTTCTTGATCATCTGCTTAACTGCCTGCCGCGGGACGCCCGCGGTACGGACCTATTGGCAGAGACCACCTTAGGCAAGCTCTTGTCGGCAGTCCAATCGGACCTTACCTTGATAAGTAAGGTCAGACGTCCGGACAAACTGATGGACCGTGTGCTGCTATGGCTCCACGAGCAGGGGGCGATTCAACTGAACAAGGGGCTGGCAATCTTCCGACCGGCCATGACCATTCGCCTGGAACAGGAACGACGCGGATTCGCCGAAACCGATTTTCGCTCCCTCAAACTCCATTACGACGAACAGGTGCTGCAGATCCACGTGATGGCGGAATTCGCGCAGCAGGGCCTGGGCTCGATGGCCGACGCTCTGCGCTTGGCGATGGACTATTTCAGTTTGCCCCAAGAGGAGTTTTTGGATCGCTGGCTTCCAGGCCGTGACAGAGAAATCTCTCGGCAGACCACGCCTGAATCATGGCGGACCATCGTAGAAAGCCTGAATAATCCCATCCAGCGCCGCATCGTGGCAGATGATCGGGAGCGGACAAACGTGCTGGTGCTCGCCGGCCCCGGCTCCGGCAAAACGCGAGTCCTGGTGCATCGTATCGCCTATCTGATACGCGTGAGACGCGAGAACCCGCGCAGCATCCTGGCGCTCGCGTACAACCGGCACGCCGCCGTCGAAATCCGCCGCCGCCTGGCAGATCTGATCGGCGATGATGCCCGCGGAATAATCGTCCTGACCTGCCACGCCCTCGCCATGCGCTTGACGGGAGCCAGCTTTTCGGGACGGGCAAATCAGCTTAACGACGACGACTTCAAAATAATTCTCCGCCAAGCGACCTCTCTGCTGCGCGGGGAAGGACTCCCGCCCGAAGAAGCGGACGAAATGCGGACACGCTTACTGGCAGGCTTCCGCTGGATACTGGTAGACGAATATCAGGATATTGGCCCGGATGAATACGGTCTGATCTCCGCGCTGGCGGGCCGTACTCTGGCTGAAGAGGACGATAAGCTCACTCTCTTCGCCGTAGGCGACGATGATCAGAATATCTATGCCTTCAGCGGCGCGTCGGTCGAGTTTATCCGCCGTTTCGAGAAAGACTACAGCGCCAGGTCTTTCTTCCTGACCGACAACTATCGCTCAACATCCCATATTATCGACGCCGCCAATGCGGTGATCGCGCCGGCGCGGCAACGAATGAAGACAGAGCATCCAATCCATATTGATCGGGCGCGCGGGAAGGACCCACACGGCGGTGTGTGGACTGAACTCGACTCGGTCGCTAAGGGTCGAGTTCAGATTCTCCCGGTAGGCGACACGCCTATCACCCAGGCACAGGCGGTCATCGCCGAGCTACAGCGACTGTCCGATCTTTCTCCAGCCTGGGATTGGTCTACCTGCGCGGTGGTGGCGCGCGCATGGCGCTATCTGGATCCTGTGCGCTCCCTCTGCGAACTTAAAGGGATTCCGGTGCAGATGGCGAACGAAGACTCTTCGGCCGTCTGGCATCTGCGGGAGACACAGGCACTCGTGAACTGGTTGCGGGAACGAGACTCGCGCTTGGTGCAAAGTGCCGATCTCAATGACTGGTTGGAGGGGCAACCTTCGAACCCCTGGACTGAACTGTTGGCGGAAGCGATAGACGCTTACGAATTGGAGACCGGCGGCGCGGAAACGGCGGTGGACCAGTTCATCGAGTGGCTGGCTGAGTGGGGACGTGATCTGCGCCGTCGTCAGCGCGGCCTCCTCCTGCTGACCGCCCATCGCGCCAAGGGACTGGAGTTCGACCACGTGGTTGTGCTGGATGGAGGCTGGGATCGCTTCAGCCGCGGCGAGGACGCGGATGCCCCGCGCCGGCTCTACTACGTGGCTATGAGCCGCGCCCGGGAAACCCTTACTTTGGCGCGCTTCCCAGGCGCGCACCCTTTCCAGAAAGGCTTGCAGGGTATTCCCTCGGTGCTGCGCCGTCCAGCGCCCGTCAAACTTCCTCCTGCGCCGCCAGAGCTTGTCCGCCAATATAAGCAGCTCAGCCTGCGCGATGTCTTCTTGAGCTTCGCGGGGTACAGACACGCCTACGATCCCCTGCACCGCGCCATTGCCGCGCTTTCCCCGGGCGATCCGCTGCAGCTACGGGTCGGAACGCAAGGGCGGGAACTACTGGATCGCAAGGGAATGGTCGTTGGACAGCTTGCCAGCGGTTTTGTACCCCCACCGGGAACCCGTTGCATCTCTGCCAGTGTCCTGGCCATCGCCACCTGGAACCGCGAATTTTCAGAGCCGCAGTACCAAAGCCGGCTTCGATGCGATACTTGGGAGGTAGTAGTGCCGGACCTGGTGTTCGAGCCCACTTCGTAGTCACACGCCCCTACACCAGCAACACGCCCTCGTGCCTTAACAGCCACTCCTTGCGCCACAGCCCGCCCCCGTACCCCGTCAGCTTCGCCCGCCCGCCGCTGCCGATGATGCGATGGCAGGGCACGATAATGGCGACCGGGTTGCGGCCATTGGCCGCGCCGACGGCGCGCACGGCCTTGGGGTTGTCGATCGCAACGGCGATGTCCTGGTAGCTGGCGGTCTGGCCGTAGCCGACACTGAGAAGCTGCTGCCAGACCTGGCGCTGGAACGGCGTGCCCTCCAGATCCAGGGGGAGGTCGAAGCAGCGCAGTTCGCCGGCGAAATAGGCGTCCAGCTGGCGCCGCGCCTCCTCCAGCAGCGGATGCCCGCCCGCGTGCAGCGAGGATGCGTCGCGGGCCCGGCTTTGCTCGTTCTTCTCTGCCTCACTCTCTCCCGTCTGTTCCCCGGCGAACTCGACCCTACCTACCGCCGTGTCGGTAGCGTGAATCTCAAGAAACCCGATGGGGGAATCGTAGTTCGTTACCAAAAAGGACATAGTCTACTCCGAAATACTTGCAATGCAGCGATTACGATGATGCAAACCTTCCGCGCGCCAATGACCTGCTCCCTCACTGACCACTGGCCACTGACCACTGGCCACTGACCACTGCTGTCACCACTGCCGTTACCGGCGCAGCTGCTTACTGCGCTGCTTGCGCGTGACCGTCATGGCCAGGCCCTGTTCCTGCAGAAAATCCTGGTAGAGCCGGTAAAAGCGCTGGCGGTCCTGCTGCTGAATGACCGCGGTGACGTCCGCCGCCTCCAGCGCGTAGGGGTAGCCGCTGCCGGCAACCGCCTCGGCGAGGACGACTGCGACGACCTCGTCGGCGCGGCCGGACTCCAGCAGCCACCGCGGGATCTCCAGCCGGGCGGGCGCGTTCCCCATGCTCAGCCGCGCCAGGCAGAAACAGACCTGCTTATAGAAATCGGCGCGGCCTGCATCGCTCAGACGGTCCGGCCGCGCGCACACCCAGAACGGGCTGCGATCACCCCAGTCGGGCAGCGTCTCTCGCAACAGGTAGGCGTCGTTGATGTGCGCCGGCGCCGGCAGGCCGTGCAGCGCCGCCAGCAGGGTGACGAGATCGCGGCTGTATGTGTTGTCCACATAGCCGACCAGCGGTGTACGCGTCCGCTCCGAGCATTCCAACAGCCCCTGCACGGCCTGGATATAACCGTGTTCACGCCCGGTGCGCAGCTGCCCGGCGAAGGAGATGATCAGCGAACCGTCCAAAAAACAGACCGGCCTGCGCTCAAACGGCCGCGCAGCGCAGCGTTCCATGAACTCGCACAGTTTGGCGCACTCAAGGATGAAGCGCGCCTGGTTCACGCGCCAGTTGGGGAACACGCTATCATCGCCGCCGGAGTCGAGCAGCTCATCCGGGGCCAGCACCTCGAAAGCAATATCTTTTTCGTAGCGGCCACCGGCGCTGCCGTCCGTTTCGGTCGCGCGGTCATTGAAAAACCAGCCGATCTGCACCGCGCCCACCGGGGGCGCGTAGTCGGTGGTCGGGATGATCTGGCTGCCGTCCACGGCCAGCACGGGCCGGCCTGCGAGCGTCTCTCGCGCCCAGTGCCGCGCCTGCTCACGGTTCTGCCAGCTCGCGCCCAAAGGGATGCGCAGTCCATCTGCGCGTTCAAACTCCGCCGTGGGCAGCGCGCCGGGCCAATCATTGTCGATAGCGTCCAGGCGGTCATTCAGAGAAGCGGTGGAGTCGGTCTTGAGCTCCGCCAGCCAGCCCTGCATGCGCCTCTGTTCTTCCCGCCGCTCGCGGTCGTATACGGAGAACAGATCCTTTTTCCGTTCCAGGGCGGCGGCCGCCGCGCTGCGCACAAACATTCAGGTTCACCTCAACACGATTTGAACGCCGGCTTGGCTGCATTGCGCATTGCCAGCAGACGTTAGCCTTTCAAGGATAGCGACGGCAGGCCGCAGTCCAAATTTGGGGCTGTCAGGAGAAGCGGGTTCCAGGATTCAGTCGGATTTCCCAGCGATAGCCCGAAACTCGCCCATTCTGCCCTCTCCCCCCATACGCCCGCCCCGCGGCACGTACGCGCCCCGCCGCCCACTGATCAATGCAGCTTCCCAACCTTGACAGTATAGCACATTCGTGCATATTTTTCATTACGCAAACCGTCTATGTTATTATAGAGTAGACTAGGTGCCGCCCTTCCTCCCCCAGATGTGTCCAGGTTTTGCCTATCCCGTAGAAGACGGTGGGGCGGGCCGACCCAGGCGCCCAAAGAAGAGACCGGCAGCGCACCCGAATTACACGCAACGTATCCGTGGTATCGCCAGATGCCCCCAAACGCCGAGGAGAGGGTAAAAAGAAGAGGGGGAGGAAGAGTTTCCCCCGCGTATGCCGCGGCGGGGCTCGGCTTTCTGCTGCTGACAGTCCTGCTGGCCGCTTGTGGCGGGTTGCGCCCTTCTACCGCGGAAGAGGAAGACCCGCTGGCCGCGTTCGACCCGATGCCGCAGTATGAGATCGAGTTCTCCCTCAGCGACGACCTGATCTTCCTGCAAGGATCGGCCAATGTCCGCGTCCCCAACACCAGCGCCGACCCCTGGACGCACCTGGTCTTTCGCCTCTACCCGGCGCTGCCCCACTACGGCGGCGAGTTCAGCATTCAGAACGTGACGGTCGAGGGCAGCACCGTGCCCTTTACCTACCTGGCCCAGAACACGGCCATCCGCGTGGACCTGCCGCGGGCGCTGCTGCGCGGGCAGTCAACAAATGTCTATCTGAGCTGGCAGCTGCGCGTCCCCCACTGGGGCGCGGATACGACGGGGGCCTATCGTCTCTTCGGCCTCAGCCAGGAGTTCCTGAGCCTGCCGCTCTTTTACCCCTCACTCGCCGTCTACATGCCGGGGCCGACCGCGGCGAGCGGGCGCTGGTGGCTGGAGCGGGGCACCAGCCGCGGGGACGCAGCCTTCAACTACATCTCCCAATTCGTCGTCACCGGCACCATCCCGATCGATCAGGTCCCCGTGGCGAGCGGCCAGTTGATCACCTCCACCGTGGTCGGTGAGGGGCATATCCAACACCGCTGGGAGACGGAGCCGTCGCGCGAGTTCATCGTCCACATGAGCGATCGCTTCCAATCCGACAGCCTGGACGCGTACGGCACGCGCGTCACCAGCTACTGGCTGCCGGGCCACGAGGAGGCGGGGCGGGCTGTTCTGCAGCACACCGCGGCCGCGCTGCGGGTGTACAGCGACTGGTTCGGGCCCTACCCCTACGCGGCGCTGCGGGTGGCGTCCGCGCCGATCAGCTTCCGGGGGATGGAATACCCGCAGGTCTTTCTGCTGGGCGTACAGCTGTATGACCGCTACCGGGATCAGCTGGAGATCCGGGCGGTCCATGAGGTGGCGCACCAGTGGTGGTACCAGCTTGTCCACAACGATCCGGTCAACCAGCCCTGGGTTGATGAAGGGCTGGCCGAATACTCCAGCCGCATCTACTACGAGGCGGTGCACGGCCAGGACGCGGCCGACATTCTGGAATACCGCCGCTGGCAGGCGGTCGTTGACGGGTTGATCAGCCGCGAACAGGACGCGGCGCTCGCGCAGCCGGTGACGGCCTTTGCAGACGGAAGGATCTACGAGGGCATCGTCTACGGCAAGGGCGCTCTCTTTTTCTCCGCCATCCGCCGCACGCTGGGCGAGCGGGCATTCAAGGAGTTTCTGCAGCACTACCTGGCCGACTATCAGTACAAGATCATAACGCCCGAGGATATGCTGGCGGCGTTGCGCGGGGTCGATCCAGAGGTCGCCGACATGCTCTTCACGGAATGGATCGGGCCGGTGGCCAGCCGGCCGCCGCAGGGCGCAGTTTCGGAGACCGAGTGAGCGTCATGCAGCCGGGCCTCTTCTCCCGCTGCCGTATGCCCGGCCGCCGGTTCCTCAGCGCCCGCATAGGGCCCAGGCGGTGACGGCGCGTAGGCGAGCGAAGAAATGACGAACATCCTTTGGATCGGCCTGGGCGCGGTCCTGGGCGCAAACGCACGCTATCTTGTCAGCCTGTGGCTGACAGCGAAGCTGGGGCCAGCCTTCCCCTACGGAACGCTGACCGTCAACGCCGCCGGCAGCCTGCTGCTCGGCTTCCTGGTTGCGGCCGGCTCACAATATCTGGCCCTGTCGCCACAGCTGCGGCTGCTGCTGTTTGTCGGCTTCCTCGGCTCCTTCACCACCTTCTCAACCTTTGCCTTCGAGAGCGTCGCCCTCTGGCAGAACGGCCGAATCTGGGCCGGCCTCGTCAATCTCCTCGCCAACAACGGCATCAGCCTCCTCTGCGCGGCGCTCGGTATCCTGCTCGCCGGTCAGTTTCATAAACCATAAATCGTGTAAGCTGTTGAAACGCGGTTCATCCGCCGGCCATTGAGCCGGCATCGCCCTCTGCGGCAGGCGGGATTTCAGCGCGCATGGATTGGACACCACGGGCGTACCCCTCTATACTGCCCTGGAACATCAGCCTTCATAGGGTGACGCAGCAGCGCATTGAACCACTCCTCGACTGTACTCCGATCACGATAACGGCAGGCAACGGGTTGCCGCGCGCAATCAACCTCCATGGAGCTATCCAATGACCACGGATTTCCGCTACGAACCGAACTGGGACTCCCTGCAGAACTATGAAGTGCCTCAATGGTTTATGAACGATAAGCTGGGCATCTTCATCCACTGGGGCCCCTACTCCGTCCCCGCCTTCGATAACGAATGGTACCCCCGCTTCATGTACCGGGACGAGATCTCGCGCAAGGGGCCGAACTACCACCAGCACCATACAGAGACCTGGGGCCACCCCTCAAAGTTCGGGTACAAGGATTTCATCCCCCTGTTCAAAGCGGAAAATTGGGACCCGGCCCAGTGGATCGACCTGTTCCGGAAGGCCGGCACCCGGTACATCGTGCCCGTCGCCGAACACCACGACGGCTTTCCCATGTACGCCAGCACGCACACCCGCTGGAACGCGGCCCGGATGGGGCCCAAGCGGGATGTCTGCAAGGAGCTGGAACAGGAGACCCGCGCCGCCGGCCTCAAGTTCGGCGTCTCCAGCCACCGCGCCTTCAACTGGCGCTACTACTCCTACGCTCCGGACTTCGACACAACGGATCCCGGCCTGGAAGACCTCTACAACCCGCCCCACCCCGAAGACGCGCCCGCCAGCTGGGACTTCATACAGAACTGGTACGCGCGCACGCTTGAGATGATCGACTATTTCCGCCCGGATGTGCTCTGGTTCGACTTCGGCTGGCATTTTGATGAGTTCGCGCCCTACCGCCCGCAGGTCGCCGCCTACTACTATAACCGCGCGCTGGAATGGGGCAGCGAGCCCGTCCTCCAGTATAAGGACAAGTTCCCCGACGGCGTCGCGGTCTACGATGTGGAACGGGGCAAGCTCGACGACATCCGCCCGCACTACTGGCAGACCGACACCGCGGTCAGCTACAAGGCCTGGAGCTACATCGAGAACGACGAGTTCAAGAGCGCCGCAACCATCATTCACGATCTGATCGACATCGTCAGCAAGAACGGAAACCTGCTCCTCAACGTGGGCCCGCGCGCCGACGGCGTCATCCCGGCGGAGGCGTCCCAGCTGCTGCTGGACCTGGGCGCGTGGCTGGATGTGAACGGGGAAGCGATCTACGGCACGCGCCACTGGGAGCGGTTCGGCGAGGGCGATACGGAAGTGGTGGTCGGCCATCTTACCGAGCGCAGCAATCAGCCCTTCACCGCCAAAGACGTGCGCTTCACGCAGAAGGACGGCGCCCTCTATGCCATAACGCTGGGCTGGCCCGGCAGCGAAGCCGCCATCGCCTCGCTGGGCAGCGGGTCGTCGATCGGCGGGCGCGTCAGCGGCGTCTCGATGCTCGGCAGCGACGAGCCCGTTGCCTGGAAGCAGGACGAGAACGCGCTGACCGTCAGCACGCCCAGCCGGCGCCCGTGCGATCACGCCTATACATTCAAGATTACGCTGCAGGAATAGCCATGCACAGGCGCCAAATCGAGCCCTCCCACGACCTGCCCCACGCCTGCCAGCGCTTCCTGGATGCGCTGCGCCGGTGGGCATACGAAGCCATCGACCGCTACGCGGACGCGCCGGCGACCGATGTCCACGATCAGGGCACCTACACCACCGGCTGGGAGCCGCTGCTGCGCGCCGCTCCGGACGAACGCATTCTGCGCTTTCTGCAACAGAAACGCGACCGCATCCGCGATCATTTCACCCGGACGCAGCAGTGGCGGCACGGGTACTGGTGCATGCAGGAGGCGCACCACGGCGCCGAACACTACGAGCTCTTCCTGGGCGCCATGCAACGGGCCCTGCCGGACGACCGCGAGACGGCCAGGCAGCTGGACGACGCCGCCGAGCACATGGGCAACTGGTCATCCGGGACGCCGGACTGGTTCGACTGGGACCGGCGGCGCTTTCACTCGCTCTTCTTCGGCGCGGACGGGCTGCGCACAGAGCCGGGCATGGCGCTCAATACGCCGGACCATCTGCGTTGCGTCAACATCTGCCTGCTGGCGGCGTCGAACCCGGAGACGGAGGCAGCCGGGAAGCGCTATATCGAGCTGGCGACGGTCTACGCGGGCGAATGGGCGGACGCCATCCTGGCGGAGGACGCGCTGCCGATTGCCCTGATCCCCGGCGGCATTTTGTACGAGTTCAGCGCCGACGATAAAGCGCTCTACTACGCCTTCATGGGCGAAGCCCCCGACCTGCAGGCAGAGGTCGACCGAGCCGAGAATCTGCTTGGCTCCGACGCCGTCAACACATTCCTGCGCCTGTGGCAGGAGAGCGGCCAGCCCCGCTTCCGACTGGCGGCCGAGCGGCTGCTGGAGCCGCTGGCCGCGCAGCTGACCGACGCGGACGCCGGGGCGGCCGCCGACGCGGTGCGGTCCTATCGCCGCTGGACCGGCGACACGCGCTTCGACAAGGCGGTACTGGAGGCGGTGGCCCGCCTCGATCCCTTCGACATCACCGAAGTCGCCCTGGACACGGCGTACAAACGCCCCGTCCGCCGCGCATCGGGCGTGGGCAAGCGCTCCGACGCGCCTCGCTGGCTGGAAGACGGCCGCGAACGGCGCCACAATCCGATCACGCTGGCGGCGGCCGCGGAGATAACCGGGGACAGCGCGCTGCAGACACGCGCCGTGGATTTGGCCCGCGCCTACTTCCTCCTGGCGCGCGCCGCCTTTCCGGACGGCCGCGAGCACGGCTGCTCGGCGCGCTCGGTCAGCGCGATCGCGCGCGGCCATGGGCGGGAAAACCATGCCGGCATGACGACCGCGGCGCTTGGCCCGGCCCTGGGGTTACAGCGGGAAGCGGACGCGGATGCCCATCGTTACGACAGGGGCTGAATGGACAACAGGAACTGAACTGACATAGGCCTTCGCAGAGCGGGTTACTTCTGTGCCAGGAACACCATGCCGGCGCTGTCCCGCGTCAGGCTGTCTCCGGCGTAGTTGCGATATGCCGTCGATGCCCGAAACCCGGCCTTTTCCAACATCCGTGTCACCTCCGGCGCTGTATAGGCCCGGATCTGCCAGGTCTCTTCGTGCCGCCGGCCCTGGCGATACCACTGAAATTCTCTGGAAAAGATGCCGCTCAGGATGTCAAGGCTCCCCTTGTCTACGATGAAGAATCCGCCGCCGTCAAAGCTGCTGTTGCGATCGCCGTTCAGGATCAGCTCGTCACGGTTCACAACGATGTCCAGGAGAAAACGGCCGCCGCTCTTGAGGACACGCATCACTTCGGCGAGCACCTGCTGGTTGTCCGATTCGTCATCAAAGCAACCGAACTCGCTGAGCGTAAGGGTGACAGAATCGAAGGTCGCGGTCCAGCCGGCTGGCAGGCTGCGCATATCCCCGCGAACCCACTCGATCTGCGCATCTGCCTGCGTCGCTGATTCCCGGGCGCGTGTCAGCATCGCGTCACTGAGGTCGTAGCCGGTCACCTGGAAGCTGCGCAGCGCCAGCGGGATCGTCAGCCACCCGAGCCCGCAGGCCAGGTCAAGAATGCGTGCGCCTGGTTGCGGCGCCAGCAGGGCAAGGATCTGTTCCAGCTCAGGCGGGTTCGAATTCGGCTCATAGGCGGGCGGCCAGAGCCAGCTGAACTTTTCGTCGGCATAGATTCGTTGCCAGGATCGGGAGGGGATTTCCATTTGCGTTTTCCTAAGCGAGCGGGTATCTGTCCTGTCAACTGTCATTCTATCATGAAGGATTTACGCCTATGACACCCCTGCGACTCGGCATCATCGGTTGCGGCACGATCGGCTCCGTCCACGCGCAGGCTGCCGCGGCCTCCGAACAGATCGAGCTGGCCGCGGTCGCCGACGTGGACCGGGCCTTGGCCGAAAAGGCGGCCGCGGCCCATAGGGTGGAGAAGGTCTACAACAGCGGCGCAGAGCTGCTGGCCGATCCGCAGATAGAGGCCGTCGTTCTGGCGCTGCCGGCCCTTTTTCGCGTTGAGCTGGGGCTGCAGGCCCTACGCGGAGGCAAACATCTGCTGACGGAAAAGCCGGTGGCCCGCAGCGCCGGCGAAGTGCGTCAGCTCATCTCTGCCCAGGGGGACCGGGTCGCGGCCTGCTGCTCCTCGCGCTTTCACTTTCTGGAATCGGCCCGGGCCGTTACCGACTATATCGTAGAGGGCAGACTGGGCGCGCTGCGCCTGCTGCGCTGCCGCGCCATCTTCCCGGCGACACCGGCGCCGGAGACACCGGTGCCGGAGACGCCCCCGCCGGCCTGGAGGCTCAGCCGCGAGCTGAACGGCGGCGGCATTCTTGTCAACTGGGGCTGCTATGACCTGGACTATCTGCTCGGCATCAGCGGCTGGCGCCTGCGTCCGCAGACGGCCCTGGCGCAAAGCTGGCGCGTTCCGGCCGCCTTCGCCGATACGGTTGCGCCGGCGTCCGACGGGGAGACGCATATCGCCGGGCTGGTGCGCTGCGCCGACGGCATCGCGCTCACCTATGAGCGCGGCGAATACGCCGCGGCGCAGGCGGAGACTTCCTGGGAGGTGATCGGTGAGACTGGCTCGCTGCGCCTGCAGATGACACCGGCGCAGGCGAAGGAGATCCTGTATTTCGAGGCGAGCCGGGCGGAGGGGACAGTCTCCCGGACGTTGTGGGCGGGCAGCGACTCCTATAGCGACATCCACCGCGCGCTTCTGGAGGACTTCGCGGCCGCGATCCGCACCGGCCGTCCGCCCAAGACAACGCTGACACAGGCGCTGCTGGTGCAACAGATCACCGATGCGCTGTACCGGTCCGCGGAGACGGGGGAGGCGGTAGAAGTGAAATAGAGGCGCAAAATCGCCCGCGCAGAACTGTTAAATCTGTCTCAAAACGGAATGTCGTCGACTTCAATGTGACGATTTCGGTAAACCAGATTTCCGTCTAATCGAAGTTCAAATTCATAGTCATCGAACCCCGTTCTGATTTTCCACCTGAATTCGCCCCTTTGAAAAGCATATGCGTCTTCTGTGTATTGGCGTATGTCGTCGCCGGATCGAATCCTTACCTGGAGACGAAATGGGCCCAGGGACTGTGTATCGGGAGAAAATGACAAGTATGCTGCTTCCCTGTCCATTTGCACTGACTCCAGATAGGTATGCTGCTTATAGAACAGTTCGCTCCGGGCCGTTGATAAAATCCTTCCCTCATTCTGATGCCGCAGCACATCGGTAAGTAGATGCAGCAAGGTATCTTTTTCTGCTTCAGAACGACAATATATCCATTTCAGGCTTTTCATATCCAGGTGGCCGGGAACAATCACTTCTGCCATGCGACGAGAAATAATGTCTGATTCTTCAGGTCTACTGAAATCAACCGGGCCTGTATGATAAATCTTACGCCAATCCAGATCTGCTAAGTCTTGCGCTGTAGACATGATCTGGTAATTCCTGGACGCAAGCCCCCTATCGGAAAACCAGCTGTCTTCACGACTCAGGATTTCAGCAGAGTCAAACAGGAAGAATACAGGGACGGGACAGTGTGCATCTGGAAATCTGGAACGTTGGAGAGTCTCCGCACTTTTTACCCCCTCGGCGTAATACTGTGTGGGGGTCTTGGGACGAAAGTATAGGCGCACGCAATCTTTGATCCACGACTGAGTCCCAGCAAGAACCTCATTGCTACCACTGCTTACAGGGAGCCTCTGTGTATCCTCTAAGCGCTGTCTACTATACAGAAATCCCGACGATAGAATTCGGGCGGCGTTCTGGATATCGGTGTAGTGGCATAGAAACCTGGGCCACCAACGCCGTTCAGACCGTCTAACCCAACCCGTTTGGGATAGATGATCGAGAAAGATTCTAATCTGATCAGCATCACCCTTCACGTGTTCTGCTCGCTGCCAAATAGTTCTAGAACAAACTCAACTGTTGAATTGCGTCGGCATAATCGGTGCGCCGCACGAAGGCTGACGGCAAGATCTGCAAACCAATCACTGACGCGGAATTATACTTGCCATAGTCGTCTGCCACATTGACTGGCACCGCATATTCAAGCTCAGCAAAAATGGAAAGGACATAGGAAATTTTGCTATCAATTCCCGGAGCGATGTGACGCATCGAAAACCCATATGTCCGCAACTGCTGCCACAGCATTGACAGTGTCTCGTATGGCAGCAGGTATTTCTGTTTCGCGGTTACGACGCGGATGCCAAGCGGGTCATTAGAAACATACGCTGAAAATGGGCTCTTCTTAGCCACCGTTCTATACTCACTTTTGGCTTCCAGTATTGACCTGATATCCTCCCACACTTCGCTAAATGGCAAACTCTGTGGCTCTGTACGCAGCCAATCACTCATCTCTTTAGGCTGCTGGTGCTCCACAAAGACATTATCTCGCTCAGGGTAGACAAATACCTCTATCGGCAAGGGTTGAAGGTACTTCTCCATCAGCGGCTGAACTTGCGAAGGGAAATCCAGTTGCCCATTGCCGCACCCCAAAGGCGGGAATGCAATGCTGTGGATTCCCAGACTTGAATATGTCTCAACGAACTTCCTCAGCCCACTTTCAACATATTCCATTCTTGAAGGCTGTCGCCAGTGTCTCTTGGTTGGGAAATTCAATACCCACTTATTTGGTGACTTGTACAGCCATAAGCTCCCGACATTGAAATCGCCCTTTTCACACAGTTCACGGTACTTCGCATACATATCTGGGAAGTGGCGCTTGAACTGCAATGCCACGCCTTTGCCCATGACACCAACGGTGTTCACTGTATTGACCAACACCTGTGCCGGTGATTGGAACAGGTCTCCTTGAACATACAGAATCATTCTGGTGTCCTCAGTGAGTCAGGATCTTTGCATATCCGTGGGTTCACAGTCATTATACTACGCATCCTACCCTCTATTGAAAGTTTGTTCTGATTCATACGACGCTTTGGCATCCAGTATCGTTTCCTCGAATGTCTCAGATTTCAGAAAGGACCTGGCACAAAATGAACTACGCATTTATGAGCTTTTCCTGCCCCCAAGCCACCTTCGCGGAGATGCTGGCGCTGGCGGCGCAGTACGGCTACGGCGGCGTTGAGCCGCGCGCGGCCGGCGGCCATAGCCACGGCGTGGAGCTGGAAGCGTCGGCGGAACAGCGCGCGGCCTTCCGCACACAGGCGGCTGACGCCGGCATCGCCATCTGCTGCCTGGCTTCAGGCAACCGCTTTGCCGACCCCGCAGACCGGGACGCGCAGGTGGAAGAAACGCTCCAGTACCTCGACCTGGCCGCAGACATCGGCGCGCCCGCGCTGCGCGTCTTCGGCGGGCGGATCCCGGACGGCGTCAGCCGCGATTCGGCGATCGACGGCGTGGCCGACGCCCTCTCTCGCCTGGCGGAGCGGGCCGGCGACCGCGGTGTCGTCGTCTGCATGGAAACACACGACGACTGGTGCAGCCCCGCCGATGTCGCCACGGTGATGGAACGGGTCGACCACCCGGCGATCGGCGTAAACTGGGATGCCGCCCATCCGGTGAACAGAGAGGGTTGGACGCTGGAAGACTCCTATCGCACACTGCGGCGCTGGATCCGACATGCCCATGTGCACGACGTTCGCATCGCCTCCGAAGGCCTGGACTACGCGGCCTTCGGCACAGGGGATGTCGATCACAAGCAGGTGCTGGCGCTGCTGCGCGACGGCGGCTACGACGGTTATCTCAGCGGAGAGTGGATCAACTGGGAGCCGCCGGACGTTCACCTGCCGCGCGAGATCGCGACGCTGCGCGGCTACGAACGCGCGATATTGGGACAGTAGTTGAAGCGACAGAGACAGTACCGCTGATGCCAGTTTGATACTGCGCTCACTTTACAGCTCCGACAAATAGCCCTTGCACCGATACCGGGGGAACGACAGATGCCCATCCGCCTGCTCGACTTCGATCTCCATATCCTCAACATGCACAACCGCATGCCCTTCCGCTACGGGATCGTCACCATGACCGCGCTGCCGCACCTCTTCTTGCGGGCGCGGGTCGACGTGGACGGCCAGCAGGCGGACGGGATCGCCGCCGAGGGTCTGGCGCCCAAATGGTTCACCAAGGTACCCGATTCATCCACGGCCCAGGATATCGCCGAGATGCTCGATGTTATCCAGGCGGCCTGCCGCCACGCCCGTGAAGCCGGCGCGGCGGACTCGGTCTTCGACCTGTGGCAGGCCGTCTACCGGGCCCAGGAGACGTGGGCCGCGGATACGGACTACCCGCCGCTGCTGTGGGCGTTCGGCGTATCGCTGGTGGAGCGGGCGATCATCGACGGCTTCTGCCGGGCTGCCGGCACGACCTTCGCCCGCGCCGTGCGCGCCAACAGCCTGGGCATGCAGCTGGAGAGCCTGCGCCCGGAGCTGGCCGGGCAGGCGCCGGCGGACCTGCTGCCGGCCAAGCCCCTTGACCGTGTCATCGTGCGCCATACGGTCGGCCTGATCGATCCCCTCACCGACGACGAAATCCCGACCGGGGACCTGGTCGATGACGGACTGCCTCAGTCTCTGGACGCGTCGATCCAAGCATACGGGTTGACCCACTTCAAGATCAAGATCGGCGGCGACATTGACGAAGACGGGGCGCGGCTGCATCGCATCGCCGCGCTGCTGGACGAGCGCAACGTCGATTACCGGCACACGCTCGACGGCAACGAGACCTATCACAACGTCGACGATTTCCGCGCCCTGTGGGAAGGGCTGACCGCCGAGCCGTCTCTGCGCGGCTTTCTGCAGCGGCTGCTTTTCGTCGAACAGCCCTTCCACCGCGACATCGCTCTGAGCCCGGAGGTGGGAACGGCCCTGCTTGCCTGGCGCGAGCGGCCGCCGATCATCATTGACGAATCCGACGGCGAGCTTTCCAGCGCGCCCACAGCCCTGGAGAACGGCTACGCGGGCGCCAGCCACAAGAACTGCAAAGGCATCTTCAAAGGCATCGCCAACACCTGCCTCATCCGCAACCGCCAGCGCCGGCAGCCGGATGCGCTGCACATCATCAGCGCCGAGGACCTGTGCAACCTGGGGCCGGTGGCCCTGCTGGAGGACCTGGCCGTGCTGGCGACGCTGGGCATCGAGCACGCCGAGCGCAACGGCCATCACTACTTCGCGGGCCTGTCGATGCTGCCGGACGACATGCAGGCGCAGATCCTGGCTGCGCACGGAGATCTCTACAAGCCGCACACGACCCCAAGCGGACAACGTTTCCCGACGCTGGCGGTCGAAGACGGCGCGGTCCTTGTAGGCAGCGTCACGGACGCGCCATTCGGGCCAAAGACAGTTCCGGACCCATCCCGGTTTACGCCGGCGGCCGAATGGGAATTCGCTTCGCTCGGTCTGGATTGAACGCACGGCGCCGGGCTGGCGCGGCGGCGAACAGAAGGACCCGTTTCAGTTGAGGACGCGAAGCCGCAGAAACGCAACTTTAGAGCGGCGGCCGTGTTTTCTTTTGTAGAACATCCTGAGATTTTCACCCTGCGTTCCTTCACCATGCGAGACTGCTCCCCCGCTTTCACGCCTGACGGGAAATAAGCAGAGACACGCGCTCCCGTACAATGGATTCCCTGACACCGCCATCCACAGCGGAAGAGACTGAATCCCAGGAATCAAACAGCGTTCTGGCGCCGGACACCGCGTGGGATACCGCGACCAAGAGAACGGTTCTGATCGTCCTGCTCGTCGCCGGCGCGCTTATCTTCTGGATCAGCCGCCCGGTCCTGCCGATTCTGATCATGGCAGGGCTTGTCTCCTACTTTCTGATCCCAATCGTCGACCTGTGTGAACGGGTGCGCATTCCCCGCAGCGTAAGCACCATCGTCCTGTACCTGCTCTTCCTGGTTCTGTTAGTGCTGGCCCCCATTCTGCTTGTGCCGATTCTGCTGTCCCAGCTTACGGCGCTCTATTTTGATGTGCCGACAGCGGCGCGAAACTTTCTCCGCTTCCTGCAAGAGTCGGTCGCGGAGCTGCCGACCAGCGGGACCATCCTCGGGCTTGATGTCACGTTCGAAGGCGTGGTGGGTCAGATTCAGCAGACGCTGGCCGATGAGATCGCGGTCGAACGCTTCCTGCCCGGCGCGCAGCAGATTCTGGACTATGTCAACCAGCTTCTGAGCACGGCGACAAACGTGGTGAGCAGCACCGCGACGATCGGCTTGACGGTCGTTGGCAGCATCGTCAATATAGTCGTCTTCCTGCTGCTTCTCTTCTTCATCAGCCTGTATTTGACCAAAGACGCGCCCCGCATTCAGCGGTATGTGGAAGGGCTGTTCCCAACCGAGTATTATTCGGAAGGCGTGGAGTTGATACGCCGGCTGCGCAACATCTGGAACGCCTTCTTCCGCGGGCAGATCATCCTCTCCCTAACGATCGGCGCGGCGACCTATTTTTCGCTGAGCCTGATGGGGATGCGCGGCGCGCTGATTCTGGCGATTCTGGCCGGCACACTGGAAATCCTGCCCAATATCGGCCCGATTCTCGCGATGATTCCAGCCGTGATCATCGCCTTGGCGCAGGGGAGCACCACGCTCGAACTGAGCAACCTGAACTTCGCTCTCCTGGTCATCGGCGTCTACTTCGTTATTCAGCAACTGGAAAATCAGCTTCTCGTGCCGCGCGTGATCGGCACGAGCGTTCATCTGCATCCGGTCGTGGTCGTGTGCGGCGTCGTGGTGGGCGCGAGCGTAGGGGGCATCCTGGGCGCGTTTCTGGCCGCGCCGGTCATCGCCAGCTTGCGGCTGATCGGCAGCTATACCCACGCCAAACTGCTCAACTATCCACCCTTCAGCGAACGGCGCCAGGCCCCGCAGGCGCAGCGCGCCGGTGTCTACCGCAGGGTCGTCGTTTCGGATGCAGAGGATACGGCTGATGTTCCTGAGTTGGAATTGGAAGAAGACGCGCCCGCACGCCCCGCTTCCCAGGCCGCCAATTCGCCCGCAGGCGACTAGAGGCAGCGCAGGCGCCGCGCCTGCGTCTCCCGTTCGCTCCCTCCTCATCCTTCACAGCCGCACAGAATCCACCAGAGGCAGACTTGCATAGACGTCAAGGGCGAGGGGATCGCGCGCATGCGGCTGCTCGTGAAGCGATGAACGCGCCGCCGTTTCCGATGCCTGCTGGGGCTCGCGCCCCTCTGAGGAACCTTGCCGGGCAGAGACTTGCGGCCGTTTGAAGTAGGCCGCGGCCCCGATCATGGCGGCATTGTCCGTACACAGAAAGAGAGGCGGACAGCGCAGCGGCAGGCCGATCGTCGCGAAATACTGTTCGGCGGTCCGGCGCAACAGCCCATTGGCGCTGACCCCGCCGCAGATACAGACCTGCTTCACGCCAAACTCGGCCGCGGCATCCGCCGCCTTTCCCACCAGGACATCCACCACGGCCATCTGAAACGCGGCCGCGATATCGGCCGCAGTCTGCGCCTGGCGCGCCTCCGTTCCCTCCCGTTCAAGCTGCCGCATCAGGTTGAGGACGGCAGTCTTCAGGCCGGAAAAGCTGAAGTTGAAACGGTGTTCGCCGCGCACGGGCAGGACGGCCGGCCGGGAAGACGCCTGCGAGTCCGGCTGGCGCGCTGCCCGCGGCCCCGGTCGCGTCAGGGGGCGGGGGAGAGCGAAACGGAAGGCATCCCCGGTTTCCGCGGCCGCCTGAATGGCCGGGCCGCCGGGATAGCCCAGCTCCAGTAGCCGCGCCACCTTGTCGAATGCCTCCCCGGCTGCATCGTCCAGGGTCGCGCCCAAGAGCCGGTAGCGGCCATGCCCCTCCATCAGCACCAGTTCCGTATGCCCGCCGGAAACGATCAGAATCAGCGCCGGAAACTGTTCCGATGCGCTGCCGCCGCGCTGGCTGCGCGCGGCGGCGGACGCAGTGCCGCATCCGCCTGCGCCGCTCTCTCCGGAGTTTGCCGATTCGGCAGCGGGCGCGCTGTCCGGATAGAGCCAGTTGCTGTAGATGTGGCCTTCCAGGTGATTCACCGGAATCAGGGGCAGGCCGCTGGCGAAGGCCAGCCCCTTGGCGAGATTGACGCCGACCAGAAGACTGCCGGCAAGGCCTGGGCCGTGGGTGACGGCGATGGCGTCCAGCTCGCGCGCATGCGCGACCGAGGCATCCGCCAGAGCGCCCTCGACCACGGTCTGGATCGCGAGAACGTGCTGCCGGCTGGCGACTTCGGGGTAGACGCCGCCGAAACGCCGGTGGAGCTCAATCTGGCTGGCGACCCGGTTGCTGAGGATGCGGCGCCCGTCGGCCACGACCGCGGCCGCGGTCTCGTCGCAACTGGTTTCGATCGCGAGGATTCGGTATGCAGGCGAG
Organism: Caldilineaceae bacterium; assembly: GCA_022823185.1. Taxonomy (GTDB): domain Bacteria; phylum Chloroflexota; class Anaerolineae; order Caldilineales; family Caldilineaceae; genus Bin5. Next base: position 128,722 of record JAJDXQ010000019.1, read on the forward strand.
ACGCCTGCGTTCGCCGGGGTCATCTGTCTTCGCTCAAAGTTGACGGCCGCGCTGCCCACAGCAACACGAGCAGGCCGACGATGGCCAGTCCAATCAGCGCCACCAATTTGTAGAGGCGATCATCCAGCAACAGGGTCAGGCCGCCGAAAAGCGCGCAGAAGGCCCAATAGCCGACCACGATGGTCCGCTCCTCCAGGCCTTTGTCGCGCAGGCGCAGGTGCAGATGATCGCGGCCCCCCTGGCCCACAGACACGCCCCGCCGCAGGCGGCTGTAGATCAGCCACACAACGTCCAGAATCGGCAGCCCGAGAATCAGAAGGACCGTCGCAAGCCGGGCCCCGCCGATAATCCCCAGCGCGGCCAGGGCAAAACCGAGAAAGTAACTGCCGCTGCTGCCCATGAAGACCCGCGCCGGGGCAAAGTTGAAGAACAGAAAGCCCACGCCGACGCCGAGCAGCGCAACCGGCAGAACCGCCACGCTCAGCTGGGGCGGCTTGATGATGAAGATCATATGAATGCTGAGAATCGCGCAGAAAATAACGGTGACGCCGGCGACCAGGCCGTTCAGCCCGTCGAGAAAATTGACGGTGTTCATCATTCCCATAAACCAGAACAGCGTCAACGGGCCGACCAGCCACCAGGGGAATCCATCCGGCCCGAAAAGAAAACCGCTTGCGAACGGATTGTTGACATGCTTGATAAAGATCAGGCCGGCGATGGCAATCAGGCCGGCAACAGCCTGAATTACGTATTGGGGACCCGAGGAGAACTCGTAGCGGTCATCGAGAAAACCGGCCAGCGCGCAGAAGGCGCCCCCGATCAGCAGAGCGATAAAACGGCGGTTCTCCTTCGGGTCGTTCTGGGGCGGCAGCCAGGAGGCATCAAGCTGGGGCAGCGCCCCTGCCATGAGCAGAAGGAGCGCGATCACGGTCAGGGTAAAGGCGGCGAAGAGGGCCAGACCGCCGGTGCGCGGCACGACACCTGTGTGTTTGCGCCGCTCGCCAGGACGATCCACCAGACCGAGCCGGACGCCTAGCCATACGGAGACAGGAGTAAGGATGATGGTGAGAATCAGGCCGGCGAGCAGAATCGAGAGGTAGAACACAGTCGTGACCGGATAGGGCTTGGGAGCGGGCGCTCCCAGGGCCTAGGGGCGCATTGAGCCAAGCGTGCGCGGGAACGCGATCGTCTCCCGCAGGTGCGTCACGCCGCAGATCCAGGCGACAGTCCGCTCCAGGCCCAGGCCGAAACCGCTATGCACAACCGTGCCGTACCGGCGCAGATCGACATACCAGTCAAACGCGGCCATCGGCAGCCCGTGCTCCTCGATGCCGGCGACCAGTTTGTCTACATCGGCCATACGCTCACTGCCGCCGGTGATCTCGCCGTACCCTTCCGGCGCCAGCAGATCGACGCTGCGGCAGACCTCCGGCCGGTCGGGTTCGGGCTCCATGTAGAAGGCCTTCACCTGCGTTGGGTAGTGATGAACAAAGACCGGCTTTTCGAACTGGGCGGCAATGTAGGTCTCGTGCGGGCTGCCAAAGTCATCGCCCCACTCGATATGCGGCACCTTGTCCTCATAGCCGGGCACAAGTTCGCCGGCGGCGGCAGCGCGGTTGACCATGTCCACGGCCTCGTCGTAATGGATGCGCGGAAAGCTGGGCGCCACCCGCTCCAGGGCCGAGGTATCCCGTTCCAGCAGCTTCAGCTCTTCGGCATTTTCCTCCAGGCAGCGCTGGACGATATGGCTGACGAACTGCTCCTCGATCTCCATCAGCCCGTTCAGGTCGCAGAAAGCGATCTCGGGCTCCACCATCCAAAACTCTTGCAGATGGCGGCGCGTCTTGCTCTTTTCCGCGCGAAAAGTCGGGCCGAAGCAGTAGACCTTGCCAAAGGCCAGGATCGTGGCTTCACTGTAGAGTTGACCGGTCTGGGCCAGATAGGCCGGCTCACCGTGGAAATCGATTTCGAAGAGGGTCGTAGTGCCTTCGGCGGCGTTGGGGGTGAGGATCGGCGTGTCCACGTTGAGGTAGCCGTTGTCGTCCAACCAGTCGCGGATCGCGCGAACGACGGTTGCCCGCACCCGCAATATCGCCCACTGCCGGCTGGAGCGAATCCACAGATGGCGGTTCTTGATGAGAAACTCGACGCCATGCTCTTTGGGCTGAATGGGGTACTCATCCGCGATCTGCGCCGCGTCCAGGGCAGTCACGTCCAGTTCATAGCCGCCGGGGATGCCGGGCGCGCGTGCATCCGCTTTGACAATGCCGGTAACGCGCAGGCTGCTTTCCTGGGTAAGCGCGCGGGCGAGTTCGAACGTCTCTGCGCTGACATTGCCTTTGAACACAACCGCCTGGCAGACGCCGCTGCCGTCGCGTACCTGCAGAAACTGGAGCCGGCCTTTGCCCGTCTTGCTGTAAAGCCAGCCCTCCAGGGTGACAGCCTCGCCCACATGCGCGGACATCTGCCGAATCGTGATTACTTTGTCCACGGATCAATCCTCTGTCATCGTGCGCAGGGGGTTCTATTCACGCTGAGATTCTTCGGCATCGGCGCGGCCCCCATTCGCCGCGTCCTGAGAGAAGCCGGCCTCTTCCTCCTGGCCCCCGCCGTCACTGGCCGCGTCCGCGCTCGGGCTGTCTGCCTCCCCCGCGCCGTTGTCTTCCGATGCCCCGTCGCCGCTCGGATCGAACCAGGCGTCCAGCTGCTGCCCGATACTCTCCAGAAGATAGTCCATGCCGACCGGCGCGCTGGCGGTGGCGCCGGAAAGGTTCAACGAATGATCGGCCTGGTACTCCCCGCCTCCCGCATCTTTGTACGTAGGCCGGATGACGTGGGTGTAAATGTACACGTCGCCCTGGGGCTGGCTCTCCTCTTCGGCGGGAGGCGCCTGCTCCGCTCGTGCGGCGCGGCTGCGCCGCCGCGAAGACCTGCGCCGGTTGCCGCGGCGGTTCTGATTCCTGGAACGAGCCGGCCGCGCCGGTTGGTCGTCCTCGCTCACCGCGCCCTGCTCGGCAGCGGAGGCTGCATTCTGGGCGCCTTTCCGCCGGCGGCGGCGAAAATACCGTCGCTTCCGGGTCCTCCCTCTGCCCTGCTTTTCGGGTTGTTCACTCTCTGCCATGGAATGTCAATTCCTTTCGCAACAGACTGTGATCATTCGCCGCTGCCAACCGTTTTCTGGGCGATCAGTTCCCCGCTTGCGTCGCGCAGAACGACGGTCGCGCCGCTTTGCCAGACCGCTGCATCCTGGCCCCAATAGCGGTTGACGCTGTTGTCCTCCCCTGTGCCGGTGTGCAGAAATATCCAACTGCCGGGCAACAAAAGGGCGCTGCCGAAGGTGTAGAGCGGTCCCCCGTCGCTGCTGAGGGACCAGCCCTGCAGGTCAACGGCGGCGTCGCTGTCGTTGGCGACCTGCACCGACTCTGTGGCCAGTTCGCCGGCAGCGTCAATATGCAGTTGCAGGCCCTGCTGCGGCAGACCGACCGCGCTGTTCCCTTGCGCGCCGCCTCCTTGCTGGGAGACGGGAATGAGCAGGCGCTGGCCGATAAAGACCAGATTCGGGTCCGTTATGTCGTTTATCTCCATCAGCCGGTCCGGAGAGACACCGAAACGCGCCGCGATGGCTGACAGACTGTCGCCTCCCTTGACGGTATAGATCTCCGTCTCGCCCGGTTCAGGCGAGGGCGCGACCTCGGTCGGGGTGGCCGGGGCGGGAGGCCCCGCCTCCTGGGCCGCCTGCGCATTGTCGGACGCTGGCGTTGCGATCAGAACGGCCGCCGGCGCCGGTGTCGCGGGCACGACCAACTCCTCCGGCCTGGGTCGCCGCTGCTCCGCTATCCAAACAACGGTCACGGCAATCGCCAGACTGACAAAAGCGTTGACAAGGATAAAAAAGACGAGAAGACGGCGATTCATTTAACCGCGATAGACTGTGGCCAGGGAAACGATGGCCAGTGGATACCACGCGCCACTGGCCACGGCAACATTGTAGCATAGAACGCTGAAAGTATGTACTGAACTGTTATTCTTCTCCTGAGGGCGTTGCCGCGTGAACAGAAAACGGATACCCCGAAATTGAAGCAGAATCGTCTGCTATTGGCGGTTTGCCCGTACATGGTAGAATAGGCGGGGCAGCTTGGGCTGCGATCCATGTGATTGGGGGGCTGACGGGACGCATGCGCTTTCACATTGACAAACCGCCTGGCTCCTTGCTTCGTATTGCGTAACAGGAGGCGGGAAGCCCCCATCGTTTTTGCCCGTCGTTGAATGTCCGAACCGTTGCAGGATGCAATGGGCAAATAGAAGGATGCAAAATGCTAAAGAAAATTCTGACCAAGGTTGTCGGTGATCCAAACGAGAAGGAGCTGAAGCGGCTGCAGCCGCTGGTTGAAGAGATCAACGGGCTCGAAGAGCGCTTCGAACGGATGGCCAGCGACGAATTCAAAGAGATGACCAAGGCGTTCCGCCAGCGGATCATCAGCGAAACAACCGAGCTGCGCGATACGCTGGCTGGCGCCGAAGCCGAGTACGCGTCGGTCGCGGGCACCGATGAGCAGCGCTTTGCCCGCATCGAAGTGGAGCGAATCCGCAAAGATCTGCTGGCCGAGGAGCAGGAGATTCTCGACGAAATGATGCCGGAGGCGTTCGCCGCAGTGCGCGAAGCCGCCCGCCGCACCATCGGCCTGCGCCACTATGACGTGCAGCTGGTCGGCGGCGGTGTCCTGCACTCGGGCAAAATTGCGGAGATGAAGACCGGCGAAGGCAAAACGCTGGTGGCGACCCTGCCGCTCTACCTGAACGCGCTGGCCGGACGCGGCGCGCATCTTGTCACGCCAAACGACTATCTTTCCAAGGTGGGTCTGCAGCTGATGGGGCCGGTCTACCAGCTGCTGGGGCTTTCGGCCGCGGTCATTCAGAACAGCGCCGGCAACCCCGATAAGGGCAGCTTCCTCTACGACCCCGAATTCCCCGCAGAGGACGACCGCTTCCAGAACCTGCGCCCGATCACGCGGCAGGAGGCCTACCAGGCGGACATTACCTACGGCACCAACAACGAGTTCGGCTTCGACTACCTGCGCGACAACATGGTGCTGGACAAGGAGCGCCAGTCCCAACGGGAGCTGCATTACGCCATTGTGGACGAGGTCGACAACATCCTGATCGACGAGGCGCGTACCCCGCTGATCATCTCAGGCGAGGCGCAGGAGAGCAGCGACTATTACAGACAGTTCGCGCAGCTTGTGCGCGGCCTGCAGGCCGGCGCGCATTACGAAATCAACGAAAAGGAGAAGGTCGCCACGTTCACCGAAGAGGGCATCGCGGCCGTGGAGAAAAAGCTGGGCCTGGAGAATCTCTACGATCCGGCCAATTTCGAGATGCTCCCCTATCTTGACAACGCGCTGCGGGGGCACGCCCTCTATCACCGCGACAAGGACTACATCATCCGCAGCAACGAGGTGATCATCGTTGACGAGTTCACCGGGCGCCTGATGGAGGGGCGGCGCTACGGCGAGGGCCTGCACCAGGCCATCGAGGCCAAGGAAGGCGTGCGCGTCAAGAAGGAGTCGATGACCCTGGCGACCATCACCTTCCAGAACTTCTTCCGCATGTACAACAAGCTGGCCGGCATGACCGGTACCGCCAAGACGGAAGAGGAGGAGTTTCAGAGCATTTACAATCTCGATGTCGTGGCGGTTCCAACCCATCTGCCGACGATCCGCGAGGATCTTGAAGATGTAATCTATAAGAACCAGCAGGCCAAATTCGGGGCGGTCATCGATGAGATCGACCGCGCCCACAAAGAGGGCCAACCGGTGCTGGTCGGCACGGTCGCGATTGAGACGAGCGAACTGGTCAGCCGCATGCTGCGGCGCCGCGGCATTCCGCATGAGGTGCTGAACGCCAAGAACCACGAGCGCGAGGCAACGATCATCGCGCAGGCAGGGCGGCCCGGCGCGGTCACAATCGCCACCAACATGGCCGGCCGCGGGGTCGATATTCTGCTGGGCGGCAACTATGAGGGCCTCGCCAGAGAGCAGCTACGCAAAGACGGCGTCGACCTGACGGGCATCCCCCAACTGGCGTGGAACCACTGCCTGGAGCTGCTCAAAGGTGGCCAGGACCCCACAGAGACGTATAACACGGCCTGGGCCGCGGCGCTCAAGGAACGATGGGACGAGACGAAGAAGGACCAGGATATGGTGAAGGCCGGGGGCGGTCTGTATGTCGTCGGCACGGAACGCCACGAGGCGCGGCGCATCGATAACCAGCTGCGCGGCCGCTCCGGCCGTTTGGGCGACCCGGGCGCCAGCCGCTTCTACCTCAGCCTGGATGACGACCTGGTGCGGCGCTTCGGCGGCGACCGCGTGACCGGCGTCATGGACCGGCTCGGCCTGGAGGACGATCAGCCGATCAAGCACAATATGATCAGCAAGGCGATCGAAAACGCGCAGACCCGGGTGGAGGGCCACAACTTCGACATCCGCAAGCACGTGCTGAAATACGATGAAGTCGTCAATGAGCAGCGGGAGACAATCTACATGCAGCGGAGGCGGCTGCTGAACGAACTGTCGCTCAAGCCCGCCATCCAGGAGATGATCACCGACGAGATCGACGCGGTTGTGCAGGGGCACACCGCCAATCGCTTTGAAGAGGAGTGGAACGCGGAAGAGCTGCTGCTGGCGTTGCGCACGGTCTTCCCCTTTCCCCAGGACTTTGACGCGGCCCAATGGCAGGAGCTGGACGCCGACGCCATCACAGACCAGGCAGCCGCTGTCGCGCATGAAACCTATGACGAAAAGGAGCGTGAGATCGACGCCGGCATGCTGCGCGATGCCGAACGCCAGATCATGCTGCGCGCGGTGGACCACCGCTGGGTCCGCCATCTGACCGATCTGGACAGGCTGCGCGAAGGGATCGGCCTGCAGGCGATCGCGCAGGTAGATCCGCTGGTCGCCTACAAACGCGAAGCCTTTGCCATGTATCAGGAGCTGATGAACGACATCCGCTCCGATATTGTGACCACGGTGATGACTTTGCAGGTGCAGAAGGCGCCGACGCTGCCGGCGCCGATTGCGCGCAATATCCAGACAAACCGGCAGGACACGCCGCAACAGCGCACCGTCCGCAACACCAACAACCGGCCCAAACGCAACGACCCCTGCTGGTGCGGCAGCGGCAAGAAGTATAAGGTCTGCCACATGAGGGCCGACGCGAAGCAGGGCGGGGCCCGCGAACGCCAGGTGGCGTAGCTACCCGGCCTGGACGGGCCGCGCCTGCCAACCGCGACGGCAGCGAAGGGGCAAGAGGAAGGGGGGCGGCACGATGCCCAAGGTCAACCCGGCAATCATGGTCTGGGCCCGCGAAACCGCCGGCCTTACCCAAAAGGAAGCGGCCAGGAAGCTGGGCTTTAAGGATAGTTCCAGATCCACTGCGGCGGAGAAGCTGGCCTCTATTGAACGCGGGGAGAAGGAGCCGACCCGTCCCCAACTGGTCAAAATGGCGGGCCAGTACCGCCGCCCCCTGCTCACATTCTATCTCTCCAAACCACCGCGAAAGAGCGACCGGGGGGTGGACTTCCGCACCCTGCCAGAAGGCGCCCATTCCCCTGAAGAAGCGCTGTTGGACGCTCTGATCCGGGAGATTAGAGCGCGCCAGAGCATGTTGCGCGTCATCATGGAGGACGAGGATGAAGCGGCGTCGCTCCCTTTCGTCGGCTCCCGCCGGATGGAGGATGGGCGCGCGGCGATCTTGGAATCATTGCAGGGGCTGCTGGGCCTCGATGCGGCGGCCTACCGCGCCCAGCCGAACGAGTCCGCCGCTTTTGCCTTGTTGCGAAAGAGCGCCGAGGAGGCAGGTATATTTGTTCTGCTCAAAGGGAATTTGGGAAACTACGTCACCGAGCTTGATACAACGGTCTTTCGCGGGTTCGCCATTGCGGACGAAGTGGCTCCATTTATCGTGATCAACGATCAAGACGCCAAATCTGCCTGGTCATTCACCCTGTTGCATGAAACCGTGCATCTGCTGCTCGGTCATACCGGGATCAGCGGAGCCAGAGCGGATAACGAGATAGAGCGGTTCTGCAACGATATTGCCGGAGAATTCCTGCTGCCTGCAAGGGATTTGAAGCGACTTTCTCTCAACCGTCGTGTCCAAATCGGCAGCATCACAGAGAGAATCAGTGCGCTCGCGAGCGAATTCAAGGTGAGCCGCGCTATGATTGCCTACAAAGCATATCGCTCCGATCTGATCGCTTGGGAAACCTATAACCAACTGAAGGTTTCATATCGTGAAGAGTGGCTTCGGAATCGGGACAAGAATCGTGAGCACACGCGCCAGAATGAAACTGTACTCAGCTACTACAGGGTGCGCCGCCATCGGCTAGGCAGTCGGATCATAGGGATGGTGCAGCGAATGATGGCGTCAGACGCTCTGTCGACGTCCAAGGCAGCGCAGATCCTGGGCGTGAAGCCCAGACAGGTCCAACCGTTGTTGGACACAGGCGGTACGCTATAGCCGATGTCCGTGCTTTACTTTCTCGTCGCCTATGCTCTCGTGGATATACAAAGGCGATCTGTTGTAACCACCGAGCATTCCAAACCAAGCGCAAGCCGGTCCAACCGCAGGTTGCCTGATGTGTGCAAATACTTCAGCGCGAAGTGTATTCACTCATTCCCATTGATCCAGGAACTCGACTTCCACACCGGCTGGAGAACAGGCTCGTAACATCCTCGCCAGGCATATCTCTGCACCCTACCGCGCCGCCACCCGCATCAGCACAGCCCGCCGCCGCCAGACCACGGTCTGGTTCAGCAGTTGCCCCCGGATCCAGCGCTCAACCTGCGCTACCTCTTCAGGCTGCATCCCTTCTGCCAGCCGCTCAGCATAGGATTTGCGCTCGCCCAGCGCCGGGCCAAACCAGCGCCGGAGGTGCGCATCCGTAATGCGCAGATCGGTATCGGTGTCGATCCGCGCCATCGAAACGCGCCCGGCCCGCGCCGCGCCGGGGAAAGCGGCCGAAAGCGCGGCCTGCAGCGTCTCCTCATCCCAGTTGACCAACCCGTCGGCGGCATCCGCGTAGATCGCCTCCTCAGCCGCGACCAGCCGCTCGGCCAGCCCAGGCTGCAGCAGAGAGCGGTCCGCCAGGGCGTAGATTCTCTGCGTATGTCTAGGTATCGTTTCGGCCAGGGCAAGCCAGCCGTCCGCAGCCAGATGTTCGCCCAGATGCGCCAGGGCGGCCTCTTTCTCCGCGCAGCCGAGCAGGGCGTTGCGGCCGACGATCGCATCAAAACGGACCTCTTCTCCGCCGAGCAACTGCCCCACCTCCGCCGGCGCGCCTTGCAGCACAGCCGGCCGCTCGACTTCGTCCAGGTTCTGTGCCTGCTCCTGCAGCGCCTGCCGGTCCGCCTCGTTGAACGCCAGCGCGTAGACGCCGCCTTCCGGCACGCGCCGCAGCGCCTCCCACGTCAGCAGCCCGCTGCCGGCGTTCACATCCAGCACAACGCTGTGCCGCTCGATCGGCCCGCCATCCAGAATACGGTCCCGCAGCGCCGCAGTCGCTTCGCCGGATTGCGCAATCGTGCGCTGGAGCCAGCGATCGCGGGCCGACCCGTCGGGCGCGAATGTCAGGATCTCCGGCGGCGCGCCAAACCCCTCCAGCATGGCGGCCAGCTGCGCCTCGCGCCGCTGGGTGACCGCGACGCCGATCCTCGCCTCATATCCCTGGCCCGTCGGCTCATAGAACACCTTGCCCTGGAGCGCGCCGGGAAGATACTGCTGCGCCACCCAATGGTCCCGGTAAGCGTGCGGATAGAGGTAGCCGGCCCCGTGCCCGAACCCTTCGCTGTCGCGGTTGGCGTCGCGCAGATGATTGGGAACATCCGAATCAGGCTCCTTGCTCACAGCCTCGAGCGCGTCAAAAAACGCGAGAATTGAATTGGACTTTTCCGCGGTCGCCAGATAGAGCGCGGCCTGCGCCAGCGGAAAGTTCCCTTCCGGCAGCCCGACGCGGTCAAAAGCCTCGGCGCAGGCGCCGACCACCTGAACGGCCTGGGGATCGGCCAGGCCCACATCTTCGCTGGCCAGGATCAACATGCGCCGGAAAATATAACGCGGCTCCTCGCCGGCGTAGATCATCTTTGCCAGCCAGTACAGCGCCGCATCCGGGTCGCTGCCGCGCAGGCTCTTGATGAAGGCGCTGATCGTATCGAAGTGATAGTCGCCCTCCTTGTCATACAGCACCGCCCGGCGTTGAATCGACTCCTCGGCGATGGCGAGCGTGATCCGAACGACGCCGTCCGGCTCGGCCGCGGTGGTTTCGACGGCCAACTCCAGCGCATTCAGCACGGCGCGTGCGTCGCCGTTCGCAATCGAGACCAGATGCTCGATCGCCGCCTCGTCGATCTCAACGCGGCGGCCGCCGTACCCGCGTTCAGGCGCGCTGAGCGCGGTCTGAATGATCTGGCGTAGATGCTGTTCGGTCAGGGCCTTGAGCTGAAAGATGCGGCTGCGGCTGACAAGCGCCTTGTTGACTTCAAAATAGGGGTTCTCGGTGGTGGCGCCGATGAAGGTGACCGTGCCGTTTTCCACCCAGGGCAGCAGCGCGTCCTGCTGCGCCTTGTTGAAGCGGTGTACCTCGTCTACAAAGAGGATCGTCCCCTGATCGTGGAGCGCCCACCGTTCCTGCGCCTCCGCCACGGTCGCCCGTATGTCTTTCACGCCGGCCAACACAGCGTTCAGCGCGGTGAAGTGCGCCGCCGTGGTGTTGGCGATCACCTGCGCCAGCGTCGTCTTGCCGGTCCCGGGCGGGCCGTAGAAGATCAGGCTGCTCAGCCGGTCGGCCTGAATCGCCCGCCGCAGCAGCCGGCCGGGGCCCAGAATCGCTTCCTGGCCGATGAACTCATCGAGTGAGCGGGGCCGCATGCGCGCGGCCAGAGGCGCATTGGCGTCGATCCGTTCGGTGCGAGCCTGCGCAAACAGGTCCTCCGCCGGCTTGCGCCCTTGTGTATAAGTCACCACGACGAAACCGACCTCCCGGTGGCGGGGTCCAGGCAGCTCTCCCGCGGCCTGCTCACTGAATCCCGGAGAAGGGACACTAAGAAGATGTTTGAGAAGGGTAAATCAGGCGCCAGGCGGCGTGCCATGAGACGAATCATAGCGATATGGATAAAGGCGGCACGGCTTGTGGGCAGTCGTTCATAGTCGTTGCAAAGGCGCCGATTGAGGCCGAGCCAGGCGAAAGTACGTTCCAGGTAGCTTCGCACATGTGCCGGTGTATGGCCAGTCTTGACTGCCTGGCTGTCGATACTGCCCGCCCTTGGATGCTTCGCCCGAAGTGAATGGCATTAGCCACCAGACGCATATCCAGGCTGCGGGGTAGATGCATCTGGAGACGGAAGAGGGTGCCCCGTGTGGGCACCCCTCCAGAGCAGGCAGCCCGATCGCGCACGTGCGCAGCGCATCCGACTTGACGCCGGATCTTCGTGTAACTACAATTATATCATTACAACAGAGACGATCCGCTCGCGGCGACGGGGGAGCCGGGCGAATTGTCAGCTCGTGCAAAGCGACCCGCCATGAAAGGAAGGCGTATGAAGAAGGAGAGTTCTGAGTTGACGGAGAAGCAGCGCGCTACGCTCAAGGCGCTGGAAGAGTTGCCCGACGACCGGATCGACACGAGCGACATCCCCGAGGCGCTTGACTGGTCTAACGCCCGGCGGGGTGTCTTCTACCGTCCGGTCAAGCAGCAGATCACGCTGCGGCTCGACGCGGACGTTGTTGCATGGTTCAAGGCTCGCGCCGAGGGCGGCCGCGGCTACCAGACCGACATCAACCGCGCCCTCCGGCGGCACGTTGAGCGCTGCGAAAGAGAGATGACCGCATGACAGACTGGGAATCGTGCAAGGCTGTCGAACGAAACCCGGATAAACTCGGGGGAGTCTGGGTGTTTCAAGGCACGCGTGTGCCTGTGTCCGCACTGTTTGAGAATCTTCGTGACGGCGCTACCGTTGAACAGTTTCTGGCGTGGTTTCCCGGTGTAGAAGGATGGATGGTCGAAGCTGCGCTGGAGCATGAAGTGAAAGTCTTGACAGCGTCAGCTCATTCATGAGGATTCTATTTGATCAGGGGACGCCGGCCCTCGCTTGCGAGCCACGCCCAACAGATTGGCTTGCTCCCATGTGGACAATTTATCCACATGTGGGGAAAATTGGGATAAATGGGGATAACTTCGGGGATAACCCTGAAAAAAGTGGATAAAGTATGCTCATAACTCGGTCTTCCTTTTGTCCCCATTTTGCGTGCGTTATCCCCGCCTGGGCACAACTTGGGGAGATTTACTGCATCTTGTGTCGAGCATTTGTTCGGCGGATTCCTTTCTCCCGAACTTTCCTGCGCTGCCCTCTGAATTATCCTCACCCGAAAACCGCTCCTCGGTCATTCTCGCCACTACATACAGGCGCTGCCGCATTCTATCACTATATGTAGCTGCCAGGAGTCACATATCCCCATTTCCCCAGTCCCTACGAAGTAAGACTAAATAAAAAAAAAGGAAAGGGAAAAAAGGACTTTAATATTTAAACCTTCAGACTCAACCTGTCCAGCCCCCTAAACGCAGGAAACGGCTTTTTTTCTCGCTCCTATCTCCTCTTCAGCTTACGCGGCCTGTGCGCCGTCATCCCCACATTCCGACTTGACAACCAGAATAACGCTAACACCTCCACAGGCACTCTTTAGTCAACGGGCACGGCCAGCGAACCTGTCTCTCACTCCTTGCTGTTCTGTATCCTTCAGAATGGCCTCCGGCGGAAAATGCGGCAACGGATTCGAGTACCCGCCCCAGCCGTCGACAACAACATAGGGAACAACGCGGATGCCAAAATGGAAATGCTGTTCCGGTTCCGGCTTGTGACTGTAGTAGCCAAGCAACTCGCCCCGCTCCACGCGCTGTCCGGCATCGACGACGAACTGTTGAAAACGAGTATACAGAGACTCGCCCCATGGATGGGAGACGCGGACAAAGCGGCCGTACCGTTCGCGGTCGTTGCCGATCGCCGTGATGATGCCGGCGTCCCCCGCAATGATTCGGTCGCTGGGCGGCAGTTCAAAGTCGATGCCGTTGTGTCCGAGCAGCGCCTTTGCGCCTACGACGAAGCGCCGGTAGTATTCCGGGCGCGCGCCCCATTTCTGAACGACGCGCCGCCGGCCCTCAAAGGGCGCCGTCAGGTAGACGCCTTCCGGTTCGTAACAGCCGTTTTCGATTGCGCCTCGAATAAAGTCCAAAGACATCGGCAGGGCGTGGATTTACCACTGGTCATCCCGCTGTTCAGGCGTGATGTTGGCGACTGAAGGAGCCAGGTTTTGAGTCGGCAGAGTCGGAATCCCTACACGACAAACTTATGTCGTATTTGCGTTTCAGATTCGACATATATTCTGCAAAAAGGTATACTTACCGAATGCGCCCTTTTTTGCGGGACACAACAGATCCGGTCTTGCGAGGACTGCAAATAGTATAGTTGTGCCCGTGGAATTGACAAAAGAAAATCACGACAAGGATGAGACGGTTCGATGCCAATTTATGAAATTGCCTGCAAAGAGTGCGGGAATCAATACGAACGCATCGTGTCATTTTCCAGCACCGATCTTCCAGCCTGTCCGGCTTGCCGTTCAGCCGATGTCACCCGGCTTCTGAGCAAGCCTGCCATTCATTTCAAGGGCAGTGGATGGTACATCACCGATAGCAAAGAGGAGGACAAGAAGAAGGCCGCGGCGGAGAAGGCTGATTCCAATGGCTCCGGGCCGAAAAAAGCCAAAGAGAGTGAATCGAAGAGCGAGGCCAAGAGCGAGGCCAAGAACGAAACCAAGGCCGAAGCAGAAACAAGCTCAACGAGCGAAAAGAGCCCCGCCAAAGACGGGTAGCATTTGGCCGTTTTGACAGCGGCTGCCGCGGCCAGGGAGACGGGCCCGCTTGCCGGCGCCGCATAGCTGAAATCCTATCGCGCGCAAACAACGGCGCGGCAGGGCAAAGAGCCACGCCGGTTTATCAACACCCTTGCATATCCAGTAAGGGTGTTTTTGCACTTTTCAGGAAGCGACGAAAGGGCTGATTCTCAGGGAACAGCGAGGACCGCTGCCAGACTGTGTCAGGAAGCCGCTTCCAGCTTATCCGCCAGGAGAGAAGCGAGAAAGGTGCGCTCCTGGTCGCCGTCGAAGAGGATCTTGATCCGCCTTTCCGCGCCTTCGCCGCTCATGTCCGTGATCACACCGTCACCGAAACGCGTGTGGACAATGCGCTGCCCGCAAGCGAGCTGCGCCAGCGTGCGCTGCTGCGAACGGGTCGGCTGCGGCGTTTTCACTGCAGCCGCCTCCTGCAAGGTTGTCGCTATGTTCGCTTCCCGGTCCCGCCAGGCTTCCGCCAGCGTGCCAACCGTCTGCTCCGGATTCCTGGAAAGGGTGAAACGCAGCTGGTTGGCGCTTTGCACCGCCGCGGCCAGCGCATCCATGGCGGCGCTCTTCTCCTGGCCGCGGCGGCCATCCAGCGCTGTCAGACGGCTGGCCCGGCTCAGCACGGACAGAAACCGGTCCATCTGCTTGACCGGGTCGCCAAACGGGTCGATCACAGCCAGCTGAATGCCATGGATCCGGCACAGCTCTTCACGTGTCTGGTCGCGCTGTTCCTCCTCCAACAGCTCCCAATCGCCGCGGCGGCGCCGTCCCTTGCCCGTCAGGCCGGAGAACCGCACCGCGACACCGACCGGCTGGCACAGATAGTCCAGCTTCAACCGGCGGCGGGTGGCAGGGTTGACCAGCCAGTCCGGGCTGACATTGGACTGCAGGTCGGCGTTATCGAAGACACGCGCGAAGATCTCGCGCCAGGCGTTCACTGATAGATACGCGGAGGACATGGACTTTCTGCCTTGGAAGCGTAAGGTTGAGCGTCTTTCGTGAGCGTGCGAGCGCCGGCCGAAAGGCGCCGCCTGAAAATTGTACTGAGAAGAAAATATATTGTACAGAACCGTATCCGCAGGACAAAAAACAGCAAGCGTTCACCAGGATCATCATACGCCGCCATGACGAATTCGGACAGCCGCAGCGCAGCCGCCCAAAACGGCGCGGGCGGTGTGCGGGCCCTGGACAGCAAAGGGATCGCGGGCGCAGCCACGCTGGTCATCCTGCTGTTCATTCTCAGCCGCGGTACTGGCCTGCTGCGGGAGATGATCATCGGCGCCCGCTTCGGCACCGCGGCCGACTTGGACGCCTACCTGGCCGCCTTCCGCGTCCCCGACCTGCTCTTTCAAATGGTGGCCGGCGGCGCTCTGGGCAGCGCCTTCATCCCCACCTTTGCCGCCGCCTGGACAGAGGACGGCCAGCAGCAGGCGTGGCTGCTGTTCAGCCGCGTTCTGAATCTGTTGACCCTGTTCCTCGTCCTGCTCTGCGGGCTGGCGATGCTGTTTGCCGAGCCCCTCGTCGCCAGACTGATCGCGCCGGGTTTTTCAGTCGAGCAGCAACAGTTGACCGCCTCGCTGATGCGCTGGATGCTTGCGAGCACGGTCGTCTTCGGCGCCAGCGGCCTGATCATGGGCGCGCTCAACGCGGTGCAGCACTTCCTGCTGCCGGCCGTCGCGCCCGTTCTCTACAACTGCGCCATCATCGCCGGCGCCTGGCTGCTCGCGCCGGCCATCGGTATCCACGGCCTTGTGATCGGCGTGGCCGCCGGCGCCGTGCTGCACCTGCTCGTGCAGCTGCCGGCGCTCCTGCGTCAGAACGTGCGCTACCGCTTCAGCTTCCGCGCCGGTGATGCGCAGGTACGGGAGGTGGCGCGGCTGATGGGGCCGCGCGTGCTGGGCCTGCTCTTCGTCCAACTTAACTTTCTCGTCAACACCATCCTGGCCAGCGGCCTGCCGGATGGCAGCCTCAGCGCTCTCAACTACGCCTGGCTGCTCATGCTGCTCCCACAGGGCATCTTTGCCCAGGCCGTGGCGACCGTTGCCTTCCCCACCTTCTCGGCGCAGGTCGCCGCCGGCAACCGCGCCCAGCTGCTGGAAACGCTCAGCGGCCTGCTGCGGCTGATCCTGTTCCTGTCGATACCGGCTGCGTTTCTGCTCTATGTGCTCGACGAACCCCTGATCCAGCTTCTCTTCCAGCGGGGCCGTTTTGACGCCGCCAGCACCCATGCGGTCGCCTACGCGCTGCGTTTCTATGCCCTCGGGCTGGTCGCCCATGCCGTGGTCGAGATCGTGGTGCGGGTCTTCTACGCGCTCCACGACACCGCCACGCCGGTCGTCGTCGGCGTCGCCACCATGGCGCTCAACATCCTCCTCAGCCTGGCCCTGATTGGCCGCCTGAGCTATGGCGGCCTCGCCCTGGCCAACAGCATCGCCACCGCGCTGGAGATGCTCGCGCTGCTGATTCTGCTCGCGCGCAAGGTGCGGGCAAACAACCAAGAGGAAGGGCACACTGGAACCCTGCCGGGCCTGCCCGTGCGCCAGCTGCTGACGAGCGGCGGACGCTCCCTGCTGGCATCCGCTGTCATGGCCGGCGCGCTCCTGCTCGGTCTCGAACTTCTACCCGACAGCAGCGCCGTCTTCGGGATTCCCGCCGGCTGGGTCGCGGCCGTCGCCGGGGCCGGGATTGGCGTTCTTATCTATGCGCTTGCCAGCTATATTCTCGGCAGCGCCGAGATCCGGCACCTGGCAGCCCTGGCGCGCAGGCGCGCGCAAACGCAGGGCTAACCGAACGCGAACACAGGCGTATGCAACCGCAGCTATACTGGATTCGTAATGGTATAATACAGCTACAATTCAGCCTGTTCAGTCAGGTGACAGCCCCCTGTCAGGCGTCCGTCAGGAACGCAACGCCAGGCCGGAGTAAACTTGAGATATAAGCTTGGAGACCAGTTTCGAGCCTGCGCCAAGCCGGAAACCAAACGAATCGGCCGCAACCGGAGATTCGTCTGCTACTTGAAAACTCTCTACGAGGTGAGATATGTTTTTCTTCGATCCGCTCTATTTTATCATCAGCCTCCCTGCCCTTGCGCTGGGCCTGTGGGCGCAGATGAAAGTCAAATCTACGTTCAACAAGTATTCGCGCGTGTCCGCGGGGCGCGGCGCGGCGGGCGCGCAGGTGGCGCGGCGCATCCTCGATTCCAATGGGCTGGGCCATGTCAACGTCGAAGAGTCGCGCGGCTTCCTTTCCGACCACTATGATCCCAGGTCCAGGACGCTGCGCCTGAGCCCGCAGGTCTACCAGAGCGAAAGCGTGGCCGCGGTCGGCGTGGCCGCGCATGAGGCCGGACACGCCATCCAGCACAGCACCAACTACGCCCCGCTTGCCCTGCGCAGTGTCATCGTTCCCGGCGTGCAGATCGGCAGCTGGCTGGGCCCGATCATCTTTATCATCGGCATGTTCATGGGCTCCGGGCTGGGGTTCACGATCTCGCTGGTGGGGCTGATCCTTTTCGCCGCGGTTGCCGTATTTACTCTGGTGACGCTGCCTGTGGAGTTCAACGCCAGCAAGCGGGCCAAGGAGATCCTGGTGGCGCAGGGATTCGTCGCCCAGCATGAGATGAAGGGCGTCAACGCGGTGCTCGACGCCGCCGCGCTGACCTACGTTGCGGCCGCCATCCAGGCGATCACGACGCTGCTATACTACGCCTTCATCCTGTTTGCCCGCAGCCGTGACTAAGCGGCCCGTATCCGAGCGTGGAAAGAACAAAACGATGCGCGGCATCTGCATTCCTGCAAACGCCGCGCATCGCCCTAAGGGAGCATAAACTATGTTTACGGGACAACAATCCTCTGTGCGCTTCTTTCGCACAGGACAGCGAGTTTCACAACAGGCCGGCGGTCTCGGCCGCTGGCTTTTCATCGCGCCGGGGCTGATACTGATTCTCTTTGGCGTGGCGATTCTGCTCTGGCCGGAGTTATTGGCCTATATGGTGGCGGGGCTTTTCATCGCGATTGGATTCAGCATCACCGGTTGGGGCTGGCGCTTTTCCCAGCGCCGGCGCAACACCGCGGCCCGCTGGCAAACTATCGACGAGTATTGAAATAAAAGGGGTTAACTAGCCCGTACAAGGACCCAATAGCCGATCATGGGTTACTGACCACTGATCACTAACCACTGGCGTTCAGCCATCGTCGATCTCGATAGTGTGCTCTTCCTCGCCTGACTGCCACACTCCGCTTCGATCACCGACCGACCACTTCGAACGAATATGGATGGACCGGCTGCCCCGCCCTCTGCGCGGCTGCGCCGGCGGCCGCGGCGCGCTGCGGTTGAGCGCGTTGGCGGCCAGCGTCGGCAGCTGTTTCTGCAGCAGCTGCAACCCGGCCCGCAGCGCCAGTCCCGCCAGACCGGCCGCCACCGGCAGACCGACTTTCGCCACCACCGCCGGCAGGTTGTTGCGGCCTTCAAGAGGGTAACCGTCCTGCGCATTGTAGCCGCATTCACCGCAGTGACGCGCCGTCACCGCCACATCCTGCCCGCAGTTCGGGCAAACCCGAAACACCTCGCTCATACCTGGTTCCTTTCCCCTGCGAAATAAGTGCATACCACTATAGCACCCTTCCCGCGATCGCTCAAGGGAGCAAGCGCCTTCGCCTCTGCCCACTGACTATTGATCATCGACGGCAAACAGTTCCAGCCACTGCTGTCATGGCATCATGGCCGCCCCTATCCTACCCATAGGCACAATTCATGGCTGACGTCGTGCATACACCACAAGCCGACGCGGGCAGCATACCAATGCAAAGCGCGAGTCAGGCTTCGCTGATCCAGAGGATTTGGCGCGCGAAGCGCTACTACCTCTACCTCGTGCCTATCTTCGCGCTGCTGGGCGTCAATTTCGGGCTCCCGCTGCTGATGAGCAACCACCGCGTCGAATATCCGATGGAGGCACAGGGCTGGCACCGGGACGGGAACTCAAAGTTCACGCATGAGCTGCGCAACCTGCAGGTCTTCTATCTGCCGCAGGACTGCACGATGGAGATGGGGCCGACCGAGATTATCCCCGGGACCCATCTTCTCTACTCCGCCAATGACCACCTCAAGCATCTGGACCGTGTGCGCGGCAGTGAGTTCATGGCCGGACCGGCCGGCTCGATCTTCATCACCGTCTACTCGATCTGGCACCGGCGCTCCACTTCGATGCGCGCCAGGAAGCCGGGGGTCAGAAATGCGCTGAAGTACAACTATTTCCGCACCGCCCCGCCGCAGCGCGACTGGCGTATTGACCCCGAGTTCGACTTCGGCAACGCGCCCTACATACCGATGGGGGAGTCCGGCTACTATCGCGATATCTGGCTGGCAGCCAGCCATGCGGCCGAGATGTTCCTGTGGCTCTGCGGCAAGCATGCGCAGTTCCAGACCGAGGGCGGACAGACCTGGCCCCTGAACGCGGCGACCTCCCGCTTCACCGACGAGCCCTACGGCGTCCCCCCGGGGCTGTAACACGAGGGCTCGCCCTCGCATGTGCTGGCGCCACACAGACAACTTACTTTCATAGTCGCCCTTAAGTCCGCCTCACTACGACCAGGGGCCGGGTACTATGTCAGCGTTCTGGTCCATCGAGTTCAATGAGCTTGTGCGGTTCACCCACCAACCGTCCCCGCGCCCACGCGCAGACATCATCCTCATGGGTGAATAGGATCACTTGCGTGGACTCACTCACCGCCAGCAGTGTCTTGAGCAGATCACGTTTTCGTCGGCTGTCGGAAGCGGCCACGGCATCATCAAGAATAAGCGGGCAGCTTTCGCTAGCCAAGTGGCGGGCCAGCGCCAAGCGTAGCAGTAGGTAGACCTGCTCAGCTGTTCCATGCGAGAGGAGTTCGGCTGGTTGCCAGTGACCGTTTGTCGTTGCGATCTCGACAGCGAGCTTCTCGGGGTTGACGCGGCAGTCCGTATACCGACCATCCGTGACCTTGGGAAGCCACTCTCTTACAATCTTGGCGAGAACCGGCGCGACGGTCCGGTGGACGCTCTCCTCGGCCTGCTCCAAAAAGCGAATCGTCGAGTCAAGCGTGTCGCCGAGTGACCGGACGCGGGCGTGTTCGTCTTCTGCCGCATCGAGAACCTCTTTCGCTTCTGCCACATCCATCGGATCCTGCGCGAACATTTCAAGTTGGGTCTGGGCGCGGTTGAATTCGTTACGTGTCTTAGAAGCTTCACGTTCGGCGTGCTTGAACTCAGTATCCGTCAGTGGAGCGGGGAGATCTGCCATGTCCTCTACGCCTACTTCCTCCGACAGAGCACGCGCTTCAGCGCGCAAGCGTTCCTCCTCACCAGTCAATTCGTCCAATGAAGACTGGCCAAGGAGCTGCTGCAGTTCCTCCCAGTCCTTTATCTGATGGTCGCTCTCTTCTAGATAGTCGGTACGACGTCTCTGCCATTCAAGGAGTGCTGCCGCCGCCTCATCTGGACCGTTCACTGTGAGGTCCGCTGCCGTAGCCGCCGCCAGTATGCCTTCGGCAGCCTCTTGTTCTCGCCGCGTATCCTCCTCCCAACGTCGATCAGCATCTTGCCGCGCCGTTATCCGTTCCCGGATGAGTGCCCGCCGCTCCTCCAGCGCCTGTCTCTTCTCCGGTTGTATTGATGGCTCACGAGACCCAATTCCGAACAGCCGCAACAAGGCCGCGAAGAACGCGCGAATAGCGCGGAAGAGCGTGGCGAAAAGGCCGCCACCGGCCTCTGGCGCTTTATGCGTTGTGGGCGCTCCGGCCCCTTCTAACTGGGCCTCGACACTTGCAAGATCTTCTTCGAGCTCACCCACTGTTGTGCCGGTTGGTACTTGGACGTCGGGACGCGACTCCCAAGCGGTGCGGGCGCTGGTAATACGCCGCTCAAGTTCGTCGTCTTCGCTCGAGCGACGTGGCCTCCCATGTGGAAAGCGTGCGTCGAGTTCCAGTGCTCGCCGGAGATGCTCAGCAGCCACGGTAGCCACATTCGCTCCATGCGCCGCGCGCGCCATATCGAGTTTCCGCTCCGCATCCCGAGCCTGCCGATCGAGTTCGTCTACCTCCATCCAACGAGTAAGGTATTCCTCGTGCGCGGCCTGCAACTGTTCCAACTTCCCTCTGGCGCTCTGGACCTTCTTTTCTGTGACCATGAGCGGCTTTGTCCGCGCACGCCTGGTGCCGACGAACTCGGCACGGAAGTCGCGTAGCCGAGTGAGCGCCTCGGTCGCCGTGCCATCTCGGTCAGAGGAATCGGCGGCGCGCTGTAACTCATCCTGCAGCTCGGTCGGAGAATTAAGCAACCCCAGAATGTCGGCTTGGCGGATACAGGCGGTCATGACGAACGAGCGTCTGTCAAGTCCGAGCCAGCGGGCACCGTCAGGAGCGCCCTCGGACATGATTTCGTTTGTGTAATCATGCCCGGCAAGGTCAACATCGCGGGCGCTGCTTCCCACGCCCCCTGCGAGGTCGTGGCGCAATTCGACGCGTCTGCCGTCGTCGAGGTTGATGATGGCGCCGACATCCCAGGCGGTGTCGCCGTCCCATGGTTTGTGCCGTTCGGCAAACTCCGCGTCCCTCTTCGTTGTTCCGCGGGCGCGCCGCCTCCCGCAGAGGCCGGCGTAGAGCGCGGCGTGCCATGACGACTTACCTGCCTCGTTCGGGCCATACACGACATTCATGCCGGGCGCGAGTTCAAGCGTCTTGTTCCTGAATGGCCCAAATGCATACGCTCTTACGGACTCGAATCGCATCAGAAAACCTCCAGATCGGTACGACCTTCCAAAGCGCGCAGGCCGGTGACCACCACGCGGCGCTTCTCTTCCTCGGAAAGATCGGAGTCCAACACATCGCAGACGAACTGGCCGCGGACTGTAGGCTCTTGGCGGATCGACTCCATGTCGTAGGTCGGACGAAGGTCGTCAAACACGATCTGGACGGCATCTAGATTGTTCAATCTGTAGCGCAGGTCACTTTCATGGATGTCGATGGTCGTAGCGATTTCACCCTTCACAGTCAGGCGGGCAAATCCCGAAAGGGATGAAATCTCCGCCTCAAGCCAGTCAAGAATCTGTTGTTGGGTCGTCATACCCGTGACATTAAGCTTTAGGTCGTGCATTTCGGTCTCCGCCACCCGATGACGTTCGCGCACGATGCGTCCATCAGGGCTGATAGTCGCAACGATGGCACCGCGTTCACCATCCTCACCGAAGGTCAGTGGGTCGGGGTTGCCGGGATAGGTGTGAAACTCCGCATCCTTGGGGCGGTGATAGTGGCCGAGAAATGCGTGGGTGAACCCTGCCGCTTCGATTTCATCGGCCTCGAATGCAGCGTGCGGTTGCTTTTCGGTGCCTTGCTCGGCGAACCACGAACGCTCCGCGCCGTGGAACAAAGCGATGTGGATGCCGGACCGTTCCACGTGGAAGTCGTCGAGGAAATTGTCAGTAATTGGTGGGTCCGCGCCTCTCGACACGCGGCGGCGCAAGAGATTCTGGGCCCGGCCGAGGAAATTGCCAGTAGTGGCTGGCCCCAAGTGGGCACCCCCCCACAACCATAAGCCGTCCTCCAGCTCAACCTCGCAGAGAGTGGCTTCCCGAAAGACATGAACGTTATTGCTCCAATTTATCTGGGCGTATAGGCTTTTCGGTCCATACCAGTCATGGTTTCCCGGCGCAATGTAGACGGGAATCGGCGCAAGCTCGGCAAACGTGGCCTTGAGAAATTCTGCGGTATCAGGTTTGAAGTACTCCTGCTCGTAGAGGTCGCCGCCACAAAAGAGCGCATCGGCGTTCACCTCACGCGTCAGATCGACGATGCGCACGAGGGTGTCGCGAAGCGCCTGGCGACGTTTTCTGGCTGCTCCCTCTGTTGCGCCGATCCAAGAAAATGGCGAGTCCAGATGGAGATCGGAAAAATGAACGATTTTCATGAAAATTGGCCTCTCCTATGGAATTCTATATTACGACGATCAGGTCCTGCACTACCAAGAGAAAAACAGTTGATGCTGATCATGTATGCATGGGGGAGCCGCGCGGCTGACCAAGCAACGACCTCACAAGCGCCCCATAGAATGAAGAAGCGCCCGCGCGTAACCGACCACATCCGCCTGTATGTTCTCGTCTAGCTCTCGGGTAATAAACCGCGCCGTCCCTACAGGCCCAGCCCCATCGTGGTGGCAGAAGTCCCTTTCAATCACGGACAGAGCGTTCTCGATGTCGGTGTTTGGCTGGAGGGGAACGAGGCTCTCTGAAACATCGGGGACTCCAACCCCGCTCCACACGTAAAAGAGATCGTAGGCATCCTTGTTTTCTGCTCTGTTCCCAAAGGCAAGTGCCTTGAGCACGGTAAACGCGCCCGAACCGCATACCGGAATCTGGCGGGTTGCCCATGCACCGGAAGGAAGGCGGCCAGACAACTCCTTCCAGCTCCTGTCTTTGAATGCCAGTTCGAGTCCCGGCGTAACTATCGCGGCCAGATCAGATTCGAAGTGTCGAAGCTCACCCCCGGTATCCCTTTCCTCGACCGGAGGAATCAGAAAGTCTACGGTAACAGGATGGGGCGCCCCCGCAGTCCAAGTCTGCAATCTCCTGTTGCCCCGTTCATTCACTGCCGGCTCGAATCCCGCGTCTCGTAACCTGCGGCCCAACTCTCGATAGCGCTCGCGATTCAGGATGGCCAACGCCAGGCCCATATCCAGGTCCATTGTGCCTACGTGAGGGTCCAGGCCCGGCGGCAAGTTTTCCTGGTCAACAAGGAGAAACGGGACCAGCCCCCCAACCACAACGATCTCATCAAGCAAATCGCCCAGCCTGGTCGCCATGTAGAGGCATGTCCGGTGGACAGAAGCCACCTGTTCGATGCCGTACCCGTCTCTTGTCGATGGTTTAGGAAGCATCGCCGCCTCTCAAAAGGAGCCGCCTCCGCAACTCTTCCGCGGCCTCCGATGCCCTTTCAGGATGGTCCTTCAGATCAATATAGGCTTGCACCGGATGGACGCAGCGTATTCCGTTGACAAGCTCAGCGCCGTCGAACACGCCCTCATCGTTCGGCACAACCAGCCAGGTGTTGGCCCCCCTTGCTTCTTCACGGAAACCGAGTTTCTCCTTCAACCCTGCCGTCGGCAGGGTTGAGAGATACACCGTGGAGAGGCGGAATCCCGCGTAGCGTGTCCACAGCCACGCCGCGGGAAGCGCGGTCGCAGCGTAGGGCTCCTCTGTCCTCGACATGGCTTCGGAAATGGCTTGAATAAGCTGATCGCCTGCCCTGGCCGCAATGTGGCCTCGAATCACATGATGGCGGTCAAACCGGTAATCATCCCGCCAGGCGGCGAGCAGCGCGTTCGGGTCGGTGACGCGAATGCCGTCCCCCCCTCGATGTACAAGACCAGATTCCAGAAGTTTCCCTACGATGCGGCTCGTATGTCCCTCATCCAGACCCGTTCTGGCGGCGAGCGCGCGCTGCCTTACGGCTCTGCTGGCGGGCTCCATGAGCAGCCGTCGTGTGATCCGGGACCCCTTTGGCCCGAATGCGCTTGCCGGTCGTCCTGGGCGTCGGAAACGGTTGGGATGACCTAAGTTCTGATAAAAGACACCGGGAACGATGATGCGCGCGTTTCCTGACAGATCCAGCCAGGGAAGCTCGGCTCGCGCGCATAGTTCCTGCGCCGCTTCTCCCATGTATGGAACTGCCAGTAAGGGAACTGCCTCTTGTGGGAGGCTATGTCGCAACATCTCCAGTTGCCGAATCGCTGTAGCGACATGGCCCACGGCTCCTGATCGCTTCCAAGCCAATGCGAAGGAAAGACCTCCCGCAGCGAAGACAGCGCCCCATTGACGGCCGTCACCGCCATGTTCAGCAATGTGAGAGTCTTGCGCAGGGTTGCAGGCGCCAAAGATTTCGCCAAGGCGTTCTGCCGCCTGCCGGATGGCAATGGACTTGCGTGGAACCGTCATGGTTGCTTTTATATCGCAACTTGCGGACTTGCGCAAGTCAGGCTATTTACGCAAGTCTCAGCCGCCATGGACATCTGTCGCCAAAGCGTGGTGTCCCGCAGGATACAAGCTGCGCATCAAGTCAGGCCGGGACCGATATCTCGCCGGCATCAGCTTTCGCGCGCATCGCCGCACTGTTCTGAATTCCACAGGGCGTCCCAATCTACGATCCCGATTATCCTGTTTCCAAAACCACAGACCTATGCTAAATTGACCCGCACACCTATGCCACCCAGGAGAGCACCCATGATCCACGACAAAGCCAATCACACCTGCGACGGCGAACCGACCCTGACTGATTCGCAGGTGCTCGAATTCTGCCGCGAGGGCTATCTGCTCCTGAAGGGCGTCGTGCCGGACGAGATCAACCGCCGCGCCTGCGACTATCTCGAAGGCAAAATCCCCGCCAACCCCAGCTACATCCCTGACGGCATGACCGAGGCCGACCTGGAACGCATCCGCGCTTCACACGAACCGAGCACCATCTTCCTTGAAGACTGGTTCGTCGAGAACGTGCTGCTCAATCCGCAGGTGGTCGGCGTCATGCGCTCGCTGCTGGGCCGCAACTTCGGCCTGCCAATCCTCGCCAGTCACCACCATGTCGAGTGCCCCATGCCGGCCCAGGGCTGGCACCACGACGCCGACCACGTCTTCGGCCCCGAGCTCAACTTCGTCGAGGTCTTCTACTTCCCCCAGGATACACCCGTCGAACTCGGCCCGACCGAACTTGTGCCCGGCACCCACATCATGCCCACCAAGCGCCCCAACGACGAGGGCGGCGTCTTCGCCGACGGCCCCGCCGGCACCATCGGCGTCCACCACCAGAGCATCCTGCACCGCCGCGGCCTCTCCACCGCCAGGGGCACGCGCCACATGCTCAAATACAACTACTGGCGCACCACGCCCCCGCAGCGCGACTGGATTACCGAGCCCGACTTCGACCTGCAGCGCGCCTACTACGGCGGCCACAATCAGGCCCGCTACGTCGCGCACATGTATTACTGGCTTTGCGGCAAGGGAGAAGAGTACCGCATCATCGGCGGCCAGGCCTGGCCGTGGACCAGCCCCAACCAGATCGGCCCCTCCTATGGCTTCGCCAGCGAACGCGGCTACCAACCGGACTGGCGCAAACACAACCAGGACGGCTACGCAGTCTGAGCAACGACATGATCCACGACAAAGCCAACCACACCGTCGACGGCGAACCGACCCTGACCGACGCGCAGGTGCTCGAATTCTGCCGTGAAGGGCACCTGCTCCTGCGGGGCGTCGTGCCGGACGAGATCAACCGCCGCGCCTGCGACTATCTCGAAGGCAAAATCCCCGCCAACCCCAGCTACATCCCCGACGGCATGACCGAGGCCGACCTGGAACGCATGCGTTTCTCCATCGCGCCCAGTTCCATCTTCCTCGAGGACTGGTTCATGGAGCACGTCCTGCTCAATCCGCAGGTGGTCGGCGTCATGCGCTCGCTGCTGGGCCGCAAAGTCGGCCTGCCCGTCCTCGCCAGCCTCCACAGTGTCGAATGCCCCATGCCGGCGCAGCACTGGCACAACGACGCTGACCACATCTTCGGTCCCGAGCTCAACTTCGTCGAGGTCTTCTACTTCCCCCAGGATACACCCGTCGAACTCGGCCCGACCGAACTTGTGCCCGGCACCCACATCATGCCCACCAGGCGCTCCGATGACGAGGGCGGCGTCTTCGCCGACGGCCCCGCCGGCACCATCGGCATCCACCACCAGAGCATCCTGCACCGCCGCGGCCTCTCCACCGCCAGGGGCACGCGCCACATGCTCAAATACAACTACTGGCGCACGGTTCCGCCGCAGCGCGACTGGATCACCGAGCCGGATTTCGACTTCCAGCGCGCCTACTACGGCGGCCACAATCAGGCCCGCTACGTCGCGCACATGTTTTACTGGCTCTGCGGCAAGGGGGAAGAGTACCGCATCATCGGCGGCCAGGCCTGGCCGTGGACCAGCCCCAACCAGATCGGCCCCTCCTATGGCTTCGGCAGCGAGCGCGGCTACCGGCCCGACTGGCGCAAGCAGAACCAGGACGGCTACGCCTTGTAAGCTGTCAGTTTCTGGGTATCTACCCGGACACGGTCAATACGCGCCCCAAAGCGAGGCAGGCCAATGTGTTTCTCTCCCCGCTCCTCTTCACTCTTTCCCCACTTTTTTGGGCGGTCGGGCCTTCGGCCCTCCCTTGTGCGGGGGGATTTCCCCCGCAACGCTCGCCTTCGTAAACCCCACCGGCGTGGGCAATTGAAACGGTTGAGACAGCGACCGGTGTTCGAACCGCCGCGCCACCACTGTAGGGGCAAGCCTTGTGCCTGCCCAGTGCCTCCCACTGCCCAGTGCCTCCCAATAGATGGCCGGCAAAAAATTTCAGCCGCCGCTGGCACGAATCTCCCACCTGGCCATCTCCACCCCAAATATGGACTGCCCCCTTTATCATTTTGAGGACCAACTATTGTTGGCCGCCTAGTGTATAATGGATGAGTAATGGCCAATGGAATTTGCTGCCAATTAAGGGGCACTATGGGCAAAATCGTCGTAACCAACTTAGCCGAATTTCAGACGCATTTGCAGGAGTTTACCGATAGGGGAGAGGACTTTTTCTATCGAGGTCAACGCGATAGCGACTGGCCAGTCAGTTGTGCAGCTGCTCGACGCTTGGTTGCAAATTCTACAGACATTCTGGAACTCCAAAGCCTTAGTGATAAGACACTCGTAGGATATTTGGAGTTCCTGATAGCCAAAGCCAGAATGCGGGGTTTTGTGCCGTCCGGCTTTCGCGAAGATGCATCCTCTTTGGAACTACTGGCGCAATTGCAACATCAAGGTGCGGCAACGGGGCTGATCGATTGTACCCGGCAGCCTCTGGTAGCCCTCTGGTTCGCCAGTGGTCAGCCTAATTCACGAGATGGAGCAGTTTATGTCCTTCCGCGGTCGGCAACTAAGGGCCTCACTAGCCGGAGAGATATCGAAAAGGAACTGCAGGCCCACTATCTTGAAGATACGCTTTCTTCATGGGAGCCTTCGGTGATCGGCAACCGCATCGTGGCACAGAGCTCGGTTTTTGTTCTCGGTGTCTCGGCAATCTTGCCGCACCAGATGGAGCAAATCATCGTAGAAAAAGGATGTAAGACAGAGATTCGTTCGCACTTAGCAAACGTGTATGGCATCACAGAAGAGATGCTGTTTTCTGACTTTCCTGGCTACGCTGTTGCAAACGGTTGCGACAAGAGCTTTGATAGAAGTAACACGATCTCTTACTGGATCGAGCGGTTGGAAATGGCAGAAGATGATAGCGCTAAAGCGACGGCTCATTTTGACTGCGGCCTGGCATTTGAGGCAGTCGAGGAACACGAGAGCGCGTTAGCACACTACGAAGCTGCTAGCCTTATTAGGGAGAGTATGTCAGAGCAAGGTGAAGACGCTGGAGAAGGCAAATGAGTGACATAAGAATGCTTGCAGAGATCTATAACCGGCAAGGAGTAGTCAAAGCTAAACAGGACCTTCATCAAGAAGCGCTAACTGACTTCAGTAAGGCGATAAGTATTGATCCTCGCCTGGCCGCTGCGATCAACAACCGTGGCGCTTCCAAACTTGCTCTTAAACTTCGCGATGAAGCAATTGCTGACTTCAATGAGGCTTTAAAGATCAACCCCGACAGTTTTGACAGTTACAACAATAGAGGAAGTGCAAAGTCGCAACTTGGAGATTTCCAGGAAGCGATTGCGGATTTCGACAAGGCTATCGAATTAAAGCCTGATTTTGCTGCTGCTTACTTTAACCGAGGAATCGTGAAGGCTAGGCTTAACAAATATAAAGAGGCTATTGCGGACTACGATCAGTCGACCAGGATCGATCAAGGATATGTCGAGGCCTATAACGCGCGTGGGAATGCTAAATCGAAGTTAGGCCTCTTCGCAGAAGCGATTGACGATTACGAGACAGTCATCCAAAATGATCCCGAACGTGCCGAAGCCTATTACAGCAGAGGGCTGGCATATGCCGAATTGGGCCGGTACAAACAGGCAATTCAAGATTATGACGCCGCTCTAAGTTTGAAGCCAGATTATGCTGAAGCCTTTAATGATCGGGGAAACGCCAAAACAGGGCTGGGTCTTCATCAGGAGGCGATTGATGATTTCAATGTTTCAATACACCTCAAGCCCCAATATGCAATCGCTTACAACAATCGCGGAACTGCCTACGCCGCGCTTGACCAGCACGAAAAAGCAATCGCCGATTATGACGAGGCCATTCGTATTGATTCGAGCTACCCGGAAGTCCACTACAACCGAGGTCAATCGGAAGCCGCACTCGGCAAATATAGTGAAGCGATTTCCTCATGGAGTAAAGCAATAGGGATCAATTCAAATGACCCCGTCGCCTACTACAATCGAGGACTCGCTAGGGCACTTTCCAGTCAGTTTGATAAAGCAATTGCAGATTTCCTTCATGCAATTGAATTGAATCCAGATTATCTCGAAGCCTACGTCCATCTGGGATTGGTTCGGAAAACAGTTGGCAAGACTCAACTGGCAAAGGAAGGCCTCCGGCGAGCCCAGGATCTGGCACGAAAGCAGGGCCACATGGAAGCTCTGCAATTTGTAGCCCAGGCTTTGGCAGATATGGATTCCAACGGGGCCTCCCCGTAACGGAGAAGTGGGGTCATTTCGCAGTCAGAATATGCGTATTGAGCCGCCGCAATGATGCGTCATTGACGTATCTGGTTAGCCCCATTGCCTGGAAAACGAAATGGGGAGAAATGTGCAACCAAACGGGCAAGGGAGGCCGCGGCGTATGCTTGCGTTTTGGCCCCAGATATGTTTCTCCAAAAGCTTGGTGAGTTGAACCACAATGTATCTTAGTTCGTGGTTCAGTTTGTGGGGTCACGTCTAACCCCCAAACTCCCCCCGCCCCGCCCCGATCACCCGCGCAACCAGCCCGCCCGCCTGCATCGGACCCGTCAAATCCTCGTTCTGCAGCGCCGCCGGCGCCGCCCACAGCATCATATTCTGATAATAGTCCGCCCCGAACGCACGCTGGCCCGTGTCCGCGTCGCCGCGCACCGTATTGGGCGCGTCCCACGTATAGCCCCAGCGGCAGCTGATATTGTCCAGGCAGCGCCGCAGGAGATCGCGGCCAAATTCCTGCTGCCCGTTATACATGTAGGTCATCGCCAGCATGTACAGCTCCGGCGGGAAATAGCTGAAGGTGCCGTAGCCGCCCACCTTGGCCGGCGCGCCCTCCGCGGTGGCGTAGTTGACCGCGCCCGACTGGCTCAGCGCGCAGTTGTTCTCCGCCACCGTCTGCAGCGTCCGCTCCACCCGCTCCGGCGGAAACGCGCCCGCGACCCCATGCCAGTCGGTCACCCACTGCCCGTCCAGCTGGTAACCGAAGATCAGGTCGGACTTCTGGCCCGTCTCCGGCTCGTTGAAGTTCAGATAGTAGCCGTCCGTCCACAGATGCTCCTCCAGCGCGGCCGCGCCGGCCTCCAGCCAGGCGTCGCAGCGCGTCCGGTACGCCTCGTCCCCCATCGCCTCGGCCATGCGCCGCATGATCTGAACCTGCGCCATGCGCACGCCGCCGGCATGGGTCACGTAACCCTTCCAGCCCGGTTCCGGCGCCTCGAACCACTCGGTGTCTCCCAGCCCGTGCGAATCGGTGCCCGGCGCCGGCATCGCCATCACCTGCGCCAGCCCATATTCCGGACGCAGATTCATCGAGAAGTCGTTGCAGCGCTTGAGCGAATCCCAGAACTCGGCCAGCGCCGCGTCATCGCCCGATGCCTGCCAGTAGCGGTCGACCATGATGACGTAGCAGGCCCCGTTCAGCACCGTCTGGTAGCCCACGTCCGGCGCGCTCAGGCCGTAGCCGGGCCGGTTCGCCTCATCCGTCGCGGTGATGCCGCCGAAGATCCAAGGCGGCCGCCCGTCCGGGAACTGGTACGCCTTGTAGCCCCGCAGCGTCGAAAGCGCGGCCTCCGGGAAGAAGTAGACCAGGGGGATGTTGCCGTAGAAGCTGCACGGCAGGCACTCGATCTGCGGGCAGCCGCGCGGGCACTCGTTCAGCCCGAACAGCCCATCCTCTTCCCCGCACCACGCGCCGATCGGAGGCCGCGCCTGGCCCCAGATGCTGCACTCCGGGATCAGATGCAGATTGTTGATCAGCGCGTCGGCCAGCCAGCCCGGCAGCTCCTCCGCGCCGTACAGCGCCTCCTGCCACGCGATCACCCGCTGCAGCAGCCGCTCGTGGTTGCCAGCCAGAAACCGGGCCGTGGACAGCGCGTCCGGATAGTGGCGCGCGTACATATGCGTAAAGAGTTCAGTATCCTCGTGCGCGGGCGCGCCGCCGGCGCGCCAGTGCGGCGCATGCCAGGCCAGCACCACGCGCACCGTGCAGTTGGCGCCAGGCGCGAGGTCAAACGGGATCGCCAGCGACGCGCCGCTGTCTTGCCCAGAGGGCGCTGGCAGTTCATCGGCGATGCGGCGCCACGCCTCCCTGTCCGCATTGAGCGCGCCGCCGTCCGCCGCCGATCCGTCCCCGTCTACCACGGCCAGCGCATAGGCCATCTCCCAGGCATCGCCCTGCCGCCCGCTCTCCACCAGCACCCCCTGCAGCGGTCCTGTCAGCGAGCGCCGCCGCACCCCTTCCTGCGGCCCGAAACCGGGGAAGTTGAAGGCCAGCGCACCGCCCTGCGCAACGTCTTCCGGGTTGCGCAGGTGGATCTCGAACACCGCGCCCGGCGCCATCGAGACCTCCGTGTCTCCGGGGATGAACGGCGACCAGGCCCGCACGCCCACCTTGACCGGGGCCGCGCAATTGAACTCCATGTCCACAATCGGATAGTGGCCCCAGTAGTCGATCGAGTCGGCAATCGCCGCGCCGGCAAGGCCGATCTCGTCATAAAGCGGCGCGTAGTCGGTCGGCGGAAAGGTCACCGCGCTCTGGCTCGGCTGCGGCGTGTCCCGCTTGCCCAGCGTGTCCGACACCAATATCCACGCGCCCTCCTCGCCGTCCTCGCCCCGGCAGGCCAGCCCCAGCATCGGCACATTCAGAAGCGCCCGCGGCTCGACCAGGTGGTTGAAGATCGTGCTATAGCCGAACATGCCGTTCGGCTCCACATCGATGCAGCCGGTATCCAGCCCGCCCAGGGGCATGCCGCACGTGGGCCGCGGCTCCCCGCGGTAGACAATGCCGGTGACGGGCTCCCTGTAGCCGGCCGCCTCGAAGGTACGCCAGCTGGCATGGAGCAGGTGGGCGGGAAAAAGGCGGTCACTCATCGTGCTCTCCTCTGCGTTTTGGGACAGTGAATTATCTGCGTCAATAACGACTCAACTATAGTCAATTCGCGACCATGAGCAAAGCGAGCGAAGGCGTCTCTCACACCTCACTCTTCTCTACTCTCCTCGTTTTTGGGGTGGTCAGGCTGTACGGTGAAGTGGCCGGGGCTCGCTTACGTCAGCAGCCGCTCCATCAATTGAAAAAGACTGTTCTGAAACCCGCCGTCAATGACCAGCGAATGGCCGGTGATCGCGGCGGCGTCCTCCGATGCCAGAAAAACGGCCGCGGCCGCAACCTCCTCCGGCTGGACAAAGCGGTTCTGGGGGATCGTCTGCTCCCGTTTGGCGCGCATCTCCGCCGTCGGGTAGGAGTAGTCGGTCATCTCTGTCTCGGTCGTGCCGGGACTGATCGTATTTACGCGGATGTTGTGCCCGGCCCACTCCACCGCCATCACCTTGGATAACATTGCGACCGCCGCCTTGCTGGGGCCGTACGCCCCCCTGTTGCAATGCGCCGCGAGGCCGGAAACCGAACCGATGTTGATGATGTTGCCGCCGCCCTGACCAATCATGAACTGCGCCGCGGCCTGGCTGCACAGAAAGGCGCCCTTCAGATTGGTGTCAATCACCCGGTCCCAGTCCTCCTCGCTCAGCGCTTCCATCGCCGACCTCAGCGTGATGCCGGCGACATTGGCCAGAATATCGATCCGCCCCAGCGTTTCGACGGCTGTACGCATCAACCGTTCAACCTGGGCGCGGTTCGAGACATCTGCCTGGCAGGTCAACGCCCGCCGACCCAAGGCCTCAATCTCGCCCTGCACCGTGCGCGCTTTTTCGGCGGAGGCATGGTAACCAACCACCACGTCCGCGCCCTCACGCGCGAACGCAAGACTGATTGCCTTGCCGATCCCGCGCGCGCCTCCGGTAATCACCGCGACTTTGTTCGCTAAACGCATTGCCTTCTCCACCCTTACCGGGACAACTGACCTGCTGAACGAGCCTGTCTCTCCTCTTCACACTCCCGCCGTGCGCGCGAGCGCTTCCTCAATGTGCCGCCGGATCACCTCCTCCAGCGGGGAAATCTGTACATTCAACTCCCGCTCGATGCGCCGGGTCGACCAGTTGAAAATATTGGGCTGATCGGGCGCCGATTCGTCAAACGTGATCCTGGCATCGGGCAGGTGCGCCTGGATGGCGTCGGCCCACGCCTGCGCCGTAATCTCATAGGCCAACGAATTGTAGACCGCGTAGTTCAGCTGCTCCTGCAAACAGAGTTTGGCAAACAGGTCCGCCGTATCGTCAACATGAATGATGAGCAGCCTCTGATCGCGGCGCGAGGGGATCGTGAACGGGTTGCCCGCGGCCAGCTCGTCAATACACTTGCTCTGCCAGGCAGAGAAGCCCTTCGTCCGCCCTGGCGCGGCCACGTTGGCGATGCGCAATCCGGGAATCTGCATCCCGTAGCGCTCCATGTATTTGGCCGCCATAAACTCATTCCATAATTTGTGCGCCATGTAGACCGTAACGGGGTAGCAGTGGTCATCCTCCGTAACCGGGCGGTCGCCAAAAGAGTCCTGCAGACCGTAGACGGCGATCGTTGAGGCGTATACGACGCGCCGAATTCCCATCAGCCGCGCCGCCTCGAATACGTTGTTCATGCCCATCTGGTTGACCCGCATCGCCAGCTGCAGCTTCTCCTCGGACTCCGGCGGCAGGATATAGGCGAGGTTGACGATCCTTTCTACGTCGTACTTCCGGATCGCGGCGATGATGTCCTCGAAACGGGTAACGTCTGCCACGACGATCTCCACACTGTCGAGGTCGGCCACCGCGCGGTAATCGGGATAGAGATCGAAGCAGATAACGCGCTGGCCCAGGCCGACCAGACGCCTGGTCAACCTGGAGCCGATCAGCCCTGTTCCGCCCAAAATCAGAATAGACACATTAATGCCCTGACATCGGATTGTCTGTTCACGGCTGTTACGCAAGCACGGTGCGCGCCAGCTCGTCGAACTCCTCCAGCGTGAGCGACGGCTGCGTCTGCAAGCGCTCTCGCAGCTTGTCCAGGATCGATTCAACGTCCCGCGAATTGTACCGATGCCCGGTCACGTCCAATCGGGCGCACACCGCTTCGCCGTGCAGAGTTGTGCTGCCGAAGACGACCGTCCGCTCCTGCCCGATTACGTGCGGGTGGACGCCCTCCATGGCCTCCCACAGCCCCTTGACGATGCAGTAGACATGAAGTTCAGCCTCGTGAATGTAGGCGTTTTCCCCCACCAGCGGCTTATTGATCTGCCGCCTGAAACCTGTAACTTCCTCAACGAACCTGGACAACTCTGTCAGCTTCTCCAGGCGGATACCCGTTGAAAGCCCATAGTGCGTCTCCAGCGCGACGACGACCTCCTCCAGTTTGGTGAGGCCGCCCTTGTCACCCAGCCCGTTGACCACCAGGTCCGCCGCTTCCGCGCCCGCGCCCACCGCGGTCAGCACATTGGCCGTGCCCAGACCGAGATCGTCATGGCAGTGGATCATCAGCGGCACGTCGACCAGATTGCGTATCTTGCGCACAAGATGCTGCACGCCCGGCGGGCATCCGTAGCCGTCTTCGTAGAGGATCAGCAGGTCGATGCCGGCCCTCGCCGTAACCGAGTAGAACTCCTGCAGAATCTCCCACGGCGTGCGCGATACGTCGGGATGACCGTAGGCCACGCGCAGGCCGCAGCGCTTTGCATACTCGATCACTTCAACCGTGCGCGGGATCAGCGCCTCCCTCGCCGGGCCAAGCTCCATGACCTGCTCATCCGACGCCCAGATGAGGATCGGATGCTGGAGGACGTCGACCTGCGCCACTTCCAGTTCCTGGCATCGATCCACGTCCCGCTGCCAGTCCGCTGACCAGACGCGGGCAAAGCCGGTGATCGCCAGTTCCGGGATCTCGCGCCTGATCAGTTTGGCCGTCTCGTAGTGGCCCTGCTGCGCGCCGACATAGCCGATATCGACCTGCTGCACGCCGGCCTCGTACAGCTTCTCGGCGATCCGCACTTTGTCTCGCGTCGTCATCGACAGTCCGGGCGTCTCCTCGCCCTCGCGGATCGTGGTGTCGCGCACATAGAACCGGTCGGGCAGATCGAGCGTGCTGCGCACCTCCTCGGTGTGCATGTAGCGATCCAGACACCACTTGTCGGGCATGTAGTAGGGCCCGAACTCCGGCCTTGATTTGCTGGACATGGCGGCTCATTCTCCATCACTGGCAAGAGGGTGTTCGTAAACTCGGGTTTGAAGGGGCGCGCTTGAAAAGGCGTGCAAGCGTTCAATAACCGGGGGCCTCTATCGCAAGAGTTCGCCCAGAAGCCGCGTGATCCCTTCACGGACCAACCGTTCAGCCTGCGGTTGCGGCGGCAGCCAGGGCCGGTTCCGCGTTGGATGACCCCATGACTCGTAGCCGCCGGCGGGCCCCAGATCATAGTCCTCTTCGGTCGCCACGTACCCTGTTATCCCGTTGGTGTGGCTGAAGACAAACGTATGTCGGAAGGGCGACACCGCGTCTGCGTACAGCTGGTACTCGGCAAACATCTCGGCAGTAAACGTGAGCAAACACAGCGCGTCGCCAACGGCCAGCGCTCGCATCGAAAGCGGATGAAACTGCCGTTCGCCGCTCTCGGCAACTGCCAGCAGCTCGCGAAAGCGCGTGCTGTCCGGGTCCTCCGCCAGCGCCGCCCTGCATTCGGCTGCTGTCGGCGGCTCTTCCAGAGGAAGGGGCAGATCGAGCGAGCTCGCATTGAACGCGCCGGGCGCAACCGGCCGCGCGTCGGCCAGCGCCCGCGTGACGGCAAACGCCAGCGAGAGTCCGGCAGCATCACACGCGCCGAAACCGCCGCGCAAAGGATGGCCGTTGATGTTGCCGCAACAGCCTTGCGCGAACATGAATACGCCCTCCGGCTCACCTTCTCTTGCCAGCAAGTCGCGCAGATGCCTGACCGCGTAGCCCGGAAAGTCCGGTCCGATCTCCTCGCTCAGCCAGTGGACGATCACGGGATGGGCGGCGTGCGAGAAGAGCGCCGCAATCCGCCTGCCGTCCGCATCCTTCGCCTCGAGAACGTCCACCCACGGCACAATCGCGCCGTCGGGATTCGGCGCCATCACGATTTCGCTGTCCTGCATCAGGCGCCGGTTGTATCCGATCTGCACAGGCGCGCGCCCCGCGTTCAGCACGCAAGGCCGCAGCGCACTGTTGGCGCGCTGCACCAGCCCGGCAATGCAGTCGGACAGCCACGCGCCCGCCTCAGGCGTCATTTCTCGCCCGTCAACGCCCGGCGCATTGTGCGTCTGGGTTGTGGTGATAATGATGTTGCCGCCTGGGATACCCGTTGTCCGCTCGATGCGCCGGACAAGCTCGTCTGCATACTCGACGCTGAACGTCCCCATGTCCGCGGCAACGATGACAAGCCGGTCGTCATCTGCGCCAAGAACCAATGCGCGCGCAAAGAGGTCATCATAGACAGCCGGCCTGTCCTTCACGCGCGTAATGACCGCCTCAGCCGCGCCGGCCAGCATGGTAGGGGCGCGCTTCATTGCTTCACCACCGGTAGCAGAAGATGCGACGGATACTCGGCGTTGTGGTAGATGGTCTGGTTGGCCGGCCGGCTCGGCAGGTCCTCACCGACCGGCGCGCCCGTGTTCGGATTCAGATCATAGGCCGGATAGAGTGACGAGGTCACCGCCAGCTGAAGACAGTGACCCGGCTGAAAGGCCATCGAAGTTGCCATGAACTCAACTGTGTACCGGTACACCCGGCCCGGCGTGATGGGGGAGGGCGGGGGACTGTCAATCCTGTCTGCCCCGGCGCGGTAAGAAGCGCGCATCACCGCCGAAGTCAACGGAATCGACCTGCCGTCCGGCTGCAGATCGCACAGCAACGCCACCCAGTCCGTATCGACGCAGTCACTGGCCGCGTAAAGTGTGATGAAGGCCGTGCCGGTTACTTCCAACTCCTCTGTCAGCGGCGCGCTGGTGTACGTCAGCACATCGGCGCGGCGCAGGGCGTAGCGATAGTCCATCGCCAGCACGTGCGAGTCCCGTATCGGATTGGGCGACTCCGGGTCTTCCACCGAGGGCACGGGATCTTCGGGGTCGTAAACATACCGGTCGCCGCCCTCCTCTCCGGGCGGCGTCCAATCCAGCGTCCCGTAGCCGCCTCCCTGATCCGGTTGCCCGCCGCCTTCGGGAAACATATCCGCGGCCCCGCCGCTGTGGAGATAGAGGGGGACCTGCGCCATCCCGCGCACGGGCCATACGCCTTCGTCCCGCCAGCGGTTGCGGCCCATGGTGAAAATCCTGACCTTGGCATCATCGCCCTGGCCGTTCTCCTCGCCCTTCAGCCAGTAGTCGAACCAGCGCAGATGAACCGCCCTGATGTCCAGCACCGCCTCTTGCGTGAACGCCAGATCACCCAGCCGCGGCTGCGGATTGGCCGAACCGGCATGGTCCCACGGACCCACTAAAAGCCACTGTCTGTCGGCCCCGGGTGAGCGGGCCGCCATCCCGTTGTACATGTACATTTCGCCCCACTGGCAGTTGTCAAACCAGCCGGTGATGTGCAATGCAGGCAGGTCAACCAGTTCAAAGTAGTCCTCGAACGACATCTGCTGCCAGTACTCGTCGTACGTGTTGCGTTCAAGCCACGTGCGCCAATATGTGTTCGTGCGCCCGACCACCTTGTCGACAT
The DNA here is from genome assembly GCA_022823185.1 of Caldilineaceae bacterium. Lineage (GTDB taxonomy): Bacteria > Chloroflexota > Anaerolineae > Caldilineales > Caldilineaceae > Bin5. The sequence goes on from JAJDXQ010000019.1 coordinate 166,690, forward strand.
CCTTGAGCGGTCGCGTGCGGATCAGCTTGTTGAAGTTGTAAGGCGAGGCCACGCCCGGCTGATGCGAGGTCAGCGGCTCGAACGGGTAGTGCTGCATCGTGCGCCCCCCGGTCATGTTAAGCCAGCGGAACTGGAAGACGGGGAACTTCCCGTTCATATAGTTCTCATCGTGCATCCAACGCATGCCGCCGGTGACGGAAGTGACGACCGTGGTCAGGTGCGGAGGACGCTCACGCGCGGCAAGCCACTGTACGGTACCGCCATACGACCCGCCCATCATGCCGATCTTGCCGTTCGACCAGGGCTGCTCCGCGATCCACTCGATCGTGTCGTAGCCGTCCTTTCCCTCATTCACGCGCGGCTCGAAATGGCCTTCCGAATCAAAGCGCCCGCGCGCATCCTGTAGCACCACCGCATACCCCCGCGCGCTGAAGAACTGGGCGGCTTCCACCATGCGGGGCGCGATGTTGTCATAGGGTGTGCGCGCAAGGATGACCGGGTAGGCTTCCCCCGCCGCCGGCAGGTAGATATCGGTCGACAGTTTCACCCCGTCGCGCATCGGCACGGGCGTGTCCCACATAAAGCGAATGTCGTCTTCCAAAACGCCCCAATCCTTTGCTTGCAAATGTGCGGTGAGGGGCAGAGCAGAGGCGATTCTCTACCGGCTCGCCGCAGGCTGATGGGAGTAGATGTGCCCCGACCTGAGCGTCTGAGGTTCGAGCAGCCCGGTACTTGAAATATCCGTATCTGTCTCTGTCTGTGTGGATGATGACCGTTGGATAACTGTTGGGACCGCCGCGTCGATTAGCCGCTCAATGACCCCTCCAGCAGGCCGCGCATGAACAGCTTGCCCAGCAGCAGGTATACCGCAATCGTGGGCACGGACGCGATCAGCGCGGCGGCCATCTGCAGGTTCCAGGGGATGACGCCCATGCTGGAAAAGTTTTTGATGGCTACGGTAACCGGCGCCCTGGCCGGGTTGCCGAGCACGACCAGCGCCATCAGATACTCGTTCCAGATCCTTGTGCATTGCCACACACCCACTACTGCAAAGGTCGGCCCCGAAAGCGGTAAAATGATGCGGCGGTAGATGCCGAAAAAGCCACAGCCGTCGATCTTCGACGCGTCCACCAGCTCATCCGGGACACTGGCATAGTACCTGTAAAACAGGAGCGACGTGATCGGAATGCCAAAGATGCAGTAGGCCATGATGAGGCCGTTCACCTTACCGTACAGGCCCATGAACTGCAAGACCCACACCAGCGGGATAAGGATCCCCTGGCCGGGTAGAAACATGCCGAACACGAACAGGAACAGAATCACATTCGAGCCGCGAAAGCCCCACTTGGCGAAAACATAGCCGTTGATCGAGCCCAGAAAAGTTGAAACGATGGCGCCCGGAATCGTGATGCGCACACTGTTCCAGAAGTTGGAATCCATCTGATTCCACGCCTCGCGGAAGCTGCCCCAGTCGAGGCTCTTGGGCATATTCCAGATCTCGAATGAACTGATGTCTTCGAGCGGCTTCAACCCGGTCAGGATCATCACATAGAAGGGCACCAGGTAGAAGGCGGCAAATGCGATCAGGACGGCATATTTGGCGCTGCCGACCAGGAGACGATTCAAACTCATTCTTTCTCCTCACGCAGAACGCTGATCAGATAGGGCAGGACAACCGGAATGGACAAGATGAGCATGAAGGTGGCGACCGCCGCGCCCAGGCCGTAACGGTTGGAGCGAAAGGTCTGCTCGAACATGTAAAACCCGAGCGTATCGGTCGCAAAACCGGGGCCTGTGCCGATGATGCTGGGAATCTCGAAGTTGCCGATGGAGCCGGCGCCGGTCAGCACAACCGCGGTATAGGTGACCGGACGCAGCATGGGAATGAATACATAACGATAGAGCGCAACCGTGCCGGCGCCGTCGATGACCGCCGCCTCTCGCAACTCGTCTGGAATCGCCCGCAGACCGGCAAGGTACAGGGCCATGACGAAACCTGAAAACTGCCACGCGCCCATAATCGTGATCGCCAACATGCCCAGCTTGGGGTGCATGTACCAGAGGGGCCGGAAGCTCTCGAATCCCATGTTGGCAATCAGCAGATTGATCCCCGCCGACGGCACCTGCAGCCAGCGCCAAGCCGTCCCGCTGACCACCGCTGAGACGGCAAACGGCATCAAAAAGACGGTGCGAAAAAAGACTTCGCCCCTGATCCGCTCATTGAGAAGCGCAGCGAGGAGAAAGCCGATTACGATGCACTGCGACATGTAGCCGACCGCAAAGAGGACGAGGTTGCGCAGGTCGATGTGGAAGCGGGGATCGTTGACCAGGCGCTGCCAGTTCTTCAGACCGGCAAAGGAGAGATCGAGCGCCGGACGGTTCCAGTTTGAAACCGAGATGTACAGCGTCCAGCCCATGAAGATGTAGATGAATACGGCCACGGCGATGATGGACGGGGCCAGCACCAGGATCGCGACTTTGCGGTCGTCGCGGAGCCACTTTGGCAGCAGCGCCGGAAGCGACTTTGCCCTTGCGGAAAGTTCGGAATGCATGGCTCGATTCAGGTTCTTGAATGGGAAGGAGGAAAGCGGACAGAACTGGCGCCTATCCGCTTTCCGTGCAAAGCCTGCGAATCAGTTACTCGCTAATGCCGGAATCTGTGGCGGCCTGAATCAGCTCCTCCTGCGCGCGGGCAACGTCGCCGTGCCCGGTCAGCATGTTGTTAACAATGTTGCCGAGGTCGGTCACAAAGCTCTGCGGCACCAGACCGCCGATGAACGGCAGCAGTTCATGCGTCTGCCAGGCGTCCATCGACTCGCGCAAGTACTCGTCGTAGAGGCTCACGTCGCCGTCCGTGCGCACCGGGATCGAGCCTTTGAGGGGGTTGAAGGCGTCCTGCCCATCCCGCGAAGCCACGACCTTCAGCCAGGCGATGGCGTTGTCGCGGTTGGGCGCATTCTGGGGCAAACCGAAGGAGTCGGCCACCCAAACATATTTGCCCTGATGGTTCGGGATGTCGGCCCATCCGACCAGCTCCTCGATCCCTTCCGACTTGATGAAGCCCCAGAACCAGTCGCCCATCAGAATAATAGCCGGGGTCTCGTCGTAGTCGGCGGCAAAGCGCTCCACCTGGTCGCCCCAGCCGACCTCCAGCCAGTCGCCGGAGGCGTACTCCATCGCCCGCATGTGAAGCTCCAGCGCCTCAGCGACCTCCGGCGCATCCCAACCAACCGAGCCGTCGAACAGGCCGAGATAGGTCTCGCCGTCGGTCACGCTGTTGAGGAAATAGTTGTAGGTGTGGAAGGCCAACGCTCCCAGAGACGCCCCGCCGATGGCCGGGATACCGGCCTCCTTCAACTGTTCCGCCACAACGAAGAACTCGTCCCAGTTTGTGGGCGGATCTGTGATGCCGGCGGCCTCAAACCTGTCGAGCCGGTACCACATAATGTTCTGGCGATGGATGTTCACTGGCACGACATAGGGCGTCCCTTCGTAAGAGACGTTGTCGATCACCGACTGCGGGAACACGTCATACAGCCCCTCTTCCGCATAGAGGAAATCCAGCCCTTCCATTCTGCCGGGCACAACATGATCCTCGACGACGCCCACACCGGCCCAGACTTGGAACGAGTCCGGCGGCTCGCCGCCCAGCATGCGCGTCTCCAACACCGTCCTCATGTTGACGCCGTCGCCCCCGCCGATTGCTGCATTGTCGAACTCAACATCGGGATAGCGTGCGTTGAAGACCTCGATGATGGCGTTGAGCCCGGCCAACTCGCCGCCGCCGCTCCACCAGGAGAATACCTCTACCGTACCGCTCGGCTCGGCGGCCTCCATCGCCATGTCTGCCGCTGGCTCGGATGCAACCGGCTGGCAGGCGGCCAGGGCCAAAGACACAATGATGAGTAAAACCAGACAAAAACGTTTCATCGTTCCTTTCCTCCTTGTCAATGGTTGATACCCAGGCAAACTCGGCTGCACAATGTCAATAAAATTAAATTATTTTGTCTCCGTCGGGTCATTGTAGCATAGGGGTCACATGTGAACAATCGCAAAAAACGGGCCAACGTCCTGGCGGCGAAGTATGGCGCAGCCTGACAAAGGGAGGAAGAGTTCGCGGTTGCTGCCTTTCTGCGACTGGGAATGTGGGGAATTGAGCTCGCCCTGGGCGCTGCGGTTGACGCAGTCGCAGTTTCGCCGGCCGGTGCGGCCCGCGGCAACGACAGCCATGTCCTTACAGCTAAACTTGCCATTGTTAAACCTGCGCTGCGAGAGGGGAGGGTAGTCTAAGAAGGAGGCTGAGCGGTTTCTGCCCGATGCCCCGGAAGAGTGGCTGAACTGCGCCAGGAGCGATCTGCCTCTGGCAGTCCATCACTCATCAGGAGCATGTTTAGAGGGTAGTTGCTTTCCCACGCCCAGCAGGCTGCGGCCAAAACAACAAAAGCGGCAATGACTGAAAACGCAAACCGTTACACTTGGGGGGTTTTCAGGGATCAGAGTTCAGCAACCGGCGCGCCCAGTTCGGCGGACAGTTGCGCGGCCACCTGCATGACGTTTTGGGCGAAATGGGGCAGCTGCTCATGCGTGATGCGTGTGGTCGGCCCGGAGATGCCCAGGGCCGCGATCACCTGTGCGCGATGATCATGGATCGGCGCCGCGATGCAACGCACGCCGGCAAAGGTCTCCTCATCGTCGACCGCATACCCCTCTACGCGCACCCTTTCCAGGTGGCGCTTCAGGCGCGATGGCTCGGTGATCGTCTTGGCCGTGTAGGAGGTCAGGGCGGCGCTCGCCACCCACTCCGCGGTGACCGCATCCGGCTGCGCTGCCAGCAACGCCTTGCCCAGCGCCGAACAGTGCAGCGGCCGGCTCGTGCCCAGCGCGAAATTCACGCTCAGCGCGGCCTGCCCCGGCTTGTGCGCGATGTAGATCACATTATTGGCCTGCCGCACGCCCAGATTGGCGGTCTCGCCGCTCTGGTCCCGCAGCCTTGTGAGAAAATCCCCGGCGACGTCCGACCAGTCCAGCAACGTCGCGACCTTACCGTAGAGTTGGAAAAACTTGGCCGGGTTGGAGGTGAACTCGCGCGTGCGTTCATCCTGCAGCAGATAGCCCTTCGCCATCAACGTATACAGCAATCGATAGGCCGTGCTGCGGTCGATGCCGAGCGCCTCCGCCACGTGGGATGGGCGGACATTGCCGTCCAGCGCCATCTCCAGCGCCGCCAGCCCCCGCTCGAGCGATTGCACCAGCTGCTGCCCCCGTCTGGGCGGCATGACTCCCCCTCGTGTTGCGTAATTCGCACATGCAGCGTATCTTTTATACCATATACGCTATACTGTCAATCGTAAAATCGGGGCAGAGAGGATTCGCCGAGTGCGCGCCTGCCGGGTCTGGCATGACGATTAATGCATCTCGCGGCGAGCCGCATCAAGGCCTGGCAGCTCCTTGAGCAGTTTCGGCCGTTGGCGACCGACGAAAACCGTTCAGCCAGCGGCAGCCCAAAGTCGAGGACAATCCTTTACCGCCACTACCCCCGGACGCCGCGAGACGACCAGGTCACAGGAAGGACACATGGACGGAATCCACCTTGCTGAAAGCATCCTCGAAGGCGACATCGGAACCATTCTTTTCGTCTTAATCGTCTTAGCGCTTGCGATCTGGTGGTTCATACGCATCTACATACACCCCGCCAGAAAGTGGAAGCGGCCCTCAGGTCCGCAAGAGCGCACCCACTTCTACCGGAAAAAGAAAGTCACAGCGCAGAAGAGACCGCCCGGCGCCGGGCCCTAGCGCCTCGGTCGCCTGGCAATGCGACGGCGCGGCGTGATCAAGCCGCCGATTGGCATATGGCCGACCGCGGCAAAGACGGCATCGTGTGTTAGTGAGGAGGAGGATGCGGAGCAATGGGCTTTGCGGGTGATTCTGCGAGGAATCCTTGAGGACGAACAGGGATATTGGTCAAGGGTAACTGGGGCTATCGACGGCAACAGGCGCCGGGCAATAGATAGCTAGCCGCACCGCGGCGACTGCTTTTGGGTCCCTTCATCCTCCTCCAGATCGGCGAAATTCGTGATCGTTACCTCGCCTTCGGGAAAGTCAGCGACGATTTTCAGTCTGCCCCCAACAGCCTCAATGTAAGAACGGAGACTGGAGATGTACACGTCTGCCCGCTGCTCCAGCTTGGAGATTGCGGGTTGGTTCACCTTCAGCATCTGCGCCAACTCCTGCTGGGTCAGCGCTCGCGCCCGGCGCAACTCGTGCAAGGGCATCTCCGCCAGCAACTCCTTCTTTGTCTCGTCGATGCGGCGGCGGCGCTCCCGCGAAAATCCCTTGGTCAACTCGCTGAACGGATGGCGTCCACTCATTCGATTAACCCCTCCCTTTTCAGTTCTTCCAGATGCTGGTCGTACAGGGCGTCAGCGATAGGCACGTACTCTTCGTAGAACCGGTCGTTTCCGCTCTTGTCTCCGCCGATAAGCAGGATGGATGTTCGCCTGGGGTCGAAGGCATAAAAGACCCGCAAGGGCCTGCCATGGCTCTGCGCTCGAAGCGCGCGCATGACCCCGTGACGTGAGCTTCTGACGTCCGAGGCGTAGGGATACGGCAACCCAGGGCCATACGCCATCAGCAGTTCGCCCCTTGCGGCCACAGCGTCCCGCTGACTCTCCGAAAGCGTTTGCCACCACTGCTCAAACTCATCCGTCTACTCGGCCTCCCAAGGCATGAGTGCAATATATTCCAGATAAGGAATATACTGCAAGTGAAACGCAGACCCAGCGTCGCCGGGATTGGTCCAGCTAGTTCGCGACTCTGTCGACCAAACGTGTTTTCCGAATACGAAGGATGCGAAGATAACGCACCACTGTACGGCGGGAATAGAACAGACGCGTAAGGCAGTGTGGACCACCGCTGCGGAGATTCCGGCCCAGACAGCTATTTGACGGATCGTGGAGACTCAGCAGATCATGGATGCCAGGCATAATGCCCGATTCGGGCTACTGGGCCTGATGCGACGCTACAAGCTACCCGCACACCGCCCAAGCCCATCCATTCCCGCATACCGGCATTTTACCGACAGCGAAGACGACGGCATCGTGTGTGAGTGAGGAGGAACTGCGATATGGCAACGGTTGAGCTTCACTGGCAGAAGGTTTCTGCCGTTGGCGGAGACGAGATTCACCGATGTGAAGTCAAGGCCCGCAACGGCAAGGACGCGCTGGTCATGGAGGT
>JAJDXQ010000037.1 GCA_022823185.1 Caldilineaceae bacterium
GTTGTCCGCTCCACATATGACTGCGCATATCGCAATCACGATGATGTCGCTCAATCGATGGATCCTTGTGCGTTCAACACGAGGATCTTCCAATTCCTCAAAGTGTTCAACCAGTGATACGACCTTTCTATCCGCCATGAGTCCCCCCTTGTCTGGTGAAAGGACTCTCAATCGTATCAAATCGTCTCTATTCCGTCATCTTACCCATTCTTCGACCCAATTTAGATGCGATTGCCCTGCTGTTCTACCCGGGTGTATCCCAAATTCGTGGCAAGTCTCTGACCGCCTCCATCGTTCTGCGCCGCGTGCGGACGAGACGCCCGCGAACCCAGGAGGATGTCCAAAAATCTGGGATGCTCCCTGCCACCCCTACATGCGATAGAGAACGACGGAAAAAAGAGGACAGGCCAGAGTCGTCCCAAGCGAAGCGGCAGGGGGCGGGGGCGACCCACTCCGGGGAGACGACACGCGAGTCGTGGGCGGGGTCCAGCGGTTATCATCGTCCCGGCACAGAAGGTCGACTCCGATCGGCGATGATCGCGGTATGGGGGCAGGCAATGCCATTAGCGTTCCGCTTTGCGTCCGGGGAAAAGGCGTACAGTGGGAAACTGCCAAAGAAAACGGTACATCCCAAATCTGGGGTTGTCAGGAGAAGCGGGCTGCAGGATTCAGTGCAATTTCCCAGAGGTAGCCTGAAACTCGCCCCCATTTTTGGGATGCCCCAAGAGAAAACAACGGGTTGCTCTGGCTCCTACGCTCTGCTAAGATAAATGTTGTTACCTGGTCGCTTGCCCGTAAAGAACCGCAGCAGCCGTACAGATGAGCAGCGGGCAATTCGGGTCGCGTATGCAGCCACTTATCGCAGCAGGCCGGGGAAAGTTTCCTGACATACCAATGCGACTTTGAGAAAGATAGAAGGAGGTGATCGACAGAAAGAAGACCGCTATAGCATTGAGGGCAATCTGCCCTGCCATCAGTTCATATGCGACGCAATTGTGTGGAAAGGCCAGACAATGGGAGGAATTACCCATGAAACGCACTGCCGTGTTCTACTCGTCGCTATTGCTTGTTGTTGTTCTCCTCGTTAGCGCCTGCGCCCCTGCGGCGGTGGAGGCGCCTTCGCAGCCCGCTGCTGCAGAAGAAGAATCGGCCCCAATGGAAGAAAAGGAAGGTGGGGGCACACTTCAGGTGTGCTTCATTCAAGCCACGAGCCATGCTCACCTGGCGGGGTTTGTGGGCCGTGCGGGCAGCCAGCATTTCTACCAGGGCCGCACCATATTCAGCGGATTGGTTCAGTTGAACCATGATGTCACGGAGTATATCCCAGAGCTTGCCGAGAGCTGGGAATTTGACGGCAACAGGGTCATATTCCATCTGCGAAACGATGTGACGTGGCATGACGGCACGCCTTTTACCTCTAAGGACGTGCTGTTCAACTACGGTCGTCTGATCCCGCATCCACTGATGGTTAATACGGCCTATAACAGCCTGAAGGAGTACATCGTCGGCTACACAGAGTTTCACGAAGGCAACGCGGATTCGGTCAGCGGTATAACCGCCCCCGATGACTACACCGTTGTCTTCGAAATGACGGACGAATACGGCATGGTCGGGATCCACAAGATCGCCGGCACAGTCAGGCTGGTGCCCGAGCATATTCTGAGCGAGGTGCCTGAGGATCAGTGGGGGCCGGACGAAAGCGGGGTCCTGGGACTTGAGAAGACCGACTTCGCGACGACAAAGGCGATCGGGACCGGGCCGTTCATGGTCGAGGAATACGTTCCCGACCAGCATATTATCTACAGCCCGAACCCGGACTACTTCCGAGGCGCGCCTAAGCTGGACAGACTGATCTACCGCTCATTCAACGGCGACCCAACCGCGATGATGGTGGCCACTGAGGCCGGTGAGTGCGATTGGGTCATCGGCGAAGGCGGCGGGCGACCGGTCGAGTTGCAGCGCCTGGCTGCGATAGAGGAATTGGACCTTGAGATTTTCAACCCGCCGGCTAACGTTTCAGTGGCCTACTGGTGGAATCTGGGGCGGGAGCACATTCAGAACCCGCTAATCCGCCAGGGAATCCAGCATGCCATCAATGGCGAGCAGTTCAATGCGGTGATGGCAAGCGGCGTGAGCCGCGGGGCGCGCGTCTACCTCGATGGCAAGTGGGGGATCAATCCTGAGGGGGCCGAGTACATCACCTACGATCCGGAGCTTGCCAAGCAGAAGCTGACAGAGGGTGGATGGGACTTTGAAAACGACAAGATCATTCTGGTGCTCGGGTCACTTCACCCGGCCTGGGAACCGCTCCACCTCACGTTCCAGCAAAATCTGGCGGCTGTCGGGGTAACGGTTGAGTTCAAGGTTGTTGGCGCCGACTACGGAAACGTGGTCAACAATGAACCATACGAATGGGATGTCCTGCAGGCCGGCGATTGGGCGCCCTGGTTTGGTCTGCTCGGATACGACACGACGCATCTCAGTACACAGCCGTGGTATGACAGGGCTGCCCACTACGCCGAAGAGGTGGCGCTGTTGAAGAGTCTGGAGCTGGAGACGGACGATGCCGTTCTCAAGGAGGCTGTCTGGCAGATCCAGGAGAGTATTGGTGCGGATCCTTTCGGCGTACTGCTCTATGCCCATATCAACCCCAGCCTGCGCAGCACAAGGACGCGCGGCTGCGACACGATCCCCAGCTACTACTACCATCGCAACAACTGGAATCTGGAACAGTGTTGGATAGCATCGGAATAGTATTCCGACGCTTGCAGCGTCTATAGCCGAATATCTGTGGCTCTCCGGTCGCCGTCGCGTTGCGGTCGGCGACCGGAGAGCGCTCGCATACTGATCTGTAGACAGGCCAGCGAGGAGAAAGCAGATGCTACTTATCACGGTGGACAGCGGGAATCTCCTATCGTGCTCCGAGCAGGAGCAGGTGGACCGGTTAGCGGAACTGACCGTCACATCGCGTGCCGATATCTATACAATGGATGTCGCTGACAACGATATCTGCTTCTACCCGTCAAGGGCCGGCACGACCGCTTCAGGAGAACCGATGGATGCGCTTCTGGCTGAGGGCCATGACCCCTATGGAGATTTCATTGGGCGCCTCAAGGAAGCCGGCATTGCCGTCGTGCCGAATTTCCGGATGAATGACCATCACGGTTCGCCGAGACAGTGGACTGAATGGGAGCGGGAACACAAAGAATGGTCATTGGGGCGGGATACGGGGGCCTGGAAATCCTACCAGAAAGTGGGTGATCACGGCTGGCGTGAGGTCGGTGACCTGCGGCAGATGGATTTTGCCGTCGAGGCGGTGCGGGAGCGGCGGCTGGGCATATTGCGGGAGATTGCCGCCCGATACACCCTGGATGGGCTCATGCTTGACTTCGGTCGATCGGCGCCTTTTTTCCGAGAGCCGAAGCAGGAGAAAGCGGGCTACATGACCCAGTTCGTGCGCGCGGTGCGGTCCATGCTCGACGAGACGGGAGAGAAACGCGGGCAGCATCTCATGCTTGCGGCCGCGGTGCCTTGGGACATCGAATACTGTATTGAGGAAGGGCTCGACATCAAGGCATGGGTCGATGAAGGGCTTTTGTCCTACCTGTGTCCGGGTGAATGGTATTTCGTGGACTACAACCTTCCATACTCCGACTGGGTGGCCTTGGCGGAGGGAAGCGGCTGCAAAGTGTACCCCATGCTGATGTCCTCCGTCTCCTCGTCGGATGCGGTCACGCCGGGGAAGCGTGTCTGGCTCGGCGATGGTTTTGAGGAGTTCGACTCTCCCAAAATCAGCGCCCTTGTGGAGAGTGCCTACAGCCAGGGCGTTGATGGAATCATGTTCTATAACCTACATGCCAGTTCCTTCGGCAGCAGGTTGTATGAGCATCTTCGCGACTTGATCGATCCGGCCAGGATCCCTTCAACAACCAGGCACTATTTCTACGCCCGCCGGCCTAAGTATATGCCTACGGAGTACTTCTCGTTCGGCCTGCCTGATGGATATGCGCCCGGCGAGGTGGAGGCTTTTACACCGTTTGAATTGAATGAAGCTGAGGATGAATTCAGCTACGAGTTTCTTTTTGGCAGCCGGCTGGGCAGCGCTACCGCGGCATTCCAGTTCAAGCTGAGAGATCTGGGAGACGGTGACGAAGTGGACGTGAGCATGAACGGCGGGACGGTCAGCGCGGACAGCCTTGACTTCCACAGGTGCCAGCCGCCCAACGGGCCGGAGTTCAGATATGCCGTATGGCGGTCTGCATTAGGGGCCTCTCACTTGAAAGTGGGGAAAAATGTCCTGGCCGTTCGGTTGGCGGGACGCGATCTTGAGCGGACTGCGCCGATTCAGGTGGGTGAGTTCGAGATTACTGTTGCTCCCGATGAAGGGTAGCAGTATGTGGTCCAACCAACCGCCGGGGAAGCACTGTCAAAAAGGCGCGAGCACTTTCGCGCAGCGCTCGGAGAGTCGGTTGCCATCTGAAGTCAAATCCGGGCCAAATCGCTCAGTCCCACCTGATTCCTTGAATCGTCCAGTGGATATAACAGAAGGCTGCTCGTCGCAGCTGCGGCAGCCGTCAGTTGCTCTCACGACAGGCCCGCTGTTTCCAATTGGAGCTCATTAGGCATGTCCCAGTATGTCCTGCGCCGGATTGCGCTGATCTTCCCCCTGATGTTTGCAATAACGGTCGTTAACTACGCCATCTACGTCCTGTCACCCGGCGACCCGGTTTCGGCTTTGCTCAATCCCGAATCGATGCGTTATCTGGAGGAGGAGGACCTGGAAGCGCTGCGCGAGGCGATGGGTTTGAACAAGCCGTTGTACGTGCGCTATCTGATCTGGCTGCGTGAAGCCTTGCGAGGCAATCTCGGCTATTCGACCCAGATGCGTCTGCCTGTGCAACATATTATCATGCGCGACATCGGCAACACGCTCGGCCTGATGGGATTCGCGCTCCTGTTCTCAACGGCGGCCGGCATCGTGCTGGGCATTGTTTCCGCGCTGAAGCAGTACTCGATGCTCGATTACATCCTTACGGGCATTGCTTTTGGAGGCATCGCTGTTCCCGGATTCTTTTTCGCGCTCCTGCTGATTTATGTTGCCGGCTTGCGCCTGGAGTGGTTCCCAGTTGGGGGTATCGTCACGGTGGGGGCGCCACCCTCAGTAGGAGACCGGCTTTGGCACATGGTGTTGCCGGTCGTTGCTCTCTCCTATGAGGGCCTTAGCACGCTGCTCCGGTACACACGGTCCAGTATGTTGGAGGTCGTGCGGCAGGATTACATCACGACGGCGCGGGCCAAAGGGCTGGCCGAACGGACTGTGATCATGTGGCACGCTTTCAAAAATGCGCTTTTGCCGGTAATCACAATTACCGGATTGCGGCTGCCGACCCTGGTCGGCGGGGCGGTGCTGATTGAGAGCGTATTCAACTATCGGGGGATCGGACATACGCTTGTGGCTGCCGCGGGCAGCCGCGACTACCCGCTACTCATGGGCGGCCTTTTGGTTACGGCAATCATGGTATTGTTGAGCAATCTGATCGCGGACCTGGCCTACGCCTGGGCCGACCCGCGTATCCGATATGCCTAGCGGAGAAGGGTTCCGCTGCTGGGCCAATGTGAAGGGGAAGGGAGAGAGCAAGCCGTGACAGCGCAGGCGCCAGCCTCGACCGGGCTTTTCGGCGCGTTTCGCGGTTCACCGGACTCCTGGAGCAGGAGGGTCTGGCGCCGCTTTGCGCGGCATCGCGTGGCGTTCGCCAGCCTGGTTCTGCTGGCGTTCATTTCAGCGGCTGTGACGGCCGCGCCCCTGCTGACACAGCACAGCCCTATCGAATTCGTCGGGGCAACCGAGGCGGCGCCGACCTGGGAGCATCCACTGGGCACCGACAGGTTGGGGCGTGATGTTTGGGCGCGCCTGGTGTACGGGGGACGCGTTTCGATCTCGGTGGGCATTGTGGCGGTGGCGATTTCGATTGCCATCACGATCGTTCTGGGAAGCATTTCCGGCTACTATGGCGGGTGGCTGGACATGTTGATCATGCGTTTTACCGATGTGATGATGGTCTTCCCTGGCCTTATTCTGATCATGGTCGTCGTGTCCGTGATCGGCCCGAGTATCTACAATGTCATGGTCGTCATCGGCATCCTGGGCTGGACAGGTACGACGCGTCTGCTGCGAGGGCAGATTCTGTCGGTGCGCGAGTGGGACTTTGTCACGGCGGCGCGCTGTGTGGGGGCTACCAATCGTCAGATCATGTTCAGGCACATTTTGCCGAACGCGCTGGCGCCGCTGCTGGTGGCGGCGACTTTCGGCGTTGCCGGCGCGATTCTGACAGAGGCCGGGCTTTCCTACCTCGGTCTAGGTGTGTTACCGCCGGCCCCGTCGTGGGGTAGTATGCTCAACGGCGCTCAGTCAATCTATATACTGGAAAACTTCTGGTGGCTCTGGCTGCCGCCGGGCGTCGCGATTTTTGTAACGGTGCTGGCGATAAACTTTCTAGGTGACGGATTGCGCGATGCGCTCGACCCGCGAATGAGCCTGGAAAAGTAGATAAGGGCCCTACAGAACTGTAACTGTACCTGGTCACTGACCTACGACAGGTAGAGACGCTTCTACTGCGAATCGTTCTTCCCGACGCAGTCAAGAGATCCAAACAGATCCCCGTATCAGTTTATTTGCCCAAGGCAAGGAATTCCGATCGGTACGCTCCGGAGACTGTCCTCTTCTGTCTCAGAATCCAAGTTGCCAGCGAGGCGCGGGAATCGGGTCGCTGGCAGCATAGTGCTGGGCGAGCCACAGCAGTTTGGCGCGGCCATTGCCCAACTGATGGAAACGCTCAAGCACTGAAATCACGCGTCCAGTTTCTGAAATCGAGAGAAGGGGCTTTGCTGCCGAGTGAAGATGCTCTCCTTGCGCATGGCTGGCGCAGCGGCACATTCTACGAGTCTTCGGGGGCCGATGATCTCTCTTTGATCGGCGATAGTCAAGATGTTACGATGAAGGGCAGCCGCTGTTTAGTTGGAGACTGTGAGGATTCGGTATTTCCTTGGCGATACGGGGGTTGAGTTCGAAGTGACTCCTCCGATTTAGTGTGGACAGTGCCGGAAAGTCAGTTGGGTCGCTGAAGAAGCGAGTGGGGTGGAAACTATGAACGAAATCGAAATGTACGAATTCGATCGCGTGGGATATATCACGGTTCCAGGTCTGCTGACGGATGAACAGGTAAAGAGCCTGGCAGAGGCCGTCGACGCGTTGGAAGAGGAGGCGGCCGCGCGGGCGGCACAGCCGCCGCGCCGGCCAAGCCCCATTGGCGGAATCGAGTATCATCACAACGCGGACAGGGGCTACTATGTAAGCGGCGCCAGAGAAACGGGAAACACGCTGATCATTGAGGACTTCTTCAACGCAGACCCAGCTTTTGACTTTCTCGTGGATCACGCGCCGACGATGTCTTACATTCAAGCCATCGTCCAGCAGCGGGCGACGATCAACAATTCTGAGATACGCATTCGCTATCCCGGCAACCAGACAGGGACGCATATGGGGGGACCGGTCAGCGGCAAGCACAGGTACGGCTATGACCAGAGAGGGATCAACTGCATGATGGTGCGAATGGTCTACTTCGTACATGACGTTGGGCCGGACGACGGGCCGTTCTGCGTGGTACCGGCCACGCACAAGAGCAATATGGTTTCCCCTTACCCGGGAAGAAACCCTGACGAAGAGCCGGGCATGATCGGGCTTACGGTGAAGGCGGGCGATGCCATCCTTTTCACGGAGAATCTGCGGCACGGCGGCTTCACGAACCGCTCGGACAGGACGCGCAAGACAGTTCACATTGGCTATGGTCCGTTCTGGATGAAGTCGCAGAACATTGCCACGATGGATGAGGATCAGTATCTTCTGCCCCGGACGCACGCGCGGTATACGCCGGAGCAACGGCAGCTGTTCCGGGCCTGGCCGCCGACGCTGGAGCGGGAGTTTGGGGAAGGCGAGAGAGGATCGCAGCGTCATGATAACGATCGATAGAGAGGAACTCGGCGGGATTCCCGCGCTCATTTTGCGTGATACACGGGTTGAGGAGGCTCCGCTCGTTGTCCACTATCATGGCTGGACGGGGGACAAGGGCAGCATAGAAAACCCGGACCAGTCGCTTGCGCAGCTGGCGTCGGCGGGATTTTGCGTGGTTGCGCCGGACTGCTATGAACACGGTGAACGGCGGACCGATGCCTGGTTTCGGGCGCAGTTCAACGGCTGGGCCTTTGTGTGTGAGGCGATGGACCGGACGCGGGCGGAGGCGCGGGATCTGTTTGAAGCGGCTCTGGCGCTGCCTTACAGCGCGGCGCGCGATCCGCAGGTATGCGGGACCTCGATGGGCGGGTTGATCGCGCAGATGGTATTCGCGGAGAACCGGGCGTATGTTTCGATGGTCTCGATTGTGGGGCGGTCCAGTTTTTACCAGGCCGACGAGTGGTGCCGGCAGGCGCAGCGGGGAACATGGAGCGACGAGTGGTGCGCGCAGTACTCCACGCAGTCTCACCCGGAGCGATTTACGGACCGGCCGGTACTATTTATCGACGGGGGCCTGGACACGGACTGCCCGGCGGCCACGAATGTGGAGACAGTGCGTCTGATCAACGAGCGGGGAGGGCGAGCGGAGCACTTTATTGATCCGGAGGTCGGCCATGCCCGCTCTCCGTCGATGCGAGACAGGTTCGTTGACTGGATCATCGCGCACGGCCGGCCGCCACTGGCCGACGCCTGACAGGAGGGCGCCGGACAGGAGTTGGCCTATCCGGCTGGTCGCCGCTGAGCGCAGACAGAAGCCGTCACTTACCATGAATGTATGGAAAGGCACAGGAGCACAGCCGTGAACACGAGTGTGAACGCGCATCACGACGTTACCAGGATTATTGCCGAGCTGGATGAACGGGGTTACTGCGTAATTCCTGGTGTGATTACGCCGGAAAAGGCGGATGAAGCCCGAACGGTTCTGGAAGGTCTGCTGGCCGAGGAGGCAACTGAGGGCACCTGGCGGGCACGGACGCAGCGCGTGGCCCGCATCGCCGTCAAAGATCCAATCTTTGTGGAGCTGATGGCCCATCCCCTGATCGTCTCGATCTGGAAGGCGTACCTGGACGAGGATGTGATCTGCTCGACGTGGACCTCGAATACGGCCTACCCGGGCTTCAACCGCTATGGCTGGCATCCGGATTTTCCGTTTCAGCGGGTGAACCAGCCCTGGCCGACGGACAACGTCAGCGGGCAGACGATGTGGCTGCTGGATGATTTGACGGTGGAAAATGGCGGCACGGGCATTTTGCCGTACAGCCATCTCAAAGGACATAGGCCGCCGCCGGAGATCGCGAACCAATGGATTGATGAGGCGGAGATCCTGACCGGTCAGCGCGGGAGCGTCATGGTGATGAGCGGCAAGACGTGGCATTCGGCGCGGCCCAACGTGACTGACAGGGCGCGGTCGGTGCTGTTGGGGATGTATACGCGGCCATTTTACGTTACGCAGGAGGACATGCGCGCGCAGCTGGCGGAACTGGAGAACCCGTCGGAACTGGTGCAGCAGCTGATGGGCGCGAACCAGTGGCAGCCTGGGGTTGTGCGGAACAACTATTAGCGGGGGCAGGCGGAGGTCTGGCGCTGCCTCTTGAAGGATTGGGCAGTCGGAAGGCCGGCCGCGCCAGCCGGGGGGGCCATTTCGGCGGGCAGGGAGAACGAGTTTCACTTCAACTGAGGAGAGAGAGGATGCCGCTGATCAATCTGAAACATGCAGAGACGTTTGTAGAGGGTCTGGACCACCCTGAAGGCGTGGCGCTGGGGCCCGACGGGAACCTATACGCGGGCGGCGAGGCGGGGCAGGTTTACCGGATCGACTATGAAGCGCGCCGGGTCGAGGAATACGCGAATACGGGCGGTCTGAATCTGGGCTTGGCGCTGGATGCCGCAGCGAATGTCTATATCTGCACTGCCGACCGGGGGGCAGTTTACAGGGTGACGCCTGCGGGCGAGGCAACCCAATACAGCGGCGGCAGCGAGGAGCGCCCGATGCAGACGCCGAACTATCCGGCGTTTGACGCGGACGGAAACCTGTATGTGACCGATTCGGGCACCTGGTATGGCAACGACGGCTGCACGTTTTGCGTCGCGCCGGACGGGACCACCGCAGTAACCGACACTGAGAACAGCCAGTTCCCCAACGGCTGCGCGGTGAGCCCGGACGGGCAGTTTCTCTATGTAGCGATGTCGCTCAGTCCTCCGCAGATCATCCGGTTTCCGATAGAAGCGGGAAAGAAGGTTGGACCGACGGAGACGGTCGTGGAACTGCCGCATATTGTGCCCGACGGCCTGGCTTTCTGCGAGGACGGGGGCTTTGTGATCTCCTGCTACCGACCGGACACAGTTCTGCGCGTCCTGCCAAGCGGGGATCTGACCGTTTTGATGGATGACTACGAAGGGACGATTCTGGGGGCGCCGACGAATGTTTGTTTCGGCGGGCCCGAGTTGTCGGAGCTGTTTTGGGCCAATCTGGGGCGCTGGCATCTGGGGGTGAACGCGCGAACGGGTTTGAGAGGCGCGAGGTTGTTCTATCCTGATATTGGTTGATGCGGCGCGCGGCGGCAGAGAGGCGTTCCTGTCCTGCATTGGCAACCCCTGATCAGTTGGATATAATGGATGATAGAGATGGGTGGGGGGCGGCGTCGCAGACCGCCTTCCACTGAAGATCGCCTTCCACTAACCACCGATTGCGCCACTCCCTGCCATCGAAGAAGCTGACATGTCCTACGGCGCGTCTGCAGGAACCAATCTACTCCCAATTTCATCACAGCTGGGTCGGTTCCGGATACAGGAGCCATTGGGACAGGGCGCGACGGCGGTCGTGTATCGCGCACAGGATATGACAAGCCGCCAGGTTGCGCTCAAGGTTCTCAGCCCTGTGGCTGCGAGCCAGGCCCATATGCGCGCGTGCTTCGCGTTGGAGTATCGGACTCTGGCCCGGTTGCGCCATCCCGGCATCTTGGGCGTCTATGAAACGGGCGAGGCGAATGGCCGGCCGTTTATTGCGATGGAGCTCGTCGAAGGGGGCACGTTGGAGCAGTTCCTGCAACGGGCGAAAACGGTGGGTGAGGTGGCGGCCATCGACATAGCCCGGCAGGTAGCGGAGGCGCTGGATTATCTGCACGGATTCGGCTATGTTCACCGGGACGTCAAGTCATCCAACGTACTGCTGGGGCCGATGGGACGGTCGGTGCTTTTTGATTTTGGCACAGTTTACGACGCGGATGGAATGATGGAGAATGCGCCGGGGATCTATGGGACGCCGGCCTTTGTGGCTCCGGAGCAGATACGGTCAGACAGCGAACCCGACAGCCGCTCCGACCTGTACAGCCTGGGCATTGTGCTCTATTTGATGGTTACGGGGCGCAGGCCGTTTTACGGATCGAGAGAAGAGGTGCTGGATGCGCATCTCTCGGAGAAACCGCCGCCGCCTTCGGCATGGGGGTGGGTATCGCCGGAGCTGGAGCAGATCATTCTGAAGGCTCTTGAGAAGAAGCCGGAGGACCGATTCGGGAGCGGCGGCGAGTTTGCGCTGGCGCTGCGGGCTGTGGAGGTAGAAACGGAGACGCCGAAGCCGCGTTTGGCGACGCGTTTGCGAGCGTGGCTGGAGGAGACGGTGCGGCCTGAATAAGGAATGGGCAGGCCGGTTCGCGCACGAGCCGGGCAGGGCGGCTATTCGTTTAGGCCATTCAGCAGGGCCAGTTTTACTTCACCGATGGCCCGCGTGACGTCGATTTCACGGGGGCAGGCCTGGACACAGTTGAATACGGTGCGACAGCGCCAGACGCCGTCCACATCGTTGAGCACGCGCAGGCGCAGGTCGGCGGCATCGTCGCGGTCGTCGAAGATGAAGCGGTGGGCCTGGACGATGGCGGCGGGGCCGATATAGTCCTCATTGGCCCAGAAGCTGGGGCAGGAGGTGGTGCAGGCTGCGCAGAGGATGCACTTGGTGGTATCGTCGTAGCGTGCGCGGGCTTCCTGGCTCTGGTAGCGTTCACCGGAGGCGGGCAGTTTGTCGTTGATGAGGTAGGGCAGGACGGCCCTGTATTTGGCGAAGAAGGGCTCCATATCGACGACCAGGTCCTTGATCAGGGGCATGTTGCGCAGTGGTTCGACCTGGCACACGTCGCCGACATCCTGCATGAGCACTTTGCAGGCCAGGGCGTTGCGTCCGTTGATGACCATGGCGTCGCTGCCGCAGATGCCGTGGGCGCAGGAGCGGCGCAAAGTGAGGGCGCCGTCCTGGTACCACTTCACCTGATGCAGAGCGTCCAGCACGCGGTCGCTTTCCTCCACATCCACCCAATATTCACCCCACCAGGGCTTGGAATCGGCCTCGGGATTGAATCTGCGAATTCGCATTTTGATGCGCATATTAGTAGGTTCGCTCCTCTGGATTGTGGATCGTGATGTTCACGGGCGCGTACTCCAGATTGATCTTGCCATCCACCTTTGATGCGTAGGTGTGGGTCAGCCAGTTCTCGTCGTCGCGGGCCTTGAAATCTTCGCGGCTGTGCGCGCCGCGGCTTTCCTGGCGGGCGAGGGCGCTGGCCGCGGTGACTTCGGCAAGGTCGAGCAGGTTCTGGAGTTCAATGGCTTCGAGGATGTCGGTGTTGAAGCGCTTGCCCTTGTCCATGACGGTGATATCCTGGGCGCATTCCTGCAGTTCCCGGACACGGTTAAGGGCGGATTGGATGCCCTCTTCGGTGCGGAAGACGCCGACGTTGTCCATCATCAGGGACTGCATTTCGGCGCGCAGGTCGGCGGCATTGTACTGTCCGTCCCTGTCCATCATTGTTTGCAGCATGGCCTGGACAGGCTGCCAGGTTTCGGGCGGCAGCTCTGCCCAGTCGTTCTGCTGGCAGTAGGCTGCGGCGGCCTTGCCGGCCCGTTTGCCGAAGACCACCAGGTCGACGAGGCTGTTGGTGCCGAGACGGTTGGCGCCGTGTACGCTGACGCAGGCGACTTCGCCGGCGGCGTAGAAGCCGGGCACGACGGCGCCCGAGGCGTTGCGTTGCACCTCGCAGTCGACATTGGTGGGGATTCCGCCCATGGCGTAGTGGGCGGTCGGCTGCACGGGCATCGGCTCCACTGCGGGATCGATGCCGAGATAGGTCCTGCAGAATTCGGCGCTGTCCTCCAGTTTTGTTTCCACGACCTGGCGGCCGAGGTGGGTGGCGTCGAGGTGGACATAGCGCCCGCCGTCAATGCCCTTATTGTCGCGGACTTCAAGGTAGATGGCGCGGCTGACGACGTCGCGGCTGGCCAGGTCCTTGAGGTTGGGCGCGTATCGCTCCATGAAGCGCTCGCCGTCACGGTTGCGCAGGATGCCCCCTTCGCCGCGCACGCCCTCTGTGATGAGGATACCCATCTTATAGATGCCGGTGGGGTGGAACTGGAAGAACTCCATATCTTCCAGAGGCAGCCCTTTGTGCAGGGCGATGGCGGGGCCGTCGCCAGTGAGGCTGTGGGCGTTGCTGGTGATTTCCCAGATGCGGCCGAAGCCGCCGGTGGCGAAAATCAGGGCCTTGCCGTGGAAGACGTGGAGGTCCCCGGTGTCGATTTCATAGGCGACGACGCCGGTAGCCTGGCCGTCGGCGGAGAGCAGCAGGTCCAGCACGTGGAACTCGTCGAAGAAGCGGACATTGCGGGCGATGCACTGCTGGTAGAGCGTTTGGAGGATCATGTGACCGGTGCGGTCGGCGGCGTGGCAGGCGCGGCGAACCGGTTTTTCGCCGAAGTTGCTGGTATGGCCGCCGAAGGGCCGCTGGGCGATTTTGCCTTCTGGCGTGCGGTCGAAGGGCAGGCCCATGTGTTCCAGTTCGTAGATGACATCGACAGCTTCCTGGCACATGATATCGACTGCGTCCTGGTCGGCGAGGTAGTCGCTGCCTTTAATTGTGTCGAAGGTGTGCCATTCGGCGCGGTCTTCATCGAGGTTGCCGAGGGCGGCGCCGATGCCCCCCTGCGCGGTGCCTGTGTGGCTGCGGGTGGGATAGAGTTTGGTCAGGACGGCGGTATCGCTGCCCTGGCTGGCGTAAAGCGCGGCCATGAGCCCGGCTCCGCCGGCGCCGACAACGATTGTTTCGAATTTATGCGTATGGATCATCATGTCCTCGTGTGGCGGAGCGGTGGAGGGACTGACGCCTTGCGGCGTTGCGATGGAGCGTGATCGGAGCGGGCGTTCGCCTCATCCCATCACGCTCTCGAACAGTCGTCCAAGGCCGCCGGCGCCGAGAATGATCGCCAGGCTGCCCAGCAGAATCAATAGGAGACCGAGCCCGTAGACAGCCGCGGTGAGCAGGAAATTAAGGAATCTGTTGTGAACGTAATCGTTGATGGAAAAGCGGACGCCGTTCATGCCGTGCGCCATGCCGATAAACAGCAGGGAGGCGTCGAAGAGGCGCCAGAAGACGCCGGCCGGACCCGACCAGCGTTCGGCGATGTTGTCGAAGGTGATGTTTTCGACGCGCACGAACATGTGCATGTAGAGCAGGTGAAAGACAACGGTGACGAACATCACCAGCCCGCTGAGACGCATGAAGAGCCAGATTTTGTGTTCGTGATTTGGCGCTCCGTAGCGGATTTTTCCCTGGACCGGTCTACTTGATGATGTAACTGCCATGGCGCGCTCCTCAGAAGAGTCCCTGCAGAGTGATGATGGCTGCCGGCACGAGCACAATGGCGACGAGCGCGAGCTCGATGCGGACGATTGTGCGTTGGTATTTACCCAGGGCCGGGAAGAAGTCGATGATGATTATTCTCATGCCGTTGGCCGCGTGATAAAGGACGCCGAACAGGAGGAAGACTTCCATGACCTTAGCCGGGGGAGAGGTGTACAGGGTTTTGTGGACCCATTCATAGGGTTCGGGCCCGATTGCGGCGACGAAGATGCTGAGGATGTGCATATAGAGGAAGAGCACGATGCCAAGGCCGCTGGCCCGATGCAATATCCAGGCCCACTGGCCCTCCGCTCCTCTGTAGGATATGCCTCTGTAAAGCGATGCTACGAGGGCAGCCATTGGCTGGGATCTCCTTGGCGCGAGTTGTGGATTTGGAAAGACATCGAACCCACGTTGCTCCGGAGGGAACAGAACAGATCGATAGATAAATCATAATCATCCCCGTTGATCCTGTCAATTCAGACCGGAGAAAAAACTGGATCGTAGGGGCGGGGGCCTTAAGAAAACCGTGTTTGGCGCGGCCCTGGGTAGGCGGGCAGGTGGCGCGTTCGTACAGAGACGCCAGTGCTCGCTGTTTCGATTTGGTGGGCGTAGTGTGCCGGCATGTATACCAGGTATCGTCCCTGGTGTTCTGCGGACATATTTACGCGGCGCAGTCATCCTCTACTGCTGGCCATCGTCCCAGCGGAGTCGCGCCAGGAGGACATCCGGCTCCCAGACATCGATCTCGACGGTCGGCGTCAAGGACTCGATGTTGTAGACGACGAGCCGAAGCTCGTGAACGCCGGGCGACAGGTCGGGCGGGATTTCGAGTTCAAACCAGGTGTCGACCGGTTCCTGGGCGAGCCACTGGCCTGTGGACCGGGACTCCGAGTCTGCCAATACTTCGTCCTGCTGGAGCACTCTGTTTCCGTTCTGATCATGGATGCGCAGGGAGACAGCGAAATCGACCTGCAGGGGCGAGGGGATTCGCCACCGCATTCCAACCCAGAGGGTCATGTCCTGTCTCAGGGTGACGGTCCCTTGGGTGGAGAGGCGGTCTTCGCCCTGCTCCAGGGCAAAGCCGAGCAGATCGATGCCGCCATCGTAGTTGACGGCTGCCCGGCGGCGCCGTTCGGCCTGGACAGGGTCTCCGCCGCCGGCGATGAGCTGCCTGATACGGGGGAGGAGGTCGGCGGAGGAGGCCACGAGGGCAAATTTGCCTTCGGCAATGCTTGACCCGCTGATGCCGATGACGGCGCCGGAATCTGACACGAGCGCGCCGCCGCTTTGGCCGCCGGCGATGGAGGCGTCGGTCTGGAAATAGGTGAGCCGCCCGGATTCGTTCTGACGCAGGCGGGAGAGGATACCCTTTACGATGGTGGGTTGGGGGAAGGATTCGAATTCGGCGGGGTAGCCAATCAGATACATGTCAGCGCCGATGGGCGTGCTTTCTCCGTCGATCAGGGGCAGGGGCGCGGCGGCGACGTTGATTGGGCCGAGCACGGCGAGGTCGGCTTCCTGATCCCAGCCGATTACCGGGACGCCGTCGAACTCGGCGCCATTGGGGAAGACGACGCGCGCCGATTCGAAGGGATAGACAACGTGGCGGTTGGTAACGAGGAAACTTCCCTCGATCAGCACGCCGCTTCCGCTTGCTTCGTCGGTCTGGACGTAGGCGATCGCGGGCGAAACTTTCTGGAAGATCTGGGCGGAGGTGAGCTTGGGAGGGATGAAGACCTCGATCGTTGCGTTCTCGGTATTGGCCGTGGTGACGAGAGGGGCGTAGATCCACGCCTGGGTCCCGCGATATCGGATCCGCCACCAGTCGCTCGTTTCATTTCTGGCGATGATTGGGAACTGGTCGCCGGGCTGCGCGGAGCCGACGATTGGGTAATAGGTTCCGGGCCCGCCCCGAATATTCATGTTTCTTTCGACGAGGACAACGGGTTCGGGAACGGGCGTCTGGGTGGGCTTCGAGGCCACGTCAGGGAAGACCTCGGGGATGGCGGTTGGGTTGGACGGGGTTGCGGCGCCGGTCGGGCTATCGACTGCGGTGACAAGGGAACCGATGAACTGGGGCCGGAATTCGGAGAGCAATGATAGGGCCAGCAGAAGGAGCAGGACGCCGGCGACGGCGGCCTGGATCCACCGTCCCTTTGCCACCGGTTTCGATGGCGCGGCGTCGAAGGCGTAGCCGCAGTGACTGCAGACGGATTCAGTCTGCGGGATAAATTGTGCGCACTCCGGGCAGCGCCTGTAAAGTGTTTCTGCCATGGAAGGATTTCTGACCCGTCGCGGCGGTAGTCTCTCGACTGGCTATAGGCGGGGCCGCAAATAAGGCGGCCCGCGCAGGTTGCGCGGGCCACTCTGTTTCGAGCAGATGTATGCGGCGGCGCAGACCTACATATTGTCGATGAGCGCCTGACCGAACTCACTGCATTTGAGCAGCTCGGCGCTCTCCATCAGCCGTTCGAAGTCATAGGTGACTCTCTTCTGGCCGATTGTTCTTTCCATCGCCTGAATGATCAGGTCGGCGGCCTGATGCCATCCCAGATGGCGGAGCATCATTTCGCCGGACAGGATCACAGAGGAAGGGTTGACTTTATCCTGGCCCGTGTATTTGGGAGCGGTGCCATGGGTGGCCTCGAAAATGGCGCGGCCGGTCTCGTAGTTGATGTTTGCTCCGGGCGCGATGCCGATACCGCCCACCTGCGCGGCCAGTGCATCGCTTATGTAGTCGCCGTTCAGGTTAAGGGTGGCCAGGATGTCGTATTCCGCTGGACGCGTGAGGATCTGCTGAAGCATGGCATCGGCGATGACATCTTTGATGATGATGTCTTCGCCATCCGCGGCGGGCAGATGCCGCCAGGGTCCGCCATCGAGCAGTTGCGCTCCGAAGCGCTGGTCGGCGGTCTCGTAGCCCCAGTTGCGGAATGCCCCCTCGGTGAACTTCATGATATTGCCTTTGTGAACGAGGGTCACGCTTTCGCGCCCGTTGTCGAGCGCGTACTGGATGGCGGCGCGCACGAGGCGGTCGGTGCCCTCTTTGCTGACCGGCTTGATGCCGAAGCCGGCGGTGTCGGGGAAGCGGACCTTGGCGTAGCTTTCCGGGAAGGCCGAATTGAGGAGTTCCTTGAACTGCTCCACTTCGGGGGCGCCTTCCTCGAATTCGATGCCGGCGTAGATGTCCTCGGTGTTTTCGCGAAAGATCACCATGTCGACCAGTTCCGGCTGTCTGACCGGGCTGGGGACGCCGCTGAAGTAGCGGACCGGGCGCACGCAGGCGTACAGGTCGAGCCGCTGGCGCAGGGCGACGTTGATGCTGCGAATGCCGCCGCCGACGGGCGTGGTGAGAGGGCCTTTGAGCGCGACCTTGTAGTCATCGATGGCGTCCAGTGTTTCTTGCGGCAGCCAGACGATTTCATTGTATACGTCATTGGCCTTGTCGCCGGCGTAGACCTCCATCCAGACGATTTTTTTCCGGCCGGCATAGGATTTGGCCACGGCCGCGTCCAGCACCGGCTGGCTGGCTGCCCAGATGTCAGGGCCGGTGCCGTCGCCTTCGATAAAACAGACGATGGGATTGTCCGGTACCTGCAGATTTCCATTTTGATCGATTTCGATCTTTTTGCCTTCGCTGGGAACGACGATGCGCTCATATACCATCAGTGAAAAGCCTCCAGATAGGGTTAAGAGAAGTCTTGCGAAAGATCCTGGTCCACTGTAGCAAGCCAGTTTGTGTCGGTTCGGGTAAAGATTTCGCCTGAGCGGTCCCGGCTCCACGGCCCGACGAGCCAGTAGATCAACCGTGCGGCGGATGCGGGCGTGAGCAGCTCGCCCTGCTGGTGAGCCTGATGGAAGCGGCTGAAATCCAGGTTGGAGCCGTGGGTGTCGATGCTGCGGATGTCGGCCTGCATCTCCGTATCGACCATGCCGGGGGCGAGGGCGTTGACAGTGACGCCGGCAACGCCCTCGACCTGCAGTTCCGCGGCCAGGCAGCGGGTAAGCATGTTGAGTCCGGCTTTGGCCGCGCAGTAGGCGCTCCAACCGGGGACAGCGTGGTCGGCTGCGCCGCTGGTGATGTTGAGGATGCGGCCGTAGCGCTGGTCGAGCATGACGGGCAGGACATTGCGGGCAACTTGAAATGGCCCGACGAGATTGGCGACGATATTGTAGGCCCATTCCTCCGGGTCTGCCTCGCAAACCTGTTCAACGGGCCAGACGATGCCGGCGTTGTTGACGAGGATGTCGACGCGGTCGAACTGGGAGAGGGCCGCTTCGACAACTTCCTCGATTTCATCCGGATTGGCGACATCGCAGGGCACGGCGACGGCCTTCGCGCCGGCGCTGCGGATGCGGCTGGCGACGGCCTCGACCTGGTCCTGGCTGCGGGCGGCGAGGACGACGGCTGCCCCGGCTGAGGCCAGCAGATGGGCGGCGGCGGCGCCGATGCCGCGTCCGCCGCCGGTGATGATCGCCACCTGCCCGTGGAGTTTTCTGGCGTGTTTTCGCTCCGTCATCGTTGTAAGAAGGCCGGGGCCTTTGTGCGCAACCGGGACGCAAGCCCGGGAGAGAAATCAGGTTTGCCGCTGCGCCGCGGGTTGGCGCTCGATTCTGGTGAAGTCTACCAGAAGCCCGCCGAAACAACTATTTCAAGGGATGAACGCATACGGTAAAGCAGCGGCGTATGTCATAATGTGGTAAATGGGGGCGCTGAATGGGGCCCCCGTTTCGAGAGAAGACATCTACCTTAAGGGGAGTTTCGATACGATGTACAACTTCATGACAGAGGCCCACGATGGCTGGCATTACCTGGCTTCGCTGGCGCTGATTGTCGCGGTGGGGACATTTGTGGTCCAGTGGGCGCGCGGACAGGCGTGGAGCCGGTTGGAGCAGCGCGTCGGGACGTACGCCATCATCGTGGTTGATATCCAGCTGCTGCTGGGTTTGATCCTGTGGGGCACGGGCTGGAGGCTGGGCTTCATCGGGGCGAACGCGGCGCGAACGATCGAGCATCCATTTACGATGTTGCTGGCGATCGTTTTGCTGCACGCGGGCTGGATATGGACGAAGAGGTCGGACGAATCGGTCCGCGTACGCAGCGGCGCGGTGACTTTTGTGGTCGCGGGGCTGCTGGTGCTGGCGGGTCTGGCGCGCATTCAGGGCTGGATTTAGGGAACCGGGCGAAAAGGCGGCCGGTTCAGCGGCCGTAGAAAACCCATTCTTGGCAAAATTGACGCAGCGGCCTTGCGTCACAACGATCAGCCGTTGTATTCGCCGAATGCGGCGACGACGTTCTGGCCGCCGAAGCCGAAGGCGTTGACGATGGCGTAACGCACCCTGTGGTCGAGCGGTTGGTTGCCGACGACATCGATGCCCAGTTCGGGGTCTTCGGTGTAGTTGATCGTGGGAGGGATGACGTCCTCGCGGATGGCCATAACGGCGGCAAGCGCGGACTCTGCGCCGGCGGCGCCGAGGGCATGGCCGACCATGCTCTTGATGCTTGTGGTTTTGGGCGTTGGCTGGCCGAAGACCTGGCGGATGGCAAGGGCTTCGACCTCGTCGTTCAGTTCTGTGCCGGTGCCGTGGGCGAGGATCAGGTCTACTTTTTCCGGGGCGAGGTTGGAGAAGCGCAGGGCTCTGCCGATGGCGCGGCTGGCGCCGTCGGCGCTGGGGTCGGGCGCGGTCAAATGGTAGGCGTCGCCGGTCAGCGCGCCGCCGAGGACTTCAGCGTAGATTTCGGCCCCGCGGGCGAGGGCATGCTCCTCAGTTTCCAGAATCATCGTAACTGCCCCTTCGCCGCTGACAAACCCGTTTCGGTCAACAGAAAAGGGGCGGCAGGCCTGTTGCGGCCTGTCAGTATCTTTCGAGAGCGGCCCCATGTTGCCGAAGGCGGCAAAGGTCAACATTGAGATGGCCGATTCGGTGCCGCCGGCGATCATCACATCGGCTTCGCCCCTTTGGAGAAAGTGAAAGGCCTCCAAAATAGAGTAATGACCGCTGGCGCAGGCTGCGGTACTGGTCATGACGGGGCCGCGGGCGCCGACTGCCATGGAGACGACGCAGCTGGCGGCATTGGCCATGGCGCTGGGTACGACAAAGGGCCCCACGGTTCGCCAGGATTTCTCGACCAGTTTTTCAGTGGCGTGCTCGATTTCGATGATGCCGCCGCCGCCTGTGGCCATCATGACGCCGACTTCGTCGCGATTCGCGTCGGTGATGTCCAGTCCGGCGTCGGACAGCGCCTGTTTGGTGGAGGCAACGGCAAATTGGGTGGCGCGCGCCGTTCGCCGGATGAACTTTCGGTCCATATATTGGCGGGCGTCAAAGTCCCTGACCTCACAAGCGATGTTGTAAGGCATCTCTCCGGCATCGAAGAGAGTAAGTGCGCCGGCGCCGGATTGGCCCTTCAGCAGGTTCTTCCAGAAAGCGCCGGGATCATTGCCAATGGGTGTGATCGCGCCCATGCCTGTGATCACAATCCGTTTCATACGAACCTTCCTTCTTCATCGAAGTCGCGCCATTTGGGACGTGGTGTCGGTATATTCAGACGGGGAAATTGCGCTGGCCGGATTGTAGAGTTGGCGTTCCCCATACGAACTCCGGCGACCAGAATACTGTACTCAGGGCCGCTGGCTGCAGTTGTAGCCAACGGGCAGAACTCTTTCGTCATCCAAAAGCAGGTTAGAGGAGATTATAGAGGAGAGAAGTCTTGACGTCAAAATCATGGCGGATTTTTTGGAAGACAGACGGGAAAGAGGGGAACCAGACGTAGAGGGCCGCCGGTGGAAGGATTGCGGACAAAGGCGTGACATGGTGGGCGTTCCGCGAACATGAAACGGTCAGGCCTTTCCCAGCAGCGCGGCCAGCAGCGCCATGCGGATATACATGCCGTTACGCATCTGGCGAAAGTAGGCGGAGCGGGGATCGTCGTCCAGTGCGTAGCTGATTTCACCGACGCGGGGCAGCGGATGCATGACGATCATTCTCTCCCGCGCTTGGGACATCAGGGCCTGATCCACAACGAAGAAATCTTTGACCCGGTCATATTCGGCCAGGTCGGTAAAGCGTTCCCTTTGGACGCGGGTCATATAGAGCACATCGGCTTCGCCGATCACTGAGTGGAGATCTTCGACCTGGGCATAGGAATGGCCGGAGGCGTCAACGGCTGCCAGCACATCGGCGGGCAGGCGCAGGATTTCCGGGCTGACGAAGATGAATGAAACGTTGTAGTTGAGCAGCAGCTTGGTCAGGCTATGCACTGTGCGCCCGAACCGCAGGTCGCCGACCATGGCGACGGTCAGTTCGTCGACTTGCTGCAGCTCTTCCTGCACGGTAAAGAGATCGAGCAGGGCCTGTGTTGGGTGTTCGCCGACACCATCGCCGGCGTTGATCACGGGTTTGTGGGCATAGTATGCGGCGGTTGCGGCGGCGCCCACTTCGGGATGGCGAATTACAATCACGTCGGCATAGCATTCGAGGGTGCGAATGGTATCGGGCAGGCTTTCGCCTTTGCTGACGGAACTGTACTGGACGTTATTGATGGGGATGACCTGCCCGCCGAGGCGCTGCATGGCCGCGGTGAAGCTGGAGCTGGTGCGCGTGGACGGTTCGTAGAAAAGGTTGGCCAGGATTTTGCCTTGCAGCAGTTCCGCGCTGCCGAAACGCTCAACCAGCACACGCATTTCGTGCGCGATACTGAAGATGGCATTTAGCGACTCGCGATCGAATTGATTGACGCTGAGAATGTCCTCGCCGGCGAAGCTCTCGATCGTGTTTGTCATGTTTACTATTCCAGGTTCCTCTGATGCAGGTCCAGACTCAAACCATGAGAGGCTCGGCGATCGTCACTGTTTGCGTGCCCTGTTCAAGTCGCCGGAGCCGTTGGCGCTGGATGCAGGCGCTTCAGGCCGGTCGCCGACCGTCAGGCGGGAAGCGATTGAAACAGCACACGTCCGCTGCCGGGCTGGGCCAGGACCTGCTCGCCGTCAAAGACGGTTGCGCCGCGCAGCACGACTTTTTCAATACGGCCGATTACCTGGCGGCCGTCAAAGGGCGTCCAGCCGCAGCGAGTGCGCATATGGGCGTCACTCAGTGTAAACGCCTTGTCGATGTCCACCTCAATCCAGGTCTGCGGCTGTTGCGGGAGGGCGTAAATGCGGCGGGGGTTTTCAACGCAGCGCAGGAGCAGATCGTCCAGTTCCAGACGGCCGTCTTCGACGGCTGTCAGCAGCAGAGGAAGCATTGTTTCCACGCCCGGGACGCCAGGAAACGGTGTTACCGGGGTACTCTTGTCATTCCTCTCTTTTTGTGCTTCGCCCGGCGACTGCATGCCCTTTTCGGAGAAGGTATGCGGCGCGTGGTCGGTGGCGAAGATGTCGATCACGTCCAGGTTCTCCCATAGGCTGGCCACGTCATCCGGCGAGGCCAGTTTGGGCCGCATGTCAAATCGGTTGCCACCGCGGTTGTAGTCCTCTTCGGAGAGAAAGAGATGATGGGGTGTGGCTTCGCAGGTGACCGGGATGCCCTTCTCCTTGGCCGCGCGGATGAGTTCGATCTCGCTGCGGCGGCTGACATGGACGATATGCAACGGGAGATTGTAGAGATGGCTGAGGGCCAGGCAGACAGGGACCATCAGGTCTTCGGCATGGACGGCGATGGGGCCCAGCGTCGTGGCGGAAGTCCGCGCGGCGCTGTCATGCGGGGACTCTGTGTCATGCGCTGAATGCCGCCAGCCGTTGAGCTCGTCGGCGCGCTGCGCCCACGATTGGAAGAGACGGTGGAGGAGACCCAGCTCTTCGATGCGCAGGCTGCCGAATGTTTCGTTAACATAGATTTTGAGACCACAGGCGTTTTGCGCGACAGGAAGATAGGCATCCACGTCGGCAACGGTCGCGCCGACAAACAGTCCAATATCGCAGACTGTCTTTTCTCTGGCCAGACGCACTTTTTCGCGCAGGTGGGCAGGGGTGGAGGTGGGAGGGACTGTATTGGGCATATCCAACACGGTGGTAACGCCGCCGGCCAGGGCGGCGCAAGTTCCGGTATGGATGTCTTCTTTTTGGGTCAGGCCCGGATCCCTGAAATGGACGTGTGCATCGATGAGGCCGGGCAGTCGCAGTGTGGACATGGATTCCTTGTTGTTGGAATACATTACTGCCCAATTCTACTTGAATGTTTGTGATGCGGCAACCGCGGAGCTGGATTTTACATGGTTTGGGGAGTGACAGGTGACGCAGCGCTGGGATTGGGGCCGGGGCGGCAAGGGGGGTCCGGTGAAGTTTTTCGGCGGCCGGCATTTGACCGGTAAATTCGCTGCTGCTATCCTTAGCGCGGCGTGAGGAGAGAAGCGCCGGAGGAGCCCGTCCGGAGGCCGTCCTCAGCTTTTGGGCTGAACGGACTGACTGTACCAGAACCGAATCAGGTGTTGGCGGCAGACCGCCAAGTTCCGACCAGGAATGTCCACCCCTCGTCATATTCGTCTAGGCAGCCGCGGTTCGGCCCTTGCTCTGTGGCAGACAGAGCATGTGGCGGAGCGTTTGCGCGCTCTGTACGCTGGCCTGTCGGTCGAAACGGTTGTTATACAGACCAGAGGAGACCGGTTCAAGGAGAGCCCCTTGCCCAGCATTGGCGGCAAAGGACTCTTCACGCTGGAGCTGGAGGAGAGGCTGCGGCAAGGCAGCATCGATGGGGCCGTTCACAGCCTGAAGGATCTGCCTGTTGATGATCCTGAGGGACTCGCGCTGGGCGCGATTCCGGCGAGGGGAGATGCCGCGGATGCGCTCGTGGCGCGGGCCGGTAACGGGACTGCTGCGGAGAGAGGCGCGCCGGCACAGACGGGTGGCAAGGCGTCGTGGTCTGCAGGGCTACACGAAGGGGCCGTGGTGGGGACGGGTAGCCGGCGCAGGGCGGCCCAACTCCTGGCACTGCGCCCTGATTTGCGGGTCCTGGAGATTCGGGGCAATGTCGAGACCCGTGTCCGCAAGACGCTTGACCCGGACGGACCGTATGACGCCGCGGTTCTGGCTGTTGCCGGCCTGAAACGGCTGGGGTTGGACGCCGCCATTTCCCACGCACTGCCTTTCGGGACGATGCTGCCCGCGCCGGGCCAGGGCGCGCTGGGTGTGCAGTGCCGACGGGAAGCGGAGTGGCTGGCGTTCTTCGGCGGCATCGACGACAAGGAGACGCGGGCTGCGGTGACGGCAGAAAGGGCCTTCCTGGGAGGACTTGGCGGAGGCTGCCGCGCACCGGTTGGAGCGTTGGGCGCGTGGGGCGAGAAAGAGATCGGCGGGGCAGGCGGAGCGGCCTCAAGACAGTTGGAGCTCCGGGGTCGAGTCAGCGCGCTGGATGGCAGCCGCCAGGTTGACGCCCGCTTGAACGGCGCATTTGACACAGCCGAGCAGTTAGGCCAGGACCTTGCCCAGTTGATCATGCAGAAAGGCGCGCGGGAGGTCATCGAACAGATCGCTGCAGAGGAAGATGGTTCCAATTGGGCCCGGCAGGTGTAGCAGATAGTTTTTGTCCAACCAAAGAAGAAAGAGCAAGCAAGATGAACACACAGAAACTAACGGGGCTTCGCATCGCCAACACGCGGGGGCTGCGGCAGGCGCCTGCTCTAACACGATTGTTGGAAGAAGAGGGCGCTGAAGTGTTGCACTATCCGACAATTGAGATTGAGCCTAGCGCGGATTCTTCGGACTTTGATGCGGCGCTGGCGGAGCTGGCGCAGGGGCATTTTGACTGGCTTATCGTGACCAGCACGAACACTGTGTACATTCTGGCCGACCGGATGCGGGAACTGGGCATTGGCCTTGAGAGTGTGGCTGAATCCAAGACAAAGGTAGCGGCTGTGGGCTCAGCGACCGCGACAGCAATCTCCCAGGAACTGAACCTGGTGGTCGACCTGTTGCCGGAGGAATATGTGGCTGAAGCCCTGGTCGCCGGTCTGCAGGTTGGCAAGGGGAGCCGAGTATTTCTGCCGCAGTCGGCGATTGCGCGCCCGGTCTTGGTGAAGGCGCTGCGGCGGGCGGGAGCGGAGGTCCGGGATGTGAAAGCATACGAGACGGTGGTCGGGCATGGCGGGGATGATTTGCCGCAACATTTCTGGCAAGGGGATGTGGACGTCGTACTGTTTACGAGCGCTTCGACTGTACACAATTTTGTGAGCCGGCTCAAGGCCGAGAGCGGC
Source organism: Caldilineaceae bacterium (assembly GCA_022823185.1). Taxonomy (GTDB): domain Bacteria; phylum Chloroflexota; class Anaerolineae; order Caldilineales; family Caldilineaceae; genus Bin5. Next base: position 25,922 of record JAJDXQ010000037.1, read on the forward strand.
GATGCCGCCATGCTCTGCGACGTGACGGTTGCCTGCATTGGGCCAATGACGGCAGAGGCGGCGCGGCGGCATGAGCTGCCCGTGCGGGTTGTGGCCGAGAGCCACACAGTTGAGGGTCTGGTCCAGAGTCTGAAGGCCTATTTTGCGCGGCGCGGACGGTGAGGGCGCGGCGTTTGAGGGTCCGCTGTGATGGCCGCGCCGAGAACTCGAATCGATAGCGAACGCGTTACCCCACGGTCGTCATACAGTTTATGAAGTGGGAAGTTTTTGGTGACGGAGGCTGGAGGGAAGCGCGAGCGATACACGGACACGTTTGAGCACTTGCAGGGAGGGAAGGCGGCGAAGAACACATGAACAGCCTACAGCCAGTGCAAACGACCATCAACGGTCATGCCGCTGCGGAGCCGGTCCTGCGGCCGCGGCGGACGCGGATCAGTTCTGCGCTGCGGAGCATGGTCCGCGAGACGACCCTCTCGCCGGCCGATTTCATCTATCCGTTGTTTGTGCGCCACGGCCGGGGCGAGCGCCGCCCGATTGGTTCGATGCCGGGGCAGTGCCAGCTTTCTGTGGATGAATTGGTCCGTGAAGCCGATTCGATCATGGAGTTGGGGATCCCCGCGGTGCTGTTGTTCGGCATTCCGGCGGAAAAGGACTGGTGCGGAAGCGACAATTTCAATCCGCACGGTGTGGTTCCGGAGGCGATCAGGGCTCTGAAGGAAGCGGCTCCGGAGCTGATCGTCATCTCCGACATGTGTTTCTGCGAATACACCGATCACGGTCACTGCGGGGTGATCAATACGCCGTCGGTGGACAGTTACAACGCGGCGTTGCCGGAGGGCTATCTCCTCAATGACCCGACCCTGGAGCTGCTGGGAAGGGCGTCGGTGGTGCATGCGGAGGCAGGGGCGGACATCATTGCGCCGTCGGCGATGCTGGACGGCATGGTGGGGGCGATTCGCGGGGCGCTGGACGAAGAGGGGCTGGCGCACGTACCGATACTGAGCTATGCGGCCAAATATGCGAGCAACTTTTACGGGCCGTTCCGGGAAGCGGCTGAGAGCCCTCCCTCGTTCGGCGACCGCAGCCAGTATCAGTTGGACCCGGCCAACCGCCGCGAGGCGCTCAGGGAGGTCGCGCTCGACGTGGCCGAGGGCGCGGACATGATCATGGTCAAACCGGCCCTGCCCTATCTGGATGTGCTGGCGGCGGTGCGGGAAGAGTTCAGGCTGCCGACTGCCGCGTACCAGGTGAGCGGGGAGTACGCGATGCTGCACGCGGCCGCGGCGAACGGGTGGCTCGACCTGAAAAAGTGCGTGCTGGAGAGCCTGACGAGCATTAAACGGGCCGGGGCGGACATGATTCTGACTTACTTTGCCAAGGATGCCGCCGTTTGGCTGGCCGAGGAAGGGTAGAGAGGCTGGGAGGAACTGCAGTGGTCGGTGGTCAGTGGTCAGTGGCGGGAGGGTCTTTCGACGATGCACGGGGTGGAATTGGAGCGGCGCTTGGTTGAGCGGGGATGAAGCGCACCGTCAGTCTTGAGATTGCTGATTCAGGCGATGGCCGCCCGAAATCGAAGTGGGAATGAGATCGGGTGTAAATTTGCTTGTCTTGGGGTGATTGGCTATACTGATTCGGCTTTTTGGAAAGGGCGGTCATTGGGCAGGATTGTGTGCCGCCGCTTTCTGTTCGGAGAGGTCGCATAGTCTGGCCGAGTGCGCGGGCCTGGAAAGCTCGTAGGGTGCAAGCCCTCGAGGGTTCAAATCCCTCCCTCTCCGCCTCGCGTGTTTGCATCGCTTCGTCAGTCGCTGGGTCCTGTGCGGCAGGACACCGTGAACCCCGTCAGGGCCGGAAGGCAGCAGCGGTAAGCGATTCGTTCTGGGCGCCACAGGGTTGCCTGGCAGCTGGCGAAGCGGTGCGAACACGCGACTTCTTTGTCCAGATTCATATTCAGTTGAACTTCAATTGTCGGCGGAATGCGGCCGGAACCGGGCGACGGGGCGCGAGCCCTGTTTGACCGGGCGCGGCCGCGGGCACACGGACTTGAATCCCCTTGCTGCAACAGAATGCGATCCGAATCTACCTGGTCATTGGCGGGGGCAGGGCGCTTTTTAATGCGCTTGTTTTCACGATCAACCTGATTTACCAGGTGGAAACGGTGGGATTGAATCCTCTGCAGATGGTGCTGGTGGGCACGGTGCTGGAGGTGACGGTCGTGCTGTTCGAGGTGCCGACGGGCGCGGTGGCGGACGTTTATTCGCGGCGGCTGTCGGTGATCATCGGGCTGGCGCTGGTGGGCTGCGGATTTCTGCTGGAGGGCTCGATCCCGATGTTTTGGGCGGTGCTGGGCGCGCAGGTGCTTTGGGGCATAGGCTATACGTTTCTGAGCGGGGCGCTGCAGGCCTGGCTGGCGGACGAGATTGGCGCGGAAGAGGCGGGGCCGGTTTATCTGCGTTCTTCGCAGGTCGGGTTGATTGCCGGCCTGGTCGGCATCGGCGCCAGTGTATTGCTGGCGCGCCGCTGGCTGCAGTTGCCGATCCTGGCAGGGGGCGGGCTGTACCTGGCGCTGGCCGCTTTCGCGGCGTTGGCGATGCCGGAGAGGGGCTTTAAGCCGACTCCGCCGGAGGAACGCGAGACGTGGAAGCAGATGGCGGACACGGCGCGGGCGGGGCTGCGCGCGGTGCGCGGGAGCCCCGCGCTGCGTATTGTGGTGGGGCTCAGCCTTGTGACCGGGCTGTATAGCGAGGGCTATGACCGTCTCTGGACGCCGCATCTGCTGGACAATTTCAGATTTCCCGCATTGTTCGGCCTGGATGATGCCGTGATCTGGTTTGGAATCATTGGGATTGGCGCGACGATGACGGGGATTGCGGCCAACGAGCTGGCGCGGCGCGGCGGGGCGACCGAGGATCAGAGGGGGACGGTCAACTGGCTGAAGGCGCTCTACGGTCTCTTGCCGTTGAGCCTCCTGGTCTTGGCCTGGACGGGCAGTTTCTGGCTGGCGGTACTGGCGCTTTGGGCGATCAATATCTGCCGCAGCACGATTGCGCCGCTGGAAAACGCATGGATCGTGCGCAACACGCAGAGCGCGCAGCGTGCGACGGTGATTTCGCTGTGGGGCCAGGCGAATTCGCTGGGCCAGGCCGGGGGCGGGCCTGTTCTGGGGTGGATCGGAACGGCGGCAAGCGTGCCGGCATCGCTGTCAGTCTCATCGGCGGTGCTGTTGCCGGCGCAGTGGCTGCTGGCGCTGGCGAGGCGGGACGGGGCGGGGAGTAATGAGGAAGTCAAAGACTGAATAGCTTAAAGGCTAAGGAGAGTCGATGGGAAGGGATGAAGGCGGCGTTCAGGGGTTGAGAATTGTGGACGTGAAGGAGGAAAGTCCAATTTGGGAACATCTTTGGCCTGTTGTTGAGCAGTTGGCGCAGCGGCCGTACATAGAGGCGCAGGCCGGGCATTTCCGTTCCAGCCATGTGCTCGCTGCGATTATGGAGGACCGACCAGTGGGCTTTCTGCGCTTTGTCGTGCAGAGATTGGGAGAGGACGAGGGACGGCCGCCGATCGTTTTCCAGGACCGAACGCTTTACGAGGCGAAGATTATCGCCTTCGGTGTGTTGCCGGAGGAGCGCAATCGCGGCATAGGGCGTTCTCTGCAGCGTGATGCGATGAAACGGGCGCGGGCATTGAACTGCTGCCAGGTCCGTTCACGGAGCGACTATGGCAACAGCGCCAACTACCATCTGAAGATCTCGTTGGGTTTCGGTATCCAGCCCAGTCTGGAGGACGATTCAGTCTATTTCGTGATGGCGCTGCCTGCTGAGGAATCGCTGGAATCCTCCGGTGGCGATGACGCATAAATCTTGACTTGGCGGATGGATTCAGCTATAATTGTGCATAGATGGGGATGAACGGCTTCGACGGGGCATTGTCAGGCCTGAGACTGCAAGCCGTAGAGTGTCGACTACGTAAAAAAGGCGCAAACACATACAAATGCCAAGAACACAGGCATGGCTTTCAACTTTGGTTTCACCCCGGCCGCTTCTGCGGCTGCGGCGGCCTAAGTAAGCCACCGGCTCTTTAAGAAGGGCCACGGCCCGCCCCGGTGGGGCCAGCAGGCTGGGCGGTTGCCGACATAAACTGTGAGCTGCGGCAGCGGTACGCCGATAGCGCTGTCTAAGAGAATCGGCTAGTCGGTGATGGGCCTCGTGTTGGTCCGAGGACCGCCGACAAAACTGAGATAGATCAACTAAGCTTGTAGACGTTTCAGGGCGAATGTTGCGGACGCGGGTTCGATTCCCGCCATCTCCACCAACATAGAGGGGCGCGAGCGATGATGGCGTCCTTGTGCGGAGGGCGATCCGGGTGCGTAACCGGGTCGCCTTTTTGTTTGCGGGGTTGGGAAGAGCGGCGCTGGCAATTCAGGTGACTTCGTTTAGAATGGACCCGTGGCCGCCTGGTAGTCTACGCTGGACCGATGAGGGGCGTAAGACATGGACAGAGAGCAACTGCTCGAGCTGCTCAAGGAACACAAGCCCACTCTCGCGCAACGCTATGGCGTTGTTGAACTGGCTGTATTTGGGTCGGTTGCGCGCGGTGAAGCTGAAAGCGACAGCGATGTGGATATCCTGGTTCGGTTCGACGGCCCAGCCACATCACAACGGTTCTTTGGCGTTCAGTTCTACGTTGAAGATTTGCTGGACCGATCCGTGGATCTGGTAACCACCAAGGCGCTGCGGAAGGAACTGCGCCCTATTGTGGAAAGGGAAGCGGCTTATGTGTGAGGCGGAGCTTGAACGACGTGACTGGCGGCTTTACATCGGGGATATGTGCCAATTCAGCGAAAGAGTTCTTACCTACACCGAAGACCTGGACTTGGATGCTTTCCTTGACGATAGCCTGGTCTACGATGCTACTCTCCGCAACATTGAGCTAATTGGGGAGGCCGCAACCCATATTCCGAGCAAAGTGCGCGAAGCACACCCAGAGATTCAGTGGCGTCAGATTATCGGGACGCGCAACCAAGTCGCGCACGCGTATCTAGGACTGGATGACGACGTTTTATGGGACATCATATGTAATGATATTCCGAACCTTCTGCCCGCGCTGCGGACTCTGGTGGAAACGGGAGAGGAGAAAAAGTAGAGAGGCCGGGGGCAATACACACGGGAAAAACATAGACGTCCCCTATCTAGGAGACGTCGGCCTAGGGACACATTTCTTGTGGTTGCAGTTGAGTATCCCTCTATCCTAAGGAATCGGACGGTTGCTACACTATGGCAATCGAAGTGTCCTTATTCACTCATGATTTCTTCTGCAATGTTTGGTGCCATTTCTTTTGTCTTCGTAATAAAGGATTTAGGGAAACCGCCGCTCTTCGTAGGCAAACTCGTAAGGCTGGCTCTCCGAAGCACCGCTTTGCCTACTCAACTCTTCAACTCCAGGTAGGCAATCTCTTCTGCGGTCAATTCGATCTCGGATGCCTCGACGTTCACATTAACCTCTTCGGTGTTGCGCGCCCCTGACAACGCGTGGATACCATCGGGCTGGTTGAAGACGTAGGCCAGCGCGATTTGGGGCACGGAGACGCCTTTGCTGGCGGCCATTTCCTGCACGCGATCGTGGCGCTGGAAGTTTTCCTCTTTGCAGTAGACTTTGACGGCAAGCTGATCATACCACTCGGTGAAGGTGTCGAGGTTGTCGCGGCGGAAGCGGCCGCTGAAGAAGCCGCCGGCCAGGCTGGACCAGACGAAAAGGGTGACGCCGTTGGCGCGGCACCACGCGCGGTCGGCCTCTCCGGCCGGTCCGCTGACGCTGATGCAGTCGCGCCAGGGCGGCTCTATCTGGACGGCGAGGCTGAACTGGGGGCTGCTGGCGACGAAGGGGGTGAGGCCGTTCGCGGCGGCGTATTCGTTGGCCTCTCGCAGGCGTTCGGCGCTCCAGTTGGAGCCGCCGTAGGCGTCGATCTGGCCGGCCTCTTTGGCTGCGTGGAGCGTCTCGACGATTGGGCCGACCGGCTTGTCAGGGTCGTCGCGGTGTAGCACATACAGGTCGATACTGTCGACTTTGAAGCGCGCGAGGCTGTCGTGGAGATCGGACTTGATGTCGTAGGGCGTGACCCGTTTGCGGTCCTGGCTGTGGTGGGCGCCTTTGCCGAGGATGACGATCTCATCGCGCAGACCGCGTTCGTTGATCCACTGGCCTACGGCGCGCTCGTTGTCGCCGCCGCCGTAGCCGTGGGCGGTGTCGAGGCAGTTGCCGCCGGCCGCGTGGAAGGCGTCTAGAACTGGGAAGGCGTCTTCGAGGGTCTTGGTGTTTATCCACATCGTTCCCAGCACGAGCCGGGAGACGGGTTTGTCGATGCCGGGGATTCTGGAATAGAGCATGGAGGGGACTCCTCAGTTTCGGTGGCGAAGGGGTGAAGGCGCTGTGTACGTCGGGCGCAAGGTTTGCAAATGGTGAGCGGAGCAATCGGAATGGTCGATGACTACGTCGTCTTGGGCGGCATGTGCGGCGCCCAGTGCTGAGCCGGCAGAATCTCCTGGCTGGCCGCTCTGTGGTTCACAGGCGCCGGTGACCGAGCGTCGTTGCCGCCGATCACGCCGGCGTTGCCTCAAGCAAGCGCCATGCCCTTGAACGCCTCCACCTGGCCGCGGATGGCGCGTTCGGTGGGGAGGCGTTCGATGCTGGAGGCGCCGAAGAAACCGGCGATGCCGGGCATCATTTTGAGGGCGGCGCCGACGTTTTCGGGCTCGTCGAACGGCCCGCCGTGGCAGATGACTGTCTGGTCGGGATTGACTTTGCGGCCGGCGGCGGCCATGTCCTGCACTTTGTCGACGGCCTCTTCCAAGGTGAAGGCGACCGCGGCGCCGATGCTGCCGGCGGTGGTGAGGCCGACGTGGGCGACGAGGAGATCAGCGCCGGCCTCGGCCATGGCGGTCGCCTCTTCCGGCGTGAAGACGTAGGGGGCGGTGAACAGGTCGAGTTGATGGGCGATGGCGACGGCCTCGACCTCTTTATCATAGCCCATGCCGGTGGCCTCCAGGTTTTGGCGGAAGGTCCCGTCGAGGAGGCCGACGGTGGGAAAATTCTGCACGCCGCTGAAACCGATCTCTTTGAGTTGCTTGAGGAAAACGGGCTTGAGGCGGAAGGGGTCGGTGCCGCAGACGCCGGCTAGGACAGGTGTATCCTGCACAACGGGGAGGACTTCGGCGGCCATCTCGACGACGATGCCATTCGCGTCGCCGTAGGGCATCATGCCGGAGAGGGAGCCGCGGCCGGCCATGCGGAAGCGGCCGGAATTGTAGATGATGATGATGTCGGCGCCGCCGGCTTCGGCGAACTTGGCCGAGATGCCAGTGCCGGCGCCGCAGCCGACGATGGGTCTGCCCGCGGCCTGCTGGGCCTGGAGCCGGGCGATGATCTCCTGTCTTGGGATCGACATTTGGCATGCTCCTTGGAGGTCTCGCAGAGCGGACCGGGTAGTAGATAGGGCGCGGGGATTGTGTACGAGTCAGATTTCCTCCCGCAGCATCTCCAGCAAGATTTCAACCGCTTTTTCGGCGAACTCCGGATCATTGATATTTGCGTCCACTTCGATCAGCGGTATGTCGGCGCGCAGGTCGTTTTTGATGGCGTCGTAGCAGGCCTGGTCGGCGCCTGGATCCCAGAAGCGGTCGCCATCGCTGTCCAACATGGAGACGCCGGCGAGGGGGATCAACACGGAGACTTTGCCGGCCTGGCCGGTGTTGGCGGCCGCGGCCAGCATCGCGCCCATCCGCCGGTTTTCCTCTTCGTTGGTACGGAGGAGAGTGACTTCCGGATTCCACTGGTAGAGGTTGCGCTCGCGGTAGTGGTCGGGCACGGTCTCGATACCGCCGAAGTTGGCCATGTCCACGCAGCCGGGGACGATGACGGTGGGAACGCCCTGGCGGGGCGCGGCCTGGACGCGGTCGGGCCCGGCGCTGAAGACGCCGTCGCAGATCTCATCGGCGAGCTCGGTGGTGGTCATGTCGAGGCAGGCGGCGATGTAGCCGTCGGTGATCAGGTCCTCCATTGTGCGGCCGCCGCTGCCGGTGGCGTGGAAGACGAGGACTTCGTAGCCTTGGGCTTCGAGCAGGTCGCGGGCGTGGTCGACCGCGGCGGTGGTGTTGCCGAACATGGAAGCGGCGATGAGGGGCCGCTCGTTGGCGGCGGCCGCGGCTTCGGTCTTGACCATGCCGGCGATTGCGCCGGCCGCGTTAGCGTAGATGGCGCGGCTGAGGCGGTTGATCCCGGCGACGTCGACGACGGAGGGCATGAAGGTGATGTCCTTGCTGCCGGAGTAGGCGCTGACATCACCGCCGCCGACGGTGGAGACCATGATTTTGGGGACGCCGACGGGCAGCGTGCGCATGGCGGCGGTGGCGATGGAGGTGCCGCCGCTGCCTCCCATGCCGAGAATGCCGTCGAATCGCCCCTCGTCGTAGAGGCGTTCCACGACGGCGGCGAGGCCCTGGGCCATGGTCCGCATCGCCTCATCTTTGCGCGTGCCGGAGGCCAGGTAGGCCAGATCGCCTCCGGCGGCGGCGGCCACGTCGGCGCGGCTTACATCCGGCGGGAAGGCCGGCTGGCCCATCACGCCGAAATCGACGACGAGCGTCTGCAGACCGGCCGCTTCGATGAGATCTTTGACAAAGGAATATTCGGCGCCTTTCGTGTCCAACGCGCCGACGAGAAGAACAGTTCCGGACATGACGCACCTCCATTTAATCTGCGCAGCTGGGCCTGTGACGGCGGGAATGCCCCTTGGCAATGGGCATTCCCGGTTTCGTGTTTGGGTCCTTCTACCTCTTTGTCCGACGTTTGGATCGGGGTCGGTCGCGGCCAGTAGAGGCGGGAAAGCAATCGGGAGGGAGCGAGCCGGGACAAAGGGAGCAGGGCGCCCCTCCTCTTACTCAGCGCGGCCTGCTCCGGTCCTTCAAGCTGCGTGGGACGCCTCCTCGGCTTCCTGGGCCTGGCGCAGGAACTCCTGGACCTTGACCGGCCGGCCTGTGTGGCTGCTCTCGATGGCAGCGAAGATCAGGGCAACGGATTGCAGGTTGGCCTGGACGTTGGTCTCCATGGGCGGGCCGCCGTCCAGCCAGTCGAGGAACTGGGCAATGAGCCAGGCGTTTCGCCACTTGTCCTGTTCCATGAGGGGGACTTCCCGGCCCTGGCCTTCGCGGCTGTACTGTCTTGGCTGATAGGGGAAGCTCTCGATACGGCGGTTGTCCATGATCAGCGTTTCGTTTTCGCATTCGGCGCGGAAATACTCCTGGCTCCAGCCGTTAAAGCCGCAGGCGTTTGTCTTGGCGCCCTCATAGAAGGCCCGCGTTCCGTTTTCGAAAGTCATCATGACGTGGCCCTGGGAGCCGGTGTTGTACTCTCCCCAGGTTGGGTTCCACGTCTGAGCGTAAAGTGTATCGCACTTCGCGTTTGCGAGGTCGGCGATGATGTCGAGGTGATGGACGGAGCCTTCGATCATGAGGGTCTCTTCCATGGTGTGGCGGAAGCTGGCGCCCCAGTCGCCGAAATGGCGGAGCCCGCAGGTAAAGCGGCAGATGATGTAGTCGATCACGCCGGGCCGCCCGGACCGCAGTTCACGGCGCAGGGTGGTTTTGTCCTGGTCGAAACGGTGGCTCATGGTCACGCCCATCTTTTTGCCTGCCCGCTTCACTTTGGCGGCGATGCGAACCGAGCCCTCGAGGGTGTCGGCGATCGGTTTTTCCGAGATGATATGCATGTCGTGGGCGAGGGCGACATCGACGACGGATTCGTGGAAGGCGGGAGGCACGACGATGGAACAGAAGTCGGCGGGATTTTCGTCGAAGGCGCGCTCGATGTCGGTGTAGCACTTTTCGGGCGGCAGGCCCAGATGGTTCTGGGCGTTGATGTGGACATCGGGGTTTACATCCACGGCTGCGACCATTTCGATACGGCCGTCGGCGATATTGGGCGGCAGAAAGCGGGAGCACCAGCCGTTGCCCTGTCCGCCGGTCCCGACCTGAATCATGCGGTACTTGTTGGTCATGAGGAGGTTCCTGTCTGCGTGGTCTGTCTGAGAGTTGGATAGAGTGAATCAGCGCAGCGAACGCCAGGGCTCCTCTTCGAAGACATCGACGAGGGCGTAGCCTTCGTCCCCGATACAAGGGCCGAGAATGGCCAGCAGTTTGGCAGGGCTGCCGGAGTCGTTGTAGGAGGCGTGGACGACATCGGCGCCGATGAAGGCGGAGTCTCCGGTGGAGAGCAGTTGCTTCTCCTGCTCGATCCACTGTTCGATTGCGCCGTCGATGACGTAGATGACCTCCTCCTGGTCGGGGTGTTTGTGAAAGGCATGGCCTTGGCCGGATTCCAGGGTCACTTCGATGACGACAAGATCGCGGGCGGCGGTGGTGGCGGGACGGCTGGCCCAGCCCATGACACCCCAATCCATCTGATCTCGCTCCATAGTCGAGGCAGTGATAAACTTACCTTTCATTGTCAATGCTCCTGTGAGAAGGGCTCTTCGGGCGTTGGCGGCAGGAAAAGTCCGAGAGATGAGATCGATCCTGTTTGCAGGCCAGGCAGTTGCGGGGGTTTTGGCCCTGCAAGTATACCATAGGGACGGCGGCGGGACACGAAAAACGTCAGACTTATCGGATTGGAGAAGGAGAGATGCGCGCAGAAAGAAGTGCTTATTGGAGGGAAAAGCTAAACGAATCTCGAGGGGCGCTGATGGGGCTTCTTGAGGGTCTCTCGCGGGAGCAGTGGCAGACGCAGGCATTTGCTGAAGGCGACGTATGGACGGTGACCACCGTTCTGGCCCATCTGGTCGAGAGCGAACGAGGGATGAGCATCCACGTGCATAAGATACGCAAAGGGGAGGCGACGCTTCCGGAGAACTTCGATCTGGAGCGCTGGAATGCCGGACTTGCGCGACGCGTTGGGGATGTTTCGCCTGAAGAGCTGATGGCCAGCGCGGCGGCGACGCGAGCCAGGACGCTGGATGTGATGGAATCGCTGGAAGAAGGCGAATGGGAACTGACCGGGCGCCACCCGTCGCGGGGAGAGATCACGGTGGGGCAGTATTACGAGACGATTCACGCGCATGAGGTTGGCCACGTGCGCGATATGCGGGAGGCGCTGGGGGTTTGAGGAGGAAGGGAGCGTTGCGGGCGGCGGGCAGAGCCGGCGTCGCTCCTCTGCCTTGCCCTGGCAGGATACGCCGCGAATGACTGAACACCGACGGACTGTTTCTCAGGAGGTGTAGCGGGCCACTTCGGCTTCGTCGATGTCGACGCCGAGGCCGGGCTGGCGGGGCCCGGCAAAGCGGCCGTTTTGGGGCGTAGGATAGGCGCGGGCGATGGACCCTTTCCAGGCGTTGGCTTCGTGACTGTGCTCCATGATCTGGAAGTTGGGGATGGCGAGCGAATAGTGAATGGTCGCGGCCACGGAGAGGATGCCGCCGCCGCCGACGTGGGGCGCGACGGGCAGATTGTAGCTGTCGCAGAGGGCGGCGATGCGCTTGCCTTCGGAGAGTCCGGTGCGGGCGACGTCGGGCATGGCGACGTCGAAGCTGCGCAGCGCGATCCAGTCGCGCCACTCCCAGACGGTGCGCAGCCACTCGCCGGTCGCTACCTGCATGGCGAGGGCGCGGGCGATTTCAGCCTGGCCGCGGATGTCCTCGGGCTGGCAGGGCGCCTCCAGCCAGCGTACGCCCAGGGCCTCCAATCCGCGCCCCAGCTCGATGGCTTGCGATACGTCGCGTGTGCCATGCACATCAACCAGCAGTTCAATTTCGGGGCTGGCAGTCTGGCGTACCGCTTCCACGACTGCCAGTATCTGGGGATTGGGCATGCGCAGGTGCAACTTCAGGGCGCGGTAGCCGGCGTCTAGCAGCGTTTCCGCGCTGGCGACGGCTGCGTCCGGCTGCGTTCCGCCCAAGCCCGCGTAGACCTGGACATCTGGGCGGAAGCTGCCGCCGAGAAGCTTGTAGACCGGCTTGTTGAGGGCCTTGCCGAGCAGGTCGTAGAGGGCCAGATCGACTGCCGCCAGCGCATCCACATAGAAGCCTGTGATGTGGCCCCGCTCGCGCATGGCGCTGTAGAGGCGATACCAGATATATTCGACATCGAAGGGATCTCTGCCGAGGACGAGGGGCGCGCACAGGTCATCCACGATTGCGGCGGTGGCGCGGGGCGCGACCGGGGCCTGGCCTTCGCCCCAGCCGACCAGCCCGTTGTCTGTTTCAAGGCGAACCAGGCAGGTCTCATGGTTGCGGGAGTAGATCGAAGTCCAGGCATCGGCGGCGATGGTGTAGTCGCCGTAGGCTTCGATCTGCTCGGAGCCTGACCGGGACCCATCATTGGGCGGCGGTATCTTGATGGGGAATGCTTGGATCGAGGAGATGCGCATCTGTTTCTCCATGTTTGGCATGGCATTGGCGTTGCTGTCTGGCGATGGAATTCAGTTTCAAAGATTTGGTGCGGCCCGCATTCGGTCGCGTCTCTGCCCTGGACTATAGGCGATTCTGCAATCATAGACAAGGAGCGCTCTTGTGGCGACTGCCGGCCCCCGCCACCGATACGCGTCAATAGGGAGAAGGGTCTTCAGCTACGTCGCGGAGGTCTTCCTGCTGTTTGCAGGCGTGCTGGCGCTGCAAGGTCTGCTGTTTGCGCTGAGGCTGAATCCCCTGGCACAAGGTGTTTTGAGCGGAGCCGGATTTTCCAAAGGCGTTTATCACTTGTGGTTGTTGGGCACGGTCGATTTTCCTTTGATTCTCTACTACACCGGGACGCTGGGCTCCCCGGCGCGGGCGACGATTGTGATGCGCTGGCTGGGGTTGCGTTTGGAGGGCGCGAGCGGGGGATCGCCTGGCTATGCGCGGGCGTTGCTGCGAACCGTAGTGATGTTGATCCCTTTTGAGGTCAACCACTTCTTTATGGTTTGGGCCAACTCGCCTGAGGGAGTGCCGGACCGGCTTTCACTCCAATATGCATTGGTGGGCGCAATGATCCTGGCGTATGTGGGAACCGCGGCGCTATCGCCCAGGAGGCAGAGCATCCATGACCGGGTAGCGGGCACTGTGGTTGTCAGAACTGCAGTGGAGAGTGGTCAGTGAGCAGTTGTCAGTGGGTGGAGGGGCGGAGACGCGCCGCAGCCCATGTTTCCTGACAGTTCCAGATCCGGGGCAGGTGTCGGATGGGCGTTGTTTGCCCTTATGCTGGCGGTAGGCTATAATCTGGCGCATTATAACCGGAACGGATTCTTCTTACCCTCATCACCGTACCGGGACCCGGGTTGACGACTCTCTCGGCAGCAGGACAACACCATTTTTGAAAAGAATTTGGGATGGGTTTTTCAGGGCACGCACCGTCGGGAACCTCTCTTAAGGCGTGCGTTCAACTGGGAAAACACTTTAGCAAGAAAGAGCACTGACTCAAATGGTCAAATTGGCGGGCACACACAGTTTTGACGCTCCGAAGAGCGAAGTATGGGAAGCGCTGATGGATCCCGATGTGCTTTCCCGGATTCTGCCTGGGTGCAAACGGCTGGATAAGACCGCGGACAACGAATTCAGCGGCGAGATCAGCATTCGGGTCGGGCCTGTGCATGGAGATTTCAACGGCAAGGTCACGCTGGATGAAATTGATGCGCCCAATGGTTACAGGATGGAGATTGCGGGCCAGGGGCGGCCCGGATTCGTCAAGGGCGTCGGCACGCTGCGGTTGGAGGGCGATGGGCCGACGACGCTCCATTATGACGGCGACGCGCAGTTAAGCGGGCGCATTGCCAGTGTGGGTCAGCGCCTGGTTGACAGCACGGCGCGTTCTCTGACCCGGCAGGGCCTGCAGTCGCTCGATAGCATCATTGCAGCGCGCCTTCAGCCGGCGCAGCCGGAGGTTGGCGGGGGCGATGCGGTGACGGCGCCCTCGAACGGTACGGAGGCGGCATCGGGCGCGGACGAGCAGGGAGTGGCTGCCCAGGGAGCGGCTGCCCCGGGAGGCGCCAACGCGCCACGCGGGCAACCCGAGGCGGCGACGCCCTCTACAGTGGAAGTTGGCGTCAATGTGGCCCGAGACATCGTCTCGGACCTGGCCAAAGAGATTCCAATCGACAGCAGCGGGCGCAAAGTAATTTACATTTTAGCCGGTTTCGCCGCGATTGTATGGATGTGGCGTCAACTATTCGGCAAAGCCAAATCGTAGGTAGTTCTTCAAGACTCCAAAAGAGGAGGAAGCTCAATGGGTATATCCATCGAACTGGAGGTCAATGGCGCCAGCGTCAGCAAGGAGGTTGAGCCGAGGCTGCTTCTAGCGCATCTCCTGCGCGAGGAGCTGGGCCTGACGGGCACAAAGATCGGTTGCGATACGAGCCAGTGCGGCTCCTGCACGATCCTGCTCGATGGGCAGGCGGTCAAATCGTGTACCGTACTGGCGGTCCAGGCAGACGGCAGCGAGGTAACAACGATTGAGGGCCTGGCCAACGGGGACTATCATCCAATGCAGCAGGCATTCTGGGACAACCATGGGCTGCAGTGCGGCTTTTGCACGCCGGGAATGATTATCTCCTGCGTCGACCTTCTGAACTCGAACCCCCAGCCGAGCGAAGATGAGATTCGGCATGGGTTGGAGGGGAATCTGTGCCGCTGTACCGGATACCATAATATCGTGCGTGCGGTGCAGGCTGCCGCCGAGACGATGAACGGCTAAAGGAGGAACTGGAATATGGCAGATGAAAGCAATGGCGCGGGTGTATTCGGTTCATCCATCCGCCGAAGAGAGGATCCTGAGCTGATAACGGGTCAGGCGAAATATACGGATGACCTTCAGCTGTCAGGGATGGTCTACTGCACGGTATTGCGAAGCGATTACGCGCACGCCAAGATAAACGGGATCGACGCGAGCGAAGCCGAGGCGCTGGACGGCGTGATTGCCGTCTACACGGCCAAGGATATTGAGGCGAGCGGCGTCCCGGGCGGCATTCCCGTTGGCTGGCTGCTGCCGGATATGAAGATCCCTGAGCATTACATGCTGGCGAAGGATACGACGCGCTATGTTGGTGACGGCGTGGCGATCGTGGTGGCGGAAGACCAGTACACGGCGCATGACGCGCTGGACTTGATCTATGTGGATTACGATCCGCGCGATGGGGTTGCCGACCCCAAGAAGGCGACGGAGGACGGAGCGCCGCTGGTGCATGACGAGGCGCCCAACAACATCGCCTTCGATTGGGAGATTGGCGACAAGGAGCAGACGGACGCGGCGTTCGCCAATGCTGCCCACGTGGCCAGCCTGGATATTGTTAACAACCGCCTGATTCCGAATGCGATGGAGCCGCGCGCCGCGCTGGCGGATTACAACAGCATCACGGGCGAGTTGACCCTCTACATGACGACGCAGAATCCGCACATTCACCGGCTGTTGATTAGCCTGGCATCGCTGGGCCTGCCGGAGCACAAGATCCGGGTAATCGCGCCTGAAGTGGGGGGCGGATTCGGCAGCAAGATTCACCATTACGCGGATGAGGCGATCGCCGCGTGGGCGTCGATGCAGGTTGGGCGGCCGGTGAAGTGGACGGCGACGCGAACTGAGACCTATCTGACGGATGCGCACGGCCGCGATCACGTGACGCACGGCGAGCTGGCGATGGACGCTGACGGCAGGTTCATCGGGCTGCGCGTGGACACATACGCGGCGATGGGCGCGTATCTGTCGACATTTGCGCCGGCGGTGCCGACCTATCTGTACGGCACGCTGATGTCGGGCGAGTATGATCTGCCGGCGATCCACTGCCATGTATACGGCGTCTTCACGCACACAGTCCCCGTTGACGCGTACCGTGGGGCGGGCCGGCCCGAAGCCACATTTGTTGTCGAACGTCTGGTGGACGAGGCCGCGCGAGTCTCCGGCATCGATCCGGCCGAGATCCGACGACGCAATTTCGTTTCGCCTGACGCCTTTCCATACCAGACGCAGGTTGCGCTTGAGTATGACAGCGGCAACTATGAAGGCGCGCTGGACAAGGCGCTGGAGGCGATCGGATACGACGACTTCCGCAAGGAGCAGGCGGCGGCGAGAGACGAGGGCAGATACCTGGGCATCGGCCTCTCCACGTACATCGAGGCGTGCGGCCTGGCGCCTTCGGCGGTAGTTGGTTCGCTGGGCGCGCAGGCGGGCCAGTGGGAGAGCGCGGTTGTGCGCGTTCACGCCACCGGCAAGGTGACGGTGTACAGCGGCTGTTCCGGCCACGGACAGGGGCACGAGACCACCTATGCGCAGATCGTAGCCAGCGCGCTTGGTGTTCCATACGACGATATCGACGTTATCGAGGGTGATTCCGGCGTCATGCCGCACGGTTGGGGCACGTACGGCAGCCGCAGCGCGGCGACGGGCGGCAGCGCGATCGCTTCCGCGGCCGAGAAGGTGGTTGACAAGGCGAGGACAATCGCCGCCCACCTGCTTGAGGCAGCCGAGGAAGACCTGGAGTTTGAGGATGGCAACTTCTTCGTCAAGGGCTCCCCGGATCAGGCCCAGTCGCTGCCCGACGTGGCGTTGCAGGCGTATCTTGCGCACAATCTGCCGAAGGGAATCGAGCCGGCGCTGGAGGCGACGAGCTTCTACGATCCGGCCAACTTTGTATTCCCGTTTGGCACGCATATCGCGGTGGTCGAGGTTTGCGCCACCACGGGCCAAGTTGATCTGAAGCGCTATCTTGCGGTGGACGACGTGGGCAATGTCATCAACCCGATGATTGTGGATGGCCAGGTGCATGGCGGCATTGCGCAGGGCGTAGGGCAGTCTCTGTATGAGACGGCTGTCTACGATGACGGCGCCAATCTGCTGAGCGGCACGATGCTGGACTATGCGGTGCCCAAGGCCCACTTCCTGCCCTCCTTCGAAACTGACCGCACCGTGACACCCTGCCCGCACAATCCGCTTGGGGTCAAAGGCGTGGGCGAAGCGGGCACGATCGCTTCTCCGGCCGCTGTTGTGAATGCGGTGGTGGACGCGCTGTCTCCTTTCGGCGTGAACCACATCGACATGCCGGTGACATCGGAAAAGGTCTGGAACGCAATGAACTAGCTTTTGGTCTAACGTTTTCGGTGGCTGCGGCCAACTTTCGGGTTGACGCCCGTCCTGGTTGACGGCCAGCCCTGTTTCACTGAAAACGAAGAGCTGGAAGCGCACAACGGGAGTAAAACGAATGTACCCATCTAAATTCGATTACCATCGCCCGTCATCCGTTCAGGAGGCGGTTCAGATCCTCGCTGACAATCCTGATGCCAAAGTGCTGGCAGGCGGGCACAGCCTGATTCCGGTGATGAAGCTGCGGCTGGCAGCGCCTGCCGCGCTGGTGGACATCGGACGCATTGACGCATTGCAGGGCATCAGCCGTTCCAACGGCAGTCTGCGCATCGGCGCGTGTGTCACGTACAACGAGATTGCCAATTCGGCTGATGTACAGGCGGCCGCGCCGTTGCTTGCGGAGGCGGCCGGCCAGATCGGCGACCGCCAGGTGCGATACCGCGGCACGATCGGGGGCAATCTTTCGCATGCTGACCCGGCGTCGGACCTGCCGGCGGCGGCGCTGGCGCTGGGCGCGACACTGCATGTAGCGGGGTCGGGCGGCAGCCGTTCAGTCAGCGCGTCCGACTTCTTTGTCGATCTGATGATGACTGCGCTGCAGGCGGATGAGATTCTCACGGAGGTCGAGATTCCGGCAGCAGGGGCGGGAACCGGTTCGGCATACGTTAAGTTTGAGCATCCGGCTTCCGGCTATGCGCTGTGCGGCGCGGCAGCGGTTGTGACGCGCGACGCGGGCGGAAGCTGCACGGGAGCGAGTCTCTGTTTCAACGGCGTGTCGGCCACGGCGGTTTCGGCGGCGGATGCGGCGTCGAGCCTGGTTGGCTCCGACCTGAGCGACGGCGCGATCGACAGCGCGTTGAGCGGCATGTCCATTCCTGACGCGACGGGGGACATGTTTGCCTCGGCCGGCTACCGGCAGGAGCTGGCGAGGGCGCTGGGCGCGCAGGCTCTGCGCACGGCGCGAGACAGAGCCTAGTTAAAGGAAACGTAGAAGGAATCGCGGGGCGTAGCGGGCGGCGGGTGAAGTCACTGTTCAGTTGCCGCTCGTTACGATCCGCGGCAGTCCATGCGTCTCGTTGTGGTCGGCGTCAGCGGCTCGGGCAAGACGACGCTGGCGCGGCAGATAGCCCAGAAGCTGTCATTGCCGCACGTCGAGTTAGACGCGCTTTTCTGGGAAGCGAACTGGCAGGCCGCGTCCAGGCCTGTTTTTCGCGGGCGCGTGCAAGCGGCGACCGCGGGGGATGCGTGGGTCGTAGACGGCAATTACAGCCAGGCCCGAGACATCGTGTGGGGCCGCGCCACGCATCTTGTGTGGCTGGATTACGGACTGGCCCGGGTGATGGGGCGCGTGATCCGGCGGACGGTCTGGCGTATGTTGTCGAGGCAAGAGTTGTGGAGCGGCAACCGCGAGACTTTAGGCAACTCAATTGGGCGCAACAGCATCATCTGGTTTGCCCTCAGCAGTCATCGCCGCTACCGCAAGAGGTATTGGCCGCTTTTTGACAGCGACGAGTTCAGACACCTGCATGTGTACCGGTTCAAGAATCCGCAGGAGGCCGCTCACTGGCTGCGGACCACAGCTCATCCCAAATCATCGACGCCCCAATGACCACTCCGAACCAGTTGCCCTCTGTTGAATCCGTCGCTGATGCGTTGCGCACGAAGGCGTATATTGCGGACCACAGCCTTGCGACGGCCGTTTTTCTCGCGCTCAAACTGAAGCGTCCCCTGTTCCTGGAGGGAGAAGCGGGCGTCGGCAAGACCGAAGTGGCGAAGATTCTGTCACAGATGCTTGACACGCGTCTGATCCGGCTCCAGTGTTACGAGGGGTTGGATGTGAGCACGGCGGTATATGAGTGGAACTACGCGCGCCAGATGCTCCAGATCCGTCTTATGGAGGCGACGGAGCCGGCCAGGCAGGCGACGGCAGCGAACGATGGACAGACGGGCCGGGCGTTGCGGGAGTCGGCGATCCAGGATTTGTTCAGCGACACGTTTTTGCTGCGGCGGCCGCTTCTGGAGGCGATAGACAGCCGCGGGCGGCAGAACGGGAAGGCGCCGATCCTTTTGATCGATGAGTTGGACAGGGCCGACGAGGAGTTTGAAGCGTTTCTGCTGGAGGTTCTGAGCGACTTTCAGATCACGATACCGGAGATTGGCACGATTCAGGCGGCGACGCCGCCGGTTGTGGTGATCACGTCCAACCGGACGCGCGAGATACATGATGCGCTGAAACGGCGCTGCCTGTACCACTGGATTGACTATCCGAGCTTTGAGAAGGAGTATGCGATCCTGCGGGCGAAAGCGCCGGACGCGTCGGAACGGCTTTCGCGTGAGGTTGTTGGCTTTGTGCAGGAGTTGCGGCGCGGGGAGCTGTATAAGTTTCCGGGCGTTGCTGAGACGCTGGACTGGATGAATGCCCTCACGGCGCTCGATCAGGAGGAGCTGACCGAGGATGTTGTGGACGAAACGTTGGGCGTGCTGCTCAAATACCGGGACGACATCGAAAAGGTGCAGGGCCAAACCGTTCGCGAGATCGTGCAAGTGCTGCGAAAGTCTGCGGCGGTCAATGAATAGTGCAGCCGCAAACGACTCTTGACTCCACGCCCATCAGCGGCGTTGATGGGAATTTTCTGCAGAACATGCTGCTGTTCGCGCGCCTGCTGCGCGGGCTGAGCATTCCTGTCACACCGACCCAGATTCTCGACCTGGCGGAAGCGCTGACGCAGATCAATTTGCGGGTCAAGGCGCAGGCGCAGGACGCGGCCAGGGCGATTCTGGTCAGCAGGCAGGAGCACCTGGAGCTGTTCGACGAGGCGTTTGAGCTGTTTTGGCGGGCGCGGGAGAAGCAGGAGCTGGCCCGGATCAATCTTGGTGAACTGCTGCAGCGCACGCCGCAGGGAGAGATTCAGTACCGCCTGATACGCGCCGACCGCGAGAACCAGGACGCCCCTCAGCAGTTGGATCAAGAGCCCCTAGTCGAGAAAATCTACACGTACAGCAGCGTGGAAGCCCTGCGCAGCCGTGACTTTGCGACGATGACCGAGTATGAGTTGCAGCAGGTGCGGACGTTCATGCAACAGCTGCAGTGGTCACCGGCGGAACGGCGGACGAGGCGCCGGGCGCCATCGAGCAGCGGCGACCTGGTCGACCTGCGGAGGTCGCTGCGCCAGAACGTGCGGTATGGCGGGGAACCGATGGTGATTGCGCGGCGCGAGCGAAAGCGGAGGCGGCGCCCGATCGTGGCGCTTGCCGATATCAGCGGTTCGATGGATCGCTACAGCCGCGTCCTGTTGCAGTTTCTCTACTCGATCACCCATGCGCTGGACAGGGTGGAGGCGTTCGTTTTCAGCACACGGTTGACCCGAATCACGCGGCATCTGCGGCGACGGGACATTGATTTGGCGCTGGACCAGACCGCCGAGGCCGTGCATGATTGGGCCGGGGGCACGCGCATAGGAGAAGCGATCAGGGCCTTCAATTTTGACTGGGCGCGGCGCGTTTGCGGGCAGGGGGCCATCGTTCTGGTGATCAGCGACGGTTGGGACCGGGGTGATCCGGAGTTGCTGGGGACGGAGATGAGCCGGTTGCAGCGCAGCTGTCATCGACTGATCTGGCTCAACCCTCTGCTCGGCTCGCCCAGCTACGAGCCGCTCACGCGTGGAATCCGGGCGGCGTTGCCGCATACCGACGAGTTTCTGCCAGTGCATAATCTGATAAGCCTGGAGCAGCTGGCGCAGGTGATGGCGGACGCGCGGACATGAGAACAGGGTGGGCTGCCGCTTTGAAGCGAGGCGGTCCGTGTGGTTCGGCCCTTCGCCATTTTGATGGCTGACTGAGGCGGCTGGATAATGACCGGATTGCGGGGAGGCGAGTGTTCCGATGAAAGAGATTCTGGCGGATATTGACGGATGGCGGCAGGCGGGCAAGCGGGTTGCGCTGGCTACTGTCGTGCAGGTGTACGGTTCGGCGCCGCGGCCGCTGGGGGCGAAACTGGCCGTATCGGAAGACGGCGCGATGGTCGGTTCGGTCAGCGGCGGATGTGTGGAAAGCGCCACTGTGCAGGAAGCGCTGGAGGTGTTGTCTTCGGGCGCGCCGCGCCTTGTTTCCTACGGCATCGCGGATGAGACGGCGTGGGAGGTCGGCCTGGCCTGCGGCGGCACGATCGAGGTGTTTATCGAACCCCTGGATTGGTAGGCTCTGGAAGGGAAACGTGGCTGAACTTTTCGATCAGGTCGCGCAGGCCATCCGGAAGGATGAACTGTGCGCCGTCGTGACGGCGCTTAGCGGGGAGAGAGTCGGAGGAAAGCTGCTGGCGCGGCGAGCGGCTCCTCGGGAAGGCGGCTCACCCGTCGAGATCGCGGGATCTTTGGGGAACGGGGCGCTTGACCAGGCTGCCGTCGAACGGGCCAAAGACGCGATGGAGGCGGGGCGGACGACTCGCGTTACGATTGAGGCAGAAGGCCGCGAATGGGACCTGCTCATCGACGTTCATGTGCCGCAGGAGAAGCTGGTGATCGTGGGCGCGGTTCACATCGCGATTCCTCTTGTCACTTTTGCCAAGGCCCTCGGGCTGTACACGGTTGTGATTGACGCCCGGCAGATCTTTGCCACCCAGGACCGGTTCGACCATGCTGACGAGTTGGTTCGGAGCTGGCCCGAGGACGCGCTGCAGGAGATGACGTTGTCGGAATCCACGTATTTCGTCACTTTGACGCATGACGAAAAGCTGGACACACCGGCCCTGATCCATGCCCTGGACCATCCGGTGGGATATGTCGGCGCGCTGGGATCCAAGCGGACGCATGCGAAGAGAGTGGCCGTCCTGCGCGAGGCCGGCGTGAGCGACGGGCAGATTGCCCGCATCCACGCGCCGATTGGGCTCGACCTGGGCGGGCGCAGCCCGGAAGAGATCGCGCTGGCGATTATGGCGGAGATCGTACAGGTACGCAATCGCCGCACCGAACGCAACATTGATCGCAGTAAGGAGGGGCGCAAGTGAGCGTGCACCCGTTGATGCAGGCGTTGGCGCGCATGTATGGGGCTGACCGTCTCCTGACGCGACCGGCCCAGCTGATGGCATACGAATCGGACGCGCTGACGGCGTTTCAGCAGAGGCCGGCGGCGGTGGTGATCCCGCAGGACCGGGAGGAGGTGATCGAGACGATCCGCCTTTGCCATGAGCACGAGACGCCATTCGTTGCCAGGGGGAGCGGCACCAGTTTGTCGGGCGGATCGCTGCCGATCGCGGACGGGATTGTGATTGCGCTCAACCGGCTCGACCGGATTTTGCGGCTGGACGCGGCGGAGCGCATTGCCGTTGTCGAGCCGGGCGTCATCAATCTGAAGGTGTCGGAGGCTGCGAAGCCGCATGGCCTCTACTATGCGCCCGATCCGTCCAGCCAGTCGATATGCACGATTGGGGGAAACGTGGCCTTCAACTCGGGCGGGGCGCACTGCCTGAAATATGGAATGACGAGCAACCATGTATTGGGGATGACGGTTGCGCTGCCCGATGGCGAGGTCGCGACGCTTGGCGGCGAGAGCCTGGAAGGGGTCGGTCCTGATCTGCCGGGCTTTTTCGTGGGCAGCGAGGGGCTGTTCGGCGTAGCGCTGGAGATCACGCTGCGGCTGCTGCCGATCCCGGAGACGTATCGTACGGTGCTGGCGGCCTACGATTCGCTGCATGCAGCGGGGGACGCGGTGACGGCGGTGGTTGCTTCGGGCCTGCTGCCGGGCGCGATCGAGATCATGGACGCGCTGGCGATCAAGGCGGCGGAGGTGGGGGCAAAGGCGGGGTATCCGAAGGCGCCTGCGCTTCTTATCGTCGAATTGGAGGGGGAAGCGGGCGCGGTGGAGGCAGAGTTCGCGCAACTGATGCAGCTGATCGAGGAGACCGCGCCGCTCGAGGTGCGCATGGCCCAGACCGCGGATGAACGCGCACGCATCTGGAAGGGACGCAAAGCGGCGTTTTCGGCAGTGGGTCGGCTGGCCCCGGACTATATTGTGCAGGACGGGGTCGTTCCTCGAAGCCGGCTTGGCGACGCGCTGGCGGAGATTGACCGGCTGAGCGCCAGCTATGGCATAGAGGTGGCGAATGTGTTCCACGCGGGGGACGGGAATCTGCACCCGTTGATCCTGTTTGACGGCCGGGAGGAGGGCGCGTTGGAACGGGCGGAGGAGCTGGCCGGCGAAATCCTTGAGCTGTGCGTCGACCTGGGGGGTTCGATAACGGGCGAGCATGGGGTGGGCATGGAGAAACGGGCGTATCTTCCCAAGATGTATGGGCCGGTGGAGATGCAGGCGATGGAGGACGTGCGGCACAGCGTGGACAGTCTATCACTGGCCAATCGCGGCAAGATGCTGCCGGCGGGGGAGGCAGAATCTTTGACGCACGTCGGCCCCCATCCACTGGAGAAGGCGGGCGTCATATTCAGGGAATAGCGCAGGGCCGGGGGCCCGCGGAAGCGATCGCGCCGAGGTGTTGCCTAAGGGACTGGGGGGCATGCACCGGGACGGGGAAATTCGGTGACGGGAAAGGTGATTTAACAGAAGCCCAGAGTGTGGGAGCGCTTTTGCGGTGAGACGAACCGTTTTCTTTGCAGTTGCCCTGTTCATCCTCGCCGCTGTCGGGGGGTGCGCGCCGAGCGAGAGTCTTTCGGAACAAGAGACAGTTTCGGTGGCCGAACAGCAGCCTGACGCGACCGCTACGCCGACGCCGCCGGTTGAGAACCTTGCGGTGTTGGGCACAGGAGATGCGTTTGAGCGAAGCGGCGACGCGCAGCTGGCGATTGATGGGGACATTGAGACGATCTGGAACTCCCAACAGCTTGCGCCGCAGTGGTTTTCGATCACATTTGATGCGTTCTACCTGGTCAGCAAGATCGAGCTGGTTGTGACGCAGCTGCCGGCAGGGCCGACGACGCATGAGATCTGGCTCGGAAGCGGTTCGGACAGGCGTGTGCTGCAGGAGCGGCTGATCGACGTTGAGACGGAAGACGGCCAGATCCTGGAGATTGAGATCGAGCCGGCGCGGCGAGCGAACGAGGTCTTGATTGTTACACTGGACAGCCCCAGCTGGGTCGGCTGGCGAGAGGTAAAGGTGTATGGGTTGCAGTCTGCAGGCCTTTTGGAACCCGCGGGAGAGGGAGACGCGGGGGAAGAGGCGGCGGTGGGAGAAAACATTGCGGCCATCGGCTCCGCGTTTGCTTCGGCGGGGGAGGAGCTGGCGCATCTGGCGGTTGACGGCGACGCCGACTCAATCTGGACGGCGCAGCTTCCGGCCCCACAGTGGTACTCGGTATCGTTTGACGAGCAGTATGACGTAGACAAGGTGGAGCTGGTGATCGCGCAGCCTGCGGCCGGGCCCACCACGCATGAAGTGTGGCTGGGAGACGGCTCCAGCACACGGACTTTGTACCGGCGATTTGAGGGCGTTCATACGGAAGACGGCGAGGCGCTGGAAGTCCCGATCGTTCCCGCGCGCAGTGTGAGCGAGGTACAGATTCTGACGCTGGACAGTCCCGGCCCGGTGGCCTGGCGCGAGGTAAGGGTGTTTGGATCCGCGACGGCAGGGACAGGCGGGGCAGCGGCGGCGGCTCCATTTGTGTTGCGCAAAGTGGTGGACGGGCTGGCGTTGCCTGTGCATGTGACCCATGCCGGCGACGGATCCGGGCGACTATTTGTGGTCGAGCAGGAGGGGCGCATCCGGATTGTCAGGGATGGAGAAGTTGTGGAGACGCCCTTCCTGGACATATCGGAACGCGTCCGTTGTTGCGGGGAGCGGGGGCTCCTCAATGTCGCATTCCCGCCCGGATATGACGCCAAACAGTATTTCTATGTGAGTTACACGGATAGACCGGGAGATACGGTTATCAGCCGCTTCAGGACGACGGACGATCCTGACAGGGCGGACGCGGAGAGCGAGGAGGCGGTTCTCCTGATCTCGCAGCCGGACCAGGTCCACAATGGCGGCCGCATTGTCTTCGGGCCCGTGGACGGATACCTGTATGTTGGGAGCGGCGACGGCGGCCATCCGACGCTCAAGGATGTGGAGAATCGTGCGCAGGACCCGGGCACGCTGCTGGGCAAGATTCTGCGTATCGACGTGGAATTGGAAACCAGGCCGTACGGCGTACCGGCAGACAACCCGTTTGCGCAAAGCGATGGTCACCGCCCCGAGATCTGGGCGCTGGGTCTCCGCAATCCCTGGGGCTTTGCCTTTGACGGTGAGACCGGTGATCTGTACATCCCGGATGCAGGCCACATCAAGCACGAAGAGGTGAATTTTCAGCCCGCGGAGAGCGGCGGCGGCGAGAATTACGGCTGGAACATTAAAGAAGGGAGCCGGTGTTTTGAATCGCTGCCGTGCAGCGCGCAGGGTCTCATTTCGCCGGTGGTTGAGTACGATCATGTCTATTCCTGCGCGATCGTGGGCGGCGCGGTCTATCGCGGGAGCGACTACCCGACGCTACAGGGCATATTCTTCTACGGCGACTTCTGCAGCGGCAGAGTGTGGGGCCTGAAACGTGCGGAGGCGGATTCGGGCGGGAGCATCCATGATGGCTGGCAAAGCACGCCTCCGGTCAACGCCAAGGTCCCCGTCAGCAGCGTGGGGGAGGACGGAGCAGGCAACCTGTACGTGACAGGCTATGCGGATGGCGCTCTCTACCTCATCACGGCCAGATAGGGTGTCCAGGCTGGCGTCCTCGGGGATGGGCGCCTGGAGGCCTGATAGTCAGCGGTTATCGCCACGCAGACTGGCACACAGTAACTTAATGTGGGCCGTCTATCGGGCGGGAAGCGGTCTTGCAAGAAGCCAGGGCAATGAATAAGGTATCTGAAGTTCAGGATGCAGTGAAGGAAGCGAAGCGGATACGGGTGCGGGGCGGAGGCTCCAAGCCGGCGCTCTCGCAGCGCCGGTGCGCCGACGACACCCAACTGCTCGACCTGGCCGGCTTGCAGGGCATTGTGGACTATCAGCCGGAGGAATACACGTTTACTGCGCGTGCCGGCACGACAGTCGCCGAGGTCGCGGCAATGCTGGAGGGGAAGGGGCAGTACCTGCCATTTGATCCGCCGCTGGCGGATCGCGGGGCGACGCTGGGCGGCACTGTGGCCGCGGGCCTGAGCGGTTCCGGGCGCTATCGTTACGGCGGCATCCGCGACTTCCTGATTGGCATTCGCTTTGTCGATGGGCGGGGGCAGGAGATCCGGGGCGGGGGCGCCGTGGTCAAGAATGCGGCGGGATTCGACTTCCCCAAACTGTTCGTTGGCAGTCTCGGGAGACTGGGGGCCCTGACAGAGCTGACCTTCAAGGTCTTTCCGCGGCCGCCGGCCTTTGCGACGGTGGAGGCGGAATTTGAAGCGTTGTCCGATCTGTTGACCGGTCTGGATGCGGTGACGGGCAGCGCGATTGACCTCCATGCGGTCGACTTTGCGCCGGCGGAGGCGGGTTGGAGGCTGTGGGTGCGCATTGGCGGGCTGGCGCCGGCGCTGGCGGAGCGGGCGGGAGCTCTGCAAGAGATAATTTCAGGGGGCGCTGGACGAACGGGGCTTCTCAGGCTATACCGGGACCAGGAGGAGGAGAGGTTGTGGCAGGAGGCGAGGACGATGGCGTGGCTGGCTGAGGGTATGGGCCTGGCGCGCGTTCCCCTGACTCCGGGGCGGATTCCGGCGGCCGAGGATCTGTTTGCGCGCGCGCAGCCGGCTTCGCGGCGCTACAGTGTGGGCGGGAACCTGCTCTGGATCGGCTGGCCAGAATCGGGAGGTTTGGGTGAGACCGACGGGAAACCGGATGCCCCGCGGACGCTGCACGGCCTGTTGCTGGAATTGGGGTTGCGAGGCGTACAGTTGATTGGGCAGGGGCCGCGAAATGATGGGCTTTCGGAAGGCGGGGAAGGTCCTTTGCTGGGCGGCCCGGTTCAGAATGCGTTCTTGCGGCGAATATCGGCGGCCCTGGATCCTGAAGGGAAGTTTGGAGCGTGGTAACAGCCGGGGAACTGCGGAGGTCAGTGATCAGTGGTCAGTGATCAGTGGTCGTACTACAGCCGCAATTCACGAATTTGCAGTTTTTCCGGAGAAAGTGAGGATGCGAAAGCGCATTTTGAACAAACAGGGAACTGTATGTACGGCCAGAATAAAGTCACGTCCGCGCCTCTTTTTGCTCTTTCGGTCTTCGGCCACCACGAGTGCGGTTTTCGCATTCGTGGTGGGGGCGGGGATGGTGGCAAGGCTACCCGGTCCAGGCACTGCCCCGCCCCGTTGATCAGGGAGCGGGCGGCTGGCGGCGTCTGATGGCGCTGGCGTGCGGCGGCGCGCGAGAAGGGCGGGGCGCGGAGGGGCCGCCGACACAGAGCAAGACGTAAGGGTAGATGGGTGGGGGTTGGGGGAGGCCCTGAACTGCAGGGGAAAGGGATTAGGAATTCGTAGATGGTCGCAGAAAAGACTTAGAGGAGAGATTTGATGAGAGCGATACGTGTAACAGAGGTGGGCGACCCGAGTGTGCTGACGTGCGTTGACGCGCCGATGCCGGAGCCGGGCGCGGGGGAGGCGCGAGTCCGGATCGAGGTGGCGGGCGTAAACTTTATCGACACCTACCACCGGAGAGGCTGGTACCCGCTGCCGCTGCCGTTCACGCCGGGCGTCGAGGGCGCAGGGGTCGTGGATGCGGTCGGCGAGGGTGTTACGGAGGTTGCGGTGGGGGATGCCGTCGCGTATGGTATGTCGACGGGGTCCTATGCGGAGTACGCAATCGTCCCCTCGAGAGTGCTGGTCAAACGGGGGCAAGGTGTTGACGCGCAGAATGGCGCGGCGGCGATGATCCAGGGGATGACGGCCCACTACCTTGCGTGCAGCACCTACCCGTTGAAGGAAGGGGACAGCTGCCTGGTGCATGCAGCGGCTGGGGGTACCGGCGCGCTGCTGGTGCAGATCGCGAAGTTGCGGGGAGCGCGTGTCATTGGCACGGTATCCACGGAAGAGAAGGAGCGCATTGCGAGGGCAGCCGGGGCAGACGAGGTCATTCGCTATACTGAAGTGGATTTTGCGGAAGCGGTGCGCGACCTGACAGGGGGCGAAGGAGTGGAGGTGGTGTACGACTCGGTGGGAATCGCCACATTCGACAAGAGCCTGGACTGTTTGAAGCCGCGCGGGTACATGGTGCTGTTCGGCCAGGCAAGCGGTGTTGTACCGACGCTGGACCCGCAGATCCTGAACCAGAAGGGCTCGCTGTTCCTGACCCGGCCCACGCTCGCATCGCACATGCTTACGCGGTCGGAGTTGGAGGGGCGCGCCAATGACATCTTCAACTGGATCGCTGAGGGCCAGTTGGAAATCCGTATCGACCGCACCTTCCCTCTCGACGATGCCGAGGGCGCTCATACCTACCTGGAGGCGCGTCAGACGAAGGGAAAGGTCTTATTGACGACATGATTTTGGGGGGCACAGGCTGATGCGCCACACGATTCCGGTCGATTCGCTCGGCCCGCAAGCGCCGTCGATGGCGGAAGCCGTTGCCAGTTGCGTACACTGCGGTTTCTGCCTGCCGGCCTGCCCGACGTACCTGGCTTTGGGCGAGGAGATGGACTCGCCGCGCGGGCGCATCCTGCTGATGAAGGGGGCGCTGGAGGGCGAACTGTCTCAGGAGGATGTCCTGCCGCATGTGGATCGATGTTTGGGCTGCCTGGCCTGCGTGACGGCCTGCCCCTCCGGTGTTGAGTACGGCGAGCTGCTGACGCCGTTCCGGGAGATGTCGGAGAAGGAGCGGAGCCGTTCACCGCTGGAGAAACTGACGCGGGCGTTGACAAACCAGACGCTGCCCTACCCGGGACGATTCCGGGCGGCGGCGGCGCTGGGCCGCTATACGAAAGCACTCAGGCCGTTGCTGCCCGCGGCGCTGCGCACGATGCTGGATCTGTTGCCGGACCGGCTGCCGCCGCGCGCGGCGCTGCCCGCGCTGACGCCGGCCAAAGGTCCGCGGCGGGCGCGGGTCGCGTTGCTGAGCGGTTGTGTGCAGCAGGTGCTGACGCCGGAGGTGAACCGGGCGACGGTTGATGCGCTAAGCAGGAACGGTGTCGAAGTGGTGATCCCCCCGCGGCAGGGTTGCTGCGGCGCTCTGTCGATGCATACCGGCGCTGCGGACCAGGCGCGCAGGCTGGCGAAACGCAACCTGGGTGCTTTCAAGATTGACGAAGTGGACGCGGTGGTGACCAATGCGGCGGGGTGCGGATCCGGCATGCACGAGTACCCGCTGTTGTTCGCGGGCGAGGCGGAAGAGGCGGCGGCGCGAGAGTTTGCCGCCAAGGTGCAGGATGTCACGGTTTTCCTGGATGCGCTGGGGATGGAGCCGCCGCCGGCGCTGTCAACGCCGACGCGGGTCGCGTACCACGATGCCTGTCATCTGGCGCACGCCCAGGGCGTGACGGACGCGCCGCGCCGGCTGCTTTCGGCAGTGCCGAACCTGGAGCTCGTGTCGATCCCGGAGGGTGAAATCTGTTGCGGCTCGGCCGGGACTTACAATATCGAACAGCCGGAGATCGCGGCCGAACTGGGGAAGAGGAAGGCGGAGGCCATCCTCGGCACGGGCGCGCAGGCCGTGGTCACCGGCAACATCGGCTGTATGACGCAGATCGACAGCCATCTGCAGCGGCTCGGTCGTCCGTTGCCCATCTACCACACGATTGAGCTTCTGGGCGGAGGCAGAGATTGATCAGTCCGTTGGGGCTCCGGGACACGCAGACCCTCTGAAGTTCACTTCCATTTGACGGCAAGCGGTTTTTAACCGAACGTTTACTTCCTGTTGCAACGCGCTTTACCCACCCGCGTTAACCTGATATTCGAAGCAGCCAACCTCTCTCTTCAGAGTACGGATGGACATCCGGCTCTGGCGCAGTACATCCTCGCAGGACCCTTCTGAAATGTGGTCCCCGCCAGATGAGCGAAGTCGGCAGTATGCGGAGGACCATGGGGTGTGGTTCGTTCGGGGGGACGGGCCGCGCCTTATCCTCTCATTCAGCCGGCGAGAATCGGGAAGCCTGAGCTGCGCGTCTGTTCGGCGTACAGCTGGCTCAGGCGCTGGGTGACCGGTCCGCCGTCTCCCGACCCAATTGCGCGGCCGTCCAGTTCGATTACGGGAGTCAGTTCGCCCATGGTGCCTGTGCAGAACAGCTCATCTGCCCGGTATAGTTCGGGCAGGGAGATGTCGCGCGCTTCGGCGAGAATTCGATGCGTCCGGCAGAGGTCCAGCACCGTTGCGCGGGTGATCCCTTCGGGGCAGGCGTGGGTGTGGGGGGTTGCGACGACGCCGCGTTTGACGAGGAAGAGGTGGGTAGCGTTGGTTTCGGCGACAAAACCGCTGGTGTCGAGCATCACGGCATCATCGACGCCGGCGGTGTTGGCCTGGATTTTAGCCAGGATCGAATTGAGCATGTTGCAGGAGTGAATGTTCTGATCGAGGCAGTCCGGGGGGATGCGGCGAATGCCGGAGGTGATGAGACGGATGCCGCCCCGATCATAGACCGGCGGTTTGTGCTCGGCCAGAATGATGAGAGTCGTGCCGCTGGTATTGATGCGTGGATCCATGCCGCTGGTGTACTTGACGCCGCGGGTCAAGGTGAGGCGGATATGGACGTTGTCCTGCATGTGATTGGCTTTGAGTGTGCGCCGGACCTGGTCCACGATTTCGTCGTTGGAAGGGACGCCGTTGTAGGCGAGGGCTTTGGCGCCGTCCTGCAGGCGGGCCAGATGCTCTTCCAGTTTGAAGATACGCCCATTGTAGAGGCGCAGCCCCTCCCAAACGGCATCGCCGTTTTGAACAGAGGAGTCGAAAGGGCTGACGCCGGCCTCGTCTCTGTGGACGAGCTGGCCGTTGATGTTGACCAGCAAATCGCGGTTGGCTTCGTAGAATTTCTGCAACATGGTTCAGAACTCCAAGACGGGACAGTTTCCGCCGGGGGTCAGCGCCTGTCAGTGTGCATGGCGCGCGGTTGAGAGGCGGAAGCGGTAGAGCTCCTGGTAGATCTCCTGCGCCTGTGCGAGAAGGTCCTGCAGGTGGGGCGGCGGCCGTTCGTTTTTGGGCCGGTATGGGGCGAAGCCGGTCGACTTTTCGACGGCTGCGTACCAGTAGGGAGCCCAGACGCCGTCGCTGTCGCGGCGGCCGGGCGGCCAGGAGAGCATTCGTTCGGAGAATGGGACGGACACGGCCTCACAGAGAAGAGAGAGCAGGCCGCGGGGATCGGCGAGGACATCCTGGCTGTCGATGACCGGCGGGATGGAGCCGGTTTCTCGGCGCACGGTTTCGAAAAGCCGCAGCAGCTGAGGGAAGCCGAGGTCCAACAGCGTTGGCTGCGCCCGCACCTTGATATAGGAGGTGATCACCTCGTCCGGCGCCCGAATCAGGAAGCAGTTGGACAGGTTTTCGATCCAATCCAACTCGATATGGTCCAACATGTGGTGGGCCATATGTTTCTGATAGGAGATCGCAACGCCGGAGGGCAGTGGATCTTCGGTGAGGCTGCGGGCGACGACGCGCCAGTCAGTTTCATAGGTGGCGATGATGTCGTCCCGGCCCGGATGATCCATGCCGGTCGCGTGGAGGTAATGGGCGTAGAACGGCTCGTCGAGCACAGTCGTATCGGGGCGGTTTTCCCAAGCGCGCATCATGGCGGTGGAGACTGTGCGGGGCGCGCACCACATGGCAATCCGAGTCATATTCTTTCTCAAACTGCGCTGAATGAAATTTTATGTTTGGCAACAGACCGCGGTATCAGCTACGGACTACGGTCATTTTTACGCCAGCCCATCCTGCCAGTGTATCCGCGAGCAGGCGATAGCGTCCGAGTAGAGCAAGGCTATAGGAGTCGGAGCTGAGAATGGTGTGCGGCTTTAGCGACTCTGCCTCGAGCAACTCGAGACGCACGTACCCGTGACCTGCCGGGGGACCGGCGCCGTTTCCATCTGCCTTCAGCAGGCCGAGTTCGGCGATGGTGGAATGTGCGCCGTTGCGCGGCGCCTGGCTGCCATTGTCACCGTTGCCCGCGACGTGAACGGATTCGCCTTCAAGCACAGCGGGCGGGACAGCGCCCTGGCTTGGGTCGTGTTCCTGCCGTTCGCCAGCCAGATTCAATTGCTGCAAACCCAGCGCCCGTGCCCGAGCGGGGGTTGCGGCATCCCAGGGGATGGATAGAGCAGCATTCTCGGCGGCCTGGATTGCTGGTTGCGGCTGTTGGTTGCTCTGGTGGAAGTTGAGCTGAAGCGAACTGGCCGGTTCGAAAATCCAAGACACGATTTCATCGCGGGTCTGGATGCAGGCGACGCGACTGCGCAGGAAGAGCCGGATGGTGACCAGGTCCTCTGCGTCTACGTCGAATCTTGGTTTGTTTTCGAGCAGCCGCTGGGGCAGGGCACTCGAGATTTGCGGTAATGGAGAATCCGGGGGGAATGCGTAGGAGCACTCTCTCACGAACTCTCTGTCAATCAGCTTAATCATCGGTCACTGCTCCCGCTACCAGAATCGGCGGAACCAGTGGTGTCTAAGACAAAAGCATATTCCAAGGCAATCTCCTCCAGGTAGTCGTAGCGGCCGGACTTGCTAAAGTGGCCGGCCCCCATTTCGGTTTTGAGCAGCAGTGGGTTGTTGTCCGTCTTGCAGGCCCGTAATTTGGCCACCCACTTAGCAGGCTCCCAGTATTGCACGCGCGGGTCGTTCAGCCCGGCGGTGGCCAGAATGGCCGGATAGTCTTTGGCCTCGACATTGTCGTAGGGCGAATAGCTCTTCATGTAGCGGTAGTATTCCGGATCGGCGGGGTTGCCCCATTCCTCCCATTCGATGACGGTCAGGGGGATAGAGGCGTCGAGCATGGTGTTGACGACATCCACGAACGGGACGCCGGCGACGACGGCGGCGAAGAGATCGGGCCGCATGTTGGTCACTGTGCCCATGAGCAGCCCGCCGGCGCTGCGGCCGCTGATGGCCAGCCTCTGGGGCGAGGTGTAGTTGCGGTCGATCAGCGTCTGCGCGCAGGCGATGAAGTCGGTGAACGTGTTTTTCTTCTTGAGATATTTGCCGTCTTCCTTCCACTGGCGGCCCATTTCGCCGCCGCCGCGGATATGGGCGTAGGCGACGACGAAGCCTCTTTGCAGCAGGCTGACATGCTCGCTTCTGAAGACGGGGTCATAGCTCATGCCGTAGGAGCCGTAGCCGATCAGGAGGCAGGGGTTCCGGCCGTCCAAATCCAGGCCGGCCGGCATGACAAGAGAGAGCGGCGCCTTCGCGCCGTCGGGCGCGCGAGCCCAGATGCGGCTGGTGGAAAAGGAGGCCGGATCGTACCCGTTCACTTCCTTCTGTTTGCGGAGGATGCCGGTACGGTCGGCCATGTCATAGTCAAAGACAGAGGGCGGCGAGACGAGGGAAGTATAGCGGTAGCGGACGACCTGGCTGGTGAATTGGGGATTCTGGTCGGGGAAAACGGTGTAGACCGGCTCCATCTGCTGGACGCGATGTGAGGAAGATTCTCTGCCGGCGAAGAAGGCGCCGTCGCGCAGGTCCTGAATTCTGATGTGGGTCAGGCCGCTCTCTCGCTCCCAGATGACCAGGAAGTCCTGGAAGGGTTCGACTCTATCGAGCGTGATCTGGGCGGAATGGGGGACCAGTTCCCGCCAGTTTTC
The DNA here is from genome assembly GCA_022823185.1 of Caldilineaceae bacterium. Lineage (GTDB taxonomy): Bacteria > Chloroflexota > Anaerolineae > Caldilineales > Caldilineaceae > Bin5. The sequence continues at coordinate 59,665 of JAJDXQ010000037.1, forward strand.
CCTGGCGGGCGTTTTTGCCGGCGCCGCCATGAGGCGGAAGTTCTCCGCCTGCCAGTTTGTCAGAATGAGGAAACGGTCTTCGCCGGTTCGCGTGCGGTGGTGGGTGACGGAGTATTCCATATCCTGCACGCGGGGTTGCACGAGAATGGGCTGCTCGTCGGGGTCATCGGCGACGATTGCATGGGCCTCTGAGGTTACGGCGCTATCCAGAGCGAAAAAGATGTAGCGTTCGCTTTTGGATTTGTAGAGCCGCAGGAAGAAACGTTCGTCTTCTTCGTGGTAGACGACTTCGTCATCCGACGTGTCCTGACCGAGCCGGTGTCGATGCAGCTTGTACGGCCGCAGCGCCGGGTCGAGGGTGGTGTAATAGAGGGTGCGGTTGTCGTTGGCCCATTCCAGCCCGTAGTAGGTGTTCTCGATCCGGTCCGGCAGCAGCTCGCCGGTCGACAGGTCCTTGACTTGCAGCGTGTAGGTTTCCGAGCCATCGGTATCGAGGGCAAAGGCCAGGAGTGAATGATCGGGGCTGACCGTGTAGTTCGCCATGCGCAGGTAGTCGCGCCCTTCGGCCTCTACATTGAGATCGATCAGGACCTGTTCGGCCGCGTCCAGGCTCCCGTGCTTGCGGCAGTAGATCCGATACTGCTTGCCCTCTTCTTCGCGGTAGTAGTAGAAGTAGCCGCCGTGGGCGACAGGCGCGGATTCGTCGGTCTCCTTGATGCGGCTCTTCATTTCCTCGAAGAGGGCATCCTGAAGGGGCTCGGTATGGGCCAACATCGCATCGGTGTAGTCGTTTTCGGCTTCCAGGTAGGAAAGCACTGCCGGGTTGTCGCGCTCTCGCAACCAGAAATAGTTGTCGACGCGATCGTCGCCGTGATTCCGGTGGGTGACGGGCTGAACCGGCGCCACAGGAGGCGGCGGGTCTGCCTTGGGTTCGGGCACAGCGAAACACGGGCCAGTGTTAACTGACATAGGAACTCCTGACTTTCGCTCTTAATTTACTGCTCAATGGGGGTACTGGGCGAACATTATACTGTAACGATGTTAGATGCCCTATTTTTGCAGGCGGCGGAAATTATTTTGGGGTACGAAGATTATTCAGGGGGGGGTAGAGGGTTGCGGTTGGACTGGGGGAAGGGCGCAACAGTTGGCGGGAAATTTGACATCGTGAACGGAGTCAGGTAGCCTAGCACCGATTCCTCCAGCAAGACGGCCCCGCGGTTTTGTCGCGGCGGGGTCGGTGAGACCCAGATCAATTGAGGTTGGGGTATACGACGCGGTTTTCTGTGGCGGCTGGATTCAATAGCCGCGGGGGAAGACATACGCGAGTTCTGCAGGGTAGATGCGCGTGATCAGCGAAGAGCAGTTGGAAAGCCAGACGACGGCGGCCAACTCAGGGCGGTCACAACGCCCGATGTCGAAGGCAAGGCGAATCCTGCAGCGTATTCTCGGCAACGAACGGGAGCTGAAGACAAATCTCTCGCTGCTGTCGATGTCGCTCCCGGGAATCATTCTGCTCTTTGTGTTCGCGTATTTGCCGATGTTGGGCATCGTCATCGCGTTCAAGGACTATCGCTTCAATCTGGGCATTCTGGGGAGCGAATGGGTCGGCTTTCAGAACTTTCACTTTTTGTTTGGGACGGACGCCGCGTTTCGGATCACGCGCAATACATTGTTGATGAATCTTCTGTTCATCAGCACGACAACCGTCTGCGCGCTGGCTGTCGCCATCCTGATGAACGAAGCGTATCGCAGCAGGATGAGCAAGTATTATCAGACGATGCTGTTCTTTCCCTATTTCATCTCCTGGGTGATTGTCAGCTATTTCGTCTTTGCCTTTTTGAACGGTCAGACCGGGCTGGTCAATCAGTGGGTCGATGTACTTGGTCTGGACCGGATTGCCTGGTACCGCTCGCCGGAGTATTGGCCTGTCATCCTCGTTCTTGCCAATCTATGGAACGGAATTGGGTTCAGCAGCATCATATACCTGGCCGGGATTCTGGGGATATCGCCGGAGCTGTTTGAGGCGGCGAAGATAGACGGCGCGGGGAAGCTGCAGCAGATCCGGTATATTACGTTGCCAATGCTGTACCCGATGATCATCATCCTGACCCTGCTGGCGATTGGGCGCATTTTTCACGCCGATTTCGGCCTGTTCTTCTTCCTGCCGCGGGACAATCCGCTGCTCTATTCGACAACTGACGTCATCGACACCTTTGTATACCGCTCATTGGTGGAGTTGGGCGAGATCAGCATGGCTGCAGCCGCCGGCTTTTATCAGTCGTTTGTGGGATTTCTGCTGGTGGTGGGAGCCAATTGGGTTGTGCGCCGGGTGAACGAGGACTACGCACTGTATTAGGATTTCGTTGTTATGGCCGTTACGACCAGCCGCCAGCAAGCTCCATTGAACCGCTATCGCGTCCAGGCATTTTTGGGCCGGTTCGCGGTGCACGCCGTGCTGACTCTGGTCGGTCTGACCTGCCTGATTCCCCTGATCCTTGTGCTCAGCATCTCCCTTTCCGATGAATTGCGACTGGCGAAGGAGGGATACCAGCTTCTGCCGGTCGGCTTCACGACGTTTGCATACGAGTACATTCTGCAGCAGCCGGGGCAGATTCTGCGTTCGTACGGGGTGACGGCATTTGTGACGGCTGTTGGCACGGTCGCGGGGCTTCTGGTCTGTTCTCTGCTGGCGTGGCCACTGGCGCGCAAAGATTTCCGACTGCGCGGGCCGCTTTCGTTCTATGTCTTTTTTACGCTGCTCTTCAACGGCGGCATGGTGCCGTTCTATATTCTGGTTACGCGTTATCTGGGACTGAAAGACAACATCTTTGTCCTGATTCTGCCGTACATGGTCACAGCCTGGTACGTATTGATCATACGGACCTCCTTTACACAGTTGCCGACCGAGTTGCTGGATGCGGCCCGCATAGACGGCGCCGGCGAGTGGCGCATCTTTTTCCAGATCGTTGTGCCGCTCTCCAAACCGGTGCTTGCGACGATCGGTCTCTTTTTCGTGCTGCGCTACTGGAACGACTGGTTTCTGGCGCTTCTGTTCATCGACGACAGTTCGATGTATCCGCTCCAGTATCTGCTGTACGTGTTGATGGCCAATATCAATTTCATGGCCGCGAATCCGCAGACGACCGGAATGCCGATCCCGACGCTTTCGGCGCGGATGGCGATGGCGGTCCTGGCATTTGGGCCGGCGCTGTTTACCTTTTTGCTTTTGCAGAAGTACTTTGTTCGCGGCATCACGATCGGTGGATTGAAAGGTTAGTTTTTGTTTTGACGAAACCGGTAGGACTGGCTGCGCGGATGAAAAAGCTGAGCGGCAGTTCGATGGGGAAAGCGGTTTACCCCGTTGACGATACACGACTTGCGCGCAGAGATCATTCAACAAACTGTTCACGAAAGAGGAGAAGAAACAAATGACCCGACACCGTATTCTGGCCGTTCTCAGCGTCTTGCTGATCGCCTCCCTGGTGCTCACGGCCTGCCCGGCCCCCGCGCCGGCGGAATCTGCTTCCGCAGAGGGAGAGATGGAAGCTGCCGCGCCGTCGCCGGCTGACGGACTGGTGAATATCACCTACACCTATGGCAGCCGCGGCATACCGGCCGACCTGCAGATGGTGGAGGATGCGATGAATGAAATCCTTCACGACAAGATCGGCGTAAACCTTACGCTGGAACCGATCGACTTCGGCGCGTTCAATGACAAGATGCAGTTGCGTCTGTCCGCGGGCGAAGAGTGTGACATAATCTTCACGGCGCCCTGGATCAACAGCTACGCCAACAATGTCGCCAACGGCGTGCTTGCGCCACTGGACGATCTGCTGCTCAATCACGCTCCGGGCCTGTGGGGCAGCATGCCGCCCACGACCTGGGACGCGGCGCGCGTCAACGGCGTGATCTATGGCGTTATCAACCAGCAGATATTCCCGAAGCCCTGGGGCGTCCATCCGCGCAAGGACCTGGCCGAGAAGTACGGCCTCGACCTTGATGCGGTCACGAAGTGGGAAGATATGGAGCCGTGGCTGGCTGATGTACGCGATGGCGAGGGCATCACGCCTGTATTCGTTGCCGCGCCTGGACGGGGGCTCTTCCTCTCGCAGTACTATGGCTTCGACCCCCTTGACGACGGCATCGGATTTCTGGGCATGAAGGCTGACGACGATACGTTGACAGCCGTCAATATGGTGGACACTGTCGAATTCCAGATGGCGGCCGATACGACCAAACGCTGGGTGGACGAAGGCTATATGCCGCTGGAGCCGCTGCCCAATGACGAGGCCCAGTCCGCGTTCCGCGCGGGCCAGTATGCGATGGGATATCATGTAGAAAAGCCGGGCAACGACGTTGAGGCGCAGAACGCCTACGGCTTCGAATTCCTGCTGAAGAACCTGACAGTTCCCCTGATCCTGGATACGGCCGGCGCCACGGCAACGATGAACGCGATCTGCTCCACTTCCAAGAACCCGGCCAAAGCGATGGAGGTTCTGGAGGAGTTCAACACAAACGTTTACATCTATAACCTGCTCTCACGGGGCATCGAAGGCGTCCACTGGGTGTGGGAGGATGAGGCCAACCAGGTGATGCGCTACCCCGAAGGAGTGGACGGCAGCACAAGCTCCTACAATCCCAACACTGACTGGATGTTCGGCAATCAGTTCAATGCGTATTACCGGGACGCCAAGCAGGTTGGCGCCTGGGAAGCCACCAAGGTGATGAACGATACGGCCTTCCCGTCGGAGGCGTTGGGCTTTGTGGTTGATCGAGAGCCGATCAAGACTGAGATTGCGCAGACCTCGGCCGTTTACAACGAGTTTGTCCTGCCGATTCAGTACGGTTGGGTCGCCTATGAGGACGCCGCTGCTGAGGCCATCGACAAGCTGAACGAGGCCGGCGCGCAGACGATCATCAACGAAGTGAACCGCCAGCTGCAAGAGTGGCGGGCGAAGAATCCGCGGTAGCGCTTCACACATCGGCGTTGGGAAGCAGTGTTGTTGAAGGCGCCGATGCGCATATCGTGTTTGGCCGCCGCGCCCGGCTGTGTTTGGGCCGCGGCGCGGGGGTGAACGCGAATTTGCGGACTGAGGTATGCGCGTCCCCGGCGGGCCAGGCCCGCCGGGGACTTTGCAGGAAAGCAGCAGCCGGAAACCGATAAACGCACACAAAAGAGAGGTGAGCCTCGTGCTTACACTCACTGCCAGCGTCCCTCTTGATGCGCCGCCCGCCTGGGCCGTGCTGGAGCGGACGCTTTTTGATCTGATGGACAGGTCTGTGCATCCATTTTTGGAGAAGTACACAAGGCCTGACGGGACGTTGATCTGGGGCGACAGGTGGAGCAACTCGCGTGACGGCGCCGATGACTTCTACGAAAGTTCGTACAACTGGCCCCTTTACTACCTGCTCGGCGGCGGCGATCATCTGCTCACGCTGGGGCAGCGCCAGTGGGACGCCATCACAAAGCAGCTGACGGAGCTCGGCCCGGTTCTGGACGAGTATGAACGGGGTTATGACCAGTTCCACCAGAGCGAGAGCTACATCTATTTCTATTTTTTGTGTCTGGCCGATCCGACCAATGCGCGCAACCGTGAGCGGGCCGCCCGGTTTGCCGGCCTGTATCTGAACGAGAACCCGAATGCGCGCAACTACGACCCGGAGCGCAAGTTGATCCGTGCGCCGCATAACGGCAGCGGCGGCCCGCGCTGGGGATTCAGCGACAGCGCTGAGCCAAGTTACGGTTGGAGCGCAAGCATGCGCACCTACGGTCTACCCTATACTGACATCCCTGAGGTCCACGAATACGACGACCTGAAAGACCCGGCCCTGGCCCGCCGGATGGGCGAGGCGATGCAGGATCGGATGGGCAAAGGGGACGTAGTCGGCAACTTGATGGTGACGAGTCTGATTGCCAACGCCTATCTGTTGACCGGCGAGGAGAAGTACCGGCGTTGGATAGTCGAGTACCTGGACGCCTGGCGGAAACGGGCCGCGAGCAACGGCGGCCTGCTGCCCGACAATGTGGGGCTTTCCGGCGAGGTTGGCGAATATCTGGACGGGCGCTGGTATGGCGGACTATACGGCTGGAGCTGGCCTCACGGGTACTACAATGTTGGGATGGCTGCTGTCGTCAGCGGGGGCAACGCATTCCTGCTCACGGGCGACAGGGGGCATCTCGAGCTGGCCAATGACCAGTACGATGCCATCTGGGCGTTGGGAGAGATGCGCAGCCCCGAGGGTGAAGAGATGAGCCTGCGCAGCCACTGGGTAGATCAGCTGGAGGATGAAGACAAGGGCATTTTCGTTGTGCCCTACAGGCATAATGACGAGGGCTGGTTCGATTATCAGCCGATGTCGCCGGTCTACCCCGCGGCGGTATGGAATATGACGATGGATCCCGCGGACTGGGAGCGGATCGAGGCGTTGCGAAGGGCGGAAAAGTACGACTGGCGCCGCGTCCAGGGTTTTCGGAACAAGGAGGATAACGGGCACGAACAGCCGTGGCTGCGTTTTCTGGCGGGAGACAACCCCGACTATCCCGAAAAGATGCTTGCCTCCACCTATGGTCAGGTCTGCCGCCGGCTGGCGTTGATCCGAGAGGACGAAGAGGACCTGACGCAGGTATACATTCATCACTGGCAGCAGCTCAATCCGGTGATCACCGAGGCGTTGGTGCAGCTCACGCTGGGGGCGCCGCAGATCATCTACAACGGCGGGTTGCTGCACTGCCGGCTGCGGTATTATGACGCGGCGCGAAAGCGGCCGGGGCTGCCGCCGGACGTCGCCGCGCTGGTGTCGCGGCTGGAGGCGGATCGGACGGTGGTGGAGCTGGTGAACCTGAGCCCGTACGAGACGCGCACCGTGCTGCTGCAGGCGGGGGGATTCGGCGAGCACCGGTTCGAGGCGGTTCAGTACACGACGCGTACGAGCGACTATCCGGGCCCCCAGCAGGCATACCAGTCGCCTACGGTCGAACAGAGTACGAGGGATGCGGAGGTCAACGACGTCTATCTGCAGGTGGAGCTTCCGCCGGCGACGCGGATAGAACTTGACATCAAGACGGCCCGCTATGTAAACGAGCCGTCATACAATTTGCCTTGGTGAAGGGGAACCAGATGAGAATTACCGCTCTCGAAACACTATGCCTTTCGCGCATGCATGAGCCGGAACGGCAGTGGATCACCGCTCAATATCGGACGGTAAAGGCCGATTGCACGATTATCCAGGCGCGGACGGACGAGGGCCTGGTCGGCATCGGCGAGGCCAGCGCCTACGGCGGGTCGTCGCGCATCGCGGAATGGGTGGACTGGCTGGCGCCGACGCTGGTCGGCAAAGATGCGTTGGATCCGGCTACGGCGCCGCATCCGAATGGCAGGGACAGGGCGCATGACACGGCTGTGGCCGGCATCGACTGCGCGCTGTGGGATCTGCGCGGGAAGGCGGAGGGCAAGCGGGTCAGCGAGCTGCTGGGCGAAAGTCCGGCGGCCTCTGTGCCGATGTACGCGTCGAGCGGTTGCCGCTACGACTGGCGCGACCGCCCGGAGCAGTTGATCGAGGAGGCGCTGGGCTATGTGGAAGAGGGCTTCCCGGCGATGAAGTTCCGCATCGGCACCCACTGGGAGTGGGACGGGGTGACCGTCGACCGATTTCTCGGCCTGGCGCGGGAGCTGCATCAGGCGGTGGCGGGGCGCATGGCACTGGCGCTGGACGGCAACTGCCGGCTGACGATGGAGGAGGCGATGCCGATCGCCAAAGAGTTGGACCGGCTGGGCTTCGCCTGGCTGGAGGAGCCGATTCCCTGGCGTGACATCGACGGCTATGCCGCGCTGGCTGCGGCTGTGGACATGCCTGTTACCGGGGGGGAAAGTTTCACGACGTTGGAGCAGTTTCGCCCCTACATCGAGAAGCGCGCCTATGATATTGTGCAGCCCGATGCCGGCATCTGCGGTCTGACCGAGTTGACGCGCATCGCGGAGATGGCGGCGCATCACGGCCTTAAACTCTATCCCCACTCGTGGCATAATGGATTGATGGCGATGGTGCATGCGCAGGCGATTGCGGCGTTGCCGAACCTGGAGATCCTGGAGGTCTGTCAGATTCAGGGCCCGCTGCAGTGGGGGATTGCGGCGGAGCCGCCGGAGATGGAGGGCGGGCGCCTGTATCTGCCGGACCGGCCCGGCCTGGGAATGGAGCTGGCAGAGAACCTGACGGAGCGATTCCCTTACATTGAAGGACATTACGCGGTGACGCTTGACCGGTGGCCGCGCAGTTGAGGCGCCAGGGCAGGCGTGCCGGGGTTGTTCGCCACTGGCTTGGCGCATGCAGATGGAAGGTGGGAAAACCGGATGAAGAAAGTTCGCGTTGCCATTGTCGGCATGGGCATTGGCAGGCCCAATGGGCTTGCCCTGGCAGGGAACCCGCGTGCTGAAGTCGTCGCGTTATGTGACCTGGTCGAGGAGCGCATGAGAGATTTTGCGTCGCTCCTGCCGCAGCCGGACGAGATTCGCCTGTACACGGATTTCGACGAGCTGTGCCGTAGCCGGGAGATTGATGCAGTCTTTATTGGCACGCCCAATCAGCTGCATGTGCCGATGGGTTTGAAGGCGGTGGCACAGGACAAGCACGTCCTGATCACGAAGCCGCTGGCGGACTCGGTGGATGCGGCGAGGCGGATGGCGGACACGGCAGAGAGCGCCGGTGTCGTCAATATGATGTCGCTGGCAACGCGATTCTCGGCGGAGGTCCGCTATATGGGTGCGCTGGCGCGTCGGGGTGCTTTCGGGGACATCTATTACGCCCGGGCCCGCAGCATCCGGCGCAACGGAATTCCATCGTGGAATACCGGCTTCATTCGGGAAGGCGGGGGCGCGTTTCGCGATATGGGTGTGCATGTTCTGGACGCGGCCTGGTGGATGCTGGGGATGCCGAAGCCGCTGAGCGTGACCGGCGCGGCGGGGGCAAAGTTTGGTCCGCGCGGGCTGGGGTATTTCGGAAAGAGGGCGCCGGGCGAAGTCGCGGCAACGCCGGAAAGTTACTACAGCCAGTTTGCCGCGGACGACTACGCGGGCGGCTTCATCCGTTTTGAGGGCGGCAGCGCGCTGCAGGTGGAGAGTTTCTGGGCTTCGCACCAGCCCGGTGACCTGCAGATCGAGCTGTTCGGGGACGAAGCAGGGGCGCAGCTGCGGCCGCCAACGGTGTACACAAACGGCCCCATCCCGGCTGCGGTGGCGGAAACGGCGGAAGCGTTTGGCGCCAAACCGGCTGCTGAGCCTGCCTTGGAGGACGGGGGCGGTCCGCTTGACATCACGTTTGAGGGTCTCACCGAGGAGAGAAGCGCGACGTGGGACTCGATCGCCGCTCACTTCGTTGCCTGCATTCTGGACGGCGTCGCTTGCAAGGCGCCTCTGCGGCATGGGTTGATCGTACAGGAGATGATGGAAGGGCTGTTGAGAAGCGCCGAAAACGGGCGGGAGCAACGGCTCGACGGATAGCGGTCAGGATGAGGCCCTGGTCTGGAAGGACCTGAAGGGCAACTGTCAGCTGGCTAAGGAGGGAGAATGATGCCGATTCTGGGCAAAGAGGATTGGGAGTTCTGGGAAGAGCACGGCTACGTTGTGGTCCCGAATGCGGTGCCGCAGGAGAATCTGGACGCGCTTGTTGAGCAGATCTGGACGTTTCTGGAGATGGACGAGGCCGATCAGGAATCCTGGTATAGGTACAAGCCCTATACGCGTGAAGATCTTTGTTCGCCAATCTCACAGGCCGGGATGGTGGAGATGTACCAGCATCAGGCATTGTGGGACAACCGCCAGTACCCGCGCATCCATCAGGCTTTCAGCGAAGTTCTGGGGACGGAGAAGCTGTGGGTGTCGCTGGACCGCGCCAATATGAAGCCGCCGGACAGGGCCGACAAGCCGGAGTGGGGCCACAAGGGCATGATTCACTGGGACATTGACACGAGCGCCTTGCCGTTGCTGGAAGGGGACGATATCGCGGCCACGTGGCGACCGGACCCAGACACGCATATTGGCGTTCAGGGCGTCCTGTATCTGACCGACACCGGCCCCGACCAGGGCGGTTTCCAGTGTATACCGGGCTTTCACAGGACATTTTACGAGTGGGTGAAGACGCAGCCGGCCGACCGGAATCCGCGCATTCCGGACCTGCCCGATCTTAACGTCAAGGCCGTGGAAGGAAAGGCGGGGGACCTGGTGATCTGGCACCGGCTGCTGGCGCACGGAAACGGCCACAATCGCTCGACGCGGCCGCGGCTGGCGCAGTACATCACGATGGATCCGGCGCCGGAGAATGACGAGGCGCTGCGTGCGGCGCGCATTCGCTCGTGGCAGGAGTGCCGGCCCATGCCCAAATGGCCGGGCGATTCGCGAGATTGGGAGCACAAGCATCAGACGCCGGCCAAGCTGACTCCGCTGGGGCGCAGGCTGCTCGGGGCAGATTCGTGGAATTAGCGCAGGAATGGGCTTGAATCAGCTCCAGGCTGTGCGAGCTCTACGCGAGCAGCCATCCACAGTACGCAAACGGTTGAAAGACAGAGCAGGGCGCGGATAGGGTCCTCTTCCTATCCGCGCCCTGCTCTGTTGCCGCGGCGCGAAGGACGCGGAGTACAACGCGGACGACAGGCAACCTGCCGGTTCTGCGCAGTATGCCCCCCACAACCATCCTACTTGACCCCGACAGAGTGTACGCTGACAGCAAGACAGACTGTTGGCATGGCGCTCGCGGAAGAGGAGGGCATTTCCTCGCAGGCTCGTGCATGTCTACACGAAGGCGTTGCAGGGCAGGCTGGGGTTGGGCCAGGGCATCAGCGCCAGGGGACGGTGATGCTTTTCCGCCAGGTTTTGGAACACGGCGCCGGTGTCTCGATTGCGGGGGACAAAGGTGGCAAGGTAGAGATCGCCGTAGTTGCTCAGGCTGGCGTTGGTGAAGACGGTATATGCCACAGGCCCATAGACGCCATGCTGATAGAAATGGCTGCGCAGGCGGCTGTTGTCGTCTTCGACGCGTTTGCGGCTGGCCGCCCAGAGCATCTGGAAGTCGGGGTAGGCGGACAGGGTGGCAAAAAGGTTGCGGAAGCGGGCGGTATGGCGGTAACGGAGGGTCATAACCCGCCATTGACGCATATTGGCGAGAGCGATGGCATTCCAGCCGGGACCCATCACGCGGCGGAGAGGCGCATCGGGGGCGAGCAGCAGGGAGAGGAGATTGACGTTGCCGGCTGCGCATCTTACCGCCTCCAGCTGCACCCAGTTGAGCCTGTGAAAGTCTAGAACGGCGCGATTGGCGCCGACCAGGTCGCCGAACGAATCCATGAGGAAGGCGGGTGTACAGAGCGTGCCGAGCGTGCCCCAGAGCCTGGCGAAGACTTCCTGGTGGTTGAGGTCGGAACGCACGATCGATTCGTCTGAGATTTCGCTGGCCATGGCGAAAAATTCGCGGCGTTCCAGTGAAGTAAGTTTGAAGGCCTGCGCCAGGTCCTGAAGTATTGCCTTGTCCAGCCGGACCTGGCTGCCCCGCTCGATCTTGCCGATGATTCTTGTTGTCAGACCGGTTTCTTCTGCCAGTCTTTCCTGGCTCCAATTGTTGCCGCTATCGAAATCCATCTGCTCCTTTCGCAAGGCGGCGACGACTTTGCCGAACATTTTGCGTTCCACAGCATCCTCCGCTGTCTATCGCCGGACACGACGTTGTATCCGGCCTTTCCTTCTGTAAGAAATTCTATCAGCTTGAAACCCAATTTCAAGTGATCATGCTCCCAAATCTGAGGGCCTGATCTCCCGAAATCGGTACATTTGCGAAAGAGGGACAGGTTTGGGGCGGGGTTCGGAAAGAGCCTGCCGAAGCGGTCGCGTTGCCATTGCGTTTCGCGGGCGCTATCTTTGCGGATTTGGCCCCGCTTTTGATTCGCAGTTTGCGTTGGAGTAGAATTGTCGGTGCTCAGAGAGCGCCCTGACCAGTGTGGGCGAGTTTGTCCCGTAGTCCCCTTTGCAATTGATCGATCGGCGGCGCCGGAATCGTGCGAGACGCTATGCAATCTGCGGCTGCAGGGTATCAGGCCCCAAGGCCATCCTATAGAGGAATTTCGCTTCCCAACATTTGGGCGGCGGGATTTGGGTATCAGCGCTACCTGGGAATCCTGATTCTGGTGGGATTCGGTTTGCGCCTGGTGCTGTTGGACCGATTTCGGTTTCACCAGGATGAGGCGCTTTACGGCTACTGGGCGCTGCGCTTTCTGCACGGTGATCCCTATTTTCTGGAGCAGTGGATCGACAAGCCGCCGCTGTTCATCTGGCTGCTTGCTGTCTGGTTTAAGGCCTTTGGCGCGTCCGAGGCGAGCGCGCGGCTATTGAATGTCGGGATCAGCATTCTCACGATCCCGGTGGTGGGCGCGATCGCGAGGCGGGCATGGTCACCCGTTGCGGGCGCAGTCGCGGCGACAGCCTATGCGCTGAACCCCTTTGCCATCAGCTATAGCCCGACGGCATTCACCGATCCGCTGCTGGTCCTGGCAGGCGTCTGTTCACTGTACGCGGCGTTGCGGTCGCGTCCCTTTCTGGCGGGGCTTTGCCTGGGGGCCGCGATCATGACCAAGCAGCAGGGGGTCTTCTTTGCTCCGCTGACGCTGGCGGTTCTGCTCACGAGAAACCCGGAATCAATCGTTGCCTCGACGCTGCGTGCGGTCGGGGGCCTCGCATTGGCGGCGCTGCCGGTCCTGTACTGGGACAGTCTGCGCTGGGCGGTGGCGCCTTCGCCGTGGGACCTGGCCGTGCGCAACTACGGCGCGCTGGCGTTGCTTCCGGTCGACCAGTGGCCGGGACGGTTTGTGGGGATCGCCGAGTTGCTGTGGTATCTGACCGCCAGCAGCGTGGTGTGGGCTGTTTTGGGGGCAGCTGCGGCGCTGGCGGCGGTCTACAGCTGGCGCCAGGGAAATCCATGGCCGCGGCGCGCGGTGTTTGCCGTTCTGCTCTGTGGGTGGATTGGGGCGTACTGGGCGGTGCACGCCGCGTTCAGTCTGCCGATATGGGACCGGTATTTCTTGCCGCTGGCGCCGGCATTCGCGTTGCTTTGCGGATGGGCCGGAGGAAGGATCGCGGCGGATCGCGGGGGCTTGTGGAGCCCGGCTGTCGTTGGCCTGGTGATTGCGCTCTTGCTTCCCGGCGCGGGGCGGGCGGCGCGGGGCGAACTGCCGATTGGCGGGGATCATGGCGCGTATGACGGCCTGCAGGAGGCGACTGCGTGGCTGGACGGGCACAGCCCGCCTGGCACCATCGTGTATCATCAGGCTTTGAGCTGGCACTTCCAGTTCTATCTCTTCGGGAAACCGGGGGAATACAGCGCACGCTGGTTTGCGAGCCCTGTTGCCCTGGCAGATGATGCCGCCAAGAGGCCGCAACGCGCCAGGTTTGTGATCGTTCCGGCCTGGCGGCCACTGCGCAACGCCTATCCCCACTTGGCTGCGCACGGGTTGGCGCTGGAGCCAAGGGTCAAGGAGGAACAGTTCACCGTCTATGAGATCGTTTTACGGAGGCGTTGAGGAGGCTGGCGGCTCAATAAGGCTTGGGCACGGTTGGCGGCCGCCGGCCTTGCAGGCATGGTGGTACAATAGTGATCCAATACAAAACGATTCAGAGGAGAAAACGGATGACAGTTGAGGGGAACAGTTCCGGGTCGGACGTACTTTCGCGGGCACAGGGCTGTCTGCTAGGCCAGTTGATCGGGGATTCACTCGGCAGCCTGGTTGAGTTTCAGTCGCCGGAACGGATTCAGCGGAGGTATCCCGACGGCGTGCGCGATATGGCTGACGGCGGCACATTTAACACGATCGCGGGCCAGCCCACCGATGATTCGGAGATGGCGCTGATGCTGGCGCGATCGCTTGTCGCTCGCGGCACGTTCGACCAGGAAGAGGTAAGAAAGGCGTATGTATTCTGGCTGGATTCCGGGCCTTTTGACATGGGTAACACCATCCAGAGCGGCTTGACCGGTTGGCCGATTCCTTCCAGCCAGGCCAACGGCGCGATGATGCGGATCAGTCCGCTGGGAATCTTTGGGGTCAACTACGAGTTGGAGCGGGTCGCCGAGTGGGCGCGGCGGGACGCTGAACTTACGCACATTCATCCGGTGTGCCAGGAGGCGAACGCGCTGTTTGCGATGGCGATTGCGCACGCGGCGCGTACGGGATGCGGGGCGGAGGAGTTGTACGGGGAGATTGCGAATTGGGCGGATGAGATGGATGTTGACCGCCGGTTGCGGGAAACAGTTGCCGCGGCTGCCGACTCACCGCCCGCCGATTACGTGCACCAGCAGGGATGGGTGCTGATCGCCTTCCGCAATGCGCTGTGGCAGCTCCTCAACGCTGCGAATGTGGAGGAAGGAATCGTGGACTCGATCATGGGCGGAGGCGACACGGATACCAATGCGGCGATATGCGGCGCGCTGTTGGGCGCTGTCTATGGGCGGGAGGCGATTCCCGAACGGTGGATCGAGACGATCCTTGGCTGCCGGCCGGAGAAGGGAAGGGCCGGTGTGCATAAGCCCCGCCCCGAATGCTTCTGGCCGGTGGATGCGCTGGAGCTGGCCGAGCAGTTGATCGCGCCGTCTGGCTGAGATTGGTGGGATCGTGGAACCAGAAATAGAAGGAGGCGCGGGGAGCGGGATGGAAGAGATGAAACGAGCGGCGTTGTGGTCTCCGCGGCTGGAGGAGCTTGCGCCGGTCGTGCGGAAGGGTCTGGAGGCCAACTACGCCCGTGTCGAGGTTGACGTGGCCGAATGCCCCGATTTGCGGCGTCTGGGCTGCGCAAGCCGGGGAATCGGCGGTTCCACGGCGCTGTTGGAGGCGGGCGGGGAACCCTATGCGCACAACCCCCGGTACCGGCAGATCACGTTTGACATGGCGGACATGGCGCGCGACTGCGGCCGGGCCGACGGCAGCATCCTGGGCGCGGGCATGGCATTTCCGGACGTGTTGGAAGGGCACTGCGGAGAGGTCATTGCCACGTTGCAGGCGGATGGGGTCAACCGATCGAAGGTGGCGCGGGTCGGACCTGAGAAGGAGTGCATCGTTGAGGCCTATGCTTCGACGCGGCACAGCGGGCTTTCCAACCTGTTCCTGTCGGAGGGGTTGCCGGGGCCGGCGCTCAGGGTCAGCGTGGAGAAACGGACAGGCAGCGAGCGGTCCTTCACACAGGCGATGCGGAAGAGTCTGCAGGGGCACGCGGAGATTGGGGGCGACGGCGCGCCTGAAGGCGCCTTGCAGGTGGGCATGGGCGGCGTCTTTGTGGTGGAGGCGGGCCAGGTCCGCTCTCACATCATGCCGGATTACGAGTGCATCGCCCACAAGTATTACGACACCGAGGCCGAGGAGGTGGTTGCGGACTTTCTCCAATTCTATGAGCACATGGGGCCGGACCTGCTCTGCTTCGCGGTATTCTGGACGGGGGACCCGACCGGCGGCCGGCTGCATCTGCGGGAATCGGGCGAACACACGCATTTCTTCCACATGGGTGATCTCAACCAGGCCGGCCACTATCATTATGATGTCAGCCCCGAACAGATCCGTTACACGGGATACTTCAATGTTGCCGAAGAACTGGTGCGCGTCGGAGACATCTACGCGGAGCTTGAACGGAAGATTTAACACACATGCGAGGAGCGGAGATGAAGATCGAAAAGGTCAGCGCGGTGGGTCTGCGGGGGGCGACGCCTGAGGGCGGCTGGAGCGAGGAGCTGAAGGAGGAGGACTGCGTACACACGCTTGTGTTCGTGGAAACGGATGAAGGGGTCACCGGACACGGCGCCGTATTTACGAACGATGGGCTTGTGCTGGCCGCGCTGGAGGTGCTGCGCCCGCTGTTGATCGGGCAGTCCGCGATTGAGCCGGAACGGGTAAGCGAGCGGTTGCACCAGAATACGTTCTGGCTGGGGCGGGGCGGCAGCGTCACACATACGATCAGCGGCATCGACATTGCGCTGTGGGATATTCTGGGCAAGGTGACGGGGCAGCCGGTTGGCCGCCTGCTGGGCGGGCGGTACCGCGAACGCGTTCGGCCCTACGCTTCGCTGCTAATGGACCAGCCGGCGCCGTTACGGGACGAACTGGAGATGTGGAAGGCGCAGGGGTTCCGCGCTTTCAAGATGGGATGGGGACCTTTTGGCCGTGTCAGCGACCAGCTGGACGAGGAGATTGTGGCAACGGCGCGCGAGGTTGTGGGCGATGACAACCAGCTGATGGTAGACGCCGGCGGAAGCGATGCGCACTGGCAGGGGCGATACACGTGGGCGCTGCGCTGCGCGGGCATGCTGGCCGATTATGGCGTGGACTGGTTCGAGGAGCCGCTGCGGCCCGACGACCTGGAAGACTTCATCCATTTGCGGCGTAACACGACGATCCCCATCGCCGGAGGCGAGGTGATGACGCGGCGGCAGTCATTCCTTCCCTTTCTCCAGCAGGGCGCCTTCGACATCGTACAGCCGGATGTCGCCAAGGTGGGAGGCATCAGTGAGGAGCGCCGCATCGGGTGGATGGCGCAGGAGAACGGCGTGCGCATGATTCCACATGGCTGGAACACGGCGATGGGGCTGGCGGCCGACCTGCAGCTGGCCTCTGCGCTGGCGGATACGGACCTGGTGGAGTACAAGACCGGTTCGCCCTATATCGATGAGATCGTGGTAGGCGGCTGGCAGCTGGACGAGGATGGCATGTTGCAGATTCCCGATGGGCCGGGGCTGGGAATCGAGTTGGATATGGACGCGGTGGGGCGTTATTCGTAGGGGCTGGGCGGGAGGAGCACGTTTTCTTGTCCGCGGAGGGGCACGGGGAACGGCGGAGGGCATCTTTTCCCCGAAGTCACGCGAAGGGGCGCGAAGAACAACGATTTTTGGCGGACGTAGTGTTTTGGGGAGAGGATGGAGGTCGCGGGGACGTTGATTGGGCGGACATATGAAGGGGGTGGGGAAGCAATGCGGGGAGGGCAGTTCTCATCGGCGAGCAGCATAGGGCGCTTGATTCGCCTGCTCTGCATTCTCAGTTTGTGTGTAGTCGGCGACCATTTCGGGGCTCTACCAGCCATTCTGCGCCATGATCTCATGCGCGGGAGCGCTCGGCCTCGTCACTCGCGGCGCTCTCCCGTCCCTTCTGGATTGCCCAAAATAGTTGGACCTTTGGTCTGTATCTGCCGGAGCCAGGGACCTTCTAGCCTGCCGACCCTGTCCCCGTGCTTGTCGGACTAACATAACGGGTGGTACAAACGTCGGGGGCAGATCAGGGTGGAGCGATCAACCGGGTTCCCAAAAAGAGTGGCATAGCAAAGCGAAAATGCGGCGTCATAAGGAGGGTGGCTGGTATGTCGAATGTCGGGCTCAATGCAGTGAAACTGGTCGTAAAGCGGATTCTGCTGGCGTGGGAGCGTCTGGAGTCAGGGGTAAGTTACGACCTGACCTCCAGCGCGTTCATAGAGGACCCGTACCGCACCTATGAACAGCTGCGCCAGAAGGACCCCGTCCACCGCATGCGGTTAATCGAGGCCTGGGCGTTGACCCGCTACGAAGATGTGCAGGACGTTCTGGCTGACCACAAACGCTTTACGAACGCGGAGCGCAACTACGACTACATGCAGTATCGAACATTTCTGGATCTGGACCCCCCTGATCACACCAGGTTGCGGGGGCTTGTCTCCAAGGCCTTTACCCCGCGCGCGGTAAGGGAGCTTGGTCCGCGCATCCAGGAGCTTGTTGACGAACTCCTGGACGCGGCCGCCGGCAGAGGCCGGATCGATCTGATCAGCGATTTTGCCTTCCCGTTGCCGGTTATCGTCATCGCCGAGATGCTCGGCGTTCCGGCACAGGATCGAGAGCGCTTCCGGGAATGGTCCGACGATATTGCGCTCTCGGTCAATCCACTGCTCAACAGCGAACAGATAGAGCGGGTCCAACAGGCGACCGAGGAGCTCTTCGAATACTTCGAGGGCATCATCGAGCAGAGGCGGCAGGCGCCCCAGAATGACATGATCAGCGCGCTGCTGGCTGCTGAAGAAGAAGGGGACAGACTTACCCACGAAGAGCTGCTCTCAACACTCATGCTGTTGCTGGTCGCAGGCAACGAGACGACGCGTAACCTGATCGGCAACGGCATGTTGGCTCTGCTCAAAAATCCGGCGCAGCTGCAACGATTGAGGGAGCATCCCGAACTGTTGGATTCGGCTATCAACGAGCTGCTCAGGTATGACAGCCCCGTGCAGATGGACGCGCGTAACGCCATCGACGATGTTGAGATCGGAGGCAAACGGATTGCGGCCGGCCAGCGGATTCTGGCGATAGTCGGGGCCGCAAATCGAGATCCGCAAATCTTTGCCAATCCCGACGAGCTCGATATCGGGCGCGACGAAATCAGCCACCTCTCCTTCGGCCGCGGCATCCACTACTGCCTCGGCTCTCCCCTTGCCATCCTGGAAGGACGCATCGCCTTTTCCAGCCTGCTGGATCGGTACTCTTCAATACGGTTGGCCTCTGAACCTGTGTTCAAAGACCAGATTGTCCTGCGGGGCGTCGAAGAGTTGTGGGTCGAAGTCGAACACTGATTATGCCGGCTACCTAGAGAGGCAGGCATGGCGGCGCGCCTCAGTCCGACCCGCCCCATGCGCGAAGGCCAACCTGACTTAAAGGCGAAAAGGACTTTCGAAACAGTGCGCCCTGGGCAGGATGCATTGGTACCGTAGGCGGCGATGCCATCTACAAATCAGAGTCCCTCGGCAGCCGAGGGACTCTGATCATTTGCAATACAAATTAGTAGAAATTGCCCAAATCGGTCTATTCCCATTTAAGCCAGTTACGATCCGTGTCTAATCATGAATAAAGTTTCCTTTTATGGGGTGTTCCGAGCCTCGCCGCCCAGGTCGGTCAACCGATATCGATGATTCCTGCTCCTTGGTCTTTGCGGATGTGTCATCTCTATCAGGCCGGCGTCAAGGCTGGTGTGTAGATAGGTCTTGAGGAAAAGACTCCAATCCGCTAACCCCAAAACGGCCATGAGCCCGGCCCGGCTCATCCCTCCCTGCAAGGCTGCAACGAGTCGTCCTACTTGAAGAGTTACATGCGGGGCCACATCAGGGGTTGCGCGTGGGACAACGTTCACTTCACGGCGCGGGAAGGTCACAAAGCGCGCTACCCCCACGCGTCCCCTCCACTCCACCCCTCCCCTCCCTCGCAAACCCCCTGTAGGGGCGCCCTTGTGGGCGCCCAAGCCCCTCCGCACAGAAACCCACCCCCAATCTGAGACGCCAACACGGCCCGCGCGCCCTTCTCCGTGCCCCTCCGTGGATCAAAAGGCCGTTGCCGTTCGCCGTTTCCCCCCATCCCCCAAATCCCAAAAATCCCCCCAAATCCCCGTTCAGACAATCCCCGGCCCAGACAAAATCCCCGTTTGCCCCTTGACATCGTGCAGCCAATCGAGTACACTTGTTCCACCCTGGTTCATACATTCCCTCGCGTCTGTATGATCTCCCCGACGCCAACCAATCGCCCCGCCCGGACCAGGACCGGCGTCGTCCCCGAAACCGGCGAAGTCGAAACCGACCCCGAAGTCCTGGCCGACCAGGTGCGCCAGGCCGGCGACCTGATTCGCCTCCTCGAGAACCTCTATCAGAATGACGACTACGAGAGAACGCAGGACGAACTTAACGACCCGGACGCCCCCAATGGCGCCGTAATCAACCACCAGCCCGTTCCAACCTCCTGACCTGGGAAGGTTGAAAAACAAATAGAATATACTGTACTCCTGCCGCCCCTCCTCGCGGCAGCGTAATCCCCTACCCACCATCCTGCCGCCCCACCCGCCGCAACACCCATCAAACCGCCCAAACCCCCTCAACACCTCGTCAGACGCTCGCAAACGCCCATTCATCGCCCGTCTATCACTCGCCCTGGCCCCGATTCGCCTCCCTTCGCGGATCCCCGCCCTTTTCCACCTCCAATCTCTCACCAACGCTCACAAACACTCACGAACGCTCGTGAACACTCACAAACACTCACAAACGCTCACGAACACTCGTAAACACTCACAAACACTCACGAACGCTCGTGAACGCTCACAAACACTCACGAACGCTCGTGAACGCTCACAAACACTCGCGAACACTCGTGAACGCTCGTTAACACTCGTAAACACTCACAAACACTTGTAAACGCTCACAAACACTCGTGAACGCTCACAAACACTCACGATCACTCACGAACACGCACGAACGCTCGTAAACGCTCACAAACGCTCACGAACATTCGTAAACGCTCATGCAACGCTCACAAACACGCACGAACACGCACCACCCCCTCACACCATCCCCATCGCGCACCACAAAGGCGCTGCCCACCTCCGTGGATCAAAAGACGTCGCCGTTCGCCGTTGCCGTTTCCCCCATCCCCCTAATCCCAAAAGTCCCCCCAAATCCCCGTTCAGACAAATCCCCGTCCCAAATCCCCGTTCAGACAAAATCCCCGTCCCCCCCGCTGAATGTTCTCTCCCAGAAAAATGCGTATGCCCTGGACACACGAAGGACGCCTTGCGGAAGGTGATTTGAGTGTGTTACGAGGTAGGGCGGGCGTACATTGCGATCGGGGGCGAGCGGGTGTTGGGGCGGGGGGTCCGGGGGACTCCCCGGCCCGGCGGCGGGTGTTTGCCGCCGGGGATCGGCGCAGGGCCACCGGGTCCAGGCACTGCCCCGCCCGGTTGATGAGGGGACTTGGCGGCTGACGGCGTTTGACGGCACTGGCGTGCGGCGGGGCGCGGGAAGGGCGGGGCGCGGAGGGGCCGCCGACACAGCGCAAGGCGACAAGGTTGAAGGTCGGGGGTTGGGGGAGGCCCGGAACTGCAGGGCGTAGAGGCCAGGAGCCAGGGGTTAGCGGCGGGAGGGTAATCTGATTGAGCAATGGGAATTGGGGATGGGTTGGGGGGAGGCGGGGTTAGACGGCTGGACGCGCTCGCCAGAGGCGGAACTGTTTTTTGCCCAGGATTAGCCACCAGACGGTGACAGTTTCGGAAATGAAGCCGGCAAGCAGGGATGCTACGCCGAGGGCCGCGCCCTGCACGCCAAACAGGGGCAGGAGCAGCAGGGCGGCGAGGATGGCGCCGGTGCGCATCGGCGCGCCCACCGCCATGGGAAGCGTGTGCCGCTCGACAAAGGCGATGCTGTGAAAGTAGGCGCGGTGGATGACTATAAATGGGAAGAACGTGTAGATCTGGAGCGGCGCGCGGCTGAGCTCGGCCAGGGCCGGTGTCAGGCCGATGACCTGCTCCAACAGGACTGTTCGCAGGGGCGTCCAGAAGAGCAGGAGGCAGATGGCGCTGGCGATGAAGCCGCACCGGTAAGCGTAGAGAAGGAACGGACGGTAGGCGCGCAGTTCGGCGTAGAAGGGGGGCATGAGGGCGCGCAGTTCGTTCAACCACCGGTAGGTCCACTGGCCGAGTGTGTAGGCCACTGTCAGCGCGGCGATTTCTTCTGCGCCGCTGGCGCCGCGCACGACGAACAGGTTGATGAGGGGCCGGCTGGACTCCTGCATGAAATTCATGAGCCCCAGCGGCCAGGTAAAGTGGAAGAAGGCGGTATAGGTGATCGGGGAGCGATCGAGCCTGTGCGGCAGGCCGCTGCCGGCGAAACGCCAGAGAAAGCAGAGGATGGCGCCAAACTCGGTCAGGGCGGAAGCGTAGAGAACGAGGATCGGCAGCCAGATGGGATGGTCGCGAATAGAATCGACCTGGAGAAGCGCGACGACGGTCGCGAGGCCGGCGGCAACGCTCAGGGCGGTTGCGAGGCTGATCTGGCCGGTCCGTTTGGCGCGGGTCAGGACGCCGGCGCCGAGCTGCGTCAAGCCCCTTACGAGCGGCATTGGCAGGAGCCACAGCATCATCATGCGCACGCGCTCGCCGGTCTCGAGGTCGATGCCGTGCAGGCCCTCGAGCAGATGGCGGCTGAGTGGCGTGCCGCTAAGCAGCCATTGTATTGCCACCATCAGAAGCGCCAGCGCGCTGACGTAGCGCAGACCCCGCCAGAAGTCTCTTTTGTCCTCCACCAGGACCATGCCGGCGTAGCGAATTTGCGCGAGCGGGCTGGACAGTGCGGTGACCAATCCCCAGGCCAGTCCAAATGCGGCCAGGACACGCGTGGCGTCGGGCATGCGCGCCATGCCTGCGTTAATGCTCTGCGCGCCGAATTCAAAGATGAGGATTGTGAGGATTAGAGGCAGGAGGAAACGGGTAAAACGCAGGTACATGGGTTAGGGACCGGTCGGTTCGCGGCGCGCGCCGGCCATGCGCAAGGGAAGACGGGAGGGCGGCACGGGAAATTATCACACAGCGGAGAACTGTGCGCAATGGTTGGGCGCAGTCCATTCGGTCGTTGGTTCGACAGTCTCGACGCCGGGTCGGCGGTCAGAGTGAGGATAACTCTCGCCCGGATGGAGGCTGGGAACCTGTCCAACGTGAGAGGCGCTGGCAGTGGGGTGTTGGCGTGCCGATTAGACGTCGGTCCAGGCTGCAGAGTCAATTTGGGCAGAGATGGGGACAGATTGATAGTCCTGCTCGGCGGTGGCGCAAAAGCCCCCAGCAGAGGAACTTTGAGGACGCTCGTGAACTTTGGCAAGCGTACAAGCGCCGCAAGCGGCAGGAGGTGTGAAAGATGCCGCTCACCTATGACTTCAAAGGGACCCTGAAGGTCAGCGCAGCTCTTTCTTGTACTCTCCCTTGGCGCTGGTTCCACACGCATGAAGGCTGGCCGGGCGTGCCGCTTGTTGGCAAATTGCAGGGCAGAACGGGTGGCTTGGGGCGTTGACAACCACTGGTGGCTGTGCAACAATCAGGGCGAGAGCACGGGCACAGGCGGCTCTCAGGGCCGGGGCCTCCCCTCAATGCGCGGTGAAATCAGATGGGCGTCAAGACACCTGATTGGGTGAAGCATGCGGTTTTCTATCAGATCTTTCCGGATCGCTTCAGCCGCAGCCCGCGTCTGAAACATCCGCCAGGAATCCAGTTCAAACCCTGGGGCGCGCCGCCGTCGGAAGAGGGATTCCAGGGCGGCGATCTTCTGGGCATCGTTGACCGGCTGGACTATCTGGAGGCGTTGGGCGTCAATGCCCTCTATTTGAACCCGATCTTCAGTTCGGCTGCCAATCACCGTTACCATACTTTCGATTATATGAAGGTGGACCCACTGTTGGGAGGGGACGCCGCTTTTCGCGAGTTGTTGGACGCGGCGCATGGCCGGAGTATGCGCGTGGTTATCGACGGCGTGTTCAACCATTGCGGACGGGGCTTCTGGCCGTTTCATCATATCCTGGAAACCGGAAAGAGGTCGCCCTATTTCGACTGGTTCCGGGTAAAGGGATGGCCGCTGCGGCCCTATCACAGCAGCGAGCAGCAGCCGCACAACTACGCAGCCTGGTGGAATCTGCCCGCTCTGCCCAAACTGAACACGGGCAATCCCGGCATGAGGCAGTATCTGCTGGAGGTCTCCCGTCACTGGATCGAATTCGGCGCGGACGGTTGGCGATTGGATGTGCCGGAGGAGATTGACGATCCGGAGTTTTGGCGGGCGTTTCGGCGCGTGGTGAAGGAGACGAATGCCGACGCCTACACGGTGGGCGAGATTTGGGATGAGGCGGAGGAGTGGTTGCAGGGGGATCGTTTTGATGCGGTGATGAACTACGTTCTGAGCCGCGCGGCTTACGGGTATTTCGGCGCGGAGACGGTTCCGCGCGACTACCGGCCCGGGGGATACGCGATCGAGAAGCTGAATACACATGCTTTTGCGGCCGTGATCGAGCGGACTTTGGCGCGTTACGACTGGCAGGTGGTTACGGCGCAGTTGAACCTTTTGAACAGCCATGATACGGCGCGCAACCTGTGGGCTTTGGACGGGGACGCCAGCGGCGTGCGGCTATGCCTGATGTTGCAAATGACGCTGCCGGGCGCGCCGTGCATCTACTATGGCGAAGAGATCGGCATGGACGGCGGACCCGATCCCGGCTGCCGCGGGGCCTTTCCATGGGATGAGCAGGAGAGTTGGGATAATGACCTGCTCGACTACTATCGGAAGGCGATTGCGCTGCGGCACAGCCAGCCTGCGCTGCGCACGGGCGGGTACAGGACGTTGGTGGCTGCCGGCGAGGTCTTCGGATTCAGCCGCTGGCTGCGCGGGGGCGCAGGGACAGGGAGCCAGGCAGCGGAGCAAGGCTGCGAAGGGGAAGACCATCTGATCGTGCTTTTCAACCGTGCGAAGGCAGAGGCTCGCTTGGCTGTTCCGCTTGCCGGCGAAGCGCGCGGCGAAAAGGAAAGTTCCGGCGCTTCGCAGCGAACCTTTCGGGCGATCTGGCCGCCGGAGGCCGGCGACGAAATCTTTGACGCACGCAATGGAACGCTTTGGGGCCTGACGATACCGGCGAGAGAGACGTTAATTCTCGAAGAAGTGTCGACTGAGGCGGGAAGTCCTTCCGAGCGGGGGCGCGATGGAGACGGTTAAGGTTATTCTCAATCCATATGCGGGGCGGGGGCGGGGCGGTCGTGTAGCCGACGCGCTCGAGGCTGCGTTCCGAAGGGGCAATGTTCCGTTTGAGTTGACGGAAACCAGGGGACCGGGGGAGGCAATCTCCCTGGCGCGGCAGGCGCGATTGGACGGCTATGCGATCGTGGCGGCCGCGGGCGGCGACGGAACGGTCCATGAGGTCTTAAATGGCCTGGCGCAGGCGACGCCGGACGGCGAGACGGTGCGGGGCCTGGCAGTTTTTCCGGCGGGCAGCGGCAACGACTTTTCCGATATGGCGGGCGCGGCGCGGGATTTCGATGCGGGCGTGCAGGCGATTCGCGCGGGCCGGACGCGGACAGTCGATTTGGGCCTGGTCGAAGCATTCGACGGGCGCGACACCATGCATCGCTATAGCGGCAACAATATTGGCGTGGGTTTTGAGGCGCAGGTAACGGTAGAGAGCCGCAAAATCAAACGGTTGCGGGGGTTCGCCATCTATTTGTGGGCGACGTTTCGGGCGTTGCGAGCGTATGATCAGCCGTATTTCGAGGTCAGTTGGACCGACGGCGAAGGCAATGTCCACGAGGCGGCGATGCCCATGTTGTTGGTGAGCATCGGGAACACGCGGCGTACCGGCGGCGCATTTTATCTGACGCCTGATGCGGTGATGGACGACGGACTGTTGGATCTGGCCTACGCTGAAGCGCTTTCCAGGTTGGGGATTTTGAATCTTCTTCCCAGGGCGATGACCAGTACGGGGTTGCAGGGCCAGAAGGCCGTGCATTTTGGCCGCTTGCGGTCTGTCCGCATTACGGTGCGGCAGCCCGTCCCGGTGCATACGGACGGAGAGGTTTTGGCTCAAGGGGTTGAGAAGCTGACTGTGGTCGTGCAGCCGGGCCGTTTGCAGGTATTCGTGTGATATTCGCCGTTGAAACCCATTCTGGTATACTTACAGCGGCGGATTAGCCTATCTCAGACCTTGGGGTCATGCACCGATTGGCGATCGGCGCCAGTGATCCGAAGGCGAGTCGGCCCTGCCGGTAGCGAGAAGGAGTTTAGGTAGACTTTGACAGCATCAGAGAGGTTCGGCGCGGCGGAGGCGGGGCGCAGGCGTGCAGGCAGAGAGGCGCCCGGCGCGGACGGCGAACGAGTGTCGGGACCGGTGACGATACCGGCTACGTCCAGCAGCGCGTTATTGGATGCGCGTTTTTGGCTGGAGCTTTCTCCGTGGCGCATCTCTGCCGCATGGTCGCTGGCCGCGGCGGCGCTGGCCGCTGGCGTCGGCGAAGTGGGCCGCACGGTTTCCCCGCAGATGCTGGCGCTCCTCTTTCTGCTGGTCGATCCCTTGTGGGGCAACATCTGGGGCGGGCTTGCAACACCAGAGGCATTGCCCCGTATTAGAAATACGCTGCAACACAGGCGCCCATGGTTGCCGTACCTGGCAATGGGTTCGCCTGCTGCGCGCGTACTGGGAATGCACGGACCGAGCGTTCTCTCGGTGGCGGCGCGGGCCTGGTTGCCGGGCGTCGTTGTGGCGATGGCAGCCGCCTCGGCAATCGGCCTGGAGGCGGTATGGGCCACGCTGGTTGTGCTGGGCCTTGCGGTGAGCGGCTGGCTTTCGCGTCATGTGCCGCTGGTCTCCCCTTCGGTGCTGCACAGTGTTGTGGTTGTGGCAGCGCCATGGATCCTGGGTCTGACGCTGTTCGGCCTCGACCCCTGGGATGGTCATCACTGGGCGCTCGTAATGTTGTGGACCATGCATGTCTGGGGCGCGAATCGCTGCATGGAGGATGTTGGCGCGCGCAGAGGGCTCACTGTCATGGCCCTGGCGCAGGCCGGGATTTCGTTGATGCTGATCGTAGGTCGGGCGCCGTTGGCTCTGGCGGTACTGGGCGTGCTGTGGCTGGCCACCTGGGCGGCGGTCTACCGCGGTCGGTCACTCGTCAATGTTCAGGCTTCATGGACTGCGGCCATGCTGGTCAGCGCGGCGGCGATGGCGCAGAGCGCTTTTTGACTGCGGCCCGGCTCAGATTGGGCGCAGGCCGGGGCAGTTCCTCGCTATGGGAACAAAGCGAGCAGAGCTGTCGTCTTAATACTCGGATGCATCCCTCTGCGCGGGGGCATTTCCGGACCACAGATCAGGAGAGGATTGTGAGCGTTACGCCCCTCGACCATTTTGTTGGCATCGATAGTCTGACAAGTGAACAGTTCTGGGGCCTGATGAGGCTGGCCAGGGACCTGAAGGAGGAGTGGACGCGCAGCGGGCGCAATGAACCGATTCTGTCCGGGAAGTCGCTGGCGATGCTGTTTGAGAAGCCGTCATTGCGCACTCGCGTCAGCTTTGAAATGGGTATGCAGCACCTGGGCGGGTATGCGTTCTATCTCAGTCCGGCTGAGGTTGGTCTGGGGACGCGAGAGAGCCCGGCTGATGTGATCCGGGTATTGAGCGGGTACGTGGACGGCGTCATGGCGCGTGTTTTTGCGCACCGTCACATTGAGGAGATGGTGGCGTGGGGCAGCGTGCCCGTGATCAACGGATTGAGTGATTTCAGTCATCCGTGCCAGGCTCTGACCGACGTTTACACAATCTGGGAGCAGCTCGGCAGTTTGGAGGACAGGACGCTTGTGTACGTGGGCGACGGCGCCAACAATGTCGCGACCAGTTTGCTGATGGCTGCGGGCAAGGTTGGGCTCAATGTACGCGTGGTGGCTCCGGCCGGGTATGTGCCTTCCGATGAGGTTTTGACTGCGGCGGAGGCGGAGGTCGACATCACGGACGACCTGGATGGTGTGATGGGAGCGGACGTCCTGTACACCGACGTGTGGGTCAGCATGGGTGATGAAGAGGAGAAGGAGGAGCGGATGGCAGTCCTCCCGCCCTACCAGATCAATACGGAGTTGGTGCGGCGGACGGCCAACGAAGAGGTGCTTGTGATGCACTGTCTGCCGGCGCACCGGGGGGAAGAGATATCGGACGCGGTGGCTGACGGGGACAGCAGCCGCCTGTTCCCGCAAGCGCACAACCGGCTGCATGCGCAGAAGGCGATTCTTGCGCATTTGCTGGGCGGCGCGGTGCTGCCTTCATAGGAGGGCGCATTCGCGCGAAAGGCTGCGCGTGAAGAGAAGTTGGGTTCCAGTGACGGTTCGTTGTGGGAGAAGAGGGTGACATGACCGACTTTGTGGCAATTCTCAGTCGCCTGACAGACTGGCAGAACATCGTAGATCTGTTTCTGCTGATGGTGATTTTCTATGCCTTGTTGCATTTGCTGCGGGGGACGCAGGCGGCGCAGCTGGTACTTGGCATATTGATCATTGGCATCCTGGTGTTTGTGCTGGTGCGTACGGTAGAGTTAACGGCTTTCAGCTGGCTGTTACGCAATAGCTCGCTGGTAGTTTTTGTATCGATCCCAGTCATATTTCAGCCGGAAATCCGGCGCGTTCTTGAACAGGTGGGGCGGAGGACGCCGTTTTTTCTACGCCGCGCAAATGGGGGGGCGGAACCGCTGATCAACGAGATTGTCCGCTCATGCGAGCAACTTTCGGCGCGGCGCCATGGCACTCTGCTGGTCCTGGAAGGGAGCGGAGGTTTGATGGAGTATGTCGACCGCGGCGTGAAGATCGACGGGGAACTGACCGATGAACTGTTGCTGACCGTTTTTTTCCCGGGGACACCGCTTCACGACGGGGCGGTCATCGTACAGAACGGCAGGGTGGCGGCAGCGTCGTGCATTCTGCCCCTGACAAATCGCAACCTTACTGACCGGCAGCTGGGCACGCGGCACCGGGCCGCGATTGGCATTACGGAGTTGACGGACGCGATGAGCGTTGTCGTGTCGGAGGAGACGGGCGCGATATCGATTGCGACGGGCGGGCGGATGGCCCGCCGGTTGGATGCGAATGAGCTACGGCGCAGGTTAACCGAATTCTATGAACCGCGACCGATAATGGGCAATGCAGAAACTGGGGAATTTCTTGCTGAAGTTTAATAGGATTCGGCGTTACAGCCGCTCCGTAAAGCCGACAACGACTCTGCTGCTGTCGGTGCTGTTGGCGTTTGTCGTCTGGTTTATCGCAATAGAACAGGAAAACCCGATGACTCGGCTGGAGTACGAGGAGCCGATTCTGATCGAGGTGCGGAACATGGGCGCCGGGTTGCGGAGTTTACAGGACTTGACCAATCGTACGGCAGTGCTGACGCTGCGTGCGCCGCAACGTTCGCTGGAGTCGCAGCAGGCGGACGATTTCAGCGCGGTGATCGATTTGGCGGGGTTGACGGCAGGAAGCCATGAAGTGGAAGTCGTGGTCACGGCATTGAATCCGGATGTCGAGGTCATTGCGCATGAGCCGAGGCAGTTGCGCGTGCAGCTTGAACCGGTCATCTCGAGATTCATACCGGTGGAAGTAGAGGTGATGGACAGCGCGGCATTTGGCTATGACTGGCAGGAGCCGCTGTCGGAGCCGGCCGAAGTCGAGATTTCGGGGCCGCGCACGCTGGTAACGCAGGTGCGGTCGGTGGTTGCGTCGGTTTTCCTGCGCAACGCCAAAAGCCAGGTAGAACAGGTTCGACCCTTGATTGCTCGCAATGCTCAAAACCTGGAGGTGGAGCGAGTCGTCGTGAAACCGGGCACGGCGCGAATCGTTGTGCCGGTGGTGCAGCCGCCCGGGCGCAAGGAGGTGGTGGTGCGGGCAGATGTGCAGGGGCTGCCTTCACCGAATTACCGGCTGACAGGGGTAAAGGTCGAGCCGCAGACGGTTGTACTGCTCGGCAGCCCCAATGCGCTGAGGGAAGTTCCTGGATTTGTGGAGACGACAACGCTTCAGATAGAAGGCGCGACGGATGATGTTCGGGAGCGACTCGCGCTCATTCTGCCGGAAAATGTATCCACGGCGGAGGACAGTGTATCGGTAACGGTGAGCGTGGAGGCGTTGGAGAGCAGCTTAACGGTCCGGCGTCATCCGGTGGTACAGGGCGCGGGCGATGACATGCGCATTACGGTCTCGCTGGAAGAGGTGGAGGTGATTGTGAGCGGCCCGCTGCCGCGGTTGGAGCTGCTTGGCCCGGAGGAGGTACGGGTGCTTCTTGATCTGACGGGTCTGTTGCCCGGCAGCCATTTGGTGGAGCCCACGGTTGTTGTGCCGGAAGGGATCGTCGAGGAGGGCGTGATTCCGGAAGCGATTGAGGTGTTAATTGAGTCCTTGATCACCCCGACAGCGACGGAGACTCCAGAGCCGATTGAAACACCGGGCACGCCGGTGCCGGGACCGGCGGAGCCGACGGACTCACCGGGCGGGGAGACAACGGCGACCCCGGAGCCGGCGGGAGCGACGGTGGAGCCATCCCCGGTTCCGGCTCCGGACCAGCCGGGCTCGTCGCCCACCGCAACGCCGACGGAAGCAAACTGACATGGCACGACGACAGGCAGTCGTGGCGCTGGTTGGCCGGCCGAATGTGGGCAAGTCCACGCTCTTCAACCGGCTGATCGGCGAGAGAACAGCGATCGTTGAGGACATGCCGGGCACGACGCGGGACCGTATCTATGGGGAGGCGGAGTGGAGCGGCGTTTCCTTTGTCGTGATTGACACTGGCGGCCTGGAGGCGCAGAAGACGGCGGAGTTCCGTGCTTCTAGGCCGGGCGTGGCGCCCTTGGCGCTCGACTCCTCCCGCTACGTTAAAGAGATTACGAATCAGGCGCAGATCGCGGTGAACGAGGCTGACGTTATCGTTCTGGTGGTGGATGGAAAGGACGGTATGACGGCGGCCGATGAAGACCTGGCCGAATTCCTGCAGCAGACGACAAAACCGGTTCTGCTGGCGGTCAACAAAGCTGACAGCGAACAGAGGCAACTTGACGCGGCAGAGTTCTGGGCGCTGGGCATTGGCGAACCGATCGCGATCAGCGCCTTTCACGGTATCGGTGTCGGCGACCTGCTCGACGTCATCGCGGGCGAGCTTTCAGACAGCCTGGTAGGGGATGAGGAAGAAGAGGATGTCGTAGCGATTGCGCTGGTGGGCAGGCCGAATGTGGGCAAGAGCAGTCTGCTCAACACATTGCTGGGGCGAGAAAGGGCAATTGTAAGCGACATTGCGGGGACCACCCGGGATGCCATTGATACTGAACTAATCTATCACGGTCAGAAGATCGCATTGATTGACACGGCAGGCATACGGCGGCGGGGGCGGGTGGAGCCGGGCATCGAGAAATACAGCGTGCTTCGCAGTATGCGCGGCATAGATCGGGCCGACGTTTCCCTGCTTCTGATCGACGGCGTCGAAGGTGTCACAGCCCAGGATGCGCATATTGCCGGTCATGTGCTGGAGGCGCACAAGAGCGTTGTCGTTCTGGTGAACAAGTGGGATGTTGTCGAGAAGGACACGCAGACGATGGTGGAGTACACGCGAAAGGTACGGGAAGATCTGAAGTTTCTTGACTATGTACCGGTGCTCTTCATCAGCGCGCTGACCAAACAGCGTGTGCAGAAGGTGTTGCCGACGGCGCTGGCGGTCGCGGCAGAACGGCGGCGCCGCATCCCGACGGCGGAGTTGAACGGCGTGATTCAGGATGCCTATCACCGTTCGCCGCCGGCAACGAAACAGTTGCGGCCGCTGCGGATCTACTACGCAACGCAGGCCAGCGTCGAGCCTCCCACCTTTATCCTGTTTGTCAACGATCCGGAGTTGGCGCACTTCAGTTACCTCCGATACCTGGAGAATCAGTTGCGCCGGCATCACCCGTTTGTGGGCACTCCCATTCGGATTCGGCTGCGGTCGCGTTCCTGACTTATTCTTCAACTGGGCACGCGGCATAGGGGTGGAAAGATACCAGTCAGGCGCAGAGGAACGGCGCACGGGCTGCATAAAACAGGCGGCGGCGTAAAGTCTCCGGAGAGCGCAAGGGAAGCAAATGGTATCTCAGCGTAAAGATGAAGCCACCAATACAAGAGGCTCCCAACATTTGCCATGATCCAAATTAACTGGCGGCGCCTGATGAATTCAACAAAGACATTCCGGACTGAGATCACGCTGCTGGTGGCTCTGGCCGCATCAGCGGGGTTTTTCGGCTATCTGGGCTATGGGCTGCTGGAGCTGCCGGATTCCTCTCCTTCCTTTTCGGCTGAGCAGGCGATGGTCTATGTAGAGGAACAGATGGCCTTTGGGCCGCGCATCACGGGCACGCCGGCCCACCGCGAGATGGGAGACTGGCTGGTCGCGGAGTTGAATGCGCATGGATGGGAGGTGCTGATCCAACCGTTCCGGCCGCTGCCCGACGTGGACGCGCGCAACATCATCGCATACAGGGGTTCGGGCCCGGTGATCATTCTGGGCGCGCATTACGATACGCGCATCTTTTCGGATTCTGATCCGGACCCCGAGAACCGGAGCAAGCCTGTGCCGGGCGCGAATGACGGCGCGTCGGGCGTGGCCGTTCTGCTGGAGATGGCGCGCACGCTGGATGTGGAGAGCACAGATCACACGATCTGCCTGGCATTCTTCGATGCCGAGGACAATGGTTACATTCAGGGATGGGACTGGATTCTGGGCAGCCGTTATTTCGTTGAGAATTGGGACGCGCTGGGAGAGTGCCAGTCTCCGCGCTACACGGTGATCGTGGATATGATCGGTGACGCGGATCAGCAGCTTCTGTGGGAGCCGAATTCGCACCGCGGCCTGACGGAGGCGATCTGGTCAGTTGCCGCGCAGCTGGGATACGGGGAATGGTTCCGGATGGATGCGGGCACGCCATTGCTGGACGATCACACACCGTTCATAGAGGCTGGCTACACGGCCATTGACATCATCGACTTCACCTATCCATACTGGCATACGGTTGAAGATACGATCAATAAGCTGGGGGTGGAGAGTTTTGAGCGGGTTGGCGCCACGCTGGAGGTGTGGCTGGAAAACGGCGCGCCTGGCCCTTAAAGGAATTAAGGGGCGCGGGCGTTTTCCGTGGTCGCCAGTTGAGCGGGATTTAGGGTAAACGGTGAGGTTCTTCTATACTGTCGCAAGGTTGCGGTTGCGCACATTCATAGACAAGGTAACGGTATGGGTCCGACCATTTTTGAACTTGAGATTTTCGGCAGAGTGTTTGCCCCTGGGTGGTACGGTGTCTTCATTGTGGGCGGCGCGGTTGTTGCCGCGTGGCTCTCGGGGCGGCTTTCGCAGCGCGCGGGAGAGAATCCTGACCACATCTGGAACCTTCTGGCTTGGACACTGCTCCTGGGCATCGTCGGCGCACGGCTGTACCATGTTTTCAGCACGCCTGCCGATGGGCCGGGTTGGGCCTTCTATCGAGAAAACCCGTTTGAAATCATCAGATTATGGGGCGGCGGGAAAGGGGGCTTCGGGTTTACGGGGTTGGGCATATACGGCGGCCTG
This sequence comes from Caldilineaceae bacterium, assembly GCA_022823185.1. GTDB lineage: Bacteria > Chloroflexota > Anaerolineae > Caldilineales > Caldilineaceae > Bin5. The sequence continues at coordinate 92,569 of JAJDXQ010000037.1, forward strand.
ATTGGCGGGGTCGTCGCCATCGTGCTGTATACGAGGCGCAACGGTCTGAGCTTTCTCAGCTATCTGGATTACATCGGACCCAATGTGCTGGTGGCGCAGGCGATTGGACGGCTGGGAAACTTCGCCAATCAGGAGTTGTACGGGCAGGCGACGGACCTGCCGTGGGCCTTCCACATAAACCCCGTACATCCTTGCCAGCGCCCTGAAGGGGCGCCGCCGTGCGGAGTGGCCGAAATCCCACAGGCAACGCTGGACTGGTATGCGAGCAACGGCTTTCACCCGACCTTTTTCTATGAAGCGGGCTGGAACGTTCTGTTGTTTGCCCTGCTCTATCTCATTTACTGGCAGTTTGGGCACAAGCTGCGCCGGGGAGACGGGGCGCTGTTGTACTTCATCGCCTACCCGCTGGGCCGCTTTTGGGTCGAGTATTTCCGCCCTGACGCGTGGGTGATGGGAGAGCTGGCGACCGCCCAGTGGATCGCGATCTTCAGCGTTGTGGCAAGCGCGGTCCTTCTCATTTGGCGGCATTCCGGCTGGTCCTCAGAAGAGAATCGGGACGAATCCCTGATCGCGCTCAGCAGACACAATCCCTCCCCGGGCGTGCCGCTGGCCGCGCAAACCACGTGACGCGCACGCGTTGCGGCAAGGCGGGCACTGCCGGAAAGGGGCTCGCGTCCGAGCAGGCGTGAGAGATGCGCCGCTCCCCGGCCGCGGGTGGGCATTTCGGGCGAAACCGGCCCACAGACCGGACTCCTCTGTCAAGCCACCATTTCAATGAGGTAGTCGACAACCTCCGCGTCAATGCGCCAGTTTTCGACGCGCCCGGCGATCTTCTCGAGTTGACGGTAGGCGAGGGCGCCGTTCTGGCTGACGCAGACCACTTCGAGGACGGCCCTGCTCAATGTATCCTGCCCGTCGGCTTCGCAGACCGATACGTTGTAGTCGCGGCGCAGTCGGGCGATCAGCGGCCGGACGATGCTTCGCTTCTGCTTGAGCGACGTTGTGAGGGGCAGATATAATTCGAGGGTCAGATGTCCTATCGCCATATTCCGCTACCGTTGACGGGTCCAGGCCGGGTCTGCGTAACGAATTCGGATCAGTTCGGCGCTGCGGCGCAGTTCCTCTGCGGAGAGCTGGCCGGGCTCGGGGTCACGCTGGAGAGCGGAAGCGAATCCGCCCGTCATCGCCTCGGCCACAAGCTGGAATGAGAGACGCTCTGATTCCGGTGGCAGGTCGAGCGCTTCGGCCAGTGTTATGGCTTGTTGGCGGAGCTGGAGGCGGAGCCGGTTCCTGGCGGCGGAGGAGAGGGCGAGCACATCGACAAGGCGGGTGACATCGCCGGACAGCGGCAGGCTGCCATGCTGCAGCACGTAACCCTTGCGGCGGCTCTGGGCGCTGCCCATGAGTTTACGCCCGGCGGCGGTGATTTCGTAGGCGCTGGGTATTTCGAAGCAGGCGGCAGACAGCTCCTGCCGGGGCCGGGAGCGGCTGTGCGCTTTTTCGGCATTCAGGCCGAGGGCCGTCAAGCCGGAAAGAAGGGCGTTGCTGAATCGCAGATATGCGTCCATGACGCCGCCGGCCATGTGGGGGTCGGCGATTGGACCTGCGACGGAGTAGGTCAGCTCGTCGACATGCAGGATCGCCCTGCCGCCGGTTGGGCGGCGCACCAGGTCGTAGTCGAGCGCGGTGATGCAGGCTTCGTCAATGTCGGCGAGCTTCTGAAAGCGGCCAAGGCTGACGGTGGGGTGAAGCCAGCGGTAAAAACGCAGGGTAGGCGGGGCGGCGCCGGCCGCGGCAGCCTCGGCGATGGCTTCGTCAACGGCCATGTTGGCTGGGCCGGAGCGGGGCGAATCCTCGATGATGAGACGCCAATGCGGGAGAGGCATAGAGAGAGGCCGGATGCTGATGGCGGGGAATGGACGGAGGCCCGGATTGGCCTGCAGGTCGTTAAAGTCCTGGCGGTCGGAGAGTGGAGACGGGCCGCGACGGCTCAGGTCGCGGGCAGACGGATGTCTTCGACGCAAGCGTCGGCGTCATCTACCGTGACCTCTACGCCGGCGGCATTGTGGGGCCGTTTGAGCACAGCCAGCGCAACCGGGCCGGAGGCCGGGCTGAAGCCGCTGCTGGTCACCGTTCCGGCGACGCGGCCATTTACCTTTGCGGATGCGCCCTCCGGCAGGGGCTGTTCGCTACGCAGGCGGACCAGTGATCGAGTTACCTTGTCATAGGTGAGTTGACGGGCGATGATCTCCTGGCCGGTGTAGCATCCTTTGTTCTCGGCGCAGACCCAGGCCATACCCGTTTCCAGCGGGGAGAATGAGTCGGTCAGCTCTTTGCCGGGGCGGGGCCGGCCCAATTCGATGCGGTGGGCTTCATAGGCTTCTGCGCCGGCGAGAAGGTCGGCGCCTGCGGCGGTCAACCGCTGCTGGAGTTCGTCCATCTCAGTGGCCGGACAGATGAGCTCGTAGCCGGGGATGTCATAGCGTTCCTGGCGCAGGACGGTTAAGGCGTCGCGTTCGAGGAAATGGTCATCGGATTCGGGTTGGGGCAGCCCGGCGGCCGCCAGCAGCTCGCCCGCGGCCGGGCCAAGCAGGCGCAGGCGGCTCAGGTGGGCGCTATCGTCGCTGACGGTTACTTTATCCATGAAGAAGATCTGACTTTGCAGCCGCTGACGCAATGCATCCGCCTGCCCTTCAGAGGCCAGGAGCAGAAGGTCATCATTACGGCAGAGGACGGAGAAGACGGCGTCGATGCGGGCCACGGGGCTGGTGAGGATGGTCAACGCGGCCTGGCCCGGCTGAAGGCGAGCGACGTCGTTGGTTGTCATGCGCTGGAGAAAGTCGGTGCGGTCGCGGCCCTGCAGCCGCAGGATCCCGAAATCGGGTCGCGCCTGGAATGCTGCGGCGGACGCCAGCGCCTGGTATTCGCGATCATTCACGGCAACAGCTGTTGGAGCGCTCATCTGATCCTCCAAATCGAACCGGTATCAGGTTCAAGTTGCGCTTAACGGGCAGATTGACTGCGCCGTCAACCACGAAAGCATGAGAACGCGTCGGGGAAGACGGCCCGTCCTCTTCGTTCGGCGGGAGCGAGTCATCGGTCGCATCGCTGGATCTTGGTCGGCCATTTCAGGATTGTCTGCAGTCACTATAGTCGATTCGCGTTAATTTCCACAGTTCGGCAACAGTTGGAGGGAGCGGGCGAAATCCTTTCCGCTCATTCCCGGGTCGTCTGCGCTTCCAGGAATTTCAGCACTTGCCAGAACATCTCTTCGCCGGACGCAGTCATGTCTTCACCGATCTGAAGGTAGTGACTCACGTCCTGGTAGTACAGGACCTCCACGTAAACGCCGGCGGCGCGCAGGGCTTCCTCGAGCTCGTAGGCCTGCGTGATGGGAATGATGCGGTCCACGTCGGTGTGAATGATCATGGTCGGCGGCAGTTGGGAGGCGGTATAGACCGGAGAATAGTAGAGAAAGGGCAGAGGGTAGATATTTGCGGGCCCCAGGGCGGGAATCACATAGCGAAACCGTTCGGGGAAGGTCAGGCGGCGGGCGTAAAAGTCGGCGCTGCCGGTGAAGGCGTTGCTGATGCCGCCCAGGGTCAGCCATGCTGCGAACTGGTCTCTTTCATCGCGCAGGAGCCGGTTGACGATGGCGCTGCTGAAGCTGCCGCCGAGAGCGACGGCGGGGACGCCGGCCAGGTCGACGCCGAGGTGGCCGCCGCGGGCCAGCGCGAGCGCGAGGCGGGCGTCCTCGGCGTGGGCGGCGACGTCTATGCCCCAGGCGCCGGAGGGAGACAGCGCCAGGACTGTGTAACCGGCATCGGCCAGGGCCACGTTGACGGGAGCCCAGTCATCGACCCAGCCGGGGTAAAGGCCGAACAGGAGGGGCAGCTTCTCGCCGGCATCGGGATAGGGTCGGTAGAGGCGAAGGGAGATGAGGCGGGCGCCGGCGCGTGTAAAGGCGAAGGACCGTTCCCAAGCCATTGCGCCGGACGGAAAGGGGGCCGTTCTGGTGACCGGTTCGCCTGCCCAGAGGTCGACTGCGCCGGGCAGGGGGGCGGGGAGGGGTTTTGGCACATGGCGGCGCAGTGTCAGGTCCGGCGCGCGGGACGTTTCGCCTTCCCGAATTGTGACAGGATAGGGGAGGCCGAAAGCGCCGGTGAGCGCGGTCTCTGAGAAGAAGGGGGCAACCGACGCGGGCACATACTGGCCAGGCGGGATGTTGTCGATGCGGTAGTGGCCGGCGCGATCCGTGCGGGCGGCATAGGGTGCTCCCGTACGCGCGGCGACGAGCACAGCCGCGCCCGCCACCGGTTCGCCTGCGTACAGGATCTGACCGGAGAGGCTGCCCGTGGGGGAAGATGGCTCAGGTTCGACCGGGCCCCCCAGCTGCCGCTCGATCATGTAACCGAGCACGTGCATTGTGGGTGAAGGTTCACAGGCCGCGAACAGGGCGGCGCTGAGCAGGAGAAGGGAAAGACGCAGTACGATGGAAGGAAGGCGGCGGCAACGGTTGGCGGTGTTCACATTGCTTTCGTGTTGTGTTCAATGGAAGACCAGGCGGCACGAAGCGCAGTTCAACGTTGAGAGTATAACACGCCGCAAAATGGGAAACCAAGGGATGGAGGAAGGGCGGGCCAGCAGTAACCGCAGGAGGACCGGAGGCGGATGAGTTGCGGCGGGTGTCAGGGGCGGCTATACTTTCATCGTCAGATTTCTCCAGCGTTACCGGTAAACCAACAACCAGTCGGTATTCCCGCTCGGCGGCAAGCAGCGGTTTGCAAGGGGTGGCCCGTTGCCGTCGGGCTGATCTCCTTTGGATGGGTGATCGGCGGGCGGGGAGCCGACTCGACAGAAGGAGCCCATAAGAATGCCCTCAGTAGACTTCGGCTGGCACGCGCCGTCTTTCCCTGCGGACGGCAGCGATGCCGACACTTTTTTGGCTCAGATGCATACCCATCTTCAGCTGATGGACGGTCACTTGACATCGGTTTGGGTTGACGATCACGTACATCCGTGGGCGATGTTTGTAGCGAGAGAGACGCCGGCCACCGAGGTTGTGACGACGCTGGCTTATTTTGCGGCCCGCTACCCGAACTACGACTGGGGCAGTCTCGTCCTGTGCCAGTCCTATCGCAATCCGGCGTTGACGGCAAAGATGGCGGCGTCGCTGCAGTGGTTGACGGGCGGGCGGTATGTATTCGGGATCGGGGCGGGCTGGCTGGAAGAGGAGTACGCGGCATACAATTGGCCGTTTCCGCGCCCGGCTGCACGGATTCGCCAGTTGGAGGAGACGGTCGAGATCGTCAAACTCATGTGGACGGAGTCACCCGCCAGCTACGAGGGGCGCCACTATCGCGTCGCCAACGCGTACTGCCATCCACAGCCGAATCCGTTGCCGCCGGTGATGATTGGCGGGGGCGGGGAGCAGCTGACGTTGCGGGTGGTGGCCAAGCACGCCGACTGGTGGAATCTGCCGGGGGGGAGCCCGGAGAGGTATGCGCATAAGCTGGGGGTATTACGCGCGCACTGCGAGGCGGTGGGGCGCGATTTTGACGAGATTCGCAAGACGATCTCGCTGCCGCCGATAGCGGTGCATCATGAGGAGGCTGTCGCCCTGCAGCAGTTGGAGGCGACACCATACGCGCAGAGAGGAGGCGGGCTAGCGGGCACGCCGGACCAGGTCGCGGCGCAGCTGCAAGAGTATATCGATGCCGGTGTCACCCTTTTCCAGATCCGAATTGCCGATTTTCCGGAGACGGCGGGAACTGAGCTGTTCATACAAGAGGTGCTGCCGCGCTTTTCGGACTGACGTTCAGCCTGGCCGCTGGCACAGGGCCGCAATCGGCGGCTGTCAAGGTTGGGAAACTGGGGCATGGACGATTGGGACACTTTGGGAGCGCGATAAGGGGGGAAGGGAGTGGCGGCTGGATAGACTGGATTGGTAGCGTGGGATGGATGGACTGTGATCAAAGGGCCGCGGCGGATGGCGGCGCGGCAGGAACGGATTTCCAGCAGTAGAGAGGGCATGTTGCCCAGAGGAGGCATTTTATGTCGATTGGCGCTGAACTTTTGATTGACGCCCACGCGCTGGTAGGCGAGGGACCGATTTGGGACGCAGACGACAACGTCCTGTGGTGGGTGGACATTATGTCGAGCAAGCTATACGCCTACGACCCGGAAACGGGAAGCAACCGGGAATGGGATGTGGGGCAGCACGTAGGAACGGTGGTGCAGCGGGCGTCCGGCGGGTTGATGCTGGCGCTGAGGGATGGTTTTGCCGCGTTTGACCCGGATGGCGGGGGGCTGGAGATGCTGGTCGATCCGGAGTCTCATCTGCCGGGGAACCGCTTCAACGACGGCAAGTGCGGGCCGGACGGGCGTTTTTGGGCCGGTACGATGGCGTATGAAGACCAGTCGGACCAGGGCAGCGTCTACCGCATGGACACCGACCTGAGCGTTCACAGGCTGATCGAGGACATCGCAATCTCGAACGGCATCATCTGGAGCCTGGACGCAAAGACGATGTATTACACGGACTCGCTCGACTTCGCTATACGAGCCTACGATTACGACGTTGAGACGGGCGGCATCAGCAATGAAAGGGTGATCATCAGTATCCCTGAAGAGATGGGCTTTGCCGACGGCTTCACGATCGACGAGGAAGGGATGCTGTGGGTGGCGCATTACGGGGCGAGCCGGGTGCGGCGCTGGAATCCGGATACGGCTGAGGTACTGGCCGAAATCGTGCTGCCGACTGCAAGCATTACGGCGTGCGCTTTTGGCGGGAACAATCTGGACCAGCTGTACATCACCAGCGCTTCGTTCCGGCTGAGCGACGCGGAGAAGGCGGAACAGCCCCATGCGGGCGGGCTGTTTGTGGCTGATGCGGGCGTACGCGGGGTGGCGGCGGACAAGTTTGGGGGTTGAGAAACAGCCAGCGGGCGTCACTCGCAGGTATCCCGGGGAACTTTTCGACAGGTCAAGTCGTCTCATGGTTCAGGCTCATTGTCTGATGATGTGATGACAGGAGGGTGAACCATGGGGCGAATTCGATTCACCGCACCGGTATGGTTGATGATCGTCGTGTGGATGTGTGGGGCCTGCGCTGCCCGAGCGGACCCGATGGAATCTGACAACTTTGTGTCAGAGAGCGCGGCGGCATTTGCGTATGAGGAAAGGGAAGCAGAGCAGGCGGCGGCAGACGGCGAGGCGTGGCCGCGGCAGGTGATCGCCAATGCGAATCTCTCGCTGATCGTGGCGGATGCGGAGGCGGCGCTGGCGGGTGTTCAGGAGGTCCTGTCGGATCTGGGAGGTTACATGGCCGACATGGACCTGTCCAAAGGGGGATACGACGAGTCGGAAGTGATGCGCGGCTCTCTCACGCTGCGCGTGCCGTCTGACAGCCTGGAAGAGGCGCTGGCCCGTTTGCAGGCTCTGGCCCGGGATGTGAACTATCTGCATGTAAACCGGCAGGATGTAACGGACCAGTACAGTGATCTGGACGCGCGGTTGAGAAACCTGCGTGCGACCGAGACCGAGTTGCTGGCGCTGTTGACGGAGGTGCGTGAGAGGCCCAATGCCAAGGTAGAGGATATCCTGGCGGTCCACCGCAGTTTGACGCAGATCCGGGAAGAGATCGAGTTGCTGCAGGGACGCAAAAATCTGTTGGACAATCAGACCAGTTTTTCGACGATCTGGGTTGAGTTGATCCCCGACAGCGTGTTCCGGCCGATCGTGGAGGAGCCGTGGAGCGCAAGCGGGCCGGCGCGGAGCGCGTTACGGGCGCTGGTGTCAACGCTGCAGGGGTTGCTGACCGTGCTGATCTGGGCTGTGCTGTACTTGACGCCGCTGCTGCTTGTCTTCCTGATTCCTCTGGCTGCGCTGATCTGGCTTGCGCGCCTCTGGGTGGGGCGGCGCCGCAAAGGCGAGGAGTCGGGGTGACCCGGCCGGCAGCCGGCGTGGCGGAGCTGCGTCAGCCTTTGAGGGCGCCGAAGGTCAGGCCGCCGGTGATGTATTTCTCCAGGGCCATGCCGGCCGCGACGACGGGGATGACGCTGACGAGCGAGATGGCGCTCATGTTCCACCATTCGGTGTAGCCGGTCTGGCTGACCTGCATGGTCATGAAGAGCGGGATGGTGATGGCTTCACGGAAGGTGAGCGTGAGGGCGACGAGGTATTCGTTCCAGGCGCCGATGAGAGAGAGGACAAAGACGGCGACGAGGCCGGGCGCGGCCAGGGGCATGGCGATGCGGAAGAGGACGCCGAGGCGATTGGCGCCATCGATCATGGCGCTTTCTTCGATTTCGACAGGCAGTCCTTCGAAGAAGTCACGCATCACCCAGACGATGAAGGGGATGGCCCCGCTGCTGTAGACGATGATGAGAGAAAGGCGGGTGTCGAGGAGGCCCAGTTCGCGAAACATCACGAGGAAGGCGAGGATGAAGAGGGCGCCGGGAAACATGCGCTGGGACATGAAGCCGAGGACGATTGAGTTGTTGCGGCCGCCGTAGTCGAAGCGGGCCAGGGCATAGCCGGCGCTTGAACCGATGACGAGGGCGATGGTTGACGAGACGAAGGCGACGATCACGCTGTTCATAAAGGGGTCGAGAAACCAGGTGAGCCGGTCTACGAAGAGATAGCGCCAGGCATGCAGTCCGGGTTGAAAGTCGACGAAGGGGATGTATGTCGCCTTGATGGACATGTCGATGGCGTTCTTGAAGGAGGTGATCCCCACCCAGTACATTGGAAAGAGGAGGATAAACGACCAGAAGACCAGAATGCAGTAGGAAATGGTTGTGCGAAGCCGTTTTTGCGCGTTAAGTCCCATCAGTCCTTCCCCATCGCTCTTCTCGTGAGTACCAGGTAGGCTCCGCCGAAGATCATGAGCACGATTAATAGGAAATAGGCCTGGCTGCTGCCGAAGGCCAGGTCTCCGCCTTTGACCCCGGTGCGATAGATGGCAAGTGTCACCGATTCGGTGGCCTGCCCCGGCCCTCCGCCGGTCAGCACCATGATAATTTCCACGACCTTGAAGGCATCGATAATACGGATCAGGAGGGCGGTCATCGTGATCGGCATGATCAGGGGGACGGTGATGCGCCAGAAGGACTGCAGTTGATTGGCGCCGTCGACGCGGGCGGCCTCGTGCAGGTCCGGCGGCACGCCTTGGAGCGCGGCGAGCAGCATCAGGATCATGAAGGAGCTCCACTGCCAGACGTCGATGGCCATGAGCGCGACCATCGCCCACGTGGGGCTTGTCAGCCAGGGGACGCCTTCAAAGCCGAGATTGCGCAGAATGTCGTTGATGGGTCCGATGTCTTCCTGGAACAACATGCGGCCGACGATAAAGGAGACGACGACCGGGCTGACCATCAGAGGCATCAGGAACCAGGTTCGAAAGAGCTTCTGGCCGCGTGTGATGTTGTTCAGGGCCAGGGCGACGGTCAGGCCGATGATGAGTTGCGCGGGCACAACGCCGAGCATGAAGACGACGGTGTTGCGGGCTGTGCGCCAGAAAGAGCGGTTGCTCATCAGTTTTTCGAAGTTGGCGAGCCCGACGAATTCCGTTTCGAAGTCCCCGATGCGGTAGAGGTGCAGGTCTGTGAAGGCGGCGTAGAGCGTCCAGACGACGGGGACAGCCAGCAGGATTAGGATGATGGCGACAGCGGGCAACAGGAAGATCCACTTCCAGAGGTTGTCCTTGATTTCGAAGCGGAATCGTTTGGAGGGGTAGATTTGGGGTTCAGTTGCCATGGTTCCACTGAGAGCTTCGCTTCCCGCCCCGACTGCCAGGCAGGAGAGGGGGGGCGAGGTCTATGGCGGCCAGAGGCCAGTGACCGGAGTTGGCTCTTGGCGACCGGTCACTGGCGACTGGCTATATTTGATGCGGTTACTTGCCCAGCGTGCGGGCGTATAGTTCGGCCTGATGCTGGAGGCCGCCCATTCGTTCGCTGATTTCGTTGAAGGCGGCGGCGACTTCGTCCAGGGCATCCTGAGGCGGAAGCTCATTGGCCAGCGCCTTGGAGACGCCAAGTTCGAGCGCGTCGCGATACTGCACCCAGCCGCCGAAGGCCTGGTCGGTCACGGCGTTGGGATGGTCGAGGGTCTCGCGGGCGGCGTTCAGATAGTCCATGGCCACTTCTTCGCCCAGCTGCAGCGGGCCGGTGGCGAACTCTTCGACCGCTTCCATCTGGCTGAAGCGGTAAGGGCTGGCGCCGGTCAGGTCGGTGACGAAGGCCAGGCCGCTTTCCGGTTTGGTCAGATGGGTGACAAAGCCCCAGACGGCGTCGTAGGCCAGGTCGTCAACCTGGGCAGAGACGGCGATGACCCAACCCCCGAAGGCGTGGAAGGGGGCATGGCTGGGAATGTCGAAGTAGTCCCATTCGCCCGATTTGGAGTTAAAGACCTCGTGTGAGCCGGGCAGGATGTTGTAGCCCTGCAGGCCCTGGATTACAGAGGTTTCGGGCGAGGTTGCGCTGGTGACGGCATCCCAGTTGTAGGTCTGGGCGACGCGGCCGCCGTTCATGGCGTTGAGGGAATCACCGTAGGTGAAGTTGGTGCCGCCGGGAGGCGCCCAGTTCTGCATTTCTTCGACCCATTCGGTGAGGGCGCGGACGAAGCCGGGGTTGTTGAGACGGGCTTCGCCGGTGTCGAGGTCGATGAAGTAGGCATCGTCATCGGGATGCTTGGCGTAGGCGGTGGCGCGGGAGTTGAAGCCCCACCAGAGGGTATCGCCGCGCTTGGTCATGCAGGCTGCGCCGAAGTCGTCTTCCTCGCCGTTCTCGTTCCAATCCCAGCCGGTGAAGAATTCGCAGATGTTGCGCCACTGGTCCCAGGTCACGGCGCCGGTGTCGGGCGAGAGATCGTAGCCGAAGCTGTCCTTGAAGCGGCTGTTGATGTCCTCGTTGGCGAAAAGGTCTTTTCTGAAGGAGTAGTAGTGGATGTCGCCGTCGTAGGGCAGGGCGTAGATTTTGCCTTCCCACGACAGAGTATTGACGATACCGGGCAGGACGTCGTCAAAGTCGATGGCCTCGAGGACCTCGGTTGGGATCTCCTGCAGGGCGCCGGCGTTGATGACATCGGCGCGTGCGTTGCTGGGGAACTGGAAGATGTCGGCCAGGTAGGTATCGGTGGCGACCGACTGCATGATCTTGTCGGTCAATTCCTGCTGGCCGAAGGCGCCGCGCTCGAGTTCGTAGCCGTTTTCCTCGACCCACGGCAGCATGAATGCTTCGACGCGGGCGCCCATGCCGTCCAGGCCGGCATAGCGGATTACGATTTTCTCCTGGGACATGGCTTCGTCTCCGCTGCTGGCGGGGGCTGCGGGCGCGGCGCAGGCAGCCAGGGCCATTGCGCCGGCGGCGCCGCCTGCCAAGCGGAGAAATTGACGTCGGCTTACTTTGTTTGCCATTCTTCTTGTCTCCTTGAAATGGAAGTATAGATGGTGCTGATGCCAACTCTTTGGGAGGAGGCCTCTTGGTGAGACCAACCGATCAGTTCTTTGTGTTGCGGGCGCGTCCTGGTCATTCTGCGGCCAGTTTGAAGAGGAGATAACGGAAGGAATTACAAGAAAACATTGTAGCGGAAGGAGGGCAAGTCTGTCAAAAATCGTTCGTCTCTGGATGCGGTCCAAAATGGGGGTGAGCGGTGGGGTCGGGACTGCAGTGGTCAGTGGTCAGTGCGGGGCGGAGAAGGGCCGAGGGGAGGGGGTTTGGGGGGATCGATGGGGAGGGCGTATGGGGGCAGGACGGATTGGGGCAGTTTTCGGGGTATCGCTTGGGGACTTCCCTGAATGCCGCGGCCCGCTTCTCCTGACTGATCTCAGAACTGGACTGGGCGGGGAGGCAGAGGGCAGTTGAATCTTGGCCAGCATAGCTATATACTGCGCAGAAGGAAGTAAGGCAGGGACTGGTGTGGGCAACTTGAGTCACAGCGTTTCGGAATAGGCTTTTCACTATGGGGAGAGAGGGATGCAATACGTGAATTTTGGCAGCGCGGGCGTGAAGGTTTCGCGTGTGGCGCTGGGACTTGGACTGCGGGGACAGCACGATGAAAAGGAGGCGCGCAATCTGGTGGCGGCTACGCTGGATTTGGGGGTGAATCTGTTCGACTGCGCCAACATTTATGGGCTAGGGGACGACCGGGCTTACAGAGGCACGTCAGAGGCGCTGCTGGGGAAGGCGTTGCAGGGAAGGCGCGACGAGGTTGTTATTACAACGAAGGTGCGCGGGGAGATTGGAGACGGGCCCAACGACAGCGGCCTCTCCCGTTACCACATTCTGCGCGAGGCGGAGCGTTCGCTGCGGCGGCTGGATACGGACCGAATCGACGTTTACCTGATTCACGGGCTGGATGAAACGACGCCGGTAGAGGAGACGTTTCATGCGCTGGACAGCCTGGTGCAGCAGGGCAAGGTGCGCTATGTAGGCATCTGCAACCACCAGGCGTGGCAGGTGGTGAAGGCGCTGCGCGTGCAGGAGCGGTTGAACGCGGCGCCGGCGATCACGGTGCAGAATCCGTACAATCTGCTCAACCGGGAGCTGGAACGGGAGATGTTCCCGATGGTGGCGGAGATGGGGTTGGGTGTGATGGTGTACAGCCCGCTGGCGGTAGGCCTGCTGAGCGGGACGTACTCGCCGGACAGCATGCCGGAGGAGAACAGTTTGTGGGGCGGGCGGCGGCGGCACGCGTACCAGGACACCTTGCGAGAGCGGGCTGCAGAGGTGGTGGCGGAGGTGATCGCGGTGGCGGAGCGGGTTGGGGCGACGCCGGGCCAGGTGTCACAGGCGTGGATTCTTTCGCGGCCGGAGGTGACGTGCATTATTTCGGGCGCGGATGTGCCGGCGCATATCGAGGACACGGTGGGCGCGGTGGGGTTGGAACTGCCGGCGGAGGAGATCAGGCGGTTGGATATTGTGTCGGCTGGTTTGCAGACGGTGTTGGATGGAGCCGTATTTGAGCCGGACCGGTGAGGGGTCGGCGTTTCAGGCGGGATCCTGTGGTTGGAGGTGCTCGATCTCGATATTGATTCCGCCCCATTTTTCGCGGAGGTATTCGGCGACGAGACGGCGGTGGCAGTGGTGCGGTTTGTGCTCGCTGCACAGGAGACAGGCGTTATCGAAGAGTTCCGGTTGGAACTCTTCTTCGATCTTGCGGGAGATCATGAGGTTGCGAAATGAACGCTCATAGGCTTCCCAAGTTCCTTTCTTCTTTCGGAAGGCGTCGCGAATGTCCTGCGTGGGCGCGAGTTGGGGAAGATAGAGGTAGTCTATCTTGCCGATTTCATGCAGGAAATACCTGAGGTCATGCTGCTTAGCAAAGCCGGAGAGCTGCGAACGGTTGTTGAGGCGGGTGTCGATCAGCGTGCGTACCCCGGACCGTTTTAGTTGGGTGAAAAAGGTTTCGGCGCTTTTTCCGGTAAAGCCGATGGTATAGAGTTTCATTTCAGAGTACCTGCCGCGGCGCCTCAGGCAGTATTCCGCGCCCTGCCGTTGAACGCCCGCGATTGACTGAATGCCACTTCGGCTTGGTCGTCCTGCCCGAAGAGCCGTCTACGCGGCGCATGATGATAGCCACTTGACGGATTGCGTTATGAACATTCCCTGCCATTTGAGAGGCGCAGCGGCTCCTCCGCCGCCGGCAAAATCGGACGGCCATTGAACCCTGACTTGATGACCGCCTAGCCCCTTTCCGCCTTCTGATTGCATCCAATTACGTCCAAGTCAATGACGGTTTCTCGCCTGTCAGTGACTTTCCCTTTTGTCCTTGCTGACTTACTGCGAATGGTCTTCCGATTCGGTAGGCGGCTGAAGAGCCGATGCGCAGACCGTAGATGACAGCATCGGGACGGCTGGCAAGCAGGCGCTTCGCGGCCCGGACATCGTCAGCGTCGATTTCATAGGCGCCGGTTTCGATGTCAATGACCAGGTAGCTGCCTTCGTACTCCGGCTCAACTTTTCTTCGCAGCCTTTGGCGAAAGATCGCATCCCCTTTTGCAGCAACTTCCTCGGGCGTGTATTTGGTATATGGCATTGGGTCCTACTCCTTTTGCCTCGCCAGGGCTGCAGCCAGCGATCAGCTCAGACCACCACGGCCATGCCTTCGTTGCCGGTGTCGGCGGCGCCGCTGAGCGCGCCGGTTTCGGGGTCTATGTGGAGGGCGTGGACGAGGGCGAGGCCGCCGTGGCTGTAGGGGATGTGGAGTGCGGGATGGCGCTTGTTGATTTCATCGAGCACCCAGATGGGGATGCGGCGCTGGCAGTTGATGGCATCGAGCTGGCAGTCGAAGCGGGGGGCGTGGACGGCTTTTTCGATGTCCATGCCGAAGTCGATGACGTTGAGGATAACCTGGAGGACGGAGGTGATAATGCGGGTGGCGCCGGGTGCGCCCAGGACGAGGAGGGGCTGGGACGCGCCGTCGGAAGATTCTTTGCCGTAGACGATGGTCGGGGTCATGCCGGTGGTGCGGCCCTTGCCGGGCGCGATCGAGTTTGGATGTCCGGGCAGGGGGTTGAAGTTGACCATCGAGTTGTTGTACATGAAGCCGAGGCCCGGGGTGATGACGCCGGATGAAGAGCCGAGGGAGTGGGTGAGGGAGACGCAGTTGCCCTGGTCGTCGATAACGGAGACATGGGTGGTGTGCGGAGTCTCTGGTTGGGGGGGCGCGGGTTCGATAGGCTGGCCGCTGTCGATGCGTTCGCGCCAGTAGGCGGCCCGATCCGCGGACATCATCCAGTCGAGGGGCACGGCCTCGAAGTCGGTGTCGGCCATGTGCGGGTTGCGGTCGGCGAAGGCGGCCTTCATGGCGAGGCCGACGGTGTAGATGTAGTCGGCTGAGTTGTGGCCCATGGCGGCAAGGTCGTAGCCTTCGAGGATGTTGAGGATGGCGATGAGTGTTGCGCCGCCGTGGGGCGGGGTTGCGCTGGTGACGGTGTGGCCGCGGTAGCTGCCGGACAGGGAGGCGTCCTCGCGCAAGGCGTAGTTTTCAAAGTCCTGGCGGGTGACGAAGCTGCCGTTGGCGGCGAGGTCGGAGGCCATGCGCTCCATGAGCTGGCCGTGGTAGAAGTCTTCGCAGCCGTGTTGGATGATGTGGCGCAGTGAGGCGGCATAGTCGGGGTTGCGCAGGGTATCGCCGGTGTCATAGGGTTGGCCGTCGTCTCGGAGGTAGATGCGACGGGCCTCCGGGTTGCTGTTGATGTAGTCGCGCAGGCTCATCCCCTCCCAGTACTGGTTGGAGCGCTTCCAGCCGACAGCCAGGGAATCGGTGACAGTGAAGCCGTCGGCGGCGGCGCGGATGGCCGGTTCCGCGGCCTGACCGAAGTCGATGGCGCCCCAACGTTCGAGAAGAGCGGCGAACATTTTGACGGCGCCCGGCGTGCAGACGGAGGTGTAGCCGGCTTCATTGACGTTATTTTCGAGGAAGAAGCCCCAGCCGCCGGGATTGGGACGGATCAGCTTGTCCACCCACATATCATCCTTGACGAGCGCGCCGGCGAGCGCGGGGGCGTCAATGCCGATGGAGCCGGACTGGCCCGCCATGTGGAGATTGATCACGGCATAGCCGCCGATGCCGCACATTTGCGGGTTCACGACGGCCTGGACGAGAGCGGCGGTGACGGCGGCATCGATGGCGTTGCCGCCGGACATGAGGACTTTGGCCCCGGCTTCAACGGCGAGCGGTTGTTGGGCAGAGATTGCGGCGGGCATCTGGTTCAGGCTCCTGTTTGGAAAGGGGGCGCCGGCGTGGGGGCGCGGCCGGCAGGCGGGCGCGGTTGGGTGGAGCGGGCAGTTTACTCTATAGCGAGCTGACGATACGAATGTTGGTTGCGGTGAGTTCTTTCTGGTCCCGTTCCGAAGGAATGAGGCGGAATTCAAAGATATGATCGCGACTTGGGAGATAGTCTTTTACTGAGTCATCCTGCATCATCGAGAAATGGAAGAAGGCGCTCTCGTAGGGGGAGTCGGGGCTCTTGCGTTTGTCGACCAGCCAAAGGTGCGGGGACACCTTGGTGAGGAAGCGCATATAGCCGAAGCCCTTGTCCTCGTTGTAGTAGTAGCACCAGCCGCGCACGGTAGAGTCGGGCTGTCCCCAGTTGGCGACGCCGTCGGGGACGGGCAGGAGATTGGGGATCAGGTAGCCGGACATGAAGAGATCCACCTCCTGACGCAGGCTGCCGGAGACATTGTCGAAGGCGACCACTTCCACGCGGCAGCCCTTATTCTGGAGCGCGCGCACGACCTGGACAAAATCTCCGTCACCGGTCGCGATGAGAACTCTGTCGAGGTTTTCAGACTGGAGCAGCGCATCCACAGCCAGGTCCAGATCGGAGTTGGCTTTGGCGTAGCGGTTGCCGGCTTCGTCATCGTACCAGCGCACGTTCTTTATGATAACCTTGTAGCCCAGATCCCGCAATGCGGAGTGAAAACGAAAGGCGCCGACTCGGTAGTCGAAATCCCACTGGGCGCGTTCTGCGTCGTGGGTAACGTAGGCGTTCAATCGGACGGGTTCGCCCATGTCGCGGCAGGCGAATTCGCGCAGGACATCATACTGCATACGAGAACCGCCATTGCGGTAGATGTTGGCGGCATCCACATAAACTCCGACTTTGACTTGAGATTGTTGCCAGACCATTGTAAATCCTTTGGGACAAGCTGGTTTTAGTTTGTGTGTGCAGACATTTGAACTGGATGCAGAATTTGTACAGATTTATTGTACTTCATGAATGGGAACTGTACGAGCGGCGGATACCAAGCGCGGGAATCGTAGAGGCCGTGGCGTGCGACAGAATCGGGATGTTGTATATTTGCCCTTATCGGTTAAGATAGAACGGTCCTGCGTCAGGTGATAGATTCGGCAGATATTCGCTGGTTTGGGCTTATTCAGCGTACCGCAATGTTCGAGGGACAGCAACAATGTTGAGCGCACTTCTGAAGATATCCGGTGTCATTGACAACCTTTCGGAACGAGTTGGAAGTGTGTCGGTGGGCCTTGTCATTATCACGGTTGTGGTGGGGTTTTACAATGTGCTGGTTCGCTATCTCGGCCAGTTCATCGGCGTGCAGTTGTCCTCCAATCTCTTTATCGAGTTGCAGTGGTACTTGTACTCGCTGGTCTTCTTTTTGGGATTCGCGTATATCCTGAAGAACGGGATCAACGTACGCGTCGATTTCATCTACGCAAATTGGAGCAGGAAGCGCCAGGCATTGCTTGATTTCTGGGGACATCTGATTCTGCTTGTTCCCTACTGCGTGATTGGCATTTGGGTGACTGTAAATCCGGTTCTGACATCGTGGCGGCAGTGGGAACTGTCGCCGGACCCGGATGGGTTGCCGCGTGCGCCGCTTAAGACGATGATCATCGTTGCCTTTGTCCTGCTGTTGTTGCAGGCAATATCGGAGTTGATCAAACTGTTCGCCGTAATCCGAGGGGCAGAGGACGAGGTCGAAGATCTGGCGGAGCACCAGGAGGCGTTGCGAATCGAGTAGAGGCGCCCGACACCGTTGCGGCAGGGCGCGAATCGTTGCAGGTTGGGGGCGGAGATTGCAGGAGCTTCACCACGCAGGACATGCGTAAAGGGAGTGACTATGGGGTTGGAATGGCTGGCGATTGTGATGTTCGTACTGTTCTTTGTGCTGATCCTATACGGATATCCGGTGGCGTTTTCCTTTGCCGGAACCGCTTTCGTCTTCATGTTGATTGGTTGGGCGTTGGGCATATTCAACATGAACTGGATAAAGCTACTGCCCAACCGCTGGTTCGGCACGATGTCGGACTTTACGCTGCTGGCGATTATATTCTTCGTCTTTATGGGAGCGATATTCGAAAAGTCGGGGCTGGCGGAGCGGCTGTTGACGACGGTGGGCATCTTGCTGGGAGCGATGCGCGGGGGGCTGGCGCTGGCAGTGGTGTTGGTGGGTACGCTGTTGGCGGCGGCAACGGGCGTGGTTGCGGCGACTGTCATCGTGATGGGGTTGCTTTCGCTGCCGATCATGGTGCGCTATGGATACAATCACAAGCTGGCGACGGGCATCATCACGGCGTCCGGAACGATGGCGCAGTTGTTGCCGCCCAGCCTTGTTCTGGTGGTGCTGAGCGATCAGATAGGCGTCGGGGTGGGCGATCTTTTTGTGGGCGCGTTGATTCCGGGGTTGATCCTTTCGGGGCTGTATGCGTTGTACGTGATCGGGATTGCGATCGTTCGTCCGCAGGATGCGCCGGCTCTGCCGCCGGAGGCTCGGACGGTTCAAGGCGCTGCGCTGATGCGCCAGACATTGATTGCCGTGGTACCGCCGGTCCTGCTGATTTTTTCTGTGCTGGGCAGCATTTTTCAAGGCATCGCCACACCGACGGAAGCTGGCGCTGTGGGCGCGATCGGCGCTTGCATCCTGACAGCGTTTAATCGCAATTTGAATTGGAAGCTGATCAAGGATGCGGCGCGCTCCACGGCAAACATCACTGCCCTGGTCATCATGATTCTGTTCTGTTCGACCTACTTCGGGCTGGTCTTCGACCGGTTGGGAGGCCAGGACTATGTGCAGAGCCTGTTGACGAGTCTGCCGGGGGGATTTTGGGGCTTCGTGATTGTGGCCAACATCGCGATATTCCTGTTGGGCATCAATCTTGAGTTTATCGAGATCAGCTTTATCGCCATGCCCCTGTTTGTGCCTGCGGCGTTGGAGTTGGGTTTCACCAATGCGCAGATGGTCTGGTTTGGGGTGATGATGGCGATCAACCTGAATATGGCGTTCATTTCGCCGCCGGTGGGTTTCTCGCTCTTCTACCTGCAGAGTGTTGCGCCGCCGGAGGTGAAGACGGCGGATATTCATAAAGGCGCGTTGCCGTTCATGGTGCTGCAGGGCATCGCGCTTGTGATCGTTATCCTGGTTCCGGAAACGGTTACCTGGCTTGTCGACGCAGCATCGTAGCGGACGAACTGGCAAGAAGGGGGCGGGCGTTGTGGACGCTCGCCTCTTTTTTTTGGCCCCGAAACCAGATGGTTCTCGCCACTCCTGCGATCAGTTCCGGCTTCGCCCCACATATTGCAGGTAGGAGCGCTCAGCCAAGCCGTGCCAGGCCTGGATCGCTTCGCGGAAGGCGGACCACTCTTTGTAGATGGAAGCGAAATCGGCGTCTGCGGCCGCGTTCTCGTCGAACAGCTCGAAGGTGGACTCTTCCGCGGCTGTCATCAGATCATTCGGGAAAGGGCGCAGATTGACTCCGCCATCGTTGATCAGACGATGGAGGGCGGCCGGGTTCCTGGCGTCGTAGCGCGCCGTCACTCTCACGTTGGCCTCGTACGCGGCGGTCTTTAGGGCTTCCTGATACTGCTGAGGCAGATCGTTCCACTTGTCCAGATTAATCTGGATTTCAACGGATGCACCGGGATCCCACCAGCCGGGGTAGTAGTAGTAGCTGGCTACTTTATGGAAGTTCATCCTTTCGTCTTCATAGGGTCCGATCCATTCGGCGGCGTCGATGGCTCCACTCTCCAGAGCCTGGAAAATTTCATTGCCAGGCAACATTTGCGGGGCAACGCCCAGCCGTTCCATCACCTGGCCGGCCATGCCGGGGATGCGCATTTTCAGCCCTGCCAGGTCGGAGACGGCGTTAATCTCCTTGTTAAACCAGCCGCCCATCTGCACGCCGGAGTTGCCGACCGGAAACTGAATGATATTGAACCGGGAGGCGTAGGCTTCGTGCAGCAGCTTCAAGCCGCCGCCTTCGTACAGCCATGCGTTCTGCTGTCGGACCGTCAGGCCGAAAGGCAGGCCCGTGCTAAATGCAGTCACCGCTCCCCGGTGGGCATAGTAGTGGGAGACTGTGTGACCGATGGGGACGGCGCCTTCTTCGACGACGTTCAGCACTTCCAAGCCGGGCGCCAGTTCACCGGCTGCACGGGGCAGGATTACGAATTTACCGTCGGTTAAGGCTGCGACGCGCTCGGCAACGACCTGCGCGCTCCAGAAGATGGAGTCCAGATCGGGCGGCCAGCTGGTTGCCATCTGCCACTCGACGGCGGGCAGGCTGGCGTCTTCCGCCACTGCGCCCGCGACCTGAATCGGCAGCATGAAGCCGGCCTGCTCACAGCCAGCTACGCCCAGTACGGCAGCGCCTGCCGCGGCCATTCCCAGAAATCGTCTGCGCTCCATTGCAGTGTTCTCCTTTCCTTGCACTTAAGCAGGAAAAGTCGAGAAATCTCATGCCATCGGCTTGAGAGTGGAACGAAACGGGGGAGCGTTTGGCAACGTTCCCCCGCTTCTCGTCTCTTCACTCTATGGGAAGTTCCATGCGCCTCACGTGCGCAAGTTAGCGACTTGTGCCTACGTACTGGAGGTAGCCGCGCTCGGCCAGGCCGTGCCAGGACTGGATGGCGTTGCGGAAGGCGGACCATTCCTTCAGGATCGAAGCGAAGTCCGCGTCTTCGGCAGCGGTCTCGTCGAACAGTTCGAAGGAGGACTCTTCGGCGGCCTGCATGACATCATCGGGGAAGGGCAGCATGGTGATGTCGGCGTCGTTGATCAGGCGGCTGAGGGCGGCCGGGTTTTTGGCGTCGTAGCGCGCCATCATGGTTGCGTTGGCGGCGTAGGCGGCGGTCTTGAGGACCTCCTGATACTGTTCGGGGAGCTTGTTCCACTCATCCAGATTGACCTGGATTTCGAGGGATGGGCCCGGTTCCCACCAGCCGGGGAAGTAGTAGAAGCTGGCGGCTTTGTGGAAGCTCAGTTTTTCGTCGTCGTACGGGCCGACCCACTCGGCGGCGTCGATTGCGCCGGTCTGCAGGGCCTGGAAGATTTCTCCGCCGGGCAGAACCTGCACGGTAACGCCCAGACGGTCCATGACACGTCCGCCGAGTCCGGGGATGCGCATCTTCAGGCCTTCCATGTCGGCGACGGAGTTGATCTCCTTGTTGAACCAGCCGCCCATCTGCACGCCGGTGTTGCCGGCGGGGAACTGGATGGTGTTGAATTTTTCGGCGTAGACGGTTTGCAGCATTTCGAGGCCGCCGCCTTCATAGAGCCAGGCGTCCTGCTGGCGGGAGGTGAGGCCAAAGGGCATGGCGGTGCCGAAGGCGGTGATTGGGCTCTTGCCGACAAAGTAGTAGGAGGCTGTGTGGCCGATGGGGACGGCGCCCTCTTCGACGACATTGAGCACTTCCAGTCCGGGGGCCAACTCACCGGCGGCGCGGGCCTCGATCTTGAATTTGCCCTGGGTCATGGCTTCGACGCGTGCGGCAACGGTCTGCGCGCCGCCAAAGATTGTGTCGAGGGCCGGCGGCCAGCTGGTCGCCATCTGCCATTCAATTTCGGGCAGGCTCGAGTCTTCTGCCACGGCGCCTTCGATCTGACCCGGCGTCATGACGCCGGCCGTTTCACAGCCTGCAACGCTGAGGGCGGCTGCGCCGACGGCGCCCGTGGCGGCCACTTTCAGGAATCTTCTTCGATCCATTTCAGTTTCTCCTTCCTCTTGGAATTTTGTGTAAAAGAGAATATGGGAGATGCCCTGCTATTGTACTCAGGGCGGGGCATTCCCACAAAAGGCCAGTCGCGACCGGGCGGGGCGCGCAAATGGGGCGCGGCGCCTATTCTTGGGTGCTCCAGTTCTGGCCGTCCAGATGCGCGCCGAAGGACATGTAGGCGGTGGCGCCGCCGTCGACGTAGATGGTCTGGCCGGTGAGAAAGTCTGCGCCGTCGGAGGCGAGGAACGCGGCCACGGCGGCGATGTCGGCGGGTTCGCCCAGGCGGCCCCAGGGAACGGTGGCTTCGAAGATGGCGGGGTTGTAGTCGGGAATGTCTGTGTGGTAGCGGGGCACTTCGATGAGGCCGGGGGCGATGGCGTTGACGCGCACCCTTTGCGGCGCCAGCTCGACGGCCAGATGGCGGGTGAGCGCGGCGACGGCGCCCTTGGTGGCGGCGTAGACGGCGTAATCGGGGACGCCGGAGTGGGCGTGTATGGAGGCCAGGTTGATGACTGAGCCGCCGCCATTCCGCTGCATGTAGGGCAGCGCCTGTTGGGCGCAGAAAATGTGGCTGCGAATGTTGATGGCGAAGAGTTTTTCGTAGTGTTCGGGTGTTACATCGGGGAGCGGACGTGTTTCGGTGAGGCCGGCATTGTTGACGAGCACGTTGAGCCCGCCGAGAAGGCTGGCGGCGGTCTCGACGACGTTGGCGCAGATTTCGGCGGACTGGGTGAAGTCTCCCTGGACAGCGCCCGCTGTTCCGCCGGCGGCCCGGATTTGGGCGACGGCTGCGGCTGCGCCTTCGTCGCTGAAGGGGTAGTGGCAGACGACGGCGGCCCCCTGGCGGGCCAGCTCGAGGGCGATGCCCTGGCCGATGCCGCCTTGATCGACGCCGGTAACGAGTGCCTTCTTGCCGGCAAGCGAGTTTTTTTCGCTCATTTCACGTCTCCAGCTTGTGTGTTGCGTTCCGGGAGGAGAGGCGGGGGAGAGGCTTTCACGCGGCCCGAACCCTTCCGTTTCCTCATCCAGATTTGCCCGCGCGTTGCCTGAGATAGGCGAGGCTGCGCTCGATGCCGCCCACGGGGTCGCCGGCGCCGCGGAATTCGAAAATGTAGTAGACGGGCTGGGGCAGCTGATCGAGCGCGTCGAGAATCCCGGCGAGGGGCAGGACGCCTGCGCCGAGGGGGGCAGGAGGATCGTCGGGGTTGGCGGTCTTGTCCTTGAGATGGGCGGCGATGATCTTGTCGGACAGGGCATGTATCGCTTCGACAACGTCCTGGCCGTGGTTGGGATAGTTGCCCATGTCGAGGTTGGCGCCGAGGGCGGGCGATGCGAGCCGGGCGAGCGCGCCTTGCACTTCGGCGAGGGTACCGCCGGGTGTGCGGGCGTAGTTTTCGAGTGCGATGACGGTGTTGCGCGCGGCGGCGTAGTCGACGACTTGCTGGGCGCGGGCCCAGGCAGCCTGGTCGTCGGGCGGCGGTGTGGAGCCGGGGAAGAAGCGGACGATGGGCGCGCCAAGGGTTGCGGCGGCGTCGATGTCCTGGCGCAGCTGCGATGAAGCTTCGGGTGCGCTGAAGAGGGTTGCCTGGGTGGCGTAGGTGACGAGCAGGCCGGCGTCGGCGATGCGGCGGGCGGCTTCGGCCAGCTCGGCGTCGAGGCGGGGCCACGTTTCGCGGCGCAGTTCCACGCCGTCGGCTCCGGTCTGAAGGGCAGTGTCGATCAGGTCCCAGACGGAACGTTCGCCGCTTTTGAGCTCGTCCTCCAGCTGCATGGCGGAGATCAGGATGGGGCGGTGGGCTGTTCGCGCCGTGTCCGCTCCGGGTGTGGGATTTGCTGATTGGCAGGTCAATTTGTCCTCGCTCGGAATGCTGAAGTCAAGAGGGGTATGCAGGACGGCGACCGCGGTGGCGGGGGTCGGGCGGATCTGCTGGGCGCCGGCTCACAGAGGGGACCTCTGGCGGGGATTTACCCCGCCAGGATTTCCCCCGGCGGCAAGCCGGCGCGGAAGCCTGCGTATCCGGCTCAGCCTGCGGTTGTCCACTCCGGATCCGGCTGAATGGTCGTTTCGGGGGGCGGGCCGGGGTCGGGGCGGCCGCTGCCTTCGAGGCGGCTGATTAGCTGGACGGACATGTCGTCTTCGACGAGGCACTGGCAGGAGAGGCGCACACCGGACAGGCCCTTTTCGGCCAGTTTTTCTTTTTCGGCGACGGTCATCTGCGCGGGTTCGCCGTCGGTGAAGGCGACGCGGCAGGTGGTGCATTTGCAGTTGCCGCCGCAGGCGTGCAGCTGATCGACGGATGCGTCCTCGACCAGTGCAAGAACGAGGCGTTTGCCTGCCTGGACTTCGAAGGTGCCAACATTTTCAACGGTCAACTTGGGCATGAGAAAACTCCTGTGCTGGAAACGTGTCGGACCGAAAGCTCAGTTGCATTTTGGGCGCCGGTCGCGTTGCGCCGCATTCATCGCGGCCAGGTCAGAGATAGAGAGCGGCACTGAGAAGGCCGCTGGCCAGGCCTTATCAGTTGTGTCGCGCCTATGGTTTCGCCATTCTCTCATACTTTCTGCGCAAAGACGAAGAGAAGATCGTTGACGTTCGTCTGGGTGGGGCCGGTGAGGAGCAGATCGGCGGCGGCGCGTAGGTAGGGATAGGCGTCGTGGCGGCGGAGATGGTCGGCGGCAGAGAGGCCCGCGTCGTCGCCGCGAGCCACGGTTCCGTTGTCGGCGATGCCGCCGGCGCTGTCGGTGGGGCCGTCGGTGCCGTCGGTCGCCAGGGATACGATTGTCAGCCCTGGCAGGTTCCGGAGCGCGAGGGCGGCGGCGAGGGCGAGCTCCTGGTTGCGTCCGCCCTCGCCGGGGTTGTCGCCGAGGTTGACGGTGGTTTCGCCGCCGAGGATGATGCAGGCGGGGGCGGGCGCGGGCAGACCGCTGTCCAGAGCTTCCCGGCCCAGGGCGACGAGCAGCTTGGCGACTTCGGCGGCTTCGCCTTCGACGTATGTGGAGAGCAGGATCGTGTTGTAGCCGAGCTCGGTTGCCTTGGCGAGGGCGGCGTTGGCGGCGGTGCGGTTGTCGGCGACGACGAGCGTATTGCTGCTGGCGAAGGCGGGGTCGTCCGGTTTGGGCGTGTCGGGGATATGGCCGGCGAGCCCGGCTTGCAGGCGGCCGGAAATGGCCGCGGGCAGGGCGTCGTTCAGGTCGTACTTTTCGACGATGGCGCGGACGTCGGCCCAGGCGCTTTCGTCGGGGACGGTGGGGCCGCTGGCGATGACGTCGAGGGGGCTGCCGATGACGTCGCTGAGGGCGAGGGTGAGGAGGGTGGCGGGCGCGGCGGCGCGAGCGAGCTGGCCGCCTTTGACGGCGCTGGCGTGTTTGCGGAGGCAGTTCATTTCGTTGATGGTCGCGCCGCAGGCCAGAAGGGCGTCGGTCATGGCCTGCATGTCGGACAGGGTGAGGGCGGGGTGGGTATGACCGGCGCTGTCGGTGGCTTCGGCTGCGGGCGCGACGAGGAGGGCGGAGCCGCCGCCGGAGAGCAGGGCGATCACGAGGTCGTCGGCGTCGGCCTGCTCGACGAGGGCGAGCATCTCTTTGCCGGCGAGGACGCCGGCTTCGTCGGGAATGGGATGACCGGCCTCGACGACGCGGATGCGGGAGGAGGCTGCGGAGGCGGGGCCGGCGGGCTGGGCGTGGTCGTACTTGGTTACGGCGAGGCCGCGGCTGATGCGGTCGCCGAGGGCGGCTTCAACGGCGGCGGACATGGGCACGGCGGCCTTGCCGGCGGCGACGACGAAGATGCGGCGGAAGCGGCGCAGGTCGTAGGTCAGCGCGGCGGCGGGGTCACGTGCGGAGGGGCCGGCGACGGTGAGGGAATCGTCCTGGCGCCGGAGGACGTTCTGCACGGCGGCGAAGGGGTCGACGGCGTCGAGGGCGGCGTCGAGGACGGCGAGGATGGGGCGGCGGACGGCCGGATTGGGGGTCAGGACGGATTGGTGGAAGCGGGTCATTCCTGTTTCGCCCTCGTTTCAGGCAGGAATCGGTTCAGTTCCTGGACGAGCAGATGAACCGTGGTGGACGGATCATCGGTCCCCGGATTATGGGGAGAATATTGGTCGAGCAGTCTTTCGGCATTGTCTAAGGCAGATGTCTGCCGCCATAGCAGTTGGGCATACATATTGGAATCGTTCTTGCGGTATGGCCCGGGCAACATTTGGCTCAGTTTGTCCATATAATCCACACGACGCATTGGCGTGTTGTAGAAGTGGAAGTGGAGAAGATACCAGAGTTCGAAAGCCTGATTGGAATAGGCGACCTGCAATCCCTGGCTCCTGGCTCTTTGAATCGCGCCATTGAAGTCGTTGACACTGCGGTCGTCCCGATCAAATACACACCAGATTTGGTTGTAGTCGCCTTGTTTTGCGAGGTCCAGCGCCTTTTCTACCAGTTGCCGCGGACTTATGCCGAAGCCTTTGATCTCTACAACCAGATTGGGGCCTTGAAAACTGCGCAGATAGTTTGGTTCGGTTCGCTCGCCTTCACAAACGACAAGGAAACTGTGAAGCGTTTCCTGTCTATCTGCGCGTCGTTGCCTGTAATTGCGCGTCCCTCTTCTGCGCTGGCCCCGCCGTGTTCGCCGGTAGGACATCAGTCCTTCTCCAAGAACAGTTGGCGAACGTCTCCCAGATACGGGATTGCGCCATAGCGTCCCTGGATGTAGTCCCTTTCGAACGGCGCGTTTTCATCTATCTTGAACTCAACCAATGAGTAGAGATGGGAGGCGCCTTGACGGTCCTTTTCTGTAAACCAGATCTGGTCTCGACGCAGGAAACAAGGGTCAAGGAGATTCGTGTCCTGGGTTGTGAAGACCAGTTGGGCGCCGTTGGGATTCTTCTCCGGATCGCCAAACAGACCCACGATTTCTTTCGTCAAGAGGGGATGCAGACGAGCGTCCAACTCGTCAATTACTAAAATATCGCCAAACTTCAACGTATCTACCAAGGGGCCGGCCATCGCCAAAAGCTTTCTGGTTCCTTCAGATTCATGTTCATCCAGATCGAACAGCGCGGGTTCCACAGGCTGGCCGCTATCGCCTGTTTTGCGGTGAACCGTTCGCACCGCTACCTGTTCTTCTCGGTTGAGATTTTCCTGATAGGCTGCCATGGCCTCGCGTAACTCTTTGGGCGCGTAGTCTGGGAGCAGATCTGTAGCGGGCGCATTCCTTTCGATTTGAATCGCTTCAATCCCAAGGTCCATTTTCTTGATGAGATCGACTATCTCGTCTGCCGTATCTCTGTCGCTTAGCATACGTTCCGTAAACATCTTCATTCCAAAATCCAGGTGGCCCAAACTGGTTGCAATCCCAATTGAGCGGAACCAGCCGAGAACTTTTTGGGCGGTTTCGCCGTTGAATTGAGCGCCTACGGAGAGAAAGAGTGCGTTGGGCCGCGTTCTCGCTTCCAGTCCACCGGCTTCTTCTTCGAAACTCTGATCCAGTCTGATTTCATTGCCATCCCGCTCAAACAGCTTGACTTCCTGGCCGGCAATCTCAACGAGACCCGGTTTTGGGTTGGTTGGAAGGATGTGAAGCCATTCAGTGACTACACTTTCCGAAGTCGCCTCGAATCCGTAACGAAAGTGTTCGTCATCAACAATGAACAGGACTTCAAAGTAAGAGGGCTCGGTTTCGGTTTCAGTATTCAGTCGGAAGGGTTCAACTTCAATTCCCCCGGTCCGTTCCGTGTTATCGTGAGAGCGTCTGACGAAACGTGTCATGAAGTCGAAGGCGGCGACGAAGTTGCTTTTGCCGCTGGCGTTCGCGCCGTAGATAGCGGCGCTCGACAAGAGATTGATGCTACCGGGCGCGGCGAAGCAGTTCCTATCGTCCAACTGGCCGCCGTTCGTCTTGAGCGGGCTGGCCACCATGCTGAAGGTAACTTCGTCTCGAAAGGAGCGAAAGTTCGCAATACTGAATTCGATTAGCATGGTTCAGGTCCGAATGAAAGAGAAGGGTATCCGCGGATATGACACGGATACCTCAGTTCTGTCTTCACAGTTGCCGGCCCGGAAGACAAGAGGGCGGAAGTCTGCAAAGTTTTCCATCTCCTCTCACACGCGGCGGAACTTCTGGAGGCCGTCGTCGACCTGGACCTGGCCGACGTAGAGGTCGCCGCGGGAGTCGGCCCAGATGCCGTGGGGGCAGGCCTTGAATTCGCCCGGTTTGTCGCTGGGCTGTGCGCCGCCCCAGTGGCTGAGGAGGTCGCCGTCGAGGGTCCAGACGCTGACGCGCTGTTCGAGCTCGGCGACATAGACGACTTCGCCGTTGGGGTCGAAGTAGATGGTATCGGGTTTGAGGAGGCCGGTGCGTTCTTCGAGGAAGTTGCCGTCGGTGTCGAAGAGCTGGATGCGGTCGTTGGTGCGGTCGCAGACCCAGACGCGGTCGTCCTTGTCCAGCCGGACGCAGTGGGAGAGGGTGAACTGGCTGGGACCTTCGCCCCAGTCGCCCCAGGAGAGGACATGCTCGCCGCCGGCGGAGTATTTGTGGACGCGTGCGTTATCGTAGCCGTCGGAGATGAAGAGGTCGCCGTTGGAGGCGACGGCGAGATCGGTGGGGAGGCGGAAGGGTTCGCCGGGGGCGCCCTCCTGTCCGGGGACGCCGATGGTCATGACGAGCTCGCCAGCGGCGTTAAACTTGAAGATGCAGTGGGTCTCGCGTTCGGTACACCAGACGTTGTCTTCGTCGTCGATGAAGATGCCGTGGGCGTCCTCGATGACGTCTTCGCCCCAGGAGGCGAGAAAGTTGCCGTCTTTGTCGAAGACGACGAGCGGATGCTCGCTACGCGAATAGACAAAGACGCGGTCCTGTGAGTCGCAGGCGACTGCGGCTACCCAGCCGAACTGCCAACCTGCGGGCAGTTTGGCCCAATTTTCCACTAGCTCGTACTGATAGGCGCCGGTTCCGAACGGCATGGCAATCTCCTTTGGTTGGTTGCGTCCCGCCGCGGGCGCGGCGTGGAATAGGAGTCTTGAAATGAATACTGGGATAGACAAAACCTATCTATCCACGAAGGCACGCGAAGGGGCGCGAAGAACACCAAAGGCGTTTCGGGTTTTATTTGCGTGACCGCGCGGTCCTTCACGGTTTGGGTGCGCTTGTGCTAGCGTGAATTGCTGATTTGACATTCGTCGATGAGGCCTATTCGTCCCAGGCTTGGACGGCGATTTTGATTACTTGCTCGTCGCCGAGGCGGTAGGTGCCGTCGAGGGCGTGGAAGCCGTCGCCTACGCGATCGAGGGGCAGTTTGTGGCTGACCATGTCGCCGTAGGGGAATTCGTTTTTCTCGAGGATGGGCAGGCCGCGGACGAAGTGCTCGTAGGTGCTGCCCCAGACGGCTTCGAAGGTGAGGTTCTTGCGCATGAGGAGCTGGTTGATGTTGAAGTCGATGGAGCCCATGTCGACGAAGTGGCCGACCTCGACGTAGGTGCCGCTGTGGCGCAGGTAGCCGAGTCCTTCGGGGGTGGCGGCGAGGAAGCCGGAACATTCGAAGACGATGTCGGCGCCGCGCTTGAGCGGTGTGTGCCAGTAGACCTGTTCGGTGCGCTCTTTGACGCTGGTGACCTCTTCGATGTTGATGGTGACGTCGGCGCCGAACTCCTTGGCGAGCTCGAGGCGGCGGGCGGGGCCGCCGACGACGATGATGTTGGCTGCGCCCATCTGTTTGGCGCAGAGGAGGGTGACGAGGCCGATTGCGCCGCTGCCCTGGACGACGACGGTATCACCGAGCTGCACTTTGCCGCGCATGGCGGCGTGGACGCCGATTGTGTAGGGTTCGGTGAGGACGGCGACTTCGGGCGAGCAGTCGGTCTTGAGAATGCAGGTGTTTTCGAAGCCGAGATAGATGTAGTCGGCGAATCCGCCGTAGAAGTGGGGGGCGACGTCGGGTGTGTCATAGAAGCCGTATGCGCCGTAGCCGCCGGTGCCGGGGGAGAAGATGACGCGGTCGCCTTCTTCGAGGGGGCGGCCGATGTAGTCTTTGGCTCCGCCTGCGCCGATGGCTTCGATGACGCCGACGTTTTCGTGGCCGAGGACCACTTCGCCCTGGATGCCGTTCTGCCAGTTGTGGAGGTCTGTGCCGCAGATGCCGGCGAGCTCCTGGCGGAGGAGCACTTTGCCGGGTTCGGGGTCGAGTACGGGGTATTCGCGGATTTCAAAGTCCTGTCCGTAAGCGATGACAGCCCTGCCGGTTTTTGCCATGGTATTTTCTCCTGCCGCTGGTTGCGTGCTTTTGATCGCCCTGTATGTTCCCTGCGCTTGTGATGGGCGGCTGGGACAGGGAGGTCATTGAGCTATTGGGATATGGACGTTGGACTGATTGACATTGGGGCGCGGACCGGGCGGGTCGGCGCTCAGGGATTGGGGCTAAGTATACTACAGCCATTGGGCGAGCGGTAGTTCTTTTGGGACGGGGACGGACGGGGGTTTGGGACACGGGTTTTGTCTGAACGGGGATTTGGGACACGGATTTTGTCTGAACGGGGATTTGGGGGGATTTTTGGGATTTGGGGGATTAGGGCGAACGGCAAGGGCGAACTTCAACATCTCTTGATCCACGAAGGGACGCGAAGGGGCGCGAAGAAGGGCAA
>JAJDXQ010000013.1 GCA_022823185.1 Caldilineaceae bacterium
ATCTGGATCTGGACGATCGTCTTTGTCTGTTTCTCCCGCCGCATCGAAATTCTCGACTGGTGACACATGCTGCAGTACGTCTGGCAGATCGCCAATCAGGCAATGGAGCCAGCATCTGCCGAAGCCTCTGCCTGGATCAAAGCCCAAAAAGCCGCGCTGGCTCGCGGTCAACTGGGCCTCTTCTTCAGTCACATTTTGCGTCTCTACCCCAAGCTGGGCGATGCGCCTCCTGAAGTCAAACAGGCCGTCGCTTACCTGTGGAAAAACCGGCATCGCATGCATTACGCCTCCTATCGAAAGGCAGGCCTCCCTATCAGCAGCGGAGCCGTCGAATCCGCAGCCAAAACTCTTGTCCAACAGCGTATGAAACAAAGTGGCATGCGCTGGTCCCGTGACGGTGCTCAGGCCATGCTCGCTCTCCGCGCACGCCTACACAGCGACCGTCGGCACGAAATACCCAACTGACCAACTTCGCCCCCAAATTGGACTGCACCCTGAACTAAGAGGCTGCTGAGTCAAGTATATAATTCCCTTTTTGGACGCGGTTATTCGGCGCGGTTGGTGAGGTGGATGAGGCCGTCGCCGCTGTGGACGCGGCGGACGCCGCGGCGCATGATGACGAAGCCGTCGTTTTGCGCGTGCAGTTCGGAGAGCGTGTTGCCGAGGGGGTCGTGGATTGTGCCGACGAGCTGGCCTGTCCGGACTTCCTGGAGCAGCTCGACGTGGGGGCGGAAGAAGCCGGCCACGGGGGTGGACATGATTTCGTCCATGTTGCCGTCGCCCACGAGGTGCTGCGGGGGCGGGACCGCCGCGGGTTCGCCTGCGAGCATGTCGAGGTGGCGCATGACATTGAGGACGCCATTGGTGAAGCAGTCCACGTCTTCGGGGCGGGCGCGGCCGGCGCCGGCGGCTTCTGTGTAAAGGCAGGGCACGCCGCAGTCGATGGCGGCGGAGATGGAGCGGCCGGGCGGTATGGGCGGTGGATGGCCCCACAGGACGGGCGCGCCGAAGACGCGTGCAGCGGCGAGCGAGCGCTGGCCCACGTCTTCATCGCTGTGGAGGTAGCCTGCCAGGGTTGGGATGTCGCCGACGACGCCGGCGCTGTGGAGGTCGATGAAGAAGTCGGCTCCGCTGATAAATTTGCGGGTGAGCCAGTAGGCGATCTGCTGGGTGAGCGTGCCGGTTTCGGAGCCGGGGAAGACGCGCGCGAGGTTGAGGCCATCGATGGGGCTGTTGCGGGTGGCAGTGGCGTAGGCGGCCATGTTGCAGACGGGGACCATGAGCAAGGATCCGCTCAGCTGGGAGGGGTCGACCTGTTCAGCAATGCGGGGGATGGCTTCGACGCCCTCGTATTCGTCGCCGTGGACACCGGCGAAGACGACGAGGGTTGGTCCCGGTTGGGCGCCGGTGATGGTCAGCAGGGGGAGTTGCCACGCGCCGCCTTCCACGCGCGGGGAAATGTCCAGCCAGCGGGCGTCTTTGCGTCCTCGCTCGAGGTTGGTTACGTCCAGTTGTGCGATGTGCATAATGGTTCTCCTGAAAGATGATCCAAATCTTGTCGGCAGGCTGCCAAGAACACCTTTTTTGTCCACGAAGGGCCACTAAGGGCCACGAAGAAAACCTCCTATTGATCCGCGAAGGGTCGCGAAAGGTCGCGAAGAAAACCCTACGATCCACGAGGGGCCGCGAAGGGCATCTTTCCCCCGGTTGGAAGGGAAGACCTGCTACTCGCGGAACTGGATGGCGTACAGGTCAGCGTCTTTGAGGACGAAGCGGAGGCGGATGGGTTGCCCGGAGAGGGCGCTGAGATCGCTGCCGCCGGTCCAGTGGGCGACGCGGTCGGTGGCGTCGCCGAAGATTTCGTCGCTGTCGTCGAGGGAGAAGCCGGGGACGGGGCTGCCGACGTGATCCTGGATCTCGACGCGCAGGCTGCCGGCGGCGGAGGTGGCGAAGTTGAGGTAGAGATGCCTGCCTGAGAAGATCAGTGGTTTGGTGAGGCAGGCGCCGCCGGACAAGGGGGCGTGGAGGGAGACGAAGCCGTCGAGACGGGTGGTATAGCGGCGCAGGTTCGTGCTGGGGCCGGTCCAGTAGCCTTCGGTGACGTAGAGCGAGAGCTCGGGCGGGGCGCCGGGGGAGTCGGGTTCGGTTTCGATGAGGCCCCAGGCGACGCAGTTGTCGCCGTAGACCCAGCTGTCGACGACATTGGGGCCGGGGCGGATGTATGCCTCCGGCCAGCGCTTGAAATTCACGCCGTCGCGGCTGGACATGAAGACGCCGTCTGTTACGACGGAGCCGTAGCGGGGATGGGCGGCGCTGCGGGCGCGGCGGTACTCGAGGCCGGGCAGGTTGTCGGTCTGGGCGACCCAGCCGCGGTCGATATAGCGCATGGGAAAGCCGAATAAGATGTGGGGCGCGCGGGCGTAGGGGCGGATCTGGTTGGTGTAGAGCGGTTGTTCGGGCGTGTCGCCGTAGTCGAGCCATTTTGGCTGGGACCAGTTGAGAAAGTCGGGCGAGGTTGCGGTCTTGATGCCGCGCACGCCGTGGGGCGCGCCGCCGCGAAAGTCGCGGAAGTAGGCTCGGTACTCGCCGCGGTGGTCGTCATAAAAGGCCAGATTCAGGGAATCGAAGTAGCCTTCGGTGATGACGGGATCCGGGATGTCTTCGTTTTCTCGGCGCATGAAAGAGAAGTTGAAGCCGTCTGAGGATTGGAGGGCGTAGAGGGCGCGCGGTGTTTTGCCTGGGACGATGGCCTTGTACCCGGCTCCCTCCTGGCTGGCCGGGTTGGTGTCGGGGAAGACGGCGGTGTCGCCGGCGCTGAGTTCGATGCCGGGGAGGCTGTCGGGCGCAAGAACGATGTTGTTGCGGCTGTTGCCCTCGAATTCGACCAGGCCGAGTGCGGGCTTGCGCCAGCTCTTGCCATCGCTGCTTTCGGCATAGCAGACGAAGTAGGGGTGGGGGTAGTTCATCCTGCCGCCGGTCATGTCGTAGTGCCAGGCGCCGTAGTACATGCGGATGCGCCCGTCTCTATCCTGGAAGACGGTGCGGTAGAGGCAGGCGTTGCCTTCGCAGGGCGCGTCGGTCTGCAGGACGACTTCGCGTTTGACGGGCGGGTGGAGGCGCAGGTCGAGCCCGTCGTCCAGTTCGGCGATGAGGAAGTCATCGATCATGGGTTCGAGGCGCGTGCCGATGTCGATCGGTTCGGGGTGTGTGGAGGAGAAGCTGCTCATGAGAGTCACCTGGGTAACGGCAGTGGTTAGTGGTCGGTGGTCAGTGGTCAGTAACGGCAGTTGGCGGCGGTTGTTGGGTCAGAGGTTGGGGGCGCGGAGAACTGTGTTGGTTGAGGGGAGTTTCCAGATTTCGTGGTAGACGGTGGGGGAAGGGCGCGATGGGGGGTAGCCGGGCGGTTTGTTGTCGGGATCGTGAAGCTCGTTTCGATCGCGGCCTTCTATATGGTGGAGCCAGGCGAGCTCTTCGGGGGCGGCGGCGACTTCGCGACGGAGGATGAACTCGACGTAGTCGAAGGCGGTGAAGGCGGCGTGGGCGAGGAAGACGCGGTCGACGGCGCGGCCGTTCCAGGTAGCGAGGTCTGGCAGAACGAGGGGGCCGGTGCAGACCTGGAAGGCGGCGTCTTCGCGGTTGACGTTAATGAGATTGACGGGAAATTCGACGGTGACGCGCAGGCCGGTCTGGTCGTCCTGGTAGGTGGAGCGGGCGTTGAGCAGGGCATTGGCGAGGGTGGCTTCGATCAGGGGCCCGCTGGAGTTGAGCTCGATGGGGTGGGGAAGCTTCTTGAGGCTGATGTTGTGATCCTGGAAGGCGTCGCTCAGTTCCTGCGCGGAGCCGGGCTCTGTTTCGCTGCTGGGTCGTTTCGCGATCGGGATGCGATGCGAGCGGCTGAAGGCCATGCGGAATTCGCTGCTGGGACGCTGGAAGAAGCCCTGACGGGGGATGGTGTATTCGGTGCGGCAGGGCGCGCCGACGAAGAGCTCGGCCAGGGCGCCGCCATTCTCGTCGGAGATGACACAGCTGGATTCGATGCTGAAGCGGACGTGGCGCACGTCGCCCTCTTTGCCGATGAAGCCGCCGGCGTATTTGTAGTAGGGATCAGCCTGAACGGGAAACGTCTTCCAGGTGAAAAAGGAGCGGGGAAAGTCGATCATGTCGGCCTCCGCGGCGGTTGGCTGTATTCAGACTGAGGTTACGGTTTCTGGCGGTCTTAGGTATCAGTCCCAGGTGAAGAAGACGCTGAGCCAGCCTTCGTGGGCGGACATCATGCGATCAAAGAGTTGGGGAGCTTCGGTGTAGGGCGCGACATGGCTGACGAGCGGCTCGATTTGGAGTTGTTTGCGGCGGATGAGGTCGAGGATTACGTGCTGGTTGCGGATGCGCGTCCACGGCCAGTAGGGATGGGTATCGCTCATGCCGGTCTGGTAGGAGCCGGTCATTATGATTTCGCGGCGGAAGAGCTCGTTTGATTCGATGGGAATGGAGCCGCTGGTGGCTCCGACGAGGATGATGCGGCCGCGGTCGGCTGCGGCCTTGATCATAGTGGGGTAGTTGCCGATATAGGAGGTGCAGTGGAGTTGGACTTCGGCGCCGCTGCCCTGCGGCATGCTGGGCAAAGCGCCGCGCCAGCGCCAGGGCAACTGTGTGAGGGCATGGATTTCGGCGATCACGTCCTGGTTGCCGACGTTGACGAGGTGGGAGGCGCCGAGTTGCTGAGCGAGCTCCAGCCGCTCTTCCACGAGGTCGACGCCGATGAGAGGATGGGCGCCGACAAGGCGGCAGAGCTGCAGGGCCATCAGGCCGACGACGCCGAGGCCGTGGACGGCGACGGATTCGCCGATCTGGATCTGGGCGCGGCGGACGCCGTGCAGGGCGATGTCGCCGAGAACGCAGAAGGCGATCTCGACGTCGGTGAGATCGTCGGGCAGCTTCTGGACGCTGTACTGTTGTGGGATGGCGACTTCGCCGGCTTTGAGTTCGGGCGTTACCAGCCAGTGGGTGGCGTGGTTGCCGCTGCAGAGCACGCGGTCGCCGACGGCAACCTGGTCGATTTCGCTGCCCACGGATTCGACGACGCCGATGGCGGTGTAGCCGAGCCCCTGGGGCTTGAATGCGGCCTGTTCGGCGGGGCTGGCGTTGCGGCGGGCGCGGATGCCGTTCATTTCGGAGCCGGCGCTGACCTGGGTGAGGCGGGTGCGCACGAGGAGCTGATTGGATGCGGGGGCTGGCACTTCGAACTCTTCGATTTCGATTTGGCCCGTTGGGGTGAGGACCAACCGTTGTCCCTTTGTCACGTGAGTTTCCTTTGGATGTTGGCGCGATGCCTATCGACAGCAGTACAGGGTCAAGTGTACAATCATTTGCAATCTGAATCCAACAGGGGGAACTGCAGTGGGAACTGCAGTGGTCAGTGGTCAGTGGTCGGTGGTCAGTGGTCAGTGATCAGTGGTGAGAAAACAGGGGGGAGAGCAGTGACAAGCCAACGGACAGTTTACGTGAGTGGAGAGTTTGTGGCGGAGAGCGAGGCGGGTTTTTCCATTTTTGATTCTGCGTTGATGTACGGTGATGTGATCTTTGAGACGACGCGTACGTTTAACGGGCAGCCGTTTCGGTTGCGGGCGCATATTGAGCGGCTGTATGTGGGGCTGCGGACGCTGGAGATCGACTGCGGGTTGACAGCGGACGAGATGGAGGCGGCGACGTTGGAGACGATCGAGAGGAACCGGCCCTGTTTTGCCGACGGGACGGATTTTCAGATTGTGCATAATGTGTCGCGGGGGCCGATGGGGCTATACGAAACGGTCTTTGAGGGCGGTGTGAAGCCGACGGTGACGATCAACTGCTGGCCGCTGACGTGGCATTTGGCCGCGCTTGCGGAGGCGTATGTGGAAGGGGTCCATGCGGTCATTCCGGCGCAGCGCTCTGTGCCTGCGCGGCTGATCGACCCGAAGATCAAGAACCGGAGCCGGATCTACTACCAGATCTCCAACTTGCAGGCGCAGAAGGTGGACCCGGAGGCGTGGGCGCTGTTGACGGATGAGGACGGGTTTCTGACGGAGGGCACGGGGTCCAACTTCTTCGTGGTGAAGGACGGGGGCCTGCTGACGCCGGAGCCGCGCAACATTCTGCGGGGCGTCACGCGGCAGGCGGTCCTGGAGCTGGCGGAGAGCCTGGGGCTGGCGTGCAGGGAGCGCAATCTGGAGCCGTATGACGTGATGACGGCGGACGAGGCGTTTTTCACCTCGACGCCGTTTACGATCATGCCGGCGACGCGCTTCAACGGGCATGACGTGGGCGCGGGGGAGCCGGGGCCGGTTACGCGGCGGCTGATGAAGGCATGGGACATGATGGTGGAGGTGGATATGGTGGCGCAGGCGCGGGCGTATGCCAGGCAAGCAGCGGCTCGAGGTTAGTGGACAGATTGCCGCTCGCACGCGGCGGGGGTCCGGGGGCGCCCCCCGGCCCGGCGGCGGGTGTTTGCCGCCGGGGATCTGCGCCAGGCCACCCGGTCCAGGCACTGCCCCGCCCCAAGGGGATGGGGACATGGGCGCTGGCGGCGTACGGTTGGGCAGACAGGACGGCGGGGCGCGAGAAGGGCGGGGCGCGGAGGGGCCGCCAACACAGGGCAAGGCCACCAGGCAGCAGGGTGGGGGTTGGGGGAGGCCCCAGAAGGCAGTGGATGGTAAATATTCGGCGTCAGTCCCGCGGCAGGGGCCAGTGTATTTTTTCGACGCCGGCGGCCTGGGAGCGCATGATGGCGATCATGATTTCGAGGCTGTGGAGGGCGCGCTGGCCGCTGGAGATGCTTTCGCCTCCGTTTTCGATGAGGTGGATCAGTTCGTCGACGGCGTGGACCATGCCGCTGGCGTAGTCTACGGAGCCGCCAAGCTGGCGGCTGGTGACTTCGTGGGAGTGCTCCTGCGATGTCAGGTAGACGACGGCTTCGGTGTTGCTGATGCGGATGCGGCCCCTGGTGCAGAGGAGGTCGAGCTCGAAGTTGACGAGTGTTCGCTGCGACATTTCGATGTGGGCGCGCACGCCGTTGGTGAAGTAGACGAAGGCGGAGGCGCCGGGATCGGTTTTGGGGTCGTGGCCGCCGTCACCGCGGTATTCGGTTCTGTCCTCGTAGCCTTCTTCCATGCCGCCGATGAGCCAGTCGGGGGCGGCGCCGGCGTACATGCAGACGGTGTCGATGAGGTGGGTGCCGTTGCGGAACATCATGGCCCGTTCGCCTCCCATGTGGGCGCCGATGCGGGTGAGGGAGCCGATGCGTCCCTCCTCGATGATGGCCAGGGCCTGGCGCCAGAAGGGATCCCAGCGGCGGCCATGGTTGACGCATATTTTGGTACCGTTCTTTTCGACAGCGGCCAGCATGCGATCGGCGTCGGCGAGGGTGGTGGCGAGGGGTTTTTCGCAGTAGATGGCGGGGACGCCGGCCTCGGCCGCGTCGACGACCATCTGGGCGTGGAGATGGTCTGAGGTGACGACGCTGAGGATGTCGAGGTTTTCGCGTTCGAGCATGGCGCGGTAGTCGTTGTAGTGGGCGGCGGGGCCCCAGTTTTGATCGTATCTGGTGAGCAGTTCGGGCACGAGTTCGCAGACGGCGACCACTTGGGCGCGGGGATGGGCGGCGTAGGCGGAAGCGTGCGAGTGGGGTTGGGGGTGGCGCGTGGACCAGAGGTCGTAGCGCGGCGGCGACTGGCCGATGCCGGTGAGGCCAATGATACCGGCCCGGTAGACTTTGTCACTTGGTTGATTTGTGACGGACATTATATCCTCTTGTTTGCTTAATGTATGACGGTGGCCGGTGATCACCTGTTGCCGTTTAGCGTTCTTCTCTCTTCGCTTCTTCTCTCCAGACAACGTAGGGATTCTCTCGATTTTGCAGCGGGAAGTCGACGCGGGCGCGCAGGCGCTGGGATTCGTGGATCGCCATGATCATTTCGAGGACGGCGCGGGCGTCATGGCCGTTGGTGACGGCGGTCACGGGGCGGTCTTCCTCGATGGCACTGATCAGCTCTTCGACGAAGACCCTGTTGTTGAGCTGGAATTTCTCGGTTACGGAGCGCGGCTGGCCGTCCTCGTTCCGGTCCCATTCGGGAAGGATGATGCGTTTCCAGGCGCCGTCTCTGTCGCCGGGGAGCCAGAGGCGGTAGGGGTAGTGGTAGAGTTCGCCCAACGGCGCGGCGCGGAGTGAGAGGATGCCGGCGGAGCCGTGGATCTCAAGGCCGAGCCAGTTGACCTGTTCGCGGGTGTCGGAGTCGTCGCTGCGGCAGGAGTCCAAGTGGGCGGTCACGCCGTTCTGGAAGACGAAGTAGGCGGCGAGTCCGTTGCCGGCGATCAGGCCGACGCCCTCGTCGCCTTCATAGATGTCGGCGGTGGTGAGCTCGCGGCCGTCCTGGGTGACGTGGGCGTGGGCCCAGGCGACTTCGGAACCGGCGAGAAAACGGATGTCGTCGAGGAGATGGGGGCCGAGGACGATGAGGTCCATGGCGCCGGCGCGGTGGTCGGCTTTGCCGTGGCGGCGGATCATCTGGACGTCGCCGATGAGGCCGTCGTCGATGAGCTTTTTGGCGTGCAGCTCGTAGGGGTTGGCGCGGCGGTGGGCGACGGCGATCCTGGTGTTGTGTTTTTCGCAGGCGGCGAGCATGGCGTCGGCTTCGGCCAGGGTGCGGGCGAAGGGTTTTTCGCAGAAGACGCCTTTGACGCCGGCCTGGGCGCAGGCGATGACCATGTCTGCGTGTTGGTCGACCCAGCGGGGGCAGACACTTACGAGGTCTGGCTTCGTCTGCGCGAGCATTGCGCGATAGTCGGCGAAGCTTTGGGCGGCGCCGGCGCGCTGGACTGCGGCGGCGCGTCCTTCTTCGTCCGGATCGGCGAGCGCGACGACTTCGACATTGGGCAGGCCCTGGAAGGCGGTGTCGAGATGGTGGCCGTAGTTGCCGCGCCCGGTGTGGCCGATGATTGCGGCGCGATAGGTTGCTGACATGTGAACCCCGGTGGTGGGAACTGCAGTGATAAGTGGTCGGTTATTCGCCGGTGGAACGGATTTCGATGTCGTCGAGGCCTTCGGCGAGAGGCAGGCGCACTTGGGCGCCGGTTTTGTGGGAGACGTGGATGGCTGTGATGACCTCGAGCGCTTTGAGGCCGTCGCGGCCGGTGGAGACGCTTTCGCGGTCTTCGAGCAGGCAGTCGATGCTTTCGCGGGTGGCGGAGTAGAAGTAGTCGTCGAGGGTGAATTCGGCCGGCATGTCGGGGATGGGCTGGAATTCGTAGCGTGTGCCGTAGCCTTCGTCGGCTTCGACGAGGGGGCCGTATTCCCAGAGGCCGCGGCGTTCGCTGAAGTGGATGCGGCCTTCGGTTCCGGCGATCTTGGTGTAGCCGAGATGCTCTCTGCGTTCGGCGATGCAGTCGATGAAGATGACGACGCCGTCTGAGCAGGCAACCATGCCGGCGCCGCCGGGATCGGCGACAGTTTCCTGGTTGAGGTAGCCGGAGACGAGCTGGGGCTGGGCGTCGGTGAAGAAGAAGGCGTAGTCGACGGTGTGCGTGCCGTTGGTGAGGAGCGGGCGGCAGCCTTCGTAGGTGATGGTCTTGATGTCGCCGACGGCGCCTTCTTCGATCATGCGCTTGATGCGCTGATAGTGGGGGAGGAAGCGGCGCGTGTGCTCGGTGATGAGGCGGGCGCCGCTGCGGTCGCAGGCTTCCACCATCTTGCGGCCCCAGGCGACGCTGGTGGCGAGCGGCTTTTCGACCATGATCACCTTGATGCCGGCTTCGGCAGCTTCAATGACGGGATGGTGGTGGTAGAGCGTGTTGGTGGTGACATCGACGACATCGAGGCGGGCTTTTTCGTACATGTCGACGGCGGTGGGATAGCGGTGCTGGGGCTCGATTTCCCACTCGTCGCCGAACTGCTGGAGGCGCTGCGGGTCGATGTCGGCGACTGCGACGAGTTCGGCGTCTTCGCAGCGGCGGTAGCCGGCCGCGTGGGAGAAGGGTCTGCGTCCCAAGCCGCCGATGGGCCCAGCGCCGACGATTCCGACTCTTACTTTGGCTTTTGACATGTGTATGCTCCTGGGACGGCAGTGGGTTCTTTGAAGGGAGGGTTACGGGTCGTCAGCGTTGATGGGCATGATGTAGTGGATCTGGCGGGCGACTTCCCGGAAGCCGAAGTCGGGGTAGAAGTGGGCGCCGACGTCGTTCTGGTCGAGCGTTTCGATGCGGGCGTAGGTGAGGCCCTCGGCGGCGAAGTAGGCGAGGGCCTCTTCGAGCAGGCGGCGGCCGATGCCGCGCTGCTGGAATTCGGGCAGGACGGCGAAGTTGGGGATGCCGCCGATGCCTGCGGCCTTGTCTACGCGGGTGGAGACGTAGCCGA
Organism: Caldilineaceae bacterium; assembly: GCA_022823185.1. GTDB lineage: Bacteria > Chloroflexota > Anaerolineae > Caldilineales > Caldilineaceae > Bin5. The sequence continues at coordinate 10,385 of JAJDXQ010000013.1, forward strand.
CGATCTGCCCGTCGACTTCGGCGACGAGGATGCCTTGCGCGTTGGCTGCGACGTCGTCGTCGATGTGGCGCACTTTGCGCCAGCGCCAGTCTTTGCCGTGGATAATCCCGTAGAGGCGCTCGATGTTCTGGTCGACACAGACGCCGTCAAAGCAGATGGCGGTGATCGTTTTAAGCGTTTCCAGATCGGACGGTCGGTAGCGTCGGATTTCCATCCATTGCTCCTGCGTGACGCTGCGGTGGGGCCGGCAAGGCAGGCGTCGGTCGGTTTTGCCCTACTCTACAAACTGGAAGGCGTAGACGTCGGCGTCCTGCAGCGCAAAGCGCAGCCGCACGAGCTCGCCGCTGAACTGGCTGACGTCTGCGCCGTTTGTCCAGCGCACGGTGCGGTCGAGGTCATCGCCCAGGAGTTCGACGCAGTCGTCGAGGCTATAGCTCTCGATGGCCAGATCGACCTGTCCGTGGAGCATTTCTACGCGTACACTTCCGGCGGCGGAGGCGGAGAAGTTCAGCTCTAAATTGCTCCCCGTGAACCTGATGGGCCTGGTGATCATTTCGCCGCCGCTGGGGGGCGCGTGGAGGGAGACGAAGCCGTCCGTGCGGAGGGTGTAGCGGCGCTGGCTCACCGAACTGCCGCGCCAGTAGCCTTCGCTGACGTACATAGAGAGCTCATCGGGCGCGCCGGCGAACTGGGAGCGGGTGGAGACGAGGCCCCAGTTCTGGTAGTTGTCGCCGTAGGTCCAGTTGTCCTGGGGACGCAGGCCGGGGCGGATGAATGCTTCGGGCCAGATGTTGAATTCGATGCCGTCGCGGCTGCTCATGAAGAGGCCGTCGGTGAGGGCGGCGCCGTAGCGCTCGTGCGCGGCGGCGCGCAGGCGGCGGTGTTCCGGTTCGGGCAGGTCTTCGATGGCGGGGGACCAGGGGCGCTCGACGTAGCGGGCGGGAAAGCCGACGAAGATGTGGGGCGCGCGGAAGTAAGGCGTGACCTGGTTGGTGTAGAGCTCGGCGATGCGGGTGGGGTTGTAGTCGATAAATACGGGTTCGGTCCAGTTGAGGAAGTCTGGGGAGACACAGGTCATGATGTCGCGGCCATGGCGGAAGTCGCGGTGGTAGTCGCGGTATTGGCCGCGTTCGGCGTCCCAGAATGCCAGGTTCTGGGAATCGAAATAGCCCTTGGTGATGACGGGCTCGTCGCGCATTTGCGTCCAGTGGATGCCGTCGGGCGAGGAGAGGGCGAAGAGGCCTTTGTATCCCCGGTTGTTGGCGAGCGCCTTGTATCTTTCGGCGGCGGGCGCGTCGGGATTGGGGTCTTTGAAGGGTACGAAGTTGATGGCGGGGCTGGCGTCGTCTCGGGCGTCGAGGATGATGTTGTTGTTGCGCGAGCCGTTGAATTCGACGAGGCCGAGGTTTGGCTTGCTCCAGTGGATGCCGTCGCCGCTTTCGGCGAGGCAGACGAATTCGGGGTGGGCGAATTTAAGGGAGCCGGCGTCGTGAGTGAAGTGCCAGCCGCGGTAGTACATGCGATAGCCGTCATCGTCCTGGAAGACGGTGACGTAGCCGGAGGCGTTGCCCTCCCAGGGGGCGTCGGTTTCGAGGGCGACTTCCTGTGGGACGGGGCGGTGGAGGCGCAGCTCGGCGTCGCGGGAGAGGGCGGCGATGAGATGGTCGTCGACGAGCAGTTCGCGGCGGGAGCCGATGTGGATTCCCGGGCCGGGCTCAATGTTGCTGAGTGACGTGGACATGGTGAACTCCCTTTGCGGCCGATGGCGGCGGGCCGGATTGACGGTTGCCTTTCGTGGAGGCTGCTGCCCCGGTTCGCGCGCTCAGGCTGGCGTTACGCCGATGCGGTCGAGACGCTGTTTGGCTTCGGCGTAGACCTCTGCGGAAAGCGGGCCGGCCTGAATGGCCTGCGCGTTTTCGGCGAGGTGGGCGGGATTTGTTGTGCCGACGATGATGGTGTGGGCATGGGGATGGGTCAGCGTATAGCGGAGCACAAATGCGGTGTCGCTCTCGTCCGGCTGGCGGAGCTCGTTCAGGCCCGCGTTGGAAAAGGCCTGCCAGCGGTCAAGGCTGCCGATGCCGACACCGGGCTTGCCGAGGGCGACGCCGCCGCGGATGATGTTGCCGGCGCCGGCCTGGGCGGTTTTGGTCAGCCAGTTTTCGTGGTCGCGTTCGAGCGCGGAGTAAGGGATCTGGTAGGCGTCGAAGACATCCCAACCGAGATAGGTTGGCAGGTGGGGGAGCGTGGTGGACATGCCGATCCAGCGCACTTTGCCCTGGGCGCGCATGTCCTGCAACGCCTGCGCCAGGTCTCCCTGTTCGCAGTCGGCCACGGTCGGGTTGTGCAGCTGCATCAGGTCTACGTAGTCGACGCGCATGCGCGCCAGGCTTTCATGGAGGCCGCGGAAGAGGTTTTCTCTGGTCCAGATATGGCCGTCGGGGTGGCAGCCGCATTTGGTGGCAAGGATATATTCATCGCGGCGATGGCGCAGGTAGCGGCCGATCATCTCCTCGCTGTTGCCGTAGTCGTTGGCGGTGTCGATGAAGTTGATGCCGGCATCGAGGACGGCGTTGAGCTGGGCATCCATCTCTGCGTCGGTCATGGCGCGGCGATGGCCGGCGCCGAAACCGAGCCGGGTGACCTCCAAGCCGGTACGACCTAGGGTTGCTGTGGGGAGGGTATTGGACATCGTGAACCTTTCGTGGATGCAGTTTCAGCTTGGAGGTCGTTCAGTTCTTTGGCAGAGAATGACCGGCTCTGAAACTAAACACGGCCAGGGAACTCCTTGCCGCGGATGTGCATGAAGGGTGTGCTGCCCTTGCGGGGCGTCCCTTCTACCTGGTCGCGGTGGGATTCGTCAACGATACCGAGGTAGCTGGTTTCGGCGTCGAGGTAGTGGAGCGCGAGACCGCGGCGGCGGTTGGGCGTGGTGTTGGCTTCAGTGCGGTGGAAGTTGAGGCCGTGGTGGAACATGCAGTGGCCGGCTTTCAGCTCGACGGGGACGGGTTCGGCCAGAAACTCCTGGGCCAGGAAGCGATCTTTGTATTCGCGGGTGATGGGCCCCCACTTGTGGCTGCCGGGAATGACCGTCATGCAGCCGTTCTCGACGGTGGCGTCGTCGAGGGCGACCCAGCAGCTGACATGGTTCTGGGGGGCGAACATGGGCCAGGCGACGGAGTCCTGGTGCCAGTCGGTGACGGTGCCGTTGAAGCGGGGTTTCATCATGAGCTGGTCGGTGTAGAGCTTGATGTTGGGGCTGAGGAGTTCCTCGATCACGTCGACGATCTCGGGTTTTTTGGCGACGGCTTCGAAAAGGTCGTCGTGGTAGCAGAGGTAGACCATCTTGCGGATCATGTCGATGCGAGGCTCGACGGTCTTTTTGCCGTCACGGAACTGCGCTTCGAACTGGATGTAGTGTGGCGGCACGTGGGTGAGACGGCCGGCGGCGATATCTTCGCTGCGCTGGCGGAGGGCCTGGATGTCTTCGTCGGACAGGACGCGGCCGTAGGGCAGATAGCCGTGCTCGTTGAAAAACTGTTTCTGCTGGGCTGTCAGGGTCATGGTTGGTCTCCTCAAAGTTCAGGGGCGCAGGCCGCAGGGCTCTTCATCAGAGCAAGTCAGTGGCGCAGAAGTTTGGGTAAGAATAACTGTACGCCGAATACGCCCAACAGTCCAAACACCAAACTGGGCGCGACCAGCAGGAAGCTGCGTTGAAAGGTATAGGTAAAGACGACGTCGGAAAGAAGGAGGTCGAGCGCTGGGATTTGGCCACCTAACAGCGCCCAGGAGGTGTAGGCCCAGAAGCCGCCAAAGAGCGGAACGCTTGCGAAGGAAGCCACCATATACAGGAGGACCGCCTTGGGTTCTGCCATGGCCAGCAGAGACCCGGACAGAGCGGCGGCAAGACTGAGCGCGAGCATATCCGCCGGCCAGGCGACATAGTCTTTGAGGTGGGTAAGGGAGATCAACCCCATGTAGGCCAGGATCGCGGCGACGGCGAAGACGGCCAGGCACTGTCGAAGTCCGGGGTTCATGGAAGGGCGTCCTGCAGCCGCAAGAGACGCTCATCGCGCCCGTGGGGATGGACCAGACGGAATCCGGCTTCAACGGACCAGTAGTGCTCTTGGTGCGCGGCCAAAATTTGATCGAGATCGAAAATTTGCAGCGGGAACTCCATGTCCAGGCTCTCGCGGGGGGCGAGGGTCCTTTCGATGGTGGAGGCGCGGCTGTAGAGTGAACGGTCGATGTCGGGGTCGTTACGCCAAGTGCTGTAGCTGCCGCCGATGCGCGTGCCGTTCAAGAGCAGGTCGAAGAAGTAGCTGTTGAGTTGGACCGGCAGATTGGACCGATTGTGAAGGATGAACTGCACAGTGAGTTGGGAACTGTCTGCTTCGGCCCGGCGCACACCGGTTAACTCCAGTTCGAGGCTGCGCACACTTTGCAGAGAGCCGACATAGTTGGAGACGGCCTGCCAACTGGCCGCCAAGGCGATGAGACCCAGGAAAACGAGGAAGGTATAGGCAACGCGGGGCACGGTTGGCCGACTAATCAGACATATCCTGCATAGGATCTGCCCCGCACCGAGATATAGTCAACATGGACTTCATCGGAGGTGCTCAGGTCTTTTGTCTTGGCCATCATGTAGTGCAGAGCCCAGGCGCGGCGGCGTTTGGTCGAGGTGTTGGGGCTGGAATAGTGCAGGTTGAGGCTGTGGAAGAGGAGGCAGCCGCCGGCGGGTATGGGTACGGGCACCTCGTTGGCTTTCATCTCCTCGGTAAGGAGTTGCGGCAGGTGTCTGAGGTGAAGCAGGCCGTAGTTTTGGCTGCCGGGGAGGCAGCGGATGCAGCCGTTTTCGAGGGTGGCGTCATCGAGCGCGATCCAGCAGGTGATCTGGTTCTGAGGGATTAGGAAGGGCCAGGAGGCGGAGTCCTGATGGTACTCCTTGACGGAGCCGTGTCCGGGCGGCTTCATAAAGATCTGATCGCCGAGCAGCTTTATGTCCGGCTCGTCGAAGAGCTCGGAAATCAGGTCGACGAGCTTGGGTTTCCTGGCGATCGTGAGAAAGGAGTCATGGATGGAGGCGGGGAAGTTGATTTTGCGCAGCTCATCGAGTGGGCTGGCGGTCTGCACTTCGCCGCGGGCCACCACCATCTCTTTTTCGATGACGGGAATCCCCTTGATGTCGGACGCCACCTTGACGCGGCCAAAGGCAATATCCTCGGTCAACTGCTGGAGTTGCGCCAGTTCTTCAGGGTCGAGCAAGGTGGGGTAGGGCAGAAAGCCATCCCGCCAGAAAGTCTCTTTTTGCTCCGGCGTCAAAATCATCTTTTCCTCCATGGCGCTTGCGCAACTGACCTGACGGGCACAGAACTGCCTCAGTCCAGACTCATACGGGGGTCCAGTGCGTCGCGCAGGCCGTCGCCGATGAAGTTGATGGCCAGGACGCAGATGGTGATCATGAGGCCGGGGGGAACCCAATACCAGGGCATGTTTTCGATTATCTGAATGTTCTGGGCCTCGTTGAGCATGTTGCCCCAACTAGGGGTCGGGACCTGTACGCCGAGACCGAGGAAGCTAAGGCCGGCCTCGGTAAGGATGGCGCCGGCGATGCCGAAGCTGGCTGCAACTGTGATGGGCGCGATCACATTGGGCAGGATGTGACGCACTATGATCCATCTCTCTTCGACGCCGACGGCGTGGGCGGCCATTATATAGTCGGTCTCGCGAATGGAGAGGATCAGGCTGCGGACGAGGCGGGTTACGCCTGTCCAGCCGATGAGACCGATCGCCAACATGGAGTTAAATATACCCGGACCGAGGATGGATACAAGCGCGATGAGAATGATCAGGATCGGGAACGCCATGACGGTGTCGGTTATGCGCATGATCAGGGCATCAACTGTGCCGCCATAGTAGCCGGACACGCTACCCAGGATCGTCCCGATGGTGATGTAGAGGGAGACGGCGACGATGCCCACGGACATGGAGACTCGTCCGCCGTAGACCACGCGGCTCCAGATGTCGCGACCGGTGAGGTCGGTGCCAAGCAAATGGCCTTCCTCGCCGGGGGCGAGGCCAATCTCTCTGATTTCAATCTTGTGGGGATGAATCGGGGCAACGACAGGGGCAAGGGGGAAGGCAATGACAATCAGGAGAAACATCAGGATGGCGCTGGCCAGGGCAAGTTTGTGGCGGCGGAAACGGCGCCACGCGCGGCGTCGCTGCGCGGCTGCGCCGCCCTCGCCGGCTTGGAGGGCGTCGGATATTTCCTGGAGTCCTTCGGGTTTTGATTCAGCAGTCATGGCGCAGTGTGGCTCGTGCTAACGGAACAGGACCGCTCGCGGGCGCCTGATAGTCGTAGCCGGCCCCAGTCAAGCGCATTGGAATGCTACTCGTAGCGAATGCGGGGATCAATTGCCCCGTAGGTCAAATCTGTAATGAGGTTGCTAAAGACGATTGTAAGGGCGGAGACCAGGACCATGCCCATGATCAGGGGATAGTCGCGCGTGGCAACTCCGTCCAGGTAGAGAATGCCCATTCCAGGCCAGTTGAAAATGGTCTCGATAATGATTGAGCCGCCGAAAAGGCTGGGGAGGCGCAGACCGATGATGGTGATCACGGGTAGCAGGGCGTTGCGAAGAATGTGGCGGAATACGACAACTGGGTCGTTCAGCCCTTTGCTGCGGGCGACTGTGATGTAGTCGAGCCGGACGACCTCCAGGACGCTGGAACGTGTGTAGCGCATGATGCCGGCGGTCGAGTCCAGACCCAGCACGATGGCAGGGAGCACGAGGTACCGCGACCGGTCCAGCATTGTGCCCCAGAGGCCCAGGTCTCTGCCGATGGTGGAATAGCCGCTGGTGGGCACCCAGCCCAATTTGAGCGAAAAGAGATAGATCGCGCCAATTGCGGCAAAGAAGCCTGGAATGGAAATACCGATAAAGGCAAGGAATGTGAGCACGTAGTCCGGGGGCGTGTACTGATTCAGAGCTGAGAAGATGCCCAGGGGAATGCCCAGAAGAATAGATATGACTACGGCGGCGGCCATGAGACGAAGCGTGGCGGGCAGACGGCGAGCGATTTCTTCGGCGACGGGGATTTTGCTGCGGATGCGCACGCCCAGATTGCCCTGGAGGAGGCCGCCCATCCATTGCATATAACGAACGGGAGCAGGCCTGTCGAGACCATACTTTTCGCGCAGTTTATCGGCGTTTGAGCCTTCATCGCCGCCGGCGCCCGATTCGAAGTCCATGAGGATCATTGCCGATACGGCGTCGCCCGGGGCCAGCTCGGTGAAGGTAAATGTAAGGATTGTGATCCCGAACAGCACGGGCAGCATCTGGACGATGCGACGAAGGATGTAGCGATTCATGGGTCAAGGCAGGTGTGAGAAGAGAGGAGTGAGGAGAGAGGATGTACGCCCTCTCCCCACACTCTGTTTCTCAGTCTTTAGCTGTTCTTACTCGCCGGCGAGGTACCAGTTCGCCGGATAGCGTTCGGCGAAGGGCTCGTCAAGCTGGCGATTAATGTTGTTGCAGACGCTGGCGCTGAAGGCCGAGTAGCGCGTCGGCCGGAACACGGGGATCTCACCTGCTTCTCCGGTGATGATCTCGGTGGCCTGGTAGAGCATCTCCTTGCGCTTGGCTGGATCCGGTTCGGACATGGCGGATTCGGCCAAGGCGTCAAACTCTTCGTTGCAGTAGTGGCCTACATTGCGGCCGGCGGGCCAACTGCGGTCGCAGCCAAGGGAGAGCCGTAGTTGGTCGGGGTTGAACCAGCCACAGCAGCCGTAGGAGAGATCGAAGTCGTCGTTGTCATAGACACGTGCGACCCAGGCGGGGCCGTCGAGGTAGACGAGTTCGACGTCGATGCCGACATCAGCCCAGAACTGCTGCATGGCGGCGTGGATGCGCTTATTCTGGTCATCTTGGTAGTAGGTGACGAAGCTGATTTCCTGTTCCGAATCCCAGCCGGCCTCGGCCAGCAGTTCGCGGGCCCTGTCGGGGTTGTACTCGTAGGTCGTAATATCGGGACTTACGAATTCGGGATTGGTCAGTCGGAGGTGGAGGACGTCTGCCAGATCGCCGTAGTAGGCATCTGCCATGGCCTCACGGTCGAGGGCGTAGAGCAGAGCCTGGCGCACGCGGGCGTCCTGGAATTCAGGCCGGTTGTGGTTGGGCCAGACGGTCATGCCACCACCCAGCTGACCGCCAAGGAGGACGATATTGGGGTCGTCCTTGTAACGCTCATATTCGACTGCGGTGACACGGCCGGCCATGTGGATCTCGCCGTTTTCGAGGGCTGCGAAGGCGGTTGCGCCGCGCAGGCCGAGCCGGAAGATGATGCGGTCAAGGTAGGGGCGACCGGCGTAGTAGTCCTCATTGGCTTCGAGGATGTAGAACTGATCGGGCTCGAAATCACCCATTGTGAAGGGGCCGGAGCCGACGGGATTGCGAACCGCGTATTCGGTCTCGCCCAGGTCGGCAAAGGCGATGTCTTCGAGCAGATGCTTGGGCCAGATGTTGAAGGCGGCCATATTGCTGAGAACGCTGCTGCGGGGCGCGACAAGGTTCAACTCGAGGGTGAAATCGTCTAGCACCTTGATGCCGGAGATTTCATCGGCATCGCCGGCTTCAAATTCAGCGGCTCCGGCCAGCTGATCGAGGCCCGAAGTACGGCCATGGGAGGCGCCGGTATCGGGATGGAAGAACATTTGCAGCGAGAACTTAACGTCCTCGGCGGTCAGCTGCTCGCCGTCGTGGAAGCGCACGTCATCGCGCAGGTTGAAGGTATAGGTGAGGCCATCATCGGATACTTCCCAGCTTGTCGCCACGTCGGGATGGATGGAGACGGCGTCGGTGTCGCGGTCAATCAGCTGGCTGAAGAGGTAGTCGTCGCGGGCGCTGAAGATGAACCAGTTGCTGCCGGTCATGGCGCCGGCGCCGCCCGCCACCACAACTTCGCCGCCGTACTCGGGCGGTGAGTCGGTGCAGACGTGGATATGGTCGCTGTCAACGTCGGCTTCGTCGTACCACGGTTCAACGGGTTCGGCCGCCATTTCTTCTTCCGCCTCCTCCTCTGGCATTGCAGCCGTCTCGGTTTCGGCCGGGGCGGCGCAGGCTGCGAGCAGCCCGAGCAGCAGGATGAGGAATACGGCGAGTCCAAGGGACTTCCTTGTGATCGTCATGGTTTCAACTCTCCTTGATGGTGAATGAATCCAAACACATCAGCATTGGGCGCAAAGCGAAGTTCGCTAAGGCAACGAAAGGTGGCGGGTAGTCGGTTGCGGCGCCGGTGAATCCAGGACAAACCGCGGTAGCGCGAAGGCTGAACGCCGCGCAGGTTAGGTTTGCGGCAGGTGTCCGATCTTCCCTGACGAGGAATGCAAGGCCCAAACGAACGGATTAGATCAACGTGAGAGATACGCACCTTATACGATTGGGCTACGGATTGTATACCACAGCCTAGCGGGCTGCGTCAAGTCGCATTTTTTTTGGCTGGTTGTGTGGCGGATTCCAGTGTGGAGGCAGGATTTGCAGGAAAAATAGGGGTTTTCAGGATGGCGGGAGGTGGAGCGCTGCTTTGGGGGCGGGTCTTTGGCGGGGGATGGAGGGTTGCTCATGGGGCGGGTCACCGGAGGAGGGGTGGGTATGGAAAGGGAATGCGTTTTGTTTGGGCGGGCGGCGGTTGTAGAAGGGGGCGCGCCTACATGATGAGGCGCGGGCGGTATTGGAGGGCTTCGGCGAGGTGCGGGGTGTCGATTTCGTCTTCTCCGGCGAGGTCGGCGATGGTGCGGGCCAGCTTGAGGATACGGTGATAGGCGCGGGCGCTGAGATCCATCTGGCGCACTGCGGCCTGCATGAGGTTTTTGCCACTATCGTGCAGCTGGCAGTAACGTTGCACTTCGGCCGGGCCCATGTCCCCGTTGACGACGATATGGGCTTTGTCCTGCTGGGCGAAGCGGGCCTGCTGGCGGGCGCGGGCCTGTTCGACGCGGCGGCGCAGGTGGGCGGACGGCTCGCCGGCATCGAGGCCGGACAGTTTTTCGAAAGGGACGCGGGCGACGTCGACGTGGAGGTCGATGCGGTCGAGAAGCGGACCGCTGATGCGGCCCTGGTAGCGCTGAACGGTTGACATCGAACAGGAGCAGGGTTTGCGTTCGTCGCCGTAGAAGCCGCAGGGGCAGGCGTTCATGGCGGCGACAAACATGAAATTGGCGGGGAAGGAGAGGGTGCCGGAGGCGCGGCTGATGGTTACGATTTTGTCCTCGAGCGGCTGGCGCAGGCTCTCCAGGTTTTTCGAGCCGAACTCTGGCAGCTCGTCGAGGAAGAGGACGCCGCGGTGGGCGAGGCTGATTTCGCCGGGGCGCGGCATGGTGCCGCCGCCAACCAGGCCGGCGTGGCTAATGGTGTGGTGTGGGGCTCGGAAGGGGCGGGGGCGGACCAGTGGGCCGTCGCCGTTCAGCTCGCCGGCGACCGAGTAGATACGGGTAATTTCGAGGGACTCGGACAGCGTGGCCGCGGGCAGGACCGAGGGCAGGGCGCGGGCCATCAGCGTTTTACCGCTGCCGGGCGGGCCTACCATGCGGACGTTGTGGCTGCCGGCGCAGGCGATTTCGAAGGCGCGTTTGGCGTGCTCCTGGCCGCGGATGTCCTGGAAGTCGACGGCGTAGACGATTTCGTCGCCTGGGTTGAAGGTAGTTGGGTTCTGGAGAGGGATTTCATTCTGGCCGGACAGGTGGGCCACGATGTCGCTGAGGCGCTCGACAGGAAAGACGTCGATGCCTTCGACGAGCGCGGCTTCGGGCGCGTTGGGTTGGGGCACGAACAGGCGCCGGTAGCCGGATTTCTGCGCCATGGCGGCCATTGAAAGGACGCCGTTGACGGGGCGGACGGAGCCATCGAGGCCCAGTTCCCCGACGATCAGGGCGTCGTCGAGGTCGGCGAGGACCTGGCGGGTGGCGGCCATGATTCCGAGTGCGATGGGCAGGTCGTAGGCCGGGCCCTCTTTGCGCAGGTCGGCGGGGGCCAGGTTGACGGTGAGGCGATGGTTGGGAAAGTGAAATCCGCTATTGGCGATGGCGGAACGGACGCGTTCGCCGCTTTCGCGCACGGCGGCACTAGGCAGACCGACGACGGTCAGGCGCTCGAGGCCGTTGGTGATGTCGACTTCGACTTCGATCTGTTCGGCGTCCAGTCCGACGATGGCGCAGCTCTGCACTTTGGCAAGCATTGGATTCTCCGGGGGATTGAGTTGGCGGTGTCCGGCGGACACCATGGGTTAAAGGCCAGCGAGCTGCCAGGACTTTTGCAGGGATTCGGCCGCGGCCTGGGCGGCTTCGGCGGGAGGGAGGGCGCGGATGCGCTGGCTGAACGGTTCGACGGTGACGGGGCCGTCGTAGCCGATGGCGTGCAAGGCCTGGAGAAAGCCGGCGACGTCGGTGAGGCCGGTTTCGGCGGGCAGCGTTCGTTCATTGTCGATCTGCTCGTCTGCGCTGCGGCCGGCGATGGCGTCGTTTACATGGACGTTGACGACCTGCGCGTTGGTGAGGCTGCGCACTGTTGAGACATCGGCATGGCTGGTGAAGAGGTGAAAGATGTCGACGAGGAGGCCGACGCGGCCGGTTCCGAGATCGGCGGCGAGTTGCTGCGCCCCCTCCATTGTATGGATGAATGGGAATCTCTTTTCGTCGCGCAGGGTTTTGGGGCCGACCCATTCGAGCCCGAAGCGGATGCCGTTCCGGGCCAGGATTTCAGCTATGGGACGCAGACGGGCCAGGTGGAATTCGTAGTTTTCATCGTAGGGGCGCTGGTCGTCGGCGGGGGCAATGTAGGTGGAGGTACGGTCTGCGCCGAGGGAACTGGCCAGCGCGGCGCGGGCCGGCAACTCTTCCAGATCGCGGCGCCAGCTGTCTTCGTCGGCGCGGTAGGCGACGGGCAGACTCCAGACGCCGTACTGCAGGCCGGCCTCCTTCATCTGTTGGGTGACTGCGCCGGCGCCCTGGGCGGCGGCGATCCGCTGGAGTTCCGCGATCGACACGTCGAGCCCGCCAAAGCCGCAACGGAGGGCTAGTTGGACGGCTTCGCTGAAAGGGACTTCTATGCCCAGAGCGCCGGGGCTGAGGTTCGGGAACATGGTTTTCTCCTGTCGAGAGGCGGGTGAGCGGGCCGGTGAAGGTTCAGGGGACGGATTCTCTTGTGGAAAGGCGGCGGGCAGATAGCCGGCACGCGTCTGTGGTTGAGCGGGCCAGGTTCAGTTGCCGGCCGGCTTGCGGCTGCGCAGGCCCAGGCTGGTGGCGATACCAAAAAGGCCGGCGACGGCAGTTGCAAGGAACACTTGCTGGTAGGCTTCGATGACGGGCAGGCCGCTCAGGAGGGCGCCGCGCAAGAGCACACCGGCCAAGGCCGTGCCGATGGCGACACCGACGAAGCGAATCATACTATAGACACCGGCGGCCGTCCCCATCTGGTCCTCGTCAGTTTCGGACATGGCGGCCTGGTGGAGGGCGGCGAGCATGGTGCCTACGCTCAACCCGTGCAGAGCGAGCAGAGCGAGGGCAAGGCTGATGGGGGCGGAGGCGGGCAGCAGGGAGAAGAGGAAGACGGAAAGCGCCTGTCCGGACAGGCCGGCGAAGACAGGCCAGCGGCTTCCCCAGCGGTCGGCTGCGAGTCCGCCGAACCGCACCATAACGGTCATGCCGGCGGGGTTGATGGTAAGAATGAGGCCGAGGACAGTTGGGCTGATGTTGTGGATATCGACGAGATAGAGCGGGACGAGGAAGCTGGAGCCCCCCATTACGAACATGCGCATGGCGGCGCACAGGGAGGCGAAGCTGAAGTTACGGTAGCGGAACAGGCCCAGGGAGACGAACGGGTCGGGACGACGTCTTTCCCAAACCAGGAAGGCGCCAAAGCAGATAAACAGCGCGGCAAGGAGGCGCCAGTCCTGCAGGGGCTCGACACCGGTGATGGGCCGGCTGGAGAGGTAGAAGAGGCCCATGGTAAGGGCTCCGGCGAGCAGAAGGACGCCGGGCCAGTCGAAAGTGCGCCAGAACCGGGGCCGCACGTTGCTGAGGCCGGCGGGCACCCACTGATTGACGGCAAAGAGGCCCACGATGCCCAGCAGGAGGGCAGGACCGAAGGCAGCCCGCCAACCCCAGGCGGCGATGAGAAACCCGCCGATAAATGGGCCGATGGCAGCGGTCAAGGGCCCGATGGAACCCCAGGTGCCGAGCGCCTTGCCTCTCTCTCCTTCGCGGAAGATGGTGGCGATGAAGGCCATGCCGAGAGGCATGATGCCGGCGATGCCGAAGCCCTGGGCGGCCCGGCCAATCATAAACCAGGTGAGATTGGTGGCGAAAAAGGTCATGGCGGAGCCAACGGAGAAGATGGCGATCCCGGCCAGGATGAGACGGCGGCGGCCCACGCCATCGCTGAGACGGCCGTAGACGGGCATGAGGATCATGTAGGGCAAAGTGAAGGCGCTGGAGGTCCAGGCAACTACGTCGGCGCTCATGGCGAAGGTGTCGCGCAGGACTGGAAGTGCGACGCGGCTCATTGAGGAGCTGAGGGGCATGATGGTCGAGGGAATCATCAGGGCGTAGAGTATGAGCCATGCCTGCTGGGATGGCAGGGCGCTCTCACGGGCGGGAACCGGTTCGGGTTCGGATGCGTTTTTTCGTTGATGGCCGATGCGGCGGAGGATTGAGGTGGGGGTGCTTTCCACGGGTACAACCTTTTCGATCGAGGCGTGTGTGTTTTTCCAGGCGACTCTTTAGCGGTTCAGGCGCATTTCCTTATCATACCTGTAGTGGGCGCAAAGGGGAAGGGGGAACTGCAGTGGTCAGTGGTCAGTGGTCAGTGGTCAGTGGTCAGTGGTCAGTGGTCAGTGGGTGGCGGGAGGGGGAGACGCCGCGGGGCGGTGCAGTGGGGGAACGTTACGGGGCGCGGGGAAAATCGGCGCAAGGTTGGGGCAGCCTGGGGGAATCGACGATGAGGCATGCCATGCGCTTCAGCTGGAAACCGCAGAGCTGGCCTGCGCTCAGGTCGAGGCGAGAGGCGAGGCTGGCATTGACAAAAAGGGGCGGGCGTGACAGTATTGAACGCTGGATGGGGAAGGCGCCGACATCGTTAGACCGCGAGAGGCTGATTGGACCCTGCGCCGGCCTTGCCGGTGGGCAGATGGTCCGATTTAGGTCGGTCTGCCCGGGTCGCCGGTGGAACGGGGCGCAGACATCCACACGGGTGATTTTCCCAGAGATTCTGACATTTTGGCGCGCAGGGGTCGATTGGTTCGCCGCAGTTGCCATGGGAATGAACGGTGGGCGGCGGGCGTTGGTTGGATCTGCGTGCCGGCGCGCAGGATAAAGGCAGAGGACAGACGCAAATGAAAGCACTGATGTACCGCGGCCCATGGGAGATGCCGGTGGAGGAGATGGAGGACCCGACGCCTTCGGCTGGAAAGGTGGTGGTGGAGGTGGAGGCTGTGGGCATTTGCGGTTCGGATGTTCACGGGTTTACCGGGAACAGCGGGCGGCGCACGCCGGGCATTGTGATGGGCCATGAGTTTGCAGGCACGATTGGCGAAGCGGGGCCGGAGGTGGAGGGCTTCGGGGCAGGAGACGGTGTCGTTGTGATGCCGCTTTATTCGGTTGCGGCGGGCGCAGACCCCTTTCCGATCAACCTTTCTCCGCACCGGAGGCTGACGGGCATGAACGAGCACGGGGCGTACGCGCAGCGTGTGGCGGTGCGAGCGGCGCAGCTGTTTCGCAAGCCGGAGAGGATGAGTTGGGAACGCGCTGCTTTGTGTGAGCCGATGGCGGTCACGCTTCATGCGGCGCGGATTACGCCGATTGACCCGATGCAGAAGGTTGCCGTCGTTGGCGCGGGGCCGATCGGCCTGCTGACGATGCTTGCGGCCCGCCTGAAAGGGGCGGGAACAGTGATCGCGGTTGACCGTTCGGTTCACCGGCTGGAGCTGGCCGAGGAGCTGGGCGCGGACGCGGTGATCAACGTGGACGATGGGGACGCGGCGGCAACGATACGGGAGATGACGGGGGGCGGTGTCGATGCAGCGTTTGAGGCGGTGGGGATCAGTTCGACGGCGCAACTTTCGGTTGAGGCCACGCGCAACGGGGGCAACATCACCTGGATTGGCAACAATGCGCCGATGATCGAAGTGGACATGCAGAGCATTGTGACGCGTGAGATGAGTGTGCGGGGTTCTTACGGCTTTGACGAGACCGATTTTGCGGCGGCGATCGAGGCCCTGTCCTCTGGCCGCCTGAATGTGGATCCACTGGTGGAGAAGACGGCCCCGTTGGACGACGGCCCTGAACTATTTCGGAGCCTGGCTGCCGGCGAGACTGACCTTGTCAAAATCATTTTGAAACCGTAGCCGAAACGGACGGGAGTGATAGGCGCAAAATCCGGCAGTGTGCTTGTCCGATCTGTAGAGTTTATGGTTGACTGAGAAGCAATAACACCACGTCTTGAACCCTATGAAAATCGCAGCTTTTCCCAAGTGTTATCTGGACGATATTTCGCTTCACCGCACGATGTCGGTATTTGACTGGATCGAGCAGGCGCGGGCGTTGGGCGCGGAGGGTCTGGAGATGTACGAGGGCTTTTTCTGGAGCCTGGAGGACGCGTATATCGATTCGATCGGGGAGGCCCTGGAGGGGGCGGGATTCGCGATGCCGATGCTATGCTGCTCGCCGGATTTCACCGATCCGGACCCGGGGGCGCGTGAGCAGGCGGTGGAACGGGAAGCGGTGATGATCGACATTACCCGGCGGCTGGGCGGGCCCGGCGCGGTGTGCCGTGTGCTCTCCGGTCAACGGAGGCCGGGCGTTTCGGTGGAGCAGGGTTTGGAGTGGGTGGTTGGCTGCATAGGGGAGTGCATTGCCATCGCCAAGGAGAAGGATGTTGTCCTGGGACTTGAGAATCACTATAAGGACGGATACTGGCAATACCCGGAGTTTGCGCAGAGGGCGACGATTTTTGTAGAGTTGTTGGAGGCCATTCCGGAGCGAGAACATTTCGGGGTGCAGTATGATCCGTCGAATGCGCTTGTCGCGGGGGACGATCCGGTTGAACTGCTGCGCATGGTGGCGGACCGGGTGGTGACGATGCACGCCAGCGACCGATTTCTGGAGGAAGGGACGACGCTCGACGACGTGCTGTTGCCTGACGGTCTGATTGGATATCCGGAGAAGCTTCAACACGGGGTGACGGGGCAAGGAAGCAACGACTACGACATGATCTTTTCCATCCTGCGAGACCAGGGATTTGAAGGGTGGGTCAGCATCGAGGACGGCATTAATGGCATGGAAGAGATGCGGGAGAGCATCGAGTTTTTGAAGCGGAAACGCAGTGAGTATTTCGAATAGCAGGAACCAGAAGCTAAAGAGCGGGAGGGCGTTCCCGCTCGATTCACAGTGCCGCGGAGGATGAGCGTTGGCGATAAAATTTGGGACGGATGGCTGGCGGGCCGTCATTAGCGAAGACTTTACATTTGAAAATGTACGCAAGGTTGCGCAGGCGATTGCGGACGTTACGAATGACCAGTTCCGGGGTTTGCCGCGTTTGCAGCCGTCGCTGGTTGTGGGATTCGACACGCGCTTTTTGAGCGATCGGTACGCGGTGGCGGTGGCGGAGGTGTTGGCGGGGAACGGCATCCGGGTCTGGCTGAGCCAGGCGGATGCGCCGACGCCGATGATCTCCTATTCGATCGTGGACAAGTGGGCCGACGGCGGCGTGATGATCACGGCCAGCCACAATCCGCCGCGCTATAACGGGATAAAGCTGAAGGCGTCGTACGGTGGTTCGGCGAGCGCGGCGACGCACAAGGAGGTTGAGCGGCGCATCCATTTGCGCGAACGGCGGGGAGAGCCGCCGCGGATGATGGCCAATGACCAGGCGATCAAGGCGGGCATCATAGAACGGTTCAACCCGCTGCCGGCCTTTCGCTCGCAGATGAGGAAGCTGGTTGATTTTGACGCGATTGAAGAGTCCGGGCTGTCGGTGGCTGTGGATGCGATGTACGGAGCGGGCCGGATCTATCTGCGGCGGTTGCTGGAGGGCGCCGAGTGCCAGGTGACCGAGCTGCGAAGCGAGATGAATCCCGGTTTCAATGGAATTCATCCGGAGCCTATAGCGAGGCATTTGCAGCCATTGGTGGCGGAGATGGCAACGGGCAAGTATCATTTGGGGCTGGCTACCGATGGGGACGCCGACCGCATCGGAGCGATTGATCCGGATGGCCGGTTTATCGATCCGCATCAGATCATGGCTCTGCTGGTTGATTATCTGATCCAGGAGAAAGCGTTGCGAGGAAGCATCGCCAAGACGGTGAGTACGACGCAGATGTTGAACCGCCTGGCGGCGCACTACGGGCTGCATGTACACGAGACGCCGGTGGGCTTCCATTACATCAGCGATCTGATGCTGCAGGAGCCGGTTTTGTTGGGCGGCGAGGAGAGCGGGGGCATCAGTATTCTGGGCCATATACCCGAGGGAGACGGCCTGCTGATGGGGCTGCTGTTGACGGAGATGGTGGCCAAGCGGCGCAAGCCGTTGGGCGCGCTGATAGACGAGTTGATGGAGCGGCCCTATGTGGGCAGGTTCTGCTATGGCCGCGACGACCGGGCGGTGAAACCGTTTGCCAAGGCAGAGCTGGTGGAGGGACTGATCGCGAATACGCCGGATGCGCTGACCGGGTCGAGAGTGGCTCATGTCAACAACCAGGACGGCGTCAAGTTCATTTTGACAAACAGCAGCTGGCTTCTGATACGGCCCAGCGGCACGGAACCGGTGCTGCGCATCTATGCTGAGGCCGATTCGCATGAGGCTGTTGCGACGCTGCTGGCAGAGGGGACGGTGCTGGCCCAGCAAGTCTTGAAGGTAATCTGAGCGGCGGCGCGAAGCGTCGGGAGACGGGTCGCGTCGCAGTGGAAGGATGTTGTGCAGCCGGTCGTGTGAGAGTTGACGGGGCAGGTTGACAGACGCAAAGGAAAGGCGTGAGTCTCAGGGCTCGCGCCTTTGTGGTTCAGAGGGCGGCGGTTTGTGCGCCGCGGGAGGCGCAGAGGTCACTTTCGCGCCGGCGATTCGTGCCGGGAGGGTCAGCTGGGTCTGAAGAGCGACCGCTGTCTGATTTCCTGGCGGGTTTGCTCAAAGGTGCGGCGCAGTTTCAGGTCGGAGCCTTTCTGTGCGCCAACGACGCGCTGTGCGCAAGTGACACAGCCCAGGGAAGCCTTGTAACTGCTCTGGTCGCAGTTGAGGCAGTCGCACAGGCGGATCATCATGAGAGAGAACGCGAGCGTGTCTTCCATTCCATCGCGCTGACTTGCCACCTGTTTGACCAGATCCTGCCAGTCTGCGCCTCGTTCCGCGCTGAGCTTTCGGATGGCCCGATGGGGAAAGAGAATTTCACTTTCGGGGTACATGGCGACTCCTCTCGCGGAAGGTATTTGCCCTGCGGCGGTATGGATGCGGGTTAGATTCGGCGACTGTTAACCGGAAAGATTGTTGAGCGCTCCTTCGAAGGCAGGCGCATCAGACGGCGGAGACGACGAGATAGAGCAGGAGGCCGAAAAGTGCAAGGGCCAGCAGACTGAGGATAAGAAGGATCAGCAGCGGCAGGAGGACGGCGGCCAGAGAACGTGAACGGGGCAGATTTGTGACTTCCTCATTGGCCCTGGCGTAGACGACGAAGGCCCAGATGACACCGACTGCGCTGCAGATGCGTCCCAGGCAGGGGACGGGCGAGAGGCCGACGAGGATGAGGGGGGCGGCGGCGAAACCGGTCGCGGCGAAGAAGGGCTGCAGGCGATTGGTTGCGCCGAGGGCTTTGTTGCAGGCCATCACGAGGGCGCCGTAGACGATCCAAAGGGCGAGCCAGCGCAGGGGCCAGTTGATCCACTCGCCGAGGGCGCTGAGGAAGGCGGCCAGCCAGCCGGGCAAGGGCTGGGGCAGGCCGGCGATCAGTTGGACGGTTTCGCCCAGGATGACGGGGTCGAACATAGGGGAGATGTAGGTAAGGGGCGTGGCCTGAATGCGGGAAGCCTGTGCGCCGAGGCGAGCGAGGGGAAGGGCGCTGCCGGCGGTTGCAGCCTGCTCCCAGTTGACAAGGAAGGGAATGAAGCCGGCCAGAAGGCCGAGAACGAGAACCATGCCGAGGGACTGGCGCATCGAAGTTTCGGTGAAACCGGAGGCGCGAAGCTGGACAGCGTCGCTCATTTTCTGGGGCGTGGGCAGCCAGTGGCGCGGGTTCACGGGTTGCCTCCGGCAAGGAACAGCAGGAACGCCACCAATAGTACGACGACGGCGCTGACCAGGAGGGTCAGGAGCCAGGCGCCGCCGGCCACGAGCGCGGCCGGCCAGGGAGGCAGTTCGTGGGCTACTTCCAGCCCTCGAAAGGCGATGAGGATGCCCCACACGTGGACCAGGACAGCGGCGACGGAGACGAAGGGAATCATGGAAAAGAGATAGAGCAGTCGCGGGGCGGCGCTGAGGGCGACCGCGCCCAAGGTTTGGCCGAGGGCGCCCTGGCCCCCTGCGGCACGGGCAAGCAGGTGGCTGGTCAGGCCAAAGAGGAGCCACTGGCCGATGAGGCCGAGAGGCGTAGCCGCGAGGGTAAAGATGCGAAACCCGACGCTGTCGTAGCCGGTGTATGCAAGGAGGAGAGGCCAGAGAGTCCGCAGCGTACGTTCAGTTTCGAGCAGGGATTCGTCTCCGAGCGCGCTCTGGCGCAGGCCCGCGAGGACCAAATTGAGGAGCGCCTCGGAGTGGGGAAGCGAGACGGTCAGGAGAAGGCTGCCGACAAGCTGGGCGGCCGCGACCAGGACACCGATCGTCGCGCACAGAAAGAGTCCCTCGATCCAGGGGTTGTCATCGTCGACCATTTCTACGAATGGGTCGGGCTCTAGGAGGAGGGCCTTGCCAATGAACTGCGGGTAATTTTGTGGCTGTAACATGTAGTTGCGAAGGCTGTCCGGGCGGTAGACCCGAAGCGCGATCCGGATGAGGGTTGGGCCATGCCTGAGAATGCAACTCGCTTGCGCCAAGCCCGATGCTCGCTTGCGGCAATGATAGCACAGGACTGACCTGCACTCGAAAATCTTGACCGTGCCATAGGCGGGCTGCTTTGGCGGCGGCGAGAAGTGACACATGTGCGCAGGAGGCGGAGATGGCACCGAACTCTACGATACTTCCGACTGGAAAGCTCCCGGCAGGTCTGCTGGCGCAGCTTATTTCAACATTGCCGATCAAAGACCCGTCTCTTTTTCTGGGACCGGCCGTAGGCGAGGATGCCGCCATAATCGAAATCGGTGGTGACATTTTGCTGGCGGCGAAGAGCGATCCGATCACTTTCGCTACCGATGAGATCGGGTACTTTGCGGTCAATGTGTGCGCGAATGATCTGGCGGTGTGCGGGGCGCGGCCGCGCTTTTATCTGCCCACGGTGTTGCTGCCCGAGGGGACGACGGAGGAGGATGTCCGGGGGATTTGCGATCAGCTGGGCGCTGCCTGCCGTGCGCTGGACATCGTGGTGGCGGGGGGTCATACGGAGGTGACGGCGGCGGTGAATCAGGCGGTTGTGGCCGGTACGCTGTTGGGGGAGGTTGCGCGGAGCAAAGTGGTGCGGACGGGCGGCTGCCAGCCCGGCGACGCGGTGCTGCTGGCGGGGAGCGCGGGCGTTGAAGGCACGTCGATCATCGCCCGCGAAATGGGGGAGGCGCTGGTGGAGCGGGGCTGGTCCGAAGGGGAGGTAGAGGAGGCGGCGAACTATCTCTACGAGCCGGGGATCAGTGTGCTGGAGCCGGCGCTGGCCGCGGCGGAGGCGGAGCTGGTGACGGCGATGCACGATCCGACGGAGGGCGGTGTGGCGACCGGCCTGTGGGAGCTGGCCGAGGCTTCGGGCTGCGGGTTGGAGGTGGATCTGGCAGCCATTCCGGTGACGCGGTTGACGGCGGCGGCGTGCGCGGCATTCGGGCTGGAGCCGATGGGCACGATCGCGTCGGGAGGGCTGCTGGCGACGGCGGCGCCGGAGGATGTGGAGGCCGTGCTGGGGTTGTGGGAAGAGATTGGGAGGCGGGGGCGGGTGATCGGGCGCGTTTTGCCGGCGGGGGAGGGGGTTTACGGGTTACGGGAGGGGCGACGGGTGGCTCTGCCGCGGTTTGATGCGGATGAGATTGTGAAGTTGTGGGGGGAGTGAACCGCGCCGGAAATCGACCGAAGAATCCAGAACCAGGCGCGGGCTCTGGATTCCGGAGAGACGGTTCAGGCCGATCCATTGCGCAGGCGGGCCAATTTCGCTTCCAGTGCCTTCACTTGCTCTTCCGCCCGCCGGCGCGCAGCCGCTTCTGTTGCAGCCTGCGCCTCTGCTTGCTCGGCCCTTGTGACTGCGACCTGGTGCTCTGGAATCACATACCCGGAATAGACTTCGTCCAGAGCCAGCGCCACAAGGCGAGGCTTGCGTTGGAGATCGTCTACCCGGAATTGCAAACCGGCCAACACGTTCGAAAGAATGACACCGTTCGCGTCTGGCGGGATCTCTTCGTACTCTCCATCCGGCGCGAGCGCGTAGAAGCGCATGCGCTCTCCGTCGGGGTCGAGGATGTAGTACTCCTTCACACCCCCCAGCGCGTAGTCTCTCTTCTTCTCCTCCGTGTCCCGCAGCACCTCCACCAGTGTGGAATCGGTGACCGCTTCGACAACCATGTCGCAGACTCCGGCAAAATGACGCTGGTCCAACGCGCCCCACGACACGGGATTGCTGTTCAGGATCACGCCGATGTCGGGCTTGCGCACTTGAACGCGCTCACCCGATGGGTCGGTTTCATCTTCGATTTTCAGGATGAAGCCGGTTTCCAGGTTGATCAGGGAGGCGTGGTCGAACGTCTCCAAATTGCAGCGCAGGAGGGCGAGGAACCAGTTGTACAGGTCGATTTGGGGGGCATTGGGCAAGGGTTTGGCCTCCAGGATGCCGTTGTTCCACTCGTAGCTGACGTCGAGGTCCGGGTAGGGATTCTCGTACCATTTTTCCCAGTACTCTTCGAGCGTGACCTGACGTCCGTGATCCGGCGCCCAGGAGTTGTCCGGGGCAACGTTCGGCGCGTCGGCTTCGGTTTGGGTGGCGCGTTTGGACTGGGGCTGGTTGGTCTGTACGCGAGGAACGTCTGGCGTCAGTTCTGTGGTTTCCATTCCTCTTCCTCCGGTATAGGGACTGTCCGCGGCGCGGTTGACTCAGGCGTATACTAACACGGTTCTGGCGGTTGATCCCAAGAGCCTGCGAATGTCAGCAGGTCCTGTGGGCGAGCGACGCTGCTGTGATTTGACGCGGATGGGATTGTGAAGCTGTGGGCGGAGCGCAGAGCGCTGGGAATCGACCGGGGAATCCAGAACCAGGCGCGGGCTCTGGAAATCCAGAGTGACGGTTCAGGCCGATCCATTGCTCAGGCGGGACAATTTCGCTTCCAGTGCCTTCACTTGCTCTTCCGCCTTCCGGCGCGCAGCCGCTTCTGTTGCAGCCTGTTCCTCTGCTCTTCCACGCGCAGCCGCTTCTGTTTCAGCCCGTTCTTCTGCCTGCCGGCGCGCAGCCGCTTCTGCGTCGGCCCGTGTGACAGCGACATGATGCTCCGGAATCACATACTCCGAATAGACTTCGTCCAGAGCCAGCGCCACAAGGCGAGGCTTGCGTTGGAGATCGTCTACCCGGAATTGCAGACCGGCCAACACGTTCGAACGAATGACACCATCCGCGTCAGGCGGGATCTCTTCGTACTCTCCATCCGGCGCGAGCGCGTAGAAGCGCATGCGCTCTCCCTCGGGGTCGAGGATGTAGTACTCCTTCACCCCGCCCAGCGCGTAGTCTCTCTTCTTCTCCTCCGTGTCCCGCAGCACCTCCACCAGTGTGGAATCGGAGACCGCTTCGACTACCATGTCGCAGACCCCGGCAAAGTGACGCTGGTCCAACGCGCCCCACGATACGGGATTGCTATTCAGGATCACGCCGATGTCGGGCTTGCGCACTTGAACGCGCTCACCCGAAGGGTCGGATTCGTCTTCGATTTTCAGGATGAAGCCGGTTTCCAGGTTGATCAGAGACGTGTGATCAAAGGTCTCCACGTAGCGGTGCAGGAGGGTAAGGAACCAGTTGCACAGGCCGATCTGGCGGGCGTTATGTAATGGTTTGGCCTCCAGGATGCCGTTATTCCACTCGTAGCTGACGTCGAGGTCCGGGTAGGGATTCTCGTACCATTTTTCCCAGTACTCTTCGAGCGTGACCTGACGTCCGTGATCCGGCACCCAGGAACTGTCCGGCGTGCGGTTCGGCGAGACGTCTTTGATTTGAGTGGCGCCGTTCGGCTGGGAATTATCTGTCTGCGACAGAGGAGCGTCCGGCGTCAGTTCTGGGGGTACCATTCCTCTTCTTCCGGTGTAGGAACTGTCCACTGTGCGATTGGCACATATATTCTAACACGGTTCCGGCGGTTGATCCCAACGGCCTTCGGCGACGTGGTGTAGTCCAAATTTTGGGGCGAGTTTCAGGCTACCATTTGATAACAACAGTGGTCAGTTGTCTGAACGGAGATTTAGGGGAATTGCGGGTGAAGGGCGCGAGGGACGTGTTGGCGTCTCTGATTGGAGGAGAGAATTTCTGTGCGGAGGGGCTTGGGCGCCCACAAGGGGCGCCCCTGCAGGGGGCTGACGGTGAATGCTAAAGCCGCAGCCGTTGGATTCGGGCGAGCTTGGCCGATGGCGACGGCGCGGCGGAGCTTGAAGCGGCGCAGGGTTACAGCCCCTCCACCGTTTCCGCGGCGAGGTGGTCGACGACGGCTTTGACGTCGCCGCCTGATTCGTTGTAGACGCGCAGCTGGCGGTCGGCGCTGGCGCCGTTGGCGAGGATCTGTTCGATTGGGGCTAACTCCTTTTCGCTGCCGAGTTCGGCGATCTCTTCGCCGACCAGTTCGACCAGTTCGCGCAGCAGGGAGCGGGCAGGGAGCTCTTCCTGCTTGCCGAAGTCGATCATCTTGCCGTCCAGCCCGTAGCGGGCGGCGCGCCATTTGTTCTCGTCGATCAACTCCTTGGTATAGACATTGAAGGTGACGTTGCGCTGACGCAGCTTCCAGTGCCAGAGCACGAGGGCCTGGCAGAGCGCGACGATGGCGACCGCCTCGTCGACGCGCGGGCAGATGTCACAGATGCGGAACTCCAAAGTGGGGTAGAGACTGTGGGGGCGCACGTCCCACCAGATCTTGCTAGAGTCGGGGATGCAGCCGGTGTTTGTAAGGGTGCTGATGAGACGCTCGTAGGCAGCGCGGTTGGGGAAGGCGTCGGGGATGCCGCTGCGGGGAAAGTCCTCGAAGACGACGGCGCGGTAGCTTTTGAGGCCGGTTGGCTGGCCCTGCCAGAAGGGGCTGCTTGCGCTCAGGGCCAGAAGATGGGGCAGCATGTAGCGGAGGACATTCATCGTGTCGATGGCAAAGTCGGGATCCTCGAGGCCGACATGGATGTGCATGCCGTAAATCAACAGGCGCTGGGCCAGTAGCTGCATTTCCTCCAGGACGCCCTGATAGCGGGGAAAGGGGGTGACCTCCTGCTCGGACCAGCGGCTTGAGGGGTGTGTGGAAGCGGCTACGATTGCCAGTCCTCTTTCGTGGGCGAGGCGGCTGATGAAGGCCCTTTGGCGGAGGAGCTCTTCTTTGGCTTCAGCGGGTGAAGCGCAAACGGGTGTGCCCAACTCCACCATAGACTGGTGCAGCTCTGCTTTGATCTCCCGCTCCACCATCACGATCTTGCCGTCTTCGATGAAATTGGTGATGAATGAGCGCAGTTGGCCACTCTCCGGATCGATGACCTGATATTCTTCTTCGATGCCGAGCGTCAGTTGGGGTCGTTCAATCATAGGCTTTGCTCCGTCTGCGAAACGAGGAAATCGACGACCGCCTTGCCGTCTTCACCGCTTTGGCGCCACACTTGGCGCTGCTGGTCGGAACTGGCTCCCCGCTGCATGATGTTGTGGAGGTGGGATACCTCTTCGCGGCAGTTGAGGCGGTCCAGAACTGGTTCGACCCGTTCAAGCAGTTCATGCAGGAGGTCGTGAATGGGCACTTCCTGTTCGATGCCGAAGTCGAGCAGTTTTCCCTGGAGCCCGTAGCGCACGGCCCGCCATTTGTTCTCGGCGATGAGTGTGCGGTCGTAGAGGCGGAAGGACATGTTGCGATGGCGAAGGTCGACCATCCAGGCGACAGTGGCCTGGATCAGGGCGGCGACGGCGAGTACGTCGTCGATGTCGGGCAGGGCGTCGCAGACCCGAATTTCAAGTGCGGCCTGTTCGGTTGCGAGCGTTTTGGACCGGGTGTTCCCTCCGGATTCTGTGCGCGGGGGCGACGGGTCCTGCTGATGGGAGTGGGGGCGGATGTCCCACCAGATGGCTTCCGAGTCGGGAATGCTGTTGGTGCGCAGGAGGGTTTCGACGTAGTCGAGGTAGTCGTTGAGGCTGCGGAAGGCGTTGGGGATGCCGGTGCGGGGCAGGGCGTCCAGGAGGACAGAGCGGTAGCTGGCCAACCCGGTATCGAGGCCTTGCCAGAAGGGAGAGGCGTTGGCAAGGCAGAGAATGTGGGGCAAAAGGTAGCGCATCGCGTTCATGACATCGATTGCCAGGTTTCTGTCTTCGATGCCGATGTGGACGTACATGCCGAAGGCGAGCAGGCGGCGGGCGATGAACTGTGTGTCCTCGATCAAGGCGCGATAGCGGGGCGACTCCTCCTGTTCCCGTTCCCAGTAACTGAAGGGGTGGGCGCCGGCCGCCATCATTTTGAGGCCGTAGGTCGCGGCCAGATCGCGCATCTCGCGGCGGATAGCCAACAGCTCCTTGCGGGCCTGCTTGACATCCCGGCAGATCGGTGTGCCGGCGCGGGGCGCGACCAGGTCACTCTCTTCTCTACGGGCCTTGGCCTCACCTTTCCCCTGGGAGTCCAATAGGGTGAGCCCCTGGGCGGTGGCGAACCCGCGCAGTTCCCGGGTTTCCGGGTGGACGAACTGATACTCCTCTTCGATGCTGATATTGAATGATGGTTGGCTGTACTCGGCCATTGATCGCTCTCTTCTTACGTGTCTTCGGGGCGCATCGGGTCTGCTACGCGTCCTTTTCTTCAACCACGAATACCGGCACGATGGAGCCCCCGCCGGCGGTAACGTTGAGGAGTGTCTCGCTGCTCAGGCGGCATAGGCAGCCGTGAACACGTTCGCCGCGGAACAGGAAGGGATCCGAATCCACGAGACGCGGGTCGATCGCGACACCGCCATCGTCCGTCATTGCCGGGAACTCCTCGTAGGCGATCTGTACCCGTTCCTGGACGACCGTCGGCTCACTGGCGGCGGCTGCCAGGGCCGCGTCCCATTCAGGCTGTTGCGTTTCCCAGCCGATGCGCACACCCTTGCCGCCGTATTCGTCGTTCGGCTTGAGAACAAGACTTTCGCGGTTGGCGCTGGCCCATGGCAGGAGGTCGATTGGATTGCCGTTCGGGTCGATGGTTGATCTTTCCTCGACGGTTCGGGTCCAAGGGATGTGCGCTTTCACCGCTTGCTGTTCGTCAGCTGTCAGGAGATGGGCATTGCGCTCGTCGCTGGCTACGGCGAGGCTGGCCTTTTTATGGAGCAGCTTGCAACTGAAGGGGTTTACGAGGCAGATTGCGCGAGCTTGCAGCGCATCGACGATCGGATGATTCAGGCCGTAGCGGAGGAGCAGCTCGCTGGTCAGAACCCGCTTGTAGACGAAATCGACCGGTGTTCCGGAGGCATAAAGCCGTCCGTTTGTGAATTCCATCTCCTCCGGGTCGCAGATGACGGCGGTGACGCCGTGTTCGGCGAAAAACTCGACGAATAGGTCAAATTCGCTGGCGGTGGGTACGTCGTGCCAGTCGACGATAGCGATATCGGGTAGTTTGCTGCTGTCGCCGCGCCATTTGTAGTAGACGCGCAGGAACTCGTCGAGAGCCGGTCTTTTGCTGGGCAGCTTGCGCAAAGCATAGAGCTGGCCGAACTCTTGCATGACCGGCATTTCCAGAAACAGTTCGCCGAGAACGTCGGAATAGGCCATGGAGGCCGGGCTTTCGCC
Organism: Caldilineaceae bacterium; assembly: GCA_022823185.1. GTDB lineage: Bacteria > Chloroflexota > Anaerolineae > Caldilineales > Caldilineaceae > Bin5. The sequence goes on from JAJDXQ010000013.1 coordinate 37,508, forward strand.
GTTGAACTCGACAAAACCGAGGCTGCGGCTGCCGTCCTGGTTGCGGGCGAAAAAGCTGTCCAGGCGGGCGGTGGGGATGGTGGAGCGGTAGCCGTGATCGATGCGAATGAGATGCTCTTCTTCCGGAGTTGCGTGGATCTGGGCGCGCAGCTCGGCGTCGTCCAGCATGAGGCTGGCGAGGCGGTCGAAGAGGCGAAGAATCAGTTCTGTGCGGTTGACCAGATAGCGCCACTCTTCAGGCGAGTAGAAGAGGGGGCGCAGCACGGTGCAGAGAGGGCGCTCGCCGAATACCATGTTGCGCTCCGCCATGCGCGCGGTGAGGAGATCCCAGCTGTCATTGGCGAGGCCGGGGCGGGAGAGAAGGTCATGGTAGCGGGAGATGGCGGTCAGTGAGTTCATAGGGCCGTTAGCCGTGCTGCGTTTCTCGGCGGCCGTCAGAGTCTTTCAGTATACGACGAGATTGCTGGTGTGTACCAAGCGCCGAAATCGGGCGGCTAGGCGCTGCAGTTGATACCGTAGCCCGGTTCGCCGGCTTCGGGGTCGCGGAAGGTCAACGTGAGGTCGAAGGTCTGATGGTCGACCAGCTGTGCGTCTTTGCTCAGGCCGACAGACAACATTGCTTCGACCCGGTAGGTTTCGTTGGGCGTGACGGGGTCTTTGAGGTGCAGGGTGTTGTTGAGGCGGGTATCGGTTTGGGCCAGGAGGAAGAGGCTGTTGTTTTCGGTTCCATCGGGGTTGTAGACGATGAGCTCGACATTGGGGGCGTCATCTTCGAGGCGGGCAGGCAGCCAGATGCGCACCCACAGGCGTCGCAGGTCGGGGTATGGATAGATGAGAATGCGCTCAAACTGGAGAGGCGCGTCCTGCTCGAACAGATTGATTTCCGTCATTGGCGGTGGCCGGGGGGCTTGCGTACCTGTGCAAGCGAGTTTATGCTTGAATGGGCGGGCGCCATTCTAACCCGTGAATGTAAGTTCACATTAAGTATAGCAGGATCTTTTTTTATGAGATACCTGAAAATTATTGCTGACGACCTGACCGGCGCGGCGGATACTGCGGCCCGTTGCCGGCGGTTTGGGCTGCCGGCAACGATTTTTCTGGATATACCGGAAGCGCCGTTGCCGGCGGGGGCGCTGGCCTTTACATCTGACTCCCGCCATCTGGCGGAGGAGGCGGCCGCGAAGGAGACCCGTAATACGGCTGCGTCGCTGCCCGCTCTGGACGGACGGTGGTACAAGAAGATTGACTCGACCTTGCGGGGCAACGTCGGCAGTGAATTGGATGCGTTGCTGGAGCTCGTGGGCGCGCCGGCAGCGCTTGTCTGCCCGGCCTTTCCGGCTCAGGGGCGGCGCGTACGCAACGGGATTCTCTCGGCCCCGGGTCTCGGACCGCCGGAGGTGCACCTGCCCTCTCTTCTGCGCGAGCAGAGTCGATTCTCTGTTAGGGCGCTGAATCTGGAACAGGTTCGCGGCGGTGAACTGGCGGCGAGTATGAATCGGCTCGCGCGCGAGGGGGAGAGAGGCGCGGAGCGAACCGTGATCGCGGTCGATGCGCTGACTGACGACGACCTGGACAGGGTGGTGGAGGCGCAGCGGGAGGGCCTTCCGGATGCGCTGCTGTGTGGGAGTGCCGGACTGGCGGGTGCGCTGGTTCGACGGGCGTTTGAACGCGGGGCTTTCCGAGCACGACCGGAGGAAAACCGGCAGTATGCTGTGCGTTCGGTCCTTGCGGTGGTGGGCAGCGGCAGCGAGGTTGCCCACCGGCAGATCGAATTCCTGCTGCGCGCCCAGGGCGATGCTTCTAATCTGGCAGTCAGCCGGATGAACGTGTTGCCGGAGACCGAAGAGGCGGCTGCGGCCGCTCTGGAGCCGGCTGATCCGATCTGGCTGTTGCAGCAGCCCCGACCCCTGCCCGGCACGGTCCTGGAAGGCGCTGAGGCGCGCCAGCGGGCCGACTACCTGGGCCGTATCAGTGTGGCGGCGCTGGCGCGGCGGCCGGTCGATCTACTGCTGCTCGTGGGTGGCGATACGGCGATGCCGATACTCAGGCACCTGGGTGTAGCGCGGCTTTCGGTTGAGAAGGAGTTGCTGCCGGGCATGCCGCTCTGCAGCGCCGTCATCGCGGGGCGGCCGACGCTGGTGGTGATCAAGCCGGGGCATTTCGGGGGAGATGGGACGCTGGTGGAGTTGCTGGCCAGGGCGGGCCTGCCCAGCGGGGGAAACGGCAGCGGTTTGGGGCCGGGGATGCGGGGCTAGCCGGCATGTTGGCGTTTTGCATGATGGCGGGACGCGCAGGGTGTCAGGGGGGCGTTGCGGGGGGAATCCCCCCGCACAAGGGGGGGCCGCTTGCGGGCGACTGCCCAAATCGGCACTGGTTCGTCGGCTATGGACAGTGGTTAGAGCAGCGCGCCAACGTTTTCACGCACTTTGAGGATGGCGCGGGCGATGTCGTCCATTTCGTCAGGCTCGGCGAGGAGGATGTTCTGGCTGATGGAGACGGCCTGCTGGCAGAGGCGTTCGCTGTTGGGGCAGGGCGTGACGCGGCTGAAGGGTTCGACGAGCGGGGGCTGGCGGTAGAGGGGGCGGGAATACAGGGGGCTGACGGGGATGTTTTCGGCCCGCAAGGCGGAGATGAACTGTCGGCGAGGCAGACCGCCGAAGGCGTCGGCGTCGTAACGCATGAGGAAGAGATGGTGGGAATGGGCGTCGGCGCGTGGATCCCAGCGTTGCGGCGTGAGCCCATCGATTTCCACCAGGAAGGCGCGCAGCCGGCGGGCGTTGCTCATTCGGCGCTGGAGCTGGTCGTCTAGCCTGGCGAGCCCGGCGGAGAGGACCGCGGCCTGCCAGCCGCCCAGGCGCAGGTTTGTGCCGAGATTGGGGTGTTCGTAGCCGGGGCCTTCAGTGCTGCGTCCGCAGTTGGCGATACTCCACATGCGTTCGGCCAGCTCGGCATCGTTGGTGAGGAGCGCGCCGCCTTCGCCGGCGGTCAGGTTTTTGCTGGACTGGAAGCTGAATGAGCCGGTTTTTCCCAAGGCGCCGACGGGATTGCCGCTCCAACTGCTGCCGTGGGCGTGGGCTGCGTCTTCGATGACGTGGAGATTGTGACGCCGGGCCAAGGGCAACAGGGCATCGAAATCGACGGGCAGGCCGCCGAAGTGGACGGGAATTACGGCTTTGGCGCGGGGGCTGACTGCGGCTGCGACGGCCTCGGCTGAGAGATTCCACGATTCGATGTCGACGTCGGCGAAGACGGGGGTGGCGCCGACGATGCGCACCGCGGCGGCGGTAGCGATAAAGGTGTAGGGAGGCACGATGACCTCGTCGCCGGGGCCGATGTCGAGGGCGCGCAGGGCGGTCTCGAGGGTGGTCGAGCCGTTGACGGTTGTGACGCAGTGTTGGGCGGCGTGCCGGGCGGCAAAGGCTGTTTCAAACTCTTCCACGGCGGTGTCGTAGCCGCCCCATTCTCCTCTTTCAAGCACAGCCAGAAGACCGGCGCGCTCGGATTCGTCCCACTGCGGCCAGCTGGGCCACGGCTGGGAGCGGACGGGCTGGCCGCCGTGGATGGCAAGCGTTGACTTTGTCATATTTGCCTCTGGGCAGGCGGGTTGTGGGCGCCTGGGCCGAGCATTTGCGCGCACAGCTTCAGGGCCTGTTTGAGGGCCTGTGGGCTGGCCTCGCCCTTGCCGACGATGTCGAAGGCGGTGCCGTGGGCCGGCGTCGTAACCGGCGCGGGCAGGCCGCCATGGACGGTGACGCCGCGTTCGAAGCCGAGCAGTTTCATGGCGATCTGGCCCTGGTCGTGGTACATGGTTACGACGCCGTCGAACTCGCCGCGGCTTGCGCGCAGGAAGACGGTGTCGGGCGGGTAGGGGCCGGAGGCGGCGATGTCCTCTTCCTGGGCGGCTTCGACGGCAGGGCGGATGACATCGTTTTCTTCGCTGCCGAAGAGGCCGCCTTCGCCGGCGTGGGGATTGAGACCGGCCACGGCAAGCCGGGGCGAGGGCACGCCGCTCTGACGGATTGTGTTGTGGATGAGGCGAATGGCGGGCAGGATTTCGTCGACGGAGATATGCTGATAGACGGCGCGCAAGGGGATGTGGGAGGTGACGCGGGAGGTCCAAAGCCCATCAAGCGTATTGACTTCGCCGACGTGGCCTTCTACGCCGAGGCGTTCGGCGAAGTAGCGGAGCTCGTCCTCGTGGCGGCTGCCGGCGGCATGCATGGCCTGTTTGTTGAGCGAGGCGTATGTGATGCCGTCAATGACACCGGCGCGGGCGAGCTCCGCGGCATAGTCGAGCGATTGGAGGACGTAGCAACCGGCGTCCGGGCTCATGCGGCCGGGTGTGTGCGCTTCGGGCAGGAAGGATGGGCCGGTGAGGAGCACGGGTCCGGTGGACGAGAGCGGCAGGTCGTCGGGTGAGCTGTAATGCGGCAGCTCTAGCGAGAGGTCGGCGCACTGGGCGCCCCATTCCAGGATCCAGGGTTCGCCGATGACGACGATGTTTGTGCCGCCGTAAGAGGGGGCCGTTTTGTCTTGACCGGTCGATTCCGCCAGGACGCGGGCGACGATTTCGGGCCCGATTCCGCTGGGGTCGCCGAGGAGAAGAGCGAGGCGGGGCGTGCGCGTCAGTTTCGCTGAACTGGGAGTCATGTGACGGTTTGATGTTGATGTTCAGGTCCGGCGCCGTGCGGAAGGACGTGAACAGCGGCTGCCAGGAAGCTGATGGCCCAACGCCCAATGCTGACAGTGCGCAGGTCAGCATTGGGCATTTCAGTTGGCCTGCAGATCAAGCATACTCCAGAATTGGCTCCATTTGCCACGGGGTCTGCATAACGCCTTCGGTGAAGGTCAGCGGCGTTTCGCCGGTGATGGTGAGACGTGGATGGCTCTCGACTTCGGCGCGCAGGCTGGGGCTGACGTAGAAATCTTCCAGGGTCAGGGTATCGCGGATGAAGACGATTTTGGCGGCTTCCTGGGGCTCTGCGCAAATGCGGAGGGAGACTTCGAGGGCGCGTTCATCGTCGGCGAAGGTGAGGGGCAGGTGGGAGCGGGTAGCGCTGAAGATGCCGGATGTCACGGCGTTCATGTAGGTGGCCTGCCAGTCGATCTTGCGGAAGACGCGTTCGGTGGTCACGTTGGCGAGGCCGAGGCCGGAGACGTTGCCGTGGGTCTCTTCGGTCAGGTCGAGGACGGTGATGATGGCGACGTCGACTTTGCCGAAGTTTTCGGGCTGGCGAGGGATGCTGAGGCGGCTGATGACATTTGTGTCCATGCCGGTGCCTGAGATGTTTTTGCCGAGGTCGCGTACGACCAGGACGTCCACTGCCTCAAAGGGGATCTGGGCGAGGTAGTCCTTGGCCTTGACCAGCAGGTCGGCCTCTGTTTTGGTGCCGACTTCGGCCGCGGTGAGGCCGGCGATGAGAGCGGTGTCCTCAAAGGCGTTTTCGACGGGGCAGATGGCGCCGCGGAAGTTGGTGTTGGCCTCGTAGACGCGTGCGGCGGGCTCCAGGTAGATTTGGAAGTTTTTGCCGCCGCCGCTGTGCATCATGGATGCGCCGTGCTGCTTGCCCCAGCCGATGACACACATTTTGGAGGGGCCGCTTTCCAGGTGGCTGCGGAAGTCGGTGTGCGGCTTGATGCGGCTGACGAGAACGGCGTGGTCGGCGGCGATGGAGTCTTTGCCCTGGCAGACTGCCGGCCCGTCGGGGATGCGCCCGATTTCGGCCACTTCCATGGTCGCCCTGATTTCCACGCCCATGGCATCCTCGGTGACGCCCATGCCGGCGAGGATCTCCTTTTGTCCTTCGACGGTGGCTCCGCCGTGGCTGCCCATGGCGGGGACGACGTACGGCCTCATGCCGGCGGCTTTGAGGTGGTCGACGGCCGCCCGAACGATTTGGGCGAGGTTGGCGATGCCGCGGCTGCCGGCGCCGATGGCGACGGAATCGCCCGGCTGCATGGGCGCCATGATGCCGCTCTGGGTGAGGGCTCTGCCGACGGCGGCGTGGATGTCATCGACTTGGGGTGTGTCGAAGGTCTGGTGAACGGCCAGGAGCGTGTCGGGCAGGTTGGCAGGGAAGCGGATGTCCTGGATGTCTTGAAGCAGGTTCATCGTTTATGTCTCCTTCAATATATTGTTGCCGGCGGGGCAAATCAAGATATTCTGCATTTTCTCGTTAGTCTTCTAATTTGTCCAACCAGTATGCCTTGATCGCCTCGAATCGACACAGGCGATTCTGAATCGCGTCGCCGGCCGCGCGAGTGCTTCCAAGTGTGCTGGGAGAGAGGAAGTCCGTTTCCGTGTTAAGGAGGTCAAGCGTTTCCCGCTCAATCGCACTCGATGCCTGAGTTGAGAATATCCTGCTCGTCATGACTCGACACGCTGCCCGAAAAGTTGAGGCTGGCGTGAAGAGGACGTCGCAACTTGCTGCCTGTCCGGTATTGCTGCCTTGTTCTGCCAAGGCGTTACGCTCCCAAAACACGCCATCGGAATAGCCCTGTATAGTCGTGTCTTTGGCGGCCAGAGACAGACGCTTTTCAGCCAGACAGCAGTACTCCCGCTCGATTTCGATGCCTACGAAACGGCGCCCCAGCTTTTTGGCAACGACTGACGTCGTGCCGGAACCGAGGAAGGGATCGAAAACCACTGCATGCGGTTCTGTGCTTGCGAGGATGACCTTGGCCAGCAACTTTTCCGGCTTCTGGGTCGGGTGGTCGGTGTTTTCAGGCATTGACCAGAAGGGGACGGTCAGGTCGGTCCACAGGTTCGATGGGTGGGTACGACGGTAGCGACCGCCTTCGCTTCCTGACAGTTCTTGCCAGTCCTTGGGCCTTCCACTTTCGTCAGTATACGGAGCGCGCACGCGACGGGTCAGTTTGACCGCATCGACGTTGAAAACATAGTCATCGGAAAGGGTACAGAACCAGATATCTTCGGCGGCGTTTTTCCAGTTGGCTTTCGCGCCCCGCCCCTTTTCCCGCTCCCACGTGATTCGGTTACGGACAATAAAATGGTCTCGCACGATCTTGTGTATGGCGGCAGAGGAACGCCAATCCCCACACAGATAGAGTGAGCCGTCTGGTTTCAGCAGGCGCGCCAGCTGGGGCAGCCAGCCGGCCAGCCATTCCTCGTACTCCTCCAAAGAACGTGCGGCAAAGGTATTGCCATTGAACTGTTTGGAAAGATTATAGGGCGGATCGACGAAGATAAGGTCAGCGAACTGACTTGGTAGAAAACCCAGGATTTCCAGCGCGTCTTGATGGATCGTTCGGTCTAGAATTGCGTCAAGATTGACGGGCCCATCCAAAGAAAGCAGGCGGCTGCCATAGAGGCTGCGCTCGTCGTCATCCAGTGTGATGGTACGGTTACGCGGCGCTCTGTCTTTCATGATCTCGGCAGATCCAGAATTCGGTGACGCGATTGGAGTCGGGACCGCGGAAAACGCGGTTTATCCTTTGACCTTGGTCACTATCTCTCGCAGAAGGCCTTCAAAGTCGTCGGTGGCGGCGGTGAAGGCGTCGGATGCGATCACGAGCGGAGCGCCGAAGACGACGATTTCGGCGCCCAGTTCGAGTGTTTCGATGGCCTGTTCGACGGTCAGCCCGCCGACGGCCTGTACAGGGATGTCGACGGCGGCGAGGATGGACGGCAGGTCATCGAGGGGGCTGAGGCTGGGGATCATGTTGCGTTCGTCGAACCCGGTATGGACGATGATGACATCGACGCCCATGTCCTGGGCCTGTTTGGCGCGGCCGGGTTTGTCGAGGCAGAGCATAACGTCGCACATGACCTTGCCGCCGCAGCGCTGCGCCATTTTCACCTGTTCGATGATGCTGGCGTCGTGGGCGACACCCATGACGACGACGTAGTCGGCTCCGGCGTTGAACATCATCTCGGCTTCGAGGCCGGCGCCGTCCATCGTTTTGAGGTCGGCCACGATGGGATGATCGGGGAAGGCTTCGCGCATGGCGCGGACGCTGTGGAGCCCTTCGGCAAGAATCAGGGGCGTGCCGGCTTCGAGCCAGTCGACGCCGGCGCGCACGGCGGCGCCCGCCATGTCGAGGGCCTCTTCGATGGAAGTTACGTCGAGTGAGACCTGGATGATTGGATCTTTTTTGGGCAACTTTACGCTCCGCGGGAGATGGATGTGGGCGATACCAGATGCTCTGTCGGGCTCTACCTACTTGCTTCAGAGAACACGTTACCTACGTCGACTTTGAAGCCTTGCAGAAGTACAGATAATGCCTCCTCGCCTGCGAGGTACTCACCATGAAGCGCGTACTCCTGTCCGCGTAACGTGAGGACGGTGATCGATGCATTGGTCGGATCGGCGATCCAGTATTCGGGGATCCCGGCCTGCGCATACTCGCGGCGTTTCGTGACTGTGTCCCTTCGGGGGTCATCAGGATTGACGACTTCCATGACGAGATCGGCGCCGCGCCAGAATTGTTCGCCCAAACTATCAGTATGTTCGGCGGCCATGAAGACGATATCCGGCTGCCTGAATTTACCTGGCCAGAGTTGGACCCGCATGGGTGCAAAGAGAACCATGCCCGAATCCCTGTCACTGACATAGCTGTACAAGTGGTCAAAGAGGGCGGCCAGAAGAAGCTGATGGGACTGGGTTGGCGTTGGCAGGATCTCTAACCGGCCGTGCGAGAATTCTATGAGGCGATTGGTGCCCAACGAAAAGTACTCCTCCTCGCTCCAGTAGCCCTGGGCGGGGAAAAGTTGGGCAATCTCCCAAGTCAGTTCGGGTGCGTCCTGGCAGTTCGTCGTCGGGTAGGCCATTCTCTGTTTCGTTTCCATCCCGGACAGATTCAAACGGTCTCTGATCAGGCGTCCAGGCGGAGGACCGATTTCACGTTGTCGCCGTGCTCCATGCTTTCGAATGCCTCTTCCCAGTCTTCCAGGGGGTAGATGCCGCCAATGACCGGACCCAGATTTACCTGCCCTGTGGAGAGCAGAGTGAGCACACGCTCCCAGGTGGGGTAGAGGTGGCTGAAGGTACCCTGGAGCGTTACGGCTTTGGCGACGAGCGGGTCGAGGCTGAAGTCGAGCGGCTGCGGGCCCCAGCCGATCTTGGTGATGCGTCCGTTGGGGCGGACGAGCTCCATTGACTGTTGCAGTGCTTTGCTGACGCCGGTGGCGTCGATGACCAGGTCGGCGCCGAAGCCGTCGCCCAGCGATTCGATCAGCGCCTTTGGATCCTCGCGCTGGATGTTGAGTGTGTAATCGGCGCCGAGTTCGGCGGCCACCTCCATGCGCTTGGCGTCGGCGTCGGTGCCGAGAACGACGAGGGCGCCGGCGCCGCGGATGCGGGCGATCTGGAGGGCCATGATGCCGATGGGGCCGGGGCCCTGGATTACGACGAGGTCGCCGGGTTTCATGGCAGTTTTTTCGACGAGGGCGTTGTAGGCGACGCAGATCGGTTCGGTGAGCGCGGCGTGCTCGTCGGGCACGTTGTCCGGTACGCGATGGAGGATCTGGGGACGGGCGGCGACGTAGCTGGTCATAGAGCCGTCGGCGAGGGCGCCGTAGCCGAGGCGGTTGGGGCAGAGGTTGTAATCGCCGCTGAGGCAATAGACGCAGGCGTCGCACACCTCGGCCGCGGTTTCGACGGCCACCCTGTCGCCGATCTCCCAGCCGGATACGTCGTCGCCGACATCGACGATGACGCCGGCGAACTCGTGGCCGAGTACGAGCGGCAGCGTGATCTCCCACGACTGCATGTTGCGCCACATGTGTACATCGGAGCCGCATACGCCGGTGGCCTTGACCTCGACCATGACCTGGCCGGGCGCCATTTGCGGTTCGGGTACGTCGCGTATTTCTACTTCTTTATCGCCGTAACCGAATTTGGCAACTGCTTTCATTGTGATGGCTCGCTTTGCGCTGCCCTGGTTTTCTGTACGCTGCGGTCTTGCCGGCTTGCGCCGGGGGGCAGGGCTGATAGCTGATTATACCCGAACTGCGGGCGGGCGGGCGAACGCGTTGGAAAGATGGGGCATATCTCAGGACTGGTGGGACAGTTGCCTGGCGTTGTGGGGAAGGGCGGAGCCTGGTTCAGAAAAGCAAGTTGACACGTCTGTAATATATATAATATTATATCCATGACCCTTATGTCGTTGCGATGGCGTGCATCATTTGACAAGCATTTGTCGACCGTGACGAAGATTTTTGGATTCCTGAAACTGGCCAGATCGTTCAAAGCGTACGTTAAGCCAGACTCCATCCAGAAGATTCGAAAACAGATATAACTGACAGCGTGATCGCTTGTACCCTCAGACGGATGAGACTAGCCCGCCAGAACAGGAATACGGGGACCCCAGAAATGGCAGAGAGATTGACTGAACTGGAAGGCGCGGCGGCCCAGTTGGTCGGAGATATGCAGGGGGCGTTGCCGACAATGTTTCCGCGCATTGTCGGGCCAAACTGCCTCAGATACGTAGAAGAGGTCGTCACGGGGGGACTGAAGGTCAACATGACCGAGCGCTTTGAGAAGGCCTTTGCGGAGAGGCTGGGCGTGAAACACTGTGTGACGACACCTGGCTGTACTTCAGCTCTGGCAACGCTCGCCGCTGCACTTGAATTCGAACCAGGCGATGAGGTAATTGTCAGTCCCGTAACGGACTTTGGCACCATTCAGGGTCTGTGCCTGGAGAATTATATTCCCGTGTTTGCCGATACGGAGGCCGGCACGGTGAATGTGAGCGCTGAGACGATTGAGCCGTGCATTACGGATCGTACGCGGGGGATCCTGGTCGTACACAAGACGGGACTGGTCTGCGATATGGACCCGATAAACGAACTGGCGCGCAGGCACAATCTTTTTGTTTGTGAGGACGCCTGTCAGGCGGCCTTCAGCGAGTATAAGGGTCGGGTGGTGGGGACACTGGCCGACGCGGCCGCATTTTCGTTTGATCCCGAGAAGACGATGAGTTCCGACATAGGTGGCTGTGTCGTCGCCGACGATGATGCGCTGGCGTCGCGCATGCGCTTTATCGCACACGATCGCGGCGCGGAGTGGATCCCTGGCTTCGGACGTTATCATCATGAATTGGGTTACTCGTACCGGATGCCGGAATGCACTGCGGCGATATGTCTGGGGCAGCTAGAGGTAATCCATGAGCACGCGGCCCATCGGGACAGAATCGCGCGTCTGCTGTGGCCTCTGCTTTCAGAGATCCCGGGCGTCACACCGCTGCCGATTCCAGACAACGTAAATCTGTTTTCGTGCTGGATGGTCGGTCTTTGGATGGACCCGTCGGAGTTCAGTTGCACAGCGGAGGAACTTTCTCAACAGTTGGCCGACGCGGGCATCCCGGGCGCAGGTACTGCAAAGTATTACCTGATGCCCGAGGCCCTTGCCTTTTTGCAGAAGCGGGCTGAAAGCAGGTCGCATCAGTTTTCCATGCCGCCGGCGTCGCGAACATATACCTACGGCGCTGATACCTGCCCCAATGCAAAAGCATATCTTGAGAACTTCGTCCGTTGGGCGTCTGTCAGCGAAAAGTATCAGCCGGAACATTGCGAACTGGTCGCGGACATCGTGCGGACGGTTGCCGACCGCAATCGCCATTAGGTTTGTGTTGAGAAGAGAAGGAGGTGGCGCATAGGAAAGTGTCTTCGTCGACGTGCGTGAGGAGGTCGTACAGCTCTACGTTTGCTTCCAGTCCGAGACTGTAAAGGAGGAATCATGCGTCCGACAGGAAAGATCAACCGACGAGATTTCTTGCGTCTGTCTGCGGTAACGGTCGCAGGGGCGTCTGCAGTGGCCTGTGTGCCGGCCGCTCCGGCGACGGAAATGACGGACGAGGGTGATGCTGCGCCGTCCGCTGAAATGGTGGAACTGATATATTGGTACGACAACTCGTACCCTGAGGCGACGATGAGTCTGGCTGGGGAGGAGTTTAACGAGTCGCAGGCGAATATCTCGATTGAGATGGTGCCATTGCCATACGGTGAAGCGATTCAGAAGGTCTATGTCGCCCTGGCCGGCGGCGAGGCGCCTTTTGACCTGACCTTTAACCATCCAATGCAGCGGGCAACGTATGCTGTCCGCGGCGTTTTGATTCCCTTGAATGACTATATCGAAGCGGACGACCGGGTTAATGTGGATAACTTCTACCCCGGCCTGGTGGAGAATCTGTCCTGGCAGGGGCAGATATACGCCATCGCCGACGGCGCACACCCAATGTTCGTCCTGTACAATCCCAGTTTGATTGAAGCAGCAGGTCTGGAAGATCCGTGGGATGTCTATCAGGCAGGGGGATGGACGCTGGAGAAGTGGGAGCGCGAATATGCGGGGGCGCTTTCCACTGGTGAGGGAGTCGAAAGGCAGTGGGGCCGCACACCAATGTCCCGAACTATCAGACTCGAAAACCTCTGGATCTGGGGTTTTGGGGGCGATGTCTGGAACGAGGATAACACAGCGACCGTCATCAACGAGCCCGAAGCGATAGAGGCTTGGAATTGGATGGCGGATACGACGAAGTTGGGTTACACGCCGACGCCGGCGGAGGCGGAGGAGTTTCGCGGCGGCGCGGAGATGATGAACTCCGAACGTGTGGCGATGGGATTTTTCCATCGAGAGATTCTCCCGTACTTGCGAGAGGATCTGGTTCTGGGCCAGGTTCCATTGCCCGAGATGCCCAATGGACCGACGATCACGCGCAACCCGCCTGAAGGGCCGGGCATTTACAGTGGGAGCCCGCATCCGGATGAGGCGTGGGAGTATGTATCCTTCAACACCAACCGGACGCACGAACTGCTTATTCTGGCCCATTACGGAGACCCCACTTCACCAGAGGTGGCGGAGTCGGATCTTTGGCTGAAACAGGGTCTGCTACCCTGGGAGAGACCTGAGGTTGTTGATATTGCAGCGGCACAGGTTACTAGGGTCATTCTGCACATTCCGGGCATTCGCGAGATGGACGCGCTCATCCAAGGGGCTTGGGATGAAATCGTTCTGGACCGGAAGACAGCGCAGGCTGCCATGGATGAAGTGAAGCCGGAAGTCGACCAGCTCATTGCCGAGTATCGAGAAGAGTACGGAGATTTCTAGTGCCAGCGGCGATGCCAGCGACACAAAGTCCGGCAACATTGCAGCTTTGAGAAGGACAGGTTCAGGAAGTGGAGGCGGAGTGGCGTTTACCGTTGGGCACAGTGCTCCACGGGCGCCACTTCGCCAAGAACTCGGCTCCCCGCAGGTTTGAAGCTACCAAAATAAGGAACATCCTGTTGAGAATGGCATCGATACAGTCCATGTTGGGTTCGCGTACGCAGTTGCGCCGAGACATTCTCGGATATATGTTCATTGCACCGTGGCTGGTCGGCTTCATCGTATTTACGGCGGGTCCGATGATTGGCCTGGTGTACCTCGCCTTCACCCGCTACCCCGTCCTGTCACCGCCCACATTCAACGGGCTGGACAACCTGGAGAGGATGGTCGGAGACAGGTTCTTTACCATCTCACTATGGAACACAGCCTACTTCACTTTTTTGGGCGTACCGGCACAGGTAGTTTGGGCACTGATGCTCGCGCTGTTGCTCAACATGCGAGTGCATGGCGTAAACGTATTCCGCACTTTGTATTATCTGCCCACCATCATTCCCGGCGTTGCCAGTGTGTTCCTCTGGATGTACATCTTCAATCCCGATTACGGGCTGGCCAACTACATCTTGTCTTTGTTTGGGATACCGGGCCAGGCCTGGTTGTGGGACCCTGAACTGTCCAAGCCTTCCCTTATCATCATGGAACTCTGGCGCGTGGGGACGATGATGGTGGTGTTCCTGGCTGGATTGCAGGGTGTGCCTTCGTCGCTATACGATGCGGCCGCGATCGACGGTGCAGGCATGTTTGCTCAGTTCAGACATGTCACGGTGCCGATGATTACACCGCTTATTTTCTTCAATCTGGTGGTCGGGATCATCAGTTCCTTCCAGATATTCACCGCAGCTTACATCGCTACTCAGGGCGGCCCGGTTCACACCACGCTTTTCTACGTGCTTTTTGTCTATCGGCATGCGTTCGAGAATCTGCGGATGGGCTATGCCTCTCTTCTGGCGTGGGTGTTGTTTTTCATCATTTTGGTCTTTACTATCGTTCAGTTCAGGATGGCGCGCTTATGGGTGTTCTACGAAGTGGAATGAAACCTATCTCATTCCCTTTTGTGTCCAACGCGATACGGTATGCGCTGTTGATTCTTGGTGGCGTGATCTGCTTCATTCCCCTTGGGTGGATGGTGTCAACTTCCCTGAAGATGCCTGGCACAGAGTTTATCTTCCCGCCGGAGTTGATTCCGCGGCCAGTGGTTTGGAGCAACTACATCGACGCCGTTACACGTCCGGGACATCCTTTCTTTCTCTATACTCGCAATAGTGTTGTTATCACCTTAGCGGCCACCTTGGGCACTGTCCTGACAAGCTCATTTGTAGCGTTTGGTTTTGCCCGAATACGCTTCAGGGGCCGTGATTTCTGGTTCATCGTGCTTCTCTCCACGTTGATGCTTCCCGATGTGGTCCGTTTGATTCCCTCATTTATTTTGTTCAAACTGTTGGGGTGGATCGATACACTGTTGCCTCTTATCGTACCGTTCTGGTTTGGCGTCAATGCTTTCTATGTTTTTCTGATTCGCCAGTACTTCAGGACGATTCCGTTGGAGCTGGATGAGGCGGCGTTGATGGATGGGGCGGCTTACGTGCGCATTTACTGGCAGGTCATTCTGCCGATTTCGGGACCGGTGCTGGGCGCGGTGACGATTTTTTCGGTCCTCAGTCATTGGAATGATTTTTTGGGGCCTCTGATATACACGAATTCAGTAGACCTGCGCACACTTGCGCTCGGACTGCGCTTCTTCATGAGTCGAACAGGCACTGACTGGAACCAGCTGATGGCTGCGTCTATCCTGATGCTAGCCCCGATACTGGCGCTGTTTTTCTCGATGCAGAGATATTTTATCCGCGGCATTCATATGACAGGCTTTGGAGGTCGGTAGTTGAATCCAGGCTTTCTGAGCGGGAACCAAGGGGGCAGACAGGATGAAAGGGACAACAGAGCAACTGGCAGTTGACGGCGGGACTCCTGTTTTTGCGGAACCAATCGGCCAGAATCTAGCCGTACGCAAAGTTGGCGCAGAAGAGGCGGAAAGTGTGGCTGCGCTGATTCGCGGTGGAATAAGCGGCGATCCAATCGATGCGTTCTGCGAGGCATTCACACAAGCCCATGGAGTGCGCCATGGTGTTGCTGTGGATTCGGGAACGGCGGCCGTTCACGTTGGCGTAGTAGCTGCCGGTGTTGACCCCGGTGATGAGGTGATTCTGCCTGCGATCAGCGACGTTGGTTCGGTGAAGGGGATCCTCGCCCATAATGCTATCCCGATATTCGCCGATGTAGATCTGCACTCCTACAATATCGATCCCGTCGATGTCGAGTCGAAGATTTCAGACAGGACTAAGGCGATCATAGCCGTCCACCTTTACGGTCAGCCGGCGCCAATGGACGAGTTGATGGATATTGGCAGGCGCCATAATGTCCCGGTCATCGAGGATTGCGCACAGGCGCACTTCGCTGAGTACAAAGGGCGGAGAGTGGGAACTATCGGAGATATTGGGGTGTTCAGCTTCATCACCGGCAAACATATGACAACGATCACCGGCGGTATGGTGATGACGAACAATGACGAGTATGCGAAGCGGGCGGAGCTGTTCAGCATCGGGCGGGGTGAGGAAGAAGGAAAGAAAGAGGGTATGTTCTTCCGAACGCACGTAGGACTCGGACTCAATTATAGAATGAATCCACTGGGTGCGGCAGTGGGGCTGGTACAGTTAAACAAGCTGGGCGACATCGTGGCACGGCGCAGAGAAACCGGTCAGATGCTTGACAAACTGATTCACGACATTCCCGGACTCAGTCCGCCGCACATCGTTGACGAAGCGATGCACGCTTACTGGCTCTACGCCGTCCGCATGGACGAACGCGCTTTCACGGCGGACACCTACGCTTTTGCCCGAGCCCTGCAGGCAGAGGGTGTGTCCTGCATGCCAAAGGACTACTATCTACTGTATGACCATCCTGCCTTTCTGGACCCGGCCCCGCCGAGAAATCCGGAGTACGCGTTTCCGCGAGCCGTGTATGACGACCGTGAGCGCTATTTCAAGGGAATGTGCCCAAACGCCGAACGCGGACTGGCTGCGCACATCGTCATCACGTGGAGCGAGTTCTATACGCGGGAAGATGTGCTTGGTGTTGAAAAGGCATTGCGCAAGGTAGCGGATGCCTACAGAGCATAGATTTCGGGACCGAACATGAGGGGCTAGCGTCAGTCATCTCAGTCTACTCATCGGCAATGGCGTCTTTTGCCCGTTAACGTCCCCACACTTACGCGTCCACTGCGCGTGAGCCGTGCCACTTCAGAGTTGACACGCCCAATTTCATAGCCATTTGGGGGCCGTCAGAGCCAACTCGCGCTGGACGGCCTGTTCGCTATTCCTGGCGCACGTGGATGTCGGCGAAGTCCATGTAGCGTTCCCAGTCGTAGAGGGTGACGTCGTGTTTGCCGGTGCGTATGTGGTAGCCGATGGCGCTCCGGACGGGCTGGTTGACGGGCGGCAACTCGTCGACGGCGATGCCGTCGGCGCCGAGCAGGCGGTAGACGGGGTCGGCGTTTTTGGCGCCGAGGAACTCGCCGCGGGGGTCGGCCCAGAGGTCCTCGTCGGCGCTGACGACGTAGACAGGGCGGGGCGCGACGAGGGCGATGAGCATGTGCTGGTCTACGGGCAGCTCATCTTCCTTGTCGTTGTAGCGTTTGAAGTTTTCGCAGAACCAGTGGGGATAGGTGACGTTGGCATGGCGGGCGGTTTCGCCGAAGCGACGGCGGAAGAGGGCGGCGCCGCCGCAGCCTGAGTTGTTGGGGATGACGAGGGCGAAGCGTTCATCCTGCGCGCCGGCCCAGAGCGCGGTCTTTCCGAGGCGGGACTGGCCCATCACCGCGACGCGTGTGTGGTCGACGTCGTCGTCGGTCTCCAGGTAGTCGAGCGCGCGGCGCAGGCCCCATGCCCAGGCGCCGATGGCGCCCCATTCGTTGGGACCTGGTCGCGTCTGCCCTTCCTTGTAGTAAAGAGGATGGACGCCGTTCTGGTAGCCGTCGTCATAGTCGGGGTCGAGGTCGCCGTAGTAGATTGTGGCGATGGCGTAACCGCGCTCGAGGATACGCTCGACGGGCCAGCGGGAGAGGGCGTTTCCGCGGCTGGCCTCGGTGGCGCGGTGGTTGCGGATGCCGCGGTCGAAGCGGTTGCGCATCCACTGCTGTGAGATGGTGATGCCCGGATCGCTATGGATCGACTGGTTGCCCTGGAAGTTGGGAACGAGGAAGGAAGGCACGGGCTTTGGTTTGTCGTTGGGGAGGTAGACGAGAATGTCCATCCTGGGATCGTCGCGGCGGCCGGTGAAGTAGACAGAGATTTCTTTACGCGTTGCCTGGCCGTCGAGGGCGTCTTCATCGACAGAGGTGACATCGAAGGTCATGTTTTCGGGACGGCCGGGCGCTACGCCGTAGACGTGCTCTTCGAACAGGCGCAGGAGTTCGGGGCGGCGCTCTTCCCTCCACATGGCGGCGTCAATGACTGCGCGACCGTCGGCCATGCGCAGCGGGTCGGGCAGCTCATAGGCGGGTACGCGCGCTTCATCGTAGTTGACATCCTCGCACTGGCGCACCTGGTTGTACCAGTCGCTGGCCTGCTGGCGGGTCGGGTCCAGCTTGAGCGCCATTTCGAAGATCTCGGCTGCGAGCGGTTTGTTGTCCTGCAGCCCGTAGGCGCGGCCGAGCACCTCGTAGGTGAAGGAGTGTGTCAGCAGTTCGGGATGGATGTCGACCAGGTGGGTCAGGTTGGAGATGATGTATTCAGGTTTGTCCCAGGTTGTCATCTCTTCCAGCAGAAGGTCCAGTTGTGTAGATACCTTGGCCATTGACATTTCCTTGCCTGGATAACGTGCGGCGTTCCAGCGAATTCGGGACCGAAGAGTCGGGGATCGGTTGGGGTCAGGTTCAGACCTGAAGTACGTCTCGGAGATAGTCGCGGCTTATCTTGGCGCTGTCGACCGGGGACCAGCCTGGGTCGCGCTGTGAGCGCCCGACGGAGTCCTGCTCGACGATCATCCAGCCCTGGTAGGATTGTGTTCGCAGCGCATCAAAGAAGGCCGGAAAGTCGATTGCGCCTCGACCCAGTTCGGCAAAGATGTCCATCGCCCAGGCCTGGCGCATGTGGATCCGTTCCCGCCGCACTTTTTCCAGTTTGTCCGGCCAGACGTCTTTGATGTGGAGATACCCGATGCGATCGGCGTATTGCTTCGTTGCGGAGACGACATCGCCACCGCCGAAGTGGTAGTGACCGGTATCAAAGCACAGTCCGACCAGTTCAGGGTCGGTCAATTCCATGATTCGTTCGACTTCTGCGGGGGTCTCGACATAGGTGCCGGTGTGATGGTGGAAGACGGTCTTCAGGTTGAAGCGTTCCTTGCAGCAGGCGGCGACGGTCTCCAGCGCACTGGCGGCGCGTGTCCATTGCGCGTCGGTCCAGCCTTGGCTGCCATCGGCGGCAACGAAGCCGGCGACTTCAAGGCGCTCGGGCACGGTGTTGCCGGCGATGATGATTTCTGAGACGCCGAAGCTGGCGAGGAGCGAGCCGACAGTTTGAACCTGCTGGAGCATCGAGTCGAGGGCTCCTTCTTCCTCTATCGGCAGGGCGACATAGGAGGAGGCCGCCTGCAGATTTCTCTTTTCCAGCTCGGCGCGCAGATCGTCTGCTTCGGCGGGGAAAAAGCCTCCGGCGCTGATCTCAGTGCCCTCGTATCCGGCGGCTGCGATACCGTCCAGCATCTGGGGAAAGCTGAGCCCGCTGGTTTTGCTTCCATCAAAGGAAAGGACATCCCAACTGATCGGGGCGCTGCCTATCTTCACATTCAGCATAGTTCCTCACTTGGCAAGTATACGCAGGCGCCTGCGCGCCATCATATTGATTGGGTGGAGCAGAGGGAGGCGTACACTGCGCCGCCGGCGCGCGACGTCAATGGTCCTGCGGTTCAGCGGATGGCTGCCCCGGTATTGTCATCGAAGAGATGAAAGCGGTTGAAGGCGAGACTGAGGGTATCGCCCTCGCGCACTTGGGTTGAGGCTACATCTTTGACCTTGAGGAGGAGGCCTTCTTTCTCAATGTCAAGTATTGTCTCCGAACCGAGTGGCTCCAGGAGGAAGACCCTGGCCTGGTTGTCGCCTTCGTCATCCGTGGTGAAGCGAATCTCTTCGGGGCGGACGCCCAGGGTACATTGGCCGCTGGGACAGAGTTCGGCCGCGCGATCGGCCATTTCAGCGCTGACCGGAATGACAAACTGATCGCTCTTGTGGACGGTTCTGCCGTTCTCCTTTTGGAGCGCGCCGGGGATGAAGTTCATGGGTGTCGAGCCGACGAAACGAGCGACGAAGTTGTTGGACGGCAGGTCGTAGATTTCGCTGGGCGTTCCCAGTTGCTGAAGCGTGCCTTCATTCATCACGGCGATCTGATCGGCCATTGTCATGCCCTCGACCTGATCATGGGTCACGTAGATCATGGTTGTGCCCAGCTCGTGCTGGAGGCGTTTGATCTCGGCGCGCATGTAGACGCGCAGGAGGGCGTCGATATTGGAGAGCGGCTCGTCCATGAGGAAGACGACGGGTTCGCGCACGATGGCTCTGCCGAGGGCGATGCGCTGCTGCTCGCCGCCGGAGCAGAGGCCGGGCGGCCGGTCCAGGGTATGCGTTATGCCGAGCATTTCGGCGACATCTCGCACGCGGCGCTCCATCTCATCTTTGGGCGTTTTGCGCAGGCGCAAAGGATAGGCGATGTTGTCGAAGGCGGTGAAGTGGGGGTAAAGGGCGTAGCTCTGGAAGACGAGGGCGACATCGCGTTCGCGCGGTTCGAGGTCGTTGACGCGCGTTTCGCCGATGTAGATGTCGCCGTAGGTGGGGCGTTCGAGGCCGGCTACGCAGCGCATGGTGGTGGTCTTGCCGCAGCCGGAGGGGCCGAGCAGGACGACCAGGTCGCCGTCTCTGACGACGAGATTGAGCTGGTTGACGGCGCAGGTATCGCCGAAGTACTTTGTCAGGCCTTCTATTCTTACTTCCGCCAAAGTGTACTCTCCTTGCTCACTGGCCGCTGGCGACGCCAAAGGTCAGCCCGCGCACGAGGAACCTCTGCAAAGTAAATGCCGCCACAAGAACGGGGAACACGGCGATCGTGCCGGCGGCGCTGACCACGCCCCAATCCAATTCATGCTGCGGGATCTGCGCCTGGATCGCAATCGGCAGCGTCATCGTCTTCATGGAATTCACGAAATAGAGGGCGATGATGTACTCGTTCCAGTTGAAGATAAAGAGCAGGATGGCGATCGAAAAGAGGCTGGGGAAGATCAGGGGCAGCAGGATGCGGCGCACGGCGCCGAAACGCGTGTCGCCATCCATGAGGGCAGCTTCTTCTACGTCCATGGGGACATCCATGAATGTGCCGCGCAGAACCCAGACGGCGAATGCGGTGTTGAGAACGGTATAAAGGATGATCAGGGTATATTTTTCGTCGATAATTCCGAGATCGCTGCCGAGGAGGAATAGGGGGATGGCTGAGGCGATGGGGGGCAGGAGCGCGACGAGGCCCATGAGGCCGACGACGATGGCGACGAACTTGAAAGGCAGGCGCATCCTGGTAGCGGCGTAGGCGGCGGGCACGGCAATGATGAGGCAGATGATGGTTGCCAGGGTGGAAACAACGAGACTGTTGTAGACGTTTTCGAGGATGCGGCGTTCAAAGATGGTCACCCAGGCGTCGAGCCGGGGATCGGTTGGGAAGAAACGGGGCGGGATGTGGGCGAGGTCGCGCAAGGACTTGATGGAAGAGATGGCGACCCAGTACATGGGGACAAGGGTCCAGAAGGCGGCGAGGTAGAGGACAATGACAACGAGCAGTTTACGCAGGTTGAGACGGCGCCCCTGCGCGGCCATTATTACATCCTGGGGCACGGATTCGTTGGTTGTCGTCTCGCTCACATCTGTTTGTGCCATCAGCTTGCACTCCTATGAAAACGGCCTTCGGTCTCAGCGGCTTCGGCGCTCCACCCAGAGATATCTGACGAAGATCGTGCCGGCGATATAGGTCATGAGCAGCATGACGAGCACCGCGGCAGAGGCGTAATGGGGCTTGAGCCGCTGGAAGGACATGCCGTAAATGTACCAGGAGAGGTTCCAGGTGGCGCGGCCCGGGCCGCCCTGGGTAGTGGCGGCGATGGTGCCGATGGTGCGGGTGGACCAGACGAAGACGAGGATGGTGGCGATGGCGAACATCGGCCGGATATAAGGGAGGGTCATGTCCCAGAAGGCGCGCCAGCGGGTTGCGCCGTCGACGGCGGCGGCCTCGTAGATGTCGCGGGGGACCTGGTTGAGGCCGGCGTAGAGAAGCAGAAATGCCAGGGGGCTGATGCGCCAGATCTCGACGACACAGAGGGCGATGAAGGCGGTATCGGCCTTCACTAGCCAGATTATCGGTTCGAGGCCGAGTGCGGCGAGAGGCACGTTCACCAGTCCCAAGGTAGGGTGGTACATGATCTTCCACATCATGCCGGCGACGATTTCGGAGACCATCAGCGGAATGATAAGGATTGAAATCCAGATCGCCTTGCGGCCGGCGTAGTCGCTGTGCACCAGAAGGGCCAGTCCCAGCCCGACCAGGAGGCACATGGGAACGACGACGACGCCCATTTTGAGGCTGAAGATCAGCGCGCCGTGGAAGATGGTGTCCCGGGTGAGACGGGAGAGGTTAGCCAGGCCGATCCACTCCCCCTTCTCGCTGGTGAGAATCAGCCAGAAGTTGTAAACGATGGGATAGAACTGGACCAGGATCAGGGTCAGGAGGCTGGGGATGATCAGCATGACCCCGAGGCGGTTGTCGCGAAAGCTGAAAAGTTCGGACCACATGCCCTGGGGCGGCGGCTGTGAGGCGGGGCTATTCGCGCCCTGTCCGGGCAAGGGACTGACGGTCTGTTGTACGGTCAACGAAACGCTCCTTGGGCCGGTAGGTCAGGAAGACGGTCTGCACGCCGGTGCGTGAAGCGTGCGCACAGGCAAAGAGGAGTGGGGGGATTCCCACTCCTCTTTGCTGAAATCAGACTAGTTCGTGACACCTTCCATCTCGAGACGGATTTCGGCGCCAGCCTGCTCGCAGGCTTCCTGGCCGGTTATGTCACCGGCGCCGACGGCGCTGAAGGCCGGTCCCAGGATGGCGAGGCTGATGCCTGTGGCCTGGGTGCTGCGGGGGCGCCACTTGGGCGGCACCATCAGGGCCTCAAACTGGGCCGGGAACCAGGGCTTTTCCAGGATCAGTTCGGGGTCGTTGAAGACGGACTTGCGGAAGGGGATGCCGCCGGCGTGGGCGTAGGAGAGCGCGTGCTCCTGGTTGTAGTGCATCCACTCCATGTAGGTCCAGGCGGCGTCCTTGTGCTCGGAATGGGCGTTGAGCACGAGGCCCCAGTGGCCCATCATGGAGACATGGGGCGCGCCGACTTCTGAGGCGGGCAGAGGCAGATAGAGCATCTTGCCGGCCACGTCGGAGTCGGTCTCGTCCTCGAAGGCGGCGTAGGCGTCGCCGGGCCAGCCGATGCCCATCATGGCGCGGCCGGAGACGACTTCAGCGACCATCTCAGTGGTGCCGTAGGTATTGCCGCCCGGCGGCAGGTACTTGCTCAACTGCTCGTAGAGCGTGAGCGCATCGCAGCCGGCCTCGTTGTCGAGGATGACGTTGAATTCGTCGTCGAAGATGCCGCCGCCCATTGACCAAAGCAGGGCGAGGGCGTCACTGCCGGCGGCGCCGCGCACGTTGTAGCCATAGAAGGGCGGGTCACAGTCGGGGCAGTGGACTTGTTCGGCGATCGCAAGTACGTCATCCCAGGTTACAGGCGCATCGAGACCTTGTTCGTCAAGGATGTCCTGGCGGATGTAGAACATGATGACGTTGCCCTGGATGGGCAGGGCGTGCAGGTCGGGACGTTCACCGGTCTGGAAGTCCAGGGGGATGGGGCCATAGGGGGGAGGCCAGGAGAAGACGTCGTAGGAGACCTGGGGCACGTCGTCGTCGCGGGTTGCGCCGTAGGCTTCGGTCAGGTTGACGGACAGTCCGCCGTCGACGATATTGGGCATCCAGGGATCGTCGGCGAAGATGACGTCGAATTCACCGGACTCGGTGCGGGCCAGCGAGATCACTTTTTCGAAAAATGTCGTCCAGGGGAAAGGCGCGACTTCGACCTTGATGCCCGGGTTTTCTTCTTCAAACTGCGGGATCAGAGCGACGAGACCGTCAGCTAGAGGCCCTTGAGCGGTGATGATACTGATGGTGACTTCCTCGGCCATCTCCTCTTGCATGGCCCCGGTCTCTGCCGGCGCAGCGGGCGCCGCGCAGGCCGACACCATGATTGCCATCACGAGGGTGAAGACGGCGAACAGATAGAGCTTTCTCATGACTTTGCTTCCTCCTTGCTGAAATAGGTTTGGAGAGTACTGCACTGGAGTTTCACGAAGATGCGATACTTTCAGGCACTTGGCAAGGTCAGACGACGAGGGAGGATCTATCTTGTTGGAAAGGTCCGGCTATTTGGCTGGAATTCTGGAGTAAAGCGCGATTCTTGTCAAGTCCCCGGAATCGGGGGCTTTGGTGACCGCATCTGCCGCTTTGACGTTCCCCATTCCAGATTTTTCCGCGGGTTCGGGCAGCGGTGGGTAGGGAAGGCGCCGGTCATGTGTTGGCGAGTGAGAGGCAGGGATTGCGAGGAATGTGACTTATCGTCCGCTACGCAATTTCCCAGCGGACGGCGACGACATACTGGACGATTGGGCTTTCTACTGTCCACTCGTGGAAGACGGTGAAGAGCGTTCCATCGTTGAGTTGGATCGTGGTGGGATAGCCGATGTGCCAGTAGAGATTGGGGACTGCTTCCGGGGGTGCGATGCCGCCGGAACTGATGACAAACTCGTTGGCGACGTCCCAGTGCAGCCCGTCCTGGGAGATGCAGGCGCGGATTCCCCAGGGGTCGCGGCGATGGCCGTAGGTGGAGAGCATGCGGCCGTCTTGCAGGAGAGTGAGGTCGGCTGGGTAGCCCCAGAGGTTGGTGGGTTCAGGCCGGCTCCAGGATTCGCCATCATTGAGTGAATGGGCGGTCCACATATGTTGGTGTCGGTTGCGGACGCCGTGCATGGTGCGCATCATGGTGACCAAGGCGCCGTCGGCAGTGCGGGCGAGCGCGGTTTCGTCGAATGAGATGATGTTGGCGGGGTCATAGGCGATGGTGGAATAGTATTCCCAGTCGTGACCCTTGTTGTCAGAACGCATGAGGTATGAGCGGACGCGTTCGTGGAGGTTGTCCGTTTCCATCCAGGCGCGTGCGAACTGGTGTCCGTGGCAGGCCATGAGCAGGGAGCCGTTGGGCAGCTCCACCACGCCGTCGATTGGCTGGCCCCAACGCATGGGCGCTACGTTGGCCTTGTAGGCGGCGCCCCACGTATAGCCGTTGTCAGAAGAGGCAGTGATGCCGACGCCGTCGACATCGCGCGTGCCGCGGGGCCTGTCTTGCGGACCGAAGTCGTCCAGCATGCCCTTCTGGTCGACGAAGGCCCATTGAAAGTAGTTGACGAGGAGGGTGCCGTCTGAGAGTTGCGTGACGGAGGGTGTGTCGCTGCCGAAGTGATGGGTGGCGGGCCAGACGATTACAACGGGCGTCCGGTCCCACGACTGACCGTTATCGGTAGAGCGGATCAGAAGAATGCTGTCGAAATCTGGATGTATGTAGCCGCTGGTTTCGTTGAAGACCACGACGACATCTCCGTTCTGGAGCTGCGCGGCGCCGACCTGGCATGTGTAGCGGGAGGGGTCGTGATAGAGGGTGATCTTCTCCGCATTTTTCATGATTTGACCCATTTTGACGTCCTCTGCTTTCCGCCTTGTTGGTTCAGTGGACTTGCCCTCTATGAGGTATTGCCGTTGCGAAGTCAGCCTTTTATGCCGACTTGGGTGACCCCTTCAATGAAGTAACGCTGCAGGATAAGAAAGAAAATCAGCGTTGGCAGGGCGACGATGGCGACGGCAGCCATGGCTTCGCCGTAGCCGCTCTGGGTGGAGGTGCCTTGAATGTCGAGACGCGTGTAGAAGGCCATCCCCACGGGCAGCGTTTTCCACTCCGTTTTGAAGGCGACCAGCAGCGGCCAGAGGAAGGAGTTCCAGTTGCTGGTGAAGATGAGAATGGCGCCGGCCAGCGTAGCCGGCCTCGCAAGCGGCAGCGCCACGCGCATAAAGGTACCTAGTCGACTGCATCCATCAATGGCGGCCGCGTCCTCCAGCTCGCGCGGGAAGGAGAGAAAGAACTGACGATACAGGTAGACCGGGAAGACACTGGCCAGGGGAGGAACGATCAGGGAAATGAAACTGTCCTGGACTTCCAGCCGCAAGACGCCGATAAAGAGCGGAACGATACTCATCTCGGGCGGGATCATCAGCGAACTGATCAGAAGCCAGAAGATGACTGTGCGTCCTGGGAAGTGCATCCTCGCCAGGGCGAAGCCGGTCAGCGACCCCAACACCAGGCTGCCGGCGACAACACAGACCGAGGTCACGATACTGTTGACAAACCAGCGAATTACGGGTGTGTCCGCCACCACAGTCCGATAGTGTTCCCAGGTAATTTCGGTGGGAATCAGGTCTACCCCTGCCATGATCAGTCGATCGGGCTTGACGGAGGTGTTGAGCATCCAGTAGAGCGGGAATAGCCAAAGCAGAGCCACAACGGCGCCTGGCAGCCAGATTATGAAGGTCTTGATGAAACGCAACGACGTCTGGTTGTAGAGAGTGCTGAGGCTCAGGTTCGACATGATCAGAGTGGCTTTTGGGCTCTAATTGCTATGTTCCCTTACCAGGCGCGCCCGCAGGAGGGTAAACAGGAGAATTGTCAGGAAGAGAAGGAGAGAAAGAGCGGCGGCAAAGCCGAGGCGAAAGCGGACAAATCCCTCATGGTAGATATAGGAAACGATGGTGGCTGAATGCCCGCCCGGCCCGCCGCCTGTCATCAGATAGACCTGTCCAAAGATGCGGAAGGCGCTGATGATTTCGAGTGTAATGACCAGCCCCAGCGCCGGAGTCAGGAGAGGAAGGGTTATTCGCCAGAACGCCTGCCAGGCTGAGGCGCCGTCGATGACGGCCGCTTCTCCCAATTCGGCCGGAATCTCTTTGAGTCCGGCCAGTAGGATAACCATGTGGAAGCCCACCGCCTGCCAGATGGTGACAAGGGAGATCGACTGGATCACCCACTTGCTTGTCGTCAACCAACCCTGTTTGGGGATTCCGATGCCGTAGAGCGCCAGGTTGAGAAGGCCGGTCTCTTTCTCGAAAATCCAGATCCAGATGATGGCGGTGACGGTAATGGCAACGACATGGGGCGCAAAAAAGGCCGTCCGGATCGGGCCGGACAGCCACTGTTCGCGGTTGATCCAGAGCGCCATCAACAGGGCAACGAGCACGGTTCCCGGCACAACGAGAGCGGCCATCTGGAAGGTATTGCCCCAGACCTTGGGGATCCAGTCGTCCTGCATTGCTTCGCGGAAGTTGTCGAGCCCGACCCATTCCGGGTCACCGACGATACCCCATTCGTTGAAGCTGATGTAGATTCCGAAGAATATGGGGAGGAGGGTAATAACGATGAAGATGAGAGCGAACGGCAGAATGAAGAGGTACGCCTGCCAATCAACGCGGCGTCCACGGTATCTGATTCTGGAGAGTCGGGAAAGCCAACCGTCTGGCGCGGCTCTGTCTGCAAGGTGGGTCATGCACAGGGTTCTCGGTTACAGGGAGTCCGGGCAGAATGTCACCCGTCGCGAACCATTCCGCCCGGACTCCTGGCATTTATCAGCTGCGATCATCCAGAATCTTCTGCCAGGCCGCTTCGAGATCGGCCAGGCCTTCTTCGATGCTCTTCTCGCGTGCCCATACCGGGTCCATGGCCTTGGGCACGGTTGAGCTGCTGCCGGCATAGAAGGCAAACTCGCCGCCGTCGACCATGTTCAGATAGTCGAAGAAGCTGTATTCGACGGCTTCGGCAAAGGGTTTGCGCAGTTCCCAGTCGAGGCCAAGGGTCATGTAATCGGGATCGTCCAGAATGGAGCGCCGGGGCGGGGCGCCGCGTCCTTCGGTCACCCACAGCATGCAGTTATCCGAGAACCATTTGATTACCTTGGCTCCCGCGACCAGATGATCTTCGGTGCGGCCGTCGGCGGTGAAGAGCGCGAGGCCGTACTCGCGTGCCTCGGTTGTCAGCGTGTCGCCAATGAGCGAAACGGGCGCAGTGATGAAGTCAAGGCCCTCAGTATTCACATAGCCGAAGAGCGTCCACGGACCGGTCCAGAAGATGGACCCTACCTGCTGGCCGAATGCGCCGTAGCGATCGGCGACGTCGCGGGATGACATCTCGTGCTCGTCGAAGGTATCCAGCACCCACTGGGCGGCTGCAATCGGAGCGTCGGTGTCGTTGAAGGTGACGGACGAGCGGTCTGCGTTGAGGGGTTGGGCGCCGAGCTGCTGGGCGACGATGCCGAAGACCACGTTGGGCTGTACGCTGGAGCCGGTCATGAGGAACCCGGAGCGGGTGATCTGGTCCCCTTCCTTTACGGTCATCGCTTTGGACCACTCGATCAGGGAGGGGCCGTCGGCAGGTGGATTGCTGATGTCCAAGCCGGCTTCTTCGGCGTGGCCGGCATTGATCAAGGCGGCGATTGGCAGAATGTCCATGGTAATGGAATAGAGTTCCCCGTCCAGAGAAGACCACTCGATATACTGGGGCAGGAAGTCGTCCAGATCGAGGCCCACCGTTTCCATCAGGTCATCCAGAGGGGTAAGCCCGCCGGCCTGATGCCAGACGGCGACATCGTTCATCGTGCGGAAGGAGATATCGGGCGGGTCACCGGTGGCGATTGAGGCCATGATCTTCGTCCCCATTTCACCGCCGCCGACCTGCTCATACTCGAGGGTGATGTCCGGATGTTCATTCACCTCGTTGTAGTTTGCGCAGAAGCGTTCCCAGACCTGCGCGTCGGAGGCGCCCAGGTCATACCACATGACGATTGTTTCCTGCATTGGGGCGGGAGCTGCATCTTCGCCCGCGCTTTCCTCGGCTGCCGGCTCTGCGGCCGGGGCACAGGCTGCAAGCGAGCTCATGGCAAGGCCGCCGAGGCCGACGGCCATCCCGCGCATCAGGGCGCGACGGCTGAGCTTTGGTGAACCTGTACTGTCAGAGCGGACGATGTCGTTGGGCTGTGCTTCTTTCATGGCTGCTCGCCTCCTCTTTGGTGACTGCACCGATACTTGATTTCAAGTTGCTCAGGCACGGGCGACGGGTTGAAGCATACCAAGCTGATAATGAGCTATTATAGCCACCTACTGTTTCCTTTCAAAATAACATTATTTTATCAGGAATGGCCATGCCATTGTTTGGCAACAGCGGACTTTCCTAACCGCTGGAGTCGCCGACAGCCTCACTGGTTGACTCTTGCAGAGCTGGTAGGCGCGCCGGACAGGCATCCTCGGCGGTGTGCCTTTTACGCTGCCTGAATCAGGACTGGCGGGATTCTTGGGGATTTTCGGGATGGCTGGCGACCGGCGGAGGTGGCGGGAGGCGTACGTGCCGCGGGGCGGGCATACGAGGGACCGGCGGGGAGGGCGCCCACAGGGGGCGCCCCTACAGGAGGCGTTCTGGGACGGGTTGGGTCAGATTTGGAGGAGGTCTCGGAGATAGTCCCGGCTCTGCCTGGCGCTTTCGACGGGCGACCAGGAGGGATCGCGCTGGGAGCGCCCGACCGAGTCCTGCTCCACGATCAGCCAGCCTTGGTAGCCGTTGGAACGCAGCGCTGCGAAGAAGGCGGGGAAGTCGATGCAGCCTCGCCCCAATTCTGCGAAGATGTCCATTTGCCAGGCCTGGAACATGTGGATGCCCTCTTGTCTCACCTTGTCCATTTTGTCCGGCCAGACGTCTTTCAGGTGGAAATAGTTGATGCGGTCGGCGAACTGTGTTACCCCCTCCACGGCATCGCCGCCGCCGTAGACGTAATGGCCCGAATCGAAGCACAGCCCGACCAGATCCGGATTGGTCATCTCCATCAGGCGAGCGACTTCGCCCGGCGTCTCGACGTAGGTGCCGGCATGGGGATGGAAGGCCGCTTTGAGGCCAAAGCGTTCCTGGCATCTGGCGGCGACCGCTTCGAGCGCGCTTGCGGCGCGTTGCCATTCCGCGTCGCTCCAGCCCTGGCTGCCGTCGGGCGCGACCGAACCGGCGATTGCAAGCCGCGGCTGCGCGATGTCGCCGGCGATGACGATTTCCTTGACACCGAACTGGCTCAGTTTCTGGCCGACGCCATCCACTTTTTCGAACATGTCGTCGAGCGCGCCTTCTTCCTGCAGCGGGAGCGGCACATAGGAGGAGGCCAACTGCAGGTCCCTCTTCTCCAGTTCGGCGCGCAGCGTCCCGACATCATCGGGGAAGAGCGGGGGCGATCCAAGTTCGGCGCCGCCGTACCCTGCTTCCGCCATCCCGTCCAACAGTTGATCAAAGGTAAGGCCGCTGGTCTTCTGGCCTCCAATTGGGACGACGTCCCAACTGATGGGGGCGCTTCCGATCTTCACATTTTGCATGGTTCCTCGCTTGATGAGTTGATTGTGGGTTGAGAGTCGATTTGGCGGAGACGGCGCTGTGCGCGACTTGTGCCGCGGGGCCCAGTTAAGGCGGGGAGGCGGAACCGTCACCGTTCCTGGCGCGATCGCGGGCGGGCGCGGTGCGCTGGAGGAGCTGTTTGAGCGTTGCCTGGGAACGTTCGGCTTTGCTCTGTCCCTGGATCACGGCTGAGGTGACTTTGGCGGCCGCCTCTTCAGTCTTGGCGCGCGCCTGGCCGCTGGCGTCCTGCAGGCGTTCTAGGCCGGACTGGGCGCCGCCCAACACTTTTCTCATGCCCTGCACGGCCAGAAAGGCGACGGCAAGTGGAACAAGACAGATCAGGAAGAAGAATATTGAGATCCAGACGACGGACAGATTGCGCCAGAATTCGAGGGTCATGGGATGGTGTGGGTGGTCAGTGAGAACCGGTCGTTGAGGCCTGCAAACCGCCAAAATTGGGCCGAATGGCAGGCTGTGCCGCGCCCGAATTGTAACAAAGGCGGCGGCGCACGTCCAGATTTGGCTGCCCCTTTCCCTCAGGCCAAATGTTAGCGCAGCCCTGCGCTTTCTGCTACACTGCCAACTGCGGCGGCCAGGCGGCAGCGGCTCGCGACCAGGCAGGTCGCTGAGGCAAATGGGCGCCGGGCACTGATCACAGACGACATGCCTTCTCTGCAACTTCGGAGTTTCGAAATGACTGCACCCAGCGACTATCAACATGTATCCTACCTGTGGGACGACGAGAAGGCGGCGGCGCTCGATCCGGTGGGCCGTCTTGTTTACCGCTCCAATCTGCTTGGCGAGGACCAGCGCATCACGAACACGGGGGGCGGCAACACGTCTTCCAAGTATATGGAGACGGATCCGCTGACGGGCGAACTGGTCGAGGTGCTGTGGGTCAAGGGTTCGGGGGGCGACCTGCGCACGTCGAAACAGGAGAACTTTTCATCGCTCTATATGGATAAGATCCGGCAGTTGCAGGCGATATACGATGCTGCCGACGTGAAGGGCGTCAAGACGCCGATTGAAGACGAGATGGTGGGCCAGTATCTCCACTGCGTCTACGACCTCAACCCGCGCGCATCGTCGATCGACACGCCGCTGCATGCGTTTATCCCCGCGCCGATCGTGGACCACACGCATCCCAATGCGGTGATTGCGATCGCCGCGGCGGAGGATGGCGAGGCGCTGACCGCGGAGATATTCGGTGATCAGCTGGGCTGGGTGGGGTGGCAGCGGCCCGGCTTCGATCTGGGGCTGGTAATGGGGGAGATGGCGGCCGCGAACCCGGGGATGGAAGGCATCATGATGGGCGGGCACGGGCTGATCAACTGGGCCGGGGACGACAAAGCCTGCTACGATTTGAGCCTGGATATCATCGAGAAAGCGGCCCTCTACATTGAGAGCAGAGACCGGGGCGCGAATACGTTTGGCGGCCAGAAGTACGCGTCGCTCGGCGACGGCGAGCGCGATGCCCTGTTGGTGAAACTGCTGCCGGCGCTGCGCGGCATGGTCAGCCAGGAGAATGCTTTTGTCGGCACGGTGCAGGCGGACGAGGCGATTCTGCGGTTCGTCAACAGCCATGACGCGGCGCGTCTCGCCGAACTGGGGACATCCTGTCCCGATCATTTCCTGCGCACCAAGATCAAGCCGCTCTACGTGGACTGGGACCCGGAGACGAGGGATCATGAAGCGCTGCTTGCGAAACTGGAGGAAGGCCTGGCCGCGTACCGACAGGACTACGCTGACTACTACAACGCGCACAAGCGCCCCGATTCCCCTGCGATGCGGGACCCGAACCCGACGGTGATTCTCATTCCGGGGGTGGGCATGATCGCGTGGGGCAAGAACAAGAGCGAGAGCCGGGTGACGGCGGAGTTCTACACCTGCGCGGTGGAGGTGATGCGCGGCGCGGAGACGGTCAGCAAGTACATGGCGCTGCCCAAGCAGGAGGCCTTTGACATCGAGTACTGGCTGCTTGAGGAGGCCAAGCTGCGGCGGATGCCGCCGGAGCAGGAGCTGGCGCGACACGTGGTCGTGGTGGTCGGCGCGGGGAGCGGCATCGGCAGGGCGATCGCGCACAGGGTGGCGGAGGAGGGCGCGCATGTGGTGTGCGCGGACCTGAACGCGGAGGCGGCGCAGGCGACCGCGGACGAGTTGACGGAGATATACGGCGTCGGGATCGGCGTTGCAGGGACAGGGATTTCGGCCTGCGGGCCGGCAATCGGGCTGGGCGTGGACGTGGGTGACCGGGCGAGCGTGCAGGCGCTCTTCAACCAGACGCTGCTGGCCTACGGCGGGATCGACCATCTGGTGATCACGGCGGGTTACTACTACCCACCGGATGCGAGCGGCCAGATTCCGGATGAGAAATGGGATACAACTTTCGACGTGAACGTGAAGGGCGCGTATATCGTTGCGGACGAGGCGCGCAAGATCTGGGAGGCGCAGGGGCTGCCCGGCTCGCTGGTGATCGCGACGAGTGTCAACGGCGCGGTGGCCAAGAAGGGCTCGCTGGCCTACGACACGAGCAAGGCGGCGGCGAACCACCTGGTGCGGGAGCTGGCGATTGAACTGGCGCCCAATGTGCGGGTGAACGGGCTGGCCCCGGCCACGGTGGTGTCGGGCAGCTCGATGTTCCCGCGTGAGCGTGTGATTTCGGGGCTGCGGAAGTACGGCCTTCCGTTCGACGAAAGTGAGGACACGAACGCTCTGCGGGACCGGTTGGCGCAGTTTTACGCTGAGCGCACGCTGACGAAGCAGGCGATTCTGCCGGAGGACCAGGCCGAGGCCGCCTACCTCCTGCTGAGCGGGGCGCTGGCCAAGACGACAGGGCAGATTCTGAACGTGGACGGCGGTCTGGTGGAGGCGTTCCTGCGCTAACAGTCCGTAGCGTTGGACCGATCGCTGCAGGTAGAAGAAGGGGTATAGATTTGCGAAACCGGAGAGTAGTCGATGCCAGATAGAGGATTTCCAAGCCCGGCTGCACTGCGTAACGGCGAGGTTGACCTGATTGCGCACGTCGAGGCGATCTGCGACCGGGTCGACGTCGAGGACCCAAGGATTCAGGCGCTCTTGCCGGAGCCGGCTCGGCGGCAACGGCTGCTAAGTGAGGCCGAAGCGCTGCTAGGGCGCTTTCCCGACCCGGAGGAACGGCCCCCTCTGTTCGGGCTGCTTGTGGGGGTAAAGGATTTCTTCCGGGTGGATGGATTTCCCACGAAGGCGGGTTCGAAGCTACCGGCGTCGTTGTTTGAGGGCCCGGAATCGGCGGTCGTCACGCTTCTCAGACGGAACGGCGCGCTGATTGCGGGCAAGGCGGTGACGACCGAGTTCGCTTACTTCCAGCCGGGCCCCACGCGCAACCCGCACAACCTGGAACATACGCCGGGCGGGTCGAGCAGCGGTTCAGCCGCGGGCGTGGCGGCAGGATTTTATCCGCTGGCGCTGGGCACGCAGACGATTGGCTCGGTGATCCGGCCGGCGGCGTTTTGCGGGATCATCGGATTCAAGCCCAGCTATGACAGGATCCCTACCGCTGACATGCTCTTTTTCTCGCCGTCTGTGGACCATATTGGGCTCTTTACACAGGATGTGGCGACGATGAGACTGGCGTGCTCAGCGTTGTGCCAGGATTGGGAAGGCGGAGTAGACGCGGCTGCTGACAGTTTGCCGGTCCTGGCCGTTCCGGACGGGCCTTATCTGGATGAGGCGGAGGAGATCGGCCGGCAGCATTTTGAGGAGACGCTGGAGCGGCTGGCCGGGGAAGGGTTTGGTATTAGACGGATCCCGTTCTTCCCGAACTATGCGGAGCTCAACAAGCGGCACCGCCGCCTGACCGCGGTGGAAGTCGCCGAGATTCACAAGGATTGGTACAGAGAGCATTCCGACCGCTACAGTGTGCATATGCAGGAGATCATGCGGACGGGGGCGACGGTTTCGGACCAGGAACGGGACGAGATACGGGCGGACCAGCTGCGTTTGCGGCACAAGATGGAGGAGGCGCTGCTTGCGGCCGGCGCGGATCTGTGGATTGCGCCGGCGGCTACGGGCCCGGCGCCGCACGGGATCCACGCTACGGGCAACCCGATCATGAATTTGCCGTGGACGAATGCGTGGGTGCCAGCGCTGGCGATCCCGGCGGGCGAAGCGGAGAACGGTCTGCCATTGGCGGTGCAGTTCTGCGCGCCGTTTGGGGCGGATGAGCGGCTGTTGGCGTGGGGCGAGGCGATAGAAGGGTTGGTACGGGGGTAAGACCGTGAAGAGAATTTCTGAGGCCGCGGCGTTCGTCATGCAGATGGTCGCGGCTCTTTTGCTTTTGACGGCCTGCGCGGCGGGACAGATTCCGGCAGCGCCCGCCGCCGGGGAGGTCGATGGGCCAGGTCCGGGTGATGTCGCTGAACAGGCGGCCGGCTGGCAGAGCGGCGCGGCGATGCCGACGGCGCGCTCGGAGATGCGGGCGGCGGTTGTGGACGGAATCTTCTATGTGCCGGGCGGCTTTGGCGGGTTGACCAGTTTCGAGGCATACGATCCGGCGAACGACAGCTGGACGGAGCTGGCGCCGATGCCTCAACCGGCCCACCATATGATGGTGGCAGGTCACAGTGGCAAGGTCTTTGTTTTTGGCGGTGGACCTGATTTGAGCTGGCAGGCTACGGCGTCGATCTTGGTCTATGATCCGGCGGCCGAGGCGTGGACGGCGGGCGGCGCGATGCCGGAACGGCGCATGAGCGGGGAAGCTGTTTCGCTCGGAGACTTCATCTATCTTGTGGGCGGCACCGGTGGGACTACGGCGCTGCTTCGTTTTGACCCGGCGGAGGACGCATGGTCGGTTTTGCCCGGCCCGGCGCAGCCGCGCGAGCATGTGGCGGCGGTGGCTTTCAACGGCGAGCTTTGGGTGATTGGCGGGCGTTGGGGCGGGACGGGCGCGCTGGCGACGGTGGAGATTTTCGATCCGGCCAGCGGCGCGTGGCGGGACGGGCCGGAGATGAACGAGGCGCGCAGCGGGTTTGGCGCGGCGGTGGTGGGCGGTCGCATCGTGGTTGCAGGCGGCGAGATTCTGGGCGCCCGTCCGTGGACGGCGCTGGCGAGCGCGGAGGTGTACTCTCCGGAAACGGGCGCGTGGGCGTTTCTGCCGGCGCTGCCGGCGGGCATTCACGGGATGCCGGTGGCGGCCTATGAGGGGACGGCGATTGTGCTGGGCGGATCGGACCGGGCAGGGGGGATTGATAACCGGGGGCGGGTTTTGAGGTTGAGTCCGTAAGGAAACGGCCTGAAGTTCGCAGGGCGACGCTTGCCGTACAGAGGTCCCCTGTGCGCTTTTCGCGTCGCCAGCCCCACTTCTCCGTCGGAGTCGCTTTCTGAACGCAGGAGGACAGCACAACCACTGCCGGCGCTGTTCCGGCGAGTGTTACGCTCTCCTCACCGGGAGGGCTCACACTATCTCCCACCCATTCATCGTCCATCTCTGTGAACACACAGCTAAAACAGAGTGCAGCACCCCCGAGAGTGTTCCGGAACCTGCCGAGTGCCAAGAGTTCCCCCCGGACGCCCTGACTTACCCTTTCCATCCGGGCAACTGTGTGAGCAGGCGAATTAGTACAGTCTTCACCTCCATTTGCCTCCAAGGAGAACCTTAGCCATGTTCCAGGAGCTGAAACCGGCTGACTATCAACCCGTCTTGCCCTCTGATCTGCGTTATGGCATTGGCTTCGTCGGGTGCGGCAATATCGTCCTGAGATCGCAGATGCCTGCTTACAAGAGAGCGGGCTACCGCGTTGTCGCATGTTGCGACATGATGGTGGAAAAGGCGCGCAACATAGCAGCCAATTTCGACAGCCCACTGGTTACACCCAATGTGGAAGAGCTGGTTGCGCATCCTGAGGTGGATATTGTTGACCTGGCGGTACACGCTCATCAGCGCCTGCCTCTGGTCGAGCAGATCGCCGCGGCAGGCAAGCACATCTTTTCGCAGAAGCCACTGGCTCCCAGTTTGCAGGAGGCGGAGCGAATTGTTGATATTTGCCGCGACGCCGGGGTGACGCTGATGGTCAATCAGCAGGCGCGTTGGGCGCCGCCGCACCGGGCACTCAGACTCCTGGCGGAGCGCGGGGTGTTGGGGCATGTCTACGCCGTTACCCACATTTATCGGGCCTATCAGGATTATGGCTGGTACGCTGAGCATGAGGATTTCAACATCGTGGATCATGGCATCCACTATATTGATTTGAGCCGCTACTTCACCGGTCACACTCCGCTGCGGGTAAAAGCGACAACTACGATGACGCCCGGGCAGAATGCGGTCTCGCCGATGATCTATACGATCCTCCTCGAATACGAGCCTGCGCACGAAGTCATGTCGACACTACACTTTAACAATATCGTTTCAGCACCCGCTCTCTATGATCACCATTGGTACCTGGATGGGACGCACGGGAGCGCGCTGCTGAGCAATCCCATGGGGGAGGCCACGTTGAGCGTGTCGTTCAAGGATTCCCCGGAGCAGGCGCAGACTTTCGAGATCGCGGGGACATGGGGTTATGAGGGATTCGCCGGATCGATGGGGGAGATGTTGCGCGCCATGGAGGAAGGGCGGGAGCCGGCGTGTTCGGGTCGCGACAACCTGGATAGCATTCGAATGGCGGTCGCGGCAGTGGAGAGTTCCAACACGGGTGAGAGTGTTGAGTTGAGGGGGTAGGCGGCCGGTTCAGTCCCCAGAGAGCTGTCGACAGGAGCGTCGGGCTATGCGGATATGCAGCGGCTTCTATCGCTGGTCTCAACACTATGGTTGGGACCATCTGACCGAGCGCATTGACGAGGTCGCGGCCGGCCTGGCCCAGGCGGGATTCGCCTACTTTGAGGGACTTCTCGATCCATTGGAGGGAGAAGGGGATTGGGCAAGCCGCTGGCAGAGCGCGCTGGACAGGCATGGTGTGCGGCTGGCGGGGGCTTACGTGCATGCGCTGCTGCATGATGCGACTTTGCAGGCGCAGTCGATCGAAACAATTCTCGCAAGAGCGCGGCAGTTGCTACCGATGGGAGCCGAGTTTATCAATGCCAATCCACAACCCATTGGCGCGCGCAAGACCGACGAGATGCTGGAAACCCAGGCCGAAGGGTACGCTCTGCTGGGCGCTGCGCTCAAAAGGGAGGGCCTACGTCTCACGGTTCATCATCATCTGCCTGAACTGGCCGAGGAAGGTCGCGAACTGCGCCACCTCCTGGAGCATACTGACGCCGACGACGTGGGGCTGACAGTGGATGCAGATTGGATGTACCGGGGCGGCCAGGATGCACATGCGTGGATAAGGAAGTACGCGTCCAGGCTTGACATTGTGGAACTGCGAAGTTCACAGAATGGGATTTGGGACGAAACTGTGGGTGATGGTGAACCCGACTGCCGGGCGTTGACGGATACGCTGTCCGAGGTGCGCTTTGACGGGTGGCTTATGGTCGAACTGGCCCGCGAGGAAGGCAGTCCCCACACGATGAATCCGGTCCAGGCGCATGCACGCAGCCTGGAATACGTGCGCGAAATCTTCGGCGTGCGCGGCCAGGTTCTTTCCTGACCAATCATCTTCGGCAGAGGCGCGGATCAGGGTACCGTCTGCGAAGGCTGTAAGTCCACTCAACCCCTTGGAAAAAACAGGGTTGCCAACCTCCTGGCTTTCCATTATCATAATGGTATATTTCTTTTTCCCTGCATTTGACTGAAGACAAGTATATGCAAGACGGCGCAATGCGTCGACCGGGAAATGCGCCAGTGGGTTGCGGTAAAGTGAGCGCGCAGCCGGTTGGGCCTCCGCCACTACCTCAGCTACTTCCGGGTTGTCCCGGTTGAGCATATTCGCTTCCAAAAATAGGTCGCCAAAATTTTGTGGGTGGAAAGGGCCAAATCCCATATCAGATCTTAGACGCGCAATCGGGCCGTTCGGGCAATGGCACTATTGGGGAACCATAGACTAAACGCCGCCTGGCCTGTATGAGTGACTGCCGAGGAGTAAGAAAGTGAACAGGTGTGGGAATTCACCGACTTCATGGAACAGATCGAGATCACTGTCACTCCCATCATCTTTGTTCTGGTTCAATCAGCAGGCGCCCTGCTCAAAATCTGGTATCGCATAGGAAAGTGGATTCTGGGCGGACAAAAAGAGGTTGTGTGTCATGTACAGTTCCCCACTATTGGATTTCACAGCCCGAAAGAGTCCAGCAGAACCTGATGTAGCGGATCTTTTCTTTCCGGCATGAACAGATGTGGAAGCCGGTCTGATGTCTCCATATCGTGCAAGATTGTCGGGAGGTCGATTTACAAAAGGAGGTGACATTCGGCCAATAGCAAGGAGCACTCGGTACCAAGCGTTTGTCGGGCCTATCGCTCTCTATCTGGTTACAGAAAGGAGATCAGGAAATGAACCCGTTTCGTGTACGAATTGGCTACCGTCGTTCTCTGATTTTTGTGGCTGCTTTGAGCATTGCAGCCCTGATTGTCGCAGCTTGCGTACCCGTGGCCGCGCCGGCCGCGGACGCCCCGGCGGATACAGCTGCCGAAGCCGATGAGGGCGGCACCCTTACGATCGGCTCCGTACAGGGCAGCGCGGCCATCCCCACCTTCCTTCCCTGGAAAGCGCATAGCAGCGCTCAGTCGTTCCACTGGAACCTCTTCATGAACTCGCTGGTCATGCAGGAGCATAGCACCCTCGAGTGGGTTCCGGACCTGGCTGAGAGCTATGAGATCAGCCCCGACGGGCTGACTTACACGTTCCACCTGCGCGAAGGCGTGACGTGGCATGACGGCATGCCATTTACCGCCAACGACGTCTCTTTCTCCTTCCACGCGGCGCTGCTGCCGGAAGGCGGATCGACGGCATCGGGAGGCTTGAAGGATGCGATCGTCGGGGCAATTGACTATCAGGAGGGCAACACTGAGACTGCGGAGGGGATCCAGGTCCTTGACGATTACACCATTCAGTTTCAGCTGACGCAACCGCAGGTGACGATCATCGAGCGGTTCGCGATGCGAATTGCCCCGGCCCACGTGTTCGAGGGGCTTGAGCCGGAGGAGTGGCTGCAGACGGAGTTCGCCACAGAGCTGCCATTTGGCACCGGGCCCTTTGTGTTCAAGGAGTACATCCCCGATCAGCACACCATCTTCGAGCGCAACGAGAATTACTTCAAGGGCGCGCCTCTGCTCAAGAACGTCGTGATTCGATTCTACGGTGACAACAGCGTAATGATCATCGCCCTGGAGAAGGGTGAGATTAACATGGTCGGATTCCTGAACCCGAGCGCTGACGAGTTCGACAAGGTCACGAATCTTCCCGGCATCGATTGGGAATACCAGGACAAGTTCCCGGCCTACTTCTTCTCCATTACTTTCCAGGACGAAGCATTGGCGGACAAGCGGTTCCGGCAGGCGTTCCTGTACTCGATCGACCGTGAGGAGATTGCCACCCAGCTGTGGGGCAACGCGGACTTGACGAAAGTGCAGCCGGTGTCACAGTGGGCGCCCCCTCCGGGTGTCACGCTGGATATTGAGGAGTACGCCTACAACCCTGAAAAGTCCACGGCCTTGCTGGAGGATATGGGCTGGGACTTTGACCGCGTCGTCGAGATCGTCTGGTTTGGCACGGATATGCCGGATCAGCTGCCGATTCTGCAGCAGTTCATAGAAGGCGTGGGCATCAAGACCAAGCTGGTACAGACGGATGGGGCCAGGGGTCTGGAGGTCTTCTACGAGACCGGCGACTATGAGATCAGCTGGGTGGGAGGCTGGGGGCGGTCCTACTATCCTGACACGACGGTTGTCGGGTGTGACCGCGTCTACCCCAATGGCTACAACTCGAGCCGCTACTGCAACGAGG
This sequence comes from Caldilineaceae bacterium, assembly GCA_022823185.1. GTDB lineage: Bacteria > Chloroflexota > Anaerolineae > Caldilineales > Caldilineaceae > Bin5. Next base: position 77,124 of record JAJDXQ010000013.1, read on the forward strand.
AGCTGGATGCGCTGTACAACCAGGCCCTGGCTACGGTTGACGACGACGAACGCAATGAGCTGTACACGCGTGCCACCGCCATCTGGAATGATGAGCTTCCGTGGATACCGCTCTATGCGCCGCAGTCCTTGTTGCTGATACACGAGAATGTCAAGGGATGGCGGGACAGCCTCATCGGGCCTGAAGGATCAGCTACGATCGGCGCTGTCACCGACCTGGAGAAGTGGTACATTGAGGAGTAGCAACATTGTCGTGCCGGTCTGAGGCAGATCGGGGCCGCCTCACGTTTGGGGCAAGGATTTCGATGTTGGACAGACTCTCCTTTGGGGAGCGTCAGCGGTGGGGTCGGTTCGCGCCGACCCCACCCTCTCCATCCCGTCCTTCGAACCCTGACTGAAGCGAGGGGGTTGCACCTTGGGACGCTACATCTTACGGCGTATTCTGATTTCATTCCCGGTATTGTTGGGCATCACAGTCGTTACGTTCACTTTCGCCAACCTTGCCCCAGGCGATCCGGTTACGGCCATGATCGACCCGATGAGCGGGATAGAGCCAGGCGAGGTTGAAAAGCTCAAAGAGGCGCTGGGCATCAACAGGCCGATTCCGGTGCGTTATTTCCTGTGGCTGAAGGAGGTCCTGCGCGGCAACCTGGGCTACTCCTACGTCACGCACAGGCCTGTGGCGACCATGATTGCGGAGCGGTTGCCGCAGACGCTGCAGTTGATGATGACGGCTCTGGCTATCAGTATCGTTCTGGGCGTTTCGCTGGGCATTTACGCGGCCTTCAACCAGTATTCGATCCTGGACAATGTATTTACTTTATTGGTGTTCATTGGCATATCGGTGCCGGCTTTCTTCTTTGCCTTGCTGGCGATATACATGTTCTCATTCAGGATACCTCTCTTCCCGACCTCAGGCATTAAGGAACCACTGAGCACTCTCCCACCGATCATCGACCGTCTTCATCACCTGGTGTTACCTGCCACTGTATTGGGGATTGAAGGGGTCGCAGGTTACCTGCGCTACACACGCTCGAGCGTCCTGGAAGTAATGCGCCAGGATTACGTAACGACTGCGCGGGCGAAAGGGCTGCGCGAGCGCGCTGTGCGCATTGGCCACGTGCTGCGCAATGCGCTGCTGCCGCTGGTGACGATAGTCGGGTTGAGTCTGCCCAGTTTGATTGGGGGCGCACTGTTTATTGAGGTCCTCTTTTCCTGGCCCGGCATGGCGCGCATGGCGATTGAGCACACGCTGGGCCGGGATTACCCCGTGATCATGGGAATCGGTCTTGTCTCTGCGACCATGGTTCTGCTCAGCAATTTGGTCGCCGACATAATCTATACAGTAGTGGACCCCAGAATTCGCTATGAGTAGCGCGGTTCGGGCTGTACCTGGGGCGTTGCGAATCCGGCGATGATCCTCATTTTTGGACAGAGGAAGAAATGGAAGGCGAAGAGAGAGAAAGCGGAAGGCAGGCGTCCCTAGTAAGCGAAGACCTGCAACATATGGTGCGCGGGCAGGCGGTCGTCGGTCTACGCGAGCTTATCTGGCGCCGATTCAGCCGCCACAAACTGGCGCTGGTATCGATTGCCATCATGATAGTGCTGGCATTTGCCGCTATTTTCGCCCCTCTGCTCAGCAGCCCCAATGATCCTTACACGGCCGACCTGCAAAATCTGCGGGCGCCCCCCAGCGCAGAGCACCTCCTGGGGACCGACCGCTCTGGTCGCGACATGCTTGCCCGCATTTTGCACGGGGGCCGCGTTTCGCTTTCGGTGGGACTGATAGCGACGTCCATTTATATTTCGATTGGCACGATCCTGGGGGGAGTGAGCGGCTACCGCGGCGGGGTGACAGATTTCGTCATCATGCGAATTACAGACATTGTGATGTGCTTCCCCAGTTTACTCATCATCCTGACCCTGGTCGCGGTCGTTGGTCCCAGCATTTTCAATATCATGATCATACTCGGCTTCCTTGGGTGGCCGAGTATCGCGCGTTTGGTGCGCGGGGAGTTTTTGTCGCTCAGCGAGCGTGATTTCGTGATGGCGGCGCGCTGTTTGGGCGCGACCGAGCCCGGCATCATCTTCCGCCACATTTTGCCGAACGTGGTTGGCCCGCTTGTGGTGGCGGCCACCTTCGGCATCGCCGGGGCCATCATGGCTGAGGCGGGGCTGAGCTTCCTGGGACTGGGCGTACAGGCGCCGCGACCGAGTTGGGGCCAGATGTTGAGCGCGGCGACGTCGCTCACGACACTGGAGAGAAGGCCGTGGATCTGGATGCCGCCGGGCGCGATGATCGCCATCACCGTGCTGAGCATCAATTTCATTGGCGACGGTCTGCGCGACGCTCTCGACCCGCGCACGATGCTGGACTGAGAGAGTGTGAATTGGGCGCGACCGCCCATGGAGTCCGGTAGCTGCACCGCTGAGGGTGAACGCGACGCGGATTCTCATTCACTACAGCATCCTTGTTGCCACTTCGAATTGTCGTCATACGCCCGTTCCTTGCGGAGATGAAAATATGGCAGAGGCCATTTACCTGACTGACATGTCGGAATGTCTGCCGCAGGACGCACTGTCAACCGCGCCGGAGAGACACAAGTGGCAGGTGGTGGCGTACACAGCGGAGGAAGGCCTGGCCGGCAACATGGCCTTTGCGCACGCGCTCTACGAGACGCCGGCCATCACCTTGCCGCTGAACGCAGAGGGCTGGCATGCGATCAGCATCGGCTTCTGGCCCGGGGTAGAGCAGGAACATACAAGCCTGGTCAAGTACAGGCTTTCCGGTGAGAAGGTGTACACCGTTGTTGAGCACTATGTGCAGAGCCCATCGCTACCCGGGTGTTTCTGGGATAAGACGGAGCTTGTCGAGACGTTTCCCCGGTTTGCCGACCTGACAGGTCAGGACCTGATTTTCAGCAAGCAGAATACCGCTCATCCGCCGACCCTGGCGTGCGTCGCCTATGTCAAGCTGGCGCCGTTGACGCAGACAGAAGTGGAGGCCATCCAGCGCGACAGGGAGCAAAGAGAGACGCGCAGGGTCATTGGCATGATCGATGGCGAAGGGCTGTTTCACCAGAAGTGTCCGGCGACGAGAGAGGAGCTCCTGGAGCAGATAGAGCCGTTTCGGCACGCGGATGTGGGAAAGGTGCTGTGGGGGGTAAACTTGAGCGATCTGACCTATTACCACTCCAAGGTTGGACGTTTTTATGGGAGTGAGGATGGGGTGTCCCCAGTGTTGCGGCACGTACACGCGCTCAAGAGCCACAAGGCGCTGGCGGATCAAGGCATCGTCCCGTTCGCGGCGGCGATGGAGTATGCCCATGAGCTGGGACTGGAGTTCCACCCGTATTACCGGCTGAGCATTGTTGATAAGGCTCAACCCTACTTCTTCTTTTCGACAGAGACCACTTTTCTACGGGACAATCCGGATTGCCGAATTGTGGCCAAAGACGGCTCGCCGCTGATGAAGGCCAGCTATGCATTCCCGAAGGTGCGGGACTTCATGGTCTCTCTGATGGAGGAGGCGATGGAATATGACATTGACGGGGTACATCTGTGCTTCACGCGCGGGCCGGAGTATATCGGCTACGAGCAGCCGGTTCTGGAGGAGTTCAAACGGCTGTATGGGCTCGACGCGCGCGAGGTGGCTGATGACGACGAGCGGCTCTACAGAGTCAAAGCGAGCTTTCTGACTGAGTTCGTGCGGGCTGTAAGGAGAACGGCAGACCGGCACGGGGAAAAGAGAGGGCGCAGAATGCAGGTGTCGGCGATCTTTGAAGGCGGCCGGGAGGACATGCGCTATTTCGCCTACGACGCCTACACCTGGGTGGAGGAAAAGCTGGTCGACTTCATCGTCACGAATCCTCCCTCCGACCTGATCAGGCTGGCCAAAGAGAACGGATGCCAGGTGTATATGGTGTCCACAAAAGAGGACAAGGCGCTGACGATGAAGCATGCCTATGCCGGGGGCATGGACGGGATGGCCATTTGGGACATCAACACAACGCGTCCCGAAACGTGGGCCGTGGAGAGCCGGTTGGGCCACCGCGACGAAGTCATCGATCTGCCGAAAGCGGAACGGTATCCGAGGATGGAGCGGACCAGGTTGATCACGATACGGGGCCGGGATTTCTCGCAGACTGTTGACAAAAACGTTCCCTCAGGGTGGCCGCCGGAGCTGCTGGTCATCTATACCGGGGGATAGGAGAGCGAGGAGGAGGGTGCGCATGTGTGCAGAACGTAAGGCCATCTACATTTCCGATATGGGCCGTTGTGAGCCTGGTACAGCCATTGCGGAGGGGGCCCGGCATGGTCACTGGCGGGCGATCCCATACGAGGCGGAGGGCGTGTCGGGCAGGATGGTTGTGGCCGGTATCGAGTGCAACGCGCCCACGCTTACGCTTCCCCTGGACGTGGAAGGGTGGTATGCCATTCACCTGGGCCTCTGGACAAACTGGGGGGACCGGGTGGTGCGGGTCAAGTTGACGGATGATCCCTGTTTCACCACGTCTACTTATCTATACCCGGACATAAAGAAGACGAATTATTTCGCAAGCATAGGCGAAGTGTTCTGGAAATGCGCTGATCTGACAGGCCAGGGATTGCAAATCGGCCAGCAGAGCGCAGGCACACCCTGGGCGGCGGGCATCGCCTACGTCAAGCTGGAGCCATTGACTCCGGAAGAGGTTGCAGCCATCCAGCAGGACCGGTCTCGAAGCAGTACGAAACGGCTCGTCGCCTACAACGACGCCTGGAGCGTTTTCGGCGAACGAGCGTTGTACACAGAGGAAGATATCATCGAGGAGGTAGAACCTTTTCGCGACACCGACTTCCAGAAACTTCTGTGGGGGATGGGCGCGGGCAGCATGGTACAGCACTTTTCCGACGTCGGCGAACTTGCCGTGAAGGAGGGTATGAGCGACTTTTCGCGGCACTGTGATCGCCAGGCGGCAGAGAGCTTTCGTACACTGAAGGAGAGGGGGATTGACCCTCTGAAGACGGTGATTGACCACGCCCATGACCTGGGTATCGAGCTGCATGGCACGTATCGCGTAGGCGGGTGGGTTTTTCCGCCCCCGGATGATATGGAAGAGGGCCTCTATCGCCAGCATCCTGAATGGCGCTGTGTGGACCGCGATGGCCAGGCCGTCGCCCGTCTGAGCTATGCTTTTCCAGGCGTCCGGGACTTTGTGATTTCGCTTTTCCGAGAGGTGGCAGAGCGAGGGGCGGACGGTGTCAACATGGCCTTTATCCGCGGTCTGCCGTGTGTCCTCTACGAGCAGCCCATCGTCGAAGGTTTTCAGCAGCTGCACGGACAGGATCCCCGACAGCTGCCGGAGGACGATCCTCGCTGGCTGTCCTACAGAGCGGGTTGGATGACGTCATTCATGCGTGCGCTGCGCGAGGAGATGGACCGGGTAGGTGAGCGTCAGGGGAGACATATTCAGGTATCGGCTTACGTTATCAACACGCTGCCGTACAATTTACAGTATGGCCTGGATGTGGCCGCGTGGGCGGAGGAAGGGTTGGTGGATTTCATCATTCCGAATCCCTGGCACGGCGATATGGATGTTGATATTGCCTCCTTCGTTGAGGTGACGCGCGGCACGGGCTGTGAGGTTTACGCCGACATATTGCCGCGACGGATGCCGGCGGAGGCGTACCGGCAGAGAGCATTGGACTGCTATGCAGTTGGAGTCGACGGACTGGCTTTCTGGGACACGAACAGCCGTTACCCTTACCTGGACGAGTGGAGCATGATACGGCGGCTGGGGCACGAGGAGGAGTTGGAAGGGTGGGCGGCTGACGAGTGGCCTGCGTACCGGCAGATCCCGTTGCACAGTTTGGGCGGTCACCACATGGACAAATATTCACCCTACTGGTCAGCCTAAGCCGCGCAGGCGAGCGCGTTCACGATTTGCGGGCATCGGGAGCGCGGCGCCGTGTATCCACATGCAATGACCCTCAACATGAATGTAGCGGGCGCAAGCGCGTCGTACCCTCGAGTCGGTCTCGCATTTGGCCGAGAGCTACAGGACTTCCCACCAATCTGACCTGCAGTTTCCTTCCGTTCATCGGTATGAGGCGGCAATTCATCACATTCTTCGCCTTGAACTGCCTTGAAGGAGGAGCATTGCCATGTTCGTGGACATGCAGCCTGCCGATTATTTGCCCGCACTGCCTTCAGACCTGGGCTACGGTATTGGCATCGTTGGATGCGGCATTGTCGTAGGCGATTCCCACATTCCTGCCTACAAGAAGGCTGGCTACCGGGTCGCCGCTTGTTGCGACACAATTGAGGAAAAAGCACACAGCGTAGCAGCCATATACGGCAGCCCACTGGTTACAACCGATGTGGGAGAACTGTTATCTCATCCGGAAGTGGATATTGTTGACCTGGCAGTACACGCTCACCAACGCCTGCCTCTGGTCGAGCAGATCGCCGCGGCAGGCAAGCATATCTTTTCACAGAAGCCACTGGCCCCGAGCTTGGGCGAGGCCGAGCGTATTGTCGGGATATGCCGCGACGCCGGAGTGACGTTGATGGTCAATCATCAGGCGCGGTGGGCGCCGCCGCACCGGGCACTCAGACTCCTGGTGGAACGCGGGGTGTTGGGGCATGTCTTCGCGGTTACGCACATCCATCGGGCCTATCAGGACTTTGGCTGGTATGCTGAGCGAGAGGACTTCAACATCGTTGATCATGGTATCCACTATATCGATTTGAGCCGCTACTTTACCGGTTACACACCGGTGCGGGTGAAAGCGACGACTGCGATGGCGCCCGGTCAGAACGCGGTCTCGCCGATGATCTATACGATCCTCTTCGAGTACGAGCCTTCGTCGCAGGTCATGACGACCCTCCACTTCAACAACATCATTTCTGCGCCCACTTTACATGACCAGATGTGGTTCGTGGATGGAACGCGGGGGAGCGCACTGCTCATCGATCCCCCGGGAAAGGCCAAGTTAAGCCTGTCGTTCAAGGACTCTCCTGAAAAGGTACAGACTTTCGATATCGCCGGCACGTGGGAATGTGAGGGATTCGCCGGTTCGATGGGAGAGATGATGCTGGCGTTGGAAGGGGGCCGCGAACCGGAGAGCTCGGGCCGCGACCACCTGGTGAGTTTGCGCATGGCGTTCGCGGCGGTGGAGAGCGCTAAGACGGGTGAGAGTGTTGAGTTGAGGAGATAGGGAGTCCTTGGCCGTGCGCCCGGATACGGGCGAAAGTAGCGTGTTGCGGCGCCTGGGGCGCGAAGGGGCGTTGGGAGGGTGGTGTGGGGCGGGCGCGTTCTGGAATATCGGAGGGTGGAATCATATCAGCCCGCTCGGTGCAGTTGAATCGCGGTCAGGCTGGCCGATTTCGGCGCCGGAGAGCACAAGGTAGTTGGGGGGCAGGTCAGTGCCACAGGAACAACCCGGGGCTATCCTCTTACCGCTTTGGCCAGGCGTTGATAGAGCTTTGAAGCCCGTACTCCCTCATATCCTGGCCGCAGCCTCACTTCGACCGCGCAGGCTTTGAGTTCAGGTTCCTTCGAAATCGGATCCACCGCCGACACAGTCAGATTGTTGGCGGCGCTGAACCGGCCGGCCATGCGTCCCCAGTGAAAGGGCATGAAGCAGGCCCCCTCCCTGATACTCTCCGTTACCCGCGCTGTTGCCCACACTTTGCCTCTGCGTGAGCGAACCTCGACTACGTCCCCGGTCTCAATCTGCCGCCGCACGGCATCAACTGGGTGTATCTCGAGGAAAGGCTCTCGTGCGCCCTTCAAAAGGCTTTCTGACTTGCCGGTCCGGGTCATGGTATGCCACTGATTTCGCAGGCGGCCTGTTGTCAGAAGCAGAGGAAACTTCCTGTTTGGCAGTTCAGCCGGAGCCACAAATTCAGGAGTATGAAATGTTGCCCTGCCGTCAGCAGTTGCGAAAACTTTCGCCTCCCCCTCTCTGCCGGCGCTAACCGTCTCCACAGGCAGGACCTTGCGGTCGCCTTCCATCTTGTCGCCAGGCGGGAGGGACTGTCTGCCATGCAGCCCGGCGTACAGCCTTGCAGTGCCAGGATGATCGTCATCGGGTATCGGCCACTGGAGGGGACCCTCTGCCTGGAGCCTCCGTACGCTCACTCCGCTGTAATCGCAAACTCGTCCTCTGGTCAACTGTGTAAATTCGCTAAAGACATCCTCTGATGACGCATAGGGAAAGGCATGTGAAAACCCCATGGCCGCGCCCACGTCCGCGATGATTCGCCAGTCCGGCTTGGCCTGACCGACTGGGTCCACCATGCGGGGAAGATAGGTGATGCGCCGCTCCGAATTGGTCATCACCCCATCCCTTTCCGACCACTGTGCCGCGGGCAGCAGAACATGAGCATACCGTGTCGTATCGGTCGGATGATAGGCATCGGTTACCACGAGGAGTTCGAGCTTCTCCATTGCCTTTTCGACAGCGTCAAGGTTGGGCATGGAGACAACCGGATTTGTACACATGATCCACATCGCCTTGACCTCGCCTCTGGCCGCGGCCTCAAACATGTCGACCGCGGCCAGACCGGGTTTGTCGCTAATGGAGTCCTCCGGCAATCCCCAGACCCTTTCCACTTGCTGGCGATGGTCGGCGTTCGCAACTGTGCGATAGCCCGGCAACAAGTGAGACAATCCCCCGGCCTCGCGTCCGCCCATGGCGTTCGGCTGCCCTGTCAGAGAAAAGGGGCCGCTGCCCTCCTTCCCGATCTGACCGGTAGCCAGATGCAGATTGATGACAGCCTGGTTTTTTGCCACGCCGTTTACACTCTGATTCAGCCCCATGCTCCAAAAAGAGAGCGCCCCGCGCGCTTCACCAAATCGGCGCGCGGCCTGAATCAAGTCGCCTTCGGAAATGCCGCAGACCTTGGCTGCAGCGGCGGTCGAGACCTGACGGGTGGCCTCCATCAGCTCATCAAAGCCGTTCGTGTGTTCAGCTATGAATGCGCGATCGATCTTCCCCTGGGAAACGAGAATTTTCATCATCCCGTTGAGAAGCACAACGTCGGACCCGGGTCGAATCGGCAGAAAAAGATCGGCGATGGCCGCTGTACGCGTTTCTCTGGGATCAACCACGATAACCTTTACGTTGTCGGGATCTCGCTTCTTTCTCCGTTTGATGCGATTGAACAGGACCGGATGGCAGTCGGCCATGTTGGCGCCGATAAGCAGGAAACAGTCCGCGTGGTCAATATCCTCGTACGCGGGGGGCGGCCCGTCGGAACCGAGCGCTGAGACATACCCCGCAACCGCTGAGGCCATGCACAACCGCGAGTTGGCATCGAAATTGTTGGTGCCGATGAACCCCTTAAGCAGCTTGTTGGCCACGTAGTAATCTTCGGTCGTGAACTGGCCGGACCCGTAGAAGGCCACCGCATCGGGCCCGTGCCGCTGGACGATGCGTTTGAGGTTGGATGCGATGTAGGTCGTAGCCTTGTCCCAGGTCACTTTGCGCAGGGAACCCTTTGCAGAGTGCGCATCGCTTCCAGCACCGTTCATCCGCATAAGCGGCTCGCGAATGCGGTCAGGCGTATCCAGCGCGCCGGGCAGGTGGATCGGCTTGAGGCAGAGATCGCCCAGGGAAGAGGGATGTCCGGGATTACCCCGCACTTTGGCAACCTTCCCATCGCGAATGCCGACCCTGAGGCCGCACCCGACTCCGCAATAGGGACAATATGTGTCCTGCCAGCTGTCGATCTTTCCGCTTTCCATTCCACGCCCTGGCGAAAGTTCCTTGGATTTCATCATATGTCGATTTGTCTCGTATGCGTCCCGGCTATGTAACCTGAAGCTCTCGGTTGCCTGCTTGCGATCATTGCATCAACCCGGAAACGGGCGGCTAGTTGGCGCCGGTAAAGACGGACTCGCCTGAATCGGCCAGCCGGGCGGCGGTCTCTTCGGCGGCATCCTTCTCCTCTTTCTCAGAGAAACGCACCGTCAGCGCCATGAAAGCGCAAACTGCTACGAGAATGCCCAGAATCAGGTAGGACTGGCCATACATGTCCGCCTCTCTTCGGAACAGAAATCCTGCCAGCATTGCTCCGAAGTTCCCCCCGGCCCCAACGATGCCGGCAATCGCGCCCATGGCGCGTTTATTGATGTAGGGAACAATAGCGAAGGTGGCCCCCTCCGACATCTGCACAAACAGGCTGAAGACAATCAGCGCAGGGATCGCCAGCGCCAGCGCCCCCATGTTTGCAAACAACACCAGCGCGATTCCCTCCAGGATGAGGCATACAAACAGAAACTGCGTTCGTCCCTTCAGGCCGCCGCTGCGGTTGATGTAATCGCTGAAAAGCCCGCCCATGGAACGGGCGAAGATGTTCATCACACCAAAGAGGCCGGCGACGAGCCCTGCTGTCGCAAGGTTCAAATCGAAACGATTGAAAAAATAGAGGGCAGCGGTCCCGTTGATGGTCAGTTCAATGCCGAAACAGGCTGCATAGATGAAGAAGAGCGCAATCACCCGTGAATCCTTGATGGCCTCTGCAAACGTGCCTCTTGAATTGGCCGCTGTTGGCATATCCCCGCGCCTCCGCAGGTCCGAATAGTTGCCGTCCGGCGCGTCCTGGGTCAGAAACCAGTAGGCCGCGGCGGTTAAGAGCATCGCAACCCCGGGAGCCACCATGGCCACCCGCCAGCCCATCGCCGCGGGCACGAATGTCAGCACGGCAGCCAGGAGCAAGGGCATCACGGCCTGGGTGACGCCTCCGCCCAGGTTGCCCCATCCTGCCGTGGTTGCGTTGGCCGCGCCCACAACATTGGGCGCGAACATTACACTTGTGTGGTACTGGGTTATGACGAATGAAGCGCCAATTGCGCCGATCAGGACCCGTGCAATGATGAACTGGTCGGGCGTCTGGGCCAGACCAATCCCCATGACCGGCAAAGAGCCCAGCAGAAGCAGCCCCGTGTACACTTTACGCGAGCCGAATCGTGTACACATGGGGCCGATAATCAGACGCGCGATGATGGTCAGGGAAACAGCCGCAATGACAGAGTTGCCTACCTCAGCAGGGCTGAGACCGAGCGTCGCGATGACGCCGTTGTCCCCCTTCATAAGCGGCACAATGCCAAACCAGCCAAAGAAACAGAGAAAGAAAGCAAACCAGGTGACGTGGAATGCCCGCATCTGCGGCGTGCTGAAACTGAACAGATCGATCTTGGTGGCTTTGTTCTTGAAGTCCACGGGGGAAATCTCCATTATGACTGGACAGAAGGTGAGCTCTGGGCAGGAACTGCGGACGGGACCTCGTCTAACTGGTAGCGAGAAGCGATAGCCTCCGCCAGCAGCTCGGTTGTCTCCTCTATCGTGGCTTTTCGGTGGACCTCGACTCCTAGTCTGGCGTCTTCGCCCAGGCGCCCGCCTTCAAATATGTTGAATCCGTCGATCACTTTGCCGTCCTGTCGGAGCCGGGTGGCCTCAAGCCCTATTGCCGAAAGCCGGTGACGACCACAGGCGTGAACGCACCCGGATACGTTCAGTCGCACCACCTTGTCGCGGTCGGGCAAACGCTCCTCCAGCTTGCGGGCAATGGCCAGCGAGATTCCCTTTGTGTCGTTGAGCGCAAAGTGGCAGTGATCGATGCCCGTGCAGGTGACCAACCCGCGCATGACGCCCGAGGGCGAGGGGCTCCACGCTTCCAACAGCGGCTCCTTCAGCAAGGCGTCAACCCTTTCATCGGGTACGTTGGGTATAATCACATTCTGATCGTTGGTCAGACGTATTTCACGGTTGCCGTATCTGTCCGCCAGTCCGGCAAGATCAAACAGCTGGTCTGCGGTGACGCGGCCGGTGGGCGCCACCATGCCTACGTAACTGAGACCTTCCTGGATCTGTGGGTGGACACCGACATGGTCCTGCTCCAGGGGGTCTGGATGACGGTAAAGCTTGCACGCCCCCGCTGACGGCATCCGCTCACCCAGCGCCTTCGTCACTTCGTCCCGGAACCTGTCAATGCCCCACTCGTCGATCAGATACCACAGACGGGCCTTGCCCCGCACTGCTCGACTGCCGTTGTCGCGGAATACCGTCAAAATTGCGCGACATAGAGCCGTCACTTGTGAAGGGCGGACAAACATGTCAAGCGGAATGGCAAGATGCGGGTTCCTGCTTCCCATATGTCCGCCAACCACGACGTTGAATCCCGGCGCGGGCCGGCTTCCAACGTGCCCAATGGCCGGCGTCAGGCCTATGTCGTTGCTCTGCGCGTGCGTGCAATCCAGCCGGCAGCCGTTGATCGAGATGTTGAATTTTCGCGGAATGTTCTCGAATTCCGGCCCCAGAAGAGAAAGAGCCGTTGCCGTCGTCAGTTGCCGGGTCTCAAGCAGTTCATGACGCGCCAGGCCGGTGAGCGGACACCCGGTCACATTGCGAAAATTGTCCATGCCTGTCTGCTCGGATCCGAGTCCGACCGACTGCAGTTTCTCTATGATGGGGGGCATGTTTTCAACGGTTATCCAGCGCAGTTGGATATTCTGGCGCGTCGTGAAGTCGCCCACGCCGCGTCCGAAATCGCGTGAGAGTTCTGCGACAGCCCGCAGTTGAGTGGAGTTGAGGACTCCGTTCGAGATGCGCATTCGCAACATGAAGTGGCCGGGCGTCTGTTTGCGATAGAAGAAGCCGTGCCACTTGAAGAGGTCGTAATATTCAGGTGGAATCGAATCGAAACCTTCATCAGCCCAGCGGTAGATGTCATGGATGAGGCTGAGCGGACTTTTCTTGCGTTTCAGCAGCTCAACTTTGTTCAACCTGGTCTTGCCTCTGCCGTTCGCTTTGCCTCTGCCGTTCGTCGTCGGCGTGTGAGCCGGGGAGGGCCATGTTCCTTCAGCAACTTGCGAATTCATCACCTTTTCTCCCATTTCCTTGAAGCGGTTTGCTACACTGGCAAAGCATATTTCAGCGCCATACAAGTTTGAACGGGCAATATGGCCGAAATGAGAGCCAGGATGCTGTGCGAATCGCACAGTTTACATCGCGAATTGCGGGTCAAGTCTTGTGCCAGGAACCCGAATTTCAACGCGAAGGCCCAAGTTTTTGTGCAAATTGTATAATTTGTGAAATGGGGCACAATTGGAGATTGTCCGGCGCGCGGGTAGAGACTTCAGACTGCTCTTCGACAAATGAGGGGCGAATCGGATTTGGATCGGCGCAGTGAAACCTGGGAGATTCTTCGGCTGGAGCTTGGGGTTGGCCTTCAGCGGAACGGTCGACTGGCTTTCGCGGCGGTGGAGAGCGCGAAGTCGGGCGATGGTGTCGAGTTGAAGGGGAGAAACGTAGCTGGCCCCGAAGTCAAACGATGCGGCGCAAGCCGGTTGGGGCGTAGGGGATGTTGATGGCCAGATGGCTCATTTGGAAGCGCCGTCCGCGAGTTCGGCGCACAGTCGATCGAGCCCAGACAGCAGAACCTGGAAACTTTTCGAACTGTTTCTTTCTCGCGTAAGGAGACCTGCAATCGCTTTCGCGCCGCTAACTTTCCGGAAGCCAGGGACGAGCCTCCTTAAGGCCTCGGACGGTTGCTGCACCGCATCCGGAACGCGAAAACGCGCCTTGCGACCGATTCCTCGCAGTCTCTCGTTTTCGAAGGCTTCCGCCAGAGCGTCGGGTTCACCGAGATACCAGGCTTCCAATTGCTGACACACAATTCGCACGGGCGTGTCAGCGCGGCCTGCGTGCCGGCAAGATTGCAGGAGTCTCCTCTTCAGACGCACACAGTCGCCGCCATCGTTGTCTCGCAGGATGACAAAGCGAACGCCTGGTTCGCGCCACGCTCGCAGCTTGCGGGGGATGCTCTTCTCCAGGTCGCTTTTCCCTTCGTGCGCTAAACATATGAAGGTCAAGTCGGGATACAGACGGGGCAGCAACCCATTTAGCAGATTCCGGATGGATGCCTCTTCCACCAAGAAATCAACTCTGTTCAATGGGGCTGCGCTCCTTCGGCCTCTTCGTGCCGCCACAGCAGTCCGGGCAGGTCGAAAACGCCTTGCCTCCAAAGCGAGCCGGGCAGGTCACCTTCATGAATTAGCGCCTGGAGGAGTTCGCTCTCCGATGCGCGGCGGACTTTGGTGAAACCATCTTCTTTGACCAGCCAACGTATTTCGTCCAGTTCCGCGCCGTTCAGAAAGTCGGGAGAATGGGTCGCCACAAACACTTGGCCACCCCGCCGGGCATATTCGTGAAACTCCTCAACGAGCTCCCGCATCAGTGCGGGATAGAGTTGATTCTCGGGCTCCTCAACTACCAGCAGCGGATGTGGATTTGGATCGTAGAGCAGGACAAGGTAGGCAAACATCTTGACGGTGCCGTCAGATACATAGCGAGCGATGAAAGGATCTCGAAAACTGCCGTCTTGAAAACGAAGTACAAGGCGCCCATCCTCCGTGGGCTTCACCTCTACATCGCTCACGCCTGGGATACGTTGGCGCATGGCCCGGAGAACTTTTTTGAACTGCTGTGGATGATTCTCATAGAGGTATTGCGCGACCACAGCGACGTTGTCGCCGCGCGTGGACAAATGCTCGGCGTAGCCGACCTCAGCGCTAGGCCGCGCGTCGGCGATATGAAAGTCGGAAATATGCCACTTTTCAATCAGACTGCGAAAGTCCGACGCAACTTTGAACTCACGAAACTGGCCTAACCCCTTTAATGCCAAGGTGCTGGGATCATCGAGTTTGTATTCCACTTTTTGCTCGACTGCGCCTTCACTTCCGTATTCGGATTCGTTCGTGATTGCCTGTCCCTCGCCCCGACTGAAGTCCACAAAGTGCCACGGCTTTCCGTATTGCCCACGTCGGTAGCTCAGTAGCTCGCGCTCGACGACGGCGCGGCCACCGTTCTGGTTGACGATCAGTCGATACGTCGCCAACCTGCCACCGCTCTCGCGAAACTTTACCAATATCTCAATTGGCCCAACCTGGCCCCGGCTGACCAGTTCTCGATATCCGCCGCGTCTGGCCACTGCGGTGGCGACGTTCTGCGTCAACGAATCCTTCAAGAAGGAAAACACGTCAAACAGGTAAGATTTACCCGATCCGTTTGCACCCACCACGATGGTAAAGCGGTGTAGATTGTTCAACTCAATCTCGCGAAAGCAGCGGTAGTTCTTAATCGCCAGGCTTTCGATCTGCATGGCATCTGGAATTTCTGTTACTCCTGTGAAACTCCCGTTCAAGGTCGGATAGGAAATATCTCGTCCAGATTAGCGGCAAAGCCTTCCAGCATGGGCGAAGTCAGTGTGTGTCCCTCGGTGTAAGTAGCAGCTTCTGCATAACCATCCTCTCCTAACAACAAAACGGTGATGGTCCTGGCCTCTGGATCGACCAGCCAGTACTCCTGTACACTACATTCTTCGTAGAGTTGGCGCTTGAGCGTTTCGTCGCGTTCAGCGGTGGAATCGGAGCGGATTTCGACGATCAGGTCAGGCGCGCCCTGGATATTGGCAGTAGTAACTATGCCGGCCCGTTCTGAAGAGATGAACATCAGGTCGGGCTGGACTACATCGGTTTGGGTAAGAACGACATCGGTGGGGGCGGAGAATACGACTCCAAGATTTGCCTCTTCAACAAATGAGTCAAGCCGCGTCCCCAGTTTCATGGCAACGTGCTGATGGGCTATGCTCGGGGCCGGCATAGTAGTCAGTGCTCCGTCTAACAGTTCGTAGCGTTCATCGTCAGAGGTCTGCAGGTAGTCCTCGAATGTGAGTTTGGTCGTCTCAGGACTGCTGCGTGATACCGCTCTCGTTCTAATCATCGTTGCCCTCCCGCCAAGACTACATTGACCTGAACAGACGGCCAGTTGAACACATGTTCTCGCACTTGTCAGGCTTTGTCAAATGGGTCTCGCGCGCGTGCATATTCATGGAATGCCGGCAGCCGCTTGCCTCGTTTACACGAGAGCGCAGAGTATCGCACGGTGCGGGCAGTCGCGTTTCAAGGGTGGCGGACGCTTCAGACCCAGTGCTTGGCCAGGCCCTCGTCGATGATCGTCTGAATCTCGGTTTCGCCGAATTCAAGGGCCTCGGCCACGGTTCGTCCCTCATTGACAATCAGATGCAGTACGTCGTGCAGGACGGCTGCGGCGCGATAGGAAACGGCGCCGTAGCTGCGCTCCCAGGGATTGACCGCAGCGGCCGCGCTGAGACCGGGCGTTTCCAGCAGCCGGGGATCGGACATCAGGTCGGCGCGTTCCGGCGCGAGCGCGCTCAGCAGGCACAGAGCCCGGTAGGCCTCCTTGCCGCCGTCCTTGTACAGGTACTCCATGAACTGCCAGGTTTCGCTTTCGTTTTCGGGGCGGCCGGTCAAGGCAGAGATTGAGGGGACGATGGTCTTGTATCCGAAGAGCGGTTCGGGGCCGCCGGTTGGGGTTGGCGGGTGCGAGTAGCCAATGCTGGGGTACATGTCGGGATAGGTGTCAGAGAACTCATTTATCGCCCAACTCTGTTCTTCGGTCATGGCGGCGCGGCCCTTGCCAACGGCTTCGTGGTCGGGAAGGCTGGGATGCCAGACCTGGTGCGTGCGGGCGAGGTCGGCGATGTAGGTGAAGGCATCATGAACTTCGGGGCTGGTCATCAGAGAGATCTGTTGATCGCCGCTGTTCCGGATCACGTTGCCGCCCAGTTGATAGATCTGGTTGAGGACGGGCCAGTCAAGGGTGAGAGCGAACCCGGCGCGGGTGATGGCGCCGCTGCCGTCTTTGCGGGTAAGCGCTTTGGCCGCGGCGGTGAAGTCGCTCCAGGTTGTGGGGGGTGACTCAGGATCGAGGCCGACTTCCTCGAACATGCTCTTGTTGTACATGAGGAGCGCGCAGGTGGAACCGGTGGGCAGGACGTAACGTCCGTTGGTCTCAATATCGAATAGGGGGTAGGCCTCTTCGAACCAGCTGCGCGGGAAGATGGCCTCCGGGAACGCAAGCAGGAGGTCCTCCTCACGCATCTGGTGCATGGTTAAGAGGTCAGGCATATTGAGCATGTTCGGCCCGGCGCCGGCTGCCAGGGCGGAGAGGACTTTCTCCGGATCGCCACCGGCAGTGGAGTCGACGTCAACAGTAATTCCCCCATTTTGGTCGGCGAATTGGTCGGCTACGCTGCGGTAGTGAGCCATTCGCGTGTCCCACCAGCCCCAGAGCGATAGCTCTACCTGTTCTTCGCTGGGTGAGGCGATATCGGGACTGGCTGCAGGCACGGGAACGCAGGCGGCCGCGGCCAGCCCGAAGCCGGCGAAGGCGGCTGTTCTCAGAAACTGACGACGACTTGAGAATTGCATTTTCACGCTATACCCCTCCTTGATTTGCGTTACACAGAGGTGTCTACGCACGAGGACCGCCGTGTACACCTGTTGGGCCGGTAACGACTGTAACCAGGCAGTGCGACACAGAAAACAGTGTTTGACTTCCTGATTATCGTTCTCGCGCCGATGGTTTCTGCGAATTAACTTCCATTTTGGCTGGAATCCACATTCTGTGTGCGTGTGGTGTGCGGTCTGCCTGGATTATAAGGGACTGTCAAGGTTACTTTAGCGGACCCTTTATGGTCAAAGCGGTGAATGTTGAGCCCAGTGGGGCGTTGCGGAGGATTCCCACTGCACAAGGGAAGCCGCTTGCGGCTGACCGTCCGCATCAGCGGTGAGCGGTGGATAACGGCGCGTGGCGGGGGCGGCGAGGGAGAGCGGCTCAGCCTTTGAGGCCGGTGAGGACGACGCCTTCGATGATGAAGCGCTGGACGGCGATGAAGAGGGCGAGGATGGGGATGATGGCGAGGCTGGCTCCGGCCATGATGACGCCGTACTGGCTCCAGTATTCACCGACGAAGGTGGCGAGGCCGACGGTGATGACGTATTTGTCCTGGTCGGCGATGACGACGAGGGGCCAGAGAAAATCGTTCCAGTTCCACATGAAGTAGAAGGCGATGAGGGTGAAGAGGGCAGCCTTGGAGAGAGGAATGATGATGCGGTGGAAGATGTACCACTCGCCGGCGCCGTCGATGCGGGCGGCGTCGACCAGTTCGGTGGGGATGGTGTACATGAACTGGCGGAACATGAACATGGCGTAGACGGTGAAGATTTCGGGCACGATGAGGGCGGTATAGGTATTGGCCCAGCCGACCTGGACGGTCATGAGGTAGAGGGGGATCAGATAGACCTCGAAGGGGATGATCCAGGTGCTGAGCAGAATGTAGAAGATGATGTCGCGTCCGCGAAAAACGAATTTGCCGAAGATATAGCCGAGGAGCGCGCTGGTGTAGATGTTGAAGATGGTTTTGATGACGCTGACAAAGGTCGTATTCCAGTAGAGGCGGCCCATGTTGGCGCGGTCGAAGACATCGATGTAGTTGGAAATGGTGGGGTTGATGGGAAAGAGGCGGGGCGGGAATGAGACGGTCTCGGCCTGGGGTTTGAAGGAGGTGCTGACCATCCAGATGAAGGGGACGACCATCAGGATTGCGCCCGCGCCGAGGATGATGTAGTTGAACAGCGTGCCGCGGCTCAGGCGCCGAATTTCGGTTGCGCCGCGGCGGAGCGCCTGGGTATCGACCTGACTGGGGACGCCAACAAAATCCTGGTTAGCCATGCGTTACTCCAAGAAAGGATCGAGTGCTGGAAGGAGGCATGAAAAGGTCGGGCATGGAAGGGCCTCACAGCTCCCAGTCGATCCGCTGCAGTTTGAACTGTACCAGGGTCAGGACCAGGACGATCGCGAAGAGGACGAAGGACATGCTGGCAGCCTGGCCCATGAACAGGCGCTCGAAGGCGTAATCGTAGATATGGAGCGCGAGAACCCTGGTCGAATCCAGTGGGCCGCCGCCGGTCATCATGTAGATGGCCTGGAAGCCGCCGCTGAAGCCGCCGATGACGCCGGTGATGAGGACGAAGGAGACGACCGGTTTGAGCAGTGGAAGCGTGATTTTGAGGGCGAGCTGAAGGCTGTTGGCGCCGTCGATTTCGGCGGACTCGTAGTAGTCGCGGGGGATGCCTCTCAGGCCGGCGAGATAGATGATGACGGTGAAGCCGAGGCCGGCCCAGATTCCCATGACGATGACGCTGGGCATGGCCCAGGTGGTGGACTGAAGCCACGGGACGGGCGGGATGCCAAGCATGAGGAGGAGCTGGTTGAGCAGGCCGAAACGAGTCTGCAGCATCCATTTCCAGATGGTGGCGCTGGCGATGACAGAGGTCATGACGGGGAGGAAGTAGATGAGACGCAGGAGGATGCTGCCGCGCTTGATGGGATTGAGGATGAGAGCGACGATGAGAGCAAAGAGCGCGCCGAGGAAGGTGCCGGCAAAGGTGCGGTACATGGTGTTCCACATGACCTTGTAGAATAGCGAATCCTTGGCCAGCAGGGCGTAGTTGTCGAGACCGACAAAGGGGGAGACGTTGCCGAAGAGGCTCCATTCGTGGAGGCTGATGAAGAAGGCGAAGAAGATGGGGTAGAACTTGACGATCAGGTAGAAGAGGATGGTGGGCACGAGGGCGATAATGATGAATCGGTGCTCGGCGGCGCGCAGCGTGGAGCCGCGTCCGGTGAGTTTTTGCACGATGGTTTGGATCATCAGATCGGCTCCCACGGGGCGCTGGCAGTGTTGCGGACGGGCACGGACAAACGGATTCTGCCGCGGCGGTTGCGTTTGCGGCTGGGGAGATTCGGGCGCAGGCTCAAGTTTGCCGAACTGAGGCGGAGGCCGAGGGCGAACGGGAGCACGGACGCGGACAGGGATTCTTTTGGCGTTCGTTGCGCCCAGACCCTGGGGCCAGGCAACTCAAGCCCCTGGCCGGATGTGCAAGGAACGTGATGACTCCCACGCCTGCGGAAGGCGTGGGAGTTCGGGTCAATGGAGATAGACACACGCAATGGTCGGCCAGATGGACTAGACCCAGTACTTGGCCAGGCCCTCGTCGATGACCTTCTGGATCTCGGCGTCGCCGTATTCCAGGGCCTCTGCAACTGATTGGCCTTCGTTGACAATCAGATGGAGGACGTCGTTCTGAACGGCGGCGGCGCGCTCGGGCACGGCAGCGTAGTTGCGTTGATGGGGATTGACCTCGGACGCCTTGCTGAGTCCGGGCGACTCCATCAGCCTGGGGTCGGACATGAGGTCGGCGCGCTCCGGCACGAGCGAGATCAGTTCGCAGAGGGCCCAGTAGGCATCTTTGCCGCCGTCCTTGTAGAGGTATTCCATGAACTTCCAGGTATCGCCGTCGTTGTCGGGGTGGCCGGTTACGGCAGAGACTGAGGTGACTGTGTCTTTGTACCCGTAGAGCGGGTCTGGTTCGCCGGACGGGGTTGGCGGGTGCGAGTAGCCGATGTTGGGGTACATGTCGGGATAGGTATTGGTGTACTCACCGATCACCCAGGTCTGTTCCTCGGTCATGGCGGCGAGGCCGTTGCCGATGGAGTCGAAGTTGGGGAAACCGGGGTCCCAGACTTCGTGAACGAGGGCGAGATCGGCGATGTAGGAGAAGGCCTCATGGACTTCGGGGCTGGTCATGAGGGAGATCTGTTCATCGCCGTTGTTCTGGATGACGTTGCCGCCAAGCTGGTAGATTTGGTTGAGGACAGGCCACTCGGTGGTGACGGCGAAACCGGCGAGGGAGATAGCGCCGCTGCCGTCTTTCTGGGTGAGCGCCTTGGCCGCAGTGGTGAAGTCGTCCCAAGTCTTGGGGGGCGAATCGGGATCGAGGCCGGCTTCTTCGAACATCTGCTTGTTGTACATGAGGAGTGTACAGGTGGTGCCGGTGGGAAGCACGTAGCGGCCGTTGGTCTTGATATCGAAGAGGGGGTAGGCCTCTTCGAACCAGCTGGGCGGGAAGGTTTCCTCGGGGAATTCGAGCAGGAGGTTTTCCTCGCGCATCTGGTGCATGGTGGCCAGGTTACGCATTTTGATCATGTTGGGTCCGGTGCCGGCAGCGAGGGCGGAATAGAGCTTTTCCATATAGCCACCGGAGATGGACTGGACGTCAACGGTGATGGTCCCGTCTATTTCGGCGAACTGGTCGGCTACGGAGCGGTAGAGGTCCATGCGGATGTCCCACCAACCCCACAGGGTCAGTTCGACCGGTTCTTCGTCGGCGGCTCCGCCTTCCATGCCGGTATCCGCGGCGGGAACGCAGGCGGCCATGGCCATTCCGAGGCCGGTGAGACCGGTAATCTTGAGGAACTCACGTCGACTCGAGTTGTGCGACTTCATTTTTTTCCTCCCCTTTTGGAGATTAGAAAGTGGGCTACTTTGTGGAACTTCGTTCGTAGTTTATGTCGGCACGGGGGACGGGTAGGGTTGATGAGGATGATGGAGAGATTGGTTGCTAAACGATGATATATGGACGTGTGGTCGGCGGGAGGATTCTAGCACAGTGGGATGGTGTGGTCAACAGGTGTAGAAATGTAGGGGTTGACGTTGTTGGAAGCAGGACTTGCAGGATTTTGGAGGATTTTCAGGATTGCAGGGGCCCGTTCAGTGCCTGATCGGACGATCCTGATAACACGGGATGGAAGAGCGGGTTGCCGAGGTAGGAGAGGTGGAAAGTGTCGAGGACTCAGACACTGCCCTGCGTTCTTGGCAAGATATCGACCAGACAAGTGCATCCTGAACATTCAAGAGACCGGACAACCCGACTGCAACTTCATGTTGGAAAACGACCGCTTCCTGCAGTGGTCGTCAGTCAGTCCAATTCAGTGCGCTAAGTTAACAGTATTCCTTGATTTCAATGCACTCAGTTTTTTGGAACAGGCATCTAATCGCTCTTTAATAGCGCATGCTCAGTCGGCGGTTCGAAAAATCTCACTCAGGTTAATAGTGAACCCTCGCAGCGTTGGCGAAGTCAGGGTCTGTCCGTCGCGGTAGATGGCATCTTGCTCGTAACTGTCCTTTTGCAGAAGCAGGACTGTTGCGGTGGCTGCCTCCGGATCCACAAGCCAGTATTCCTTCACGCCGCGTTGCGCATACAGCCGTCGCTTAACTGTTTCGTCGCGTTCGGCGGTGGAGTCGGAGCGAATTTCGACGATCAGGTCCGGCGCGCCCTGGATGTTGGCGGAGGTGATTATGCCGGCCCGCTCCCTGGAGATGAACAGCAGGTCGGGTTGCACGACATCGGTATCGGAAAGTACAACGTCGGTAGGCGCGAAGAAGACATGTCCCAATTGCCCCTCCCTTACGAACTGAGCTAACCGCCATCCTAACTCGGCCTGAACTGACTGATGAGCGGTATTCGGGGCAGGGGGCAAAGTAAGCACTCCATCCAGGAGTTCGAGGCGTTCATCGTCCGGGGTCTTCAGGTAGTCCTCGTAAGTAAGTTTGGTTGTCACTGGATCGCTCTTGCGACCCAAGTTCGTTCTGATCATATTTGTCCTCCAGTCATAATTGCTTTGACCGGCACAAACCTTGAACTGAACACATGTTCTCGTACTTGGCGAACTTTGTCAAATGAATCTTTTTTGTGAGTGCGCCTCAGTTGGCTCCAAATAAGCGTACAGGCCAAGAGTGGTTGGAAACAAGATAGGCACTATAGTCACCGCCCCCTCGGCACACTGAACGAATCGCCATACAGATGTTTTCTCCCACATTCCTGGCCAGTTCCTTCTTCCTACTGATTATGTTTCAGACGAAGCGTCCCGCTGCTGCGATGCGCCCGTAGCCGATGTCGAGCGTTCTTATTCAGCTTAAAGGTCGGCACCCCTCTCGATACAGGAGCGACCTACGGTACAGGCCCCGAATTGATCCCTAAACGTCGAGCCCGAGCGGCGACCGAGGCGGTGACAGCATGGCTAATCTCCAGTTCATCGACACGGGTGGAGCGGCCGCGGCGCAGGACTACTTCGCCATTGACCAGAACCGTGTCGACGCTGCCTGCCCCTAATGTCAGCGCGAGGAGATGGACGGGGTTGTTGGCGGGGTAGGAGCCGGCGGCGCGGGGGGAGCGCAGGACGATGTCGGCGCGCTTGCCCGGCTCGAGGCTGCCGAGTTCGGATCGGAGGCCGGCTGCGGCGGCGCCGTTGATAGTCTGCATTTCGAGCAGGGCGCTGGGGTGCAGGGGATCGTCGCCGGCGCGTGCGGCTAGGTGGGCGGCAAACATGAGCTCGGCGGGGGTGCAGTCGAAGGCTCCGTCTACGCCCAGCGAAACGCGGACGCCGCGGCGGTGGCGCTGAGCCATCTTGAATACGGCGGTGCGCACGATGCCGAGTGAGAAGAAGGTGATGGGGCACCAGACTAACTGGCAGCCGGATTGTTCGACTGCGGCCTCCTCGTCATCGTCCAAGAGGTTGGCATGGACGACGACTGTGTTTTCGTCGAGGACGCCCAGTTCGTGAAGGTGGACGTACTGGCTGACGCTGTTTATGGCGCGGTAGATGTCGCCTTCTCCCGGCGCGTAGCTGGCGTGGAGCTGCAGGCGCACGTTGTTGTCGCGAGCGCAGGCGTGGGCGGCTTGCAGGAGTTCGGGCGAGGCGGTGCCAACGCCGTAGATGGCGACGTAGCCGCGCACGAGGGCTTCGGGGTCCTGGTTGCGGTGTAGCTCAGCGTCCAACTGGCTGATGGCGCGGTCGCGGTCGATGGGCACGCGGGCCATGAGGCTGTCGCTCTCGAGCGCGGGCATGGCGTCGAAGGTTTCGCGACGGTCCCAGAGGTAGGGGGCGGCGAAGAGCGCGCGCATGCCCACCCGTTCGACTGCTTCGGCGGCGGCGTCGGTGGCGAAGAGGGAACCCGGCTCGATGAACATGGTGAAACCGCTGTGGAGCATCTCGACAGCGGCCATGGCAGTGGCTACCGATTCATCGTAGTCGGTTACCCCGGCTTTGAGGTCGGCGAACTTGACGGGCAGCGCGTCGATATCAAAGATGTTGTCGAAGACGCCGCGGCTGGTTGTATGCACGATGTGATTGTGGGCGTCGATGAAGCCGGGATGGACGATTGCGCCTTCGGCGTCGAGCGTCTCCACAGCGTCGTAGCGCTGGCGTAGTTCTGCGTCGGGACCAACATCCAGAATGCGCGATCCTTTGACGGCCACGGCGCCGGGGCTGAGGATGGTGCGGGCCGGATCCATTGTGAGCACCTGGCCGTTGCAGATGAGAATGTCGCACGGGCTCTTGCTCATTGGACTCAGCCCGCCTTTCCCCGCTGGAGGGCCTGCCGCAAGAGGTCGGCTTGGGTCAGATAGGGCTGAATCTTGGCGGCGAAGTCCGCCACAGATTCCGCTACTGTTGCCGTTGATGTGTCGAGGGTGAATTTCTGCCGGATCAGCGAGTTATCGAATTCTTCCTGGAAGCGCTGGTTGATATGCTCGACATCTTCTTCGGGCACGACAGGGTAAGGGTGCGGGCTTTCGGCCATGCGTTTGCGGATCACACCGGGCGCGGCTTCCACGAGAATCAGGACTGCGTCTGGCCTGAACTGGAGGATCCGCTGTTCGAGCATGCGGGAGATCACCCCACGGTCGCCGTCCTGGCCGCGGCCGCCGTAGCCGTAGTACTTGGGCGCGTAGACCAGCTCGTCAAAGTAGAGGCCGATCCCCATGAAGTTGTCTTCGGACCCTGACGCCCAGGGTGTGTGGTAGTAGAGGTTGTGCCGCTGGATCACCTCGGTGAGGCGGGGGCTGAGCTGTTGGAAGGCGGCGATATCTTCGGGCGTGAGCGCCGGTCCGTGCGGCTTGGTGTCGGGCAGTTTGTTATGGTCGTGAATCAGTTTGAACTCGGCGCCAAGGGACTCTTTGGTCCACTCGTTGATGGCGTTGGCCAGCGTTGTGGTGCCTGCATATTCGCAACCGATCAGGATCAGATACATTGGTCAGTTTCTCCCTTCATTCTGTTGACAAGATCTTTTGGGGTTCCAGTGCTAATTCGTTTTGTCTGCCTCGAGTGACCGGAGAAGCCCTTTGATGTATCCGGCCGAGTAAAGCAGCCCTTGGTGCGGGCTCTGGTCGTCATAGATCGTATGGGGGAAGTGGCCGGGGATGAGGGCGCCATCGAAGCCAACCTCCCTGAAAGTCTTGAAAACCTCCAGAAAGTCGCAGTCGGCCTCTTCGAGGAAACACTCGCGGAAATCGGGGGCTGTGCCCTGTACGCCCTGGACATGACCGTAGACGATCTGCCCGCGGCCGCCAAAACGGCGGATGGCGGCGTGGATGTCGACGTTCATGGCGGTCCAGTTGCCGAGGCAGAAGTTGAGGCCGCTGGCCGGGCTGTCGGCGAAGTCCATGGCGCGCTGAAAGCCTTCCGGACTGCAGAACAGGCGCGGCATACCGCCCAGTTTTTCGACGGGCGGGTCGTCGGGATGGAGGGCCAGTCTGACGCCGGCTTCCTCTGCCACGGGAACGATCGCCTTGATGAAGTATTCGTAGTTGCTCCACATCTCCTCGTGACTGTATTCGCGTTCGCGGAAGAGGGGGCCGCGAACGGCCAGCTCCAGTTCAAAACGGCTGACCTGGGCGTTGCCGCGGCCGGGCGTGGTGAGCGATGTGCGCCAGGAGTTGCGGGTGACGCCCGGTTGATTGACCATCCAGTGATAGCCGTAGACGGGAATGCCGGCGCGGCCCATGTTACGGATGGTCTCGGCGACATTTTCGATCTGCTGGTCGCGGCCTTCCTGGCCCATGACGATCCTTTCATAACACCAGTTGGGCAGAGGATTTTCGATCGAAACGAGGTTGAGACCGGCTTCTTCGCACTGCGTGCGCGCCCACAGCAGCGTTTGGAAGTCCCAGAAAGCGCCTGGTTTTACGGCCGCTTCGGGTGAGAAGCGTGTGCGGTGTTCGGGATGGGAGGTGGAACTGAGGGCGACGTCGAGGATGTCGTACTGTTTGAGAAAGCCGAGGAAGTTGTCCTTGTCGGGCAGGGTTGCGTAAACGCAGATTCTCATGTTCGGCTCCATGTGCGAGAAAGATGAACAGTGTGAATGCAAGTCTCCAAGGCGACTACACAGTGAGCTGGCGCTTGTTGGCGGGCTGAGCGGGCTGAGCAGGCAGTTCGTTGCTGCTGCTACGGCAGACGGTAGACGATTTCAGGTTGTGCGGACTGCATCCTGGTCGGCGGCAGACCGGCCAGCATGGTTTCCAGGTCGTCGACGACCATGCGTCCGATGTTGTGCATGTCCTGCCAGACGGAGCCGGCGCGATGGGCGGAGAGAATCGTGTTGGGGGCGGTGCGAATGGGATGGTCGGTGGCCAGGGGCTCCTGCGGGAAGACGTCGATGGCGGCGCGGAAGCGGCCCTCGTGAAGCAGTTCGGTGAGCGCGTCGAAATCGACAAGGTGGGAGCGGCTGATGAGGACGAGGACAGCGTCGGACCTGATCAGCGAGAGCAGCTTGCGGTCGAGCATGGCTCTGTTCTCGTTGGAGGGGATGGCCAGGACGAAGATGACGCGTGCATTGGGAAGCAGGTCCTGGAGGCTGACCGGGGCGCAGCCGCGCTCTTCTATGAAGCTGGCGGGAAGCCAGGGATCGTAGACCTGAATCGGGCAGCGGAAGGGGGCCAGCAGCGGCTTGAGTGACTGCGCCAGACCGCCGAAGCCGACAAAACCGACGGGCTGGTCGTAGAGTGTAAAGGCGGCGCTGTTGCTGGGGTAGAGGTAGAGCTCCTCGCCGGCGGCGAAGTCGCGATGGGCGCTGACGATGCCGCGGGCGGCCGCGATGGCCATGCCGAGCGCCATTTCCGCGACCATGGGGCCATAGGCGGGCGCGCAGCTGAGGACGCGGATGCCGCGTGCAAAGCAGGTCTTGTAGTCCAAGACCGAGGGGCTGGGATGGCGGCCGCCGGTCTCCATGATGGCACGCAGGTTGGGCATGTCGTCCAGTGATCTGCGCTGCCAGGAAGAGGTGATGACGGCGTAGGCTTCTCCGCAGGCGCGGGCGAACTCGGACTCGGGGATGTTTTCGTCCTTGCCCCAGATCACGTCGACCAGGTCGTGGAGCCGTTCGGCATCGTGGGTGGACATGACCATATCCAGGGGACGGGGATATGGATTCAGAACTACCTTTTGTCTGGTCATTGGTCGAGTTTCTCCGAAGTGGGACGGTGTTGCGCCGCCAGTGCCGCAAGCAGCGTCCGGCGCGGGCCTTTGCGCGGGAGGCGGGAACTGCCGTAGACTAGCTAGAACCCTGAGGCCGGTTCAGAGTCTGCGCCGGCATTTGGCTGGAAAACCGCGAACGAGAGGTCATGAACAGTATGCCTGAAGGGCGAGAGTATGAGGCATTTCCCAGCCACACGGTCACATATGAGATTATGACCAATGTGGCCAGTGAAGACAAGGAGCGCAGTTTCACTGTGCTGGCGACGCCGCAGGAGATCGAGCAGCTGTCGGAGCAGGGGTACCTGATCCGAGAGGCGCTCTTTCAGGGGGAGCAGTTGGAACGGCTGCGCGGGGCACTGGACGAGGTCGAGGCGGCCGAGATGGGGGAGGGAGTTACGACCATTATCCGGTCAGGACAGTTCGGGGGCTGGTTTCCGCGCTATCTGATGGATAAGCACCCGGCCTTTCTGGAACTGCTCGACTTTGAGCCGATGCTGTCGGTGGCGCGGGCGGTGTTGGGGCCGTTCGTGCGCATCCGCAATGCGGGTGGGCGGGTCAGCTACCCGGGTGAGCCGAACCAGGAGACGCACTGGCACCTGCACCGGCGGACAATACCCAAGCCATTGCCGGCTTTTTTCTCCTTTCCCCATACGATAGACTGCCTGATCTACCTGGATGAGCTGAATGAGGCGAACGGCACGCTGGCGATTGTGCCGGGATCGCACCGGCGGATCCATGACCCGCTGCCGGCTGACTGCTATGACGACTTGCCGGGCCAGAAGGTGGTGCGGGGGCCGGCAAAGACGTGCATCATCATGCACAGCAATCTTTGGCACCGGGCCCTGCCGACGCGGCCTGACGGCGAGAAACGGCGTTTGCTTATCCTCTGTTACGGGCCGACGTGGATGCGCTATTCTCCTTTTGGCGTCAAACCGGAGGACAGCCTCGTCGATGCCTATCTGGACGAGGCCGATTCCGAGACGAAAGAGCTCCTGGGGATTGGAGGCTACCAGTAGGCGCGATCAGCCTCGGCCTACGTAAGGCATCTGATTGGCCATGACGGTCAGGGTGAGCACGTTGGTGTCCAGTGGCAGGCTGTCCATGTAGAGGATGGTTTGGGCGACGCCATCGGAGTCCATGTTCGGCTCGACCATGGTTGTGCCGTTGGCCTGCACGATGCCGGAGCGCATGCGTTCGGTCATTTCGGTGGCGGCGTTGCCGATGTCGATCTGGCCGCAGCAGATGTTGTAGGCGCGGCCGTCGAGAGAGGTGGATTTGGTCAGGCCGGTGATGGCGTGTTTGGTCGAGGTGTAGGGGGCGGAGTTGGGGCGTGGTGTATGGGCCGAGATGGAGCCGTTGTTGATGATGCGGCCGCCCTGGGGCGTCTGATTTTTCATGATGCGGAAGGCCCGCTGCGAACAGAGGAAGACGCCGGTCAGGTTTACGTCTACGACAGACTTCCAGTCTTCGTAGGCGATTTCGTCAAAGTCGGCGCGGGGCGCGCCGCGGCCGGCGTTGTTGAAGAGGAGGTCGAGGCGGCCAAAGGCTTCGATGGTGCGGTCGAAGAGGTTGTCGACGGCGGCGGGATCGGTCACGTCGGTTTGGACGACGAGGGCGCGGTCGCCGGCGCCGGCTTCGGCGGCGGTTTCTTCAAGGCGGTCAACGCGGCGGCCGGCGAGGGCGACTGAGTAGCCTTCCGCAAGCAGGAGAAGGGCGGTCCTTTTGCCGATGCCTGAGCCTGCGCCGGTGATGATTGCGACTCTGCCGGAGGTGGTCATATTTGTGCGCTCCTTTGTTTCAGTGAAAGGAAATCTGAGACGGGTGGACTGCGGGATGGCAGGCAACCGCGAGTCCGCCGCCCACGCTTTTTGATGGTAGCGCACAGTCTATCACGGCTGCAATCCTTT
Organism: Caldilineaceae bacterium; assembly: GCA_022823185.1. Classification (GTDB taxonomy): domain Bacteria; phylum Chloroflexota; class Anaerolineae; order Caldilineales; family Caldilineaceae; genus Bin5. The sequence continues at coordinate 106,039 of JAJDXQ010000013.1, forward strand.
TCCTACCGAAGAAACGAAAGGGCAGGGTTACCTGCAAGGGGGTCAGGAGGGCTTTTGGTCTACGAGCGTCTACATTGGATTCATAAATCACTCAACACAAGGAGAAGCGTCCACGATGAAGATTTTACGCTACAGTTCCGACGGCACAACGAGCTACGGCATTCTGGAAGAGGACGGGACGATCCGGCAGATGGCCTCGTGTCCGTGGGACAGTTTCGAGGAGAGCGGCGAGACAACGCACCTGGACAACGTGAAGGTGCTGGCGCCGGTGGGGAAGCCGCGGCTGATTGGGGTGGGGCTGAATTACCTGGCCCATGCTGAAGAGGGCGGGCAGACGCCGCCGGACCAGCCGATGCTCTTCATGCTGCCCTGGACGGCTATTCTGGATCCGGAGGAGGCGATCATCTACCCGCGGCAGGGGCAGAACGTGCACTATGAGGGTGAACTTTCGGTCATCATCGGCAAGGAGGCGCGCCGGGTGTCGGAAGCGGATGCGCTGGACTATGTGTTGGGATACAGCTGCGGGAACGACGTCAGCGAGCGGGTGATCCAGGCCAATGAAATGGCGAACGGCTGCATGCTGATTGGCAAGGGATTCGATACGTTCAAGCCGCTGGGGCCCTGCATCGCCACCGGACTGGACTCCACGAATCTTGAGCTGACAACCCGTTTGAACGGTGAGGTCAAGCAGCACACGAACACGGACGACCTGATCTTTTCGGTGGCGCAGTTGATCGCTTATATCAGCGAGGCGATTACGCTGCTGCCGGGGGATGTGATCATGACGGGCACCCCGTCGGGCGTGGGACCGGTTCAGCCGGGCGATGTGGTGGAGATTGAGATTTCAGGGGTAGGCGTGCTGCGCAATCCGGTGGTGGCGGAGGCGTAGTATGGGATAGCAGTGTTGTGACGTCACGCGGTTTCTCAGACTTGCGGAAAGACGGGAAGCTTACGGGGCGTCACAGACTGCTCCCTGCCATTCTGTTACAACAGGAAGTCTATCTACTCTGTCGAGCTACATACTCCCTGAGGATACTCCGAACCAACGTCTGATAGGAGGCGCCTAACTCCTTTGCTTTGTCCTTGAAAAAAGCAACCGTCTCTTTGTCAAGAGGCACCGTGATATTTTCTGTCTCGGTGTCTTTGAAGACCAGTTCCTCCGGGCGAGGCAAGAACCCTTTGTCGATAATTTGCAGGTCTTCCGCCTCTGGAAGTTCAGGATTATCCGAGTATTCTGCTGTCTCCCAAGTTTGTCTTGGCGGGTCAAGATTCTGGCTCATGCGCTCCTCTGGTCCAAGTATAGCTTCCGGTACTTTCTCCAGTAACCGGCCCCGAAAATCCTAATTCTGTTTGCTCTGTAGGTAAAGCGAACAGTAAGAATGCCGTCCTCGACTCTACCGACACAGAAAAATCTCGTTTCATGACGACTACTGTGAACTATGTCTTCCAAAACAATCAGGTGAGGATCTGCAAAAGCATATTGAGCTTCTTCAAAGCTGACACCGTGCTTTGCTACATTCTCCTGATTCTTGTTCTCATCCCACTCGAAAAGCTCCCTACTTGTCATGTGCGCGGTTACTCAAAGCTGCAACGAATTTTAGCCAAGTGTAACATGGGAACACTGTCAAGGCAATTGCGCAGATATCATCTGAAGGGGAGAAGACGCTCCATCCCAGCGAAGCTCTGCCTGATCAGACCTTACTCAAATTGGCAAGTAGATTGACCGGCGAGGTCACCAAGCAAGTGAGCTCAGCCGCCTTGAACTTAGCGGTTGACAAAACTTTCTCATATATCAACAGAGGGAATTTGATTCTGTCGGGCGCCGTACTTGGAGTTGAGATTTCAGGGGTAAACACGCTGCGCATGCTTGTCGTGGCAGAAGCGTAGGACGGTGCAGCGATGTTGTGACGTCACGCGGTTTCCCAGTTTTCAGGCAGGACGGGAAGTTTCCAATGAGACGGTGGACGCCAGGCAGCCCATGCTTGAAGCTGGCGGCGGCGGGCGGTAATGCATTCGCTGGCGATACGCTGTGTTTCGCGGCGGATCCGCTCTCCTTCAGCAGCTGTAAACAGGCCAAGTTCGATGGCGACGGCGAGTTCGTCTTCGTCCTTGAGCTGCCAGGAACTGAGGTCGGGGCTGATGACCGCGTCGAGGACGTGGTCGGTCGTGTCGAAGCCGATGGGTGTGCGTTTGAGGGGCAGTTCGGGATTGACTTTCCAGCCGGCGTGGGTCCAGTCGGGGGCCGACCAGATTGTCCAAATGGAGGCGGCTTCACCGGGACGGGATGACCAGACGTGGTGCTGCCCGGTCCACTCGTAGAGTTTGCGCTGCCAGGAACCGGTTGCGGCGACGTGCAGGTGTTCATCGCGTGAGCAGTCCGGGCCGGCAAAGACGGCGCCGGGGGCGATGTAGAGGGAGACCAGGTCGGCGCTGTCTTCGATCATGGTCGCCGGAATGGCGGCCCATACGCCGCCTGGCCACATTTGGCGGAGTACGATGTGACTGCCTGTGGGCCAGGCGGGGTTGCGCGGTTCGTTTGCCGACAAGGTGCGTTCTCCGCTTGCTGTGCTATTGCTGGTGGCAAGGCCTGGTTTTGCGGTCGCCGGGCCGCTCGCGGTGGGGGACCGGCCGGCTTGCTGTCTGGATTCTGCAGGTTCCAGAAGTAGAGAACACCGGTCGGCTGGATTCGTTGCAGGGGGCGCGTTCGGAGGTTTGCACGGAATAGCGCTCCCGGCCCGGTTTTGGATGGTTGCGTGGAGCGGTCGGAATCAGCCTTTCAGAGCGCCGGAGGTGAGACCTTCGATGAACTGACGCTGGAACAGCACGTAGACCAGAATCATGGGCAGGATGATGATCGTAATGCCGGCCGCGATCAGAGTATAGTCGGACTCGTAGCGCGTTTGGAAGTAGAGCAGGCCCAAAGTCAACGGGCGCAGGCTTTGTTTCTGAAGGTAGAGGAGAGGCAGCAGGAAGGCGTTCCACGAGGCAATAAACTGAACGATGCCCAGAGTGGACAGGGCCGGTTTTGCCAGGGGAACCATGATGTGCCAGAATACGCCAAAGTCACCGCAGCCGTCGATTTTGGCGGCGTCGATCAACTCGATAGGCAGACTCATGAAAAAGGCGCGCATCAGGAAGATGCCAAACGGGATGCCCAGTGCGATCATTGGGAGGACCCCGGCCAAGTAGGTGGTGAGCAACCCGAGATCGCGCAGTTGATAGTAGAGAGGGATCATGATGGCCTGGAAGGGAATGATGATCCCGGCCAGGAAGAAGTAGAAAAGAATGTTACGGCCAACGAAGTCGATCTTGGCCAGGGCATAGCCGCCCAACGAACAGCAGATGAGGACGCCGATCACGGTAGGCAGGGTGATGATGACGGAATTCAGGAAGAATTCACCGAAATGTCCAATGTCCCAGGCTGTCGCCAAGTTCTGCCACTGGGGCACTGCGGGGAGGGCGAACGGAGAGTCGTAGAATTCTTTCTTTGTCTTCAGGGCGATGCCAACGATCCACACAAAGGGCATCAGGCTGATAATAGCAAAAAAGAGGAGCAGAATGTATTTGCCGGTTCCCCGCAGGATGAGCCCGTAATTCGGCGTAGCGAAGCCGGGCGCGGGCGCAGTGCGAACGATGGAATCGCCTGTCGTCCCGGCAGGGTCGCGTTGGGCGGCATTTGCGCGCATGGTATCAGGTCTCCCCGCCCCGTTCACGAAGTCGAATGAACAGGACAGAGACGAGAAGGATTATGACGGTAAGGACAATCGAAAGCGCAGTGCCGTAGCCCACGAAGTTCTGCTGGAATGACTGCTTGAAGATATAGGTGGCCACGACCTCTGTGTGGTAACCTGGCCCGCCGGCTGTCATCACATAGACGAGATCGAAGACTTTGAAACCCCCGATCAGTGAGAGTGAAACCAGAAGCGTAATGACATGGCTCAGCTGGGGGATCGTCACGTAGATGAAGCGCTGCCACGCATTGGCGCCGTCGATTTTTGCGGCGTCAAAGAGATCCATGTCCACATTCTGAAGGCCGGCAAGCAGAATCGTCATGTGGAAGCCGTAACCGGCCCAGGCTGCAACCATGATCAGCGAAAGCAGAGCCGTGTTCGGTTGGCCGAGCCAACCCTGCGCCAGCATTTCAAGGCCGATTGCGCGCAGGAACTGGTTGAGCGCGCCATACAAGGGATTGTAGATAAGACCGAAGATAATGGCGATGATGACAGTAGCAAGCACGTAGGGCATGAAGAATACGGTACGAAAAGCCGTACGGCCGCGGGCGCCGTCCCAGAGCACGGTGGCCAGCAGCAGCCCAATTGAAAGAGGGATGATGGTTTCGAGAACGATCCAGATCAGGTTGTGCAGCAGAGCCTGCTGCATGATGTCATCAGCCGAGAGCGCGCGTGTATAGTTTTGGAGGCCCACCCACTCTCTGACGGGATTGACGCCATCCCAGCTGGTAAAACTGAGGCCGATACTGCCGATGAGCGGATAGGCGACAAAAGTGATGTATATGATAAGGGCAGGCGCGAGAAAGAGTAGCGCGGTCAGGTGTCGCCGCAGAAACCCCCGCCACTTGAGGTTAGGTCTTCCGCTACTTTGGAGGTTGCGTGCGCCGGGCAGAGAAGATGTCCACATTCGTGTTGTCACACTGGCAGGCAGCCGCTACCAGTCCTGCTCCAGATAGGCGTCAGGCCCGCATCGCATCGCGGACCTGACGCCTGCGGGCGTCTCAACATTTCAGGCCATACTGGCCACCGTCAATCGCCGCTTGCCATTGCTCCTGAAGATCCAGCATCTGCTGTTCGGGCGTCTTCTCTCCGGCCAGGATCTGCTGGAAGCCGGCATTCATCATATCGTAGACGCCTGGTGGCGAGAAGCCGGCCGGCATCCATCCGAACTTCTGGTCGGGGCTTCTGAGGATGGACAGGACCTTCTTCATCAGGTCCGACAGATTCAGGCTTTCTGCATCGAAGGGCATGGGCGGTACGACGCTCACGGTTTCGACCCACACCGGCACAGCGGCATCGCTATAGAGGAAGTCGATAAACTGGAAGGCTGCATCGGGGTCGACGGAATCTTTTGGAACCTGGTAGCCGGAGCCGAGCCAAGCTTGGGGCAAGACTTCGCTGCCATTGATTGATGGGTAGAGATAGATATCGGGCTCGAAATCGGTTTCAGCCCCAAGCACGGTGCCCACCCACCATGTACCTGTCAATTTGTGGATGGCCTCACCTGTGAAGAAGAGATTGTTGGCATCCTGTCCGGGAATGGCGTTTGGGTCAGGGGGATAGAAACCCTGTTCAAGGTAGTCGACACAGATTATTTCGATGGCTTCCAGAACTTCGGGCCGATCCCAGGAAGCGCCGCAGAGCGTAATGTCATCCATGCCGGCCTTCCCAACCAGATTGTTCAGAGGAAAGCCGAAAGTGTGACGAAGTTCGCCGCGCCCGGCGTTGCCGATCGTGATGGGGATATATCCCGCTTCTTTCGTCGCCTCGCAGTTGGCCGTGAATTCTGCGTGCGTTTGAGGGATCTGCAGACCAAGCTCGTCGTAGGCGGTCTTATTGTAGTAGACCGGTTCAAACTCGAGCTCATGGGGTATAGCGTAGCGTTTGCCTTCCAACGTACACCACTGTTGGGCAAATTCGAAGATCTTCTGGTCCCAGCCATACTGTTCGTAGGCGTCGTCCATGGGCATGAGTTGATCGGCGTTGACAAGCACTTGCAAGGCGAACGCGCCCAGGTCATAGTACATCAGGTCGGGCCCGGTGCCGGCGCCAAGCGCGGTCTTGAGCAGATCCCGCAACTGCTCGTTGCCGGAATAGACCTCGCGTTCAATGGTGATGTTGGGGTTGGCTTCTGTGAAACCTTCAACAAGCTGCTGCATACCCGCGTCGGCGCCTCCGCCTGACCATTGGTCCCAAACCAGGAGTGTAACCGCTTCCTCTTCAGTTTCGCCTGTTGTCCCGGTGGGAGCGGCTGGTACACATGCGGTTGCGGCGATGCCGATGCCGGCAACACCGGTCCAGCGCAGGAATTCTCTTCGAGTGGCCATTCCTTTCATTTGCTTTTCCTCCTTACATACTGGGAACTTAGTGACACAATGGAGACTGAGTTCATGATTCAGTGTGAGCGCAGGGAAATAAAGGAATCAATGTTTATTGGAATGAGTTGGAAGTCAATTGTAACATGGAGGCGACGGGAAATCAATAGAGGCAAAAATTCGGGTGACAGGCGAAGTTGGGGCGGGTTTCAGGCCGCAGCTGGGAACCATAATGGACAGGGGGCTGGTTGTCTGAACGGGGATTTAGGGGATTAGGGGGATGGGTTGTTGCCTGGACGGAGATGTGTTGGGGAACGGCGGGATGAACTGCAGGGGAAGGGCGCGAGGGGCTTGTTGGCGTCTCAGATTGGAGGAGGGCTTCTGTGCGGAGGGGCTTGGGTGCCCACAAGGGGCGCCCCTACAGGGGAGGTGACGGTGCATGCAAGGGCCGCGGGCGACCAGACAAGGGTGGCGGGACGGGCGCGAACAGGCATCTCAGATTCTGAGTAGGTTATAATGAGTCAGTTCTGCATCGTGAGGCGGAATGGAATCCTCTCAACATTCGGGTAAAGACGAGGCATAGCGATGCCCTTCACGGTCGATGGCGTCGTCCCCTGGGGGCGGACGATGGCGGAATATCGGGGGATGTTCGACCTGCGGGAGCGGGAGCTGCAGGGCCGGATTCTTGGGTGCGGGGACGGACCGGCCAGCTTCAATGCGGAGATGACTGCGCAGGGGCGCTCGGTTGTCTCGGTCGATCCGTTGTACGCGTATCCGGGGGAGGCGATCGAACGGCGCGTAGAGGAGACATACGACATAATCATGGAGCAACTGGCGCGCAACCGGGATGACTTTGTGTGGACCTATGTGCCGTCGCTGCCGGCGCTGGGAGAGCGGCGGATGTGGGCGATGCGCCGGTTTCTGGCCGACTACGCGGCGGGTAAGCGCGAAGGCCGTTATGTGGATGCTTCGCTGCCGGACCTGCCCTTTGAGGACTACAGCTTTGACCTCGCGCTTTCTTCCCACTTTCTGTTTCTGTATAGCAGGGAGTTTGATCTGGACTTTCATGTGCAGGCGCTGGAGGAGATGCTGCGGGTGGCCCCGGAGGCGCGGGCCTTTCCGCTGCTGCAGGTTGGCGGGGCTCCGTCGCCCCACGTGCAGGGCGTAATTGAGGTTTTTGCGCTGCGGGGCATTGAGGCTAGAGTTATGGAGGCGCCTTATGAATTTCAGAAGGGCGGCAGCCGAATGCTGCGCTTGCGAAGGTTGCCTGGAACAGGTGAAAACGGCTAGCTGCTGGAATCTGAAAACAGGGCGGTGAAAAAATGGCAGTTCTTCCACATAACCACAGCGATTACGACCCGATCAACACGCGCAGCAGCATTCCGGGCGCGCGCATCATCACGGGGCGCACGTGCGGCGCAGAGCAGATGGAGCTTTGGGAGCAATACATGCCTCCTGGCGGCGTGATCCCGCTGCATTACCATGATTGTGAAGAGAGCCTGACCTTTCTCAGCGGCGAAGTTGAAGTCACTCTGGGAGATGAACGCCACCGGGTCGGCGCGGACACCACGGTGTTTGTGCCGGAGGGCGTCCTCCATGAAGTTCGCAACGTGGGGGAGGCGCCGGCGCGCCTCATTGCAGTTTTTGCCCGCGCCGCGCCGGCGGTTCTCTATCCGGATGCAGAGGAAGGCAGATGCGACGCGTTTCAGAGCACTGTTTGAATTGTGGGAATGGTGCTATAATCGGGACAGTTTGCTAATCCGACGGTTCTTGCACGCAATGTGGCTGCGAGGTGAAAGTCGGATGATCCCCATGCGCGATGGCAACGCGCTACTGAGTAAAGGATGAAAATTCGACTATATCTGGCCAAACTGATCGATGTATTGCTGCCGGTGGCGGCGATGCTGGTCGCACTTTTGGTCGGAATATTGCTCCTGTTGTTGCTTGGCACCGATCCCTTTGAAGCATATAGCGCACTGATACAAGGCGCGCTGGGTAACGTCAGCGGCATTACACAGACTCTGACCAAGGCCACACCGCTTCTGTTGGTGGGTCTTGGAATTTGCATTGCCTTTCGGGGCGGCGTAATCAACATTGGCGGTGAAGGGCAGATCGTTGTCGGCGCGCTGGCCGCGACAGCATTTGGGGTCGGGTTTGGGAATTTGCCGGCCTTGATTTTGCTGCCGCTGACTCTGGTGAGCGGGGCGGCGGCAGGGCTCCTGTGGGGCGGCATTCCCGGCTTTCTGAAGGCGCGGCTGGGCGTCAATGAGATTCTGACCACGGTGATGATGAACCAGATCGCCCTGCGGCTGATGAACTTTTTGCTGCGGGGACCGATGCTGGATCCGGAGCATGTGGCGGCGGGCACGAGCATACCGCAGAGCGCGGCGCTGCCGGAGTCGATTTGGCTGCCGCGATTGGTGCCGCGCACCCTTTTCCACAGCGGCGCGATTCTCGCCGTTCTCCTGGCGCTCGCCGTCTATTTCCTGCTTTGGCGCACGACAATCGGCTACCGCATCCGCGCGGTGGGTTTGAACCCCAATGCCTCAAGGTATGCTGGCATTCCAGTCAGCAAATATGTCACGTTATCGCTGGCCCTAAGCGGCATGCTGTGCGGGTTGGCCGGTGCGGTGGAGGTGTTGGGCGTTCATCATCGAATGCTCGAGGGCCTGAGCGGCGGCTACGGTTTCAGCGGGATAGTGGCTGCGCTCTTCGGTAAACTGCACCCGTTGGGGGCGATTCCGGCCTCAGCCCTGTTTGGTGCGCTGCTGGTTGGCGCGGACAAGATGCAGCGGGCCGTGCAGGTTCCCAGCGCGCTGGCGATCGCGCTACAGGGGCTCGTTGTACTTTTTGTCGTATCCAGTGATTTGTATGTGAGACGGCGGTCGCGGCGTAGAGTCGGGGATGAAGGGTCTGACGAGCCACTCATAGCGGAAGGCGAGAAGCGGGAAGCGAGTATTGACGAACGAGAAGAGAGTGTTGAGAAGTGAGGAAAGAGAATCTTCCACACGAGTGGTGTGTGAAGCAATTCTACGAGATCGTCCAGCACCGCGCCACATAGCGGATGTGGGAAAGGTACGGGACGAAACTTTGACCAGACGAAGCCGAAATGTTTGACGAACTGTTTACGATTTCCACACTGGTTGGCATCCTACATAGCTGTGTACGGTTGGCAACGCCCTATCTCTTCGCCTCATTGGGGGAGACGTTCGGCCAGCGTTCCGGGGTCTTGAATCTGGGCGTGGACGGTATCATGCTGATGGGAGCATTTTTCGCCTTTTACGTGGTGTTTGAAGGACACAATCTGTGGGTAGGCTTGTTGGCCGCGATTGCGGTTGGTATTTTGATGGGGCTGCTGAAAGCCTTCGTCAGCGTGACGATGCAGTCGTTGCAAGGCATCAGCGGCATCGGACTTTATTTGTTCGGCCTCGGTTTGAGCAGTCTGTTGTTCAAGACGCTGATCGGTTCGGTGGAAGGCGTAAGCGGTTTTCGACAGCTTGCCATCCCGTTTCTTTCGGATATACCGGGAATCGGACACATTTTGTTCAATCACAATGCCTTGGTGTATCTCGCGTATCTGATGGTGCCGGTATCCTGGTTCGTCATCAACCGTACGACACTGGGCCTGAAGATCCGGGCCGTCGGGCACAACCCGGAGGCAGCCGATACACTGGGCGTCAGTGTCAATGGCGTGCGCTACACGACAATGATGATTGGGGGTGCATTGGCGGCGGTGGCCGGGGCGTCTCTCAGCATTGGTTTGCAGAATGTCTTTCAGGAGAACATGACGAACGGGCTTGGCTTTATTGCGGTTGCACTCGTTTACTTTGGCAGCTGGCGCACGGTAGGCGTGCTGGGGGGCTCGTTGCTGTTCAGCCTGGTTAATGCTTTGCAGCTATGGGTTCAGGCGCTTGCCATTCCGGTCCCATCAGAAATAGCGGTAATGATGCCATACATAATGACAATCGTGGTGCTTGCCTTTACAGCGCGGCAGATTCAGAAGCCGGCGGCTCTGGCCAGGTCTTATGAGCGCGGCGAGTAACAAAGGCTGTTGCGGCGCTGTCGATTCCTAACCTTAAAGAGGGAATCATGCTGAGACAAATCAGAATATCAATGTTGATCTTCTTACTGCTGCTCGCTGCCTGCGGTGGATCGGACGAGGATGACGGGGCGGCCAACGCGGAAGGGGCTCCCTTTCGCGTTGCGATAGTGATGCCAAGCAGTACGACGGATATCGCCTGGAGCCAGTCGATGTACGACTCGCTGACTACTGTTCAGTCTGAAATGGGCGGTGAGGACGCGTTGAAGATCGCGTTTTCAGAAGGAATGTTTCGGGTGACAGACGCGTCGGCGGCCATTCGAGACTATGCGGCGGAGGGATATGATCTGGTGATCGCCCACGGGGCGCAGTACGGCAATTCAGTGTTCGAGGTGGCCAGCGACTTCACTGAGACCAGTTTCGCGTGGGGCACGTCGTCGGATACGGGAGCGGATCGGGGCATTGAGAATGTGTTTGCATACGGGGCGGTCGCCAACGAGGGGGGCTATGTCAACGGCGTCGTCGCGGCGATGCTCTCGACGAACGATGTAATCGGTGTTATCGGCCCTGTAGCGGGTGACGCCAAACTATATATAGACGGTTTCGTAAGAGGTGTTACAGATGTTAAACCGGATGCACAGGTAAACGTTAGCTACACAGGCTCCTTCAGCGACACGACACTGGCTGCCGAGGCCGCCCATGTCCACATCCAGGCTGGCGCGGATGTGTTAACCGGATCGGCCCAGCAAGTAGTCGGGGCGATTGGCGTGGCGAATGAGAACGGTGTCGCCTGGCTGGGTACGCAGAGTGACCAGATATCATTGGGGCCGAACGTAGTCGTTACCAATCAGATTTACAACTGGGCCAATGTCATATCCGATATGATTGCCAAGATTGAAACAGGAGAGTTGGGCGGCACAGCTTACAAACTCACGTTTGAGAATGATGGGTTGCGTCTGGAATTCAATGAAAACATTGAAATTGCCGATGAAGTAAAAGAGGCTGCCCGCGCTGCGATCGAAGACATCAAGAGCGGCGTTGTCGATCCGGTGCTGCTGGAAGAAGACGACGAGTGAGGGAAAGGCAGACTGCAGTTCAGGACGCCGTGGTTTAAGGACAGATTTCATGCTGACCGGCCGACGGAGAATTGAAGATCAGTTCGTCTACGGGATCGCCAGACCCACTGGCGGGCATCGAGCGGTAAACTTTCGCTTGAACGCGCCTTATGTGCAGATGTATGGAATCGTCAAGCGGTTTCCAGGTGTTCTGGCCTGCGATCACGTAGATTTTGATGTGCGTAGAGGGGAACTGCACGCGCTGTTGGGGGAGAACGGCGCTGGCAAGTCCACATTGATGAGGATTCTGTACGGCCTTTATCAGCCTGAGGAGGGCAGGATTCTGCGCGACGGCGCAGAAGTGACTATCCATTCCCCAACTGACGCGATTCGCCAGGGCATCGGCATGATCCATCAACACTTCATGTTGGTGGATACACTCACTGTCACCGAAAATGTAGCGCTGGGCCTCAAGTCCAGCAGGGAGCCGCTCCTCGATTTGGACAGGGTAGAGGCGGGCATACGCGAGTTGAGCGAGGCATACGGTTTGCAGATCGACCCGCGGGCGCCCGTGTGGACGCTTTCGGTAGGGGAACGGCAGCGGGTCGAGATCATGAAAGCCCTATACCGGGGGGCGGCGATGTTGATTCTGGACGAGCCGACCGCGGTATTGACGCCTCAGGAGGTCGAAGAGCTTTTCGTCACCCTGGGTTACATGAAGGAAAACGGGTATAGCCTCGTTCTGATCAGCCACAAGCTGCAGGAGATTCTTTCGATCAGCGATCGCATCACAGTATTGCGGAGCGGCCGCCTGGTGGGGACGGTTCCCACCAAAGACATGACCCGTCAGGAGCTGGCGCGGATGATGGTCGGGCGCGACGTCATGCTTGAGAGAGATCGCGACGATGAGATTGATGTAGGTGAAGTACGGTTGCGTTTGGAGGATGTCAAGGCAGTTGACGTTACTGGACAACCGGCGCTGCGAGGTGTATCGCTATCGGTCCAGGCCGGCGAAATCCTGGGCGTGGCCGGAATCAGCGGCAATGGGCAGAGAGAGCTCGCTGAAGTCATTGCGGGATTGCGCCCCATGACCGGTGGTAGTGTGGAGATGGACGGCACGCCGATCACAGACTGGTCGACCGCGCGCCGTACAGAGGCCGGGCTTGCATACATCCCTGAGGAGCGGATGCACGACGGGATTGTGCGTGACTTCGCGGTGTCAGAGAATCTTGTGTTGCAGGAGCATACCAGCGATAAGTTCAGCCACGGCATCTTCCTTGCTTTTGACTACATCGCCCGGTACAGCCGGCAATTGGTACAGGATTTTTATATCAAGACGCCCGACATACGCACGATGACCAGAAACCTGTCTGGAGGCAATATCCAGCGGTTAATTCTGGCGCGTGAACTTTCGCGACGGCCCAAGGTGTTGGTTGCGGCCCAACCGACGCGGGGAATCGACATAGGCGCGATCGAATACATTTATCAGCAGTTGCTAGAGCAACGGGACACGGGAATGGCGACGCTGCTGATTTCGGAAGATCTGGATGAACTGTTGGCGCTTTGCGACCGTATAGCCGTGATCTACGAAGGACAGATTATGGATGTCCTCGAACGAGACAAGACGAGCGCCGAAGAGCTGGGACTGCTGATGGCCGGAGTCCATCCGGAGCGGCAATGACCGGATACGATAGCAAAAAAAGCCCCGCCGGCCGGCGGGGCTTTTTTTTTTGGAGCCGTTGGTCGGACTCGAACCGACGACCTACGCTTTACGAGAGCGTCGCTCTACCGACTGAGCTACAACGGCAAACGGTCTCCATACTATAGCGTAACGCCCGGCAGAGGGGCAAATCGGACGGCGCATGATTCGCCGGCTATTGGACGCGTGTCACGTAGCGGCCGTCGCGCGTGTCGATGCGAACGGTGTCGCCTTCCTTCACGAACATAGGCACATTGAGGCGGAAGCCGGTCTCAAGTTCCACCTCCTTGGTGGGGCTGTTGGCGGTGTCGCCGGCGACAGCCATTTCCGCCCACACGACTTGAAGGTCGATCGTGGTCGGCAGATTGACGCTGATTGGTTCGCCTTCGAACGTTTCCAATTCCACGACGGTATTGTCTTTGAGGAACTGGACGACGTCTTCCAGAGCATCCTTTCCCAGGGCGACCTGCTCGAAGGTGTCGGTATCCATGAAGTGAAAGAGATCGCCGTCGGTATACAGGTATTCGACGTCGCGTGAATCGAGGCGAATATCATCGACGCGGGCGCCGCTGTTGTAGGTCTTTTCAATGGTTGCGCCGGAGCGGAGATTGCGGACTTTGAGCCGGATCGTGGCGCCGCCGCGGGCCATTTTGATGTGTTGGTAATCGATTACGCGCCACAGTTGGCGGTCCTCTTCGTAGATATTGCCTCTACGCAGCTGCTGTACTTCGGCCATCTCTTTTTTGCTTTCCCGTTTCAGTGGATACAGTTGAGAATCGCGACCGATTATAGAAGAGATAGTCGCGGCTGTCAAAACTGACGGGGTTGCGCGGCGGCTGAAGAGATCCGGGAGGCCGACAGGGCGACGCGGTCGCGGGGCAGGGGCTATTCGCCGAACCGGCTCAGCGCGAGCCGCAGCCTTTCCTCGACTTCGGTCACGTCGGGCGGCAGCTGCTGGAGGGCCCGCTGCGCTTCGACGACGCTATACCCCAGGCCTGTGAGCGCCTCCATCACCTCTGCATCGGCATCGAGCGCGGTGGCGAGGCCCGCCAGCTCGGACTCTGCCGGCGTCAGTTTGTCTTTGAGTTCGACGACGACTTTTTCGGCGGTGCGTTTGCCGATGCCGGGCACACGCGCGACGATGCCCGGCTCGTTGTTGGCGATGGCGAGACGCAGCGCGTCAGGCGTCAGGGTGCTGAGGGCGGCAAGGGCGACTTTGGGCCCGACGCCGCTGACGCCGAGCAGGGCCTCGAAGATGGCGAGCTCGTCATCCTCTTCAAAGCCGTAGAGGCTCAGCTCGTTCTCGCGCACCTGCAGATAGGTTTGGAGCGAGAGTGTGTCGCCGGTTCGGAAGCGCGCTGACGTGGGTTCGGGCGTAAAGACACGGAGGCCGATTCCCGCGCCTCCCTGGCCCACTTCAATGATCAGGTAGTTGCTGCTGGCGGCCAGGACAGTGCCGCGCACCTGGCGAATCATATCTTATCCTCTGACTGGAAGGATGGGGGTGGATGACGCGGTCAAGCGTCTGCAACGAGCGCCTGGAATCGTCCTGCCTGCAGGTGGCAGAGGGCGATTGCCACGCCGTCGGCAGCGTCGTCGGGATGGGGCGCTTCATCCAGATCCAGGAGCTGCCGGACCATCGCCTGCATCTGGAATTTGTCGGCTTTGCCGTAGCCTGTTAGCGCCTGTTTAATGGCTGCGGGCGTGTATTCGGTCAATGGCAGATCGGACAGGGCGGCGGCCAGCAAGGCTGCGCCGCGTGCCTGCCCTACGGTGATGGCGTTCGTCACATTGCGTCCGAAAAAGAGCTCTTCGACAGCGACTTCATGCGGCTGGAACTCGCGAATCAGGTTTTGAATGTCGCAGAAGATTTCACGCAGCCGCATGTGCATCGGTTGGTCTGGCGCCGTTCGGATCACGCCGCAGGCAAGCAGTTCAAAGTTGCCGGAGGCGGTTTCGACGACGACGCCGTAGCCGGTGGAAGCGGTGCCCGGGTCGATGCCGAGAACCCGCCACTCGCGGTCGGTTGGGCTATTCGAGGCGTCTACAGCGCTTGTTGACATGTTGAGGCTGCCATCGCGAATGGCGCCGGTTCGACCGGCGCTTGCGGGGGCGGCGCGCGTTGCGGCTGCGGGACTACACGACCTGCGCGACCAACTCGTCGGTGAGTTCCAGATTGTGGTGGACCTTGTTTACGTCGTCGAGCTCTTCGAGCGATTCGAGCAGCTGCAGTACGGTCAGGCCGGCGCGCGGTTCAAGAGAGAGCGTCTGGTTGGGCTGCATGATCAGTTCGGAGGTATCCGGTTGGATGCCGGACTCGCGCAGCAGCTTGTCCACTTGGGCAAGGTGGGTTCTTTCGGTGAAGATTTCGACGGCGTCGTCGCTCACTTCAACATCCTCAGCGCCTGCCTCCAGGGCCTCCATGAAGATTTCCTCGGGGTCCAGGTTGCTGGGGTTGCCATCGCTGTCCTGGAGGTGAACGGCGACATAGCCCTTGGTGGTGAATTGCCAGGCGACAGAGCCTGGCTCGCTGAGGTTGCCGTTGGCGCGTGTGAAACAGCGCCGCACTTGGGCGATGGTGCGGTTACGGTTGTCCGTGAGGCATTCGAGCAGGACGGCGACGCCGTGGGGCGCGTAGCCTTCGTAGAGGATTTCCTCGATTTCGGCCGCGTCTTTGTCCAGGCCGGCGCCGCGTCGGATGGCTGACTCGATCCGGTCCTTGGGCATGTTTTCGGCGCGCGCTTTTTCGATGGCCAGCCGCAGGCGCACATTGGTGTCACTGTCCGGGCCGCCTTCTCTGGCGGCTACCTGGAGTTCACGGGCGAGCTTGGTAAAGAGTTTGCCGCGGGCGCTGTCGTTGGCGCCCTTCTTTCGTTTGATCGTAGACCATTTGGAATGACCTGACATTTTCGCTCCTACTCAGGACTGATTTGGCTTTGCGTAGAGAACCCGCAGCGACGCCCAAAGAGATGAAGGAATGGGATGGTCATGGCTTTATTGCGCGCCCTCTGCCTGCGTCGTTTCGGTTCAGATTGAACCCCTGTCCAGGGCCGGTGATGGCCGCTGCATGCCATTGGGGCTTTGCAGCGCGTCTTCGGCGCTGTCGACTGGGCGGGCGCCCCGCTGGATGGCTGCCCGGATGAAAGCGCTAAAGAGCGGATGCGGGCTGGTGGGGCGGCTCTTGAATTCCGGGTGAAACTGTGTGCCCAACATGAAGGGATGGTCGTTCAGTTCGACGATTTCGACGAGACGGCCATCGGGAGAGCAGCCGCTGAGCACGAGGCCGTGGGCCTCCAGCTGCTGGCGAAAGGCGTTGTTGAACTCAAAGCGATGGCGATGGCGCTCGTTGATCTGTTCCGGGAAACCTGAGCCGGAATAGGCGGCGCCGGCCTTCGAATCGGGGGCGAGCTGGCAGGGGTAGATGCCGAGGCGCATGGTGCCGCCCATGTCGGCAATGTCGCGTTGCTCCGGCATCAGATCGATGACGGGCATTTCGGTGCTGATGTTGAACTCGGTGCTGTTGGGCTCCTCGCTGTGCAGGGCTGCGCGCGCAAACTCGATGCAGAGCACCTGCATGCCCAGGCAGAGCCCGAGGTAGGGCACGCCGCGGGTGCGGGCGAACCGGGCGGCCACGATTTTGCCTTCAATCCCGCGGTAGCCGAATCCTCCTGGCACGACGATACCGTCGAGTTGTTCGAGCCGTTCGAGTTCGCGGCCCTTTTCCAGAGACTCTGAACTGATCCATTCGATGCCCAGGTCGTACCCTTCAGCCAGGACCGCGTGGATCAGCGCCTCCTTGACGCTGAGATAGGCGTCCTCCAGCTCGACATATTTGCCGACGATGCCGATATGGATCTTGTCTTTGGGGCGGCCCAGCTCGGCGACGAAATTACGCCAGCCGCGCAGGCCGTCCCGGAATTTTCCGGTCGCGGACAGGGCCAGCCGGTTGACCAGGAGCTCGTCGAGGCCGGCTTCCTGCAAGCTGAGGGGAACCTGGTAGATGGTGTCAACGGTGACCATGGGGATGACAGCGTTCTGCGCGACGTCACAGAAGAGGGCGATTTTTTCCTGGGCGTCGGTATCGACCTGGTAGTCTGAGCGAACGATGATGACATCGGGCTGAATGCCGATGTCGCGCAGTTCGCGCACGCTGTGTTGTGTAGGTTTGGTCTTCAGTTCTTTGCTTGCAGCCAGATAGGGCAGCCAGGTGAGGTGGATATAGAGCGCGTTCTCGGCGCCGACATCCTTTCGCATTTGGCGAATCGCTTCGAGGAAAGGGAGACCCTCGATGTCTCCGACGGTGCCGCCGATTTCAACCAGGACAACGTCGGCGTCGCTGAGGCGGGCCATCTGTCCAATATGGCGTTTGATTTCATTGGTGACGTGGGGGATCACCTGAATGGTGCCGCCGAGATAGTCTCCCCGCCTCTCCTTGGTGATCACGTCGTTATAGATTTGCCCGCTGGTCACGTTGCTGAACTTGTTGAGATTCTCGTCGATGAACCGTTCATAGTGCCCCAGGTCGAGGTCGGTTTCGGCGCCGTCCTCGGTAACAAACACTTCGCCGTGCTGATAGGGCGACATCGTGCCGGGGTCCACATTGAGATAGGGATCGAGCTTCATGGCCGCCACGCGGATGCCCCAGGTTTTGAGCAGGAGGCCGATAGAAGCGACGGTCACGCCCTTTCCCAGGCCTGACACGACGCCGCCGGTCACAAAGATGTATTTGGTCATTTGCGGAGTCCCTTCACTGGGAAGCTGCGGACATGCCTCATTTTTGAGCCGGGGCTGCCCGGAGAGAAAGTCTGTATTTGGTGACGCCTGGCTGGCGCATTTGGTTCCAGTGTGAAGGCAAACAGGTTGACCGAAGACAGGCAAGGGCTGGCTTGGACTGATTTCGGTTCGTAAACCGTCTGCGCTCGAAACAACAAAAGGGACACGGGGCCATTTCCCCGTGCCCGTCTGCAAATGCTCCGCGCTGAGAGTTTGGTCCAGGGCGGAATCGTGTAGTTGGCGAGATGAAGGCGGAAAAGACTTTCATCGCAGGCTATTCGGTTCGATGTCGCGCTGACGCGAAACACATGAACAGGCCCGCGACAATCGTAGCATAGCGAAGTTGGGGTGTCAAAGGGGTTGGCCGGAAAAATCTGGTTGAGGGTAGTGGGAATCAGGATCTGGAGAAAAAACAGGGATTCTCAGGCGGGGGGCTGCGCAAGGGGGAATGGGTGCTGAATTGGAGTGGGGGTTGGGTCAGGCGCTGGAGGCAAGAGGGGAGGCCTGGTTTCCGAGGGCGACGACAAAGGCGATGGCGCGGTCGTCGTCGTGGCTGAGGCTGATTGACCACTGGCTGAGGCCGAGAGAATGGGCGCGGCGGGCGGCGGCGCCGTGGAGCTGGACGGAGGGAGCGCCGCGTGCGTCGGAGAGGATTTCCAGGTCGATCCAGCGGATGCCTTCGCGCCAGGCGCCGGTTCCCAGGGCTTTGGCGATGGCCTCTTTGGCGGCGAAACGGGCGGCCAGGGATTCCGGACGGCCGCGACAGTGCCGCAACTCCGCTTCAGTATAGAGACGGGACAGGAATCTTTTGCGCGCGGGCGCGGTGTTGTCGTAGCGGGCGACGGCGCGGCGAATTCGTTCGATACTGACAATGTCGACACCTGTGCGCAGCATTGCTCTATCCTCTGTGGGCTCCCTGTCGAATCCCGGTTGCGTCATTGCGCGTTTTGTTCAGTCCGCCAGGGTGTGTGGTTCGTTCAGATTGACGGGCGTCGTGTGCGCGTTCGGGGCGTTTGCGAGATGGGCGAAGCCATAGGCCCTGGAGACGACGTAGAGCGGGCGGGCTTTGACGTCATCGTAGATGCGCGCCAGGTATTCGCCGATGACGCCCAGGAAGATCAGTTGAATGCCGCCGAGGAAGAGAACGGCGACCAAGGTGGATGCCTGGCCGAAGAACGCGTTGTTTCCTGACAGGCGCAGGATGGTGGTCACGACGATCCCCAGCAGGCTGAGGAATGCGAGAAAGAAGCCGAAGTAGGTGCTGAGGCGAAGGGGGATATAGCTGAAACTGGTGATGGCATCCATCGTCAGGCGGAGCATTTTGCTGAGCGGATACTTGGTGTCGCCGGCAAAGCGTTCGGCGCGCTGGTACTCGATGCCGGTCTGGCGGAAGCCGACCCAGCTGCTGAGGCCGCGCATGAAGCGGTGTTTCTCGCGAAGGCGGCGCATCGTCAGGAGGACCTGGCGGTCGATGAGGCGGAAGTCGCCCGTATTCACGGGGATTTCGACATCGGTAATACGCCGGAGGAGGCGGTAGAAGGCTGTGGCCGTCCAGAGTTTGAAGCGGGATTCGCCCCGCCTGGTGGCGCGCACAGCGTAGACGACCTCAAAGCCTTCACGCCATTTGGCGAACATTTCCACGATCAGTTCGGGGGGATCCTGCAGATCGGCGTCGATGATCGCGATCGCGTCGCCTGTCGCGTAGTCCATGCCGGCGGTGATGGCGATCTGATGGCCGAAATTACGCGAGAAGTTGATAATTCTGACGCGCGGGTCCCGCTCTCGCAGAGAGAGCAGCAGCGTCAGAGAGGCGTCGCGGCTGCCGTCGTTGACGCAGATGAGTTCCCAAGGTTGACCGATGCCGCCAAGGACGGTTGTCATGCGCCGGTAGAGCTCGGGGATGACCTCCTCCTCGTTGAAGACGGGCACGATCACGGATATGACCGGACGCTGGCTGGGATCGGGCGCGCCGGGCTCGGCGGAGGGCCTGTGCGCTGTGTCGTGTGTCACGGTCTCGGTTTCAGGATTCATCGTCAGTTCAATGTTCGGGCGACGTTCCGCCAGAGAGTTGCGCTTGCATGGCTTGCGCAGGGGAATCGGCGCCGCAAACAGGCTGGTTGCGAAACCGGGCGGGAGCGTGCAACGGCAGTCACAATCGTACTGAAAACGCAAGATATGGTCAAGCGAAAGACGCGCGGCAGGGTTGAGGCGATGCGGGGTAGGGGCGCGGGGGGAGTGGGTCCTGGTTGCGTGTTCGGGGAAAATGGGCTACGATTTTCGGCGACGGGCCAGTTTCCGGACTGGCGACAAACCAAGCCAATTGCAGGTAAGGATGGGCGGGAGCCTGGGGGCAGGCCTCCTGTTCAAATCAGTTTCCTCTCCCCAGTGAAACGGAGCGCGCTTCATGCCTTTATTTCAGCCGGTTCCCCTGGCAAGTTACGCCAGCCGCATTTTTCAGGCGGCGGACACACCCAGGATGACGGCAGATCTTGTCGGACAGTCGCTGGTTTCCGCCAATCTGGCGGGCCATGATTCGCACGGAGTTATACGCATCCCGCAGTATCTGCGGCAGATCGAAGAGGGGGAGCTGCGACCGCAGGCGACGCCGGAAATCGAGCGCGAGACACCTGTGATGACGTTGTACAACGGTCATCGGTGTTTCGGACAGCTGGCGGCCAAGGTTGCCATCGAGAACGGTATCGGCAAAGCGAGGGGAAATGCGGTGGCGGTGGTGGGTTTGAAGCACTCCGGCCACGTGGGGCGCCTGGGGGAGTGGGTCGGGCTGGCGGCCGATGAAGGATTCATTGCGCTGGCCTTTGCCAATGGCGGCCGCGCGGGCGGCTTGGTGGCCCCGTTTGGGGGGGCTGAGAGGCGCCTGAGCACCAACCCGATCGCGACGGCGGTCCCATTGGAAGGCAGGCCGTCGATGCTGCTGGATTTTGCTACGAGCGCGGTGGCCGAGGGCAAGGTGCGGGTGGCCCTGAACAGCGGCAAATCGATGCCGGACGGATGGGCGCTGGACAAGAACGGCGAGGCCACTCATGATCCGGCCGACGTATATGATGACGGGATGCTGCTGCCGGCGGCCGGCCACAAGGGATACGGATTGGCCCTTTTGACCGACTACCTGGGGGGAATTCTGACAGGTTCGGGCGGCCCGGGCATACCGGGGTCGGTCCTGGGCAACGGTGTCCTGTTCGTCCTGTTGAACATCAGTTTCTTCCGCCCTATGGACGAGTTTTTCAGTGACGGAGAGCGAATCGCCAGCCGGATCAAGGCGACGCGGCCGGCTCCCGGATTCGATGAGGTGCTGATACCGGGAGAGCCGGAGGCGCGTTCGGCTGAGAGCCGGCAGATGGATGGGATCCCGCTGGATGATACGACCTGGCGGGAGATCGTCGACGCGGCGGAGAAACTCGGCGTTGATCCGATCGTCTGAAGCAAGCCGGGCTTCTTCCGACCAGAATCCGAGGGAGCAGACTGCCAACAAAGGTCCAAACGGCATCGATAAGCAAGTGACGAATCTTGTGGCGCGTTGATGGAAGATTCGTCGGGAAGCCAACCGGAGAGTGCGCATGCCACGAATTTCCACATCATCCTGGAGTCTGCACAGGGCATTGGGGTCGCCGCCGCTCTATGGGCCGGGCGACGCCGGACCGGGCCAGCCGTCGAACGGGGCGATCAGTTTGCTGGATTTGCCATCTGCGGCGGCGAAGGCCGATATCCACACATTGGAGATCGTCCATTTTCATTTTCCCACGACGGACGGCGCATACGTGGACGAACTGAAGGAGGCGGTCGAAGAGGCCGGCATCGAGCTGTTCAGCGTTCTGATTGACGCCGGCGACGTTACCCACCCGGACGATGGCGCGCGGGCGGAGGAGATGGCCTGGATCCGCTCGTGGCTGGACGTGACCGCCCGGTGCGGCGCAAGTCATGCACGGGTTGTTGGCGGCTATCAGCCGGTGACGCGCGATGGTCGTCCGCTGCTTGACCATCCTGTGTTGCGGCGCAGCGCAGAGGGCCTGCGCAAACTGGCGGACTACGGCTCGTCGATCGGCGTTCGGGTGATCACGGAGAATTTCCGCGAGACCACGGACCGGGCCGACCAGGCGCTGGCGATTCTCACGTTGTGCGAGGGCCGTGTCGGGTTGTGCGCGGACTTTGGCAACTACAGGGGCGAGGACCGTTACGAAGAGCTGGCAGCGATCTTCCCCAAGGCCGATTCAGCGCATGTAAAGGCGGTGTACGACGAAAGAGGCAGGCCGGATGAAGATGAGTTTCGCCATTCGCTTGGGATGCTGGCTGAAGCGGGGTTCGACGGACCGATGTCGCTGATTTTCGATACGCCATTACGCGGGAACGCAACTGAATGGGACAATCTGGCGCAGATGCGCGGGGTGGCTGCGCCCTTTTGTGCTTGAAATCCGGGCCGATAATCGGACTATCAAGGGGACGCGGATTGGGCTGTCTGTCTAGCCGGAGGCGTGTTCGCGCGGGGTCGCCTGTTAATTGAGAGTGAGGGAGATGAAAAACAGTCCATCGAATTCGATGGACTGTTTGTTTGCTGCAGGGTCGCGTCGGCTGACAGACCGAAGCGGCGCTGGCGCGCCGAGGGGTTATTCAACCAGGGCGGCATCGAGAACGATTTCGTCGACAGCGGCCAGAGCCTTTGAAACGGGGCAGCCATCCTTGGCTTGGGCGGCGTACTCGGCGAACTTGTCGGCGGAAAGTCCCGGAACTTCAGCCCTGCATGTCAACTCAATTTTGCTGATTGCGGGGCCATCGGTCAAGTGGACAGCGGCGGTTGTGTTGACACTGGTGGGTGTGAAGCCGTCGCCGCTCATCAGAGCAGAGATAAACATGGAGTAGCAGCCGGCATGGGCGGCGCCGATCAGTTCTTCCGGGTTCGTACCGGAGCCGGATTCGAAGCGGGAGGCGAAGCTGAAAGGACCTTCGTAAAGGCCGCTGCCTAGTTTCATCGTGCCGGAGCCGTCATTCAGGTTGCCATTCCAAGTGGCAGAGGCGTTACGCACGGACATGGAGATTCCTCCTGATATTCAGTGCTGGTGTTCGAATTGGGAACAACCGAAATTGATTGAGAACTGGTTGGTAATTTGAGAATATTGGGTAACAGCAGGCAGAATCTTAGCACAGCAAGGCTGGCAAATCAAACATTCGGCGTGTCAAGGGATTGACCGGGAAACCTCGGCGGCCGCTGTCTGAATGAGGATTTGGGAGCAGGACAGACGGGAAGGAAGGCCAATCGGGCAGACTCAAGAATGCGGGCGGCAACATTTCGGGGTTGCGCTGACGCACAGTTGATGAACTTCGCGCCAGTGACAATTGAAGGCTGCGTCAAGGTGCGAACGGGATTGGAGCGGAGAGTGGAAGATGGAGATCACGAAGGCGGTCATCACCGCGGCGAGAAGCACGCAGAGAAGTCTGCCCCTGCAGACGATCATCGACAGTGACGGCGTGGAGAAGTCGGTCCTGCGCGTGCTGGTGGAAGAGGTGATCGATGCGGGGGTTGAGGAGATTTGCGTGATTGTGTACCCGGGCGACGAGGCAGCCTTTGCGGCGACGGTGGGGGAGCACGCGGGCCGCCTCCAGTTTGTGCAGCAGGCGGAGCAGCTAGGCTATGCGCATGCGGTGTACTGCGCGCGTGATTTTGTTGGCGGCGACTCCTTCTTGCACCTGGTCGGCGATCATCTGTATGTACGGCCGGATGGCGGGCGGTGCGCGGCGCACGTGGTCGAGGCGGCGCGTGCGCATAGCTGTTCGGTGTCGGCGGTGCAGGCGACGCGAGAGACGCTGCTGCCCTATTTCGGCGCGGTGGGCGGCCACCGCATGGCCGGGCAGACGGATTTGTATAAGGTGGAGACGGTGATTGAGAAGCCGACTCCGACAGAGGCGGAGCAGAGGCTGGCGGCGTCCGGGCTGCGGGCGGGCCACTATCTGTGTTTTTTTGGCATTCATGTGCTGACAGCAACCGTTATGGAGATTTTGGACGGGCTGCTTCCGGCTGCGAATGCGGCATGGGAGAATGGCCGCCAGGAGGCGGGTCTTTCTCTTTCGGCGGCTCTGCACGTTCTGGCCCGACGGGAGCAGTATCTGGCCCTGGAGCAGCGGGGCATGCGTCTTGACATTGGCGTCAAGTACGGTCTGCTCACGGCCCAGATCGCCCTGGCTCTGAACGGCCAGGACCGGGATGAAATGTTGACCCGGCTGCTGGAGCTGTTGATGAGCCGTTCGATGCAGGAAGGGTAGAAGCAGCCCGGGTCATGGGAGAATACCGGACAGGACGGTGCGGCGCGCTGTGATCAGGCGGGATAGGGGGAATGCAGTGGGGTGCGTGCAGTGGGCGGATGCCAGGACGCAGAGAGTTCTGAGATGAGCGCACTGGTCAGAATCATCACGGCGTCGGACGGGAATACCCGCAATCGTTCGCTGGAGGGGTTCGCGCGCGCCGCTTCGGCTGAGACGCTACTGCGGGAGTGCGCGGCGCTGGACCGGTTACGGCGGGAGAACGACAACCTGTATGAGCAGGTGCGCGCGCTCTTCTTTCTGCAAGCGATTCACCGGTTTCATCTGCCCGGCAAGTCAGGATTCGCTGCCAGGGGCGTCATTCCTTTCAGAGGCTACGAAGATCTGCTGAACCGCCGCTTCGACGAAGCGATAGAGACGTTCCTGCGGCAGCAGTCCGTGGCTGGGCCGAACGAAGCGATTTCGAGTGGGTTGGCCGCGGCCTACCGGCAGCTCGGCTTTCAGACGCTGGCCGACCAGGTGCGGCGGAGTGTGCGGTCTGTGGCGGGCAATCAGTGGATGTTCCGGGTCGGGCACCCGAGCGACCACCCATTGCGTGTGCGAAGGGAGCTCCTTCGCCCTCTTGGAAACGGACTATTCCCATTGCTACGCGAAACCACCCCTGTGCGGATGGATTTGACGCATAGCGGGTGGAGCGACATTTTCTTTCTGGGAATGGACTATCCGGAAGGGGCGCGGGTGCTCAACGTTTCGATCGATTTGAGCATAGACGGCGGAGGCCGATCCCGCGGCCGGGGGCCGCGGCCCCCGGTGGAGGGCTATTTCCGGGTTCTTGACCGGCCGGTATTGCGCCTGGTCAGTGTCGATTTGGAGACGAGCGCGGAGATAGCCACCTTCGCCGAAGTATTCGACTTTGCCCGCGACCATCTTGGTCTGTTGAAGGCCGCGCTGATTGCGGCCGGCATCGTGCCGCCGGGCATGGAGGGCGCGCACCAGCCTCTGGCCGATTTGCTGACGCAGCTGGTTGGCCCCGGGCAGGGGATCGAGCTGGTGAGCAAGGTGAATGACATTCCGAAGGGCTCGCGTTTGGCGGTGTCCACCAGTCTGCTGGCCTGTCTGATCACGGTTTGCATGCGGGCCACGGGCCAGGCCAGCTCGCTGACAGGCGGTTTGCGCGAAGAGGAGCGCCGGTTGGTGGCGGCGCGGGCCATACTGGGGGAATGGCTGGGCGGCTCGGGCGGGGGCTGGCAGGACTCGGGCGGCATCTGGCCGGGGATCAAGCTGATCGAAGGGAAGGCGAGCGCGGAAGGCGACCCGGAATTCGGAATCAGCCGGGGCAGGCTGTTGCCGGGCCACCATCCGCTTGGGCGGAACGAGATCAGCGAGGAGACGCGTCAGGCGCTGCAGGCCAGCCTGGTCCTGGTACACGGCGGCATGGCGCAGGATGTCGGGCCGATCCTGGAGATGGTAACGGAGAAGTATCTGCTGCGCAGCGAAGAGGCGTGGGCGGGGCGCCAGAGGGCAATCGGCGCCCTGGATGAGATATTGGGCCATCTGAAGGCGGGCGACGTGGAGGCGATTGGCAGGGCGACGGAGCGCAATTTCAGGGGGCCGATACAGACGATCATTCCCTGGGCGGGCAATCTGTACACTGACCGGTTGATCCAGCGGACGCGTGCGGCGTTCGGCGAGAATTTCTGGGGCTTCTGGATGTTGGGGGGGATGTCCGGCGGCGGAATGGGATTTATCTTTGATCCTCGCTACAAGGCGGCGGGGAAGGCCCGTCTGCAGGCGATCATGGACGAAACAAAGGAGAGCATGGATCGCGCGGCGCCGTTCGCGATGGAGCCGGTCGTGTACGACTTTGCGATCAATGAACGCGGCACATGGGCCGAACTGTCCGGGGAGGCGGATGCGGCGGCGGACCGGCTGGCCGGCGGCGGGGCTCTGATGCCTGCGGAATACTATCGGCTGACCGTTCCCGCCATGCTGCGGAAGGATCCCTGGCTGCTATCACCTGCGCAGCGAGCCGAGTTGGAACAGTTCGGAACGGCCCGGCTGGCGGACCCGGACCTGGCCGGTTTTCTGCCTTCACTGTTTCGGGGCATGCTGCCGGAGAAACAGGAGGAGGATCCGGCGGCTTCACTGGAGGCGCTGCTGGCTGCGAACGCCTTTGATCGCGCCCAGCATGAGCAGATCCGGGGCGACCTGCGCAGCGGGCGCATCGGGCTGGCGCAGAACCGGCTGCCCACACGCAGCCTGATCGAGGAGCCGGAGCCCGGGGCGGTCGCGGACGCGACGAAGGGGTTGCCTGCCCGGTTGGAGGAGATTGGAGCAGCCGCGCTCGAAGCTGGCGAGGTCGCGGTCGTTACACTTGCAGGGGGCGCGGGCAGCCGCTGGAGCCAGGGCGCGGGGGTGGTCAAGGCGCTGAACCCGTTTGCGCGCCTGGCGGGCAGGCACCGCAGCTTCATCGAGATACACCTGGCCAAGAGCAGACGCAGCGGCCGCCTGTGCGGCACACAGATACCCCACGCGATCACGACCAGCTTTCTTACGCACGATGCGATTGCCGAGGCGATCGGGAAGAGCTACAGCTATGAGGGTCCGCTGCTGCTGTCGCCGGGGCGGAGCATTGGGTTGCGGATGACGCCGATGGCGCGGGATCTGCGTTTTGCCTGGGAGGAGACGGCGCGGCAGGTGCTTGACGTGCAGGCGGAGAAGGTGCGGGAGAGCCTGCACAGCGCGCTGATCAGCTGGGCGCGTTCACAGGGGGAGGGCAGTGACTACGTCGACAATCTGCCCGCCCAGTGCGTACACCCTGTGGGCCACTGGTATGAGCTGCCGAACCTGTTGCGCAACGGCGTTTTGCGCCGGCTGCTTGCGGAGCGCCCCCAACTACAATATCTGATGATGCACAACGTGGACACGGTGGGGGCGCACGTTGATCCCGGGTTGCTGGGCCTGCACATCAGCGCCGGGGAGACGATGACGGCGGAGGTGATCCACCGGCGGCTGGAGGACCGGGGCGGCGGGTTGGCGCGTGTCGACGGCAGGACGCGCCTGGTGGAAGGGCTGGCGCTGCCGCGCGAGGAGATCGAGTTCCGTCTGAGCTATTACAACACGAACACGTTCTGGATTCACGTCGACCGTCTGCTGGCGACGTTGGGCCTGGATCGGGCGGCCTTGGCGGACGCGAGGGCGGTCGGGGAGGCGGTGGGGCGGATGGCGGCGCGCATGCCCACCTATGTGACGCTGAAAGAGGTGAAGAAGCGCTGGGGCCGCGGCCAGGAGGATGTCTTCCCGGTTGCGCAGTATGAGAAGCTGTGGGGGGATATGACGGCGTTGCCGGAGATGGTTTGCGGCTATGTCGTTGTGCCGCGCGTGCGGGGCCAGCAGCTTAAGGAGGTGGCGCAGTTGGACGGCTGGCTGCAGGACGGTTCGGCGGCGTATGTGGAAGGGTTGTGCGACTGGGCGGAGGACGAGGGAAGTGGATAGTGGATAGTTGTCGCCCCCGCCCTGGGGGTAGACGAAGCCCGCGGGACTGGAGGCGCGGCGGGCGCGGGGCGAGCGGGCGGCGCGGCGGGGGTCCGGGGGTGTCCCCCGGCCCGGCGGCAAAAACCCGCCGCCGGGGATCGGCGCAGGATAACCTGGTCCTGGCACTGCCCCGCCCCCTTGATCAGAGATCAGGCGGCTGGCGGCGCCTGGTTGGATTGGAACATAGGCGGCGCGCGAGAAGGGCGGGGCGCGGAGGGGCCGCCGACAGATGGCATGGCGACCCGGTTGAAGGGCGGGGGTTGGGGGAGGCCCCAGCTGCAGGGGGGACTGCGGGGGTCAGGCGAGAACGGGGTTGGGCGCGTCGGGCAGGTGCTGGTAGCTGGGATCCTCACGCTGCTTTTCGAGGATGGCGGCGATTTCGCGCCAGGTGGCGACGATGCCGACCGGGACGGGCGGGAGGTCGCGCTCTATCGCCCGATGGAGCTTGCCCAGTTTGTAGCATGGCACGGCGGCGTACATGTGATGCTCGATGTGGTAGTTCATATGCCAGTAGAGAAACTGCACGAACGGGTTGACCCTGAAAGTGCGGGTGCAGAGACGGAAGTCGGGGATGTTGTCCATCAGGCCGACGTGCTGGGTGTTGTTGCAGAGGAAGAGCAGCCAGCCGCCGTAGAAGGGGGCCAGCGTAACCAGGACGGGGAGGAGCCAGAGGCCGGGCAGCACGGTGAAATGCAGGGCCAGTGAAACGGCGGCCAGGAGTAGGTGCCCGACGAGAAGGACGCGCGCCCAGCCGAAGAGGCGGCGGCGCTTTTCTGTCGCCTCCGGCGGGAAGAGGATATGTTCCCAGTCACCTTCCTCGCCTTCCAGGCGCCCAAAGCTGAGCCGTATCAGGCCTCTGAAGCGCTGGACCAGCCCCTTCGGGTTGATGAGAGCCGTCTGGTAAAAGGCTTTACGCGTGAAATCCACCGGCAGAACGACCTCGAGATCGTCGGGAGGGTGGAGGGTGTATTTGTGATGTTCCTGATGGCTCGTCCAGAAATAGACGTGATTGAACAGGCCCAGGAAACTGAAGACGCGCAAGAAGAACTCATTGAGACTCTTTGTGCGAAAGACGGTGCGGTGGCAGAGTTCATGGAAGCCGTTCAGGAGGAAGGCGTAAAAGGTGCCATGCAGGAAGAGGGCGATGAGAACTGCCCACCAGAGCCCCGCCTGCAGAGAAAACCAGGCAGCGGCGCCGGTAAGGGCCAGCAGGCCGAGGTGGCCGAGGGATTGGAGTAAGCCGAACAGATCGCTGCGTTGATTGAGCTCGGCGAGTACGGCTCGATCGATGGGGGATCGGTACCAGTTGATTTTGGCTTGCGCGGGTCCGTAGGTCATGGCCGGCGGTCCTTTCCTTGCGGTACATCGGGGTATTGCGGCGGTCCTGGCAGGTGGGGGGAACCCGGGACGATTATGGGGGGAATTGTAACTGATTCCTGACGGCTGCGCAACCGAAAACAGGTGTACGCCCTCGCGAAGTTGCGAGGGCGTTTTGTTTTGGGGATTATATACATTCGTTACATTGGAGAGGGAAGAATGCAACTCAAAAATAGTTGGCCCCCTTTATTTGGGGCAGTGCGAGGCTAACCGAAAAGAAAATCAAGAAGCAGGTGGCCAGGTGCCACTGCATAGACAACGAGTGCGAAGGCAAACAGCCAGCAGAAAGCGAAGATTGCGATGACCTTTATCGTTGCCATGTCCTTATCTCCTCTGCCGAAGGCAAAGAAGAATGGTGTCACGAGGCAGACAAGCGCAAGGATAAAGAGTAGTGAATCGACTGAAAGAAGCACGGCATGTTGTGTGGTGTTGTGGGGTGAGTGTTTTTTTGGGTTCTGTACGGACTATCAATCCAGAACTCAAAACATCAGAGCCGACCCCAGGTCGGATTTAGTCTTAGGATTTCCTCTCTCGCTCTTCTTTCCCTTTCCTGTAGGTCGATGCCGCCATCTGTTTCACGGATAAACCACCACAGGCTAGACCCGCGCACCGGCTGATAGCAGACCTCACAGAGCAAAGGTTCTCCTGCTGGGATGACGAAATTGCACTCGTGTACTGGCTCAGGGGCAAAACTGGTCTGCGTTTGCAGCGGTTCAAGCCAAACGTGAGGCGCGCACTCCCGGACTTGCCTATTCATCTTTTCAAAACCAAGTTTTGGCAGAAAGAAACTTTCTGTTTTGGCCTTTTTGTCATCGGCATTATCTTGTGGGGTACCGACATAAAGGTGAGAAGGTTGGACGCAACTACGCCGATTGCACATGTGCAGAATGGATGTGTTTGGGGGAATCGATCCCCTGCTTAACCTATAGGTGACTCTGTGCGCCAGATGCAGGCGGCCGCCGTGTGTGAGAATCCCGTAGCCACCGGCATTGAGTCCGTGCCGCCAGATCAGGCAGGGGCCATATATGGGCGCACTATTGTTTATTGGAGGCGTGTATACAGCTGCATAGCTGCTGGGGTGAATGGTGAGGCCTTGGTTGCCAGGTCTTCGTGAGGGTGCTGTTCTTGTGAGCCACAGCAGGAAGTCGCGTTCCTGGCGGTGTCGGTTTGGCATATTTATGGTGTATTGAACAATCGTGATGCCCATCCACAGGCTTGGTGAATTGCTCTATTATATACCTTTGCTTGTGGTCCAATTTTTGGGACCAAGCTCAGTACCCATTTGCGAAAACGATTGACAATCGGATTTTGGTATGCTAGAGTGGGCCTATGCTTAGAGTCGCCATTGCCGTTTTCTTTATATCTTTGTTTGGCGCGCCGGTCCACGCGCAATCAATCGCGGAAAATAGTGAGAGGGTTGCGCGCCTTGAAAGCGCATACGAGTATCTAGCCACCAAGGCTGATGTCGAATCAGTGCGTACCGAAGTTGAGTCAGTGCGTACCGAAGTTGAATCAGTACGTACCGAAATAGCTAATTTGCGGGGCGAAGTGAATGGCATAAAGTGGACTATGGGGGGCGGATTCCTCATCCTTGTCGGCATCACTCTGTGGACACATAGAAAACCCCAATAAACCCAAAACACCACTACTTAACTCGCGACACGATTCGACATAAGTTCCACTTCGCCACCCCATGGGGTGGCACTTTTTTTTGAGGACTTACATCGGATTTTACCCCAACCCCACAAGGAGAACATCATGCCAAGAGGATTCAGTAAGGGCAGAGGATCCAGGAGAGGACGGTCATCCACTGGTGGCAATCGTTCAAATCGACGAAGAGGCCAAGTCAGAAACGGTAAATCCGTTCAGTATTCCATTAAGGGAGCCAATGGAAAAACCAAGTACATCGGCGCCACCAATAATCCCACTCGCCGGGCGGCTCAACACAAAAAAACAGGTAAACTGGGGACTGAAGACCGTTTGGTAGTGGAAACACGTCCCACGTCCCGCTCTAAAGCTGAGGGCGTGGAAAGAGCAAAGTTGAAGACATTCCGTCAGAACAGTGGACGGAATCCGCAGCACAACAGAACGAATGACGGCAAGTACCACCCTCGCTAATCAATGTGTGCCTTTCTTGCTCATAGGGGCAAAGGTAATAAGACGGCCTGATTCCCTTGTTTTGAATTCCGCTCGTTTTTCTCTTTCCCTCTCCAATGTGACTAAAGCATATAATCCCCTTCGTTTCGCGGAACGCACGACAGAGCGTTGGCGAAAGGGGGCGGCCCGCCGCGGCGCGGGGGCTAGCCGCCGGCCTGCATGGCGGGCAACAGTTCCGCGGATGCCGCGACGGAGAAGATGATCTTGTCGTGCTGCGCGGAGGCGGTGACGCTGTCTCCGTTTTCGACGCGTCCGTCGAGGATTTCGAGCGCGAGCGGGTCGGCGACGAGGCGCTGAATGGCGCGCTTGAGCGGCCGCGCGCCGTAGGCTGGGTCGTAGCCGTCCTGGACGATGAGGGCTTTGGCCTCGTCGGTCAGTTCCAGCGAGATGTCGCGGTCGGCGAGCAGGGCGCGCAGGCGGTCCAGCTGAATGCCGGCGATGCCGTCGAGGTGGTCGGCGGCGAGGCTGTGGAAGATGACGATTTCGTCTACCCGGTTGAGGAATTCGGGGCGGAACTGCTGGCGCATGGCGGTCATCACGCGGCGTTCGACCTCCTCGTCAACCCCGGCAACGTCGAGAATATAGTGGCTGCCGATATTGCTGGTCATGATGATGACCGTGTTGCGGAAGTCTACAGTGCGGCCCTGCCCGTCGGTCAGCCTGCCGTCGTCGAGGACCTGCAGGAGCACGTTGAAAACTTCCACGTGGGCCTTTTCGATCTCGTCGAAGAGAACGACTGAGTAGGGACGGCGGCGAACGGCTTCGGTCAGCTGGCCGCCCTCGTCGTAACCGACGTAGCCGGGCGGAGCGCCGAGCAGGCGGGCGACAGTGTGCGGCTCCTGGTATTCGCTCATGTCGATGCGAACCAGGTTGTTTTCGTCATCGAAAAGGTATTCGGCCAGGGCGCGCGCCAGTTCCGTCTTGCCTACGCCAGTGGGGCCGAGGAAGATGAAACTGCCGATGGGGCGGTTGGGATCCTGCAGACCGGCGCGGCTGCGGCGGATGGCAGAGGCGACCGCGAAGACGGCCCGCTCCTGGCCGATCACGCGGCGGCGCAGCTCTTCGTCCATGCGCACGAGCCGTTCGCGCTCGCCCTCCATCAGCTTGTTGACGGGGATGCCGGTCCATTCGCTGACGACGGCGGCGATTTCGTCGTCGTCGACCTCCTCCTTGAGGAGCGCGCCGCCGGCCTGGATGGCGGCCACATTTTCGGCGGCCTCGTTCAGTTGCTGTTGCAGCTCGTTCATGCGGCCGTAGCGCAGCTCTGCGGCCCGCTGGAGGTCGTAGTCCCGTTCGGCCTGCTCGATGTCGGTGCGCAGCTGCTCACTATCCTCTTTGAGGGAGCGCAGGGCCTGGATGGCAGTTCGTTCGGCCTGCCACCGGATGGAGAGTTCGGAGCTGGTTTCCTGCAGGTCGGCCAGTTCCTTTTCCAGCGCTTCCAGCCGCTGTTTGCTGGCATCATCGGACTCTTTGCGCAGGGCTTCGCGTTCGATCTCCAGCTGCATTGCCTGGCGTTCCAGCTCGTCCAGTCGTTTGGGTTTGGAGTCGATCTGCATGCGCAGCCTGCTGGCGGCCTCGTCGACCAGATCGATGGCCTTATCGGGCAGCTGGCGGTCGCTGATGTAACGGTGGCTGAGCTGGGCCGCGGCGATGACGGCGCCGTCGGTGACGCGCACGCCGTGATGCACTTCGTAGCGCTCTTTCAGCCCGCGCAGGATGGAGACAGTGTCCTCCACGGATGGTTCGCCGACGAAGACGGGCTGGAAGCGGCGTTCGAGGGCGGCATCTTTCTCGACGTGTTTGCGGTATTCGTCGAGCGTGGTGGCGCCGATTGCATGAAGCTCGCCGCGAGCGAGCATGGGCTTGAGCATGTTGGAGGCGTCCATGGAGCCCTCGGCCGCGCCTGCGCCGACGAGGGTATGCATTTCGTCGATGAACAGCAGGACTTTGCCTTCGGCGTCGCGGATCTCATTGAGGACGGCCTTGAGGCGCTCTTCGAACTCGCCGCGGTATTTGGCCCCGGCCACGAGCGCGCCCAGGTCCAGCGAGACGAGACGCTTGTCCCTGAGGGTGGTGGGCACGTCGCCGTTGACGATACGCTGCGCCAGGCCTTCGGCGATGGCGGTCTTGCCGACGCCCGGTTCGCCGATCAGCACGGGGTTGTTCTTGGTGCGCCGGCTGAGAATCTGGATGACGCGACGGATCTCCTGGTCGCGGCCGATGATGGGGTCCAGGTTTCCTTTGCCGGCTTCGGCGGTCAGGTCGCGGCCGTATTTCACGAGGGCTTCGTACTGTGCTTCGGGGGTCTGGCTGGTGACGCGCTGGCTGCCGCGCACCGCGGCCAGCCCCTGCATGATGCGGTTGTCGTCGATCCCGTGGCGTTCCAGCAGCGTACGGAGCTCGCCGTTGCGGGCGGAGGCCATGGCCATGAGGAGATGCTCGGTGGAGGTGTATTCGTCCTTCATATTGGCGGCAATGGTTTCGGCCTCCTGAAGGAGCTGAGCCAGTTCGCGGCCCAGCCGCATTTCCACCGAATTGCCGCTGACGCGGGACTTTGCCGCGAGCAGCTGCTCCACTCCGGCCTCAAGCGATTCTCTGTCTCCGCCAAGGCGATCGATAATCGCGGGCACGACGCCTCCTTGCTGGCGCAGCAGGACAAGCAGAAGGTGCTCCGGGTCGATGATGGCGTGGCTGTATGCGCGGGCCTCGTTCTGGGCCTCGACGATTGCTTCGCTTGCCTTCTCTGTAAGGCGATCAAATCTCATTGAATTCTCCTTTTCAGAACCCTTTCCCGTTCCGCGCCCGGCGCTCCAGGGCGCTACGGGGAGCGGGAATGGCGGTACGTTTCTGCATTCAGTTTAGCCAGCGTTCATCGCAGCTGCATTTGCGGAGTGTAAGAGAATGATTTGAGGGCCGGAAAAGAGGCATGCCTGCTCTCGCGGGGACACGCAGCGCAGTGGCAGAAAGGCTGGATGGCGGCGGTGGGCGGGCAGAAGTCGTGTTCTTGCGGCGCTGAAAATGGGGGGCCTCGACGAGGCGGGCAGGGCCGGGCCGCTACGCGAAGGCGAGCAGGGCGAGCATCGCGCCGCCGAGGAAGAAGAGGAGGGCGGCCATTGTCAGGACGAGATAGAGTGGCCTGCTGGTCCGCAGCAGGGGGTGCCGCCAGAGAAGCGGCACAAGCGACAAGGCGATGAGCAGCGCGCCGACGACCGCTTCCGCCGGCAGCCGGGGAACCGGGTTGCGCCAGGGGGAGCGGGAAAACTGTTGCACTGACTCGGGGGAGGGGACGGGGACGGCGATATCGGCCAATACGTCGTCCATACCCCTGCGGCGCACGTAGACGGACAGATTCCATTCGCCATCGCGGTTGAGGAAAGCGCCTTCGGCGGCAAAGGCGTCCTCGCCCAGGTCGTCCAGATCGAGGCGCGCCTGTCCCATTTCCCCCGATTGGTGGGAGAAGAAAAGACGGACCAGCTGGACCTCACCGATGTCGGAGGAGTCGGGATGGGAAAGGTGAACCCAGTAGCGGTTGTGGCCGACCTGATTGGGGTCTACCTGGAGATGGATAGCCAAGTCGCCATCGTACGCCATTTCGTTGAAGGGCAGTGAGGGGGCCGCGGACGCTGACTGTGGTGAGAGGTTAGGTGTGGGCGTCTGCACAAGCACTGCTACGGAGATGAACAGCACGGCGGCCATGCCGGCTTCCATTGCCACCCGGCGGGTGAATTGGCCCAAAGTGGATTGGCGAGCGACGGTATCTTGCGCACGTTGTACCGCACGATTGTTGAAGTAGGCGAGCGCGAGGATTGCGGCGACGATCGCCAGTTTGATGATGAGGACTTGACCATAGGTAGTAGTGAAGAGGCTGGCGGCGGTAGGCAGCTGCACGAAGCTACTGAAGAGGCCGGTCACGGCCAGCACGAATACGGCTATCTGTGCGGCCAGGGAGTAGCGCTTCAACAGGGGGACCATCCGATCGGGGTCCAGTTCTGCCTGCCGCCGATGCAGCCGCAGGAGGAGAAGCGCCAGAAAGATGAGACCGCCCGCCCAGACCGCTGCAGCAACAAGATGGGCGAAGTCAGCGGCGATGGCCCAGCCGCTGCCCGGGGCGGCGGCGGCATGGCTGCTGGCGGCATAGGTAAAGAGCGCTGCGGCGGTCAGCAGGGCGGTCCAGGTACGCTGGGGGAAGGATCTGTGCCACGCTGGTTCGCCGCCGAAAAGCAGCTCGGTGCATGCACTGCTCACGAACATGATCGCGGCCACGAAGATCCACAGGTTGGGGCCGTAGATCAGCGCGCCGCCGAACGCAAACAGAATGAGCAGCGTATGGAGTAGAAAGGAGACAGACCCCAGACGGGGGGCCAAGCCGGATGGAATGGACCGACGGAAGAGAATTCTGGCCCAGCCATTGGGGTGAAGGAGGGGGACTGCGGCTGTCAACAGCGTCTGCCTTATCAGCAGGAGGCGGCCCGGGCGGGTGGCGAGCAGGAGTTCCGGGATATCGCCCACTCCGCCGAGTCGCATCGACTGGACCAGGAACTGCAGCCAACCGGAGGCGATCAGGAGGATTACGCCGACAGTTGCAGTGGAGCTGATCAGGATGTCGACGGGAGTAGGGGTATGGTCATCTGCTCGCGACTGCGCGAGCAGCCAACGCATCGCCAGAGGTCCGGCCAAGAGGGCGGCTCCGAGCAGGGAGAGCCAGCGGAGGAGGGAATCGGCGAGGGGCGGAAGCCCCTCCTTGCGGTGAACGGTGACCTCGACGGCGGTACCTGCGGGACGAGTGCCGTCGGGATTCAGGATTGTGAGGGGGAAAGAGCCGACCCACTCATGACCGTCCACGCTGGAGAGGGTCTGCCAGACTACGGTATAGACGCCCGGCTCGATGCTCTCCAGCGGCAGGGTGAGGTGGGTGGGGTCGGCGGGGTCGATTTGGGGCGCGCCGGTTGGAATTTCGGTTGCGGCGGCGCTGAGGATGCGGGCGCCGGTGAAGGCCTCTTCGAGCGGTTCGCTGAACCAGAAATGCAGGGAGTCGGGAGGCTGCGTGAGTTCTGCGTTCGGCTGGGGGTCGGCGCGTACGAGCAACGCGTGGGCCAGGGCGCGCTGGGACGACAGCAGCAGGGCCACCGCCGCGGCGAACCCCGCCAACGGCAGGGCCGCCGCTATCGTCTTCCGGACGACCGCCCCTATCGACTTGGCCGCGCCATTCCGAGGAGCCTTCGACATTGGGCTGCTAACTGCTCTTTGCGTTCAAGCTGTGCGAGGCGCCGTCAGATTGGCGTTCTCCTATCTTTCTGCGCCTTCTGGTCAGCAGAAACGTGCCGAGCAGCAACAGAAGCGGCGCGGAACTACCCATGCAAGGTATCCCAGGTCCCTGGTCTGCCTGACCGGCTGGTGTTTCGGCGTCTTCTGAAGCCTGGTCGGGAGCGGGGGGCGTTGACAGCGGCTCCGTACTTTCCGCCTGCGCTGTGCTTGTGGGGGATGGTTGTTCACTCTCCGTCGCTTCTGTAGGCGTTACTGTTGGCGCTCCTGTTGGCACGGCTGTGGGCACGGCTGTGGGCGCGGCTGTGGGCGCGGCTGTTGGCGCGGCCTCCGCCTCGGGCTCGTCGGCCTGGATTGTGAACTGGAAGTCGCCATCGGCATCATCGCCGTCATCTGCGGAGAAAGTGCGCCAGCGAACGGTGTAAACGCCGTTGGCCAGATCCGATTGGAGCGAGACGGTCATCAGCTCGCGGTTGTCATCGTCGATGGCGGCGTCGTCCAGATCAACTCTCTGGTCATCGGGTCCGTAAACTTCGAGGCTGTTCAAGCCTTCACGGCGAAAGAGGTCCTGGGTGAACCAGACCTGCACCTGCTGTGGCGCCTGGGAGACGACTTCGTCAGCGGCGGGCACGGAACGATCGTAGTCGGCATGGGCCAGAACAGCAGCGGTCAGTGGATAGTGGATGGCGGCCAGTAAGACCACTACGCATAGCAGCTTGGCCAAAGATCTAGGCAGTTGGGTCACGAACACTGGTTAGCCTCCCTGGCTGTGACTATGTCATTCGTCCTGTGTTTCATTGGATTCGTCGGTATCGCAGTTGCTGGTCGCGCTGTCGTGGCTGCCGTCATCGTCACTGGTTTCGTCGTCGTCGTGGCTATGACCGTGGCCGTCATCTGCGCTGTCAGATTCTTCGCCATGCTCTTGATCCTCCGCTTCCATTTCTTCCTCGGGCAGGAGCAGGCAGGCAAACCAGTCGGCGACGCTGCCGGAAAAGTGGTGTTGCTCTTCATGAGCGGCCGAGGCAAGGGGTACGGCGGTTTCCAGATTGTCGTCGGCAAGCGCTTCGGCGAGTTGGGTGAGCGTTTCCACCAACTTCGTCCCTTCTTCCGCCAGTTCGGGCGGCCAGTTGACTGCGGCGAGCAGGGGAATAAGGCGCTTTATCTGTCCGGAATCGCCCGGCATGATCCCGTCACCGTCATGCAGCTGATCATAGAGTGCATGGATGTCGATTTGGTCGACCAGATAGACGGCGGCTATGGCGTCGAAAACGGGGTAGGCCAGTACCTGCTCGGTCGTTTCCTTTTTGTAGAGTTCCAGCTCCGCTACCTGGTTCTCGAGACCGGCGATTCGCTCGGCAAGGGATTCGAGAGTGGGGGCTTCATCCTCGTGGCTGTGGTCGTCTCCTTCGCTGGCAAGTAGTGAGGGGATCCCGGTGGCGGCGATGAAGAGAGCAAAAATGGCTGCCAGGCAAAGCAGCAGGAAGGAGAGGCGATTTGACTTGGTGAATGGCATGGTAACCTCGTTTTCACTTGGGCAGCCGGCCATCTGCCGGCGGCGACCGGACTCCGGACCTTGGGGTGTCACTCAAGTATACCATTTGAAGCAGGGCGTGAAACACTGTTTTGGAAGAGGCGGATTGGCTGCCGGTTTGCAGGGGTTCAGGGCGGGCGGCCCTATTCACAGAACGGCAGTCCCAGGTTGTCCAGGTCGTTGTGCGCGATTTGCCGCAGGCTCGCTGGCAGACATCCCGTCAGGCGATTGCCGGCGAGGTAGAGGGTCGACAGGTTGGCAAGGTTGCTCAGCTCCGGCGGGATAGCCCCGGAGAGATCATTGTCGGAGAGGTCCAGTTCCTGCAGGTGGATGAGGGCCCCAATGCGGGCTGGGAGCGTGCCGGCCAGTTGGTTGCGGGGAAGATTGATCGCTGTCACGCGGCCGTCGTTGTCTGTGGTGATGCCGAACCATTGTGAAAGGGGTGTATCGGAGCGCCAGTTGTCATCGCGCTCCCATTGCGACCCGCCGAGGGCAAAATAGAAGGCTCGGAGAGCCTCCCTGCAGGTCGGGAGGCGCAGGCTGTCGAGATCATCGATCCAGATGCGCAGCAACTCCGCCGGCATGCATCCGGTGAACTGGTTGCCTGAGGCATGGAGGATCATGAGTTCATCAAGCTCCTTGAGCCACCATGGGAATATCCCGGTCAGGCTGTTCTCTGACAGTTCGAGCACCGTGAGACCGGTGAGCGCGCGAAGCTCGGTCGGGATAGGGCCGGTCAGATTGTTCGCAGAGAGATCCAGCCACACCAGATTTGGGAGGTTGCCGAGTTGGGGCGGGATGGGGCCGTCGAGCTGGTTGTCATTCAACTCGAGGTTTGTCAGAGCGGCGAGGTTGGCCAGCGCGACCGGGATCGGTCCGGCCAGGCCGTTGCCGGACATGCGCAGGATCTCCAGGTTTGACAGGCTTGCCAGGGCTGGGGGAAGGTGGCCGTTGAGCAGATTGCGATTGAGGTTAATTTCAGTTACGCCGCCGTTCTCATCTGTGGTGACGCCATACCAGGTCCCAATTGGCTCCTCGCTCAACCAGTTGGCGTTACGGGCCCAGTTCACGCCACCGGTTGCATGGTAGAGCGCGACCAGCGCGTCCGTTTGCGAGAGCGGGATCGGGGTCGGCAGGGCCTGCAAGGGCGCCTGGGGCAGCGCGGGCTGGGGGGATGGCGTCACACTCGACGCGGCTGTGGACGCTGCAGGGGGAACGGGCTGCGACGCTGGCGCGGGTAAAGCTGTGGGCGGCGCGGCAAATTGCGGCGGCGCGGCGGGCGTGTCCGCGTCGACATACGCGAAGCCTGAACCGGGTACGCCACTGTTTAGCGCCAGGACGCG
This sequence comes from Caldilineaceae bacterium, assembly GCA_022823185.1. Lineage (GTDB taxonomy): Bacteria > Chloroflexota > Anaerolineae > Caldilineales > Caldilineaceae > Bin5. Next base: position 145,122 of record JAJDXQ010000013.1, read on the forward strand.
GTAGGTATATTGGCGGCCCGGCAGCACAGTGCTGTCCACGTGGCTGGTATCGGGACTGCCGGTATCCTGCACAAGGACGGAGAACTGGCCGGTTGGATCGGCTGCGCGGTCGCGACGCAGGACCTGATAGCCGCTGACGGCGTTGTTGTCCGCCGGCGCGGACCAGATTAGGCGTACGCTGTCGTGCGCCGCTTCTGCCTGCAGGTTGCGCGGCGGCCCCGGCGGCGCGGCTGCGGGCGCGACGACCGCTTCCGCGGGGGCAGTCCAGTCGCTTTCAGAACCCTGGTAGCGGGCGCGCACACGCACCTGGTAGCGAACGCCCTGATCGAGGCCGGCAATGAGATAGGAGGCGGTGGTTGGGAAGGCGTTTCCGGGGTCGTTGCGGGCTGTGAGGAAGCGTTCGCCCGCGTGCGCCCAGTTCAGATGATAGTCGAGAGGCGCGTCGGCGGGAGCATCCCAGGAAACTTCAAGGGCGCCGGGTTGGGGGCTGGTCACGCGCACGGCGCCGATCGATCTGCTATCCTGCGGCGCGAATGCGGGACCCAGGAGGGTGGAAAGCGAGGGCAGAAGCGCCACCAGGGCTGCAAGGGCCAACCCGACGGCCAGCACGGTCAGGGCAAGTTTGACCTGGTTCTTTTTCGTCATCGGTTCGAAGCGCCCGTTCCAGGAACAGGAGCGGCAATCAGGTGTTGGTCGAGACAGGAGGCTTGCAGGGGGCCAGGCTGCGACAGCTTTGCAGCGACAAGCGCGGATCTGACATCCCTGCAGATTTTCGGGTCACTGCTCGTTCGGTCAAGTCCAGGGGCAGGAGGAAGCAAAAAAGGGGGCGACATCCTTTGCAGCGCGGATGGGATGCCGACTCCCCCTTTTTTATGCAGGTCGGGGCGAGAGGATTTGAACCTCCGACCTCTTCAACCCCATTGAAGCGCGCTACCGAGCTGCGCTACGCCCCGACACAGGCAGGAGTATACCATGCGGGGGAGAGAGCTGGCAAATGCGGCGGAACTGCAGTGGAACTGCAGTGGTTAGTGGTCAGTGGTCAGTGGGTGGCGGGAGTGCAGTGGCTAGGGGTTAGGGCGCCCACGAGGGGCGCCCCTACAGGGGGCGGCGGGGCCGGTCAGACGCCGAGATGGGAGCCGATGAAGTCGGGGGCGCCGTTGAGAAATGAGGTAACTGTCATCTGCCTTTTGCCGGCAGGCTGTACGACCTGGAGGGCGAGGAGACCGTCACCGGTACCGACGGCGACTATGTTCGCGGCAGAGAGGACCAGGCCGGGGGCTGCGGAACCGGGGATGACGCGGCCTTTCCACAGTTTGAAATTCTGATTTTTCCAGGTGGTGAAGGCGGCCGGCCAGGGGGCGTAGGCGCGAATCATCCTTTCAATGCGGGCCGCGGGCAAGGACCAGTCGACCTGGCCGTCCTGTTTTTTGACCAGGCGGCAGACCGACGGTTCGCCGGGCAGGTCGGCCTGCGCGATAGGCGCGACATCTCCGGCCAGCCAGCTGGGTATCGTTTCGGCAAGCAACCCTGCCCCGCGGTCGGCCAGCCGTTCGCTGAGGGAGGCGGTCGTATCGTCGGATTGGATGGGAAGCCGGGCCTGGGCGAGCGCAGGGCCGGTATCCATGCCGGCGTCCATCAGCATGATGGTAACGCCGGACTCTGTCAGGCCATCGAGAAGCGCGGCGGTGATGGGTGAGGCGCCGCGATACGCGGGCAGCAGGCTTGCATGGACATTGAGACAGCCGAATGTCGGGATCTCCAGCAGGCGGGGCGGGAGGATCTGACCGTAGGCGGCGACAACGATCAGGTCGGGGGATCGCATGCGGAGCCAGGCGAGCGGGTCCGGTCGGTCGGCGGCGGGCGGGGCGCCGCTCTGTCGAAGGCGTACCGGTTGCAGCACGGGCAGGTTCTGGTGCAGGGCGAAGGTTTTGACCGGCCCGGCGAGCAGTCTTTTGCCGCGGCCGGCCCTTCGATCCGGCTGCGTGACGACGCCGACGAGCTGCCAGCCAGCCTGCGCGGCCATACTGTGCAAGAGGGACAGGGAGGGCAGAGCGAATTCGGGCGTCCCCATGAAAACGATGCGAATCGGTTCCGATATTTGGGACAGGGGAGCTGAAGGCTGCGCGACCATAGCGGTCATTGTAGCACAGTTTCGGGGGCCGATTGGAAACTTTCAGTGGGACCTTGCGTAGAGTAGTAAAGACGGCATTCAGGCACTGTGAAGATTTCCTGATCGCAGTTTTTGCCATTACAGGGCATACGCAGGAAATCGTCGATTCCCCCGATGTCTGGATGACGGGGAAGGGCAAAATGGTTCGCGGCAGGGAGAGAGTGGGGTAAGGTTTTGAGGCATGTTCTGCCGCACGTAGCCGACGGAGAAGAAGCGTGGAGAACAGGAAAGACGAGGAGCAGTGGGAAGAGGAATCTCCGGAACCGGAACCTGGCGAAGGCGGGCCGGAGGATGCGGAGACACCGCAGTCGACGCCGGTCGCAGGATCGGTCAACGCGCGGGAGGAGGCGGTTTCGGGCGCGGCTGATGGATCTGACGGGGCCGGCTTTAACGAGGGCCCTGAACCATCCCCCGCGGAGCAGTTTGCTGATTCGGCCCGGACGCAGGCCGGCGCGGCTGCGGATGCGCTGCGCCGCGGCGAATTCATGCACAACGCGGCGGTGGACATAAACGCTGACGGCGATGACCGATTGATCGCGTTGCTGTGTTATGTTACGCAGATGCTGATTCCGCTGGTGATGCCTATCCTGGTCCTGTTGAGCGCCAGCAGCAAGAAGCGCCCGTTTCAGCGTTTCCATGCAATTCAGAGCCTGGCGCTGATGACAACCTTCATCGTGTTCGGTTTGCTCCTGGCAGTCAGTTTGACGATTGTGACTTTTGTCCCGGTCCTTGGGTGGCTGGTCACTGTCCTCACTGTAAGTTGCCTCATCCCGCTTCTGGCCTTGATGGGATACCTGGCCCTGGCCTACTATGGCTATCAGGCCTACCAAGGCAAGCGGTTCGCGATCCCAGGGTTGACGAGCTTTTTGCAGGACCAGGGCTGGATCTAGCGGGAAGATGCGTTGGACGTGAAAAGGGGGCGTCCCTTTCCGACCGGAACAGGACGCCCGTTCAAATTGAGAGGCCGGGCCGGCGATGACGCTGGCCCGGCCTTTTCATATTGTGAGAGGTCAGGTTCCCGTCGGCTGAACGTCAGCCACCTGTTAGGAAACGGCATATAGTTCGCGTATACTGATGGCGAGGTTGGAATCCAGGAATTGCGCTCCGAATGGGCGCAAGAGTGCCCGGCAGGAACGGGGAACGGATAGACGGGGCACTGGGATAACGTCCTTCCCTCAGAACTCGCGGAGGAAACCGTGTTTACCGAGAACATTGATGAGTTGATGCGCTGGGGATGGGTTGTCTTGGCCGTCTTCTTCTTCCTGGTGGAGATATTTACTGCCGGATTCGTGCTGCTGTGTTTTGGTATCGGCGCGCTGGGCGCGGCGCTGGCCGCGTTTCTGGGGGCGGGCGTGGCATGGCAGCTTGTTGTATTCATCGCCGCAACGATCGCTGCCGTAGTGCTGGCGCGACCGTTCGCGGACCGCATTTCACGGCCCGGCGTACAGCAGATCGCGGGTGACCGGATGATCGGCAAGTGGGGGGTCGTTCTGCAGACTGTGGACCCGATGGAGGGTACGGGCATGGTCCGGGTGGAAAGCGAGAGATGGCGGGCAGAGTCGACGGTCAATGTTCAGTTGGAGGTTGGCGAGGTTGTCAGAGTTGTAGGCGTAGACGGCGTTCGTCTACAGGTTGAGGCAACAGAGAGTGAAGAACCGAATACAGACAAGCAGGCCGAGTCTGCCGCATAGAGCGGCATAGTAAAAGGAGAAGGGAAATGTTTTCGGTAATAGGGCCGATCTTGCTTTTGGTGGTCATTGCAGTCGCTGTGATCGTCGTTGCCTTTGCGACGATCCGCATCGTGCAGCCATATCAGAAGGGTGTGGTCGAGCGGTTGGGCCGCTATCAGCGCACGGTTCAGCCAGGTCTTACGTTGATCATTCCGTTCGTGGACGCCATTCAGAAGGTAGACATGCGGGAGCAGGTGGTTGACGTGCCGCCCCAGGAGGTGATCACGAAGGACAATGTCGTGGTCACGGTGGACGCGATTGTCTACTTTGAGGCCACAGACCCTGTCAAGCTGGTCTACAATGTGGCGGATTTCTACAACGCGGCGACCAAACTGGCGCAGACGAACCTGCGTAATGTGGTCGGCGAAATGGAGCTGGATGCGGCGCTGACGAGCCGCGATCACATCAATGCGAAGCTGCGCGAGGTGCTGGACGACGCGACGGACAAGTGGGGCGTACGCGTGGTGCGGGTGGAGATCAAGCGCATCGATCCGCCGGCCGACGTGACAGAGGCGATGCACCGGCAGATGAAGGCTGAGCGGGAGAAGCGGGCGGCGATTCTTGACGCCGACGGGTTGCGCCAGGCCCAGGTTCTGAAGGCAGAAGGCGAGGCTGAAGCGGTGAAACGGGTGGCCGACGCGGAGCGGTACAAACTGGAGGTCGAGGCCACAGGCCAGGGCAACGCCATCACGACGGTGTTCAACGCCATCAAGGACGCGGAGCCCGATGACAAGCTGATCGCCATTCAGTACCTGGAGGCGCTGAAGGTCATAGCTGACGGAGACGCGTCCAAGGTATTTCTGCCATACGAGGCGAGCGGCGTCCTGGGCGCGCTGGGCGGCGTGAAAGAGATCTTCAACGAACAGAATAACGGCAGCGCCGGCAGCAACGGCACACGGCCGTAAGCGACGGCGAGGAGTGAGAAGCAGGCGCGTTCTCACTCCTCGTTCCCAACACCTCTGAATTTCCCTCTTACAACCAATCAGGCCTGGCCGACGCGCATGACTTCGAAGATGCGGCGTTGGGTTGCCTGCGCGGTGGCGGCGACGATGACCAGCACCATTACGATGATGAAGATGATGGTGAGCTGGGTAATCTCGCCCTCGGCGATGACGGGCAGCATCGGCGGCAGGATCGCCTTTTCGTCGGCTGCGCTGCGGAAGTATGGGGTGAAGAGGACGGAGACCCAGACGCCGATTGCCGCGCCGGCGGCGGTGCCGTAGATGACGAGCACGGCATATTCGATGGCGAGCTGGGTGATCAACTGGCGGCGGAACGCGCCGATGGCGCGCAGGACGCCGAACTGGTAGAACCGTTCGCGGAGCGAGGCGTAGCTGTGAATGAGGAAGGCCATCACGGCCATCAGCGCCGCGGCCAGGAAGCCGACGTTGAGCGCGCCGAAGACGCCGACCCGCTCCAGCTGAGATTTTTCTCTGATCAGCGACCCGACCACGTCGTGCCAGCGCAGCGTTTCAATGCCGCCGATTCGCAGCCTGCGGCGCACCTCCTCTCCCTGGCTGTTCTCCGGAGACCGCAGCCAGATCTCATAGGGGTAGATGGCGCCGCCGATCAGGTGCAGATAGTCCAGGTTGGTGATGATTACGATCTCTTCCTGCTCGACAGTTGGGAAATAGTCGTAGACGCCGCTGACGACGAAATCAGTGCGCACGCTGACCCCCGGTTCCAGGATCACCCACAGATCGATGCGGTCGCCGATGCGCAGGAGGTGTTCGGCCAGAAACTCGCGCGAGACCAGCGCAGCCTCGGGCGCGGCGGCGAGCCGGTTCATGAGGCCGCCGAGCGAGTCGTCGGCGAAATCCGAGCGGAACCAGGAGACCGAGGCGAATTCGGCGCGGTCCACGCCCATCATGCGTTTGCCCTTTCTGCGGTCGGTTGAGAGCCCCTCGATGCGCATGCCGTAGCTGCCGACGCGAATGGCGCGGTCGGCGTCGAACCTCTCGGTAAACCAGGAGAGTTCAGGGGTAAAGTCGGCAACGGTTTCGTCGGCGCCAACGGTGACGGGCAGGAAGCGGAAGTCTCCGCCGGCCTGGTATTTGATGCGATCGACCAGCCACTTATCCATGCTGGCGGCGAGAGAGTGGGTATAGATGCCCAGACCGAGGCAGATGATCACAAGGAGGAGAGGATTCAGATAGCTGTGCCCTTGCCGGCCGAGCTGGCGCAGGGCGAGATGGAAGACGGTGCCCGGCAACAGGCCGGCGAGTTTGTCGAGCAGATTCATGAGGGGCGAGAAGAAGCGCATGATGAGGAGCGAGGCGGTGAGGATGACCAGCGCGGGGGCCAGGATCAGGAGGGGGTCGCTGTACAGTTCGGACGCCTCCTCCTGCGCGAGGAGCGCGAACGCCTCTTGTTGACCCAGCTGTTGATAGGCGTAAACGGTTGGCACGATCAGGAGGAAATCGAGATAGGCGCGGCGCCAGAAGGGGCCGCGATCGGGCCGGGCGTAGGCGGTTTCAAAATCGATGATACTGGCGCGTGCCGCGCTGATCGCCGGCAGCACGCGGGCGATGAAGGCCAGCGCCAGCGCGGCAACGATGAGCCAGACATCGACGCCCTGCAGGGAAACGGGCAGTGGATCGCGCAGGGTGAAATCAAGGAAGCTGTCGGTATAGCCCATGCCGCGGGCGATGATCATGCCGAGACCGAGGCCAAGGGGCACACCCAGGACAAAGAGGAGCCACTCTTCGACCAGCACGAGCCAGAGGACGCGCATGGTGCCGGCGCCGCGGCTGACGAGGACGGATGTCTCTCTCTGTTGGGAGCGGGCGATAATGCCGGAGATCAGCACCAGGAAGTAGAGAAGGAAACCGATTGCGGGCACGTTCATGCTCAGCAGGAGAACGGTGAGGGTCGTCTGCCGCTGGACGAAATCTTTGAGCGGGTCCAATGGTGAGACATCCAGTTCGGCGCCGGGCAGGTATTTGCCGATGATGGTCATGCCCCTTTCGAAGCCGCGGGCGTAGGCGGCGGCGAAAGCGGGATTGAGGGTGGTGTCGTCGAGAGAGATGCGCCAGCTGGCGAAGCGGGAGCCGCCGGCCACCATCGGCTGCACCCGCTGCAGGTAGTCAGCCCGCCGGACGAAGAGCGCCTCCTTCATCGAGATATCCGGGGGGCGGAACCAGAAGGTGTCGTTCGGGTCGCGGGCGCGCCAGATGCCGACGATTTCCACTTCGGTGCCGGGCAGGGCCGCGGTGGGCGCGACGCGAAACTTTTCGCCCGGCCGGACGCCCATTTCGGAAGCGAGATTATCGTGCATGAGCACGGAGAGGGGCCCGGTGGAGACACCTTCGTCGGATGGGTCTGCCCAGGTGGAACCGGCGGTGATTTCGAGTTCGGGCGCGACACCTGCCAGGTAGACGAGATCGACCTGGGTGAGGAATTTGCTTTCGCCGCCGTAGCGTTCGTCGCCTTCGGGGCTGAGCAACATCATGCTGCCGCTCTCGAGGTGGACGCCGACGTCGTCGATGGGGAGCCCGATTTCGGAGGAGAGCGTGTCGGCGACGCTGCGCCCGGCCCGTTCGGCTGCGGGCACGTCCATCGGTTTGCGGGAGGAAGGGAAGAAGTAGACGCGCGTCGAGAAAGGGGGCCGCCCGGTGCGGGCGCTGAGCGCGTCAAGTTCTTCGTTCAGAATCACCCTGTCGACGGCCTGCGCGAAGAAACCGGCGCTGCTGAGGAGGCCGACAGTCAGCACGATCTGGAAGAGCGCCAGCAGAGTCAAACCCAGGTTGCCGGCAAGACGCTTGTATGTAAGGAGTGTCAGCCCGCCGACCAGGCGAGGGAAGGTGAAAAGTATGCGCACGGAATTATGTTAGAGAAAGCGCATGGGACTTTGCCGTCAAGGTCGCGTCCCATGCGCAGCGCGGCACGACCGGGTCAGGCCGGTTCCTTGGCGCGTACGGGCTGGCGCAGCAGGTCCTGGCCGGGGCCCCACATGAAGTGTTCGTTGAGTTTCTCGTTGCCGTCCATCTCCATGAGCTCCTCAAAGACGGAGAGCCCCTGGTTATAGGAATGTGTCTGTTCGCATTCGAGCGCGTCCAGGAAGAGGAGTGAGCGGTCCCCGGTCTCGAAGGCGAGCAGCTCCCGTTCCATTTCGAGGACTTCGGGCAGGATTTGCGTGTACAGGATCTTCTTTGGCAGAGGGTCGACGCGGATGGGCTGGATGCCTTTTTTGTTGACGATGGCGGGCACTTCAACGACAACGTCGTCGGGCACACCGGCCAAGGCGCCGTGGTTGGGCACGTTTACCTGGAATTGGCCTTCGTTGTCGTTGACGAGGCCGTCGATGATCGGCACCTGCTGCTCATGGGTCTTTTCCGAGCCGAATGCTTCGACCAGGCTGGTAGAAGGGTCGCTGGTGAGTTTGGTCATCTGGGCGACGCGTTTTTCCAGGTTTTCGACAAAATAGGGGCGTGCGAGGTGCGTGTCCGGTCCGCCCCAGGGTTGGGGGAACCACCACATTTTCGTATCGATGTCAGTGTGGTACCACCAGGCGCCGCGGCGGGGTGTATCGCCGATGGGCATGAGACCGAACATACGGTACATGTGGATCGTGCCGCGGCTCATCTGGATGTCGTGGGTACGCTCGGCGACATGGGACTCCCAGTAGTTTTCCCCTTCCTCCTCAATCCACTTTTCCAGAATCGGGTAGGCGTCTTCGCCCTTGTAGTAGAAGTGGGTGAGCCAGATGTTGTGATTGAGGCCGGGCGCCTGCCAGGTGAGGTCGGCAAGGTCGGTGAAGCCGAGTGTTCTGGCGATCTCATGTACGCCGTAATGGCCGTGGCAGAGGCCGCAGACCTTGATACTGGAGGCGCGCGTCATGAGGGTGCAGCCCTGGTAGACGGGATTTCCCGACTGGATCAACCAGGCATCGGGGCAGATTTCCTCCATATCGCCGGTCACGCCGAGCATCAGGTCGAGATTGACGAAGCTGTTCTGACGCATGCGCCCGCCGTGATAGTAGCCGTGCTTTTCCATCAGCTCACGTCCGTCCCGCTGCTTCTGGTGGCTGCTGGCGGAGGCGGTGTTGATGACGAAATCGGCGTCCTGCAGGGCATCCCGCCGGTCGGTGGCGCTCTCGAAGCGAAGGTCGGCGCCAAGTTCGTCGGCGTAGCGCGCCCCGAGTCTATGGATCATCTGGAGCCTGTCGGCGTCAATATCCATGAAGGAGATGAGACTGCCGCTGAGAGATTCAGTCAGGCAGATGTCTTTGACCAGGCCGAGTGAAAATTGGGCGCTGCCGGCGCCGATGACGGTCAGTTTGATTGGGGTGGACATAGAGGCTCCTTGAGAGAATTCTTTTCGTTTTAGCGGTGGGCGTGCAGAGATTCCAAATGGCTGGCGGACAGTTACAGCGGGACGGCACATGCGGCCTGCCGCGCGTAAGGCGGACTGCGCTGCGGTGAGGCGGCGCGCTTGGGCCGCCTATAGGGAGAGGTCAGAATTTCTTGGCTGCCGCGATCTCGGCGTGCTCCGGCAAGTAGGGCACGTCTTTCCGGTCCCAGGAGGCGCGGCCTTCGACGGCATGGATCCCCATCAGCTGGCGCCGGTGCGGCGTATCCGCCCAGTCGATTATGTGCCGGGGCGGCGGCGCGCTGCCCCACTTCTTCACCCAGAAGGGCATGTAGCCGTAGATGAGAATACGGCGGTCGCGCGGGCTGGTGTTGGCGAGGCCGGTATGCCAGCAGAGAACATTCCAGATGATGGCGGAGCCGGCCTTGCCGACAATCTTCCTGAGGCCCGGCATCTGCTCCAGCGTTTCGCCGACGAACTCCGTGCGGGATGGGTGCGGGTCCCGCTTGTGGCTGCCGGGAACGAGGCTGAAGCAGCCCATGTCGGGCGCCTGATCATCGAGGAAATAGAAGACTTTTGCCTTGAGCATGAACTGGGGATGGCGCCAGGCCGGCCAGTCGCGGTGCCAGCCGGTGTGGGCATTTGTGCCGGAGTGATGGCAGTGGGCGACCATCTCCATTGTCTGTACGTCCGGTCCGACGACCTCTTTCAGGATAGGCAGCACGCGGGGATTCTCGGCGATGTCGAGGAAGAGAGAGTCGTACTTGTGAATGTCGCCCATCGTGTGCGCGTCGGGCCCGTTCCCGTAGCCGCCTTTGAAGTCGCCGTTGCGGACAGATTCGGCCCAGGCCGGTTCGGTCTGACGCTGGATTTCCTCGTACGCTGCCCGGACGCGATCCAGTCCGAAGGGCTCAAGCGCGTTTTCGACGATCAGAAAGCCCTGCTCGTCAATCTGTTCCCGTTGTTCTGGTGTGAGCACCATTTCCTCCTTACGAGAATGGCGTATAGTCAGTGAAGCGATAGCGGCGATTGCGCTGAATGTGATGTTCTGCGCAAACTGCCGCGGGCGGCAGGGGGCACAGTCGGTCAGACCGTGCGCAGGTAGTCGCGGATCAGCAGGGCAGCGGTTGCGCCCTCGCCGGCGGCTGAAGCGACCTGCTTGGTGCTATCGGCGCGCGCGTCTCCGGCGGCAAAGAGGCCGGGGACGCTCGACTCCAGCGCGACTGGATCCCGGTCAACATAGAGAGGGGGGCGCTCATGCGATTCGTGGGTAAGGTTGTGCCCGGTTTCGATGAAGCCCCACTTGTTAAGGCGCACACCGGTCCCCTCCAGGAATCCCGTATTTGGCTGGAGACCGATAAAGACGAAGGCGCCATCGACAGACATGTGGGACTCGGCTTCGGCCTGGTTATTCCAAAGCCGGAGGCCGTTGAGTTGCGCCCTGGCGCCGAGGAATTCATGGACTTCGGTGTTCCAGCGCACGTCGATTTTCGAATTGCCTGACACCGACTCCTGAATGACCTGACTGGCGTGCAACGTAGCGCCGCGGACGAGTAGTGTAACCTGTTCGGCGAATTTGGTCAGCAACAGGCTTTCTTCTGCAGCGCTGTTGCCGCCGCCAATCACGGCCACCTGTTTGTCTCTGTAGAAGGGGCCGTCGCAGGTGGCGCAGAAGTGAACGCCGGCGCCCAGGTAATCGTTTTCGCCGGGTACATTGAGGCGGCGGTAGCGGCTGCCGGTGGCGATCAGGACGGCCTGGGCACTGTACTGATCCCCAGCGGCGGTTTCGATGCGGTGGTAGTTGTCCTGGCGCTGAATTGTCGCGACATCCTGGGCCTGCAGCAGTTCGACGCCGAAGCGTTCGGCCTGAGCGCGCAGCCGCTGGGCGAAGTCATAGCCATCGACGCCGTCGGGGAAGCCGGGCAGGTTATCCAGTTTCTCGGTGGTCGCGGCCTGACCGCCAAAGGCGGAGCGCTCGATGATGAGGATGTCGATACCTTCACGGGCGAGGTAGAGGGCCGCGGTCAGGCCGGCAGGGCCGCCGCCAATAACGATCACCGGATAGTGCTGGCGGCTGGCGGTGGTTTTGAGACCCAGTTTCGAGGCCAGCTCTGAGTTGCTTGGTTCGACGAGGCGGGAACCGTCGGCGAAGACGATGGTGGGTATGATGCGTTTGCCATCGTTCATCTCGATGACGCGCTGTTCAGCGTCGGCGTCCTCTTCGATGTTGACCCACTGATATGGGATCTGGTGTTCGCCGAGGAACTGTTTGCTGCGGCGGCAGTCCGGGCACCAGAAGGCGCCGTAGACGACGATGTCGGATGAAGGGTCGGGCATGGATTTAAGTCTCTCCGTTGTGAACCTAATCGCCCGCAACCTGCTCCGTTCTTGAGTAGGGAGCGCTGTACCGGCCAGAAATCTTGCTACGCTCCTGTTCGCTGCGGCGGCGGTCGGCGCTGAGGCGATGCGTATTGCTGTCCGCATTGTAGCAGCAGGCTGGCTTATGGGTCAATCGAAACGCCGGTTGCCGCTGAACCCGGCAGCTCGGAAACTTTGCGGCAGGCTGACCATTGCAGAAAGTTCAGACAGGTCTCTTCTCCACTTTCTGTATGTCTGCAGCATGGGCTAGTAAAGCAAAAGGCTTGGCCACAAGTAAAGCATTTTGCTATAGTGAATTCCATGCGGTGAATTCCGTGCGGTGAATTCTGTGTACCGACTGACGATGAAGAAGCAGGCCATAAGGGCCCTTCAGAAGACGCCTCGGCAGAATGCCCTGCGTATTCGCCGGGCATTGGACAGATTGGCCGAGGACCCCGACCGCCGAGATGTTGATATTGCCCCTTTGGAGGGTAGACCGGCTTTTCGTCTGCGTGTTGGCGGAAGTTATGTCAATTTTGAGAGAGTCGACAGAGCGTGCGCGATTGATGTATTGCGCATCGCGCCGCGTGGTCAGGCTTACAGGCAGTAGGAGAACAGTTCTCATGGGCAATTTGCAAATCATTCACGATGAAACCGGACAGCCGGTGTTCGCTGTGATTCCCTGGCGCGAGTATATGCGCTTGTCGAAGGGCGGGGCCTCTGAAGCAGATCTGAGTGATGAAGAGATCTATGATCTCGCAAAAGATGAAGGGGGCGAGTCTTTTCCGATTGAGGTGGTCGACCGTCTCTTGTCCGGTGTAAACCCGATAAAAGTATATCGAGAGTACCGCGGCATGAGTCAGAAGGCGCTGGCAGCGACGATCAGTATCAGCCCGATTTACCTCTCCCAGATCGAGACGGGCAGGCGCGTGGGCTCCGCCAAGACATTGGCTTCGATTGCAAAGGCGCTTGGAGTCAGCCTGGACGATCTCGTGTGAACTGTCAGGAGGTCTGAGGCAGACGAATGTCTGGGAGGAGCGGTCCTTCACTTTGGTCAGTTGATCCGGAGCTCTGCCAGCGCGAGGCCGCTCTCTCCGGCGACCGAGTAGAGGAGATAGACGCGGCCGCCTTCCTGGTAGATGCCGGGATCGCGGAGTTGGCGAGCAGGTTCGTGGATCGCGCCGCGTTGCGATGGCTCCAGGGGCAGGTTGACACCCTCGTATTCGGTTTCCGGTTCCAGGATGGAGAATGGGGCGGAGGCTTTCCACTCCCTCCAGTCCGGGCGGAGGTCGACGGTGGCGCAGAGGATATGCTCCGGGCAGTCGCCGGCGCGGGAATAGAAGACGTAGAGGATGTCGTCGCGTATGAGCAGGGCGGCATGGCGCTGGTCGCGGTCGAAGAGGACGGGCCCCGGTTCGAAGTTGGCGCGCCCGTCGCGGCTGCGAAAGAGGATGCCGGGCATCGCCAGGGCGTAGTGCCAGCCTGCGGCGGTGTCGGGGTAGCGGAAGACGCGGAAATAGCTGGGTCCGAGGATCTCGGAATCGGAAGTAAAGTTGACGCCGTCCTCTGAGACGGCAAGCAGCGACCGCTGGCCTTCCAGAAAGGGATAGATTCGCTTCAGCGGGTCGGAATCGAGCTCTTGCGGACGTACAAAGGGTCCGTGATAGTACATCAGGATGCGCCGGTTTTCTTCATCGATGTGCAGATCGGGGCTGGCGATATGGTTGTAACAGGGGGTCTGCTCCAGCCGCAGTGTGCCTGGCGTGTATACGGTCCAGGGCCCGCCGAGTTCGTCGGCATAGGCCAGGCGGATGGTTTCGCCCTGATGGTGGGCAAAGTAAAGGTAGTAGTTGCCCAACGGATTGGGCAGCCAGTCTGGCACGCGCAGGAGTGAGGGCCCGTTGATATTGGCGCCGATGGCATCGTCCAGGTCAGGCGTGATGATGGGATTGGCAGAGAAACGCTTTGCCTGCATGGATCGTCTCCTGAAGGGCGATGCAGCCGGTTGCCGACTCCGGTTGTACGGATTGCGTGCAACGGGCGGACTGCGCCGCCGGCAAGGATGTATCGGTTAGGCGGAACGCCCGGCGCGTGTCAGGCGGCTCCGGGAAAGGGATACTCGTACCAGTCCAGCAGGCCGAGGGGCGCGGCGGCGCCGGCGTAGAGGATCAGCGAGGTGTATTTGTCGGCGAAGATGCGGCCGCCGCCGACTCCGTCGATGACCGCGCCGGAGGGATCGGCAAATTTGGGGCCGCTTTCCTTGCCTTCAAGATTGGCCGTCAGCGCAGCAAAGGTGTTCGCTCCGATTTTCAGGTAGCGCTCGTCGCCGGTGACGCGCCAGGCGTAGGTGAGCGCTTCAAAGGCATGGGGCGTGGGCGCGGTCCGCTGGAGGGACGGGAGCTCTTTGTAGTAGAAGACCCCGTCCGGCCCGAGACAGTGTTCGATGAGATCATCCATTACCGATACGATCAGCCGCTTCACCCTCTCGTCGTCTTCGATCAGCAGATAGCGGGCAAAGGAGTTGACGGTCAGGGAGATCATGAAGGGCACGCGGGGCATGGTGTGGCTGGTGTACGGGGCCAGGAGCGCGCCGTACTCGTCGTGCCAGTCAAGGAACATGTCGATCAGCCGCCGGGCCTCGTCGCGCCAGCGCTGTTCACCGGTGCCGAGCCAGAGGCCGACATAGGCGCGCAGGGCCCATCCTCCTTCCCGCACCGATGCCTCGCCCAACTGCCGCATGGATGGCAGCGCCATATGGCGAAGTATGTTTTCGCCGATGGAGTTTGCCGCGTCCAGGCCCTCCTTGCGACCGGTGAGGAAATAGTAGTCGAGAAAGCCTTCGGTCCACTCGTGGGAAGGTGTGCATCGTCCGGTGGCGTGGTAGCGGGTGTGGATGCGCAGGCCGCCGTCGATCAGCGGGTCCGGGTGATGGTGGCAGAAGTCGACGTCGAGCCAGTGCCGGGCGCTGACCAGGGCGGAATCGAGGGCGCGGCGCTGTCCGGTGAGGGCGTAGTAAAGGGTACATGCATGGGGGCGGTCATACTCGTTGTTGACCCAGACGTTTTCGCCGCCGCCGCGGCCCTGGTTGGTGTAGCCGGAATCGGGCGCGTCGCCGAAATGCATCATGCCGAGCGCTTTGGGGCGTCCGTCGTGCAGGTTATTGAGATCGGTAAAGAGTCGGCGGGGCAGATTCTCTGGAAAATAGGTCTCGATCCAGGGATTGTTGGCGCGGTACCACTCCACTGGCAGCGAGGGTCGATCCGGCAACTGGAACTGGAGGCTGCGCTGGCTCAGGGTATCGAGGGATGTCTCGGGCCCGTGGAAGTGGAGTTGGATGCGGTGGGTCTTTGCCATGCCCTGCAGGATGGGGGCAGGTGGTTCGCCGGCGGGGTAGAGCCAGCAGGCGATGCCCTGTTTGCGGCCGTGCAGTCTTTTGGGGAAGTTCTGGTGGGCCTGGTGAATGGAGAGGCAGAGGCCGCCGCGAGCGTCGCGCCAGTCAGTCCAGAAGTCACCGTAGTAGGAATCGATGAAGTGTTCATTGGACTGATAGAGCATGGTCTCAGTATCCAAGGTCTGTGAGACTTCTCTGTTGCTCTCAGTTATGGAGGTTCGATACCAGCCTTCGCCGAGAGCGAGTTGGGGCGGCTTCCCGTTTTGTGGGGCGGCGAAGTCGAGACGAAGGCTTTCCAGCGTCACCTGGGGCAGATCCAGGGTATGCAGGAACTGGTGCTCCACTTCGATGTATGGCTTGCCGGCGTAGGCGGTGATGCGGCCGCGCAACGCCAGAAACCCGTCGCCATCAGGTTTCAGGTGGCGGCCGCGAACGAGAATGACGGCGCGAAGCGGGCCGGCCTCTTCGATCTCCAGTTCGACGGCGCCGCTGCCGCTGCCGGCCGCGGCGGCGTCGGTCTCCATTGTGAAGCCGGCAAAGGGCGCGGGCCATTCGGGACCCTCCGCCAGGGCTACGTCCCGCACGGGGAGGAAACCCTCCCGCGGCACACGGAAGCGCAGCGGCCCCGTGTCCACCAGCAGGCCGCCGTCATCCTCGGTCACGTGAACCTGCTGCCGCGGCTGCGGCGCCGGGTCAGAGCCGATATGAAAGTTGAGCGTCTTGGAAAGGTTGCCGGGCAGATCCGGCTGAAGGTGGACCAGCAGCCATTTGACGCTGCCGTCGGACCAGCGGGCCAGGGCGCGCTGTTGAGACGGCAGCGCTTCGCCGCCGTCTTCGATAACCAGGTGGGCTGCGTCGGTCAGTTTGCCCTGGTCGAAGGGAATGCTGACGGTGACCGGTTCGGCGACGCGCTCGAACTGGGAGAGCTTTTCGAAATAGAGGGTGCTCACGAGGCCTGTTCTCCTTGTTTGCGCGTCCAAGTAGGGAATGCCGGCGCGAGGTCGGTCATTTTCAGTTTCCGGCAATCAGGGAGCGCACTTGTCCGCGTACTTGCGTCAGGATAGTGGGTATAGGGCAGGAGGTATGGGCAGGATCGTACCAGCAGTGTAGTCGCATTGCAAGGTTGACGTAGATGGGCTTCGGGCAGGTCGTTGGGTTGGGCCGGGGAGACGTGATAGAATGACCGCAGAACAGTTGTATTACGCGCGAACGAGCGTTTAAGGGGCCGGAGGAGGAAACATGGAACCCGCAGGACTGGCGTCCGACGTTTCTGAGACGAAAACTGAGGCATCGCAGCCGAACGGGTCTGCAACGGCGACTGATGAGGCGGTGCCTGAAACGCAGGCGAATCCCTGGGCGCCGGATGAAGGGCGCTACGTCACCCTGGAGGAGTACTGGGCCAAGTGGTATGAGAATCCTTACCCTGACATGGATGTCAGTTACGAATGGAATAACGGCAGACTGGAGGCCAAACCCTTGCCCAATGCCCCGCAGCTTGAACTTTACAATTGGTTCCTGGATCTTTTGCGCCGCTATCTCAGCACGTACGACATAGCAAGGCTGATCAATTTGGAGACCGGTTTTGTTTTGACCGTGGCGGATACGAAGGAAGCGTCCGGGGAACGAGTGCAGGTACGTAAACCTGACGTCGGCGTCATCCTGAACAGCAACCCGACGCCATGGGGCGAAATTGAGCAGCGACATTTTAGCGGCGTGTGCGACTTCGTTATCGAAGCGGTTTCCGATTCCACACGGGCGGAGGTGTTGCGCGATACGGAGGAAAAAAAGCGGGACTACGCTTTGGGCGGGGTGAAGGAGTACTATATTCTCGACCCCAGCGGGGAGCATATGCATTTCTTTCGTCGCACACCGGCACTTGAATATGAGGAGATTCCGCCGGATGGGGAGGGCGTGATCCGATCGGAGACGCTGCCGGGTCTGCAGTTTCGGTTGGAGGACCTGCAGCGGTTGCCGCAGCTATTGGAACTGGCTCTGGACGACGTGTATTCCGGATATGTCATTCCCGACCATAAGGTGGCCGTGACCAGGGCCGAGGAAGCAGAGGTACAGGCCGAAGCTGAAGCGCGGAGAGCTGATGCGGAAGCGCGTCGGGCCGATGCGGAAGCGCGGCGGGCCGATGCCGAGAATGCCGCCCGGCAGCAGGCACTGGAACGGGTGGAGGAATTGGAGGCCGAGCTGGCCCGCCTACGCCGCCGGAGTTCCTGAACGCGTCCTGGCGCAGTAGACCCCTGACCCAAATAGAGCATACGCTCCCCCGGCTCGGCATCTGGCTGTTGGCGCATGCGCGGGCAGCCGGCGCCGTGTCAGGCTGAAGGTTGTTGTGTCCCCCTGCGTGTCGGGGGTAGCAGTTCCACCGAATCGGTAAGTGAAGCGGACCAGGATACATTGCGGTCCGGCGCAGGAGAGGGCGCCAGGGCAGGCCGCTCCGCACTTCATCCTCTTTACGCAGGAGTCGTCGATATGCCACCCAATGTTCTGTTCCTAATGAGCGACGAGCACCGCGCGGACTTCACCGGCTACGAGGGCGACCCGGTGGCGCGTACGCCTACGCTGGACATGCTGGCGCGGACCGGCGCGGTCTTCAGGAATGCCTACGCGGCTTCGCCGATCTGTATACCGGGCCGACAGGCGATGATGTCGGGGCAGTTCCCGCGCACGTGCGGCTGCGAAGTGTTTGCCCAGGATTTGCCGTTGGGCCACATGACGTTTGCCCGCCGTTTCAGTCAGTACGCTTATCACACGGTCGCGGCGGGCAAGCTGCACCATACGGGCCCCGACCAGATGCAGGGGTGGAGTCAGCGCATTGGGTCGGCGATGCAGGTGGGCCCCCACTTTATCGAGGGGCGGGACGAGGATTCGTTTGCCCGATACACGAGAGAGCTGTCTGCGGTGAAGTGGAGCGATACCAAGGAGGTACTACGGGCGGGCGTGGGCCGCTCGCCCCACATTGTTCAGGACGAGTACGCGCTGGGCGGGGCGCTGGACTTCATCGAGCAGTACTTCACCGACCCGTACTACGACCGGCAACAGCCGGACCGCCCCCTGCTGCTGAAAGTAAGCCTGAATCAACCGCACTACCCCTATTTCACGAGCGAAGAGAAGCTCACCTACTATCTGAACCGGGTGGAGCCCTTCCTTGACGAACCGGTTTTCGACCATCCGTTTTTGAGCCAGCGGCAGGTCCGGCCGGGCGTTGACGCCTCGCCGCGGGAGCTGCGCCGCGCGGTTGCCGGGTACTACGGCATGATTGAGCGGATCGACGAGATGTACGGCTCGCTCCTGAACGCGTTGGAGCATGTGGGCCAGGACCTTGACGACTGGATCATCGTCTATACCAGCGACCACGGCGAGATGCTGGGCGAGCACGGTATCTGGGAAAAGCAGAAGTTCTTCGAGGCCAGCGCGCGTGTGCCGCTGATCATTCGCTGGCCCAGGTCGATCGGCGGCGGCAAAGTCGTCGAGGAGAACGTGAACCTGTGCGACCTGTTCGCCACCCTGTGCGAGCTGTGTGAGATCCCGGTTCCGGAGGGGCTGGACAGCCGCAGTATGGCGCCGCTTCTGCGGGGCCATGGGGGGGACTGGCGCAACGAGAGCGTCAGCCAGTTCGCGGCGCGCAATTTGATGATCAAGTGGGATGATCTGAAGTACCAGTATTACGGCGAAGAGATGCCGGAGGTGCTGTTCGATTTGAAGCGGGATCCATCCGAGCGGGAGAATTTCATCTCCGAGGACCAGTATGCGGGCGTGATGGAGGAGTTCCGGCAGAGAAGATTTGAGCTGGGGTTCGGGCCGGGGGCGCGGGAGGGATACGTAAATGCAGGGTATTGAGCCTAAGCATTGACCATAGGGGAGGCAGCTCAGGCCGTACAGAACGGTGAGAAGACGCACGCCGCGTTCATGCCGGCCGCGGCGCGTCCCATGAGGCTGGCTGAAGTGTTCGTCTCTTTTCTGAACACAGAGGGCGGGGCGCTCTGGTTGGGCATCGAAGACGACGGCACGGTCTCAGGCGTGACCAATGCAGATGCCGCCCGGCAGCGGATCGACCAGGCACTGGCAAATGACGTTACGCCGCGCGCCGCGGCTTTTGTTGAACAGGTTGACGTCGGAGGAAAGCAGGTCCTGAAGATCACGCTGCCGCGCGGGCTTGACCGACCGTACTACACACAGCGCGGCCAGTGTTATGTTCGTCAGAACTCGGGGAAGCGACTGGCCTCACGCGAAGAGATTCGCCGCATGTATATGGCAGTGCGCGCCTTCTATTATGACGAAACTGCGCTCAGCGGGACCGGCTTGGCGGATGTCGATTTACCGGTCCTCAACGCCTTTCTGCGCGCGGCCTACGGCTTGGCCGAGGAGAGCGAAAGGCCCGACGAGGAGCTGGCGCGTTTGCTTCGAAATCTGAAATGTATGGCAGGCGACGAGCTCACGGTTGCGGGGGCGCTGCTGTTCGGGCGACGGCCACAGGGCATGCTGCCAACGGCGCGAGTGGAGTTCGCTCACTTCGCAGGCACGGAGGCAGGAGAAACCATCCTCGACCGCAAAACGGTTGACGGTCGTTTGCCGCAGCAGTTGGAGCAGGCGGAGACTTTGCTGCGACTGCATCTGCTCAATGCCGGCGTTATTCGAAGATTTGAGCCAGAGGCGCAGATGGAACTGCCGCTGGAAATGCTGCGCGAGGCGCTGACCAATGCCCTTGTCCACCGGGACTATTCTCTGTCATCTCCGGTGCGTGTTTTCCTCTTTGAAGACCGTTTGGAGATTCGCAGCCCCGGACCGTTGCCCAATGGTGTAACGGTGGAAAACGCGCGCGCCGGCATTCACGTGGAGCGCAACCCGATCATACTCTCACTGATGTCCAAACTGGGGCTGATGACCAGGCTGGGAACGGGAATTCTGCGCATCTTTCGCCTGGCGGCTGAGAGGGGGCTGCCAGAGCCGGAGCTGGACGAGCGCGACGCTGAATTCGTTGTCATCCTGTACCGGATGCCAAGGACGGCATGAAGTGTGGAGAATGCGCCATGCTGGAACGGAGAACCCAGGACGAATGTATACTCGAATCCCCGGCGGCGGAGGGAAAGCCTTTCACCGACAGCGACCCCTGGCGCGTGTTTCGCATCATGGGCGAGTTCGTCGAGGGCTTTGACACGCTGGCGGGGCTGGGCGCCGCGATCTCGATCTTCGGGTCGGCGCGCACGCGGCCGGACGATCCCAATTACGCGGCGGCTGTCGAGACGGCGCGCCTGCTGGCGGCCTCGGGACTTACGGTCATCACCGGGGGCGGGCCGGGCATTATGGAGGCCGGCAATCGGGGGGCGCAACCGGAGAAAGGCGCCTCGGTCGGTCTGGGCATTGAGCTGCCTTTCGAGCAGGGCGTGAACGGATACGTCGACGTTGGGCTCGAATTTCGCTACTTTTTTGTGCGCAAGATGAACTTCGTCAAGTATTCGCAGGGATTCGTCATTTTCCCCGGCGGGTTTGGCACGCTGGACGAACTGTTCGAGGCGTTGACGCTGATCCAGACGGGAAAGGTCAGGAAATTTCCGGTGGTTCTCTACAACTCCGACTATTGGGGAGGCCTGCTGGACTGGCTGGGCGGCACGATGCTGGCGGCGGGGAATATCTCCGCCCCTGATCTGGAACTGATGCGGCTGGCCGATTCACCGGAGGAGGTTCACCAGTTGATTCTGGATGGTCTGACGCGGCAGGCGAGCTGGTGCGAGAAGTCGGCAGAAGCCGCCCGCGCGGCAACGCGGCTGGCCCTGGAGGCGAGGAGATAGATGGCGCGCAGAAGAAAGGGGCTGAACCGCCATCAGAAGGCGGCTTTCAAGGGCGGGGAACACAGAGTGCGGGGAGAGGCGATCCCGCGTCTGATCGAGATGGCTTACAGCGCGGACCCTGCCGAGCGGCTGCATGCGGCCGAGAATCTCTGCCCCTGCCACGTGCGCAAGCGGGTCGAGGACGCTTGGGAAGCGCTCTACAGACTGATGCAGGACGAGGATGTGCGGGTGCGGCGGGCGGCCTGGCATACCTTGGAGGACGGCGGCTGCCCGGACGACCCGGCGCTTCTGCCGATCTTTGAGCGGGCGGTCGCCAGCGAGACCGACAGCCAGGTGCGGCGCTTCGTGGAGCTGTTTGCAGTCCCGGAACTGTCGGAGCGTAGCCGGCAGGAGGCGCAACGGGCAGCCTATTCACCATTCCGGGAGTACGGCCGGTGCGACTTTTGCGGTGAGAATGGGCTGCGTGTGCGCAGGGACTACGAGACGGAAGTTACAGGCGGTGATGGCGTTGGACGTCTTGCCCAGATCTGTCAGGAGTGTGACGGACAGGCGTCTTAACTTTAGCTCCTGATGCCCAATCCTCGGCGACACGGTTCTCAGTTTTCTTCCTTCGCCAGGAGTGTTCCCACTCTATCCAATACGGCATCGATGACATGCGCGGGCAGAGCCGCCAGGAATGTTGCGTCTCTGGCTCGCCAGTCCACGCTCTTGACCTGATCGGCGAGGACTACTCCGGTCAACCTTAGCCCTGAAGGAATCGCAACTTCGAAGGGGTATCCCTTTACCTGACTGGTGATTGGACAGAGAATCGCCAGACCTGTTATCCCGTTGTATGATCCTGGTGACAGTACAACAGCGGGCCGACGGCCCGCTTGTTCATGCCCGCTCTGTGGTGTGAAGTTAAGCCAGACGGCGTCGCCGCGCTGGGGGACGTAGTCGCGGGGCGTCACCATGATTCACGCCCCACCTCCGGCCCGGTGTCCACTTCACCGTGCAGGTTGTGTTCGGTCACCTGCGCCAGGAGGTCTGACAATTTCAGAGGGGGCGGCGCCACGGGCACGATGACTAACTCTTCGCCTCGCAGAGTCAAACTGACCGGCGAGTTCTCATCGATTCCAACCTGGTTGGCAAGGGGCTTGGGAATGCGCAGGGCAAGACTGTTGCCCCACTTCTGTACTCGAGTTTCCATCGTTCTCATTCTCCAGAATTATTTACTCAATGACAGAGGCGAATGCGCATGCGGTTTGGTAGATACAATGACTATACACAAGTTGTTGCAGACCTGCAAAGGTAAGAATCCTGCAGCGCCAAGCCGGACTGCAAAAAATCGCGGCTGACCTAATCCGTAGCAAGTGATCCAATAGCTTTCAGTTCTTGGAAAAGGCCTGTAGGCCCAAGAAGCGTTGCAGACTGGAACTGCTGCGGTAAAGGCAAGGCCGCTGGAGAACTGCAGGAACAGGTTTATGATTTGCCTATGCGCATTATTTTCTTATAATAGCAGTTGGCGCAGAAACTGAAGGGCAATGCGTTGGCGTGTCCTTCCCCCCGAACCGAGGTATTGATAGAGACGCCCTGCTTCCTGCCAATGTAGTAGCGGAGCGTTGCGCCAAAGAAGCGCCTATCCTCATTCTTGGTCACTGCCGACGTTCATCATCGGGTCCCGGAGATTTGCTTTTCGTCTGCAGAAGGGTCTGACTCTCCTGGGCCAGGCTTGGCCGAATGTTCACAATTCTGAATCGTTTAATGGCAAAGGCTGCCGGAACAAGGCACAGTTAGCATGTAGGTGAACCGTGGAGAACAGGCATGGGGCGCACCGTCATTGACTTGAGTATGCCAGTTCACAACGACATGGTGGTCTTCCCGCGGGTGACCCGTCCGACGTTGTTGATGTATGAGGATTGGGAGGGTTTTGCGGAAGGCATCGGCGCGGCGGAGCATGGCGTGACGTCGCTGACGGCCCATTACCTGACGATTTTGGGGGACCATGTCGGGACGCACATAGACGCGTTGAAACACCTTGTTCCCGGCAAGCCGGGGCCGGAGGGGATCCCGCTGGAGTACTGCTACGGTGACGGTGTCCTTCTGGATTTTCGGCACAAGGAAAACGGCGCAGGCATCACGGCAGCCGATATTGAAGAGGCTCTGCGAAAGATTGAGTACGAGATCAAGCCGCTTGACCTTGTGCTGATCTGGACGGGAGCGGGCAGTTACAACGATGAGGATAGATACCTGAGCGAGCACAGCGGCATGACCCGCGAAGCGACGCTTTGGCTGATCGAGCGCGGGGTGAAGGTGATGGGGATCGACGCGGTCACATTTGACCCGCCGGTGTGGGCGATGTTTGAGCGCAAGCAGTTTTGGGAAGCCCATCGCGTCATGAACGAGCATGAGTACTATCATGTAGAGAACCTCTGCAATCTGGAGCAGATCCCGCGGCCGCACGGCTTCACGCTCTCGATGCTGCCGGTGAAGTGGGTCGGGTCGACCGGCGCGCCGGTGAGGGCGGTGGCGATTGTGGAGGATTGAGCAGATTGCATTTCAGCGGATGCGAGGTCGGTAACGAAGGAGGGTTCGGTCCGCCTTGTTTGGCGACGTGATTTCAGTCCATGCCGGACTCATATGGAAGGCAAGTTCGAGTTGCAAGATGATTGCGCACTACGCTGAAGTCTGTGTTTCACTTTAACCTTCATTTCAAGGAGAGAAGCATGAAAAAGCTCAGCAGACGTTCATTCCTTCAGACTATGGGTATGGCCGGCGCCGGCGTCGCGCTGGCGGCCTGCGCCGCGCCCGCTGCGCCAGCGGCCCAGGATGCGGCTGGAGACGAGATGAGCGGGGAATCCGGCATGGCCGGCAACCTGCAGATCTATGTCCAGCACTATACGCCGACTGAGAGCATGGAACAGGGTCCGAACAACCCTCTGCCCCACAACATGATCCAGGTCATATCTGATGAGTACATGGCCGATAATCCTGGGGCCACGGTCGAGATCATCAGGAAGCCGAGCAATCTGGCCGACCATGAGTGGATCGTTACGAACCAGGCTGGCGGCACGATTCCGCACATCGTATGGACACACTCCTTCTGGGTGCAGGATGAGATCGACAAGAACTGGTGGATTCCCCTGGATCCGTTCTTCGAACAGCCGAATCCTTACGTGGGCGCGGGTGACCCGGGCAGCGAACGCTGGCTGGACCAGTTCTACGAAGTTCCGACCGAGGCGAAGCGCGGGCCGGATGGAAAGCACTAT
This sequence comes from Caldilineaceae bacterium, assembly GCA_022823185.1. GTDB lineage: Bacteria > Chloroflexota > Anaerolineae > Caldilineales > Caldilineaceae > Bin5. Next base: position 169,127 of record JAJDXQ010000013.1, read on the forward strand.
GTGGTTCCGATCGACCTGGTAACGACCTTCTTCTTCTACAACAAGACCGTTTTTGAAGAGGTGGGGGTTGCGGCGCCGTCCACGTACGGCGAATGGATTGAGATTCAGGAAGCGCTGATGGACACGATCATCCCCAACGCGCGGTTGGCCTGGTACCAGTCCCAGATTGGGGCAATGGTCTACGCGCGGAAGGATGAGCTGATCAACCTTGACGGCGGCGTTGCCTCGTTGGAGGAGGTGGCCTGCGCCATGCAGAGCGGGCTGTACAGGGCAACCAACGACGAGTACGGTGAATGGTTCCGCTTGGTCAAGCAGTTGATCCCCTATCTGGCGCCGGACTGGGCAGCAGAGGGCGCGGACTTCAACCGCAAGTTCCTCAATAAAGATGTGGCAGTGTTTGAGGACGGCAGCTGGCGCTTTGGCTACCTGAAGGCCGACCCGCTGGTTGACTTCGAGTGGGGCAGCTTCTATGCGCCCACAGTGACCGAGGCGGATTCGCCGTTTGCGATTGGCGAACCGGCGCCCCCGATCGGCGGCGCGACCGCGGCCCAGTGGGCAATATCGACAAAGACGGAACAGGATGGAATTGTTCCTCTGGCGGTGGACTTCCTGCGCTATGTAACTGCGCCGCAGAACGCCGGTCGAATGATCTCGGAGACAGGCACGTTCCTGCCCAACATCAAGGGCGTTGACGTCAATCCTGATCTGAAGGAGCCGTTGCGCGCCATCACCGAGGGTTTGGGCGAAGCAGGCATGGTCACCTACCCGGACAAGATCGGCACAGAGCAACGCGAGAAGATCGCCAACATCTGGACCGACTTCAAGCTGGACGTATTGACACAGGAAGAGGCGGCGGCCCAGATCGACGAGCTGCTGCTTGAGTACGCTGAAGATGCCATTGCCAAGAATGAATGGCAGTGCAGTTAGTCGTTGCGCGTCCGTCCACGGCACAACCCGCCTGGTTGTGACTGGAAAATTGCGCTGAGATCGGTTTGTTCGACTGGAAGCGGGTGGGCTCCGCGGTGAAGGATCTGTGGGGCCCGCCCGCACAGTGGAAACGGGTAAAACGCCATGACAACAGAAGAGATTCGGGCGCCTGCGTCACACGCGACGATGGCAGACCTGCGTGTGCCGCGCGAGAGGGAAAGCACGCTCGGGCAGCGCATTTACCGCTACCGATTTGTTTATTTGATGCTGGTTCCAACCTTCGCGCTGCTGCTCACGTTCAACTACTACCCGGCCTTCATGGGTCTGTACAGGGCCTTTTTCCAGTGGGATATCGGTCTGCAGCCGGAGTTCCTGGGGTTGGGCAATTTCGAAAAGCTCTTCATCAGGGATGACGTCTTCATCAAGTCGCTGCGGCATGTGAGCCTGCTCACTTCCTGGCGGGTGATTAGCGCTGTGACGTTTCCGTTCATCGTTGCCGAACTGATTTTCAATCTGCGCAGTCACGTACACAAGTATACTTATCGCGTCCTGACGATTTTGCCTGCGGTGGTTCCCGGCATCGTCAACCTGTTGTTGTGGCAGTTTATCTATGACGGCACGCACGGGCTGTTGAATGCGTTTCTGGAAAGCGTTGGGCTGGGAGACTGGCAGCAGCCGTGGTTGGGGAGCCCGAAGACCGCTCTCTACGCAGTTACGTTTATGGGCTTCCCGTGGGTGGGGGGCGTGACCGTGCTTATCTATCTGGCGGGCCTGCAGGGCATATCGGATGAGGTGATAGACAGTTCACTAGTAGACGGATGCTCTGGGCTGCGGCGTCTGTTCGCGATCGACATTCCTCTCATTCTTGGACAGTTCAAGTTGATCATTGTGCTGGCAGTCATCGGCGGCCTGCAGGGCTGGGTCGCGGTATTCGTGATGACGGCGGGGGGGCCTGGCACTGCGAGCATGGTTCCCGGGCTATGGATGTACAACAACGCGTTTTTGTGGAACAAGATGGGATACGCATCCGCGATCGGGATGTTCCTGTTTGTGCTGATCATGGGTCTGACGATCTTGAACGTTAAGTTCGTCAAGACAGGGGAATACTAGGCGGACGGTGGTTGGAGAGAGATGATTGCCGGCGTATAGGCCGCGAGCAGGAGTCGCTTCAGTCTGACGCGACGGGAGAATAGAACGATGACTGTACTGGAAGGACAACCGCAACCGATCCAACGGATGACGATGGGCGATAGCTGGCGTCGCGCGTGGCGTACAGGGGATTGGTGGCGTCATCTGGGATTGCTCGGCTTCCTGTTCTTCATGTTTCTGCCATTCATCATCACGATCATCATCTCGTTCAAGGATATTCCCCAGTTCGACCACTTCCCGTTTACTGTTACGTTTCCGCTGCACCCGGAAAACTACTCTGATGCATGGCGCATCGTCTCGCGCTACATCTATAACAGTCTGATCGCCAGCGGCACGTCGGTCGCGGGTATGGTTGTACTGGCGGCGATTGCGGCCTGGGCGTTTGCCCGCTATCCTTTCCCGGGGCGGGAGATTTTCTTTTTCGGCGTACTGGCCCTGTTAATGGTTCCTGGTGAGCTCACATTGATCCCGGCTTTTCTGCTGGTCAAGGATCTTGGCCTGCTGAATACGCGCTGGGTTCTGATTGCCCCCTACATCGCGGGCGGGCAGGTCTTCGCCATCTTCATTTTGCGGCAGTTCTTTGAAGCGCTGCCGGGCGAGATGTTCGAAGCGGCGCGAATCGACGGCGCCAACGAGCTGCAGGTATTCCGCCATATTGGCATCCCGCTGTCACAGTCGATTCTTGGCGTTGTCGCAATTATGCACGTGCTGAGCACGTGGAATGATGTCATCTGGCCCCTGGTTACACTCCGTAGCGATGAACTGATGACCCTGACCATTGGACTCTATGCATTTCGAACCGCCTGGTACACAATCTGGGGTCCTCTGATGGCGGGTTATGTAATCGCTTCGATTCCTCTCATCATCCTGTTCGCCTTTACCAGCCGACTCTTCGTCGAAGGGCTTAGCTCCGGCGCCATCAAGATGTAAGCTGCTTGGGAGCGCTGCGGTCTCTCCAGTTCATTGCAATGCGTTCCATTTACAGCTATCTTGGCCTATGGAGAATCGCTCTCCGTCGCTTCAGTTCTGAACCGGTTCTGACACTTTGTCTGTTGCTGGGTTGGAGCGTTGTGGTGGCGCTTGCATCGGCGCCGCCGATGTACTCGGACGCGGCCAACCGTTCACTGCTGCAACATGAACTTCAGACGGTCCCCAATCGGTCGGCATTTTCCTTCTTTTACCACTATGTGAAAGGATCCAGCGTCGAAGGCGCGACCTGGCAGGACTATTCGTCCCTGAATCAGTATATGGAGACCCGCTACAACCAGGATCTGGGCCTTCCCTACCGGTCGGACATGCACTATGTAAAGAGCGATCTTTTCCAAGTGTTTCCATTGCGGGACGGGACATACGAACAGCAGGACAAGCCGTTGCTGCGCGGCTATCTGGGGTTCATCGACAGGATGGAGGCGTTCGTTGCCGTCGCCGAGGGGGCCTTTCCGGCAGAGGACGGCTTGGATGCAGGCGGGGAAGAGATCGTTGACGTCCTAGTCAGTGAGTTTTTCGCGGTAGAGGCCGGACTGCAGGTGGGGGAGAGGTATACGCTCTTCGATCCGAGCGCCCGGACAGCCAACGGCGCGATCCAGAGGTTGGAGGTGCCGGTGCGCATCGCAGGGATCTGGATTCCGCGCGCAGAAGGCGGCGCCGAGTGGCATCTGCCGCCGGCGTCCTTTGCCAACGTCTTCCTGGTCCCTGAAAGCGCCTACATCAGAGACATTGGGGCGAGGGTTCCACATGCCCTGACTGACGTCGGCTGGTACAGGGTGGTGAGCGGCAATTCGGTCCGCGCGGAGGATGTGGACAGGTTCCTGGGCAGGGTGAATTACGTTGACCGGCAGATCAAGAACCTGATATCGACTACCTATCTTGAGTTATCGCCTGTCTCAGCGCTCCGGCGCTACCAGCGGGTCGCGGCAGCGCAGGCGATCCTGCTGCTCCTGTTCAGCATTCCGATCCTTGGGCTCGTTCTCTACTTTATCGTCCTTGTCGCCGACAGTACGGTGAAGCGTCAGCAGATAGAGATTTCGATCCTGAAGAGCCGGGGGGCGACCACCGGCCAGGTCTTCTCCATCTATCTGCTGCAGGGCGCTTCGCTTGGGATCGTCGCGCTGGCAGTTGGGCCGGCATTGGGGCGAGTTGTGGCGCAGTTCATTGGCGGGACCCGCTATTTCATGACTTTTGACACTCAAACGCCCCTGCAGATCGAAACGACGACGACCAGCATGACCTATACGTTCTTCGCGATTGCGGGCGCGCTGCTCGCGACAGTGCTGCCGGCTATGGGCGCGGCGCGACTGGCCATCGTCGAGGCCAAACAGGAGGTAAGCCGGCGGCAGCGTCGCTCCTTCTGGGAGCGTTCGTATCTCGACTTCCTGCTCCTGGTCGTTGCGAGTTACGGATACTATCTTCTCAAGACGCAGGGGCGGATCGCCTTTCTACAGTCCGACGTACCCAGCGATCCCCTGGACAATCCGCTGCTCTTTCTGGCGCCGGCGCTCTTTATTCTGTCCGTCGCGCTCGTTGCCGTCCGTTTCTTCCCGCTGATCGCGGCGCTGCTGAGCTGGTTGTGGGCACGCATGGGCGGGGTATCGATGTTGTTGGCGTTCTACAATCTCGCCCGAACGGGCAGGGTTTACACCAGCTTGCTTCTGCTGCTCATACTGACCACAAGCCTGGGAACGTTCACGGCGTCGATGGCGCGAACGCTTGACGCCAACCTGGTGGCGCGCATCTTCTACGAGGTTGGGGCCGACGTCACCCTTACCGAAGGGGCGGCCCTGCGTATGCTCCCTCCGGATGAAAACAGGACAGGGGAGGAGCAGGAGGAGGAATTCGTCTGGATCAATCTGCCGGTCGAGGAACACCGGCAGGCGCCGGGGGTGAGAGCGGCGACCCGGATAGGTGAGTTTCCTGTGGCCACGCGTATTGGCGGCAGACTTGTCAACGGGCGGTTGTTCGGGATTGACCGCAGCCAGTTCCCGGAGGTCGCCTATTTTCGGCCGGATTTTGCGGACGACTCTCTTGGCGCTCTGATGAACGCGCTGGCGCTGGAGCAAAGCGGCGTCATTGTAAGCCAGTCGATGCTGGAGGAGCTTGGTCTGCAGATCGGCGATACGATCGCGTTGAGCGGCCTCGTCCCGACGAGCAATGCGACGTTCGATTTTCAGATTGTTGGGGCAATGGCGTTCTTCCCTACGGTATATCCGCAGGACGGCGAGTTCTTTGTCGCCAATCTGAACTATGTTTTCTCGCTTTTGGGGCACGAGACGCCTTACCGTGTTTGGCTGGCCACGGAGGAGGCGATCGATCCGGAGTTATTGGCAAGCTCACTGGACGAGCTGGGCTACAGGATTCTTGCCATGGAAGACGCGCACACGGAGTTGGCGGAGGCGCAGGCAAGACCATCGCGGGTTGGTCTGTTCGGATTCTTGTCGGTAGGCTTCATTGCGGTCGCGGTGTTGAGCATGTTGGCCCTGGTGATTTATTCAGCGCTGTCGTTTCGCCAGCGCTTTATTCAGCTGGGCATCTTGCGGGCGATGGGGCTGTCGACGAGTCAGCTTGTTCTTTCACTCGGCAGCGAACAGATAACGGTTACGACGGCGGGAATCGCCGCCGGCAGCTACCTGGGGCTGCTGAGCAGCTACCTGTTCATTCCCTTTTACCAGATAGGGTACGAACAGGCCGATCTGATCCCGCCCTTTGTTGTGCAGATCGCATGGGACGATGTGGCGCAGCTGGTGCTGGCGATGCTATTCATGGTGCTGGCGGCCGCGGTGGGCACGCTATGGCTGCTGGTGCGAATGAAGACGTTCCAGGCGGTAAAGATGGGCGAAGCGCTGGCCTGACCGAGGCGGCTGGGAGACGAAAAATTGCCGGCTGCCGGCAAATTCGGTTACCGGCCACCAAGGATTGGAGGCGTAATGAAGGTCGGACTTGACGCATTGACACTGAAAGCGGTTAGCCTCGACCCACTGGAGCTACTGGAACTGACCAGAGCGCACAGTTTGGAGGGTCTGCACTTCTCGGCCCGTTTGTTGGAGGGTTGCGACGATGCCTATGTGGAGAGGCTGGCGGCGGAGGCACAGGCACACGGGCTCTATCTGGAACTGGCCGGAGGCGGCGTCAACCCGCGGCAGAGCGGCCGGACCGCGGCCGAAATGGCGGCGGAGTGGAAGCCTCTCTTTACGCTGGCCAGGAAGCTGAATGCGCCGATCCTGAATTCCTGTTTTGGCCTGCTCAGGGAGCGGACTTTCGCCTCGCCCACCCTGGCGGAACAGATTGAGCTGACCACACAGGCACTGCGCGAGCTGAGCCTGATCGCGGCGGACTATGACGTGACGATCACGATGGAGCTCCATGTCGATTTGACGTCGCTTGAACTCGTCCGGATCATTGAGGATGTAGACTCGAAACACGTGCGCGTCAATCTGGACACGGCCAACGCCTTGGGGCTGCTCGAAGATCCCGTCGACGCGGCGCGAGCGCTCGCTCCTTACGTCCACACGACCCACTTCAAGGACACGTGCATCTACCCGACGGATGAGGGTTATAACTGGCAGGGGGGCGCGCCCCTGGGCCGCGGGCTGGTCGATCTGCCCGCTGTCGTCGAGATACTTTACCAGGCCAATCCAGACGTTCATCTGAACATTGAAGACAGCGGGGGGTTTATCCCGATTCCCATGTATGACGAGGCATTTCTCAACAGCTTCACCGATCTGACGCCGACCCGGATGGCCCGCTTTGTGCGCCACCTGTGGCGCGGCGAGCGGCAGGTGCGGGCCGGCCTTCATCCGCGCCCGGAGGAAAGCAAGGATATCGATTGGGCCGCGGTCATTCCGGCCCGGCTACCGTACAATGTCGACTTCGCGCGGCGTCTGCGAGACGAGACGGTGGCGCGCGTCGCGGACAGCGAAGAGCAGAACCTGTGATTGGGATGGCGAGTAAGTTTTAATTCCACCAGAGGAACCTAAGATGACAGATTACAGAGCGGCTGTGATCGGGTGCGGACGAATGGCCCGGGGACATATGAGGGCGTACGAGGAGCTGGCTGTTCCGATCATAGCGGGAGCGGATATCTCTGAAGATGCCCTGAATGCTTTCGCCGAAGAGACAGATGCTAAAGCATTGTTTACCGACTACAGGAAGATGCTGGCTGAGATTAAGCCGGAGCTGGTATCGGTCGTGACACATGATGCATTGCATTGTGAGATGGTGGTGGCCGCGGCGGAAGCGGGAACGAAGGGCATTGTGTGCGAGAAGCCGATGGCCATGAATTTGGCTGAGGCTGACGAGATGCTTGCGGCCTGCCAGGCGTCCGGCTCGCGGCTGACGGTCAGCCACCAGCGCTATTATATGCCGCAGTACACACGCGCGCGGGAGCTGATTGCCGGCGGTGCAATCGGAAACGTCATATCGGCTGAGGCCTCGCTCAAGGCCGGCTGCCTGATGACGGACGGGACGCACACGATCCATATGTTACTGGCGCTGTTGGGAGAGCCGGAAGTCGATCACCTGTTGGGACAGGTGGACGGGCATGAAGGCTATGAGTATTACGGGCACCGCTGTGAAAACGCGGGGATTGCCTTTTTGGCGTTTACAAACGGGTTAAGAGCCAGCATGGTCTGGGGCTGGATGGCGCGCGAGGCCGCGCGCGAGGGGGGAATCAGGCGGCAGAAGTCGTTGGATCCCAGTTGGAACGACGAGCGCCATCGTTACCACCATTTCATCATTCACGGCAGCGAGGGCAGGCTGGAACTCTACGGCGACGTATTCAAGATGGCTGATCTCGAGTCGACGCCTGCGTTGCGCATCTTCCGGGGCAGCGAATTCGAGGACATAGAGATTGAATGGCCGGCGCCTGTCAGTGCAATTGGGCTTGAGGTCCAGGATCTGATCTACTCCATTGAAACTGGGGCGCCCCATCCACTGGACGGGGAAAACGGCCGCAAGGTCACTGAAGTGATGATCGGAATTTATGAGTCGGCGCGGCGCCGAACAGTCATCAAATTCCCGGTCGAGGCGCGGGACAATCCGTTCCTGGCGATGTGCGAAACAGGGGATTTTCCGCCGCAAGGGGATGAGACGGGGAGGCATGTTTCCCCGAACGAGCGCGAAAGGTGGCGTGTCCGATCTGAAACCGAAAAGGGGAAAGGAGCATCGTGATGGGTATTCTACAGGGTAAGGTTGCGCTGATAACGGGCGCGCGCCGAGGGATTGGACGCGGCATCTGCCTGGCGATGGCCGCGGAGGGCGCTGACGTGGCCGTCAATGATGTGGAGGGCGCGGAGCAGGCTGAGGCGGTGGCGCAGGAGGTGCGCGATTTGGGCGGCCGCGCGCTGGTCGCGATGGCTGATGTTGCCGATCCGGAGCAGGTGCAGGCAATGGTGGACTGTGTGGTGGGAGAGCTGGGCGGGCTGGACATTTTGGTGAACAATGCCGGTGTGGAGTCGATCGTTCCTTTTCTGGAAATCACGCCGGAGGAGTGGGAGCGGGTGACGAACATCAATCTGCGCGGCGAGTTTCTGTGCGCGCAGGCGGCGACGCGACAGATGATCGCCGGCGGGAAGGGCGGCGCAATCGTCAACATTGGCTCGGTGCAGGCGGGCATGGTGCTGCCCGGGCGGGCGCACTATGCGCCGAGTAAGCGGGGCGTTGAAGCGCTGACCGCAAACCTTGCGGTCGAGCTGGCGGAGCACAACATACGCGTCAACTGCATCAACCCGGGTCTGATCGATACGGATATGACGAGCTGGGTGATGAAGGATCCTGAGATTCTGCCGGTTGTCCTGGAGAGCATCGCGCTGAAACGCGCGGGCGCACCGGACGAGATCGGGCAGGTGGCGGCATTTCTGGCTTCGGACAAGGCAAGCTACGTAACGGGCCAGTCGCTGTACGTGGACGGTGGATTCCGCATCATGTAGATGGCGGCGATTGCCGGCTGCAGGATATTCGGCTGGGGGCATCGACTGAGGAGAGGAAAATGAAGATCGGTCATACTGGAATCACCTGGGGCATTCCGGGTGATGTTGAGCAGGCGTACCGGGAAACTGCCGAACTCGGGTACCAGGGCTTTGAGACGTTTGCGTTCAAGATTCTTGAACTCAACGAGAGCCTGCCGGGAGGATATCGCGGTCTGGTTGAAAGCGTTGGCATCCCAACGGGAGCAGCTTACTGTTACAAGGAGTGGATCAACCCGGAGACGGCGGCCGCCGATCTGGAGGAGGCCCGCCGGGAGGCCGATGGGCTTCGTGCGCTGCCTGGCGGGGAGACGCTGGTACTGCAGGGCGGTCCGCGCCCTGCGGACGGCTATACCCCGGACCAGTTTCGGCGGCTGGCCGACGCGCTGAACCGGATCGGAGAGTATTGCCATCAGAACGGCCTCGCGGCAGGTTTGCATCCCCACACGGGGACGGCTATCGAGACCCGTGAGGACATCGACACGATTCTGGGGCTGGTCGATGCATCGCTAATCGGATTCGCGCCCGATACCGGGCAGATCGCCAAGGGGGGCAGCGATATTCTGGAGGTGATGCGCACCTACCGCGACCGCATCGTCCACGTGCATCTGAAGGACTGGAATGGAAACTACGAGCGCGATGCGGACGGCAAGGAGATCGACCGCAGCGGCTACGTGAACTACGAGCCGATCGGCAGCGGCATCCTGCCAATGCCGGAGATTTTTGACATTCTTGCTGAGGACGGCGGCTTTGGCGGTTGGGTCAACGTCGAACTGGATGGAACGCCGCGAGCGCCGAGGCCGGCGCGGGAGGCGGCCAGAATGAGCCGCCAGTATCTTGAATCGGCGCTCGGCGACAGCGCCGCATGGACCGCGTGAGGCGCGAAGAAGCCCCCTGCAAATGAGCTTTTGACAGGAGAAAAATCAGCAAAAAAGTAACACAGCATGACGATCAGTTTCGTAGACGCGCTCAAAGAAGATGACCGGGCTGCTTTGCGGGCCGCCCCCAAGGTAGACCTGCACTGCCATGCCTTTTTCAGTACACGGCGCCGCAATCTGGAGAGACGGCTGGGATGCAGCCTTGAGCCTCCTCCAGCCAGGATGAATAAGCTGGGGGGGATGATCGTGTACGCGATGGATGTACTGGACCCCCACTTGCGAAACCGGGAGACCATCGAGTTCGTGGTGGAGTCTGCGGTGCGCGACGCGATCAAGGATGGCGTGGTTGTCCTGGAGATGAGTTTGGATATCCGGCGCGCTGCCTACTATGCAGACGGTCTGGTCGGCGTCGAGAACCATATCCGCGCCCTGGCCGACCAGTACAGGCCGCAGATTGATCTGCGGCCGGAGCTGGGCATTCCCCGCCAGGCCGCATCCGACCCTGAACTGATGCCGCTTGCACATGAGGCGCTCGAGTCGGGTTTTTTTCAGTCGATAGACCTGTACGACCATCAGGAGGCGTGCGAGCCCGAGGCGGTCGAGGACCTGTATGCGAAGGCTGGCGCCGCGGGGATGAAGCGGAAGGCGCACGTGGGGGAGTTCGGGGGCGCGGAGGAGGTGCGGCGGACGGTCGAGCTCCTTGGCCTGGACGAGGTTCAGCACGGCATTGGCGCAGCCGAGTCGGTGGAGGTGATGCGCTGGCTGGCAGAGAACCGGATTCGGCTGAATGTATGCCCGACGAGCAACGTGATGCTGGATGCGGCGCCTGACCTGGCGCGCCACCCGATCCGCGCTCTTTTCGACAACGGTGTTCCGGTCACAATCAACACGGACGATCCAATGATCTTTGATCAGAGCGTCTCTGACGAGTACCGCAACCTCTACCAGGCAGGCATTTTCAGCGCTGAAGAGCTGGATGGGATCCGGCGGGCATCGCTTGCGGACACCGCGGTTTGAATCGCACTCTGCTGCAGATTGTGATAGGCTACCATATTGAAATGCCAGCCCCCTTCCTCAGGCAGTCAACCAACAGTTGTATCAGTCCCCAAATCGTAAAGAGGAGAAAGACTCACATGTATGTCATCATCGCCCCCTTAGTCATCAAAGAGGAGTTCACTGACCGGTTCATCGAAGAGATTACCCTGGACGCCCAGGGATCGATGAAGAATGAGCCCGGATGTCTGCGGTTTGATGTGATCCGGGATGGCGACGATCCAAACAAAATCTGGCTATATGAGGTCTATGTCGACGAGGCAGCGTTCCAGGCGCATATGCAGACGCCCCATTTCATCAGGTGGCGGGATACAACCGAAGATTGGGTCGCAGAGCGGCCGGAAGGCAGGGCCATCGGCGCGTCGATCATCTGGCCGCCCGCCGAAGACTGGGAAAAGTAGCGCTCTACGGAATCGAACAGTAGCGGGCCGCTGGCCTGAGCATGGGGAGCAGATCGATGTCCTTTACAACACGTCCGGTTTTCATGGGCCGCCATGGGGTCGTATCAGCTGGGCACTACCTGGCGGCGACGGCTGGCTCCCGCATGTTTGAGAAGGGTGGCAACGCGATCGATGCGGGCGTGGCAGCCGGATTCGCGCTCAACGTCCTGGAGCCGCATGCCAATGGCATTGGCGGCGAGGTACCGATTCTCATCTATTGCGCAAAGCAGAGGCGGGTCTATGCAATTAACGGGCAGGGATATGCGCCCAAGGCCGCCACAATTGCCTGGTTCCGCTCCCAGGGGATCGATATTATCCCAGGGGACGGTTTTCTGCCGGCGACTGTGCCGGGCGCGTTCGGGTCGTGGACGACGGCGCTGCAGCAGTTTGGGCGATTGCGGCTGCAGGATGTGCTGGAGCCGGCGATAGAAATGATGGAAGAAGGTTTTCCGGTGTACCCTGATCTGCGCCGGGCGATCGCCCGGTTGCAGGGGAAATTCGAGGACGAATGGCCAAGCTCGGCGCGCGTTTATCTGCCGAACGGACGGCCGCCGGAAGTGGGCGAGTTCCTGGCCAACCCCGACTGGGCGAATACGTTCAAGGCAACTGTTGACGCCGAAATCCGGAGCGGGCATTTAGGCAGAGAGGCGGCGATTGCCGCGGCCCGCGACGAGTTCTACAAGGGCCCGGTCGGCGAAAAGATCGTGGCGTTCCAGCGCGACACGAAGGTGCTGGATGCCAGCGGAAAGCGCAATGCCGGACTCCTGTCAGAAGCCGACTTCCGCGAATATGTCACGAAGGTGGAGACGGCGGTCACGTTTAACTATCGCGGGTATGATGTGTACAAGTGCAATACGTGGTGCCAGGGACCGGTCTTTTTGCAGCAGCTGGCGCTGCTGGAAGGATTCGACCTGGCCGGGCTGGGACACAACTCCGTTGAATATATCCACACTGTTATTGAGGCGTCCAAGCTGGCCTTTGCCGACCGTGAGCAGTACTACGGTGATCCGGATTTCGTCAAAGTTCCGCTGGACCGCCTGCTGTCAAAGGCGTATGCATCCGAGCGGCGGGCGTTGATCGATGCCGGCAGGGCGTCTTTGGCGCTGCGGCCTGGTGACGCCCCCGCGAGCGCGCCCGCCTATGCGGAAGCGGATCCAAACGTATACACGGGCGATACGACGCACGTTGACGCGGTTGACCGCGAGGGCAACCTGTTTGCGGCAACGCCCAGCGGCGGCTGGATCCCGTCGTCGCCGGTGATCGAGGGGCTGGGCTTCCCGCTGGGGACGCGGGGGCAGATGTTCTACCTGGACCCGGATCACGCCAATGCGCTGGCGCCGCGCAAGCGGCCGCGCACGACGCTTACGCCGTCACTGGCAATGAGGTACGGCAAGCCGTATATGGCATTCGGCACACCGGGGGGCGACTGCCAGGACCAGTGGACGCTGCAGTTCTTTCTGAACGTGATCGACTTCGGCATGAACCTGCAAGAGGCGATCGATGCGCCCAGCTTCCACACGCACCATTTTCCCAACTCCTTCTATCCGCACAACGCAAAGCCGGGCAGCCTCACCCTGGAGGCGCGCATACCCGCAACTGTGCGAGAGGCGCTGAGCGAGCGGGGACACGAGGTGACGGTGGGCGGTGAGTGGAGCCATGGGAAGGTCCTTGCGATCACATTTGACTCTGCGAGCGGTCTGATCGCGGGCGGGGCTTCGCCGCGCGGGCAGATTGCCTATGCGATGGGGCGGTAAACAGCAGTTGCCCGTAGATCGCGGCTGGAAATATAGCGGCCAATCGTTGCATTGAACAACCAGTGAGCAACAGAAAGACGGAGGCGCAGAATGCGATCGCCACACGGAGTCACCGCTTCGGCGTTTCGGCCGTCGGTGATGGGCAGGAACGGGATGGTTACATCAGGGCACGCGCTCGCATCGCAGGCGGGGATTCGCACGCTGATGGGCGGGGGCAATGCAGTGGACGCGGCGATAGCTACGGCAGCCGCGCTGGGCGTGGTAGAGCCGGCCGGTTCCGGCGTGGGCGGAGACGGCTTTATTCTGATCTATTGGGCGGAGACCGGGGAGGTCAGCGCGGTGAACGCGACGGGACCCGCTCCTGCCGCCGCCACGCGCGAACGCTATCTGCAGGATGGCGGCATCCCGATGAAGGGGATTCGCAGCGTATCGGCGCCGGGGCTGGTTGATGGGTGGCTGCTGGCGCATGAACGGTACGGCGGTCTGCCGCTGGAGGAGGTATTTCGTCCCGCGATTTCGCTGTGTGAAGACGGATTCCCGGTCAGCCATCTGCTGGCAGGCGCCATGCAGGGGGAACGCGAGCGTTTTGCGTCCGACCCGCACACGCGGGCCATCTATACAAACGACGGCGCCCCGATCGCGGCGGGCGGGATTCTCTGCAACGCGAACCTGGGCGAGACCCTGCGCAAAATTGCCCGGGACGGCAGAAAGAGCTTCTATGAGGGCGAAATCGCCCGGGAAATCGCTGCCTTCAGCCGGGCGCGCGACGGCTTGCTGACCGAGGAGGACCTTGGCAACTTCCACGCCCACTGGGCAGAGCCAATCCACGTCAACTATCGCGGCTACGAGGTCTACGAGATGCCGCCGAATTCGAGCGGGCATATCCTGTTGCAGGAGTTGAATATCGTGGAATTGTTCGATCTGCAACGTTCAGGATGCAATACAGCCGAAACTATCCATCTGATGGTTGAGGCGAAGAAGCTTGCTTTCGCCGACCGGGAGAAGTTTATGGCCGACCCGGAGTGGGTCGATATTCCGCTGGCGGGCATGTTGTCGAAAGAGTATGCGGCTGAGCAGGCCGAACGAATCGACATGGAGCGGGCGGCGTATGACGTGCCGGCAGGGGCGCCGGAAGCGCACGAAGACACGACCTGCTTCTGTACGGCGGACCGGGCGGGCAACCTGGTCTGTATACTGCAGAGCATTCAATCGGGTTTCGGGTCCAGCTTGATCGCAGGCGAAACGGGCATCCTGTTGAACAACCGGATGACATACTGGCATCTGGAGGAGGGGCATCCGAACTGCCTGATGCCGGGCAAGCGAGTGCGGCATACGATGAACCCGGTGATCATAACGAAGGATGGAAGGCCGGTCTTGACGTGCGGGACGCCGGGCGCGGATACGCAGGTGCAGACGAACCTGCAGCTGGTGACGCACATGCTTGATTTCGGCATGACGCCGCAGGAGGCGGTCTCAGCGCCGCGCTGGCGTAGTTTGCAGAACCCGATGGAGTCGACGATCCCGCACGTCTGCAGCGACAACCTGCAGTTGGAAGACCGGTTTGCGTCAGATGTGCAGGAGGGGCTGGCGCAGAAAGGGCACGAACTCGAAATGGTCGGAGACTGGGGCGGCCCAGGCAGCGCGCAGGCGATCATGGTCCATCCGGAATCAGGCGCCTTGATCGGTGGCTCGGACCCGCGGCGGGACGGCTATGCAGTCGGCTATTAGGGGCGCGTTGCAGGCGTGCGCACGCATCTTCTTGAACACAAGGTAAACAGGTAATGCCATCTCCCAACATACTTTTTTTGATGACGGACCAGATGCAGGGTCGCGTGTTGGAGCCGGACAACCCGTGCCAGACCCCGAACCTGGACAGGCTGGCGGCCAGGGGCGTGCGTTTTCGCCGGGCGTATACGCCGAACGCGGTGTGTTCGCCGGCGCGTGCGAGCCTGATGACCGGTCTGCTGCCCCACAACCACGGTGTCCTCTATGTTGTACACACGGTTGACGACGATCAGGCGGCATTGCGCACGCAACATCCGCATTGGGCGGAGCGGCTGACGGAGGCTGGATACCTGACCGGCTACTTTGGCAAGTGGCATGTGGAACGTTCGAATGAACTGGCCCGGTTTGGCTGGCAGCAGCAGGGCGAGCTGGGCGGCTACCCGCACTGGAGCGATGTCAATTTCTCATTGGAGCGCTATCTGGACAGCCCGTCCGGTTACATGCCAAACCGCTTCTACGGCGTCTGTGATCAACCGGCCAGCACACGTCCGATGGGGCAGAAGACGGATGCGGCGCTCGCGTTTCTGGATTCGAACGTGGAAGGCGATACGCCGTGGTGTTGTTTTGTCAGTTTCACCGAGCCGCACGACCCCTTCTACTGCCACGAGGACGCGTTCGCGCAGTATGACGTGGACTCGATTCCGCTGCAGCCGAACGTCCATAACAGTTTGGAGGGCCAGCCGAATCTCTACAAGCGGACGGCGCAGGTGTGGAGCGACTGGACGGACCGGGAACATCGGGAGGCTGCGGCCTGCTACTATGCCTCGATCAGCGAGATCGACGAGCAGTTCGGGCGTCTGCTGGACCGGGTGGAGCGCGCCGGGCAACTTGAGAACACGATAGTCGTGCTGACATCGGATCACGGCGATCTTCTGGGCGCGCACGGGTTGTATTGCAAGAATGTCGGCGCGTTTGAAGAGGCGTATAACATCCCCATGGTTGTAGCTGGCCCGGGCGTAGCCGACGCGGCGGTGAGCGACGCACGCGTGGGGCTGCAGGATGTCGGTGAGACGCTCCTGGAAATGGCCGGGGCGCAGCCGCTGGGCGAGATCGACGGCCGGTCATTTGCCCCTGTTCTGGCCAGACCGCATGAGACGGCGGACTACCAGGAGGGCTTTGCCGAATACTATGGCGGGCGGTATATCGTCAGCCAGCGCTTGCTGTGGGACGGGGACTGGAAGTTCGTCCACAACGGCTTTGATTATGACGAGCTTTACAATCTGGCTGAAGATCCCTACGAGATGAACAACCTGGCGCAGAATCCGGCACATGCCCACAAGACGGAAGAAATGACGAGGCGAATGTGGCAGATCGTGGTTGAATCCGGGGATCACAGTCTTTACAATACGCACTATCCCACAATGCGGATCGCAACCGGCGGACCGAACTACAGTGGTCAGTGGCCAGGGCCAGGAGTCAGCGGTTAACGTCTCGTTGTAGCTGGCGGCGTGTAGCGGAATGAGAGACCCATTGGACTGCGCCCCTCCGGGAAGGCAGCGAGGTGGGAGCACGGTTGGCGCTGGGGCCCGGCTGGTGTCAGGGGGGCGTTGCGGGGGGAATCCCCCCGTACAAGGGAGCCCGCTTGCGGGCGGCCGCACCAGAAGAAGAACGAAAAGAGAGTGACTTGGAACAGGGAGAGAAGGCAAGGGTGGAAATGAAACAGGCATTGACGGTGGAACAGGTAGATTTCTTTCGGGACAATGGGTACCTGGTGTTGCGCGACATACTGGAACCCGATTTGATGGCGCAGACACGGGACGCGTGGTGGGATGCGGCGCCGAAGACGTTGAAACGTGACGACCCGGATTCGTGGGTGGGCGCGTTTGCGGACTCACGCTTTACGTGGAAGTACCGTGACCGTAGTTTTGAGCCGTGGATGGTCGAGCTGCTTTATGGCAATCCAGAGCTACAGGCGGTCGCAAAGCAGCTGCTCGGTCCTGAGCTGAAGGTTCCAGAGCGAATTCGCGGCATCTACTGTGTATTCCCGGATACGGACAAGGCGCCGAGGCCAGCTCATTTTCACGTTGACGCGCACGCATTCCATTTGGGCGTGGTGGGCTATGTTGGCGATGTACCGCCCGACGGCGGGGGGTTCACGGTCTGGCCCGGCAGCCACAAGCACTTTTATCGTTCGTTCAAAACGGCCTATACGTTCAACCCGCTGGTAGAGAAAGAGGAGCTGTGGGATACGGAAGCGTTTCGAACCGTGCGGCAGATCGACCCGGTGCATACTTACGGTTCCGCCGGCGATGTGGTGCTGTGGCACCACCGCATGGGACACGGCGCGGGCCACAACCGGTCAAGTCAGGTGCGACAGGCGGTGCTGTACGACTTCTGCCGGGCCGATCTGGAGAAGGTCCAGGACGAGCCGCCGCCGGCTGACATGTGGCGGGACTGGCCCGGAATCAACGGAGGATAGGGCAGACAGACGATGAGAATCAGTGACATCAAGACCTACTTAATGCACGCCGGTGTACCGGGCGGTGGATGGACGAAGCGAAACTGGCTGTTCGTCAAGGTATTCACCGATGAGGGGATTTACGGCGTCGGCGAAGCATCCGGTTGGCCGCGTGTGGTGGAGACGGCAGTTCAGGATCTGCGCGAGATCCTGATTGGCGAGGACCCGTTTCTGATCGAGCGCATCTGGCAGAAGATGTATCTGGCGATGATGGGTCATGGAATGACCGGAATCGTTGGCGGGGGCGCGCTGACCGGCATCGAGATGGCGCTGTGGGACATCAAGGGGAAGGCGCTGGGCGTGCCGGTGTGGAATCTGCTGGGCGGCAACATCCGGGACCGCATCCGGCTCTATGCGCATGCGCAGACGGCGGAAAGAGCGCAGGAGCTGGTAGAACGGGGCTTCAGCGGCCTTAAAACAGGAGGCGTTGAGAACCCGATCGCCAAGATCCGCTCCTTGCGCGAGGCGGTTGGATCGGAGATCGATCTGATGGCCGACGTGCACGGGCCGCCGTGGTTCAGCGTGCGGGACGCCATTCGCGTTGGCCAGGCGCTGGAGGAGTTCGATCTGCTTTTCTATGAGGATCCGGTGCCGCCCGAGCATATCGAGAACCTGGCCAAAGTTGCCCGTCATGTCAATCTGCCAATCGCGGCAGGCGAGCGCCACTCGCACATTTACGGTGTGCGGGAGTTGATTGAGCGGGAGATTGTAGACGTGATCCAGCCGGACACGGGGCGGGCCGGGGGCTTGATGCAGATGAAGAAGATGGCGGCGATGGCGGAAGCCCACGGGATTGGGTTTGCGCCGCACGACGGCTCTTTGGGGCCGGTGGCGGAGATGGCCGCTGTCCATCTGTTGGCCACCTTGCCAAACTTCCTGATCCTGGAACATCTGGAGGACGATGCGCCGCAGCGGTACGAGGTGATGCAGCCGCAGCCGGAGATCGTGGATGGGTCGATTGTGGTGCCGGATGCGCCGGGGCTTGGTGTGGATATCGTGGAAGATGCGATCGCCCGCTATCCGTCGACTGGCAACGTCGCCACGCCGCGGCAGGATGAGTATGTTTACTTTCAGGCCAAATATGGCCGGGCCAAGTGGCTAGAGCAGTAAGGGCGAACGACAAGCAGATCTTGCTTAAGCGGTGAGTCCAGTGGGGCAGGCAGCTTGGCATTAGCGGACAGCGAAAAGACAGGCAAACTGGGAGAGGGATGACGACGAAATCAGTCCGAACACATGAGATTTCAGCGGACGCCAAGAGGAAGTTGCGTTCGGTTTCGACGGCCACGCTTACGAGCCAACTGCAGAATCACGGCTTACGCAACACATTTTTGGCCGGTCTGTACCCGCTGCGGCCCGACCTGCCCATGGTGGGCTACGCCTTCACATTGCGCTATATTCCGGCGCGTGAAGATCTGGCGGATGAACGCTATGACAACACGAAGAACGTGCAGCGTTTGGCAGTGGAGGCTGTGGGGCCCGAAGATGTGTTGATTATTGACGCCCGCGGTGAAGTCAGCGCAGCCTCGTTCGGCCACATTCTGGGGACGCGCATTACCCAACGCGGCGCGGCCGGTTTCGTCACCGACGGCGCGCTGCGGGATACACCTTTCTTTCGAAGCCTGGAGTTGCCAACGTATATCCGGGCGCCCCACGCCACCACCTCATTTGTGGCCCATCATCCGGTCGAAATGCAGGTCCCTATTGGCTGCGCGGGCGTGGCGGTGACGCCGGGCGATGTGGTCGTAGGCGATGCCGAGGGCGTGGTGATCATACCGGCTCATCTGGCGGAGGAAGTAGCCCACGGCAGCTACGAGCAGGAGATCAGGGAAAAGTTTTTTGAGGAGAAAGTGGCCGGCGGGGCCAGCATAGTGGGCGTGTATCCGCCCAACGACGAGACGCTGGCAGAGTTCGAGAAATGGCGGCGGGAGAGGGGCGTTTAGCATTCCGCATACGATTCGGGGCGTTCATGGCCCTCTCGCGACTCCCCGCGGCAAGTCCCGATAATCTGCAAATGGCAGACAGGACAGGAGTCGTTAGTCCCCTCGTATCGCCCGCAACTCCGCCTCCAACTCGCGAATCCGGGAGGTATTGGCGTGTTGCCTCCCCCGACCAAGATAGTTGGCGATGACGTTGGCCACAATCGCGATAACCATAACCACGATTATTTCGTTGAACAACCCCCTGCGTTGATCCTGGTCGGCTGCGAACGTCGCGATTAAGGATTCATCCACTTGGTCACTATCTTGCGCGAGTTCCTCAAGCGCCAACGTGATCCCGGTCGAGCTGGCCAGTAGCCTTGGCCCCTCAGTGACCATCTGGCTTAAGGCATACAACATCGCCACAATCGTAATTGCGTTGAAGACCACGGGCTGTAAGAGTTTGCCGTTCATTCTCCATCCTCTCTGTCCAAGCGTACCGAAATGATTTCACCTTCTAAGGTAACGCATCTGCCTGTCATTTGACAATTTGCCGCCGCTGCCTGCCAGACGGACATGTAAACCGGGATGCCAAAAACCCGGATTGTTTGCCCGCGAAGGAGGTTTGGCTTGCCGTGGGCGTCGGCGCTCACTCCGGGACGCATTCTCCATTGACCAAAACGTCAGGTCCGCTTCTAATCGGACCAACAGGGCCCTGGAAACGGCGCCACAGGTCTGGTGCTGCTCTGGAGACTTGGCGACGCTATTCTCCTCGCAGGGCGCGCAGTTCTGCCTCCAATTCACGAATCCTGGCGGTGTTTGTAAAATGTCTGCCTCTGCCAAGATAGTTGGCGACGACATTGGCCAGGATCGCGATCAGCATGGTGACGATGAGATAGTTATCTAACCGTCCGCGCATCGCCTGGTCGGCCGAGAGGCCCTGGACAATCGTTTCGTCGTCGAGGACGCCTTCAGCGACAAATTCTTCGAGAACCTGGATTGCTTCAGAGGTTCGGATCAAGCGCCCGGAAGCGCCCGTCACGATCTGGAACAGAGAAAACAGCAACGCCACAATCGTAATGATATTGTAAACCACGGGTTGGAGCATGGTGTCTTTCACTTTGCGTTCTCCTCATGATGGCGCTCCAGCCTTACTGTAACCAAGTATGAATCTGGGGCAGAAAATTGCACTTTTGTCCTTGGGAACAAGGACTTGATTTGGCGGTGAAGTCGTTGCGTTAGATAAGCGTCCTGTTGCAGAAGAGTACATTGCGGTCCTCTTCCAACCAGAATATCGCCGAAGGGACGTTCAGCCAAGCCTGGCGGGCGGTTCGGTGAGTTATTCGTTCAGAAGGCTGGCAAGCAGCAGCTTTGCCAGGCCCGAGGCCTTGCCTCGATGGCTGATTCTGTTCTTGACCGACGTAGGCAGCTCGGCCAGTGTTCGCCCGACTTCGGGCACATAGAAAACGGGATCATAACCAAAGCCGCGTGTTCCTCGCGGTATTCCAGTGATCAGTCCCTCCAAAGTCCCAGTGCAGGTTTCGGTAGAGGCCTGAGGGCGGGCAATGGCAACCACACACTGGAAGCGTGCGGTCCAAGGCCGGGGGTGCGGTTGGAGTTCTGTGAGCAGCTTATCATTTCTGTCCCGGTCGGATGCTTGTGGGCCGGCATAGCGGGCGGAATGTACGCCGGGCGCGCCGTGCAAGGCATCCACTTCCAGGCCGCTGTCGTCGGCCCAGGTCCAGAGTCCGGTCAGGCCAGCGTAGTGCCTGGCTTTGAGTACGGCATTGGCTGCGAAAGTACATTCTGTTTCTGCGACCTCTTCCTGGACGCCGATTTCGGCGAGATAGGTGAGTGTCAGCGGCAGGTCGCGCAGAAGTATGCGGTACTCTTGCAACTTGCCCTGATTATGGGTCGCGACCAATAGTTCACGGTTTTTCAAGATTGCCTCCTCAGGGAGCGGTCGTCCCCTGCCCGCTCGGTTGCGCAGCTTGTTGACCTGCCCCCGATGTTTGTACCACCTGTTTTGTAAGTACGACAAGCACGGGAACAGGGCCGGCAGGCATGGGGTGAGTGCGGGGGCGGCCACGCTAGCGCGAGAAGGTGTTGTCTTGGGGAATCTAGCAGAAGGTACCACCGGTCGAATTGCAGGAATTGGGCCCTAAACTGCTGATTGCCTCACCTGAATTCGAAGTTAAATGGTGGCTGGCTGTAGAGCCAGATCTTTCTCAGAGAGATGAAGTGATGGCTTTGGGGGTTTCCAAGAGTACGCAATCAGACCGGCGATGAGATTGACGAGAAAATGGGTCATGCTGCGGTGACGGGTGTGTTCAATCTGGGAGATACTCTTGAGTTGGTCGACGATAGTCTCACTGATGAAACGTTTACGCGTCAGTAGTTGGTCTTCAGAACGCAGAGCGGATCGGACGAATGTCTGATCCGACCAGAATGTTCCCGTTAGAGTGAGTCTGTTCGGGCTGTCGGCGCAAAGAGGGGGGGCGCACGCGAGTGATACCTGTGCTTCAGGGCAAGCGTTCAAGCAATGTTTGCAGGAACGGCAGCAGGACGCCAAGCATTACAATGCCGAGGGCCCATTTCATCCACCGGAGATCGTTCCTCATCACGGCATTATCACTTTTCAGTTCGGTTCTGACTGCGTATATCTCCGTCTGCAGATCGGACTTGAGAGTATGCATCTCCTCTCGCAGGTCAGACTTGGCCGCTTGTATCTCATTTTGCAGCTCGGTCTTGAATGTCTGCGCCTCCGACCTGACGGACTGTATCTCACTCTGCAGCTCGGTTTTGAATGTCTGCACCTCCGACCTGACAGATTGTATCTCTTCCTGCAACTCGGTTTTGAATGTCTGCACCTCCGACCTGACAGATTGTATCTCTTCCTGCAACTCAGTTTTGACCGACTGCACATCCGCCTTGACGTCATGCAACTCAGTTTTGACCGTTTGCACCTCCGCTTTGACGTCATGCACTTCGGTCTTTATGGATTCTACATCGGCTTTTGTCGCCAGATGTTCGTAGGCGCCCTCAATGCGGGCGATCCGTTCACTCTCGGTTGCCATTGTCATTGCCGTCTCAATTCAGCTACGTGTTTCGGGTCCGGGGGCTTTGCGGCCCGGGCATCGTGAAAAATGTCCCGTGCCAAGGTGCCGGCGGCGCCCACTTTGGGGGCCAGCGTGTACACGTTTTCACCTGCTATCAGAAGTATACTATACTCACACGGCGCTGGAAAAGCCCAATTCAAGGCGGAAAGGTGCACATATTACACTGTTCTTCCCATCGAATCAGGGTGAACGCCTCAATCGAGACCTGAATTGGTCCAAAATGCAGGGAAGTTGCAACCCAGAACCGCTAGGGCCGGCTCTCAGCCAGGCCTCCCCCAAAATCCGCCAGCAGGTCGATCTCCTCCTTCAACAGAAAGAGTGGGACACTGGCGCGCATGCCAATTTGGGCGATGGTCAGCGGGCGCACGATGATCGGCTTCGGCCGGCGCCCGCGGAGGCCGCTGGTCAACTCCTCGCCATCCCAGTTGGCGCCGGAAAAAGGCGGCGAACCCGGCGGAATGTTCGGCTTCAAGCTGGGTCAAAATCGTAACGCCCGGTATGGCCCCCGGAGCCTGTTTGAGGCGATGGGTGAGCCGCGCAGAGTGTGCATTGATACGAATTGCCTGAATGGACAGCAGAGGGCTCTTCTCTTGCCATTTCAGGTGTGTGAGGATATGATAGGGGAGGCTGGCAGCTGTTGCTCCAGCAGTCCCCGAGCGCCCCAAGACAGGAGAGAGTGGCATTGTCGTACCACCCGTTACGCATTTTCAGTGGTTCTTCTCATAAGGCGCTGGCGCTGGAGATAGCCCAAACGCTTGGTGTGGAACTCGGTCAGTCGACCACTCGCCGTCTCCCGGACAGTGAGATCCACGTCATGATCGATGAGGTGGTTCGGGATCAGGACATTTTCCTGGTGCAATCCTGTTGCCAGCCAGTGAACGATCATGTGATGGAGTTGATGCTGTACCTGGATGCATTCAGGCGGGCCAGCGCCCACAGCGTCAGTGTGGTGGTCCCCTATTTTCCGTACGCGCGTCAGGAGCGGATGGCGCACGGCCGAGAGGCCGTCAGCGCCCGAGTGATCGCCAATATGCTGGAGATGATGGGTGCGCACCGGGTCATCTTTGTGGATATACACGCGCGGGCGATCCAGGGATTCTTCAATATACCTGTTGACCCGCTTTCGGCGCTGCCGATTCTGGCGGACTATTTTCGTCAGGAAGAGTGGGAAAACGCGGCCATCGTGAGTCCGGATGTGGGTCGAGCGAGCTTGGCGGGCCGGTATGCGCAGCTGTTGAATTTGCCGCTGGTGGTCATGCACAAGAGGCGGACGAGCGTCAGCGTTACTGAGACGACCCACGTGGTTGGTGAAATCGCCGGAATCCGCCCGATCATCATTGACGACATAATGGCCGGTGGGAGCGTTCTCAAACAGATCGACGCTCTTTACGAAGCGGGAGCGGAAGGGACCGCCGCGTTCGCGGTAACGCACCCGGTGCTGTTGCCCTCTGCGCTGGCGCATCTTGAGTCAGACGACCGCATCGCCAAGTTGGTCGTGTCCAATACACTTCCCGTTCCCCCGGAAAAGCGGTCTGAAAAAGTGGAGGTGTTGTCGATTGCGCCGATGCTGGCGGACATAATCAATCGAATCCACCAGGGCCGCAGCATTTCAAAGAAGCTGATTTTGATGTAGAGAGGCCGCGCCGGGGTTGGCGCGATACCGGACTAGACTGCAATTTGTTCAGGTTTCCGTGTTGAATTTTGGCCGGTCGAACAGAGTCTTGACTGGATGAAGTGAAAACATAGTCGATAGGCTTGTCCTGTAAAGCCGCAACAGAGGGTACCGTTCACCCATCGCGTACAATGGGCTTAGCGGATGCCTGGAGAATCTCATATGGAGACACTGCAACGTTCCTGGATCGAAAGGTCTGGCGAGGACGAGGACGCATTTCGCGACGACGAGGCGAATCTCGATCTGGAAATCATCGAAGATGAGGACATTTTCGTCGCGTCATACTCGC
Organism: Caldilineaceae bacterium; assembly: GCA_022823185.1. GTDB lineage: Bacteria > Chloroflexota > Anaerolineae > Caldilineales > Caldilineaceae > Bin5. Next base: position 193,523 of record JAJDXQ010000013.1, read on the forward strand.
AACTGATGTGGTGGCGATTCCGGAAGCATCGGATGGCGGTTCTTTCGGGATTTCTGGTCGTCATACTGTATGGGATAGCCGCCTTCGCCGAATTTGTAGCGCCGTATGATCCGGAGCAGTCCTTTGTGCAGTACAAGTTTGTGCCGCCAATGAATATCCGGATCATTGATGCGGAAGGGAATCTGCGGCGGCCTTTTGTCTACAAGATAATTCGAGAGCGGGATCCGGAGACGCTGCGCAACATCTACATTGAGGACGAATCGACGGTCCATCCGATACGATTTTTCGTGAAGGGGACCGAATACGAGTTGTGGGGGCAGTTTGCCTCCTCGTGGCACCTTTACGGATTGGATGTGCCGCATGAGGAGCAGGGCGTCTTTCTATTAGGGGCAGACCGTCTGGGGCGCGATCTCTTTTCGCGGTTGTGTTACGGTGCCCGCATCTCGCTGACGATTGGATTGGTGAGTGTTGTCCTCAGTCTGGTTATCGGCATTTTGCTGGGCGGCATCTCGGGCTTCTACGGGGGCGCCCTCGACAACGCCATTCAGCGTTTGATCGAGTTCATCCGTTCAATCCCGGAGATTCCGCTGATCATGGCGCTGGCAGCGGCTCTCCCCGCCGACTGGCCGGTGGTCCGGCTCTATTTCGGAGTAACGATTCTGCTATCATTCGTGGGGTGGACGGGCTTGGCCCGGGTTGTGCGCGGGCGCTTTCTGAGCATGCGGGAAGAGGATTTCGTTATGGCGGCCCGGTTCAGCGGCTCGAGTGAAATGCGAATCATTTTGCGGCACATGGTCCCATCGTTCCTTAGCCATATTATCGCTTCCTTGACATTGGCGATTCCGGGCATTATTCTGTCGGAAACGGGACTCAGCTTCATTGGTCTGGGACTGCGAGCGCCGGCAATCAGTTGGGGTGTCTTGTTGCAGGAGGCCCAGAATGTGCGTTCCGTGGCGCTTGCGCCGTGGGTGCTGACCCCTGGTCTGGCGGTGGTTTTGGCAGTGCTGGCCTTCAATTTTCTGGGCGACGGCATCCGCGACGCCGCCGATCCATATGCCAGGTAGTCGGAAGGAAAGAACTCGCTTTTTGAGAAGCGGACCGGTCGCGGCGCACAGTTGGGCGACGGGGTAATGAAAATAGAGCGACGACTGCATATACATGACGGGAACGGAAATCACTCATGACAATTTCATCTTCGCAAATTGACAACGTGACCGAAGCCGGCGCAGCCGCCGATTCTCGGGAGATGCTGCTGGAAGTCCGGGGGTTGAAGACGCACTTCTTCCTGGCGCAGGGGATTGTTCGGGCCTTGGAGGGCGTTGACTTCACCGTACGGCGCGGCCAGACTGTCGGCCTGGTTGGCGAAAGCGGCTGCGGAAAGTCGATTACCGCTCGCTCAATCATGGCGATCGTGCCATCTCCGGGACGGGTTGTAGAGGGCGAGGTTCTGTTCCACCTTCAGAGGGAGGAGAACGGAAGCGTAACCGATCAGGTCGTCGATATGACCAAGATTGACGCCATGGGCACGCAGGCCCGTTCTATTCGCGGCGGCGAAATCTCGATGGTTTTTCAGGAGCCGATGACGTCGCTGAGCCCCGTGCATACAATTGGGAATCAAATTATTGAGGCGATTCTACTGCACCAGGAGGTAGACAAGGAGGAGGCCCGCGCCCAGGCGATTGACGTCCTCAATAAGGTAGGCATGCCCCAGCCTGAACGCACCATCGACCGTTATCCCCATCAGTTGAGCGGCGGGATGCGTCAGCGCGCGATGATTGCAATGGCCCTTTCCTGCCAGCCCAGTTTGCTGATTGCCGATGAGCCGACGACTGCGCTGGATGTCACGACACAGGCGCAGATTTTGACGCTCATGCGTGATCTGCAGGATGAATTGGGGATGGCCATCATATTCATCACGCATGACCTGGGTGTGATTGCCCAGATGGTCGACTATGTGGTGGTCATGTATCTTGGGGAAGTGGTGGAGATGGCCGATGTCGATACCATCTTCTATGATCCCAAACATCCCTACACGCAGGCGCTGCTGCGGTCCATTCCCCTATTGGGCCGCAAGTCGTCCCAGGGCATTACCAGCCAGTTAACCGCGATTCGCGGCTCGGTGCCGGACCCCTACTCGATCCCTGAAGGGTGTCCCTTCCACCCGCGTTGCCGCAAAGCGATCGCCGGTGTGTGCGACACCCGCAACCCTCCCCTCCTGGAACTGGAAGGCGGTCATATGGTCCGCTGTGTTTTGTACGAATAGCGGGCCAGATCCGCATCTTCGCCGGATTCTTCAATCGAGGCCGCGTGTCGCGGCCTCTTTTGCAATACGCCAGAACTTTCACCAAGAGATTTGTCAATCGGAGTGAACTGTAAATGAGCACACAGACGGACGCTCAGCCGGCCGGTGGCTCGGAAGAGTCGGGGGCTGACGGTCAAGCGGCTTTGTCGCCGGTCTGGCAGGAGTCCGCCCTGCGGGCCGGTTTTATCCATGACTGGCTGGTGGCGGGCCCGGTGGCAACGCCGCTAACGGACATAGACGGCTACCCAGGCCCGAGTTTCAAGAAACAGGTCGCGGCTGAATTCAGAGCTGCCTCGGGGGCAAAGGGAGAGGGAAAGGAGCCCGCAGTCCCCGCGTCATTGGACATTTTCGCGACTGCCCTGGAGCGTTGCGCGTTCATTCCCGACCGCAAAGAGAGTACATGGCGCGTCATCCGCTGCCTGGACGACCATTTCGTGGACCTGTCCACATTCCACCATACGCCCCACTTTCTCCAGTCATGGGCCTACTGCGCGCTGGACGTTGCCAGCGCGCGTGAAATAACCTTTTCGGTGACGACCAACGGCCCGGCTGACATCTGGGTCAACGGGGAGCACTGTCACCGGGTGGAGCATTTCCATCACCAGTTGCCTGAAACCGTTTCCTTCCCGGCCATGTTGCGGGAGGGGCGTAACGAGATTGGCATCTGTTTTGAGGCCGTTGCCATGCGGGAGTGTCCGTATGTATTGGCAATGCAGTTGGCGGCGCCTCGAGACGCCGGCGCCGCGCCCTCAAATGGGGACGGGACCAGCCTGGATGACATCAAGGTGCTTCTGCCGACTTCGGTGCGGCCGGAGAGCCGGAGGAAGGCGTTGGAATCGCTCTTCGCCCAAGCCTACCTGGATCGGGATGTATACAGCCGCCATGCGAAGGTGACTGTGCGCTGGCCGGAGGATCAACCGGTGACCGATGACTTCGCCTTGCGGCTGACGCGAGAAGGAGGGCGCATCTACAGTGAACACCACACAAAGGGCGAACCGCGTGACGAGGTGATCCTGGGTACGGCCTTCCAGTTTCCGCAGGATGATTATCAGATCATGCTCTTTCCCAATCCAGAGCACTACTATGTCAACGACCTGCGCGTTGAGCGGCGGCTGGATGTTCACATCGTCGGCAACAGCGAGTATTCGACTGAACGCTACGGCACGTATCAGGCCCGCCGCCGGGAAGCCCTGCTCAATGCGGCGCGACGCGGGGCCGAGGGCAGCGTCTTTTCCGAAATTGCGGCGATGGAACTGGGGATGTGGAACAACCTCAACGAGAAGGTCATTCTGGACTGTATCGAGAGGATCAACGAGCGGGCAGATTGCAGCGACTTCGATCTGGTCGGTCTTCTGGGCATGGCGGGGCGCTATATTGAGGAGCCCGACTTCCCGCAGTCGCTGGTCGAGCCGCTGCAGAACTGTTTTCTCAACTTCCGCTATTGGATGGACCAGCCGGGCGCGGATGCGATGTGCTTCTGGTCGGAGAACCATCAGATACTGTTTCACACGTGTGAGATTCTGGCTGGACAGCTCTTGCCGGACGATCTGTTCGCGAATGCGGGCCTGACTGGAAAGCAGCATCGCGAGAAGGGCGAGGAGCGGGCGCTCTCGTGGCTGCGCAAGCGGGCTGCGGGGGGGTTCCGGGAGTGGGATTCCAACACCTATTTTGAGGAGGACGTGCTGGCGCTCAGCCACCTGGTCGATCTGGCCGAGAACGACGACGTGCGCGAACTGGCGGCGGTTGTGTTGGACAAGATGTTCTTCGGGCTGGCGGTCAACTCCTTCAAGGGGGTGTTCGGCTCCAGCCATGGGCGTACGTATTCGCCCTACATCAAGGATGCCTTCCGGGAGCCAACGTCGGGCATCGCGCGGCTGTTGTGGGGCAAGGGGATCTTCAACCGGAGTATCCGGGGGACGGTCAGCCTGGCCTGCGCCATCAACTACCAGTTGCCGCCGGTAATCGAGGCGATATCGATTGACCCGGCTGACGAGATCTGGAGCCGGGAACGTCATGCCGGCCGGTTGGAGGCGTGGTGTGACCGGGAAGAGGGCGAATGGGAGGTAAACAAGGTCACCTACAAGACGCCGGACTACATGCTGTGTTCGGCGCAGGATTTCCGGCCCGGTGAATCCGGTTACCAGCAGCATATCTGGCAGGCGACTCTCTCGCCGGAAGCTGTCGTATTCGTCACCCATCCACCGTGCATCAGCGAAGACGGCTCACACCGCCCGAATTTCTGGCACGGGAACGTCGTGCTGCCCAGGGTCGCCCAGTGGAGGGACCTTCTGGTGGCAGTTCACCGGTTGCCGGAGGATGACTGGCTGGGCTTTACGCACGCCTATTTCCCGATCTATGCATTTGATGAGCACGAAATCCGCGACGGCTGGGCGTGTGCCCGAGTCGGTGAAGGGTATCTGGCGATTACGGCTTCCGCGGGGCTGACGCTCACGCAGGAGGGAAAGAGCGCGTTTCGAGAGTTGCGCTCGCACGGGCAGAACAACATCTGGGTGGCCCAGATGGGGCGGGCCGATCTGGACGGGAGTTTTGCCGAATTTGTAGAGAAGGTGACGGCGCTGGACGTCACGTTCGGGGAGGACAGCGTACACCTGACCAGCCTGCGGGGCGAAAGCGTCGACTTTGGCTGGCAGGGACCGTTGCTGGTAAACGAAGAGGAGCAGCCGATCAGGGGCTTCCTCCACTTTGACAACCCCTACTCCAGCACGGAACTGGGCTCGGAGATGATGAGCATTCAGTTCATGGACCTGCTGATGCAGCTTGATTTTTCTTAGCGCCAGAAGAGGCGCCATAGCGAAGTTCCATGCCGCCTTACAGTTAGTCCAAGCAAAGTATGCGGGCCGAAGCCATCGGCTTGGCAGACTGTTCGGCTATCCTGACCGCAAGCGGGTCGGTGCCTTATAATCGGCGGCGTCAACCGTTGTCTTCTTCGGGGCGAATGATGACCATGTAGCGCATGGGCGCCTGGCTGGTGTTGATCAGCCCATGCAGTTTGCGCGGGTCGAAAACGACCGCTTCGTTGGCGCGCAGTGGATGGCGCTCCCCGTCGATCTCCAGCGTCCCCTCTCCTTCAATCATATAGAAGGCTTCAAAGCCCCCGTGTTTGTGAGGCGGATGGGAGCGCTGGCCGGCTTCGACCTCCGAGATGTGGACCCGCAACGGCTCGCCTTCCACGTCGGCGTCAAGAAGGTAGCGCGAAATCCCCTTTTTGTCCAAATCCATAAACTGCACAGTTCACTTCCTTTCTGAATTACGCCGCTACGTACGATTCGCGGGCAGTTGCGGATGGCAGAAGAGGAAGGCGTACGGCCGCGTACGCAGACCGCGTCGCCCCTTTTTCCTCTTTTCCACACGTTCCCTGGAATCTTAGCGGCGGGGGTAGAAGACGTCGAGCAGCGGTTCAATATCGGTATAATCGTAACCGTAGGTCTCTTTGAAGCGCTCCTGGATCTGCTCCTCGGCTTTCGAAGGCGAGCGCAGGGGGAAGTCCAGCGCCTGCTTGTTCATGAGCGCGGATTCGGAGGCGGCCAGAGTCATTTCCTGGTCGAGCCGGGCTTCCTGCACGCCGTATGTCGGGTCGATGTCGTTTAGGACGGCGTTGGCGATGCTCATGAGCTGGTCTGCCATGTCGACGCCGCGGCCGTTGTTTTCGCCGACGCCGAGGTGGGCGTAGGGGTTCTCCCAGACGATCTCCTGATCGGGCAGCTCCAGGCTGATGCGCTCCAGGACCTGGCGACCGTCGACATCGATGATTTTGAGTTGGGGCTCGTAGGCGATGGCGCTGGCGCCGCTCTGGTACGTGGCAGGGTCGGTGAAGTAGACGGTGTTGCCGACGATGGCGCCGCGGGTGCCGTCAATCTGGGAGATGCCGGTTGTTTTGCGGCCGAGAGAACGGGCGTGGATCACGTTGGAGTAGATCATGGTGGCGGCCGCGCCGTTTTCAAACTCGAGGAAGCTGGTGGTGCAGTTTTCCCGGGAGTGGTGGCGCTTCATGCGGTCGATGATGGGCACGACGTCGGTGACGTGGGTAACGCCAAGGATCGATTTGGGGGGGCTGCCTGCAAGCAGGCGCAGCATGCTCATGCCGTGGTAGCCGCCCTCGTAGAAGATGCGGTAGATGCGGCCGACATCGCCGATGACGCCGGAATCGATCACCTTGGCCTGGAAGCGGGCCATGGGGACGCGGTGGTAGTTTTCGGCCACCTCCAGCTTGACGTTGTTGCGCTCGGCGGCCTCGATCATCATGTCGGTCATGGGGCGGGTGACGGCGACGGGTGTTTCGACAATGATGTTGATGCCATTCTCTGCCAGGTAGCAGCAGATGGGATGGTGGGCGTCACCGGGGACGACGACGTCAACGACGTCCAGATCCTCGCCCGCCACCAGGTCGCGCACGCTGGTGTAGGTGTTGACCCCGTACTCGGCGGCCACTTCGCGCAGGACCTCCTCTTCCTTGTCACAGACCGCGACGAATTCAAAAGTGTCTTTCAGTCTTGGATAGATTGGCAGGTGCCCGCCGCGGCCGCGGCGACCCAGACCGATCAGGGCCAACTTCAATTTGCGTGGCATTGTTTTTGTTTCCTTTGGCGGTGAGGGGACTTAGGGCTTGGGTTGGGCGAGGTTATCCGAAGCAGATCCAGCGGACCCAATTGTCGGCGCGCAGGCTGTGGTCGGTCCAGGGGGCGAGAAGGATCAGGTCGGTCGGCCTTACGGTGGTGGTCTCGCCGTCGATGGTAACGGTGGCCTCGCCCTCCAGGATGTACCAGAAGCGTCGCTCGCCGTGTTTCTCCGGTTCAAAGGGGTTGGCCGGTGTTGTAATGCGCACGGCAAAATGATCGATCTGGTCCTGCACGTCGCGAATTTCATAGCCCTTGCGGTTGTTCAGTTCGGGGATGGCGCTGCCTTTGATGATCATAGTGGTGGGACCTGCTCGCTTTTCGTAGTCGGAATCCGGTTCTTGGTCACTGCTGCCTGAGCCTGTTCCTGCCCAAGGGCAGTGGCGTCAGCTATAGGGTGGCGTAGGGGTCGGCGGCGTCGCGCATGCCGTCGCCCATGAAATTGAAGGCGGTGACGGCGATGACGACCATGAGGGCCGGCGCGACCATGGTCCAGGGTGCAATGGCGACGGCGCTGATGTTCTGCGCTTCCTGCAGGAGGACGCCCCAGCTGATTGCGGGTGGGCGCAGACCGAGACCGAGAAAGCTGAGTGCGGTCTCGCTGAGAATCATGGTAGGTATGGCCAGGGTCATGGAGGCGATGATGTGGCTGAGGAAGGAGGGCAGCATGTGGCGCAGGATGATGCGGAGCTCGCTGCTGCCGGAGAAACGCGCCGCCATGACGAACTCTTCCTCCCGCAGCTGAAGGAACTTGCCGCGCACGACGCGGGCCATGCCTGTCCAGCCGATGAAGGAGAGAATGACAGTAATGCTGAAGTAGACATAGAGGATGGGCCAACCGGGCGGCAGCGCGGCGCTGAGCCCCATCCAGAGCGGGATCGAGGGGATGGACCGGAGGAACTCGATGATGCGCTGGATGATGTTGTCGATTGTGCCGCCGTAGTAGCCGGAGAGGCCGCCCAGAAGGATGCCGAGGACCAGGCTGATGACAACGCCGATGAGGCCGATGGAAAGGGATAGGCGGGCGCCGTAGGAGACGCGGGAGAACATATCGCGGCCGAGGCGGTCGGTGCCCAATACGAAGAAGCCTTGCTCTTCGTGGGGCACGTCGAGGCCGAAGAGCTTCGTGGTCACGGTGAATTCACCCCAAAGCTTATATTCTTCGCTCTTGGGGAGGAAGCGGATGGGGTGGATGATGGTGGTATCTTCGTGGTAGGTGTTGCGGAAGGTCTCCGGATCGCGCTCGCGCACGGTCTGGTAGATGAAGGGCAGGCGCAAGTTGCCTTCGGCATCGACGATATGAACTGGTGTCGGTGGGTGCAGCTTGTATTTGACGAATTTGGCCTCCGGATCGTAGGGAGCGACAAATTCGCTGAAAGCCGCGATCAGATAGAAGATGATCACCACAAAGGTGCTGAAAACAGCGACGCGGTGGCGGCGGTAACGCCACCAGATCAGTTGCCAGAAGGAAGCGACAGCAAAATTCGCCTCGTCGTCCCGCGTTTCCAGGTAACGCTCTTCTTCGGGGTCGTCGTCATGGAGAACCGGTCGTTGTTCCTCAGTCGTCATCGTTTGTTCCGTTCCATGTGAAAGCGCTCAATTTGCGAAGGATTCGTACATTCGACTCATACGAGCAGGTAGCAAACAGGGAATACATGAACTGACTACCCCGCTTCTTCCAGGCGGATGCGGGGATCAACCCATGCCAGAAGGAGATCGGACAACAGCGTGCCGATGACCGTCAGCACGCTGAGCATCATGATGAAACTGCCGGCGAGAAACATATCCTGATTGATCAACGCCTGGAAGAGCATTGGGCCGGTCGTCTGCAGACTGAGAACGATAGCCACAATGGTTGTGCCCGAGATCAGGTCGGCCAGCGACCAGCCCACAGTGCTGAAGAAGGGGTTGAGGGCGACACGGGTCGGGTACTTCCAGATCAGCCGGGTCTCTTTGACGCCCTTGGCGCGAGCGGTTTCGACGTAAGGTTTATTGAGTTCGTCGAGCAGATTGGCGCGGGTGATGCGGATGCCGTTGGCGGTGCTGCCCACGGCCAGGATCACGATTGGGATCCAGACGTGCGCCAGCAGATCGAGGACGCGGTCGACGGTCCAGGGCGCGTCCATAAATTGGGGGCTGAAGAGGCCGCCGACGCTCATATCGGAATAGCTGGTCACCAGCCACATGATAACGAGGGCGAGCATGAATTCGGGCATGCCTTTGCCGATGAAGTTGAGCGCGGTGACGACATAGTCGATCACGGAGTATTGATGGGTCGCCGAATAGACGCCTAAAGGGATGGAGACGAGCCAGCCGAACAGCAGGGTGGTAAAGGAGAGTACGAAAGTAAGGCCGAGCCGGTTCCAGATCAATTCTTCCACCGGTTTCTGGTACAACATCGACTCACCCCAGTCGCCGCGCAGGAGGATACCTGAGATCCACTTGAGGTACTGGATGTGCTGAGGCTGTCCCAGGCCGTACCGTCTTTCCAGCCTGGCCATGAGGACCTCGTCAACCTCGTCGCCCTGTTCGCGCAACTGCGCGGCGTAGGTCGTCAGGTAGTCGCCCGGCGGGAGCTGGATGATGATAAAGGTGACGACCGAGATGACGAAGAGAGTCGGTATCATCACGGCGAAGCGGCCGAGGATGTATGAGAACATGAGGAACCTCGAGGAGAGAGTAAAGAGGAGCGGGGAGAGAGGCAGCCTCTCTCCTCGCTCGTTGCTCTACACTGCGCAACTTACATGTGCATGGACGGGTCATCCCAATACCAGGTGGCGTTGTCGATGATGTGCTCATAGACGCCGCGACAGCAGTCCCACGGGTTGCCGGCATGGATGCCTTTGAAACCGTTCTTGACCATGACCAGGCGGGGCAGCTCGCCGAAGAAGCCGACCGAGGGCAGCTCTTCGGACCAGATTTCGAGAATCTGCTTGAAGAGTTCGGCCTGGGCTTCCTCGCCAGGCGTGGCGCGGATCTGATCCCACAAGTCCCAGATTGTCCAGATCCAGTGACCGGCAGGCGGCTCCTGGGCGATGGGATTGGTCGGGTCGAGCTTCCAGGCGGTCCAGGCGTTGCACCAGGGCCGGTCGTTGATGTTGCGGTGCTTGACCCAGATCTGCGGGTCGGCCAGCGGCACGAGGTTGCGGTCCATGAAGGAGGTCGTGCATTCGACATCGTTGGACTGGTGGAGTTCGATGCTGAGCGAGCGGTCAACGCCGCGATAGTTGACTTCGAAGCCGATGTCGCCCAGGTAGTCGATAAAGGTCTGGGTCAGGTCGGAGAGCTCGGCGCCGCCCAGCATGGTCCAGGAGATGCGCTCGCCGCTGCCGTCCTTCCAGAGGCGGTAGCCGTCGCTGTCCTTTTCGGTGTAGCCGAGGCCGTCAATCAGCGCATTCGCCCTGTCGGGATCGTAATCGAGGTAGGCGTTGCTGAGCTTTTCGTGATGGACGGGTGACTCGACGGGGGGTCCGTACTGCATATTGGTGCCAAACCCATCGTAGATCAGTTCCCTGACATTATCGCGGTCGAAGCCCAGGGAGACAGCGATGCGGAAGTCGCGCTCCTGGAAGAGTTCGCGGCGGCGGTCGTCGTTGGTGGTCATGTTGAAGTGGACACCGTAGACAGCGGTCCAGCGCCAGAACTGGATTTTGTAGTCGCCGCTCTCTTCATTTTCTTTGAGCACGGTGAGGTCAGTGTTGCGGATATGGCGGGACTGGCAGTCGATCTCGCCATTGACCAGTCGAAGCGCATGCACGTCGGAATCGTTGAATATGCGGAAGGAGAGGTCGTCGATGTAAGGAAGCTGGTTGCCGGCGGTGTCAACGGCCCAGAAGTAGGGGTTGCGGCTGCAGGTGACGATTTCTTCGGAGAAATCGTTGTCCTGGAGCCAGGGCCAAAGCAACGGGCTTTCAGGGTTCTGCAGTCGGGGGCTGCGCTTGTCGTTATACAGTTCCGTCCAGTTGTCCAGGCCGGCATCTGAAATCATCTGATCCAGGGCGGCCTGGTCGTCGGTGTGATCGGGATGGAACTGCTTGAGGTATGCGGACGAACGCAGCGGGCAGTCGAGGACAACACCACCTTCCAGGTGGAAGAGAGCGTTGGGTCCGGCGAATTTAAAGACGACGGTCGTGTCGTCGGGCGCGGTCAACTCGACCGGCACATCTTCGCCCTCGACGGGACTGGTAAGCCAGCCGGGGAAGACGGGCGTCAGCGTCTCGTTCTTCATTTCGCTCTCGAACCAGTAGACCCAATCTGCGCTGGTAAAGGGTGAGCCGTCGGACCATTTCATGCCATCACGCAGGTTGAAGGTGTATTCGGTGGCGTCGTCGCTGACGGACCAGGACTCGGCAATCATCGGGTTTACGGTGAGTTCCTGGTTAATCGACAGGATACCGCGAATGATCACCTGACGGACTGCGAAGTGGTCGGCCTGGCCGCGGAAGCCGGCGCGCCAGAGGCCGCCGTAGTTGCCGACGCCGTCGAGCCCTTCGAGCACAAGCGGGTTGACGGGCAGGCGTTCGTCCACCGGCGGAAGTTCGCCGTTGGCGACCATTTCGGCCAGCCGGGGGGCTTCGTTGTACATGGAGTCGGACGCGGCGGGAGCGGAATCGGCAGCGGAATCGGCCGGCGCCTCTTCCATCGGCGCTTCGGCTGCGGGCTCTCCGCCGGCGCCGCAGGCGACAAGGACGGTGCCGGCCGTCGCGAACGCGGAGACGCGCATGAACTCGCGACGGGTTACATCAGTTGTTGGGAGTTTGAGACTCTTCATTCAACTTTCTCCTTGTGAATTGCGCGAATGGACTGGAGGCGAGTGACCGATAGAGGCCACTCGCCGCTGGTCTCTACATATGGTTTTCCGGATCTTCCCAGTACCAGGTGGCATTGTCGATAATGTGCTCGTAGACACCGCGGCAGCAGTCCCACGGGTAGCCGGCGTGGATGCCTTTGAAGCCGTTTCTTACGACGACCGGTCGCGGCAGTTCGCCGAAGTAGCCGACGGTGGGCAACTCTCGACCCCAGATGCGCAGAATCTCTTTGAATAGCTCGTTCTGCTTGTCGCCGTCCGCGGTGACGCGGATCTCATCCCAGATGCGCCAGAGGTCCCACTGCCAGTGGCCGTCGGGGGGCGGTTCGCCGATGGGGTTGTCGGGGTTGACGGACCACATCTGCCAGGCGTTGCCCCAGGGGCGCTCGGTGTTGGCGCGGTTGATCCAGATGACGGGATCGGCAAGGGGGATGAGGTTGCGGTCCATGAAGGTGGTGCGTGCCTCGATGTCGTTGTTGCGGTCGAGCTCCTGGGCAAGGGCGCGTTCTGCGCCGCGATAGTTGATTTCAAAGCCCATATCAGTGAGAAAGTCGATCAGCATCTGGTCGTTGTCTGTGACCGTCGGACCGCCCAGCATGGTCCAGCGGATACGCTCCCCGCTGCCATCTTTCCAAAGGCGGAAACCTTCGTCGTCGCGTTCGGTATAGCCGAGGCCGTCAATCAATGCGTTCGCCCTGTCCGGATCAAATTCGAGATGGGCGTTGTTGAGCTCTTCGACATAGAGGGGTGATTCGACGGGCGGGCCGTACTGCATGTTGGTGGCGGTTCCGTCGAAGACGAGCTCGTTGATGGCGTCGCGGTCCACGCCGATGGAGCAGGCGATGCGGAAATCTCGTTCCTGGAACAGCTCGCGCAGGCGGGGTTCCCTGGCTGTCATGTTCAAGTGCAGACCGTAGACTGCGGTACGGCGCCAGATCTGGAGGGTGTAGTCGCCTGCCTCCTCGTTCTCCTTGAGAACCGTGATGTCGGTGTTGCGCACATGGCGGGACTGGCAGTCTATCTCGCCGTTGATGCACCAGAGTGCGTAGACGTCCGGGTCGGTGAACTGGCGGAAGGTCAGGTCGTCGATGTAAGGGAGTTGGTTGCCGTCGGTGTCGACCGCCCAGAAGTAGGGGTTGCGGGTGGCGGTAACGAGCGGGACGGTGAAATCAGTATTGACGGTCCAGGGCCAGAGCATCGGCGATTCGGGGTTCTCGTGGCGGCCGCTGCGCTTGTCGACGTAGAGATCGGTCCACAGCTCCAGGTCGGCGTCGGCGATCATCTGGTCGAGCGCGGCCGGGTCGTCGGTATGGTCAGGGTGGAACTGTTTCATATACTCGGCGGAGCGGACGGGGAAGGAGAGAAGGATACCGGCGCTGTAGTGGAAGAGCGCGTTGGGGCTGGCGAACTTGAAGATGACTGTGGTGTCATCGGGCGTATTGAGTTCGGCGGGCACGTTTTCGCCGTCGACGACGCTGGTGAGCCAGGCCGGGAAGACGGGTGTCAGCTCCTCATTGTGGACCTCTTCGTCGTACCAAAACCTGACGTCGGCGGAGGTGAAGGGGGCGCCGTCCGACCATTTCATGCCTTCGCGCAGATTGAAGGTGAACTCGGTGGCATCGTCGCTGACAGACCAGGACTCGGCAACCATAGGATTGATGGTCAACTCCTGGTTGACTGACAAGGCGCCGCGAATGATGACCTGGTTGATTGCGAAGTGGTCGGCCTGGCCGCGGCGGCCGGCGCGCCAGAGGCCGCCGTAGTTGCCGACGCCGTCAAGGCCTTCCAGTACGAGCGGTGTGGCGGGCAGGCGTTCGTCCACGGGCGGCAGTTCGCCGTTGGCGACCATCTCGGCGAGCCGCGGGGCCTCGTTGTACATGGAGCCTGAAGCGGGAGCGGATTCGGCAGCGGATTCGGCCGGCGCCTCTTCCATCGGGGCTTCGGCTTCGGGTGCTCCACCTGCGCCGCAGGCGACAAGGACGGCGCCGGCGCCAGCCATCGCTGACAAGCGTACGAAATCGCGACGCGTAACATCGGACTTGATGGGCTTCAGACCTTTCATGGGATCGTCTCCTTGAGTGGGTAGGGTTAAGGCATCACCTGGATCGTTACCTATATGCTCAAGCTGCATTTCAGAGTGATGAGACGTGCCGCATCGTGGACCGCCAGAAAGGAGGTACTCCAGCGTGGGCAAAAGTATACTCGCGGGGACTGCAAAGATGCAAGTGACTTTTCGGGGCGCCCATTGCGGGCAAATTCCGGCACTGTTTCAGTCGCTGAAGGTTTGCCGTGTGTGGTTCCTTTACGCCGCTACCAGAGAAAAGAGATACCTGTACAGGGCGACCGATGCCAACAGGAGAACGAGTGTTGAGCCAAGAGCGATCGAGGTACGGCGGAACAGGAGGTTTTTCGGCACAGCCGTACGGAGATAGTGTTCGACTATGATCACCATGCTGAGCCCGACCAGGCCCAAGATGACGAAGCTGAAGTTATGCACTGCCGACCTTGCCCAGCGATTGACTTCGAGGGCCTCTATCAGAAGCAGCAGATTTAGCCGCAACCTCGTCAGCAGATAGAAGGTCAAGCCGACGAAGGCGACCCAGCTGACGAAGTAGACCGCGTATTTTCCCCATGTGATCCAGGTGGGCTGGGAGTCGAGCTGCTCTTGCACCGACCTCATCCCAGTTCTCCGCTTGCGGTGACGCCGGTGAGGGTCAACTCCTCGGCAAAGTGGCAGGCGGCATAATGGCCGGGGGCGATCTCGCGCAGTTCCGGCGTTTCCAGGCTGCACTGATCCTGGACGTAACGGCAGCGGGGATGGAAGTAACAACCGCTGGGTGGGTTGGCCGGGTCGGCCACATCTCCTTCCAACACGATGCGGGATTTCTGCTGCCGCATACGGGGGTCGGGGTTGGGCACCGCGGAGAGCAGCGCCTCGGTATAGGGGTGGAAGGGCTGGGCGAACAGCTCCTCGGTTTCGGCGACCTCGACGATCTTGCCGACGTACATGACGACAACGCGATCGCAGATATACTCGATCACGCTGAGATCGTGTGAAACGAAGAGGTAGGTCAGGTTGAACTCTTCCTGCAGGTCCTTGATCAGGTTGAGGATCTGGGCGCGGACCGAAACATCGAGGGCGGAAACGGCCTCGTCGGCGACGACGAGGCGGGGGTCGAGGGCCAGAGCGCGGGCGATGCCGATGCGCTGTCTTTCGCCGCCGCTGAAAGCATGAGGATAGCGGCGCATGTACTCGGGCCGCAGACCAACCCTCGCGAGGAGGGATGCGACGCGGTCCTCCAGTTCTTTGCCGGCCGCGACGTTGTTGATCTTGAGCGGGTCGCCAACGATATCGATCACAGGCATTCGCGGATTCAGGGAGTTGAAGGGGTCCTGAAAGATCATGCGCACCTGCTGGCGATAGGGCTTCATCTCGTTGTTGTTCAGGGGCCCCAGGTCGACCATCTTGCCGTCATGGTCCTGGAACAGGATCTGGCCGCCGGTGAGGTCGTAGGCGCGCAGGATGCAGCGGCCGGCCGTTGTTTTGCCGCAGCCGCTCTCCCCGACCAGACCCACGGTTTCGCCCTGCAGGACCTGGAAGGAGATATCATCCACTGCCTTTACGTGGCCGATCGTGCGGCGGAAAAACCCTGCCGTGATGGGAAACCATTTTTGCAGGTTCTTGACATCGAGCAGGACGTTGTCAGCGGCTGCGCTGCCGTTGGCAGAGGTCGAACGTTGTGATCCGTTTGTCTGTTGTGCGCTCATTGGCTTATGGGGACTCTCATTTGATAGGCAGCGCGTGGCGGCGGGGCATCAAGCGAGGCGTTCGACGCCGCGGCCGGCGCGCCTATTCGTCTTCATACAAGAGGCAGTGGACCTCGCGGCCATCCCCTAACTGAATTGCGGGCGGGTTTATGGCGTCGCAGCGGCCGGGCATGAAGTGATCGCAGCGCGGCCCGAACATACAGCCGGTTGGCCGGTTGTAGGGATCGGGGACCATGCCGCGAATTGAGTCCAGCCTCTGCAAAGTGCGGCTTACGCCGAGCCTGGGAATCGACTTCAGCAGAGCCTGCGTGTAAGGATGTTTGGGATCGTGGAAGATCGATTCCACGTCTCCTCTTTCCGCGACCTGCCCCAAATACATGACGACGACATCGTCGGCCATCTCAGCGACAACGCCGAGGTCGTGGGTGATGAGCATGATGGCCATGCCAAAGTCATCCTGCAACTCTTCGAGCAGCTCAAGAATCTGGGCCTGGGTGGTGACGTCGACGGCGGTGGTGGGTTCGTCGGCGATCAGGAGGGCAGGGTTGCAGGAGAGGGCCATGGCGATCATGACGCGCTGGCGCATGCCGCCGCTCAGCTCGAAAGGGTAGGTGTCCAAGCGTTCTGCCGGGCGCGGGATGCCGACGCGGCGCAGGAGTTCGATGGCGTGCTCGTCGGCCTCGTCGTCGAGCATATCGGTATGCAGCTTGATTGCTTCGGTGATCTGGTTGCCGACGGTATGGATCGGGCTGAGCGAGGTCATCGGCTCCTGGAAGATCATCGAGATATCCTGGCCGCGGATCTCTCGAATCTCTCTGCCGCGAGGATCGAGCGCGGCCAGGTCGATGATCTCCGTGGACGAACTCCCGTCGGCGCCATTCGAGCTGGGCAGACCCTCGCTGAGCCCGACGCCACTCAATCGATCGGGCCGGTGGTAGAGGATCTCGCCTTCCACGATTCGGCCCGGCTGATCGACGATCTGCAGAATCGACCGGGCGGTGACGCTCTTGCCGCAGCCGCTCTCTCCCACGACGCAGAGGGTCTTGTGCTGGTGAATGGTAAAGTCGACGCCGTTGACGGCCTGGACGGTGCCTTCGTCAAGGAAGAAGTGGGTCTTGAGGTTCTTGATTTCGATCAGTACGGGAGTATCCATGTAACTTCAGTAGTCAGTGGTCGGTGGGCAGTTCCACAACAGTTAGCGGTTGTAGGGGTCGGCGGCGTCGCGCAGACCGTCGCCGAGGAAGTTGAGGGCGAGTACGGCAACCAGTACCGCCAGGCCAGGTATCAGCAGCCAGGGGGCGGTGGCGACAGAGCGAATGTTCTGGGCCTCCTGCAGGAGGACACCCCAGCTGACGACCGGGCGGCGCAGGCCGAGACCCAGGAAGCTGAGAGATGTTTCAGCCAGAATCATGCCCGGAATGGAAAGAGTCAGGGAGGCGATGATGTGGCTGAAGAAGGAGGGAACCATATGGCGCCAGATGGTTGTCAGCTCACTGGCCCCGTCCAGGCGGGCGGACATGACGAAGTCCTCGGTACGCAGGGAGAGGAAACGGCCGCGCACGACGCGGGCCAGGCCGGTCCAGCCGATAAAGGAAAGGATGATGGTGATGCCGAAGTAGATGCGCAGGGGCGGCCAGTCTGTGGGAAGCGCCGCGGCCAGACCCATCCAGAGCGGAATGGTGGGGATCGAGCGGATGAATTCGATGATGCGTTGAATCAGATTGTCGACCGTTCCTCCGTAAAAGCCGGAGATGCCGCCAAGCAGGATGCCGAGGAAGAAGCTGAGAATGACACCCAGCAGACCGATCGACATCGATACGCGCGTGCCGTAGATCATGCTGCTCAGCAGGTCGCGGCCCATGCGGTCGGCGCCGAGGAAGTAGACGGGCACTTCGTCATCGGTGGAGCCTATCAAGTGGAGGTCCGACTCCCACAGGCCCCACATTTTATAGGTTTCGCCGCGTACGAAGAAGCCAACATCTACGATCTGCTCCTCGTCGATCACAAATGTCCGCCTGAGCGCTTCCGGATCGATTTCAACCTTATAACCGTTGACGTAGGGATCCCAACGCATGCCATTTTCAGTCTGTCGGAAGAAGTGCAGCTGCTGGGGCGGCGCCCAGGTATAGTCGGCGCGGATCACGCCGGGGCTGGAGGGCGAGAGGAACTCGACAAAGATCGCGATGACGTAAATGATGAGGGTTACGACCCCGCCTATCATGGCAGCGCGATGTTTGCGGAATTTCCACCACATCAGTTGCCATTGCGAGGCAACGGAAACGCTGCTCTCTATTTCAGCATCGGCAGCTCTTGGTGAGACAGTCTCCGGGGGCAGCGTTTTGGCGTCAGTTACGGCCATTAGGTCTTCCCTCTTCTCTTACTTCCGCAGTTATTCCATGCGGATGCGGGGATCCAGCCAGGCGAGCAACAGATCGGACACCAGCGTGCCGATCACGGTTAGAATGCTAAGCAGCATGATGAAACTTGCCGCCAGGTACATATCCTGCTGCAGGAGCGCCCGGATCAACAGGGGGCCGGTGGTCGGCAGGCTCAACACGATCGAGACGATGGCCGCGCCCGAAACCAGCGTGGGCAGCACCCAGCCGACAGTGCTGACGAACGGGTTTAGGGCGATGCGCACGGGATATTTGAACAGGAGCCTCCACTCCGGGAGGCCCTTGGCGCGGGCGGTCACGACATAGGGTTTGCGCAGCTCATCGAGCAGATTGGCGCGCATGATGCGGATGAGACTGGCAGTGCCTGCGGTGCCGATAATGACCACCGGCACCCACAGATGGGCGAAGAGATCGGCCACTTTGCCCCAACTCCACGGCGCTTCCTGGTATTCGGGTGAAAAGAGGCCGCCCACGCTCTGATTGAAGAACCTGAAGGCGATGTACATCAAAATCAGCGCCAGTAGAAAATTTGGCGTGGCGAGGCCCAGAAAACCAATAAAGGTAGCGAAATAATCGCCGATTGAATACTGCTTGACCGCCGAATAGATGCCAATGGGGAATGCCACGACCCAGACAAAGAGGAGGCTGGCCAATGAAATAACGAATGTCAGCGCCAGACGGCTCCACACCAGTTCGGAAACGGGCTTGTTCCAACCAAAGGAGTCGCCAAAGTCTCCTCTGAAGATGATCCCCTGCATCCATTTCAGGTACTGGATGTGGACGGGCTGGCCGAGACCGTACTGCTCCTCCAGGGCGCGCATTGCCGACTGATCCATGTCTTCGCCTTGCGCGGCCATCGAAGCCACCATGGTCGTCAGAAAGTCGCCGGGCGGCAACTGGATGATGCCGAAGGCGACGATCGAAATGGCGATCAGCGTTGGGATCATGAATAACAGGCGGCGCAGAAGGAACTGAAGCATGGCGAGGCCCTATTGAAATTGGAAATACAAAGGAGGAGTGGGAAGCGTTGACACGCTTCCCACTCCTGAATGCTCGCTAAACGTTACTCACCGCTGATCCAGTACTGTTCAGGCTGGGTCGGCGCGGGTGTCGGATACTGCCATGAGCCCGGCATGGACGTAGGCACGTTGTGGAAGTTGTTCTTCACGATGCCGTAGCCCGGCGGGCTGGATGATGTGCCGATGACGTAGAACTGATCCTTGGCGATTGCCAGAATCTCCTTCATCAGCTCATTCTGGACTGCCTGGTCACCAGAGGACAGGATCTGCGCATAGAGGTCCATCTGTTGCTTGACGATGTCCGGCGGTTCCTCCGGCTGCGTCATGGCGCCGGCGCCGCTGGGATTGGTGCGCCAAGTGACCCATGACTGGGCGAAGGTGGACTCAGCGCTGAACGGGAAGAAGTGACGCGGGTCGAGGAAGATCTGCGGGCCTGTGCCGGCGCCCCAGACATGAACGTCGTGCTCGTTGGCGTCTTTGCGCTGGTAGAGCAGGGTGCGGTCGATGATGCTCAACTGGGCGTTGACGCCGCAGGCCTGCCACTGGTTCACGGCCATCTCGGCGCGGTCATGGAAGCCGAAGGCCTCGGTAGCCTGCACCACGAACGAGAAGGGTTCGCCGTCCGGGCCGAGGAAGTAGCCGTCCTCGTCGCGCTCGGTCATGCCGGCGTCAGCCAGATACTGGTGCGCGAGAGCCTGGTCGAACTCGGTGTAAAGCGAGTACCACTCTTCATCGTAGAATTCGGCCATGTCCTTGGGAATCGCGCTCTGCATCGGTTCGCCCTGGCCGATGTACAGGACATCGATAATCTCCTGGCGGTTGAGGCAGTGGGACATGGCGATGCGGAAGTTCTTGTCATTGAAGATTTCCCGCATGCGAGCATCTTTGTGGGTCAGGTTGAAGTGGAAACCGGTGGTATTGCCGATGCTGCGGGTCTCGAAGAACTCATATTCGCCGGCTTCGCGGTTATCGGCGATGACGGCCTTGTTGTCGTTTGTGTTGAAGTGGCGGCTCATCATGTCGATTTCGCCGTTGAGCACCTTCAGCAGCAGGACTTCGCGATCTTCGAGAATGTCATAGACGACGCGGTCGATGTAGGGAAGCTGGTTGCCCTCGGTATCGACTTTCCAGTAGTAGGGATTGCGCTCCAGGATCATCTGGGAGCCTTCGCCGTAGGCCACGGCAACTCGCCAGGGCATCAGGGTAGGCAGGTCGCCGTTGAACCAGCGCGAGTCGGACGGTGTGCCGGGCACGCTGGAGCACTTCATCTGGTAGAGATGGACCCAGTCGTTGGCGTTGTTCTCAGCGATCAGGGCGTCCAGGTTTTCGGTGTTATGGTCCGCGTGGAACTGGGAACAGTAGTGCATGGGAACACGGGTGAAGATGCTGCCGCTGGGCGTGGCCAGGTTCTGCAGGAAAAGGCCGTTGGGCGCGTCGAAGGTGATCTTCAGCGTGTGATCGTCGACGGCCTCGAAAATCGCGTCAGCCTCGCCGGCGCGCATCCAGCCGGGTGTCCCGCCAGGGGAAAGATCGGAATTCAGGATCTGATCGTTCCACCAGAAGGCAAGGTCATGGGCGGTAAAGGGCGCGCCATCGGACCATTTCTGCCCTTCGCGGAAGATGAACGTGTATTCGCTGGCGTCGTCACTGGCGATGACGTCTTCGACCGCATTGGGCACGACGCCGTCCCACTGGGGTGTCCACCCCATCGGGTGAATGTAGCTGACGGTGCGGACGAGCCAGGCGGTATCGGAGCCGCCGACCAGGGCGGTATTCCAGGTGCCGCCGTACTGACCGATGCCGTCAACAGGCACGACGACGGCCGGGTTGACCGGCAGCCGCTCAGCAAGCGGGGGCAGGTCGCCGTTGCGGACCATCTCCTGCAGTGCGGGAGCCTGGTTGGGGCTGACGCCGTCATCCGCCATTGCCTCGCCGGAATCGTCGGCGGCGCTTTCGGCCGCCGGAGCTCCCTCGGCGGGCGCGGCAGGTTCTGCCCCGCCGCAGGCGGCCAAGGCGCCGACTGCCACGATGGCAATCAGCAGGACTGCCAGCAGGCGGCCCGGTTTCAATGTCCAATTCCGTTTCTGCATTGACTTTCTCCTTATGAGGATCTTACTGTGAACAAACGGTGATATTAGGTGGAAAACATTGCGCTGTGCGTCTGTTGAGAACGGTCGCGCGAGCAGGGTTTGATGTTGGTAGTGCCGCTGTTGGGATTTCAGGAGTAGTGCCGCTGTTGGGATTTCAGGACACGTCGTTGTGTACGTAGTCGTTGCGCTGTCGGGCGACCGCAGTTCTGAATTCGGGGCGGGGATATTATAGCCAAGAAGTGTACGGGGGCCAAATTCTGGAAGGGTAAAACTGCGAGTGTATCCATTGGAACAGGATTTGAAGGACTGCATCAGGATTCTCAAAATGGGTTTGGACGTTGTTTGGGGGAGCAGGCTTTGGGGCCGCCTACACATTCGTCAGGCCAGAATTGGCGTATTGACAGCTTTTCAAGTACAATCCCCTTCACCCCTTCAAGTCCGCGTGCTGCCTTGATTCAATTTGAAGAGACGCCAATGGACAGACTGCCCTCGGAATCCGAATCCGTCTTGGATGTTTTCAGACAGGCCGGAATACAGTTATCGCACTATATCCTCTGGATTCTCAGCTTTGCCCTGGGAATAGGACTGATTCTGCTGCTCCATGAGATTCTGGAAGTGGTCCTGTTTCTGCGCGTCAATCCCTGGCATCTGCGCGCGTACAGGGTGTGGTCGATTTTCATCTTGGGAATGGCGCTCATGGTCTGCATGTATCTGATTGAGGGTCATTTTCGGCGATCACGGCGCGAAGGACGTTTGCTTGGCGCGTCGATGCGTGTGTTTTCGATCCAGTTGGCGTTGATCGCCATGTGCGCGGCTGCGCTTTACTTTCGGAATATCAGAGACCTTATTTTGTTTTGAGCGGCTGCGCAGACGGATGCGTCAGCACTCGGGGCGCAGATTTTCCCGGCCGAAATCCTACTTTTGCAGGAGGTAGCGTTTTGTCTCAGAACGACAACCAGGCTGTTGCCGCAACAGGGGGAAATGGAGGCGACACGCGTCGTCCACCGTTGCTTGAGGTAACGGATCTGAGGAAATGGTTCCCCATCCAGAGGGGCTTCTTTTCGCGCACGGTCGGGCAGGTGAAGGCTGTGGACGGGGTGAGCTTCTACGTGCGGCCAGGCGAAACTTTGGGGCTCGTCGGTGAGAGCGGCTGCGGCAAAACCACGACGGGCCGCCTGATCATGCATGCGTTCCCACCGACGGCAGGGGATATTCTGTTTGACGACCAGGAGCTGGGTCAGGTCAATATCGCCAAGGTGGACGGCCAGCAGTTGAAGCGGTTGCGGCGCAACATGCAGATGGTCTTTCAGGACCCCTACTCCTCGCTCAATCCGCGCATGAACCTGCTGCAGAACGTGGGTGAGCCCCTGCTGGTCAACGAAATCGCCAAAGGCCAGGAGTTGGAGGACCGGGTTGCGGAACTGCTGCGGGTGGTGGGGCTGCGGCCCGAGTATTTGAACCGCTACCCACACGCCTTCAGCGGCGGCCAGCGCCAGCGCATCGGCGTCGCACGCGCCCTGGCATTGAACCCGCAGCTCATCGTCCTGGACGAGCCGGTGTCCGCGCTGGACGTGTCGGTGCAGGCGCAGATTCTGAACTTGCTGCAGGATTTGCAGGAGGAGTTCGACCTCACCTACCTGTTTATCGCCCACGATCTGAGCGTGGTGGAACACATCAGCGACCGGGTCGCGGTCATGTATGTGGGCATGCTCGTGGAGAGCGCGCGCACGGAAATACTGTACCGCAACCCGATGCATCCGTATACGGAAGCGCTGCTTTCGTCGGTGCCGAAGCCGGATCCGCGCAACAGGGCTGAGCCGATCGTCCTGGAGGGTGACGTGGCCGACCCGGCGAACCCGCCCAGCGGCTGCTACTTCCATCCCCGGTGCCTGTACAACGACAACGAACGCTGTACGGAGGAGACACCGGAATTGCGGGAGGTGGAGCAGGGCCACTTCGTGCGCTGTCACTATGCGGGTGAATTGGATCTGACAGGGGTCGCCTAGCTCAGGCTTCGGCCCCTTTTTTTGTTTACGCTGGAAGGACCTTTGGTTACGACATCTCAATGGAAAAAAACAGGGAACCCGGCGCCCAGGGAAATGGCGCGCAACTGAATCATACGCAGTTCAATATCGAATTGGATGCGCCTGGCCTGAAGGGCGCGGGGGCAGATCTGCGGAACGAGGGCCAGAAGAGGCCCAAGGTGATGCTGCTTTTCCCGCCCAATTGGACGCCGACGATGCCGCATTTGGCGCTGCCGACACTGACGGCCTATCTGCGGCAGCATGGTGTTGACGCGCTGCAGCGCGACCTGAATGTAGAGGTTTTCGACGAGATTTTGAGCCGGCGTTATCTGACAGCTTCGCTGGCGCGGCTGCGGCGTATGCGCGGCGGGTCCAAGAGCGGCGCGGGCCTGGGGCACAGGCAGTCGTCAGGGGCTGAGCGGGCGAGCCCGGACAGGATAAGCTGGGCCTTGGAGGCGGGCCCGCGGCTGGCCAAACAGGTGGAGCGGGCCAAGGCGGGGATACGGACATCGGCCTTTTACGACGGCCCCATCGGCCTGGAGATGTTAAGCACGCTGCTGGACTGTCTTGAGATCGCAAATCTGCCGTTCTATCCGGCCAGCCTGCATTTTCAGGGGTATGACGCGGCCGGCCCGCCGGACAACAGCCGCTTTCTGCTGCACGGCGTGCGCGACGACGAGAGCAACATGTTTCTCGACATTTACCGGCGCCTGCTGTTGCCGGACATTGTACGGGAGAAGCCGGACGTGGTGGGCATTTCGATCCCGTCAATGGCGCAGATGTTGCCGGGGTTGACGGCTGCCTACCTCGTGAAGGAGGCCGGGCTGGACTGCCACGTGACAGTGGGCGGACCGCATATCAGCATGCTGCGCGCGCAACTGCCGGACGCGCCCGGACTGTTCAAGTTGATTGACAGCGCAATTGTTTTTGATGGGGAGCTGCCGCTGCTGCAGCTATCCAGGGCAGTTGCGGCGGAGGAGAGCCTGGCCGGCATTCCCAACCTGATATACAAGGACGGCGGAACGATCCGGGTGAACGAGCGCAAGGAGCCGGAGAAGATCGCCAATCTGCCGATGCCGGACTTCGATGGCCTGCCCCTGGACCGGTATCTGGCGCCGGAGTTGGCGCTGCCGCTGCTGACGGCGCGGGGCTGTTATTTCGGCAAGTGCGCATTCTGCAACGTGGGCTACGGCGAACCGGAATCCTTCAGCCAGCTGCGTGCGCAGCAGTTGGCAGACCAGATGCTGGCGCTGCACGAGAAGTACGGTGTGCGGCATATCTTCTTCTCCGACGAGGCGGTGACGCCGCGCAATCTGCGCGATCTTTCGAAGATCATGCGCGAGCGCGACGAGACGCTGCATTGGGGCGGCTGCGTCCGCTTTGAGAAAGTGATTTCAGGGCAGCTGCTGGAAGATATGGATGCCGGCGGATGCAGGATGATCCTGTTCGGGCTGGAGAGCGCGTCGGCCGCGATCATCGACCATATGATCAAAGGCACACAGCTGCCCCATATGAGCCGGATTTTGAGAGAAAGCGCGACAGCAGGTATCTGGAACCATACCTTTTTCTTTTTCGGCTTTCCGGGCGAAACGATCGAAGACGCCCAGGAGACGGTCAACTTTCTGTACGGGCACAAGGAATTCATCCATTCGGCGGCGATGGGAACCTTTTTGATGGAGCGCGACTCGCCGGCGCACAAGTACCCGGAATCTTTCGGCGTAAAGCGTGTGATTGAGGACCCGTCGAAGGATCTGGCGATCTATTTCGACTTTGAGGTGAGCGCGGGCATGAGCGAACAGATGGCCGAGATGGTCCACGACAGGTTTCTGGAGTCTTTGCCCGCCAAGCGATACCCGCAATTTTATATCAGTGACGTGTACCGGTTTTTGTACGCCAGCCATTTGAGCGAGCGGGGCCTTCCGCATCCGCCCTGGTTGGTGCCGGAGGAAGGTATTGTACAGCAGTGATCAGTGGTCAGTGGTCAGTGGTCAGTGGTCGGGGAATACGGACCTGAACACTGAGGACTGCGCACTGCAGTAAACTACCATTTTTCTTCACCAAGGAGAGACTCAATGCGAAGGATTGCACCAAATTCGATTTCCCGGCGCGAGTTCATGCGCGTGTCAGGCGTGGCGGCCGCGGGAGCGGTGGCTGTGGCCTGCGGCGCGAGCGGCGAGCCGGAGCCGATGGAAGAGGCGGCGCCCGCGGACAGCGCGGCCGACTCTTCTGAGGCTGCGCCGGCGGCACCGTCGTCCCAATACAGCGAGGCGCCGATGCTGGCGGAGATGGTCGCCGCTGGCGATCTGCCGCCCGTGGACGAACGCCTGCCGGTCAACCCGATGGTGATGCCGGTTTCTGAGACGAACGGCAACTACGGCGGCACATTCCGCCGCGGCTTCAAAGGCGTCTCCGACCGCTGGGGCCCGACGAAGATGCAGGACCGCGGGCTGTCCTGGTATGACCAGAACCTGAACATGCAGCCGCGCATGGCCGAATCGTGGGAAATCAACGATGACGCCTCCGAGTGGACCTTCCACCTGCGCGAGGGCATGAAGTGGTCGGACGGCACTCCGTTCACCACCGAGGCGATCCGCTGGTGGTGGGAGGAGGACGAGACCAATACCACGATTTCGCCCAGCATTGGCGGCACATGGGTCTCCGGCCCCGAGCGCACGCCGATGGAGCTGGAAATTGTTGACGACTCCACAGTAACCTTCAAGTTCCCGCTGCCCAACCCACTGTACGTCTACCGGCTTGGCCGTCAGACACGCAATCTCTACCTGCCGGGCCACTATCTGAAGCAGTTCCACATGGACTTGACCGACGACCAGGATGCGCTGCAAGCCCAGGTGGAAGAAGCCGGCTTCAACAGCTGGGAAGAGTACTATACCGACCGGCGCTGGTGGTATCTCAACCCGGATCTGCCCAGCATCGGCCCGTGGATCTCGAAGAATGAGCTTTCGAACGAACTGTTCCTGATGGAGCGCAACCCCTACTTCTTCGGCGTCGATTCCGACGGCAAGCAGTTGCCGTACATTGACGACGTAAGCCATCGCTTGTTCGAAACGAATGACGTATTCGACCTGCGCATCATCAATGGTGAGATCGACTTCCAGGCCCGCCATGTGAATATCGGCAACTTCACACTCTACAAGGAAAACGAAGAGTCGGGAGACTATAAGGTGTTCCTCGGCTCGGCCTCAGGCCACTCTGCCATTCAGCTCAACCAGTCGACCAAGAACGAGCGCCTGAACGAGTTCTTCAACATTCGCGACGTGCGCATCGCGCTCTCAGTCGCGGTCGACCGCGTGGCGATCAACGAGCTGGTCTGGGACGGGTTGATGACGCCGAGGCAGTACAGCCCGCTGGAAAGCTCGGCGCAGGCATACCCCAAGCAGGCCAACGCGTGGATCCAGTACGACCCCGACCTGGCCAACCAGCTTCTGGACGATGCCGGCTACGCGGAGAAGGACAGCGACGGCTTCCGCTTGTGGAACGACGGCAGCGGCGAAACCTTGAGCTTCGTGATTGAAGGCACGGCGCAGCCGGGCACGACGGACGAAGACACGGTCCAGGAAGTGATCAAGTACTTCGCGGCCGTGGGCGTCAAGGCGGCCTACAAGGGTTTCGAGCGCTCGCTCTACGAAGAGCACCATGGCGCGAACGAGATCGAAGCTGCGTGGTGGGGCGGCGACCGCACGGTCGTGCCGCTGGTCAACCCGACGATCTGGACATGCGAGCAGCCGGATCGCCCATGGGCAGCCGGCTGGGCGCACTGGCGCAACAGCGGCGGCACCAACCCGGCAGGCGTCGAGCCGCCGGCGGGCCACTGGGTATGGACCATCTGGGAGATCTGGGACGCGATCAAGATCGAGCCGGATGCCGAAAAGCAGACGCAGATGTTCCACCAGATTCTTGACATCTGGGCGGAAGAGTTGCCGATGATAGGTTACCTGGGCGAACGCCCGGCGCCGATTATCGTCAAGAACGGCGTTCGCAACTACCTGGCTGGATTCCCGTTGGATGATACGACCGGTGATGAGCATCTGCTGCACACCGAGACCTACTTCTGGGAAGACCCGGACACGCAGAGCACATAGTTCGGCAAAAAGTAAGGGAAGGAGTGGGATGCGAGAGCGTCTCGCTTCTTCCCTGCCGCTCTTCTTGATTCAGGAGAATTCATGCTCCAATACATTGTTCAGCGCATACTCTTAATGATCCCAACGCTGGTTGCGATCTCGGTACTCTCCTTTCTCATCATCCAACTTCCGCCCGGAGACTTTCTGACCTCTTATGTTGCCCAGTTGCGGCAGGAAGGGGATGAAGTGGACGAGGCGGAGCTGGAGTCTCTGCGTCAGCGCTACGGCCTGGGCCAACCGGTCCATGTCCAGTATTTCAAATGGATTTACGGTGTGCTTGCGAAGGGGGACTGGGGACAGTCATTCGAGTGGCAGAAACCGGTGAAGGAACTGATCTGGGAGAGGCTGGGCCTGACGATGGCGCTTTCGATGGGGGCGCTGCTGGTGGGCTGGTTTATCGCCATACCGGTGGGGGTCTATTCAGCGACCCATCAATACTCGTGGCTCGACTACGTGATGACGACATTCAGCTTTATTGGGCTGGGGACGCCGGGCTTTCTGCTGGCGTTGATCATCCTGTTTCTGGTCCAGTCCTGGCTGGGCATGAATGTAGGCGGCCTTTTCTCCGACGAATATATGCTGGCGCCGTGGAGTTGGGGCAAAGTTGTGGATATGCTGAAGCATATCTGGGTGCCTCTGCTGATTGTGGCGGTCAATGGCACGGCCGGGAACATCCGTATCACGCGCGCCAATCTGCTGGATGAACTCAACAAGCCCTATGTCGAGACGGCGCGGGCGAAGGGGGTGAAGGAGGGCGCGCTGGTCTGGAAGTACCCGGTGCGGGTTGCGCTCAACCCCTTTTTCAGCACGGTTGGCTGGTCTTTGGCGAGCCTGGTTTCGGGGACAACGCTGGTGGCGATGGTGTTGAGTTTGCCGACCACAGGGCCGATGCTGCTGCGTTCGCTCACGTCGCAGGACATGTATCTGGCCGGAAGTTTTCTGTTTCTGCTCAGCGCGCTTACGATCGTTGGGACACTGCTGTCGGATATTCTGCTGGCGATTGTGGACCCGCGGATTCGGCTGGAGTAGGCGTTCCGTTTCTGGCGGTCGGATCGTAGCTGCGTGACGGCTGCCGCGTATGCGGTGGTTGGTGGGACGGAAGTTTCCAGGTCCCTTATATCTCTTGTTGGCCCCGCTATTGAGCGGGGTTTTTTGTTGTCCAGCTTGGCGGATTGGATTCTGGGCCGACTCTGTCTGCACTGTGAATTTGGGGGGGGTGAGGCTGGGCCGGGGTCAGCCTTTGTCGGCGCGGTAGAAGGCGACTTTGTCTTCGTCGAGTTGCACGCCGAGCCCTGGGCCTGTGGGCGGGCTGGCCCAGCCGGCGCGGATGGGGAGGGGATCCTGGAGCAGGTCGGTCTCGTAGAAAAAGGGGCTGAGGATATCACAGGGAAAGGTGTCTGCGTCGATCGCGAAGGTAGAGACGGCGAGATGACACATGGCGGCGTTGCCGATGCCCAGTTCGAGGTTGCTGCCCAAGGTGCAGACGAGTCCTGCTCCCTGGGCGACGGCGGCAACGTTGCGGGCGGGCGAGATGCCGCCTTTGCCGACGTAGATGGAGAAAACGTCGGCGGCCTGGGCGCGGGCGACGGCCATCGCGTCCTGGGGAGAGTAGACGATCTCGTCGGCCATGACGGGCAGGTGGGTGCGGCGGCGCACGTCGGCGAGCCAGGTCACGTCCTGGTCGGGGGTCGGCTGCTCGACGAAGTAGATGTCGTACTGGTAGAGCTGGTGGATGGTCTGGACGGCGGCGCGGACGGACCAGCCCCCGTTGGCGTCCACGCCGAGGCGCACATCGGGGCCGACGGCGTCGCGCACCGCGGCGACGCGGGCGATGTCTTCGGCGGGCTCGAGACCGACCTTGACCTTCATGGTATCGAAGCCCTGCTCCACGGCCCAGGCTGCGATGGCGGCGGCCCTGGCCGGGGCCAAGCCGGACACTGAGAATTTGGTTTTGATCTCGTCGCGCACGGGGCCGCCGAGGAGACGGTAGAGCGGCAGGCCGGCGACCTTGCCGAGGATATCCCACAGGGCCATCTCGATAGCGGACTTGGTGAAGGGGTTGTTGGCGACAGCGGCGTTGACCGCGGCCATCAGACGTTCGATTGCGGTTGGGTCCTGGCCTCTCAGCAGCGGCGCGAGAAGGCGCTGGATCAGGTGAGCGGCGGTGAACTGGTCCTCGCCGCTCCAGATTGGCGTGCAGGAGACCTCGCCAAGCCCTTCGATGCCCTCGTTGGTGTGGATTCTGACGAGGAGAAAGGGGGACTCGGTATGGCCGCCGCGTCCGCCGCGGATGGCCCGTTCGGGGTTGATGGGCACGTTTACGGGAATGGTCTCAATCCGCGTTATTTTCATTTTGAAGCTGCCCCGCTGGAATAGTCGAATCGATAGGGTACGCCGGGGGAGAGGTCGCTGAAGGTGATGGTTGCATAGCGGCGGCCCCAGCGTTCCTGCATGCCGGTTTGCCCTTCCGTTGGGCCCGCGTCCAGGGCCGGCGGCAGGAGAAGGGTCAAGGCGGGCAATGGAGCATCGGTGTAGAGTGCCCCCCCTTCGGCGTCTAAAGCAATACGGACCTGGTCGCGAGACTGGGTCCAGTCGAGCCAGTCGTCAGCGGAGAGGATGGGCATCCCCTCTTCTGCGGCGGCGTTCCAGTTGCCTTCGATAAGAGGGCTGGAGTAGGTGGCAAAGCTGACCGGGTGGGAGTTGAGTGCGACGGGCGTGTAGTAGCGGCGGGCGGCGCGGCGGATGATGGCGCCGGTTTCTGCCAGCGCCCGTTCGACCGACCACTTGAAACTGAAGACGAACTCCGGATGGATGAGGCACTCTTCGGTCCAGTGGGTGGGTTGCTGGAAGCAGTCGATGAGGGCGCCGGTTTCGTCGACGAAGCGAAGCGGTCGGCCAGAGCCGCACATATAGCCGAGGAAGGGCGAGACCGCGAGGTAGTTCAGGTCCATACGCACGCCCAGGTCGGCCAGTTCGCGGGCCGCGTCGACATAGCCGAGCCAGCGCACGGCGTGCTGGCGAACGGTGCGAACGGGGCGGCCGAACTCGGCCTGGAAGCGAGCGATGTTTTCGGCCAGCATGGGGCCAACCAAAGCGCTCTGCGGCTCCTCGATCTTCATCTCGCGCACGGTGTCGGCTTCGAGGGCGGGATGGACGCTGAAGGTATGTCCTTCGGCCTCCCAGGCGTCGATCCTGTCCCGCGTGAGATTGGTTTGAGGGACGACGTAGAAGGTGCAGCCGGCATTCCGGCGGCGCAACCCGTCGAGCAGTTGATCGAACTGCTCCAGGGTGGACCAGTCGTCGTCGCTGGTCATGATCATGACGCTGGTCTGCTCAGCGCGGGGATAGTACCAGAGGCGGGGCCGGGGCGCCAGCTCTTCAATGAGCCGGGCCAGCAGCGCGCAGTGCAGATCGGCCTGGGGAATCAGCATCTGTTCGAGGGGAAGCTGTCCTACGAAGAGCTCGCTAGGACGGTAGATGCCATCGAGGCCGGCGAAACAGAGATCGACATGTTCGGGGTTGCCTTGCCGCAGGCGGGCCACGGTGTAGGGAAGGTCATAGGAAACCAGGACTGCCGCGCCGCGGCCGGCGGTTGCGAAGACGACGGCGGGCGAGCTCTCCTCATCTTCGTTCCCAGCTGGATGGATGGCGGCCAGCTGGCTCAGTCCATCGGAGGCGTCCGGAGACCAGGCAATGGCAGGGGTGGCGACCTGGACGGGTTCGGGGCAAAGACCGGTGAGGGCAGGATGCTGGGTATCGACATGAAGCAGCCCGCCGTCGAGGCCGCGGTATGAAGGGCGCAGACCCAGCTCTTCAGAGAGCTGCGGCTCGGGCTGAAAGGCGATGAGCCGCCCGCCATTGCGCACATAGTCGACCATCTGGCCCGCCTGGACGCGGCGGAGCGCGACGCGCGGCAAAATGACCAGATCATGCTGGGCCAACAGGCTGCCCTCAAGCGCGCTGATATCCTCTTCGGCAAAATCAACAAACCCTTCCATGCGCAGAATTTCAGCCAGATAGCGGCTGTAACGGCTGCGCGCTTCCCCTACATGATGGAACAGGAGCATCGTTGGCGCCTCGTCTTGCGGATGCTGGCCGGGTCGCGGAAAGGCCGCGGTGGAGCGTGTTCACGGCGCCGCGCAGAAAGGTTGCGCCTCAATCGAAAGCCGGGACTGCGACCGGACCGCCTCCTTGCTGAGCGGACTGGAGTGCGCAGATTCCGGCGGCGGTGGAGCGGGCGGCCTCGCGCGGCCCGATTTTGGGTTCCCCGTCGGTGATGATGGCGTGAAGAAACTGTTGGGCCTGCTCGATCTCCATGGTGCCGTGTCCGAGCGCGTGCTGCCTCTGAATCGCGGGATTGCTCCAGTTGGGGACGGTGACGGGCGCCATGCGCCGTGCCCCCTCGATCCTGGTGTGATAGTGAAAGTTGATGGTATCTTCGACCGCGCCGCCCTGGTCGCGCGTGCGCTCGAAGGATCCGGCGCTGCCGTAAACGGAGTAGTAGAGACAGTAGGGGCGCGCCATGCCGTAGGATACGGTTACTTTGGCGACGCCGCCGTTGCTGGCTTTGAAAATGGCGACTGTGGTGTGTGTGGTCTGCCAGCGGGAAGGTTGTTCCGCGTTGTAGGCCTGCGCTTCGACAAAGTCGACGCCCATCAGCCAGCGGAGCGTGTCGATGGCGTGGGGGCCGCCGCCGAGGAGGGTGGTCTGGGGCGTCTGGGGATGGATGCGCCAGTGATCGGGCGGGCGGTGGCTGACGATGTCGTCCATGGTGTGGAGGTACTCGCCTTCGCCGTAGAAGACTTCGCCGAGGTCGCCGGCGCGGATCATGCGCTGCACGTCGCGCAGGCAGAAGGCATAGCGGACCTGGTTGCCCATATGATATTTGAGCCCGTAACGGTCGGTGAGCTCGACGATGCGCCGGCATTCGTCCAGCGTGGTGGCCATGGGGATTTCGGAGAGGACGTGTTTGCCCGCTTCCAGGGCCATGATGGCGTGCTGACCGTGCAGGTGGTCGGGAGTTGCGACGACGATCAGGTCGATGCTGTTGTCTTCGAGCATGGCCGCGTAGGTCGCGTGGCGCGTACTGACCCCGTATTCTTGCGCCACGCGCTCGGCCAGGCGTTCATCCTGGTCGCAGACGGCCGATACGGCTGCTCCGTCCAACATTTGAAAGGCGCGCAGGTGGGAGCGGCCCTGTCCGAGGCCGAGCACGCCGACGCGGATGGGTGCACTCTTCGCGGCGTCTTGTACAAAGGTGGATTCGCCCATTTTATTGCACTCTCCGATTCGAATTTGAGAAGCCAGAGACAGTGCCAAGGGTTCCGTGACCTTGGCGCAGGACGATGCAGTGGGAGCCGCCAGAAGCACGAGCGCAGGTACTGTATCCGATCTCGATGCGCTTCCGGGAACAATACAAAGACGGTATGCAGTTCAGTATAGCAGATGGTCAGAAAGTGAGGTCCCCGCAAGGGCGCGAAAACACTTGCGAACGTGCAACGCGCGTAATTTAGGGGACCGCTGGCAGTGCATGCTGACGACCAAGCCTTGATATACGAATGCGCAAATGCTCTTGGATTACAGGATTCTTTACCTTTTTTCGTTCGGAATCATAGCAAGACATTGGGAAACGGATGAATTCTTGGGATTTCAACCGAAATATTAAAAAAATCAAGAATTGGTATTGACAAATCTAAAATTGTGAAGTATTATCTTGATTATATGTGAATTCCTATTAAGAAAATGCAAATGAGGATGCGAAATGTTCATGGAAAGGATGGCGTTGGAAGAGAAGCTGCGGAGGGAGTTGCTGACATCGGAGGCGCCGACGTATCAGGGACTTCGGCCTTACCGACCTACGCCGCGCTGGCAGGCGCTGCTGTTCACGCGTATCGGTGAGTCGCTGGTGGCGTGGGGCGTCGCTCTGCAGCGGCGTTACCGGCGGGCCGAAGCGAAGCTGGTTTTGCCCGCATATTCGAGACATGACGGAATGGAGCGGACGCTATGAATCCACTACCGACTGCCTGTCCAATCTGTGAGGCCCAAGACCTGACGGTAACAGGCTTTTTCTGCCGTGAGTGTGACACGAAGGTGGAGGGGCGGTTCCTGGTGGAGACGCCGTTTCGCGGCCTGACGCAAGAGCAGCTGGCGTTCGCGGCCACGTTTATCCGCTGTGAAGGAAAGTTTAACCGGATGGAGGAGGAGCTGGGCCTCTCGTACCCGACGCTGCGCGGGCGGCTGCATGAGATGATCCGCGCGATGGGCTTTGAGCCTGGTCGTGATGAGCCTGCGCCGCTGCCGGAGAAGGCGCGGCGGCAGATTCTGGAACAGCTGGAGGCCGGCGAAATCAACTATGAAGCGGCGATGGCGCAGCTGCAAAGCCGATAGGGCTTCCGGCGCTGAGAACTGGCGAAATGGGCAGGGACAGATGAGAGGCATAGAGAGGGGAACGAAATGAGTGAGTTGATACAGGTGGAGCCGGAAACTCCCGAGCCGCGGGTTCGGATCCGTTGCGGAGGAGATCTGCGTGTCGAGGGTTGGGACCGGGCGCTGATTGAGGCGGAGGGGGAGCACGGGCCGCCGGTGGTGGAGGCCGGGGATGAGCGGATCGAGATCGAAGCTGAATCCGCGTGTACGGTGCGCCTGCCGCTGGCGAGCGCACTGGTCGAGAGCGCGGCGAGAGGACAGGTGAACGTGAGCAACCTGCAGGGCGGCGTGGCGCTGACGCAGGCCGGCGGCGACCTGCAGGTTGAGAATGTCGGCAGTGTGCGCATCGAGCGCGCGGCGGGCCGGGTGAACCTGACGAACGTGGCCGGCGGCGTGGATGTGACGGAGCGCGCGCAGGGCGATCTGACGGCCGAGCACATAGGGGGCGGAATCTCAATTGCCGAGGCTGCAGGACGGTTGACGCTGCGAAATGTCGCCAGCGTACGCGTAGAACGGGCGCGCGCGGACGTGGACGTGCTGAACGCGGGCGGAAACGCGGTGGTCGAGAGAGCGGACGGCTCGGTGGAGTTCATCAACGTCGATGGCGCGGCCGCGGTCGGCAAGGCGCGAGGACAGGTCAGCCTGCGCGAGGTGCGGGGCAATGTCGCCTGCGACGCGGTGAATGGGTCGTTGCATCTCACGGACGTCGGCGAGGTTGCCGCGAGGCGGGTGATGGGCGATCTCACAGCTGAGAGCGTGCGGGGCGCGCTGGCCTGCCGGAAAGCGCACGGGGGGGCGACGCTGCGCGAAGTGGGCGGGTCGGTCTCGCTGGGCGGAGTGGGCGGCGACCTCGTCGTAGAGGGATGCGGCGGCTCGCTTTCGGCCAAGTGCGGCGGCAGTGTTGCGCTGGCGACGATCCGCGGAAATGTCAACGTTACTGCAGGCGGGGATGTGCGGTGCCGTTTGGACGAGAAGGAAGGGGGTTCCTTCAGGGCGGTCTGCGGTGGAGGGCTCACGGTCGAAGGCGGCGCGACGATGGTCGCGCGCGGTCCGGGCGTGCATACGTTCCGTGCCGGTGCGGGGAAGAGCAGTTATTCCCTTATCGCCGGGGGCAGCATGCATCTCGAATCCGCCGGCATATTGAAGGGTCTTGGCGAGGAAGAGGGCGTAAGAGGGGCACGTCACGCGGCGCGCGCGCAACGCCGCGCCTCCCGCTCGCTGGGCAGGACGCTGCGGAGGACGCTGCGGGCGGCGGGAAAGAGGGCGGCGGAAGGCAATTGGGAGGATGCCAGCAGCTGGTCCTTCAGCTTCGACACGGATGCGCCGGCGCCCAGGTCTGCGGCGAGAGACGAGGAGCCGCTGACCGACTTTGAGGAAGTGGACGTGAATGTGGAGTTGGACGTCGGGAGCGGGGCGGACGTCGAGCCGGTCTCCGAGGAGGAGCGGATGACGGTTCTGCGCATGTTGTCGGAGGGCAAAATAACGGCTGACGAGGCGGAAC
The DNA here is from genome assembly GCA_022823185.1 of Caldilineaceae bacterium. Lineage (GTDB taxonomy): Bacteria > Chloroflexota > Anaerolineae > Caldilineales > Caldilineaceae > Bin5. The sequence continues at coordinate 228,629 of JAJDXQ010000013.1, forward strand.
GGTTGTTGGACGCTCTGGGCGGCCAGGAATCAGAACTGTGAGCCTGGTCGCGGCGCGACCACACACTTTGCGATTGGAGGAGCAAGATGGACAGTGACAGTCGGGATGAAGGCAGCCAACTTCCGGCCCGCTCGCGGCCGGCCATTGAGGTCCGCAGCGACGGCGCAATTGGGGAGGCGTGGGATGGGGGCCAGGCGGCGCTGCCGCAGGTCGTAAGCCAAGTCCGGGATGGTAGCCGCCAGCCGTACGGCACATTCTTGCGCCGTGTGTTCTTTTTCTGGCTGCGCGTTTATGTATGTGAAGTCTATACGAACGGTAAATCGAAAGCGGTGAATGTGCGCATCCCAATCCCGTTACCTTTGATCGGCGCATTCTTTCAGTCCAAGTTAAGCTGGTCGCAGGCGTTTCAGTTTATCGAGCGGAGTGGCCGCGCGCAGGGGATTCCTCCGGAACGATTTCTGGAATCGTGTATGGCGCTGGAGTTCGTGCGCGTGTACGAGGACAAGGAAGAGAAAGAAGAGCTGGTGGTGGTCGGACTGGATTGAATTGGAAACCGGTGATGAAAACAGCGATTGAAATCGAATCTCTGAGCAAGATATTCCGCAGCCGGGGTGGCAATGACGTCGAGGCCGTGAGCCGGTTGAACCTGACGTTGGAGGCTGGGCAGGTGTTCGGCTTCCTGGGCTCAAATGGAGCCGGCAAGACCACGACGATCAAGATGGCCTGCGGGCTGGTGCAGCCGACGACGGGCACGGTTCGGCTGAACGGGTACGACGTGCTGAGGCAGCGGGGCCAGGCGATGCGGCAGATCGGCGCAGTGTTGGAGGGGACGCGCAACGTCTACTGGCGCATGAACGCATGGCAGAACCTGCTCTACTTTGGCCGGATAAAAGGAATCTCGTCGAGCGGATTGCTGAAGGCGAGAGCGGAACAGCTGTTGCGGGAGCTGGACCTTTGGGAGCGGCGCAAGGACCCGGTGGGCGAATTCAGCCGGGGCATGCAGCAGAAGGTGGCGATCGCGGCTGCCCTGATCGCGGACCCGCCGATCGTGCTGCTGGACGAGCCGACGTTGGGGTTGGACGTACACGCGTCGCGCACGGTTCAGGAGTGGATCGTTCAGCTGGCAAAGGAGCGGGGCAAGACGGTTGTGCTGACGACGCATCAGCTGGACATGGCCGAAAATCTCTGCGACCAGGTTGCGATCATGAGCCATGGACGGCTGCTGGCCCACCGCCCCACCGCAGAGCTGCTGGACCTGTTCCGGCGGGAGTTCTATCAGGTGCGGCTGCGGGGCGTGGTTGATACGGAGAAGAACGGCGTTTTCCCCGGCTTCGCGGCCAGCCAGGAGAACGGGCACACGATCCTTTCCGGCGAGGTTGGCGACGACATGTCGGTGTTCGACCTGGTGGAGCGGGCGCGGACCGCGGGTATGGACCTGATCAGCGTCTCGCCCGGTGAGCCGAATCTGGAGGAGATATTTGTCGAACTGATCGAGCGGGCGGAGGAGACGGTTGGGCAGGACGGCGGATTGGTAACGGGACGCGGGGAACAGGCCCGCCGGCATCAGGAGTAGAGGGTAAGGCAATGATGGTGACGGGAACGGTTTTGCTGAACGAATGCCAGAAGCGACTGATCATCATGTGGTCGTACAGGTTCAATTTCATGCTCGAGACATTCATGATCGGATTCCTGTTCGTCGGAATCAGTTTTTTCGTATCGGGCGGCAGGCCCACGCCTGAGCAGATGGCGCCGGCGCTGTTGGGATACCTGACCTGGTTTTACGCGGTGTTCGCGATTTCGGATATGAGTCAGGGGATCCGGGAGGAGACCCAGACGGGAACGCTGGAGCAGATGTACATGAGCCCGCTGCCGTCGGGTCTTCTGCTGGCAGGGCGCTCGGTGGCGTCACTGTTCATCAGCACCGGCATGGTTGCCCTGGTTGGCGGGATCCTGATGCTGGCGCTGGGGATCCGGATTCCGGTGCGGCTGGCCGGTGTGCCGGTCTTTGCCCTGACACTGGCGGGGCTGTACGGCTTCGCCTTTTTCATGGGCGGGGCCACGTTGGTATTCAAGCAGGTGAATGCGCTGGGCAATCTGCTCACGAATATGCTGTTGTTCCTGAACGGCTCCTTTCTGACGGTCGAACGCATGCCGGGCTGGCTGGAAGGGTTTGCCCGCAGCCTGCCCTCGACGCAGGGAATCGACGTATTGCGCCGGGTTGTGTTGGACAATCTGTCCCTGGCCAGCGTGTGGCAGGACGGAAGCCTGATGTGGCTGACGGTGCATACGGCTTTCTTTCTTTTGGCCGGGTGGGGCGCGTTCCTGTGGGGAGAGCGGGTTGCCCGAAAGCGGGGTATGCTGGGGCAGTATTAGGCGGAACTGCAGGGAAACTTCTGGGGAACTGCGGGAAAGGACAGGGGACTGCGGGAGTTAGAGGACTTTGGGTGCGCCATGGCTTTTTGATTTCGTGGGCCTGGTGGGTTGACGGGAGGGGGGCGTTGCGGGGGGAATCCCCCCGCGCAAGGGAGGGCCGAAGGCCCGACCGCCCAGAGCGGCCAAGGGCATCTTTCCGCGGGGAGAGGAGGTTGGCGTCGCGAGGAGAGAAGCGGATGCGCCCGTCTCGTTCAGGACCGGGAACTGACCAAGGTTGGGTTTTTGCGATTTGGGGAAGAGGTTGATATGGCAACAGCGGAAGAGCGAATGCGGGTCTTGAAGATGATCGAAGAAGGAAAGATCTCCGCGCAGGAGGGCGCGCGCCTGCTGGAGGCGCTGGGCCAAAGACACGAACGAGCCCGCCGCCAGCGGGGGACGGGAGAAGCGGGCGGAGAGGGAAGGGGACGCTGGTTGCGTCTGCGTGTATCAGATACAAGGAGCGGCAAAACGCGGGTCAATCTGACGCTCCCGATTGGGCTGGTCAACATGGGTTTGGCGGTGGGGGCGCGGTTTGTGCCGGACGTGGCTGAACTGGACGTAGAGGAGATTCGCGACGCGCTGCGATCCGGGCTCAATGGGAAGATCCTGGAGGTCCGCGATGAAGAGGAGCTGGTTGAGATATTTGTGGAGTAGGATGCAGTTGCGCAGGAAATTCCGCCCGTCAGGCAGATCGTAGGCGGATCGTAGGAGAATTGTCTGACCCGTAGGTTGCGGCATTTTTGGGTCGCGGCCCAGCTGTTTCGGTGGGTCCTACCAGAGTAAATTCCGGCGGATTTAGTGGGAAAGCCTGGTCGGGGAACGGTTCCGAAATTACTCTGCCCGGTTGACAGCCATTCAGCAAGAGCATATACTGTGAGCAGCCGTGCCCCCCATGACGAGCGGCTCCGGACAAATCCACCAAAAGGGACCAGATCCGTCCGTCAGTTGGATCGTTCATTGGGCCGGTCAGACTACAGTTGACCCTCAAGGATGAGCGTGGACGCCTTTCATAGTTGTTGTTGTAGCCGGAAACCCGATTGGGAAGCATCGTTTGCAAGCACCTGGGCTCGCGTTATGCCCAGGTGTTTTCATCTTATGTACACGCGCAACTTGTGGGGCCCGTACTCGATACCGTTTCGTTTCCTCAGCATTATGCACCCCAGAGAAAGGAAAACAGAATGGACGCGATTGCCAGCCGTATCATCAAAGCCCGCCAGTACGCAGCCGAACGCGACGAGCGCCTGTGGGTAAACAACCTGCAGGTGAAGATTCATGGCGAGAACTCCGATCACTCCGTTTCCTATGATCAGGGTTCCTGGGACTGTGATTGCGAAGAGTTTCAGCGCAGAAGCATATGTGCCCACGTAATGGCGATGGAAGAGATTCTCGGTGAGGCGGTTGAGCCTGCGATGCTCCCGATTCCGGGTTAGGGCAGGCTCGCATAGTCCAGCTCGTCTACCTTTATGTGCCAGGCCGTTTGGCCTGGCATTTTTTTGTGGTCAGTTGAACAGCGGTGGTCAGTGGTCAGGGCAGCGGAGCTTGGCTCGGGAATGGGTCCGGATTGGGGGCGGATTTCAACGGGCGCGGGACCTGTGGAATAATAGCGGGATAGGCAGTGACAAGAGGGATGGATGAAACGTGCGGCGCAGCTGCTGATCGGGATTCTGATCAGCCTCTTTTTTCTTTATCTGATTTTGCCGGGGCTGCATCTGCCGGAAGTGTGGCGGGCGATGGGGCAGGCCAACTACTGGTGGATTGCGCCCGGCGTGGCGGTCTACATGGTGGGCCTTTGGGCGCGCACATGGCGCTGGCACTATATGCTGCGGCATCTGAAACCGGTCTCGCTGGGCAGGCTTTTTCCGGTGGTGTGCATCGGATATTTCGGCAACAATGTGTATCCCTTTCGCGCCGGGGAGGTGATGCGGGCCTACGTCCTGTGGCAGCGGGAGGAGATCCCGATCAGCTCCAGCCTGGCGACGGTGATCATCGAGCGTGTCTTCGATGGGCTGGTGATGCTGCTGTTCGTGTTCCTGGCGCTGCCCTTTGCGCCGATTCCGGCGGCCTTTCAGCAGTTTGTCGTCTTTGTGACCTTTCTGCTGCTGATCGTCACCGCGCTTTTCATTTGGATGACGGTGCGGCCGCGGCGGATCGCCGCCCTCTATGGCTGGCTGGCGGAACATCTGCTGCCGGACCGAATCCGCGAACGGACGGACAGCCTCTTTGACCGCTTCATGGAGGGGCTGGGCAGCCTGCGCAGCGGCCGCGACCTGATCCTGATCTTTGCCACCAGTATCGTGGTGTGGTTGATGGAGACGGTCAAGTATTGGTTTGTCATGCACGCCTTTGCATTCAGTGTCAGCTTTCTGGCGCTGATGTTAATCAACGGCCTCGTCAATCTCGCGACAACGCTGCCGTCGGCGCCCGGATACATCGGCACATTCGATACGCCGGCGATCGAGACGCTGGCCGCCTACGGGATCGATCCGCAGCTGGCGGCCAGCTACACGCTGACGCTTCACGCGGCGCTGTGGGCGCCGGTGACCGCGCTGGGGGCCTACTATTTCTGGCGCGTGCAGCTGCGCTGGAGTGATTTCAACAGGGCCCGGAAGCGGGCGGACCGGGCGGCGAAGGTCGAGACGGCCGTAGACTGAGGCGCGGCTGTATTGCCGGCTGGATGCAGCATCGACTTTACAGAGAAAACCGTAACAGTTCAAAAAAGGAACAGGAGCCAGAAGCGATGGGTGCAGAGAGTAGAGAGCGGGCGGGCGAGAATGGCGGGGTTCAGAAGACTTGCCTTGACAATGGCCTGCAGGTCATCCTCAAAGAGAGCCACCTGGCGCCGGTCGCCAGTTTCTGGATCTACTACCGGGTGGGAAGCCGTAACGAGGCGCCGGGCGCGACCGGAATCAGCCATTGGGTGGAGCATATGCTCTTCAAGGGAACTGAGAGGTACCCGCAGGGGGCATTTGACAAAGCGGTGGCCCGCGCCGGCGGCGCGTTCAACGGCATGACCTGGCAGGACTGGACGACCTATTTCGAGACGTTTCCGGCGGAGCGCATCGAACTGGCGCTGGACGTGGAAAGCGACCGGATGGCGAACGCTATTTTCGACGCGGAGGAGACCGAATCGGAGCGCACGGTGATCATCAGCGAGCGGGAGGGCAGCGAGAACAGCTACCGCTGGCTCTTGAATACGGAGATGCAGGCAGCCGCGTTCCAGACACACCCCTACCGGCATCCGGTCATTGGCTGGAAGCAGGATCTGCTGACGATGGGCCGCGACGAACTTTACGAGCACTACAGAACCTTCTACACGCCCAACAATGCGGTGGCTGTGGCGGTGGGCAGCTTTGACGGGGCGGAGATGGCGGATCGCATCGAGCAGTACTTTGGGGGCCTCGAGAAGGGACCGACTGTGCCGGACATGCGTTTGCAGGAGCCGGAGCAGCGGGCCGAGCGGCGTATCGTGTTGCGGGGCGCGGACCAGACTTCCTATATTGGCCTGGCATTCCATGCGCCGGCCGCGCAACATCCGGATTTCTTCGCCCTGACAGTGCTGGACAGCATCCTGAGCGGCGCGAAAGGGATGGGGCTGTTCGGCGGAGGCTCTTCCAACCGCAGCAACCGGCTGTACCGTGCGCTGGTGGACAAGGAGTTGGCGGTGGGCGTTTCATCCTCGTTTATGCCGACAATTGATCCTTATCTCTTCGGCTTCAGCGCTACGCTTGCCCATGATGTGACACACCAGGAGGTGGAGGACGCGATCTGGGCAGAGATCGAACGTGTGCAGAAGGAAGCGGTGTCGGCTGAGGAGTTGGACAAGGCGATCAAGCAGACCAAGGCGCAGTTCGCTTACAGCAGTGAAAGCGTGACAAATCAGGCGTACTGGCTGGGCTTCAGCGAGATGATCGCGGACAGCGAATGGTTCGAGGGATGGCTCGAAAACCTGGAGGCGGTGACGGCTGACGATATACAGCGGGTCGCCCAGACCTGGTTTGGCCGCAACAAGCAGACGGTTGGCTGGTATCTGCCCGAACTGTAACGAGGGACGTCTATCGCATCCTGAACCCAATCCATGTTTCTATCCCGGCTTCAACTGGAGCATTTTCGTAACTACAGAGAGCTGGACCTCTCCTTCCGCGCGCCGGTGACGCTTGTCCAGGGCCGCAACGGGCAGGGCAAGACAAACCTGCTCGAGGCAGTCTACTATTTGGCGACGAGCAAGTCCCGCCATGTTCGCACGGAGCGGGAAGCGGTTGACAGGGCCGCGGCGGACGAACCGATCCCCTACGCCCGCATCCGGGGAGAAGTATTGCGCGGGGAGGAGTCAACAACGCTTGAGATTCTGTTCACGCTGCGGGGAGATGGCTTGAACTACACGAAGCAAGCACGCGTGAACGGCGCCCCCCGCCGCAGCATGGACCTGATAGGCCACCTGCGGGCGGTCCTCTTTTTGCCGGAGGACCTCACGCTTGTCGCCGGCAGCCCCAGTGAGCGGCGGCGTTATATCGATGTCGCCCTCTGCCAGATCGACCGCGGCTACTGCCAGGCGCTCTCCCGCTATCAGAAAGTGGTGACGCAGCGCAACAGCCTGCTGAAACAGTTGCAGGAGCGGGAGCAGGGCGACAGCGCCGCGGTCGCGGCGGAACTCGGATTCTGGGACGACCAACTAATCGAACTTGGCACGCAAGTGTACACCCGGCGGCATGCCTACCTGGCCGATCTGGCCCCGATCGCGCGCCGCGCGCACGCGGAGCTGTCGGGGCAGCAGGAGACCTTGTCGCTGCTGTATCTTCCGAGCTTCAACACCGGGCTCTACTCGGAGCTTGCCTACCAGCGGTTGCGGGACGGCGAAGAGGTGGAGGCCGACGGCTTGGCGCGCCAGGAGGTCGACGCGGCGATGATCGGCCAGCGCTTCCGCGAACGGCTGGAGGAGCGGCGCAGCGTGGAGTTGAAAGCGGGCAGCTCGCTCTACGGCCCGCACCGGGACGAGTTGGTCTTTCTCGTCAACGGCTGGAATCTGCGCGCCTACGGCAGCCGCGGGCAGCAGCGCACGGGCGCGCTCGCCCTGAAGCTCGCGGAGCTGCAGGCAATGGCGGAAGCGACCGGCGAGAAGCCGATCCTGCTGCTGGATGACGTGATGAGCGAATTGGACGCGCAGCGGCGGGGCGCTCTGCTGGGCGCGCTGTCTGATGTGCGCCAGGGAATCGTGACGACGACAGACTGGGCGCAGTTTTCAGCCGATTTCCAGATGGCGGCGCAGCGGATTCATGTCGTGGCCGGCACGGCTGCGCCCGCGCCCGCCGGCATGTGACCTGCCGGGCCAGCATCCGCCTGCGCATTTCCACCCTGCTACTGACACGTGACCCCATGAACGAGAGACTCTACTACAAAGACGCTTACTGCGCTGACTTTGTCGCGCAGGTGACCGGGCGGCTTGCGCATCGGACCCAGCCGGCAGTGCGGCTGGACCGGTCGGCCTTCTACCCGACGTCGGGCGGGCAGCCGCATGACACGGGAACTTTGAACGGGACCGCCGTGGTTGACGTGCAGGTGGGGGCGGATGGGGCTGTGCTGCACCTCCTGGCGGAGCCGCTGCCGGAGGAGACGGTGAGCGTTCGGGGACAAATCGACTGGCCGCGGCGCTATGATCACATGCAGCAGCATTCGGGTCAGCATTTGCTGTCGCAGGTGTTTTTCCGGCTTCTGGGCCTGGAGACGGTGAGCGTGCATTTCGGCGATACGCTGAATACGGTGGACCTGGAGGGCCCCGCCCTTTCGGCCGCGCAGCTGGCGGATGTCGAGACCGCGGCCAACGTGATGGTGTGGGAGAACCGGCCGATACGGGCCTACTGGGTCGATGAGGCGGCGCGGGCGAAGGTGCCGCTGCGCCGGGCGCTCGCTGTGCAGGGCGCGACCCGCATCGTGGAAATCGACAAGTTCGACTGGTCTGCGTGCGGCGGCACGCACGTACGCCGAACGGGGGAGGTCGGACTCATTTCATTGGCGCGGCTCGAGAAGCACCGGGGCAGAAGCCGCGTGCATTTTGTGTGCGGCAGGCGGGCGCTGGCGGATGCGGCGGCGCGCCGCGCGTTGCTGGCGGAGACGGCGGGCCTGCTGGACAGCGGCGTGGGTGACGTGCCGGCGCTGGTGTCGAAACAGCAGGACGCGCTGCGGGCCGCGGAGCGGGAGCTGAAAGCGCTGCGGGAAGAGCTTGTCGAATTCCGGGCGCGTGAGCTGCTGGCGGAGGCGGAGGACGCGGGCGGTCTGCGGCTGGTGGCGCGGGAGATTGCGGATAGCGATCCGGCGGCGGTGCAGAGGCTGGCGAGGGCGCTCGTGGCCGGGCCGGGTGTTGTGGCGCTGCTTGGCTGCGCGCAACGCGGTAAGGGGACGGTCATTTTTGCCCGGTCCGAGGACTGTTCGTTGCACGCTGGCAATCTCCTGCGGGACACGTTGAGGCAGTTTGGCGGCGGAGGCGGCGGCAGGCCGGATTTTGCGCAGGGCGGGGGCGTGGCGGCGGAGAAGCTGGCGGATACGCTCGGCGCGGCGGCGGAAGCAGTGCGGAGAGCTGTCGACAGTTAGTGTTCGTTCATATTGAAACCCCCTTTTCCACATTGCGTATTGCGTAGATGAAGGCGAGTCGCCTTCGTTTCAATATGCGTTCGCCGGCGATTGGGTGAAACGCCATAGCCGCTGTTGCCGGCAACCCGGGAAGTCACCGCGCCGGTCAGCCGGGAGAGAGGAAGACTTTCGAATGAATCGTAAGGGAACCATGCCGGTCCTGCCGGTTGAGGCTTACACATCGCAGGACTGGTTCGACCGCGAGCAGGAGCTGATTTTTTCGCGAACGTGGGCTTTTGCCGGATTGGTGGGGGACGTCAGCGAACCGGGACAGTATGTGGCCGTGCAGGCGGGGCTGAATAACATCTTCATCGTAATGGGGGAGGACGGGCAGCTGCGGGCCTTTCACAATATCTGCCGCCACCGGGGGACGCAGCTGCTGCGCGCCGTCGGCAACACGAAGAAGGTCATCACCTGCCCCTACCACGACTGGACCTACAGTCTGGAGGGTTGTCTGCTATCCGTTCCGGACAGGAAGAACCAGTTTCCTGACTTGGATATGGCGAGTCTCGGGCTGAAAAAGGCATCAGTCGCTCGCTGGCGAGGCATGTTGTGGGTCCATCCTGACGAGAACGCCGCGCCTGTGGAGGAGTGGTTCGGCGGCGTGGAACCCCGCCTTGGCCCTCACAAGGTCGACGAGTTGGTGGAGTACAAGAAGGGGTGCGCCGAATACGAAATTGCCGCCAACTGGAAAATCGTGGTTGAGAACTATATTGACGGCTATCACCTGGCGCATCTGCACTCCGGGACCTTGTCGATGTACGATCACAAGCGCATCGAATCTGGTTTCGCCGGGCCGCACTTCTTCTTTTGGGAGCCGCTCAGCCCGGAATACGCGGCGGACGTGGAGAAGAACGCGCCGTCGCCGCTGGTTATCCCGGCAGAGCAGGCCGGCGCATGGGTTCCGATGCTGTTTCCGGGCATTGGACTGGCAGAGAACGAGGACTCGTGGTCTGTGTTTCATGTGACGCCGCTGGCGCCCGACCGCACGCGGGTCGTCACGCGCACCAAAATGGCTGACGCTTCAGTGCTGGCGTTCGCTTCGCAGTCGATCCGTTCTTACAGCTTTTGGGCGAAGCGTGTGCGGGGCAAGTATGACGGCGATGGCGGTGACGACCCGATGGCGTCGGGCGACTTTATGCAGGAGGATATCTACGCGTGCGAACAGCAGCAGCGGTCGCTTGCGAGCCCGTTTTTCGAGCACGGTCCCTCTGCCTCGAAAGGGGAGGCCGGTGTGCGGCGACACCAGGAGCTGGTGTTGGAATGGTTGGAGGGAGAAGGGCGGTGAGAAGGGCAGTGGTCAGTGGTCAGTGGTCAGTGGTCAGTGGTCAGTGGGTTGCAAATGGTGGTTTGTAGATAGTGGTTCGTAGGGGCAACTTAAGAGGGAGCGAGGAAGCGGCCGCCGGGAGGGATGTCCTCTTGCCGGTCGCTGTTTTTGGGCATGCGCTCAGGACGATTTGCAGCGCTACATGTAGAGGCCGGACTGGAAGCGGCGCAGAAGGACGGTGACGATGGCGCAGGTGTAGAGGAAGCCGAAGGCCGCGACCCAGAGGAATGGCTCTCCTGCGGAGGCGAGCCAGTAGCCCTTTGCCGCCCAGTATGTGGGAAAGACGCCCAGGAGCCACTGCCAGGGCTCGGGCACGAACCAGGCCGCGATCGGGATCAGCAGAAAGACGCCCAGCCCTTTCATTACGGCGAGTCCTTCAACCTTGTTTTTGGCCAGGGAGGCGATGAGCAGAGCCATCATAGGGCCGAGAGGCGCGGCGGAGATGGCAAGCGGAAGCAACTGCTCAAAGGGAAGCGCGAGAATGTTAATGAAAGGAACGACCACCAGAATGCCCAGGACCGTGACCAGCGCGGGGGTCAGGGCCCGGTAGAGGGCGTAGGCGCGGATTGGCATCGGCGTCACCATGAGGGCGGTCAGGGTGTCCTGGTCCTTTTCGTCGAGGAGGAATGTGCCGACCAGAAAACCCACGAGTTGGGGAATGATCAGCAGGCCGAAGAAGCTGACAATCAGGAGGTGGTATTCTGCTAGATCGAAGCCGATGCTTTCCTGGAGGCCCGACTGTACCCATGGCAGGAGCAGACGTAGAATGCCGCCCAGGATGAAGGGATAGATGAGCAGAAACTGCAGCATTGAATCCCGCCGGAAGTTGAGGAGATCACTGCATCCGATTGTGGCGAAAACACCCATTGGTCGCTCCTGACATCGTGCGTATTCGTTGCTTGCGCCGGTTCGCGGCCTGTGGCCCTAGCCGCCGACCTGACGGGCGATGACCTGCTGCAGCGTCCGCTGCGCCAGGCGTGTGCCCGCGACGAAGAGAACGCCGGTATAGAGCAGCGCAAAGATGAGTAGCCAGAGAGGGATGCTGCCGAACGCTGCGGTCAGAAAGATCATGCCCGGGCCGCTGGGGAGAATGTAGAGCAGCGGGGGTGGAACAATATCAAAGTAGGTGAGTAGCGGGATCTGGAGGATGGCAAGGATCAGGGCGCCAGGCACGAGATATTCGCTGATGCCGTTGAAACGGGCCGCGATGACAAATCCAAGCAAAGATATGGGATAGGACATCGCCAGGATGCCGATGGTGAACCACAACCAGTTGAGCGCAGCGCCGTAAACGATGAGCGTAACCGCGGCGCCGACGGCAAAGGCGGCCACGGAGAGAACGACGACCTTGACCGACAGATACTCCCAGGTGCGCAGCGGCGTTACGACCAGGCCCTCCAGAACCCGATCCCCCTTTTCCAGATAGTAGATTCCGGGCATGAAGAAAAAGCCGAAGACGCCCAGATCAATGAAATGGATGGAAACGAGCACGGGCTCGATACCGGCATCGGGAAGCCAGATGAGGATCAGCGCCCACATGGCGGCGACTGCGGCCGCAGCGTAGAAGATCCCCAGGCGAAACTGAATGGTGGCTTCCCAGCGCAGGAGGGTGAGCAGGCGGCTCACGTGAGGGTCCTCCCTGTCGTCTCGATGAAGATGTCCTCAAGGGTTGCTTCCTGCGTGTGGATCGTTTCGATGGGGTTGTTGCGCAGGACCTCAAGGAATTCGCTGTTATCGCCCAGGCCGTCCAGCGGAAATTCGGCCTGCTGCGCTGGGGAGGAGAGCCCGTCCCGGTGGAATTCGACCCTCACGCGACGCTCGCCATGTTGGAGGCGGAGGTTGCGGGGAGAGTCGATGAGCGTGATTTTTCCGTCGATGATGAAGGCGACCCGATCGCAGATCTGGTCGGCGACGGTCATGTCGTGGGTGGTCAGAAAAATGGTGCGGCCGGCCTCCTTCTGGGCGCGGATGATCTCTTTAATCTTCTGGCCGTTGACGGGGTCGAGGCCGGTGGTGGGCTCGTCCAGGAAGAGCAGGTCCGGCTTATGGAGCAGGGCGCGCACGAAGTTGAGGCGCATCTGCATGCCCTTGGAGAACTGGCTGAGGCGGGTATCGGCATCTTCTTCAAGACCGACCATTTCCAGCAGGTTTGCCGGGTCATGGGTTTCACCGCTGTAAAGAGAGCGAAAGAGGGCGAGGTTTTCTGTGGCGGTCAGCTTCTGGTAGTGATTGGGCAGCTCGAAGGCGACGCCGACCTGCTCGTAATAGCTGTCGTCCCATTCGTTCAGGGGCTTGCCCAGGACCGTGACGTGGCCCTGGAAGCCGCGCAGCAGGCGGATCAGCACCTTCTGGGTGGTGCTCTTGCCGGCGCCGCTGGGGCCCAGAAAACCGAAAATTTCGCCTTTCTCAATCGTGAAGTCGATCCCGCGTACGGCTTCTGTTCCGCCGGGATAGGTATAGGAAAGATCTTCGACGGAGAGCATCCATCTGCTCCTTGGTCAGAATGTTGGGAAGAGGTCTTTACGTCTCGGAACGGCTGTCCCGGCTATTTCGCTTGGGCTGAAGTTGGGCCGATCTGTGTGCCCGCCAGTGGTCCAGAATCAGGGGAAACTCCCGTTCCATGAAGACGTAGTAATCGCGCATTTCCTCCAGCCGTTGACGACGGGCGGGAGAGGCTCCGTCGAGCAGATCGAGACCCCTTTCGGACAGACGCCGCAGCTCGGTAAACTGTCTTTTCGCCTTCTCCTCCATGATGTGTGACCAGGAATCGGGCAAGACGCGGAAGTGATCGCGGCGCTGGCCTGGCAAGCTCAGGCGCTCGATGAGCCCCATCTGGATGAGCATTCGCGTGCCGGTGCTGATGGAGGACTTGCTGGCCTGCAGGGCTTCGGTCAGCTCGTGCATCGTCTGATGCGGAGGATCACAGATGAGGAGCCAGCTCAGGATGCGGCCGGCCATGCGGGGCAGGCCGGCCTCCTCCCAGTATAGCCCAAAACTCTCGACATATTCGTGCAAGTCGCTGTCTGGCACCGTGACTTCAGAGGCAAGCGGTCTGTGGTTGGCGGCGCTCATGTTTCCAGGGCCAGTTTTTGTTGTTGGCGGCCGATGACGCTGTTGAGAAGAATCAGGAGGGCGGCGGCGAGAACGACCATCACAGCGATGTCGATAAAGATGTCAGCAAAGCCGGCGCCGTTTTGCGTCACTTCGAGCAGGGGGCTCATAAGATAGTAGGTCGGGAAAATGCGGCCGATCCACTCGGGAACCTGTGGAAATATCTTGAGGATGCCGGGCGCGTAGAGCAGGATGCCGGCGGCCTTGATGATTCCCATGAAGGTATCCATGTCTTTAGAGACGGAGCCGAGAATGATGCCGAAGACAGAGGACATAAGTCCGCCAAGGGCAATGACGAGCAGAAGCAGGGCGATATGGCCGGCAAAGGCGCCGTTGAGCAGCAGAATGATGACGGCCATGAGGGCGCTGAGGATGAACCCCATCAGCGTCTTGGAAAGATAGACGTCGAGCAGCGTGGCCGGTGTGGTGGTGAGGGCGATGAGCGTGTGTTTTTGCCGCTCATCGATCAGTGAGGTGGCGGGAATGAAGAGGCCGCCGAGAACGATGGACATGATCAGCAGGAGCGGGAGCAGGCGTTGGGACCAGGTCAGGTTGTTGGCGCTGCCCAGCTGTTCGGCATTGACGCCGATGGGGAGCTGGTCGATGCCGCTGCCGATGCCTTCGGCCATGGCGCGGCCGACGGCTGATTCGAGGAGGAGGAGATTGCGCACGCCGGCCTCGCCCCAGCGGTAAACGGTGAAGTCGACCTGCGCGCTGTCGCTCCGCATAGCCTCGGCGAAGCCGGCGGGCAGGCTGAGGCCAATCTCTTCGGCGCCTCGTTCGACGGCGCGCGTGAGCGCGTCCTCCGAGCCGTAGAGCGTGGTGTTGATGCTGGGATGGTCGAGCAGCGGCTGGATGAACTGCTGACTGTCGGAGGCGTCGTAGATGCCGAGGCGCGGTGTCTGCGCGAGGAGGTCGCCGAAGACGAGCGCGATCAGGAGGCTGAGAACGACCGGCATCACGAGCACGTAGATGCTCATGAAGTTGGTCGCGCCGAGGCGCGCTTCCTTGCCAAGCAGAATCAGAATGCGCTGAATATCCATCAGAACTTTCTCCTTATGGCGGTTGTTCCGATCGCCAGCGTAGCGGCGCCGCCGATGAGCAGCATCGCCAGGTTGCGGCTCACATCTGCCCAGCCTGCGCCGAAGTTGAGGATGCGGTGCAGAGAATCAACAAAGTAGTAGGAGGGGATGATCTCCATCCACCCGGTCGAGAGGCCGGGCAGCAGAACGGTCATGCTTGGGATGACCATCGGTATGATGAATACAATGGCCCAGGCCATGGCCGAGGTGTTGTCCTTGGCGAGCGCGGCAACGAAAAAACCAGTGCCCACCATGAGGAAGCTGCCCAGCAGAAGAGTCGTCAATAGCAGTAGGGTCGATACGCCCAGAACACCCATGACGGCGCTGAGGAAGAGGAGCTGGCCGAAGGCCAGGATCAGGCCCATCAGAGCTTTGCCGGCGAAGAACTGGTGCAGGCGCAGGGGCCCGGTAATGAGGGCGCGGGCAGTGCCGTTTTCTACGTCGCGGTTGAGGAGTGTCGCCAGCCCGAATATCTCAATCATCACGATAAAGACGAGGAAGAGCGGCACGAAGCGGTCGCGCAAGGAGAGGGGCGCGCCCATCAGATCGTTGCCTAGCACGAATTCAGTCTCATTGAACCGCGTCAGGTTCGCCAGCGTTTCGGGATTGACGGCATTGGCGAAGAGCACGAGCACGTCGTGGAAGATCTGCCTGGCTTCAGCGGGGACGCCGGGCGCGTAGTAGGCGTTCAGCTCGACCGCCTCGCCGCGGGCGGCGGCCGCGGACAGATCCGCTGGCAGAGAGAGTCCGACGAAGTAATCACCTGTCTCCTGCAACGCGGTCAGCATTTCGGCCTCGGTGTCGAAGAGGACGTAGTCTCCGGGTTCATCAGTAAGACGCTGGTAGAGGGCCGACTCCCGGTCCTCGATGTAAAAGGCCATGCCGAGGCTTTCATCCACCTGGTCGGGGATCAGAAAGTAGATGATGGGGTAGAGAACCAGCCCCAGGGCGGTAACGATGAGAAAAAAACGGTTGCGGACAAAAAGCTTGATATCCTTGACGACAAGCGTGCCGATCATCCCTGTAACCCCCTGCCGGTGATATCGAAGAAGATATCTTCCAGCGTTGCCTCTTCGCTGTGGACGGTGAGGATGCGCTCGTTCTTGAAGAGATCGAAGACGGCTTGGGGAGTCTGGTCTTCGTCGAGCGTGATC
The DNA here is from genome assembly GCA_022823185.1 of Caldilineaceae bacterium. Lineage (GTDB taxonomy): Bacteria > Chloroflexota > Anaerolineae > Caldilineales > Caldilineaceae > Bin5. The sequence continues at coordinate 244,336 of JAJDXQ010000013.1, forward strand.
TCGCGTTCCTCGGCGCCGCCGTCGGGCAGCTCGACCTCGACCTTGAGGGCGCGCATGCCGAAGCGCTGCTTGAGGCGGGCCGGCGTGTCGAGCGCGACGATCCTGCCCTGGTTGAGGAAGGCGACGCGGTCAGAGAGCTTGTCGGCCTCGACCATATCGTGCGTGGTCAGGAAGACGGTTGTTCCTTCCTTGGTGGCGTTGCGGATCAGGGCGTGGATCGTCTCGGTGGAGACGGGGTCGAGGCCGTCGGTCGGCTCGTCCAGGAAGAGCATTCTGGGGTCGCTGACAAGGGCGCGCGCCATCATGAGGCGCTGTTTCATGCCCTTGGAGTAGCTGGCGACATGCTCCTTTTCGCGGCCGCCGAGGCCGACCTTTTCGAGCAGGCCCATGGCATCGAAATCGGACACTTTGTAGAGCTTGGCGAAGAGGTCGAGGTTTTCGACAGCGCTCATCTGCTCGTAGAGATTGGTGGACTCGAAGGAGATGCCGATCTCCTGCTGCACCTGTTTGCGCTCCTTGACGATGTCCATACCCATCAGCGAGGCCGACCCTTTCTGCGGCGTGAGCTGTCCGGTCAGCACTTTGACGACGGTAGATTTGCCGGCCCCGTTGGGGCCGAGGAAGCCGATGACTTCGCCTTCGGCCACGTCGAATGAGATGTCGTCCACGGCCAGGATGTCGCCGTAGCTGTAACTGAGATCTTTGACTTCAATCGCGGGTTGGGCCATGCTGCTGCTCCTTACAGCGGGACGCAAGCGCCGGCGGGGGAGGTGATCCCAGCCGCCGGTGGAGCGGAAATTAGAAGATAGTGCTTGGACAGCCTAGCATGTTCTGTCTGTTCAGTCAATACCGAACAAACAGAATTATCTGACGACTGCCTGACAGTTGGCGGACGACAGGAGCGCGATAAGCGCTGTCTGATCAGGGGAGGGGCGGAACGCGGTTTTTGCGCAGCTGTGGGCGCTGCCCTGCCTCATACGCGCACATAGTCGGGATCGAGCAGCGCGAGCAAGCCCAGAAGCCCCATGTTGACGAAGAGGAGAGGCGCCAAAGGGGGGCGCGGTTTGGGCGGGAAATTCTGGTTTCGCGCGCGATGGCGTATACTCCTTTGACGGGCCGCGGCCTTGGGCGGCGGGCCCGGTCAAGACACTCGCGAGCTCCAAAGAGAGGCGATAAGGAAGAGGGACGAGGAGAACCAATAGCTATGGAGACTTTGACGCTCAATGACGGAGGCCGTCTTCCCGTGCTGGGGTTGGGCACCTGGCAGATGGGCGGCGGCCGCAGCCGCGACTATTCGCGGGATGACGAGATGGTCGCCATCATCCGGGATGCGATCGCTATGGGGTATACGCATATCGACACGGCAGAGTTGTACGGGGTCGGTCACTGCGAGGAGCTGGTGGGGCGGGCAATGCAGGAGTTCGCGCGCGAGGAAATCTTCCTGACGACGAAGGTCTTGGCGGACAATTTGCGCTACGACGATCTGCTACGGGCGCTGGACCGCAGCCTGGAACATTTGCAGACGGAATATGCCGACATGTATCTCATTCACTGGCCCAATCCAAACGTGCCGCTGGAGGAGACGTTCAGGGCGCTGAACCGGGTGGCGGCGGATGGCCGGGTGAAGCGGATCGGCGTGAGTAACTTTGATGTTCCGTTGCTGCGCGAAGCGCAGGAACTGTGCAATACGCCGGTTGTGACGAACCAGGTGCGCTACAATCTTTACTCTCGGGAGCCTGAGGAGAACGGGCTGTTGCGCTACTGCCAGGAGAACAATGTCGTGCTGACCGCGTATTGTCCGTTGAAGGACGGTGTGATGCAGGACGAGACGGTACAGGCGGTGGCGCGGAAGCACGGCGCGTCGGCGGCGCAGGTTGCCATTCGCTGGCTGACGCGGCAACCGCAGGTGGTGACAATCCCGATGTCGACCAACCGCGACCATCTGCGGCAGAATGTCGAGGCACTGACGCTGGCGTTGGATGATGAGGATGTGCAGCGGCTGAACGAGGTTTCGATGTAGTGAGAGGTACAGGCTACTTTTTTTTGTCGTGACAGGAGAACCTATGCTTCCGAATGAATCGATTCGCCGGGTGTTGGAGGCCGGGCTGGCGAAGGGCGCCGACCTGGCAGAAGTCTATCTGGAGAACAAGGAAAGTCTTTCGCTGACGCTGGACGAGGGCCGCCTGGAAAAGGCGACACAGGGCAACGACATCGGGGGCGGCGTGCGGGTCTTCTATGGAAACAACGCGGCCTACGCCTACACCGACGATCTGACGGAGGCGTCGCTGATCGAGGCGGCCGGCGTTGCCGCGGCCGCGGGCCAGAACGCGAACAATGCGCAGGTGTGCGCCGATCTGACAAAGGGAGAGAGTCCGGTCGTTTCCCGGGTCGAGCGCCCATTCGAGGAGATGTCGACGCAGGAGAAGGCCGGCATTTTGCGGCAGATGGATGACGTCACACGGCAGCGCAGCCCGCATATTGTCAGCGTGCAGTGCGGCTACACGGAGACGCGGCGCAGGGTCTGGGTCTACAACTCCGACGGTGTGTGGGCGGAGGATGACCGCTCCTTCCTCGAGTTTCAGGGGCAGGTGGCGGCGCAGAAGGGAGAGGTGCGCCAGTCCAGCGGCGCCGGGGTCGGCGGACAGGTCGGGCTGGAGTTTTTTGACGACCGCGACCCGGTGAAGATGATGCCGGAGGCGGCTGACACGGCGCTGCTGATGTTGGACGCGCGGCCGGCGCCGGCCGGCGAGATGCCGGTCGTGATCACGAACGGCTGGGGCGGTGTTCTCTTCCACGAGGCCTGCGGCCACTGTATGGAGGCGGACTTTATCACGAAGGGGGCATCGGCCTACACGGGGCTGGTGTGCGAGAAGGTGGGGCCGGACTTCCTGACCGCGTACGACGACGGCACGATCCCGGGCCGGCGGGGGACGATGCGCTTCGATGACGAGGGCGCGCCGACGAACCGGACTGTGCTGATCGAGAACGGCATTCTGAAAGAGTACATGTGGGACCTGACGGAGGCGCGGCGGGCAGGCCGCGAGTCGACGGGCAACGGGCGGCGGCAGTCCTTCCGCCACATGCCGATGCCGCGCATGACGAACACCTACATTGACGCGGGCCCGCACGACCCGGAGGAGATCATCGGCTCGGTGAAGAAGGGGCTGTACGCTAAAAGGCTGGGCGGCGGCCAGGTGGAGATTGGCCGCGGCGATTACGTCTTTACGGTGACGGAAGGCTGGCTGATCGAGGACGGCAAGCTGACGGCGCCGGTGCGCGGCGCGACGCTGGTCGGCAACGGCCCGGAAACACTGCGCCAGATCGACATGATCGGAACCGATATGTCGCTGGACCCGGGGCGGGGCATGTGCGGAAAAGGACAGTGGGCGCGGGTAAGCGTCGGCCAGCCCACGGTGCGCGTGCCGAAGCTGACGGTTGGCGGCACGGAATGAAAAGGCAGTGGTCAGTGGTCAGTGGTCAGTGGTCAGTGATCAGACTTTTGAGACATCAGATTATGCTGCGCCTTTGGCAGCGGGAGCAGGAGTATAAACGTGGACTATCTTGAGTTTGCGCAGGACGTGGTTTCGCGGGCGGTCGAACGGGGCGTGGAGGCGGAAGCCTACGTCAATGTGGGACAGAATACGTCTGTCAATGTAGACCGCGGCGAGGTGGAGAAGCTCTCGCAGGCGGGCTCGAAGGGGCTGGGCGTGCGGGTGGTCCGGGACGGGAGCATGGGCTATGCCTACACGTCCGATTTTGGGACGGAAAGCGTCGAAAAGACGATCGAGGCGGCGGTCACGCTGGCCGAAGTCGCGGACGGCGATGCGCATCGAACGTTGCCGGCGCCGCGGCCTATCCCGGAGGATGATCTGGAGGTCTATGATCAGGCGATCGTGGATCTGCCGATCGGGCGCAAGGTTGAGATGGCGAGACGGATTGAGAAGGCCGCCCTGCGCTTCGACGAACGCGTTGTGTTGACCAATCGCTGCACGCTGCTCAGCCAGTACGGGACGGTGGCGGTCGCCAACTCCAAGGGGATCGCCGGCAGTTACGACAAGAGCTTCATTGGCGGCTTTGTAATGGCGATGGCTGCGGACGAGAATGACCGATCGGTGGCGTTTGGGTTCGACTTTGGCTCGCGGCTGGCGGATTTCAAGCCCACCGCGGTCGGAAAAGATGCCGCGCGCAAGGCGGTGGGGATGTTGGGGGGCAGGCCGGTGCCGACGCAGCGGGCCTCTGTCGTCTATTCGCCGATGGCGGCGACGAGCGTGCTGGGCGCGCTTTCGCGGGCGCTTGGCGCGGACGCAATGCAGCGCAATCGGTCCTTCCTGGAGGGAAAGATCGGAGAGACGGTGGCAGCGGATATGGTCACCGTGCTCGACAACGGGCGCTTGCCGGGCGGAATCGCGACGCGGCCGTTTGACGATGAGGGCGTCCCGACCGCCGCGACGCGGCTGATCGACGAGGGCGTCCTGCAGACGGCGCTGCATGACCATTACACGGCAACCCGCGACGGGACGGCCAGCTCGACCGGCAACGCCAACCGCCGTTCCCACGCAACGATGCCGGCGCTGGACGCGAGCAATTTTTACTTCCAGCCGGGGCAGGAGACGCCGGAGGAGGTGATCGGCGGTGTTGATCAGGGGCTGTACGTGGAGAGCGTGATGAACACGGCGAGCATCAACCCAGTCAGCGGCGACTATTCGATCTCGGCGAAGGGTTTTTGGATCGAGAACGGCGAGTTGAGCCATCCTGTAAACGAGGTGACAATTGCGCTGCCGCTGCAGGAGCTGCTGCGCAATGTCAAGGCGGTCGGCAACGATCTGACGTTTGTGCCAATGATGGGCGCGCTGGGGTCGCCGACGATCCGGGTGGACGGGGTAATGATTGGCGGCCTGACCGCGGAGGCACAATAGGAGTAGGGGGCTTACGAACCCCCCGCGCCTCGCACACAACCACCCACTTGCCATTGCCGTCCTGACCACTGCTGTTCTGACCCCTCACGCATGCAGCCGTCATCGAATGTGATCGGCAACTTGAGAAGCAAGTCGGATTTTCGACGCGGAACCTGGCAACAGAAGGGGATCGTCAGCCTGCGAGTAAGCATTGAACGTCCGGCAAGTGAAGACGCATGATGTCACGATGCGCTCATGCAAGAGCCAAGACGGCGGCGTACGTCCTGGATATGGCGGTCATGCACGCCATCATTTCTCGCGAAGACTACGATTATCTGACCGACATGATGAAGTATCGAAACGCGATTGCCCGCGGTTTTGATGTCAACGGGTTCAGCGACGAGAAGGTGATGGAGTTGTTCGGGGTTGTTGCGCGGCTGCTGGATTCGAAGCCTGAGGTGGTATGGTGGCGCCGGGAGACGGTTTGCAATGCCAGTGGTTTTCGCCATTTACTCTGAAACGGTAGGGGAAAATGACCAACGTTCAGATCGAAATCTCTGATGCAGATCGCGAGCGCTTCGTTCGCCAGGCTCGTCGCGAAGGCATGACGCTGAGCGGGTGGTTGTACGCCGCTGCCTGCGAACGGCTTGAAAGTCGTCAGCGGGCCAAACCCTTCGCCTCCGTGGAAGATGTTACGGCCTTCTTCCGCGCCTGCGATGATCTGGCCGGCCCTGCAGAGGAGCCGGACTGGAGCGAGCCTTTGCGTGTTATCGAAGCGTCGCGCGCAGACAAAGTGGCTGGCGCGTGATTTTTGTCGATACAAACCTCTTCATCTACGCCGTGGGCCGCCCTCATCCACTGCGCGGTCCAGCGCGGGCGTTCTTTGCGGAGTCGATCGGGCAGCGGGGCAGGCTATGCATCTCGGCAGAGGTTCTGCAGGCGCGCGACCTGTGTCATTTGGCGAGTTGCCTGCGGCGGGGCGTGCGCGAGATCAAGACCTTTGATCAGAGGCTTGCTGAGGTGAGCAGTTTCTTATTTTCCTCGTAGCGCGGCACTTTTCCCCGGCAGTTATAGATTCGGCCCCTGAACGTCGATAACGCATTCCACGATTCGGGTGATCCTAATAACGGTCGACTATCATGCTGTGCGGGGAGATTGCCAGTTGCGAACTTTCGCGCGCGGGAGCGGCTATATTTTCTGTGGCTTTTACCATGGGTGGAAGTCGTTTCCACATTGACGACGGCTGAGGAACTCTGGCAATACAACCCCATCCGCCTGCTCACCAAGCCGCGCAAAAACCAGAAAAAACAGCTCCCAGAACACACCCGCCGCCTCTACGACTCCGTCCGCCACATGATCGAAACAGTCAACAGTCAACTCGAAGCACAATTCTCGATTGAAACCACCCGCGCCCATACTTTGTGGGGCTTGTGTGCTCGACTCTACACCAAAATGACTGCACATACCCTCTGCATTTGTATCAACCGTCTCTTGGGCGTACCTGACTATCTGAAAATCAAGCGATTGGCCTTTCACAACTAGCAAAAGGCCCTACTGACCACTGTAGTTCAGTACCGCCAGTATGCCCCGCCCAGCACGCGGGCAAGCCCGGCCAAGCCCCCGCCAGACTTGGTGTGGCCCAAAACCGGTGCCGCCAGCCATAGACACCTGACCGCTACTTCTATATGCTTGGGATTGAGAGTTCAGTTCAGTCCAATCAAGAACAGCGGGGACGCTGCCGCCAACAGCCCCTGCAAACGCGCGCTGACCCAGCGCGTCGCGGCTGGCCCTGCCTCCCACGACATGCTGCGCCAGCGCATCCTCGAACGCGACGACGGCTTGCTCTGGCCCAAGCCCGCCAGCCAGGACGCGGGCCCCACACGCAAATAGTCAGTGATTGGGGATCAGTAGCCAGATAGGGTCGCAACCTTGCGAGTTGGCATGTAGCAGTTCACTGGCCACTGGCCAAAGCAGTTGAAGGAGACTCCCCCATGTCGCAGCAATCCGAAGACCGCCTCGACCGCATCGAACGCAACTGTGAACGCCACGCCGAAGAATCAAGACAACGTATGGCCCACCTTGAACGCTTCCTTGCCAACTTCTCCAATGACGTCGACCGCAACGCCGCCGAAAGCAAAAGCCGCATCGCTTCAGCGGAAGCCACCCTCGACCGCCTGGCCGAACTGCTCACCCGCTCCTACCACCAATCCAATCAGCGGCTGGACCGCATAGAGGAACTGGTCGCACGCAACGGCCAACAGATTGAACGCAACGGCCAGCAGATCCAACGTAACGCCCAACAGATCCAATTCCTGCGGGACTTGACGCAAGGCCATATCTCACAGCCTACGCCGCCGGCGCACTCAGACTGACACCAGTAGTCAGTTGAGGTCGCTACCTTGCAAGCTGGCCAAGCGCAGCCCTCCCCGTCAATCCCCTACACGCCCGCCCCGGCGGCATGTACTCGCCCCACCACCCACTGACTACTGCAGTCTGGGCGCAGTCCAGACTTGGGGTTGTCAGGAGAAGCCAGCTGCAGGCCTCAGGACAAATTCCCAACGGAAGCCCCTAGACCTGCCCCCTCTTTGGGCCGATCCAACCTCCGCAAACTGTCTTGACAGGTAATAATATTTACCTTATGATCTGTCGAGAGTGGCAGTGTAATCTGCTTACAGAATGTTCGCAGCGGATACTGCCCGCGGGCTAACCCGGCACACCGCTTGGGATTCCCCAAAAAATCCAAGAACACTTACACGATTGCAATCTGTGCCACCAGCAGATAGGTGACTGCGGCGAGAAACTGCCAACTGTTCACCACCCGGGGCGGGGTCGCATGCTCTGCATGAGCAGAGAATTGACGAAGGAGGCAAGGTAGAGACGTCCACCCGCCAGGTCATCGCAGCACATCGACTATGAACTTTCCTTCTTTCGCACGAGCTTCGCTCCCCGGCATGTTGCGCGGCCGGAGCCAGCTCAACAGTCTAGGCAGTTTCCTGTTGAGGGAGCCGCAGGTCGTCCTCACGGTCGCCCTCGTCGTCCTGATGGGAATCCTGAACCCCCGCTTCCTTACCACCCGCAATCTGATCAACGTTCTCCGACAGTCCTCGATCAACGGGATCGTGACCGTCGGCGTCTGCTGGATGATGATCAGCGGTAGCTTCGACCTCTCCGTCGGCGCGATCGTGTCGCTGATCAGCGTGACCATGGTCGCCATGCTCGAGGGCGGCGCCGGCATTGTGACCACCTGCATCTTTGGCCTGGGAATCGGACTGGCAGCAGGCATCTTCAACGGCTTTCTGGTCGGCAGGCTGAAAGCCAATCCAATGCTCACCACCCTGGGCACGATGACGATCTTCCAGGGAATCGCTCTCCTGAGCGCCGGCGGCTACTACTACCGGGTCCCCCGCAACAGCCCGTTCCTCCTGATTGCCGATGGCTTTATCGGCCCGTTCGCGGTCCCCACGATCATCTTCCTCGTCCTGGCGCTTGTCATGCACCTGGTACTGTCCGAAACCTCCCTGGGCGCCAGGGTGTACGCCATCGGAGGCGATGAAGAAGCCGCCAAGCTGTCCGGTGTGCGCGTCCCCCTGTACCGGACGCTGATGTACATCGCCACCGGTCTCTGTTCCGCAGTCGCCGCGATGGTTGTCAGCGCCCGCGCCGGCTCCGGCCACTACTTCATCGGGCTGAACTACGAGTTTCACGCCATCACCGCCTCCGTCCTGGGCGGAAACTACATCTTCGGCGGCAGAGGCAGCGTAGCCAGAGGCGTTTGGGGCGCCATCCTCGTCGCTCTGCTCAACAATTCGCTTACAATCCTCGGATTTGAGCCCGCAACACAGCTGGTCGTCCAGGGGATTGTAACCGCCGGCCTGGTCGCCATCCAGGTTATGGGCCGCGAACAGAAGACCGAACCGGCGCCCCAGTGACCAGGAAAAGCCGCACTGCGGCGGGTAACCGACTGCCGCAGTTCGGGAACGGTTGCCCTACCTGACCAATCTGCCGCAATCGCACGAGGTCTTATATGGCCGATAATCCAACACCGGAACATCAGTCGACAGCTGAATCCGGGCTGGTCGAAGAGCCGCCCCAGGGGCCTGCAGGCTGGCCCGCGGGCAGATGGGGGAACCTCCTCCAGTGGCTCATCGAATATCGCGCCTTCGTCCTCCTCGGCCTCGCGCTCACCTACGCGGTGCTGTTCGTCCCCTTCTTCGCCACCGAACGCAACATCACCCAGATGACAACCCAGTTCTCGATCGACGGGATCATCTCGATCGGCTTGACCGTCCTCATGATCGCCTGGGGAATCGACCTCGGCGTCGGCGCAACCCTGGCGCTGGCGGGCGTGGTCTTCGCTCTCTCCCAGGACTTGGGCGTCCCTGTGGCAGCCCTGCTGGGCATCCTGGCCGGAGCCGGTGTCGGGCTCGTCAACGGCTTTGTCGTGACCAAAATGCGCGTCAACTTCTTCATCGCCACGCTTTCCACCATGGTCGCAGTCAAGGGCCTGACCTTCATCATCTCCGACGAAACCACGATCTACGGCCATGCCGAGGGCTTTGGCTGGATGGGGTCGGCCAAGCTGGGGATCTTCGAGTTCCCCGCCCTGGCCTTCTTTGCCATCGGCATCATCACCCACTGGATCATGACGCAGACCAGCCTGGGCACCTACTGGTACGCCATTGGCGGCAACTCCGACGCATCGCACCGCGCCGGCCTCAACGTGAATCTTATCTTCGCTCTCTCCTTCGTCGTCGCCGGCCTGTGCAGCGGGATCGCCGGCGTCCTGCTCGCATCCCGCGCCGTCAGCGCCAATCCCGGCGTCGGCAGAGACACCGCCCTCTTCGCAATTTCCGCCACCGTTATCGGCGGCACATCCCTGTTCGGAGGCGTGGGAAACGTCCTCGGCGCCGTCGCCGGCGTCATGTTCCTGGGCGTCGTCCGCAACTCGCTCAATCTTCTCGGCGTCAGCGCCTACTGGCAATGGGTAATCCAGGGTGTCATCCTGGTCTCCGTTGTCGTCTCGGATGTCTACATGAACCGCAGACGCCGCACGGCCTGACTACAATGGCCCCAGGCTTCCGCAAAGCCCCGCAACTGGGACCGCGCAAGCCTCCGGACCGCATCAGGTGAAAGGAGCGCCTATGGGGAAAACGGAGTTCTGATCTGGAGGGAAAGACTTCTCCCGCGCATCTGATCTGAAATCAACCCGCGTGGACAATCTGATCCAGACAAAGGAGAGCAGAAATGAGGAAGCATTTCGGAGTTGTGATCGCTGTTCTGATCTTCGCAGTCCTGATGGCGGCCTGCGTAATGCCGGACGGGCAGGTGATGACGGCGGACGGAGCCGCGCAGGTGCAGACCGAAGCCGAAGACTGGCCTCTGGCGCAAGACCTGCGCATCTGCCACATCATCGAGCTCGGCCATCCCTACTCGACCGCCAAGGTCACGCTGGCCGAGAAGGAAGCCAACGTTTTCGGCTTCACATATGATGTGTACGACACCCAGGGCGACATACCCAACGAGATTCGCCTGATCGAGGACTGCATCACCAAGCAGTACGACGTGATCGCCCTGGTTCCCTATGACACCTCTGCGCTCAACGACGCCCTCCGCGAAGTCCAGGAGGCCGGCATCCCCGTGATCGCCGAAGGCGCCGACCTTGACGAAGAAGGTCTCGGTTACGTGAACACGATGATCGGCTCGTCCGGCTGGGCAGAGGGCGAGACCGCCGGCAAGGCCGTTTGCCAGGCCCTGGAAGACGGCCAGGGCTGGGTCATCATCGAGGGAGCCACCGGTCATGGCCTCGTGCCGCAGCGCTCCTCCGCCCGTGAATACGTCGCCGAGAACTGCCCCGGCAGAGAGCTCGTCGCCGTCGACACCGGCATGTGGAACCGCGAAGAAGCGCGCACAGTGATGGAGAACTACCTGACCGCCTACCCGGACCAGATCCACATGGTCTACTGCCATAACGACGATATGTGTCTCGGGGCGGTCAGGGCTATCGCAGAGGCCGGTCTGCAAGACACCATCAAGGTGCTTGGCGTTGATGGCGGCGCCAAGGAAGTGTACGATGCCATTCGCGACGGCACCATGTGGGGCACCGTCCTCAACGACGCTTCCTTCATCGCCGTCAAGATCATCCAGTCCGCCCGCGACCTGGCCGAGAATCGCCCGGTCATCTTCTGGCAGACTTCGCCCGCCGTCCTGATCACCAAGGACAACGTGGATAACTTCCCCGACCTGTGGTAATTGGCTGAACAAGGAGCGGGAGAACTCCTCGCTTCTCCCGCTCCTTTACGCACGCCTGTCAGGAGGAGGACCTTGGAAAGCAACTATATCGTCGAAATGAAGGGAATATCCAAGCGATTCGGCAGCGTCCAGGCGTTGAACCAGGTCGACCTCGAGCTGCGCGAGGGCGAGATCCTGGGGCTGGTGGGCGACAACGCGGCCGGCAAATCCACCCTGATGAAGATCCTCAGCGGCGCGCACGTCGCCGACAGCGGCCAAGTCCTCATAAACGGCGAGGAGGTCTCGATTCGCGATCCCCGCGACGCCCGCGCATGCGGCATCGAAATGATCTACCAGGACCTCGCCCTCTGCAACAACCTGGATGTTGCCCGCAACATCTTCCTCGGCCGTGAATACACCAGGGGCCTCCCCTTCCTCAGCATCCTCGACAAGAAGAAGATGTACGCCGAATCCGCCGAGTTGCTCGCCAGGTTGCGAATCAATATCAGCTCCCCCCGGCTGAAAGTCGAGAGGATGTCCGGCGGCCAGCGTCAGATGGTGGCCGCTGCCAAAGCCATCGCCTTCGACGCCAGGATCCTCCTCATGGACGAGCCCACCGCCGCCCTCGGCGTCCGCGAAGCCAACACCCTCCTGCGTCTGATCAGGGACCTGCGCGACAGCGGTCACTCCGTCGTCCTCATCACCCAGCGCGTCCCCGACATCCTCGCCATCGGCGACCGGGTCATGGTCCTCAAGGGCGGCCGCCGGCAGGGCGTCCTCAACGTCTCCGAAGTCGGCCTCGACGACGTAGTCGAACTCATCGTCCGAGGCCGAGCCGGCGCCGAATCCGAAGAAGACGCGCTGGAATACCTCTCATTCGGATAGCGTAACGACTCAGCTACAGCCAATGCCCACCTGTCTCAGGCGAGGCAGGTGTTTCACTCTCTCCTCACTCCTCCATACTCTCTCCTCACTCTCGGATTGATTCGGTTACGGTCACTGCCGATTTGGAAAACGACAGAGGCCGCGGCCTCGCTCTCCTGGTCTGTTTCTCCTGAAACGAACAGGTCCCACAGACCTTGGGCTTCCTGGGAAGCCATGCCCGCGCAATCGAAAAGCCTTACAGCATCCACGGTCGGTTCGGCCAGATCGCCACATGCGCCCATCCAGACGAGCTTGACCGGATCGACGGCGGTTCCCGGCCATCTCCGCCAATGTCCAATCCAGGCAGACGGACGAAAGAAGTCTCAGAATGTGTGCCAGGGGCAGGGCGAAGGGGTGGTTGGAGCCAGGCAATCTGTGTCAAGGAGTGAATGGTAGGAATAGCCAAGGACTCCCAGTTCATACCACACATTTGTGAGGTGAATCAGGAGGAAGACCTGAGCGCCTGTCGGAAGGCGCTGAAGCACCGCATAATGTATCTGCTGGATCTACCGCCGGAGATGAATGACCCGTACTGGGACGAGCGGGAATTTTCCAATCTGCGGTCGAGTCGGACACGCCGGGCGCTGTTCGCAGACAGATTCAACCTTTCGAATGTTCAGCATAAGCAAAAAAGAGGGTAAAATAAAATTATCGAAAATCCGGGACTGTTTGGTTAACTCACAGATCTTGGGAACGCTTGAACTATCCCCGCCCCGGCAAAGGCGGAACCCAGGCCCACCGGAAGACCCAAACAGTTGCCCTCGCAGGAGCTGCGCAAACGAGCGGACGGGGCACAACGTCGTATTCGGGGCAGCCAATTGATTAGCGAGCCAATCTCATCATGTTGCAGGCGCAGTGGACGATTACAACTGCAGATCTCCTGCTCGATCTTGCTCCTGCTCGTTCTGTTTCTGTCCGGATGCCGCGACAGAGACGCCGCGCCCGCTTCCGTCCCCACCGCAGCCGCGACCCTGCCGACGCCGACAGACCATTCCGTGAAGCCGGCATCCCTGCTCGATGAGGCCGCCAATCTGCACCGCATCGGAGACTACAGCCAGGAGCAAAGTGTGCTGCATACCCTGCTGGCCGATCTCCGGACCGAGCCTGCCCAAGGGCGGCAGACATCCCCCGCCTCCCGCACACATGAGCGCGCCGCAATCCTCTATCGGCTCGCCCTAGCCTATCTGGCCGATGACAATCCGGAACAGGCGCTGGACGCGCTGGAGCAGCTCCGCCGCATGGGTGACTCCCTGGCCGCCGGTGAGATCAGTCTGCCGCCCGCGAACCGAGAAACTGTGGCGCAGATCCTGATCAATAGCCACTTCCTGCGCGGCGAAGCTTTGGCCGGCGTGGACCGTTTCACCGAAGCCGCAGCCGCCTACCGCTCCTTCCTGGAGCGGCAACCCCAACTCTCCGGTGTCGTAGAGGAGCGCATCGCCGATGCACTGCTCGCGGTAGACGAACGATCGCAGGCCGCTGACGCGCTGCGCCGGGCCGCCGGCGAAGCCATAACCGCAGACGAGGAGGCACGCCTTCTCGAACGGCTCGCAGCCGTTCTCGAAGGCGAGGGCCGCTGGGCCGAGGCCGCCTCCATCTACGATGAAATCCTTATCGCCCCCGATGTCGAACGCGCAGTACCGGACCCGGATCAGGCGGCCCAGGAACTTGAAAATATACCCGGCGATAGAGAATCCTCCATCTACCGCGCCGGTTATCTCTATCGCGCCGGCATGGCCTATGCCGCGGGCGGCGACGAAGAAGCCGCTATCGACCGCTGGCGAATGGCGCTGACCGTAAACCCAGCCAGCGATGCCGCCTACCTGTCTCTCATTCAACTGGTGAACAGGGACGCGCCCGTCGATCTCTTCCTGCGCGGGAAGATCAATCTGTTTGCCAAAGCCTACGCGCCCGCCATCTCCGCCTTTGAACGTTTTCTTGAGAAGTCGCCGCAGGCCGCCCGCGCCGGTGAAGCCTGGCTGGGAATCGCCCGCGCCCTGATGGGGTTGGAACAGTGGGCAGAGGCCCGTCTTACTGTCGAACGCGTGCTGGCTGACTTTCCCGACTGTGGCTGTTTTGGCGAGGCCTGGTTGGCGCGGGCGCGAATTGCGTTTGAAGAGGGCTCGCCCGCAGAGGGACGGCATATCTATCGCACTTTCGCCACAACTCATCCCGACGATCCCCTGGCGCCGGAAGCGCTGTGGCTGAGCGCGCTGTCTTCCCTCGCCGCCGGCGCCAACCCAGTCACTGACACCTCACAGGATGTCCGCGTTGCGGTCGACCCCTTTGACGAAGCTGCGGCCGATCTACTCAGGCTGGCAAACGCCTTTCCCGGCAGCCCGCGCGCCGCCGATGGACTGGCCATCGCCGGAATCGGCGCGTTCGAACGCGGCCGTTACGAGTACGCTGCCAACCTTTTTGAGCGGCTCCTCTCCGAATATCCCAATACGCAGCCGGACTTTGCCACCTACTGGCTCGGCCGCGCCCGCCATGCCCAGGGCGCAATCAATGAGGCGCGCTCCCTCTGGAATGCGCTCTTCAACCGCGCGCCCGAAACGTTCTACGGCCTTCTCGCCGGCCTGGACCTGGACGCCGCGCATCCTGGGCAGAACCTGGTCCCCCGCATGGCCCGCATGGACATGGACGTGCCTGCGCTGCCCGGCGACGATGGCAGCCGCGCATTCGCCGAAGACTGGCTGAGTGGACCGCAGGGCTTCCCGCGCGCTCAAAACACCGAAGCGGCAACTGCCGGAGCCGGCGTCGAACCATGGAACCTGCCCAAAAACGTGATCGACGACCCGGACTTGGTCAGAGGCGAACTGCTGCTGGCGCTGGGTCGCCGCGCTGAGGGATTGCAGCTGCTGGAACAGACTTACTGGCGTTTTCACAACGATCCGGCGGCGCTCTTTCCCCTCATACTGCATTTCTATGAGTTGGGCGCCAACCGGCTCTCCATCACAGCTGCCCATCGTCTCATCCAACTCAGCCCGGCTGAGCGTTTTGCCGAAACGCCGCTCTATATCCAGCGTTTCGCTTATCCCGTACACTATCCCCGCCTGGTCGAGAAGCAGGCCGGAGATTTTGAGATTGCCCCTCAGCTTCTGTACGGCCTCATCTTTCAAGAAAGCCACTTCGAGCCTGCGGCGCGATCCTATGCCGGCGCCCGGGGTCTGATGCAGATCCTTCCGGGCACAGGCTGGGACATCGCCCAAAGTCTCAACTACCCCAACTATTCCACCGAGCTGCTCGACCTTCCCATCGTCAGCATCCGTTTCGGCGCATACTACCTGCACTGGGCGCGCGATCGTGTCAACGGCAACGACATAGCCGCCCTCGCCGGTTATAACGCCGGCCCCCGCAAGGCCAGAAATTGGCTCGTCGGCGCCGAATCGGACGATGCTCTTTTCATCTACAAGGTCCCCTACTTCGACACACGCCGCTTTCTTCAAGGCATCCTCGTCTGCTTCGCCCACTACCGGCGCATATACGAAGGTCTCTGATGTAGATCCCAGAAGGGAGCGGTGGCGGACCTGACGCTGGACAACCAGATTCTGAGAGAGGCGTCAGAGGGAAACTTCTGAGCCCTTCACGTCGTCGCCAGTGTGTCGACCACGTGAAGGCGCTCTTGGGGGTTTCGGAGCGACGCGCCTGCAGGGTGCTGGGTCATCCTCGCTCCACCCAGCGATACAAGCCGAGCCCGGTGGAGGATGAAAAGGCGCTGACCGAGGAGATCGTGACGCTGGCCGGTCAGTTCGGCAGGTACGGGTACCGTAGAATCACCGCCCTTCTGAGGCATCGCGGCTGGCCAGTGAACCACAAGCGTTTGGAGGATATGGCGACGAGAAGGGCCTAGGGTACCGGCGAAGCAGCCGAAGAGGGGGCGTCTGTGGTTCAATGACGGCTCGTGCGTGCGTCTGCGGCCTGCGTGGAAGGACCATGTGTGGGCCTACGACTTCATTCACCCGAGGCTCCATGAAGGCACAGGAGTGCGGTTGCTGACCGTCATCGATGAATACAGCAGGGCGTGTCTGGCGATCCGGGCTGCCCGCAGCATTCGCCCTTCCGATCTGATATGGGCGCTGGCCGAACTGATGGTGTTCAGAGGCGTGCCCGACCCTATTCGTTCGGACAACGGGCCGGAGTTTACGGCCCGGGCTGTGCGCGAGTGGCTGGGACGGGTGGGAGCCAGGACGCTTTATATCGAGCCTGGGTCGCCGTGGGAGAACGGCTTGCGAGTTTCAACGGGAAGTTGAGGGACGAGTCGCTGGACAAAGAGGTCTTCTATACATTGCTGGAGGTGCGTGAGGCCCTCTTGCCTGCCGATCCTGTCCCCTTGCTTGCCGGACCAACATAAAGGGTGGTACAAACATCGGGGGCAGGCCAGCCTTCCCCGTCGATCTCCCGTATATCCACCCCGCGGCATGTACTCGCCCCGCCACCCGCTGACAACTGTCTACTGCAGTTCGGTACCGCAAGTATGCCCCGCCCAGCACGCGGGCAAGAACTGCCAAGCCCACGCCAGACTGGGAGTAGCCCAAAACCGGTGCCGCCGGCCATAGACACCTGACCGCTACTTCTATATACTTGGGATTAAAAGTTCAGTCCATTCAAGAACAGCGGGGACGCTGCTGCTGTTAAGCCCTGCATGCGCGCGCTGACCCTGCGCGTCGCGGTCGGCCCTGCCTCCCACGACATGCCGCGCCAGCGCACCCTTGATCGCGATGACGGCTTGCTCTGGCCCAAGCCCGCCAGCCAGGACGAAAGCCCCATAGACCAGAAGTCAGTGATCGGGGATCAGTAGTCAGATAGGGTCGCAACCTTGAGGGCTGGCATGTCGCAGTTCACTGGCCACCGGCCAAAGCAGTTTAAGGAGACTCCCCCCATGTCGCAGCAATCCGAAGACCGGCTCGACCGCATCGAACGCAACCTCGAACGCCACGCCGAAGAATCAAATCAGCGTATGGCCCACCTCGATCGCTTCCTTGCCAACTTCTCCAATGACGTCGCCCTCATCGCCGCCGAAAGCAAAAACCGCATCGCTTCAGCGGAAGTCACCCTCGACCGCCTGGCCGAACTGCTCACCCGCTCCTACCACCAATCCAATCAGCGGCTGGACCGCATAGAGGAACTGGTCGCACGCAACGGCCAACAGCTCCAATTCCTGCGAGACCTGACACAAGGCCATATCTCACAGCCCACGCCGCCGGCGCACTCCGACTGACACCAGTAGTCAGTCAAGGCTGCTGCCTTGCTAGCTGGCCAAGCGCAATTTACTTGACCTGCAGCCCAAAGAAACTGGTTCAGGTATTTGTTAGTATTGGGCCGTAGAAAAGGGGAAATATGGCCAGGAGCAGACAGACATGAATAGAGAATTCGCTATTGGGAATACGGCAAATTACGATGAGTGGCTTATCGAGCAACTTAGAGATCCCGAAGAAGCGCTTTCCTATCTGGATGCCGCAATTGAAGAGTATAGCGTGGATAACGATTTCATTGCCCTGAGATACGCTACTTTGAATTGCTTTCGCGCACAGTATTCTCTTCTGAGGCCGAAGAGCCCTATCG
Organism: Caldilineaceae bacterium; assembly: GCA_022823185.1. Taxonomy (GTDB): domain Bacteria; phylum Chloroflexota; class Anaerolineae; order Caldilineales; family Caldilineaceae; genus Bin5. Next base: position 261,945 of record JAJDXQ010000013.1, read on the forward strand.
GAGTTGACCTGGAATCTTTGGAGCACGATCGAGACTTCACTCCGGATCCACTCGTGATCGATTGGACGAGTAACATTACTTCTTCAAATGTGTTACCTGAAAGCGGGGGCCTCGGTAAGAATCTGGAACCCGCCGTACATCATCGAGAGCAGAGTCCTTCCAAAGACTTAGTCGGTGTAAGTGTAACCTATGAATAAGGAATGAAGTTGCAGTTCTTCGCAATTTTGTCCACCTGCTACACGCCTCTCACCTTCCGTCCCCACCTGAAATCTGGTTGTCATCGCTCAAAGCCGGGCCAGAAAATTACGGCTGAACGACAACAAGATTCCCCTGGAACACCACATTCATTCAGGTCACAAATAAATCCCCACTGGGCCGAATACTCGAGCCCTGGCGCAAAAGTGCTTTCAACCAGAACTGGCTGCATGTCCACTGAGCCTTTGTCCATCTGCCTCCCCTCTTCGCGGACTAAGAGAACTCAGGCCAGCCCCTCCGACCCGCACGCGGACCGATACCCGTAGGCGGCGCGTCGTACCCGCCGGATCTCGTCAGCCGAATTCAGCATACGACGCCTCAACTCCTCTGCACTCAGGAACCGGAGCGGGCAACCTTTTCTTTCAGCCACTCAAGCTCCATCTTGAGCCGCCCGATCTGTTCATGAAGCTCTGCCTCCAGGACCTCCTGCTCCCGTCGCTCGCGTTCGCCATCTCTGGCGAAAACGCTCGGCCCGCCATCCAGCAGCTGCTGTTTCCAGGACCGTATCACGTTGGGATGAAGCCCATGTTCACGGGACAACTGGCTTATCGTCTTGCTGCCTTCAAGCGCTTCCAGCGCAACCCGAAACTTGAACTCCGCCGAGTGTTTCCTTCGTTTCTTGACCATCGGTCTATCCTTCCACAGACTTGGTGACCTGCCCCATTATACACCTTGGCTTGTGGACAAGGTGGGACCATGCTCACCATTTCTTTTTCTCTGTAGGAGAACTCGCATACATTTACTTTCCTTCAGCCACTCATTTTGCTTCCTTTCACAACTTGGCTAGGACAAAAATGACAAGCCGTATGCGGCTCGCGGCAATCTTCATCTGTATATCTTTCTGTCTCGAAAACGGGAGGCTAAATCGGGGTGGGGGGAACGCCTTCACTGCGTAAAGGCATTTCGGCCAAGTCCTGAACGATTCACAATGTCGCGTAGAGTTCCAACTGGGATTTCGCCGTGGTTGGCGACGACAACAATCCTCAGTGAACTGTTGTTGTGTTCGTCTTCTATCTCACCTTTCAGAATGATATGACTGCCGCTCTGCCTGACCGCTTCAAACCCGTTGTCCTTTAGGATTTTCAGGACAGTTTGGGGCTTCATCGGGGTCAATCCAGGCATAAGCCACAGAGATTTCACCCTTTGCCTGAGATAACGCGCCAGTGGCGAGATCGGACAGATGCGCCGATTCGATCTCAGGAGGATTCTGGACGAACGGCCGGAACTCTGGAGTTAAGCGCAGCAGATACGACATGATTTCGGCGGGTGGGGCACACTGGAGATAGAGTTCAAGCGCCTCCTCAAGGTTGACGAGAGCTTCTTCTGCTGTCTTGCCATGGCTCGAAATCTCCAGGCTGTCACACCGAGCCACGTATGCCTCGCCCTCTCGCCAGATTGAGCATTCAAGTTTCCAATTCATTTATGTCCCTTGGCATGACATCGGGTTGCCGTAATTTAGCCCAGAGCGTGCTAGAAAGTCAAAAGCCTTTTGGTTTGAGGCCGGGGCATATGCAGCTGGATCCTGACACCAATATCTCCTACGAAGGGCACCCTCAAGGGGCGCCTCAACCAGTTGTCAATCGTTTTTGGCCAGAAGATCGCTCTCCAGTAGCCGGAGACCTTAAGGATCTGTGACCGTGCAATATGATTTGCGCAGTTCTTAGCGCATTTTTTCGGAGTTGGGCTCGCATCGTGTAGTGTCGCGCGGCCTTGATCCGTTTGGATGAAGTCGTCCTGTTGAAGCGTATTGCTAAGGGGTGGAGACGAAAAGGAGAAGCGAGGTAGTAGCTACTTGATATCCTGTGGCGCGACAAGATCGGAGTTTACGCTCATGGGTGGGTCAACGGTGATGGGAAGTTTCGCGTCGTTGTCAATATAGACTCGAAATGATTCATCCTTGTTTTTGAAGTCTTCGTCTGGCACCATGCTTGCAACGCAAAGTGCGGTGGTCCCAACAGAAACCACTACCCCAGCGCCTCCGACCCGCACGCCTCACGATATCCGCACGCCGCGCAGCGCCGCGCCTCACCATGGCTCCGCCCCACGTCCGCGGCGCGGCGCGCCCGCCGGATCTCGTCAGCCGAGTCCAGCACGCGGCGCCTCAGCTCCTCCGTATACGGAATTTGCAGCGTGGCGTCTGCATAGCGCAGCAGACCGTACGGCGGCGCTTCCCCGTAATTGTCCTCAACCAGCAGACAGTACGCGGCCAGCTGCAAAATGTGACTGGCGTACGGCTGCGCCGGCCTTGCCCGACTCTTCACCTCCACGGGAACGACGAGGCGCCTGCCCCGCTCGCGCGTCTGCACCAGATAATCAGGCCGCCCAACCAGCCCGTAGCGCCGGCTGCGCAGCGGTCGCTCCGGCGCCTCCATCGCTTCAGTATCCCGGTAGACGACCGAACCCGCAGGCAAGCCGCTCCTCTGCCGCTGCCGGCGTCCCAGCCACAGCAGCAGACCGCCCAATAGCGCCAAAAAAAGAGCGAAAGCCAGAACGAAAGGCAAGGGTAGAATCATGCGCGCCGGCGAGTGCCCTCAGCCCCCGTTCTCCGCCTCGTCAGGCCGGTTCTTGCACAGAATCTCCCAACTGCCGCGCTGGCAGACCTCATCCTTCTGGTTCAACACCTCCATCCTGAAGGTGACCACGCCCCCGCCCAGCCGACGCATCGGCTTCTTCTCGCGCACAGTCGCCCGCAGTCGCACCGTGTCCCCGATCAGGACTGGCCGGCGGAACTGCCATTCCAGCTTCATGAAGGCTTCGACCGTACCCTCCATGAAACCCATCCGCACCGCCAGCCCGCTCGCGATACTCAGCACCAGCAGCCCGTGCGCCACCCGCTGGCCGAACATCTGCGCCTCGCTGTAATGCGCGTCCGTGTGAATCCGGTTCCAGTCGCCGGACAGCGCCGCAAAGTTGACGATGTCCGCCTCTGTCACCGTGCGGCCCACGCTCTCGCAGCCGTCCCCCTCCGCAAACTCCTCAAAATAAAGCCCCATCGGGGGCTGCATCGCTCGCGTACCCATTTCGCTCCCCTAACGACTCTCAGTCAGAAAACAAGAAGCCAGGACTCAGAGGCGCTCTCTCTCCTCACTCCTCTTCGCTCTCTCCTCGCCCTCACACCTTTACCAGCATCTTGCCCAGATTCTCGCCATGAAACAGACCGATAAACGCCTCCGGCGTCTTCTCGATCCCTTCGTGGATCGTCTCCTCCCATTTGAGATTCCCATCCCGCATCCAGCCGGACACATCGCGCACAAAGTCGTCGCGGCGTTCAGGATGGTCCGAAACGATAAAGCCCTGCATCTTCAGCCGCCGCCCGATAATCAGCGCCAGGTTGGCCGGGCCCGGCTCCGCAGCCGTGGCGTTGTACATGCTGATCATCCCGCACACAACGATGCGGCCGAAGTCATTCATATACTGGATCGCCGCCTCCAGATGCGCGCCCCCGACATTCTCGAAATACACGTCGATGCCGTCCGGACACGCCCTCTTCAGCGCCCGCCGCAGATTGCTCGTCTCCTTGTAATTGATCGCCGCGTCCACGCCTGCCACCTCCTCCAGCCAGCGCGTCTTGGCCTCCGAACCGGCCGAACCCACCACGCGGCAGCCCTTGATCTTCGCGATCTGGCACACCTCGGAACCGACCGCGCCCGCCGCGCCCGAAACAAAGACCGTGTCGCCCTCCTTCGGCGCCCCGATGTCCAGCAGCCCGACATACGCCGTCATCCCCGGCATCCCCAGCACGCCCAGGTAGCTCTGCAGCGGCGCCAGCGACGGGTCCACCTTGGTCAGGTGGCGCGCCTCAGCCAGCGCGTACTCCCGCCAGCCAAGCATATGCAGCACGAAGTCACCCGCCGCGAACTGCTCGCTCGTCGAGCTGACGACTTCGCCCACCGCGCCCCCCGTGAGCGGCTCATCCAGCCCGAACGGAGGCGTATAGCTGCGCGTATCCCGCATCCGCCCGCGCATGTAGGGGTCCACCGAAAGATAGCGGTTGCGCACCAGCGCCTGGCCCGGCTCGCTCGGCTCCGGCACGTCGACGCTCGCGAGAGAAAAGTTGTCCGCGGTCGGCAACCCGTGCGGACGGCTGCGCAGATGGATTTCACGGCTGGTAACAGAAGTCATTTAGTCGCCTCGAAGTTTGATGGCCCGCCGGCCCGGTTACGAAAAGAAGATTCGCCCATTTTCCTCCATTGCCCACAATGCGCAAAATCCAGCGCGCAACACAACGCCATGCCAACACGCCTCCCTGACTCCGCGCCCCTACCCCCTGCAGCTCCGGGGCCTCCCCCAACCCCCGCCCTTCAACCTGGTAGCCATGCCATGTGTCGGCGGCCCCTCCGCGCCCCGCCCTTCTCGCGCCCCGCCTCCGTCCCAATCCAACCACACGCCGCCAGCCGCCAACTCTCTGATCAAGGGGGCGGGGCAGTGCAAGGACCAGGTCATCCAGCGACGATCGCCTTACCCCCCTCGCGACGTGTACCCGCCCCACCGGCATAGCCCCCTCACTGACCACTGCCCACAGGCGCATCCCCGCCCCCCAATGGCCGCCCCACTCTGTGCATTTTTCCCGTCACCCCCTGTAGGGGCGTCCCTTGTGGGCGCGCAAGCCCCTCCGCACAGACCCCCTCCAATCAGAGACGCCAACACCTCCCTCGCGCCCTTCCCCCGCAGTTCCCCTGCCCCTCCCCTGCAGTTCCCCTGCAGTTCCCCTGCAGTTCCCCTGCAGTTCCCCTGCAGTTCTCCCCGCCGCACGCGGAGCGAAAGGCGCATAATCGTAGTATAATGACAGGATGAAGGCAACGCCCCCGCAGCACGGGCCGTTGCCATGATGGCTGTTCCAGACCGCTCAGCCGCCAACACCTGCCCGACCAGGAGCGCATCTATGCCAAACGACAAGTCAGTCACCAGCGCCGAACTCTACGCCCGCGCCAAGGCCATCCAGCCCAAAATCAGCGCCTGGCGCCGCGCCATTCACCGCTACCCGGAGCTGACCTTCACCGAACATCGCACCGCCGGATTCGTCAACAAAACGATGCTCGACCTGGGCATCGAAACGCAGACCGAAGTGGCCAAGACCGGTGTCGTCGGCCATATCCACGGCGGCGATGGACCCCTGGTGGGCCTGCGCGCCGACATGGACGCCCTTCCGATCCAGGAAGAAAACGGCTCCGGCTTCGACAGCGAGCGGCCCGGCCTCATGCACGCCTGCGGCCACGACGCCCACACCGCCATGCTCATGGGCGCCGCGACCCTGCTCAAGGAGATGGCCGACGAGGGCCGCCTCCCCGGCAACGTGCGCCTGCTCTTCCAGCCCAGCGAAGAAGCCTCCGACGACGAGGGCAAGTCCGGCGGCTTGCGCATGGTGGAAGAGGGCGCGCTCGCAGACGTTGACGCCGTCTTTGGCGTCCATGTCGATCCCACCAAGGATCTGGGCATCGTCGCCAGCCGCTCCGGCCCCCTGATGGCGGCCGCCGATGAGTTCGAAATTACCGTAATCGGCGCCGGCGGACACGCCGCGCGGCCCCAGGCCGCCAACGATCCCATCGTGCTGGCCGCCCACGCCGTTCACGCCATCCACCACATCGTCAGCCGCCGGCTGGATCCCCTCGACCCGGGCGTCATCACCATCGGCCAGATCCATGGCGGAACCGTGAATAACGTCATCCCCGACAGCGTCTATCTCAACGGGACCATCCGCACCTTCACGCCGCAGGCGCGTAAACTCCTGCAAGAGGAGCTGCGCCGGGCCTGCGGCGTCGTCGAAGCCATGGGCGGCAGCTTCGAACTGACCATACACGAGGGCTATCCGCCCACCGTCCTGGACCCGGAAGCCACCCATATCGCGCTGACCGCGGCGGCCGAGTTCCTCGGTGAAGAAAACGCGCCGCAGGCGCCCATGGTGATGGCCGCCGAAGATTTCGCCTACATGGCGCGGGCCGCGCCCGGCTGCTTCCTGCGCCTGGGAACCCACAACCCGGACTGGCCGCAGCGTTACTATGTGCATACCTCCACCTTCCGCATGGACGAAGACGCCCTCCCAATCGGCGCCGCCGCGCTCGCCGCAGCCGCCGTCAAGTGGATGCAGGAGAAAAGTTCGGGAAGCGAGGAGTGAGAAGTGAGGAGTGAGTGTCGCCTGCCTGACGTAAAGAGCGCATACAGCGAAAAGGTTGCGCCTTCAACAACCCTCTTCGCACCTGCGCGGGTGTTCTCTCTCTCCTCTCTCCTCCTTACTCTCTCCTTTCTCGCCGCCTGCGCAGCGGCCAAACCGCAGCCGCTCATCTTTGGGGAACCGGTGTGGACCGACGGCGAAACAAGCGCCTACCGGGTGACCAACCGCGAAGGCCGCATCGTCGGCTCCGCTGCCTATCGGGTCGGAAAGAGGGACCAGGAAGACGGCTGGACGTTGCTCAGAGAGATCTCCGACGCCGGCGTGAGCGAGCAGGCAACGATCGAGATGCAGCCGGCCGGCTTTCGTCCGGTCTACAGTCATCTCATCCGTTCATTCGGCGGCGGCAAGCAGATCGTGGAGACGCTGTTCGAGGGCGCGCAGGTCGACATCGAGCTCACAAATCGTCAGGGCGCCAAGGTTTACCAGCGCGTGCAGGTGCCCTCCGACATACGTGACGAGCGCACTCTGCTGCTGATCGTGCGCGCGCTGCCGCTGGCGCAGGGCTACGCGACCCGCATCAACAGCTTCCTGCCGATCGCCGGCCAAATGGAGCGGGTGGCCATCCAGGTGCGGCGCAGCGAGAACGTTACGGTACCCGCCGGCGCTTTTGAAACCTGGCTCGTCGAGTTGAAGGCCAACGACCGCACCACCAAAGCGTGGGTGGCCCAGGCCGCCCCGTTCCCCGTCGTAAAATTCATCGACGGACGCTCACAGGCCACCTTTGAAATGACCGGTTTCGAGCATTTGGAGCAGTGACAAGGAAGCGGACCAATGGGCATGAAAATCGATCGCTTTACACTGGCCATTATTCTCGGCGTGCTGCTGCTGGTGATCGGCGCTGTCATCACGATTGTGTTCTCAGGCGGCCGCGCTGGACAGAGCGCCGAATATCTCAACGAAGATACCCCCGAAGCAGTGGTCCACGACGCGTTCCTGGCCACCGTGCGCAATGAGCCGGACGTCGCGATGAGCCACTACTCCAGGGATGTACTGGAAGACGAGGACAATGTACGTTTCCGCGAGCGATTCAACTATTACGACTCCGGCCGCTCCTCGCGCCGGCTGCGCATCCTGAACGCGGACATCAGCGAAGACGGCGACAAGGCCTATGTCACGGTGGCGATCGACAACTTCCACCAGGGCGGCCTGTTCGACAGCGGCACATCCACCTATCGGCGCACAATTCCCTTGGTGCGCGAGGATGATGCTTGGAAGATCGATACGGATGACCTCCTCCACTGAGGTCATACTCCGAGGACAGAGGGCAAGAACGAGCGGACTGGGAAATCCCCTCCCACGCCTCTCTCCTGAAGTCCCTCTCTCCCTGTCTTCGAGGGCGTGAACAATGACTGAGCAGACAACTGCGGAATCTAGCCGGCTGGCGATGATTCGCCGCCTCTACCTCTATCTCATCGCCTTTGTCAGCCTGGTCGCAGGGCTGGCCGCCGCCTACGATCTGATCGATGCGCTGGTAAGGCTGTGGGTCACGGACGAAACATTCCTTGGGGTCTATGCCTCCGACTCGGTGCAGAGATCCATCGCCCGTCCGGGCGGGTTCCTGATCGTCAGCGCGCCCATCTTCCTCATCCACTGGCGCTACGTCCGCCGCCTGGCGCTGCAGCCCGGTGAGTCGCACGCGGCCCTGCGCAAGCTGTTTGTCTACGCCGTGCTCGCGACCACAGGCTATGTCGGCGCACGCGCCCTCTATCACATCATCGAAGGCAGCCTCGGACTCCTGCTCGGCGCCACGCCATTCGAGGAACAACTGAGACCGGGTGGGTGGGCCGCCCAGTTCCTCCACGGCGGCATTCATCTGACCCTTTTCATGTTCTTCGCTCGCCTGCTTCAGACAGATGGCGACCTGGGCGTCGAGTCGGGCTGGGCCGGCAGCTGGCGGCGCCTCTTCCAACTGCTTGCCGGCCTGGTCGGGCTTGGCCTGCTTCTCACAGGCGCCGCCGACGCCCTCAACCTCGCCTGGCGCGCCATTCTTGAACCGTTCGGCGAGGCCAGCTTGACGACCGTGGGCACAGGCTGGCGGGAGCGCGGCATTGCCGGTTCACTGGCCGCAGTCCTGGTGGGCGGCCTGGTCTGGCGGCTGAACAATCTCTACTGGAATGCCCTGATGACCGCGCAGCCGGCCGAAGGCCGTATGGCTCTCCGGCGTCTCTACCTCTATGTCGCCACCGTTCTCGCCGCGGCCATCACGCTCGTTCCCGTGGCGATGCTGTTGAGGGTGGGCGTCCTGTTCCTGTTCGGCGGCGTCGACGCCGGGGATATCGACATCGATGACGTTACCACGCCCCTCGGCCTGCTGCCGGTGGGAACGCTTGCCTGGCGCTGGCACTGGCTTCAGGTCTCCGCCGAGGCGCAACGCTACGGCGACACGCGCGAAAGCGAGTTCGTCCGGCGGCTCTACTACTATGCAGTGGCCGCCACAGGTCTACTGTTACTCTGGATCGGGCTGGTCGATCTGGTGCGGGCGCTGCTGGACCTCGCCATCATCGGATCGGCATCGGTCGAAGAGGGCTTCCGCGCCCAACAGTTCGCCAGCGGAGTCAGCCTTATCGCCGTGGGCGCGCCCGTCTGGGCGTTGCACTGGCGTACCGCCCAGCGCGTGGCCGAGAAGGACGATGAAAGCGGCCGCGCCGAGCGAGCATCCTGGCCCCGCCGCGTCTATCTCTACGCCATCGCCCTCATAGGCGCGCTCCTGATCCTCTTCGAGCTGGCCCAGGTCGTCTACCGTCTGCTCCTGTGGGCGCTCGGCGATCCCAACGCCGATGTTTTCGGCGCCGAGACCTTGGACGGCCTTGTGCGCGCGGCCGCCGCGGCCGCGTTCTGGGCAATCCACCTCCTCGCCATACGCAACGACACACGCATGGTCGACGAGGAGGCCGAAGAGGCGGCGCGTGAAGCTGAACAGAAGGAGCGCCGCCGGGAAGATCTGGCGGCCCGCATCGAGGAGCTGGAGACGGAGTTGGTTGAGCTCCGCGCAGAACTTTCGGGCTTTGAGGATGGGCACAAAGGAGAGACTGAAGAGGAGTGAGTATCATAGATCGAGTGTCGAGGATGCGTACACATTTCTCTCTTCTTGATCCGCGCCAATTGTGCAGTTTGACTCAGCTTCTAGGCTATGTGCCTAAGGATTTCGTAGCAAAGGACCAAGCACACGTGGAGAACGATTGAATGGTAGACCCAATTCTTTCTTTGGCTTTTTCTATGCAATCAAATCGTGGAGTATATGCGCTTCTGCTCGGCTCCGGCGTTTCCAGGGCAGCCGAGATTCCTACAGGTTGGGAGATAACGCTCGATTTGGTGCGTAAGCTCGCGGGATCATCTGACGAGGAGTGCGAACCTGATCCCGAGCAGTGGTTTCTGGACAAATATGGGCAAGCGCCGGACTATTCTCAGCTGCTTGACCAACTCACTAGAAAGCCTAGCGAGCGGCAGGGACTTCTGCGACCCTATATCGAGCCAAATGAACAAGAACGCGAGGAAGGAAAGAAGCAACCGACCGCAGGCCACCACGCCATCGCGCAATTGGTCGCACAGGGATTCATTAGAGTCATAGTCACGACCAACTTCGATTGCCTGATTGAATCTGCTCTTAGCGAGGCAGGCGCTGCGCCGACGGTGATCAGTTCGGTGGAACAGGCGAGCGGCGCGCCCCCGCTCATTCATTTGCAATGTTGTGTGTTCAAAGTTCATGGAGACTACCGCGATACAGGTATTCGTAACGCGCCGGACGAACTTGACGAATATGAAGAGGAGATAGACCGACTTCTTGATCGCATCCTTGATGAGTTTGGTCTTGTTGTCTGCGGCTGGTCGGCCGAATGGGACAAAGCGCTGCGGAAGGCAATAGAACGTGCCCCGTCTCGTCGTTTCACTACCTTTTGGGCGCTGCGCGGCGAAGCTAGCGCCCAGGCAAAAGACCTGATTGATCGCCGGAACGCTCTTGTAATCCCTATAGAAGGCGCCGATGCGTTCTTTGAAACTGTCCAGCAGCATGTGGAAGCGATTGAGGAGTTCTCTAAACCGCATCCCCTCTCCACCGAAGCGGCGGTGACAAGTTTGAAACGTTACCTTCCGGAGCAGAGATATGAGATACAACTCGGAGATCTGATTGATGCGACTGTCGGGCGTGTAAATGAGGTAACGTCAGGCCCAGGATTTGATGCGAACAACCCTATCCCTTCCCCGGAAACGGTTACGGCGCGAATTCATACCTATGACGCGGCTTGTTCTACGTTGATGGCGATGGCAGTTGTCGGTGGTCGTTGGGCGGAACAGGGGCACATTAGACCCTGGAAACGGGCTCTAGAGCACCTATGCGCATTGAATCGTCTTGAAGGCGGGGATCAAGTGTGGCTTGGTTTGCGGCGCTATCCGGGCACGCTCCTGCTCTATGCATTGGGCCTTGGGGCCGTCGAGTCGGATAGGCTTTCATTTCTCGGTCAACTGTTTTCTATCGGTATTCCGTACAGAATAGGGGCTGTGCTTTCTGTTGTGCATCTGCTTGCACCGTCCAGGCTTGTATCAGGGGGGCAGCTAAAGGAGTTCTTGCGAGGCGAAGAGAATCAACGTCTACAACTTAACAAATGGATATGCGCAACTTTGCGGGAGCACTCTTTGAGAGATATTCCTGACGACGAGAAATACAAGATCAACTTTGTCAAGTTGGAGATACTAATGTCGCTTAGTTCGTCGTACCACTCTAGGCCAGATGGGGTCGGACTCGTTCGCGGCACTTTTGTAGATCAAACTGACAGTAACTGGGCAATTATGCAAGAGATAGATCAATCCATTCGCAGCCTCGGCGATGGGTCGCCTTATGTCACGGCCGACATTTTCGGAAAGACTGCGGAATCCTGTAAGCACCACTTTGAACTCTGGCAAACAGCAATTTTTCAACGGACCGTCCTGTAAGGTTGCCGCGGGAAGCAAATGCCGCGGGAACTAGCAGGACGCTGAGCCACCCAGACTCAGATTAGGTAAAGGTGGGACGTAAGATGTTAGACCGCTGGTGATTACGCGGCTGCAGATGAAACGCGACGTTGAGGCACACAGGACTTAGAAGAAGTACGAGTTGGATGAGAAGACATAGTGGATAGCTAGATGAGTGTGGGGAAGTAGGCGGGTGATCTTCGATGAGGGTAAGGCGCAGCGAATTCGCAAATAAGTGCCGCGAAGTCTAAAGTTCAAAGTGAAAGACAGGCTTCCTTCTTGAGCGACCACAACAACCTTTCTTTTTCAGAAAGCGAGGGAACTGCCGAAAACGACACTACGTTCCAAGGGGGCGAACTCCATACTTTTCGGGGCTGGAAAAAATCGGGGGAAGCTTGCCTATTTTTGGGAAATCCCTCGTTTTCCTCTTCGTGGCATAGCGTTTGGGTCCAATCCAATTACTTGTAGTTTCGTCTCCTTGTCTCACCTAGGGACGGTTACCACGGATAAGACGAATTAAAGAGAGGAACTTCCTTGGGTTGAATGATAGAGTTGGCTTTGGCATTTTTGAGTTCTTCAATATCGATCACTGTTCGAGTATCAAGAGCATTTAGCAGATCTTTCGAGCTTATCCAATCATTATTCCAAAGTTTTGCATCTTCTTGACGCGCTAACCGACAGAGGGGCTCCCTGTAATCGAATTCACTGTCATGTGGCAAGCTAAAGCGTTGAAGCCAAATCTCCATATGCCCAGTATTTGGCAGGGCCAAGAATTTCCGTCTGATCCTCGCAATAGCATTCCTCTTAGAATTGGAATCAAGGAAGCTAACCAATTTGCTCAATATCATCGAAGAGATTGAATACGTCTGCGGACTTCGAAATGCAATGTCAACCACTATACTGATCAGGGGTAAAGGGAATTCACATGTCTCCACATGTTGGAGCCGTTCGTTGAAATCATGCAGCGCGGGCTTAAGACTTCCACCATCTGGATAGGTCATACAGTGGTCATGGATGATCAGAAGATGTTTTTGCAGGGCATTGTCCTTTGTCTTGCAAAACAGCCAGTTGAGTTTGTCTTCTTTTATGGAGGATTGAATTACTTCATTGCTAGCTGTGGTCTTTTCTGGCTTGAGTTTGAGTCCTAAGTCAATCATGACTTCTGTAAGACACCTTAGGATGCGCTCTCCATCCTGCGGGTTATTCACAAATATGCTGTAATCATCGCGATATCGAAGTATCTGAAAATCCGTGATCTTTTCATTGTCAATTCGGACGGACAGTTCAGTGTCGGCGAATCCTAACACCATCTCAGCTATAAAATCCATCAGAACAGAGCCTTGAGGAATGCCATTGGTTTGTCCGTTTCTCATATCTCTTATGAAGTCATCGATTATGTTACCGATAAGTGTCTTAACGTCCCGCTCTCCCTTAGCTGTTGGTTTTGAGTGAAGTGCCCATGCGATTGAATGAGTGTAAATGTCAGCGTAACAATCAGCGATGTCGGTGTGATTTATGTACTCAAAGTCTATAGATAACTCAATGGATTTCTGCTCAATGTCTCGCCACCACTTACTTACCTGTTCGGCTTCGTCACTTTCTTCTGTCAGTGACTCTACGGGTAAACTCAAGCACTGAATTCTGGGATCACACGCAAATTCCTGGAACCGTTGGAGTATCTTTTCCCAGTATTCTTCCTCGGTAACTTTGTTCACGAGCGAAACGTAAAGGGCTGGGTGTACAAACTCCATGGGACGCCAAGCATATCTTCCGTCCTTGTTGTTTAGCAATAGGTGGTTTACGTCTTCAATGGTGTTCGGTGATTTCTTGGTCAACCCTGGAAGGGGTTTACATTCAAGTATTTGGTTAACATTCCTTATCATGCAATCGAAATTAAAATATAATGGCAGGTCGATCTTGCAGTAGTTCTCGTGTCTAAGAAAGAAAGCTTGGGCTTCATCACTTGACAACTCGACTATTGAACGATTTGCAGAGCCCTGTTTTTCTTTCTTCATCTGAAAATCTCCCCATGTGTATTTTGACTATGGTTGGTTATAATCACTAGGCTAAGGAATTGGAGAAATGAAGTGCATCCAGTTGGAGGCGACCGGCTCCGACCAGAGCAAATAGTGTCGCTCAATTGGCGTTGGTGAGGCATTCGACTACTCAAAAGACTGTTTGACCCCGATTTCATGTCAGGCGCTGAAAACGCGGCACGAGTCGATGTCACAGAAGCGACTCACCAGAGCGAAACCAGGTCGCTGAGAGTTCTCAACCTTGGATTCTAACTCCCTACCCAACATCCGCGGCAAGCTCAAGCAGCTTTCCCACCGTCCTCCAGTTTCGCGAGGTACTCGTCGTCGACAGCCTGGAATCGAAGTAGCTGTTCGTCAGCTTGGAGCCCGCAACGCCATTCGGGCAGTGCAGATAGATCTCACGGCCCAGCACCGCGAATTCGTCGCCCGGCGAGCGATTTGGGTCAAGCGCGTCGACAAGCTCGCTGGCGGGCAGATCCGCCAGAAACATGAAGTGCAATTTGTCCGTTTCCGCACCGGCTTGCACGAAGGGATTGGCCTGCACGATCTTCTGCAGCTCACGCGCTGTACGTACAATGACGGGAACCCGGTAGCCGAAGCGCTCCATTATCGACGCGCTGATGACGGAGGAGAGCTCTGCTCCCCCTGTCGGGCCCCCTCGATACACCACGTTTCCGCTCTGAATGTAGGTCCGAACGTCTTCGCAACCCGCCTCCACAAACAGGGCGACAAGCTCCTTCATCGGCAGCCTGTTCTTGCCGCCGACGTTGATCCCGCGCAACAGCGCTATGTAGACGTCTGTTCCGCCGCTCCTGCTGTCCTTAGCCATGGTAGTCGTCTCCCGACTCGCGCCCTGCGATTCACCCTCCGCAATCTGACATCGTCCCCTCCAACACTATCATTCCGCACTTGCGGGCGACAAACTTCAACCGCATCTTCCATGCCATATTCAAGGGTACCGTGGCCGATGCGGTTGCCATCCTGACAATCCTCCTTTCCCGAAAATCCTGATTCAGATACCGGCCGTCCAGAATTCCACAATGCGCCCGGTCCCCTCTCTCTATGTGATCCCGCCTCCTCACGCTAAAATGCTCCGCATAGAGATCGCGAATGCTGCTCCCTACTTCCATGCTGGAGAGAGGCCATGAAGACGGTGACGGTGACACTATCATTGCCGCGTGCCCTGGCTGAGGAAGCCGGCCAGGCCGGCCTGCTCAACTCTGAACTGCTGGCCGCGCTTCTGGAACGTGCTTTGAAGCAGCGCCGCGTCAACAATCTGTTTGCCGCGATGGACCGGCTTGACGAGCAGAGTACAGGCATCCTCGATTTTGACGAGATTTCCGCTGAGATCGCCGCAGCTCGGGCGGAAAGGCGCTGACCCGCCAACCGCCCGCCGCATGTTCGCGGCGCGCCTCCCTCTCCAACATACAAATATATGCGGCCACCGCAGATCCTGTCGTATACTCAACTGAATAGCCGACCGACCGCGTACCGTTCGCCCCGCAACGGAGACATCACACATGCCGCAATCCCCCCAGCATGTCGTACACATCGAACAGGCCCAGGAGCGCCTGGAGCGCCTCCTGCGTGACTTTAAGGCCGAAGACCCCTTCGCGCCCGTCACCGTCGTCGTGCCATCTCCCTATGCCGGCCTCCACCTGCGCCGCGACCTCGGCCGGCGCGGCCTTGTCAACGTGCGCTTCATGCCGCTCCCCCGCCTCGCAGAGCTGCTCGGAGCCGCCAGCCTGGCCGCGGCCGGCCGGCTGCCGCTCAAGCCCCCCATCGAATTTGCCCTCGTGCGCCGCGTAGCCAGCCAGGCCGCAGGTGAGCTTAAGCCCTTTCGGACTCATCATGTCTTCCACACAAGCTTGCGCAAGACCTTTCGCGACCTTCTCTACGCCGCTCCCGAGGCCCTCAGCGCGCTCGAACGACGCGGGGGCATTCCCAGCGAAATCGCCCGCCTGTACGCACGCTATCGCGACCTTGCCGCGGCATACTACGACCGGGAAACACTCGCTGATGCCGCCGCAAAAGCTGTAGAGTCCAACCGCGCCGCTACGGCCCTCACCGACCTCGGCCGCATTATTGCCTACTTACCGCGTACACTTTCGCCCGCCGAGGAACGTCTGCTTGACGCGCTTCGCGGCGCATGGCGCTGTGCGACCATCCTGGCCGCCACCCGCGATCCGGAGGCTGACAGCATCCTCCCTGAAGTCGCCGCGCCGCCTGCGTCCCCGCCGCCTCCGCCGCGACCAGCCCACCTGCTCGTCACCCCCGAAACCGGCGAAGAGGCGCGCAGTGTGGTCAGGTCGATCGCTGCTGCCGCGCACGCGGGCACACCGTTCCACCGCATGGCGATCTTCTACTGGCGGCGGGAACCGTATGCCGCGCTCATCGCGGATCAACTCGCCGCCGCCTGTATCCCGGTGGCCGGCCCCTCAACGGCATCACTGGCCGCGACCCCGGTCGGGCGCATGCTCAAGGGCCTCTTCGATCTTGCCGTCAGCGACCTGCCCAGGGAGGAGGTGATGCGCTGGCTCACCGCCTGCCCGGTCAAAGCAGGCGCGGCCGTCTTCAGCCCCTCGCGCTGGGACGCGATCTCCCGCGAAGCTGGTGTCGTTGCCGGCATCGACCAGTGGCGCGACCGCTTGGCGAACCACGCCAGGGCCCAGCAGAGCAAAGCCGCACGCCAGGACGAAGAGATGTCGGAAGGCGGGCAAAAAGCGTTGCAACAGTCGGCGGCAGAAGCCTGGTCTTTGCACAGCTTTATGCTGAGGCTGCACGATACCCTCACCCGAGCTGAGGACAACCAGACCTGGTCGGCGTTCGTCACGTGGGCCGGCGAGCTTATCGCCCACTACCTTGACGAGGCGTCGCTTCCAACCCGGGAAAGGGACAACCACGAAAGACTTGTGACGGCTCTTCAAGAGCTGGCGATTCTCGACGACGTCGAGGAACGCATTGACCTGGACGTTTTCCGCGCTGCGCTCGACGAACTGCTCAATCGATCCGCCGCCAGAGCAGGCGCCTTGGGCGAAGGCCTCTTCGTCGGCCCCGTCGGGCTCGCCGCCGGACTGCGTTTCGAAAAAGTATTCCTCCTCGGCATGGTCGAGGGCCTCGTGCCCGCGCAACACCCGGACGACCCCCTGCTGCCGCAACAGGAACGTGAACGCGCGGGACTCCCTTCCCGCGCCGCCGCCGCCGAACGCTACGACTACCTCGCCGCCGCCGCGGCCGGACAATCCCGTGTGCTCACCTTCGCCCGCGGCGACAACATCGCCCAGCGCGAGCAACACCCGTCCCGCTGGTTCCTCGAAGAGGCATCCCGACTCTACGGCGCGCCCGTCTACCCTTCGATGCTCTCCTCTTCCCGTGACCTGGCTTCGCTGCGGGAGCAACCCTGGTTTGAAGAAGTCGTATCGGCCCAGCACGGCATCAACGCCGTCGCCACGTCGCAGCCCGCCGACATCCACGACTACGACCTCAACCGGCTGTCGCACTGGCGCCAGCTCGGCAACCCCATCGCCGCGCACCATCTCGCTCAACCGGAGTCCAATACCGTGCTGTCCCGCGCCCTCGAAATGCAGAGGGCCAGATATAGTAGGCCGCTGTCCCTCTGGGACGGAGACCTCTCGTCGGCTATCTCTCCCTCCGGGCGCATCGGCCTTTCCAACCTTGAAGTCTTCTCGCCAACTCGGCTGCAAACCTGGGCCACCTGCCCCTTCCGCTACTTTCTCTCAAACGTTCTCGGCATCGCCGCGTCCGAGCAACCGGAGGAGTTGGCCGCCATCTCGGCCTTGGAAAAAGGCTCCCTGCTGCACAAGATCCTTGAACGCTTCATCCTCACCGCACAGCAGCAGGATGCCATTCCCGCTCCCGACCAACCCTGGACCGATGACCAGCGCCGCCAGCTCTTCACGATCGCGCAAGAGGAGTTCCAGCAGGCAGAGCAACGCGGCGTCACCGGCAAACCGCTCCTCTGGGAGCTGGCCAGGGACGAGTTAGTCGACGACCTGGACCGGTTCCTCAAGGAAGACGCCAAACTGCGCAAAAAACACGGCGTCTCGCCCCATGCCGTCGAGTGCGATTTCGGATTCCCCCCGGACGCGGATTCTGCGCCGCTGGACGCCGTCGAGTGGTCGAGTCCCCACACCGGCACGCTCCGTTTTCGAGGCAAAATCGACCGCATCGACCTCTCCCCGTCCGGTGACACCGCCCTCGTTCTCGACTACAAGTCAGGACACACGCGTAACTACACAAAGATGGACAAAGACCCGGTCCAGGGCGGCAAGTTCCTGCAGCTGCCCGTGTACGGGCTCGCCGCCCGTCAACTGCTGGGCGCCGGCGTCAACATTAAGGTCGCCTACTGGTTCGTGACGGAGACAGGGAAGTTCGCGCTGCGCCCCCCCAGAAATCCAGGCGCCCTGAACACAATTCTTGACGCATTCATCCCTGTCGCCGCCACCATCACCGACGGCATCGGCGCCGGACTCTTTCCCGCCAATCCAGGCAAGGACGGCGGCAACTGCTCCTACTGCGAATTCAAGAACCTGTGCCCCACCCGCCGTGAATGGCACTGGCGGCGCAAACGCGACGACCCGCGCCTGTCCGCCTACGTGGCATTGACCGACGAGGAGGCAGGCCGATGAGCGCGCTTTCCGACCAGCCGGCACGCGACGCAATCCTTGAACGCCTCGACGAAAATATGGTCGTCGAAGCCGGCGCCGGCACAGGCAAAACACGCAGTCTCGTCGATCGCGTCGTCGCCCTCATCAAGACCGGTAGGGCAGGGCTGGGCGGTGTGGCCGCGATCACATTCACCGAGTCGGCGGCCGCCGAGCTGCGCGCCCGCATTGCAGAGAGCCTCGAACTGGCCGCAGATGACAGCAGCCTGTCCCCGGAGCAGCGCGAACGTTGCCGGCGCGCCGTGACCGAACTGGACCAGGCCTCCATTCAGACGCTGCACAGCTTCGCCGGCAGCCTCCTGGGCGAGCGTCCGCTGGCTGCCGGTCTGCCGCCGGGGTTCACCATCCGCGACGAGATTGAGGCCGAGATCGCGTTCGAAAACCGCTGGACAGAGTGGCTGGACATGGTCCTCGATGATCCCGCCGCGCAGCAGGCGCTCCGCTCTGCCCTGGCCGCAGACATGACGCTGAAACACATGCGCACGATCGCGGACAGTTTCCACAAGAATTACGATCTGGTCGCCGCCGCCTCCTTTGCTCTCCCCGCCTCTCGGGCCACCGAGGACGAGCAGGCGTCCAAACTGATCCCCGTGCTCGAACTGCTGCAGCGCTTCACGCTCGACTACGCCGAAGAACGGAGGGCCGCCGGCCATGTCGAGTTCCTCGACATGCTCGTCCTCGCACGCAACCTGCTGCGCGATAATCTCCCGGCGCGTGACCACTTCCGCGCTCGCTTCACCCACATCCTCATCGACGAAATGCAGGACACCGACCCCCTGCAGGCCGAGATCGCCATGTTCCTGGCCGAAAAAACCGGCGGTCGCACTGACCCCAACGACCGTCCCCGGGACTGGCGCAAAGTCCAGCCCGCCGCAGGCAAACTCTTCGTCGTCGGCGACCCCAAACAGTCGATCTACCGCTTCCGCCGCGCCGATATTCAACAGGTCGGACAGATGCGAAAGGCGGTCGGCGGAGCCAGCGTCCTGCTCCAACAGAACTTCCGCTCGTTGCCGCCTGTCATCGATTGGGTCAACCATCTCTTCAGCCAGTGGATGCAGGGCGAAGCGCAGGCCGAATATTCACCCCTCGTGACCGCCGCGCAGGATGAACAGCCGCCCCCAATCCAATTCATGGGTAAAGAAATCGCAGAGAATATGGAGGTTGTACGCCGCCAGGAAGCTGAAGGCATTGCCGGTGCGATACGGGCGGTGATCGAGCAGGGGTGGCAGGTCCGCTCGGAAGACGGCGACGGGGCGAAACGCCCTGCAGACTATCAGGACATCTGCGTTCTGATGCCGCGCCGCGCCGGCTTTGATGCGCTTGAAATCGCCTTCGAAGACGCGGGCATTCCATACCGGCTCGAAAGCGCCTCCCTCATCTACAACACGCAGGAGGCGCGCGACCTGCTCAACTGCCTCGGCGCCATCGACGACCCGACCAACGCGGTCGCGATCGTGGCCGCGCTGCGCTCGCCCGCCTTCGCCTGCTCCGACGCCGATCTGCTCACCTTCGTCGAAGCGGGCGGCCAGTTCGATTACCTTGCAGCAGGCTGCCCCCCTTGTGGCACCGTCGCCGACGCGCTGGCTGTCCTGAAAGAGTTTCACGAACAGCGCAGGTGGACCGCTCCGGCGGCACTCATCGAGCAGTTCGTACGCGCCCGCCGGCTCAGAGAACTGGCCCTCGACGAACGGCAGTGGCGCGGCCGCTGGACGCGCTACGGTTTCCTCATCGACCGCGCTCGCGCCTTCGCTGCAACCGGCGAAGCCTCCCTGCGCGCTTTCCTCACCTGGACCGATCGCCAGCGCGAAGAAAATGCAAGAGCGCGCGAGACGGTCGTCCGCGAGTCCGACGCCGGCGCAGTCAGCGTGATGACCGTCCACGGCGCCAAGGGGCTGGAGTTCCCCATCGTCCTCCTCGCCGGGTTGAACGCGACGCGAGGGCCCAATCCCGATCCCGTGCTGTACGACCGAAAGAATGGCCTGATCGAGGTCAAAGCCGGGTTGAAGACAGCAGGATACGAGGAGTTGGCAGGTTTCGAAAAGGCGCGTGGGGAAGAGGAACGCGTGCGGCTGATCTACGTTGCCGCGACCCGCGCCCGTGATCACCTCATTGTCAGCCTTTACCGAAACAAGAGGGGGAGGAACTCAGCTGCCGCTCGCATCGATGACCATATGGAGGGGGCTGACCATCTCTGGCAGTGTCTCGATCTCCCGGCGGTTCCCTCGTCGCGCACCCCGGTTTCCGCCGCCGCAGACGCCGCCACAGCCGGTGACACCGCCGAAGCGCGCCAGCGCTGGCAAGAGCAAAGGCGCGAGCTCTACGCCGCCCGCAGCCGCCCCATCTCCGCGGCCGCAACCCGCCTCGCCCAGGAAGCGAAAGAGGAACAGGATGTGCCCGATGAACCCTGGCGCCGCGGACGCGCCGGCACCAACATCGGCCGCGCGGTGCACGCCGTCCTCCAGGTCGTCGACCTGAACACAGCCGGCGACCTGGACGAAAACGTGCGCGCGCAAGCCTCTGCCGAAGGCGTGTCCGCGCAGACCGCCGAGATTTCACGTCTTGTGCGCCGGGCCCTGGAAAGCCCCCTCGTCAAACGCGCGCTGGCATCGAACCGCTGGTGGCGCGAGGCGCCGGTCGCCGGCCCCGTCGGCGACGGCATCGTCGAAGGCTTCATCGATCTGCTGTTCGAGGAAGAGGACGGCTTCGTAATCGTCGATTACAAGACCGACGCCGTCCGCTCTGAAGATGAAATGGAGCAGGCCAAATCGCGCTATCGCCTTCAAGGCGGGGCCTACGCGCTCGCCCTCAGCAGGGCGGCCCGCGTCAAGGTGAAGGAAGTATCTTTCCATTTCCTCCACCCGGATCGCGTCATCACAGTTGACGACCTCCCCCTTGCCCAGGAGGGGGCCGAACAGGCGGCGCTGGCTTACCTCGCAACCGCTCCGCCCGCGCCGGAGTAGGCAACAGCCCAGCCGCCGCCCGCGCGCGCAGTCCGCGCTCAGTCCGCGTCCAGGATCGACGCCACAGGCAGGGCAAGCTCAGGCAAAAGAGAGGAGGCAACCGTATCGCCGCGCCCGAAGAGTCCCGCCTCGGTGTACGCGTCACCGGCCAGCCACAGAACCGCAACCGTTTCCTGTTCCGGGTCGACGATCCAGTACTCCTGTACGCCCGCCCGCGCATACTCGGTCCGTTTCGTCACCAGGTCCCGCTCCCGGTCTTCAAGACTGCGGCTGACGATCTCAATTGCGAGATCGGCCCCATCCCAGAAGTTCTCTTGCCGCAGGTTGCTGTCCCGGTTGCGCAGAAAGACGATATCCGGTTCGCGGTACTTTCGATCCCACAGGCGCAGGCGCATACCGGCCGTTCGCACCACGCCGCCGGTCTGCCGGGCGAGTCCAGAAAGAGCGACGCTCAGATGCAAAATAACTGCCTGGTGCCTATCGATCGGCACGCCATGCACCTCAATAGAGCCGTTGTCGAATTCAACGCGCCGGTTGGTCTCCAGCGCCAGGTATTCCTGCTCACTCCAGGCGCCCTGATTTGAGATGAGCTCTCCATTTCCTGCACTGTGCATGAGGCGTGGTCCCCCTTTATGCCACAGGACTGTGGGACGCCATCTGGCAGGCGTCCGCAAAGGTCCAGGTGGCGGCATATTCTCTGCCCCGATCCTTGCGCATGAGATCGGCGCGTCTACCCCGACAGCTTCTTGACCATTTCGGCCGCCGCGCTGTAGGGATCGATCTGCCGGCGCATCATCCCTTCCACCAGATCCGACCGCAGACCCGGAGGCAGCGTCCGCTCCATCCGCGCCAGAACCTCGGCCTGGACGAGCGTCTGCAGCATATGGCCAAGACGCCTCCCTTCACGCGCCGACCGTGCGCCGCTCCCCTCCAGCCATGCCCAGTGCCTCTCGAGCGCATCCCGCAGCTGGTCGACGCCGCCCCCGCTCACCGCGACCGTCTCCAGAACAGGGATCGGCCATCGTTCCTCCGCGTCCGTTTCAGAAGCCGCCGCCTCCATCGCCATGCGCTGCCCATGATGGAAAATGGACCGGACTTGGGCCGCCGCGCCGCCTGTCTCCAGCATCATCTCCAGCGCCGCGACCGTGCGTCCCGCGCCCTTGCGGTCCGCTTTATTGACCGCGAAAATATCGGCGATCTCCAACAGGCCCGCCTTGATCGCCTGCACCTCGTCTCCCAGGCCCGGCGCCTCGACCACCACCACCGTATCGGCAACGCTGGCGATCTCAATCTCCGCCTGGCCCGCGCCCACCGTTTCCACAATGACGCGGTCAAAACCGCCCGCGTCCAGCAACAGCATCGCGTCTGCGCTCGCCCTCGCGAGCCCGCCCGTCCCCCGACGGGTCGCCATCGAGCGGATGAAAACGCCCGCGTCGCCGCTGTGGCCCGTCATCCGCACCCGATCCCCCAGCAGCGCGCCGCCGCTGAATGGGCTCGTCGGATCCACCGCCAGCACGCCTACGGTCAGCCCCTGCGCGCGGTAGCGCTCCGCCAGCGCCGAGACCAGCGTCGATTTGCCCGTGCCGGGCGCGCCGGTGACGCCGATCAGGTGCGCCCGGCCCGTCTGCGCGAACACGCCCCGCACGATCCGCGCCGCCTCCGCCGCGTCGTCCTCCACGCGGCTGATGGCGCGCGCCAGCGCAAGCCGGTCCCCCTTCAGAAGGCCGTCGATCAGTTGTTGAGTGGGAGCTGGTTTGGGCATTGGCAACACCGGTTGCCGGCTTCCAGTGGGGTCCGCGGCAAGTGGAAAGGACAGACGCAAACCGCCGGTTCCGGGCCCTTGCGGCGCCAGGCCGCAGACGCCGCAAAACGCCGGCCCGCTAGCCGCCGGCCATGGCAGTTCGGATGAAAGCGATGATCTCGGACGATGACGTGCCAGGCCCAAAGACCGCGTGGACGCCGGCCGCCTTCAACTCGGCGGCATCCTCGTCCGGGATGATGCCGCCCAGCAGCACAAGCACATCCTCCTGACCCTGGGCATGGAGCAGTTCGACCACTTTGGGGCAGAGCGTCATGTGCGCGCCGCTGAGGATCGACAGACCCACCACATCCACATCCTCCTGCAGGGCGGCCGCGGCGATCATCTGCGGCGTCTGGCGTATGCCCGTGTAAATCACCTCGAAACCGGCATCGCGCAACGCCCTCGCGATCACCTTGGCGCCGCGGTCGTGGCCGTCAAGCCCCGGCTTGGCGATCAGTACCCGAATCTGGTCATCTCTCATCAAATCCTCATGCCAGCGGCAACTGCGCTTTCGCTCGAAAACAGGCGAAAAAGCCTGCCCCTCAATCGTGAATCCCGTCAAAACTATGTTAAAATACACGTTGCGCATCGCCAAAAGCGTTGCCAGCAACGCCTGTGGACGGTGAACTGCGATCAGTGGTCGATACTCGCTCTCGCACGGCAGTCTCGGAGGTCCCATGCTCTTCCCGCGAACCAAACGCCAGCAGCGCTTTATCGACGTTGCCAGCAGCCTGATCCCCGCGCTGCGCGAGCGGGCTGCCCAGCATGATCGCGACGGCTCCTTCCCACACGAAAACTTCGCTGACATCCGCCGGGCCGGGCTGCCCGCTCTCGTCGTCCCCAAGGAGTTCGGCGGTTGGGGAGCAAATCTCCTGGAGTCGACCCTGACGATGGAGACGCTGGCCCAGGGAGACGGCAGCACCGCGCTCAGCTTTGTCATGCACGTGCAGGTGATCGGCGGCTCCGCCGCAACCGTTGCCGGCGCCGCCGCCAAAGCGGACCGCGGCAGCTGGCCCCAGGCTCTCTTCGCCCAGGTCTGCCGCGACGCCGTTGAACGCGGCGCCCTCATCAATTCCGTCGCCACCGAGCCCAATCTGGGCAGCCCCAGTCGCGGCGGCCTCCCCGAAACCACCGCCGAACCGGTCCAGGAAAATGGCGAGCGCGCATGGCGCATCAACGGGCTCAAAACCTTTGCCAGCCTCAGCCCGGAAATGGACTATTTCATCATCCCCGCCGCGCTGCAGGACGGCAGCGGCCACGTCGCCCGCTTCGTCATCCCCGCCGGCCCCCACTTTGAAATCATCGAAACCTGGGACGCGTTCGGCATGCGCGCCACCGGCAGCCACGATCTGAAAATCGTCAACGCCCGCGTGACCGACGAGCAGATGATCGGACGCGGCGCGCCCAGCCCAGGCACAACCGGCAAGGCGCCCGCCAACGCCTGGTTCATCTGCACCGTGGGGGCAGTCTACCTCGGCGTTGCCCAGGCCGCCCTCGATTTCGCAGCCGGTTACGCCGCGAAACGCGTGCCCACCGCCCTCGGCAAACCAATCGCAGAGCTCGAAAGCATCCAGCGCCGCCTCGGCCAGGCCGAGTTGCTCCTGCTCCAGGCCAGGGCCCTCCTCTACAACACCGCCAATGACTGGGACGAATGCAGCGAGCGCCGCGACGAACTCACCCCAGCCGTGCTCGCCGCCAAGTTTACCGTCACCAACAATGCCATCGAGGCCGTCGACCACGCCGTGCGCGTCGTGGGTGGGGCCTCCATGTCCCGCAGCCTGCCACTGGAGCGCTATCTGCGCGATGTTCGTCCCGGCCTCTTCCACCCCGTGAACGATGACCAGGCCCTCACCATCTTTGGTCGTAACGCCCTGAAACGCATCTCGGCGATGGCAGATGGCCGGTGATCTGCGGCCGGCGCAAGGGCCCTGATCACATTGACAAAGCCGCAAACCCGGTCGTGAACAGGTCCCAAAACCGGACCTGCCGTTTCCTCTCAGCGCGCAGCAAATCAAGACGCTTGCGCCGAACCTGTCCAAAAAAGGAAATCCTGACATGAGTCCAGGGTTGGACCCCCGACCAGCTCGAAACCCGGACGATCTGAACTCGCGCCGCGCTGCACGCGACGCCTCTGCCGGCGCTGCCCTGCGCTCCATGGGCCTCGGATTCCTGCTCGGATTCCTGCTGTGCGCGATTCTTTCCGGCGCTCTGATGTGGCTTCTGCGTCGACCGGCGCCGCCCGCGATTGTGCTGCACCCGCCCCCCACCCCGCAGCCTACGCCGACGCCGCCCCCGACCCCGACTCCTGGCCCGCTGTACGTTTTCGTCAGCGGCGGCGTGCGCAACCCCGGGCTCGTTAAGCTGCCCCCCGGCGCCCGTGTCGGAGACGCGCTGGCCAGGGCCGGCGGCCTGCTGCCTGACGCCGACCCCGCGCTCGTGAACCAGGCAGAGCTCGTCTTCGACGGCGCGCAGATTCATGTTCCCCTGCCCCAACCGCAGGCTGAGGCAGGCGCGGACCCGCCGGCCCCGGCGCAGCCTCAACCCGGCGTCTCGGGCGAAGGTCAACCCGCCGCCGCCTCAGGCCAGGGCAACGGGCAAACCGGCGCCCTGGTCAACGTCAACACCGCCTCAGCCGAAGAACTCGCCACCCTGCCCGGCATCGGCCCCAGCAAAGCCGCCGCCATCATCGCCGGCCGCCCCTACAGCTCGGTCGAAGACCTGGAGCGTGTCCCCGGTATCGGCCCCAGCACAGTCGAGACGCTCACGCCCCTGGTCTCGACAAAATAGAGGGCGTATACGCATGAACGCACAGTTCACGCCTATGGCGCAGCGTCATTTTCGGAAACGACCATCTCCAACATTAAGAAACCGCGCGCCAGCTGCAGACGGGCTGACGAGCGCCTCATGCTGGGATCCCAGCCGCCCTCTTTTCCCCATGCCGCCTTTACGCCCGCCCCGCGATGCTGGCCCGCCCCGTCACTCCTAAAATGGTCGACCCGAATCTTATGCCCGCCCCATCACCCCCCTGTAGGGGCACCCCTTGTGGGCGCCCTCCCCATCGATCCCCCGTACCCCCGCCCCGCGGTGTGTACCTGTCCCGTCACCCACTGACCCGTGACCTCTGCCGTTCCGACCATTGCCGATTGGATACAGTCCGAATTCGGGGATGCCATGAGAATCGGACTGCAGGAATCAATGAAATTCCCTGAGGCAGCCTGAAACTCACGCCCATGTCGCCCTGCCCCTGAACGAGGCTTGTAGATCCAAGGGATCTAATACATAGTTGAAGATGGAAAATGGGCCCCTCTAGGAGAGCGAGGGGTCCTGATTGCGAGCGATGAAATCAGAACAATTGAGTTTTGGCCCTATGTGCCTCCAGGAGGCAACCCATGAGCAGAAAAACCAATCCGGATCAACGCCCACAGTCACGGCCAGCGCGTCGCCGTGTTCCCTTTGAAAGAAGACCTGCGCCGTCCCCACCAGAAAAGGCGGGATATCAGATTACTGCCGGACCAAATTCCCCGAAAGAACCTCCCACAAACACGCCGAATGAAGGGTCCGGGGTTAAGAAAAGCCAGTAGCGCGGAACTGCAATAGCCCCCCTCCGCCGCCCGAACTTGCTCCTGCCTTGAAATAGAGTAGGAAATTCCGCTTAATAAGAGAAGCCTGTCGCGTTTGCGACAGGCTTCTTTCTGTCCCGTTGACCCCTGCGGGCAAGTCAAGACGATCAACTGTCAGAAACGGGCCTTCGCCATAGCCCACAGAATCGGCAGAGCGATGCGGGGACGGAAAAGGGCAACCGGCGGACTGATCAGATGCGCTACGCTGAAAAAGGCAAGGCAGACTTCAGGCCGGTGGATACGATCCAAAACGTGGTCGACGTACCGGTGCATGAAGCGATCGGTCAGGTTGGCGTCACCGGCCTCCCGGCCCGCCCAGCGAAAATCATCACTGGTGGCCAGCTGCCATGGAGTCTGCAGCATCTTCGCCAGCTTTCTCTGAAAGACCAGTCCCGAAGGCATCAATTGGCCGTCCTTCTGGCCTTCCTTCTTTCGCCTCCCCTTCAGGAATTCGTCAAGTAGCTCCGCCGAGAGCGCGCTCACCGTCATGCCCTGGGCATAGACCGGATTGAACGCGCAGACCGAGTCTCCCAGCGCGACCAGGCCACGGGGCCACCGTTTCAACTGTTCATAATGGCGCCAGTGGTTTTCGGTGCGCCGGAAACCACCAATTCCCGTGAGCGGCTCGGCCGCGCGCATCGCCTCCCAAACCTGCGGCCCAATCAACCTGCGCGCGTACGCCTCAAAACCCGCCTCGTCCGTCGGCGGATGGTCCCCGGCATAGCCGACAAGCGTCACCACCCAACGTCTGCCCTCAACCGGCTGAACGACCGCGCCCCCCCTGATATCGGGATAACGCGTCGCGAGCAGCGCCATCTTCCAATCCGCCTGCCAGTCCTCCGGAATCCTGTACCAGCGGGTGGCGTAACCCACGTCCGCGTTGACAGTCGATTCTCGCGGCGCCGCGTAGCCAAGCTCCTTCAGCCAGCGGGGCAGCCGCGATGAGCGGCCGCTTGTATCAACCACAAGATCGGCATCCAGCCCAACCGTTTCGTCTCCCACCGCGCAGACAGCGCCGGTCACTCGGATGTCGCTCGCATCGGATTCCCCCGCCCCGCGGTCAGCGCGCAGCCCCACCACACGGTGGCCCGGGCGGAACCGTATATTGCCGCGGTCGCGCAGGCGGGCGCGCACGCTCCCCTCCAGCAGCGTTCGGCTCACGCTGAAGCCAGGTAGATTCAAATCAATACGGGGAAGCCAGCCGCCGCCCGCCAGGGCGGCCGTATCTTTCAGCCAGTTGAGCCGCGTCGCGCCCAGGGACAGCAACTCCTCTTCCAGCCCGGGAAAACGAGTCCGCAGGACCTGCACGCCCCGCAGCAGCAGCACATGCACATGACGGGACTGGGGGACGCCGGGCCGGCCTTCAGCTTGGGGCAAGCAGTCCGTGCTATGCGGAATACCCGCGGACGCCGCACCGGGCTCCCACCCTTTGTCCCGCTCCAGGACAACAACCTGCTCGCAATGATCGGCCAATATGTTGGCGGCAAACAGGCCCGCCATACCGCTGCCTACGACAACTGCTGTTCTCAACAATTACAGCTCTCAACAATTCCGCCGCTCGCCCACCGAATCAAATACATCGGTGGTCAATGCTCTGCGCCGGGTACGATCCCGGCCCGCGCCAGCGCTTCCAGAATCCGCTCCGCCAGTTCGTCCGCGCTGTGCCGGTCCGTCTCCAGCACCATCTCCGGCTCCGGCGGCTCCTCATAGGGGGCGGATACGCCGGTGAAGTTCGCAATCTCGCCCCGTTCGGCCCGTTCGTACAGACCCTTCGGATCCCTCTCCTTACATATCTCTACGTCACACTTGATGTAGAGTTCCCAGAAGCTGCCTTCGGGGGCCAGCGCCCGCGCCGCCTCCCGGTCCGCCGCATAGGGCGAGATAAACGTGCACAGCACGATATTGCCATGCTCGAACGCCAGTCTGGCCACCTCTGCCACCCGGCGGATATTCTCGGCGCGCGCCTCCGCGTCAAAGCCCAGATCCCTGTTCAGACCATGACGCACGTTGTCCCCGTCCAACGAGAACGTGCGCACGCCCAGCGCGTACAGCCTCTGCTCCAGCGCCTTCGCCACCGTTGACTTACCCGACCCGGACAGCCCCGTGAACCACAGTACCGCCGCGCCGTGTCCATTCAACGCCTCCCGCATCGGTTGCGTGACAGCGACCGGTTCCCATACTACATTGGCGGATCGCGTTGCCGGTACAGCTGGCCGTTCACTCTCCTCCTGCTTCGCCACCAGCTCGCTCACCCGCCGCGCCCGGTCCCGGATCATGCCGGCCGCAACCGTGTTGTTGGTATGGGGGTCGATCAGAATGAAGCTGCCCGTGGCGCGATTGATCTGATACGGATCGAAGTAAAGGGGCTCCGTGGTCAGAATCTGTCCGCGACCGATCTCGTTCAGGTTCAGTGTCTCCGCATCCTCCCGGTGCATCGTGTCCACGTCGATGCGATAGTTCAACTCCTGCACCGAGGCCCGCACCCGCCGCGTCGAATGCTGCAGCCAGTACCACCGGCCGCTGAAATGACCAACTGCTTGCGGCTGAACCTTCATCGGCTCTTCGCTCATCCAGCATAGCGTCGCATCGATCTGGTTCGACGAATGGGGCAGGTTGCGCACCCGCACCAGCATGTCTCCCCGGCTTATGTCGATCTCATCCTCAAGCGTGATCACGACGGCATCGCCGGCTGAGGCCCGCTCGCGCCTCTCTTCCCCGCGCTGAATGCCGGCCACCCGGCTGCGGATACCGGTCGGCAGCGCCGCCACCTCTTCGCCCACCGCAATGCGGCCCGATACAATCTGCCCGGCAAAACCGCGAAAGTCCTGGTCCACGGAGCCGTTCGCCCTGATCACATACTGGATCGGCAGACGAAAGTCCACATTGTTGCGGCCCGCGCCAACGTTCACCGTCTCCAGATGATGCAGCAGCGTTGCCCCCCGGTACCAGGGCATCTTCCCGCTCTGGCTGACGATGTTGTCGCCATGCAGTGCCGAAATCGGTATATACACCACGTCGCGCACATTGAGCTTGGCCGCGAACGCCCGGTAGTCGGCCACGATCTCCTGGTAACGCGCCTCGCTGTACCCGACCAGATCCATCTTGTTGACCGCAACGACGATATGCGGGATCTGCAACAGCGAAGCGATGAAGCTGTGCCGCTTCGACTGGGTAAGGACTCCTTTGCGCGCGTCAACCAGGATGATCGCCAGTTCCGCCGTGGACGCGCCCGTCACCATGTTGCGCGTGTACTGAATATGGCCGGGCGTGTCCGCGATGATGAACTTGCGCCGCGGCGTCGCCGCGTAGCGGTACGCGACGTCGATCGTGATCCCCTGCTCCCGTTCCGCCCGCAACCCGTCCGTGAGCAGCGCCAGGTCCACCATCGGCGCGCCGCGCGCCGCGCTGGCCTGCTCGACCGCTTCCAGCTGGTCTTCAAATATCGCCTTGGAATCGTACAACAGCCGCCCAATCAGGGTCGATTTGCCGTCATCGACACTGCCGGCGGTCGAAAAACGCAGTAAATCCATCATAACTCCCAGATGTTTGCGGCCAGCCGGTGATGGGGCCGCTGTGACCCTTACATCAGGTACTTTCTTCGATAGAGATGGAGATGTGTACGGAGGACAAAATCGTCTTTGGCTCTGCCAAACTCTTTCTCTGTGTATTTGAACTCGATATAGGTCTTGGCACCGGAGTTCAATTCGAGGTAAAGGTCATAGTTTGTCTTTTCATTCCAGTCTGTCACTTTTGCGAATTCCCAGCGCGCAATGTCGCCAGGGCCAATGCCCAAAGACGTAACGAGTATATCTGAGTCGGCGCAATTCAGCAGCGGCCAGAAAAGATTGATGCAAGCGGCCTGAGACGAATTGAGATGGTGAAAGTGCCTGTCCAGCCTGATCTTCGATGCCTGAAGATACTGGCAAACTTCGGCGCGGACCGTTTCAATCAGGTTCAGGCAGTGCAGTTCCTTGGGAAGAATGTGACCATACGGCTTGCCCCGCCAGCTTCCCGCCTGCTCTAATCCCAACTGGGTGCGGCGATACTCGGTCAGATGGGACTTCACTCTGTCAACATATGGCCTGGAACTGGAATTGTTGCTGTAAGAACTCTTTTCCCGCTCTTCGCTCTCGATTTCCAACCACTCATTGACGATTTGCCGCAGTTGGCGGAAAACCTGGTCTTTGTCATCCCCATGGCAACAGGGCCCTATGATTCCGGGGAAAGACCCGACAAAACACTGGTCTTCATCTGACCATTCGACAACCCCGCGGTACCTGGTGTTTGCGGTCATCTTCCGACCTCCTCAATGCTCCGTTTCACTTCCCTTTCCTGGTACGGTTTTGCGTCATCGCCCGGCTTTCCCGAAAGTGTAACTCGATTTCCCCTGGGATGCCAGAAATTCCTGTGGCTAACCTTTTCGCCTCTATCTGTACATCCAGCCCCTTCCAACTCTCTGATCAGCGCTCGAATCTTGCGGGGCAATTCTGTCTGGAATCAGGTTGTGGGCTGGAATCGACCGACGGGGCTCAATTCAACAGGTTGATTCTGCCCCAGGAGACGCACCAGCCAGAAGGAACCTGATTTATTTTACAGGATTGTCGTCGATCACTGTCCACATTGCTGTGTCGAAGACATCAGCAAGTAGGAAATAGGAGGACGATTATATCGCAAACTAAACAGGTGGTGTTCTGCTGTGTGTGGTTAAGAACGAGGCTGGCGAGGCGTTACTTGAGGCGTTGACGTTTGCCTCTTCGGGGTCGTTTTCGATTACGTAACGCGCTACAAATCAACCGGGGAGACGTGATGCAATGAGTACGAGCTGTGAGAAAAGGTGTCCCCAAGTGCCTAGAATGGCAACGAGGATGACTACGCCAACTCCGACAAGCCATCGGGTCGTATTGAGTTGAGCTTGTGATACATCGCCCTTGGTTGCGAGAGAAGGCAGCGCGCCTTGAATTTGCCCTGTCTCTTTGTCGAGTGAATTCACTCTATCTTCGAGTCGGTCGAATTGATTAGTCGTAATGGACATAAATCCCCTCCTAATCTTCCCTTTACCCTTCTTGTCGAACTGCCACTCGAAGCCCGGGGCTTTCGCAATTGACTCTGAACGCAACCCTAACAAGATCTGACGGATCCGCATCGATAGGCCCTGGGAATTGCAAGGACGGGCGACCACGCTTGCGTTTCCTACTTTTCTATTCCCATTGTTTGTTATTCCTCACAATTATAATAGTTCGAGCAGTTTCAAGCAGATCTGTCAATGTTGCTAGCTTGTCGGGTCAGGGCATACGCCTCTAAATCTGCAGGTCGATTCCGCTGAAATCGCGACCAAAACGAAGCGCGAATGAAAGGAGCCTGATTCGTTTACAGGGTTGTCGTCGATCACGGTCCACATTGCTGTGTCGAAGAGATCAACAAGTAGAAAATGAGAAGGACAGTTAAACAGACGGGACTGGCAGGCTTCAGCGCCGTCGGCCTATGATTATGCGCCAGGCCAAATCGAAGCGCCCGTTGAACATTGTTCGATGACCGGTAATCACGCGCCGTGAGGGGCCTCCGATATCCCGGTAGGGATCATTCACATTCAGGGCAGTCTTCGAGCCAGCGCTATCGCACAATTTACCTCTGGCTTCATCACCGTCTCATCCTCTCCACTGCCCACTTCCCACTATCCCCTGCAGTCAAAAGTAGCCCAGCCGCTTCCTGTCCTCCATCGCGGCCTCGCTGCGGCGGTCGTCGGCCCGGTCGCCCCGCTCGGTGATGCGGGCCGCCGCGACCTCCTCGATGATCTCATCCACGTTGCTCGCCGCAGAGCGGAACGCGCCCGTACAGGTCATGTCGCCGATCGTGCGGAAACGCACCCTCTCGCGGCTGACCCTTTCCCCCGCGCGCGGCCTGACGAACGCGCCCACCGCCAGCAGGATCCCTTCCCGATCCACCACCTCTCGCTCGTGAGCGAAGTATAGGCCGGGCAACTCCATCCCCTGCTCGGCGATATACTGCCAGATATCAAGTTCCGTCCAGTTGCTGATGGGAAAGACGCGGAAGTGCTCGTCATTGTGTTTGCGCCCGTTGAAGAGATTCCACAACTCCGGCCGCTGGTTCTTGGGATCCCACTGGCCGAACGCATCCCGGTGTGAGAAGAAGCGCTCCTTCGCGCGCGCCTTCTCCTCATCGCGACGCGCGCCCCCCACCGCCGCATCGATGCGCAGCTCCGCCAGCGCATCCAGCAACGTCACCGTCTGCAGCCGGTTGCGGCTCGGGTCTCCGTCCGCCTCCTCCTGCGCGCGCCCCGCGTCGATCGAGTCCTGCACCAGCCGCACCTGCAGGCGAGCGTCCAGCTCCTTCACGAGCCGGTCGCGAAAGACCAGTGTTTCGGGAAAATTGTGGCCCGTGTCGATGTGCAGCAGCGGAAACGGGATCCGGCCCGGCATAAAAGCCTTGCGCGCCAGGTGCGCGCACACAATCGAATCCTTGCCGCCCGAAAACAGCAGACAGGGCCGCTCAAACTGCGCCGCCACCTCCCGCAGCACATAGATCGCCTCCGCCTCGAGTTGACGCAGATGCCCGGTCAGCGGCGCGGCCGGCTTCGCCTGCGGCTGAACGCGGCCTGCCGTCGCAGTTCCGTCAGCGCTTCGCCCTACATCCTCTGCGCGCGCGCGGCGTTCGACGGCCTCGCCGCCCTCCGCCGACGCAACACCCGTTGCCAGGGTCGTTTCGTCCATGCCCTTCCCTCACTTCTAGCCGTTTGATGTCGTTTGCGCGCGCTGCCCACGTACTGCGCGCCACTGGTTACGCGCCGCCGAGCGCCGCGGTTGACCACTGCCCTTCAAAGTCTGCATAGTACGACGCAACCCCGCTTTCGGCCAAACTCGATCCTCAAAGATGAGCATGATGCCAGGCCGCCGAACCGCCTCACGGATTGGTACTCTTCTTCCCTGACCGTTACAATAGGATGGCCTCGTATCGTCGAGATTAACGGCCTCGACTGCCATGGCTCACTGTTCAGCCGTTACAGCAGTCATGTGGACGTTTGCTTAACCATGCAGCCGCGTACGCAATCAGCCGCGCCAGGGCGCATCGCCGGCCCGCAGCCCGAACGAGATTCGGACATTCCTCAAGGAGGACCCATGTATTTGCCAGCCGCGCCGATGCGCCGTGCCAGACCAGTCCAAGACGCCCGCGGAGGAAAGAGCCGGCTTCGCCTTGCCCTCCCCGCCTCCCTCCTTGCGATCTTCCTGCTTGTCGCAGGTTGCGCGACCGATGCCGACGGCAATATCGTCGCCCCTGTCGTCGCGCCCGCTTCCAATGCAGGCGCGCAGCCAGCCATGCACAGAGGCGTCCCTGTCGGCTTCACAGAAGAGGGCTATCCCTATCGCGGCGACCCGAACGCGGCCATCACAATATACGAATACAGCGACTACGAATGCCCATTCTGCGCCCGCCATGTGATCCAGACCGAACCGGCTCTCCTCGCCGGATTCGCCGAAAACGGCAGCGTCAAATTCGTTTTCCGCGATATGCCCCTTTCCTCGATTCATCCCAACGCGCTGGCCGCGGCCATCGCCGCCCATTGCGTCGCGGAGCAGGATGTCGTCCTGTTCTGGCAAATGCACGACCGGCTCTTCCGTACCCAAACCGAGTGGGCGCCCCTCGAAGAGGCGTTGTCATTCTTCGCCGCAATGGCGCAGGATCTGGGCGCCGACCCCACCCAGTACGGCTCCTGCATGGCCAATAGCCAACCCCAGGTCAACAAGGTGAACGACAGCCTCGCCGAGGCCCAGTCCTTCGGCTTCACCGGCACGCCCAGCTTCCGCTTTGTTCGCGAAGAAACCGGCGAATCCTTTTCCCTGACCGGCGCCCAGCCCTACGACACGTTCGCCGGCTGGATCGACACAATCGCCGCCGGCGGAACGCCGCAAGGCGCCTCCCAGGCCCAGCAGCAGGAGCAGCGGCAAGGCGAGGGACAGCTCCCCTTCTGGGCGACGGCCGAGGGCTTGACGCCCGATCCCGAACGCCCCGGCTTTACCCTGGCCGGTGACGTCTACAAGGGCAGCCCCGACGCGCCCATCGTGATCGTCGAATTCAGCGACTTCCAGTGCCCCTACTGCAGCAGCCATACCATGAACACCCAACCGGTGCTGGATCAGGAGTTTGTCGAACGGGGTGAGGTGATGTGGGTTTTCAAGCATTTCCCCATCGAAAATATCCATCCGTTCGCCGTCTCCGCCGCGATCGCGGCCGAATGCGCAGCCGAGCAGGAGGCCTTCTGGCTCTTCCACCACCGCCTCTTTGTCGATATGAATCAGTGGTCCCAACCGCAAAACGAGAGATATTTCATGGAGCTGGCGGCTGAATACGAACTGGACACCGACGCATTTGCCAACTGCCTGACGGCAGACGCGCCCGCGCTGGCCGTGCAGAACGATCTGCAGGACGGCGCGCCCTTTGTTCGCGGCACACCCACCTTCGTTGTCCTTGCCGGCGGCGAAGGCCGGCTCATCCCCGGCGCCCTGCCCGCCGACCAGTTCGTCGCCGCGCTCTCGCAGATGCTCGCCGAACTCTCAGCCACCGACAACGACGGTTAAACTTTCTCAAAGCCGGTGCCGCGCCGCCCCACACAGGCCGCGCCTCAAAATCACGGAGGCGCGGCCCCCCCCCCCCCCACTCCCCCCCCCATGAAAGGCGTTTAGTTGGGGAAAAGCCCCAAAAACGGGCAGGAAACAA
>JAJDXQ010000032.1 GCA_022823185.1 Caldilineaceae bacterium
GGTTAAACTTTCTCAAAGCGGGGGCCGCGCCGCCCCACACAGGCCGCGCCTCAAAATCCCGGTGGCGCGGCCCGCCCCCCCCGCAGCTCCCCCGCCCTTCATAGGCTTTTCGTAGGCAAATCGCCCAAATACCGTACTGAACTCTCGGGGCCTCTGCCAACCCTGACCAGCAACTGTCTCGCAACCGGATCTCGACCGAAAGCCCGGATTCCGCAACAGGAATTCGTCTGCGCATAAGGTCATATTGCCATCCTCTCCAGTGTATCTGCCCCGAACGGTCCCCGAAACGCGACGCCCAGCCGGGCCGTTTCACCCGCGGCCAGACGCCCGATCACCTAAGACAGAAACGGGCGCCAGAACTTGACGCAACTCTTGTTTCGCCAATCTTCGCTGTGATACAATTTCAACAGATAGACCAGGAGCCGATGCGCGCGCATCTCGCTCTCTGCCCCTCTGTTCCGCCGTCCGTACCGTCTCCGGTTCGTTCGACAGGCCAGACTCGCAGGGCACAGCATCCCTGCCGCCCAAGCAGGGAAACGCGGAGCCGGTGCGCGCGCTTGCTGCTCTATTGGAACCGGATTCACCGACGTTTCGTTGACCGGTTGTAAGCCGCTGTGCAGTCTCCCGCTGCGCGAATGTCCGGACGTGAACCGGACACAGGATGTCAGGAGCGCCGTCTGCCCGGAATCGTATTCCAGCGGCCCCCGTCAATTCCCGGCCCGACGCGCGGCCGGGGCCGGCGGCTTTGGGCCGCATTTGCTTGCCTGCTATACGCCTCACTTTTCCTGTTGATGACGGGCCATGCCCCCGCGCCGGCGCACGCCGCAGACTCTCCCGCTCTTTCACGCCAATCCGCGACCGGGGCTGCCCCAATTGACGTTATCGTCATTCTCGATGACTCCGGCAGCATGGCCACCTGCTGGCCCTGGGAGCAGGGAAAGCCATCCGACCCGCCCTGTGAAGGCGTCAGCTTCAACGAACCCAGCGACCCAAACGAGTTGCGCTACAGCGCCGCCCGCCTCCTGGTCCATCTCGCCGACGCCGACGACCGCATCGCCGTTCTGCGTTTCGACAGCGCCGCCGTCGGCGTCGGCGCCATGAGCTTGCTGCAGGAGGTCGGCAGCGCCGAGAACCGCCGCCGCCTGGCCGCGTCGCTCCAGGCCCCCGATGACTATGCGCCGCGCGGCTACACGCGCATGGATCTGGGCCTGCAGGAGGCCCTGCGTCTGCTCGAAGATCACGGCGACCCGAACCGCAGCCAGTACGTGCTGCTCCTGTCCGACGGCGAGCCGACCGCCCCGTCACACGTGACCGGCCAGCGGCAGTCCATCACCAACTTGATCACCCGCATCGAGGACGCCGGCGCGCTTCTCTACCCCGTCATCCTCTGCAACCCCGGCGCGGGTTGCGCCGGCGATTTCCTCAGATCCAGCTCCCCGCTGGCGCGCGAGGCAAAGAGCTCGCAGGACCTCCTCCTGATCTTCAGCGAGCTTTTCGCCGAAATGAAGTCGGACCGCTCGGTCGTCACCCACCGCAACGTGCATGGCAACCTCACCATCTCGATCCGCAACGCGCATGGCGCAGGCAGCATCGCCTTCGTCAGCCCGCATTCCGCGATCACAGCCGTCGAGCGCGACGGCGCGCCCATGCTGACTCAGAGCCTGCTCGACGACGCCAATATCGACCTGAACGTTGCGGCCGCCCCGCTGGCGGCAGGCCAGTGGGTGGCCAAAACAGCCGACCTGAGCAGCTTCGCCGTTGTCCAGGCCGACAGCTATCCCGAGCTGCTCTTCCCCCCGCCCAGCGTACCAGGCAATCCGGCCGCAATACGCGAATATCCCGCCGGCAAAGCCCCCCTCGTCATCGTTGCCGGCGCCGGCCCCGCCGCGGATGAGCCGCTCCTGCTCAACGGCAACACGCCGATCCCCCTCCTGGGCGAGGACCCTGTCAGCGGCAGAACGGTCGCCGCCCAGCAGCTTCCCGGCGGCGCCCAGGAGGTAACGGTTCAGTTGGGAGAGGATAGGGAACCCCTGCAGCTGCGGCGCGCCTTCCGCCTTCAGGCGTCGGAGAGGCTGCCCGAACTGCAGGTCTTTACGCCTTCTGCCAGCAACCCCAGCATCCTGGAAAACGGCAGCCTGCAACTTCAGGTCGGTTTCGGCCCAGGGGAACGGCTGCAGGATATCCAGGCCGCCGTCTTCGTCACCGACCTCGCCAGCGGCCAGATTGTCTACCGCAGGCAGCTCAGCTGCGGCGGCCAGATCTGCTCCGACGACGGCTTCATGCCGCAGGACGGCCGCGACTACGACGCGCTCTTCCTGGTGACGGCCGCCATCGACGGGCTTCGCTTCGGAGACTATGCCCGTTCCCGCCTGGAAGTGGAGCCGGCGATCTACGTGCGCGGCCTGCCGCCCGACATCAATCTGGCCAAAATGCCGCCGCAAGGTTGGCCGCTCACGATCCAGGCAAATACGCTTGAAGAAATCGGAACGCTGGAGGCGTCGCTGGTCCTGCGCCGCTCCGATACAAGCGAAATCATGCGCGAGGCATCCGTCAACCTTTCCGTGGAAGTGCCCGAAAACGGGAGCCAGACCGCGCTTCTGCATGTCGACGGCCTCGATCTGCTCCGCCCCGGCCAATACGAAGGCCAGTTGAATCTGTCGGCCCTCAGCCCCGCCGGCCTGCCCATGGAGGTCCAGGTGCGCCCCGCCCCCTCCCTGCCGGTGCTCCTGGAGATCCCCCGTTCTCAGGCACGCATCCAGGCCCAGGAAGCCGACTTCGGCGCGCTCCTCTACGACACGTCACCCAATTTCCGGCTCGACGAACAGATTCTCCTGCCGGTCGCATTCAGCGGCGACATCCCCTTCCGCCTCACGGTTGAACTGACCGAAAGCAGCTGCAGCGGCCTCTCCGCCACCACCGGTGACCTGCAACCCTACGCAGCCGCGGCTGAAAGCGCCGCCAACACCAGCGGGTCTGACGCCCTGCAAGCGGCCAACTGGGCCCTGCCGGTCCGCCTCCAGAGCGGAGGACCCATGTCCGCCGGCAGCTGCCACGGTCTCCTCAGCCTCTCCGGGCCGGACCAGGACTTCGATGTCCTGGCCGCGCAGAGCTCGGCCGGCGGAGACCCGTCCGCCGCGGCCGCTGTGCCTTTCCGTGTGCAGATCCGCGATGTGGAATGGAGCGTCGCCGGCGCAATCGATTTCGGCGACCTCGGCCGCGCCGGCGAAAAAACAACCGAAACGCTCCTCCTGCGCTTCAACGGCAAAACGCCCTTTGTGGTCGAAATCATTGGAATCGCCGCCTCAGGTGAAACCGGCAGCGGTGTCATGGCTCTGGATGAACTCTACCTTGAAGCGCCGCCTGTGGAGGTCAACGGATCGCCCGATGACGAAGGCTTTTTCGATGTCCCCATCACACTCATCGCACGCAAGGATCTGCCCAGAGACGCCCTGCGCGGCTCCTTCTACAGCGGCGTCTTGAACCTGAGCATCGCCGGCCTGGCCGACGAAACGCGTTCCGTCGATATCAACTTCCGCAGCCCAACCCTCTATCAGCGCTACGTGGCGTGGTGGCTGCGTCCCTTCTACACCTTCCCGCTGGTCTTCTGCAGCGGGCCGATGCTGCTTTTGGGGCTGCTCATCGTGGTGGCGCGTGCGCGCAGTCGCGGGTACAATATGGATGACGACGAAGATCCGAGAGTGACCCTGCCTGGGCAGGACGCCCCGCTTTCGCCTGGGTACGCTGCCGCCCCCGGCAGTTCGGACAGTTGGAACTTTGCCAACCAGCCGGATTCCGCCCTTGGCGCGTCGAGCGCAGCCGGGGGCACAGCGCACGCGTCTTACCCGCCGCATGCCGCAGGATCGCAGAACGCAGCGGGTTCGCCAGGCTTTTCGCCTGCTTTTGAGAATAGCGCCGCTACGTCGCCTGAACCGCTTGCCGGCTCCGGTCCCGTTGACCCTTGGCAGAACGTCAATGCGGGAACCCATGACTCCCCCTGGGACGCCTCCTGGGACCAGAGCGGCTGGGGCGCGGACCCCTATGCGGCCGCGCAGCCGGATGACCCCGGCAGCGCAGACCCGTCCGACGACAACTGGGGCTGGTCGGCCTCCTACCCGGACGGCGGCGCGTCAGACGGCGATCAGACGAATGCCTCCGCCGGCGCGCAGCAGGCCGACCCTTGGGGCAGCCCGAGAGACAGTTTCTAGGGCCTGCCTCGCCGCCGAATGGCGCCCTGGGCGCCCCGCTTGCGCCAGAGGCTCGCGCGTCCGGCAGCCGCCCGGTCTCCGGGCAAGGTCCAAGCGAACGCAGCGGCGGGAATCGAAAAACGTACCGTTTCATTATCCAGAGGAAAGTCCGCTATGGCCCAGAACGGGGCGCCGTTTATTAGTGAAAAACCGACAATCTATCCAACCCTCGTCGTCGGTGTTGGCGGCATGGGCACCAATGCTGTTCGGGCGGTCAAGCGGCGCCTGCGCAAAGCATGGGGCGGTGAAACTCTGCCGGCAATGATTCAACTCCTCGCCCTCGATACCGAACCGCTGATCAACCGGCTCGACCAGGAGCCGCTCTACGCCGATGAATCGGCCTACATGGGCAAATTCGACGCCACCCGGCTCGTCGATAACCTCGAAAACCATCCCGAAATCGCCCGCTGGTGGGACTACCCCTCCATCCCCCTCGGCTATATTCACAACGGCGCCAAACAGCTGCGGCCCATCGGCCGCCTCTCCTTCTTCCGCAACTACGTCACATTCAAAAGACTGCTCGAAACCAAATACGCGGCCCTTGACAAAATCCGCGACCTGGAAATGGCGCAGAATCGCCGCTTTCCCGTCATGAGCAACTATCAGCTCGTCTATATTGTCAGCAGCCTCTGCGGCGGCACCGGCGCCGGCATGTTCATGGATGTGGCGCACCGCGTGCGGGCGCTCGTACGCAGCAACGCCCGCGTCGTCGGCATCTTCTTCCTGCCCGACGTGCTCGAAGAGGAGATCAACAGCGACCTGCAGCGTAGACGCATCAAAGCCAACGCCTACGCCGCGCTCAAAGAACTGAACTACTTCCAGGAAACACAGCAGTTCCAGGAACTCTACCCCAGCGAACAGCGGGCCCTGCCCGACACGCCCTATGCCCCCTTCGACTTTATCTTTCTGGTCGGGCGCACCAACCGCGACGGCCGCAGCCTCGCTCGCAAAACCGATGCCGAAAACCTGGCCGCCCACCTGATCCAGCTCACCGCCATCAGCCATCTGAGCAGCGAAATTCTCGGGCTCGAAGTCAACGTCGTGCGCGAACGCATGTCAGGAGGCGTCGCCGCCGCCGAAGTCGTGAACGAACGGCGCGGAGGCCCTGCGCCGCAGCAGGGCAACTATCTCGTCTACAGCAGTTTCGCCGCCTCCGCCATCGTCGCCCCCGACGAGTCCCTCGTCAACTTCTGGCAGCAGGCCTTTCTTGCCGACTGCCTGAGACGGCTCGCCGCCGGGCCCGAGCGCAACGACCCGCGCCAGCCTCTCTCTCCGCAGACCCGCCAGAAGGTTCTCACCACCTGGCAGGGCCTCCTCGCCAGGATGCGCTCCCGCTATCTCTCGCTGGACAACGACCGGCTCGAGGAGCTGGCCGAGGAGATTGAAGAACAACGCGGCGCATGGCTCGGCTTCAAATCCGCTGTCGACGAAACACTCCGCCAGGTTATCCTCGATACCGGACTGCGCGGCGCGCTGGCCCTGACAGACCTGCTCGCGCCCATGTATCCCTCCGCCGCCCCAATGGAATCGCTGCTCAAACAGAGACTTTTCCTCCTCAACAGCCATCCGGTCATGGAGGAGGACCGCGTCCGCTGGCGTTCTCTGCTGGCCCAGCAGGGCGGCGCGGCCGAACAGATCGGCCAGATTGCCAGCGGACTCGGCGACCTGATGCTGGCCGCCTTCAACCCCCGCCAGGCCCGCGACCGCGCCCGCGACCTGCGCCAACGCAAGGCCCGCGCCCGGCTCCACCAGCGCCGCGACATTCTCGAACGAATCCTCGTCGAACGCCTCTTCGCCTACGGCACACAGCTGCGAGAGCTCTTCCGCACACAGATCGACAATGCCGGCGGCGCCCTCGGACGCGCCAACCAGGCCGCAAGGCGGGCCGCTGAACGCATCGACCCCCGCATCCCCGACGGCACAGCCAGCACCAATACCTACTATGAACTGGAGACCGGCGCCGTCGGCCGCGACTACCTGCAACACTTCTATCGCAACGCGGCCCAGGTCGTCCAAACCAGCGACTGGGCGCTCCTGCTCGGCCCCGTTGTCGACCGCATTCTGAACGTCAACCAGGCCGTCAGCAGCGAGGAGCTGTTCGCCAACCTCACCAATGCCATCGCCTCCGAAAGAGGGCTGTTGGGCCGAGTCCTTCAATGTGTCGACATCCGCCACATCATCGGGGTCCAACACGGCCAGGAAACGCGGCAGGCCCGGCCGCTTCCCAACAACCGCATCCAGCAGTGGCTGGACCGTCTGAACCCCTACATCCGCTGGGATTCGGATCGCTTCAGCTTCCATGACGCCAACCTGGAGCACATCCGCCTCGCGGCCACGCCAACCGCCCGCGAAGACGACGCCCAGCTGGCTATGGCCATGGTCGGCCAGGAAGACATCAAATGGATTCCCACCGGCGACACCGGCCGCATGGACGCCGTCTGGATCGTCCACGGCCTGCCGGTGACGTTGATCGACCGCCTCGACGAGTTTCGGGCGCAGTATGAAAACACGCGCGACTTCCCCGCACGCGAAGAGTTTCATCTCCATCCCGCCTGGGCCGACCTGCCCGAAATTACCCAGGAAAATTATTGAGGTTCCCGTGTCAACGGTTCCTGCCCGAAGGCCGGTCATTGCCCTGCCGGCCCCGATGACATCGTTTCAGCGTAACGCAGCAGTCGCCAATCCCGACCTGGCAACTTAAAACGAGAAACTGCCAACCAGTGACCAGAAACGACCCATGATTCCCGGCGCAACCCGCAGCCGAGCCGCGATACTATGTTTTGGCGGATGGGGCCTGCAAACGATGCTCCACCTGGCCCCGCGCCTGCAAGCCGCCCAGGAACAGCGCATCGCCGCCGGCGTTGACGGCCCTGACCTGACCCGCATTACCCGCTTTGCCGCGCTCCTGCCGTCCGAACAGCTCAATCATAACGACGAGATTGCGCTCAACCTCTTCACCCTGGGCGACAGCCGCTTGCCGCCCTTCTATCTCGAACAGCTTCTCAACGACCTCATGCGCGCCCCATCCCCTGCCGCTGCCGAGCCGCCCCAGACCACCAGCGACTGGCGCCTGGCCAACAGCCAGCGGCGGGCCGGCCTGTTGCTGGAGGCAGCCGCGGATACACTCCACCCGCTCCAATGGCAGCCAACGCGCCAGGAGCCGTACCCGCCCGGCGCTGCAGCCGAAAAGCCGTCCCGCAGAGGTTTGCCCTGGCCCTTCCGCAGATCAAACAAGGACGCCGGCGCTGCCGAGCCGGCCCACCAGGACGTGCCCGCCGCGCCGCCCTCCCCCCCGTTCGAACCGCCCACGCGCCGCCATGCCTTCCGCGCCGCGCTGCAGGACGGCGGCGCCATTGCCCATCTGATCGCCTCCAATGTCATCGACCCCATCCGCGCCGACACCCTTGTTCCCGGCGATCCCTTTGTACAGACGACCCTCTACGTGATCGCCCCCCTCTACGAACCGTTGACCTCCGCGCTGATCTGGCCCACCATCGCGCACCAGCTAAACTATCTCGGCCAGCGGCACGTCGCCCAGGTCGTCGGCATCTTTGCCGCCGGCAGCTACGCCACCGACAGCAGCCGCACGGTCGAGGACGCCTGCTGCTACGCAGCCCTGGCCGAGCTTGAAGCCTTCACCGGGCTGCGCCGCGCCAACCTCAAACAGGTCATCTCCTCCATCCAAAAAGGCGCCAAATCCAGGAGCAGCCTGCCGGAAGAGTGGTTGGGTCGTCCACTCTTCGACCGCATCTATCTGGTCGATCGGGAAAAAAGCAATCAGGGACTGGCTCGCAACAGCTACGAACTGTCCGTTCTCGTGGGCAACACGCTGCAGTCCTTCATCGCCGCCGACGGGGCCTCCTATATCGATGAACAGGTCGGCATCGACCTGCGCAACGCCGGCGAACGCCCTTACAGCCTGCTCGGCGCTGCAGCAGACCACGTCCCGCTGGACTATATCTTCCGGGCTGCGCAGGAGCATGAGGGCAAGCGCCTCGTACGCGAGCAAGTTCTGCTCCAGCCTGGGCACGCCGGCGACCCTTCCGCCGCCAGCGCCTTCGAGCCGCTGGCTTCGCTGCAGCATCTCGGCGCAACCTCACACCAGGTCCTGGCCCGGCTCATCGAACATTTGCCCGACCTGTTCCATGAGCTGAGCCCCCAGTCCATTCAGCAGCTGTCCGTCCACCCAAGCTATGTGCTGCCGGCCGCAACCGCGCGCAAACTGCGCGGCCTCAACCCCGGCCGCTGGCAGGCCGCCTTCGACAAACAGTTCCAGGCCGTGCTCGCCAGTTTCGATGAGGACATCGGCGCCGGCGCGCTCGATTCCGCCTGGGGACTGGCCGACCTGCGCGAAGACGGCCTGCCCCTGAACGCCGCCGACAACCGCTTCCTGCCGGCCATAACGCGCCAGATGCGCGCCAACCTGCTCACCCTGATCAGCCGCCATCCTTCAGGACTTCTCCAGGCCAGGCGCCAGCTCCATCAGTGGCTGTCGGAATTGGAGCAGGAACGCCTTTGGCTTGCGCAGGCAGCGGAACACGGCGCGTCCGGTGACGTCCGCACTTCCCTGTCTCCCCCTGTCGCAGCCAACCGCGTCGAACGCCAGTTGCGGCTGCGCGACTGGCGCACGCGCTATCTGCGTACGCTCGCCGACCGGCCCTCTCTGTTCGGTTCACTGTCGCGGGCCTTCGGTCTCCTCGCCGGCATCGTCCTGCTGACACTCCTCTACCTGTTCGGTTCCGGGCTCATGGGCAATATGGCCGCCATCGTCAGCGGCGAAGCCGGTCCCGCCGTTCTCATGCAGCTGGTGAGCGGCGCCTCAATCGACGCGGTCGTCGACTTTGTCGACAATGAAGCCAACGCAGCGACCTTCATCGGCCTGATGGTCGGCGCGTTTTTCGGCGCAACCACATCATACCGGCGGCGGGTCCGGCGCGTGCAGAAACTGCGGCGCGAACGCGTCGATCTGGCCCGCTCTGAGCTGACCGCCCGCTTGCAGGATAGCGTCTGGCGGGGTCTGGCCCGCGTCCAGGAGCGCCTCGAACAGTCGCTGAAACAGATGGATCGCGTTCTCGAACAGGCCTGCGAGGCGCTGCAACGCTGGTCCTCCAGCGACGCAATGCCCCCGCTCCCCCCGGA
Source organism: Caldilineaceae bacterium (assembly GCA_022823185.1). Classification (GTDB taxonomy): domain Bacteria; phylum Chloroflexota; class Anaerolineae; order Caldilineales; family Caldilineaceae; genus Bin5. The sequence continues at coordinate 9,384 of JAJDXQ010000032.1, forward strand.
GAACGCGATCACATCCCACCTCTACCGGCCCCATCTCAATCCCGTCATGTGGGAACGCTGCCTCGCGTTCATGCGCGGCCGCCAGCATATCGATGCCGGCGCCGCGACCGGCAGCTCTCCCCATTTCGCGGCCGCCGGCCAACCGGGGGACGAAGGCCGCCTGCGCCAGATTTGGACCGAACCGCATCGACTCGAGCGGCTGACCTCTCTGTTCACCGGCCAGGTACCCTCCCCCCATCCGCTCGCGGACGTCCTGGCAGGCTACGTGCGCGAGAGCGCCCAGACCGCTGTCGCCGCCCAACCACCCCTGCACTCCGGGCCCGCGCCCGACGCCGTCCGCGCCGCGCACAGTGAAGAGTCTGCAGGCGCCCGCCTGGAGTTCTTGCGCGTCCTGGCGCAGGAGTACAATCTGGAACATCTGCTTTGGCGGGACGCCTCCGCGGCCAGCGATCCACACGCCTACCGTCCCGAAGAGGCGTTCACCCCTGTCTCCTCCGCCACCTTGCGCTATCTCGAAAACATGTGGAATGCCGCCAAACCCGCCGCCAACTACGACGTTTCAGACCAGATGGCCGCCTACGGGCTACCCGTCGAATTCGCGGCCGTCTCCGGCGCTCCCGACAGCGACCTCACCGAGGACGTCATGCAGAGCTTGCGCATCCCCCGCCTATTGACCGGAAACCCCTTCCAGATCGCCTTTGTCCGCACGCTGCACGGCCTCGAGTTGAGGGATCTGGGCGGCATGACGCGCTATCTCGCCGAGCTGGGCCGCATGGACAACGCCTCCCGCCAGCAGATCCTCCTCACCGACGCCATCCACGCCGAAATGTATAACCAGCAGAACCCGCGCAACGACCGCGCCGCCTGGTCATAGCCGGTCCGCAGGCGCGCGCAACGCAGATTCACCCTCTTCAGTTGAAACGTTGAGAACAGTGTCCGAATTCGGATTCGCCGGGGTTTCCGCTTCTGGCTAATCCGCGACCGCTTCGCCGTAGGCGCGCGCCCTGTCTGCCGCGTCCTCCTCCCTTTGCCCTGGATGCGCGGGCGGCGCGCCCTCGATGCCGTCCGCGGCCAGCACCGGAAGCAGCGCGGCAATCGCGCACTCAACCATCGAATCGTCCGGCGCTCGCGTCGTGATGCGCTGGAGGAGAAGTCCGGGCGCAATCAGCAGCCCCATCAGCGGGTTGTCCGCATGGTTGGCGCTGAAACGGATAATCTCATACGAAATTGCCGCCACCAGCGGGACGAGCATCAGGCGGGTGACAAAACGCAGCAGCAACGCCAGCCACGGGTACTCGATCCAGGCAAATGTGAGGGGCGCGAACAGGAGAATGCTGATCACAAGCACGTACAGCAGAAAGCTGGTTCCGCAGCGTACGTGCTGAACGCTGTGCTTCTGCACATTGTCGACCGTAAGACTCTCGCCGGCCTCGTACGCGTTGATCGCCTTATGCTCCGCCCCGTGATACGCGAACACGCGCCGGATCTCGGGCAGAAGGCTGATCGCCCACAGATAGACCACGAACAGGACCAGGCGGATGCCGCCTTCCGCCACCGCGTCGAGATAGGGGTTGTGCGCAAAAAAGCCGGCAAACCAGCGGCTGGCCAAGGTGGGAAGCAGAAAGAAAATGCCTACCGCAAACGCAAGACTCGTCGCAATCGTCGTCCACGCCACCGGGCCCGAAAACTCGACCTTCTCCTCGGTATCATCCTCCTGCATCGATACGTCCGCGCTCCACATCAGCGCCCGTATGCCCAGGCCCAGGGCATCCCACAACAGCGCCAGCCCGCGTACAAACGGCCACTGGCCCCACTTGCGCGTATAGATCTTGGCCGTGAGCGGCTCCTCGTGGAGAACAATCGTGCCCTGGCTGTTGCGCACCGCAATCGACATCGCCTTGCGGCCCCGCATCATCACGCCTTCAATGACTGCCTGGCCGCCGTAGTATTGTTTGCTCACAGGTCGCGCTCGCTTAGCCGATCGGCAGCGCACTGGCCGCCGCTACTTGGCATGAATCTGAAATCGGTGTCCCCCCGCTGGCCGCATTGGCTTTACCGCTCTCGCGGCATCGGTCAGCGGGCCCAGCCTACTCAGAGAGAACGTGATTGTAGCACTGCTGATTTGGATGGAGCAAACAACGGGTGATCCGTTCTGATGTCCGCCAGCCGAACCGGGTCTGCGTCCCACGCAATGCGCGCAGATGGCGGAAATTTCCGTAAACGACCATTTTTTGACAGCAGAAAATTTGTTGCAGTATCATCAGGATCACGATATACGCACCCGTGCCGGGTTGTCTCGTAGAATTCTGGAGGCCAAAAAGTGCGACAGTTCCTATCATATTTCACTCTCCTGCTCGCAGGGTCGCTTCTGTTGACATCCTGCGGCCTGGCGCCGCCCGCGCCCGTGGACGAACCCGAAACCGCCGCTGCAGGCGCTGACGCGGAGAAGGTCATCTACCTCGGCGCCGCCGTCAGCGAAACCGGCAAGTACTCTCGCGAAGGCAAAGACACCCGCCAGGGCTACGGCCTCTGGCTGGACTGGGTGAATAACGAGTACGGCGGCGTCCAGATCGACGGCGAGCGCTACAGGGTGGAGCTGATCATGTACGACGACGAGGGCGACCCGGATACCGCCGCCCGCCTCGTGGAAAAACTGATCAGCGAGGACCAGGTCGACTTCCTTCTTGGGCCCTATAGCTCATCTCTGACCCAAAGCACCAGCGCAATTGCCGAAAAGTACGGCAAAATCATGATCGAGGGCAACGGCGCCGCCGAACCGCTGTTCGAACGAGGCTTCCGGAACCTCTTCGCAGTCTTGACGCCGGCGGGGAACTATACCCGTTCCGCTTTGCAGCTGCTGGCCGAACAAGGCGCCAAATCCGTCGTCATTGCCTACGAAGACACCGCATTCCCCACCAGCGTGGCCGAAGGCGCGCAGCGCTGGGCCGCAGAGTACGGGCTTGAGGTGTTGGGCGTTGAAACCTATCCTGTCAACGTGGCCGACGTCAGCGGCATCATGTCAAAATTCAAGGAGCTCGAACCCGATATCTTCGTCGGCGGCGGCCACTTTAACGATGCCGTTCTCTTCATTCGCTCGGCCAAAGAACTGGACTTCAACCCCAAGGCCATGGTGATCACCGTCGGCCCCAGCAACCCGACACTGATCGAGGAAGTCGGCGCAGACGCCGAATATGTCATCGGCCCGACGCAGTGGGAAGCCTCCATGAGCTACGCCGACGACTACCTCGGCACCGCCGCCGAATACGCTGCCCGCTATCAGGATATGTGGGGCGAACCGCCCACCTACCAGGCTGCTGAATCGACCGCCACCGCGCTGGCCCTCCACCTCGCCATCGAGCAGGCCGGCTCTCTGGACACAGACGCCGTTCGCACGGCCCTGCGCAACCTCGACGTGGTCACCTTCTACGGCCCCATCAGCTTCGATGAAAAAGGCAGAAACGCCGCCAAACCGATGGGGGCAATCCAGATCCAGAACGGTGAAATCCTGGTCGTAGCCCCCACCCATGCCGCCGTTGCCGAACTGAACTACCCGGCGCCCGCCTGGAAGGACCGCTAAACCGGGCCGGCGTCGCGCCATTCGCCTATGGACCAACTTTCGCAAGCGCTTGTCAGCGGCCTCCTGCTCGGCGGCTTCTACGCAATCATGGTGCTGGGTTTCTCCGTGATCTGGGGCGTGATGGGTGTGATCAACCTCGCGCACGGTGAATTCCTGATGATCGGCGCCTACCTGGCCTGGGGTCTGTTCCGCTTCTTTGGAATCGACCCCTTCGCCTCGCTGGCGCTGATCCTGCCCCTCATGTTCCTCGTCGGCTACCTCCTGCAGATCACGCTGATCAACCGCATCGTTGAACGCCCCCACCTGATGACACTGCTCGTCACCTTCGGCGTCTCGATCGCGCTCGCCAATCTCGCCAAAATCGTCTTCACGTCCGACCCGCGCAACGTGGCCGTAGCCTACAGCGGCTCCTTCCAATTTGCCGGCGTCACCTTCCCCATCGTCAAGACCATCATCTTCGCCGCGGCGCTTCTGATTATGGGAGGCCTTCACCTCTTCCTCCAGCGCAGCCGTCTCGGCAAGTCGATCCGCGCCGCAGCCCAGAACAAGACGGCCGCCCGCATCGTAGGCGTAGACATCAACCGCGTCTACGCCATCACCGCCGGCATCTGCATCGCCCTCACCGCCGCCGCCGGCGCCATGCTCAGCCCCACGCAGGCGATCTTCCCTTTCATGGGGCCTCCCTTCACCCTGAAGGCGGTCACGATCACCGCACTCGGCGGACTGGGCCGCATCCCCGGCGCGCTCATGGGCGGCCTCGTCCTCGGCGTCACCGAGATCTTCGTCGCCACCTACGTGGCAGGCATCGGCACCAACCTCGGCGTCGCCACCAGCTTCATTCTCCTGGTCCTGATCCTTGTCGTGCGGCCCCAGGGTCTCATGGGCGGTCTGCGCCCCGTTGACGCGGAGGCCGACTGATGACGAATGGCCCCCCCGCAGACAAGAACGGAAACGAAACCGGGAAAAAGGCTCGCTTCCCATCCCTCGCCCCTGTCCACTCGCTCCTCGCCGGCTGGACAGGGCTGGCGCTCTGGCTCCTGCTCCTTCTCCTCCTGGCTCTCTACCCCTACACCGGCGTTTCCAGCCTCGCCCTCCTCGTTGGCAGCCAGATATTTGTCCTCGTGACCCTCGCCTCCAACTGGAACCTGATCGGCGGCATGACCGGCTACGTCGACTTCGGCCATGCCGTCTTCTTCGGCGTCGGCGCCTACATCATGGCCATCCTCGTCACCGGCGCGCCCCTCCTCATCTCCCCACAGTGGGGCTTCTGGCAGGCCCTGCCCGCCAGCGGAGCTGCCGCGGCCCTCTTCGCTCTCCTCATCGGCCTGCCCACCCTGCGCCTGAAAGGGCCGTACTTTTCAATCGCCATGCTCGGCACTCTCGTGGCGATGCGCGAAATCGTGCGCGTCTCGCGCCCAATAACCGGAGGCGGCATCGGCCTGAACCTGCCTCCCGTCCTCAACCGTATCGGCGACTACTACCTTATGCTGGCGATCATGGGCCTGGTCGTCTCCCTGATCTGGTGGATCCAGCGCAGCGAGTTCGGGCAGAGCCTCATCGCCATCCGCGAGGATGAAGTCGGCGCGGAAATGCGCGGCATCAACACCACCCTTCACAAAATCGCCGCCTTCATGATCGCCGCCTTCTTCACAGGCGTCGTCGGCGGCTTCTGGGCCTGGCAGAACACCTTCATCGACCCTGATGGCGTCTTCGTCGAAACACGCACCGTTGAAATGGTGATGATGTCCATGCTGGGCGGCCTCGGCACCGTCTGGGGTCCGCCTCTTGGCGCCGTCGCCATCTACCTCCTGCAAAACCTCCTCTGGAGCAATCTTTTCGAGTGGCATCTGCTCGCGCTTGGCCTCCTCCTGGTCCTGATCGTCCTGTTCATGCCCGAAGGAATCCTCGGCACGCTGGGCGACCGCAGCAGCACCTCGCTCGGACGGCTCCTCGCCCGCTTCGGCAGGAACAGATAATGGCCATCGGAAACGCAGACCGCGTGCCGCAATCAACGTCTATGGCCTCTGACCAACAGCCCCTGCTGGAGGGGCGTACGGTTTCCAAATACTTCGGCGGCCTCGCCGCGGTCAACAACGTGGATTTCGCAGTCTACCCCGGCGAAATCGTCGGCCTGATCGGTCCCAACGGGAGCGGCAAGACAACCCTGTTCGACTGCCTCAGCCGCCTGCAGAAGATCGACGGCGGCAAGATAACCTTCAAGGGCCAGGACGTGACCCGGGCGCGCCCGTATCAGGTTGCCAGGATGGGGCTGTCCCGCACCTTCCAGTCCGTGCGCGTCTATCGCAAAATGACCGTCCTCCGCAACATGCTCATCAGTCACCAGTGGCGGGATACCTCGTTCCTGCACATGCTCCGGCCCAGCCCTGCCAGCACAGCCAGCCGCGCCCATCAGCTCCTCGACTTCCTCCAGATCGAGCATCTCGCCCACGAAGACGCGGGCCACCTCTCCGGCGGACAGCGCCGCCTCCTGGAAATCGGCCTGGCGCTGATGCCCGACCCCGAGATACTGCTCCTCGACGAAGCCACTTCCGGTGTCAATCCAACCCTGATTGAAACCATCAAGGATCGCATCCGCACACTCAACCAGCAGGGCAAGACCTTCCTCCTGATCGAGCACAACATCAACTTCATCGCCGACCTTTGCAGCCGGGTCTACGTACTCAACTACGGCGAAAAGCTGGCCGAAGGAACGCCCCAGGAGATCCTCCGGAACGAAGCCGTGATCGACGCCTACTTCGGAGCCTGAATCCGACGACCACTGACCAGCGACCACTGACCAATGTCTGCCCCTCTCCTTTCCGTTGACGACATCTACGCCGGCTATCAGGATTTCGACATCCTCAAAGGCGTAAGCCTCGTCGTGCATCCCGGCGAGATTGTCTGTGTCATCGGCCCCAACGGCGCCGGCAAATCCACCGTCTTCAAGGCGATCTACGGCTTTGTCAACGTGCGCCAGGGCGCCATCCACTTCGACGGCCGCGAGATCACGAACGCACGCCCCCAGGATGTCCTCGGCGCCGGCATCTCCATCGTCCCGCAGCTGCGCAGCGTCTTCCCGCAGATGACGGTCATGGAGAACCTGGAAATGGGCATGTACCTCGAAAACGACCAGGCGCGCATCCGCGGCCGCATCCAGTACATCTTCGAGCTGTTCCCTCGCCTCGCCGAGCGGAAGAGCCAGATGGCCGGCACCATGTCCGGCGGCGAGCAGCGCATGCTCGAAATCGGCCGCGCCCTCATGCTGGAACCCAAAGTCGTGATGATGGACGAGCCAAGCGCCGGCCTCTCGCCCCTGATCACCCGCATGATCTTCGAAAACGTACGCCGTCTCAACCAGGAAATCGGCCTGACCGTGCTCATGATCGAACAGAACGCCCGCCAGGGCCTCGAAGCCAGCCACCGCGGCTACGTGCTCGAGCTGGGCCAGAACGCCTACCAGGGCGAAGCCCAGGCCCTCCTCGACAACCCCGACGTGCGCCGCGCCTTCCTCGGCGGCTCCTGATTCCCTTCCGCAGGAAGCAGGACAGTATCGGGCAACTGTCCTCTTGTCGATGTGAATTCCGTTCAGCGGAAAAGCGCAACCCCGTCAGGGTGGCGAGCGGCATGAAGCCGGGGTGAAGCGGCGGCGCTCTCCTCAACGGAAAGCCAATGATCCCAAACTATCGGCATTCAGATTCAATACGTCCATGAATCATCGGGGTAGAAATGAGAATGATCGGTTAAACTGGAAGAAAACTGAGGATCCCAGGCTGGCGGACTCGCCGCCATCATCTGCCTCATACCCAAAAAATCCCATGAACATCGAACTTGTCGCCTACTCCCAAGCCAATCCCGCGCTCGACCCCGCCGACCTGCTCGAAATGAGCGACCTGGCAACCATCTGGAACGGCGCCAGCACCTATCCTGAAAACGTGATCGAGTATGCCGGCCGCGTCTGCTATCGCAGCACCCACCGCATGGGTACCGCGCCCCGCTTTATCGTCAGCCGCGTCAGAGAAGGCCACGAGGATATCATCGAGCACATCGTGGCCACCGTACGCGTGCGCAACAGCGAAGAACCGCTCCTCTGGCGTATGCTCAACCGCCACTGCGAGGTCACCCAGGAAGCCGACGGCAGCTGGCTCGTCAGCGCCAACACCCGCGTCTGGCTGGATTTCTTCCGCCGCGGGATCGCGCTGCAGGCGTTGCCCTTTCTGCAATCGATCGCGCCCAAAGTCTACGCCGAATTTGCCGGCGAAATCCCCGGCGGCAACGGCACGCGCCCGCCGGAGCCCGCCGCCGTCGCGCCGCCGCCGTCCATGCCTTCGCTCCATGTAGACGAGTCCTGCCTGCGCCCGCGCGAAGAAGCCCCCCTGCGGGTGACGCTGCTCGCCTTTACCCAACCGGCGCTCGCCGGCGCCGAAGCCCAGCTCCATCACGGATCAGCCACCTTCTTCTTCGAAGGTATCAGCCGCGCCTGCACCCACCAGCTCGTGCGCCACCGACTCGCCAGCTTCAGCCAGGAATCGCAGCGGTACGTCTCATTAGACAAAGGCGAGTGGAACGCAGTGGTCCCGCCGGCGTTTGAAGGCAATGAAGCGGCCCAGGCCAAATTGAGCGAAGCCTGGGACTATCTGCAGGAGGTCTATCTGGATTTGCGGCAGATGGGCATCCGCAAAGAGGACGCCCGTTTCCTCCTGCCCAACGCGACCGAAACCCGCATCGTCACCAGCATGAACTTCGCCGCCTGGAGCCACTTCCTCTGGCTGCGCGCGGTCGACAAAGCCGCCCAGTGGGAGATTCGCCGCGTCGGCCAGCTCGTGCTGGAAATGCTCTACCCCATCGCTCCCGGCGTCTTCCAGGAACACTGGAACGTTTACCGGGAGAAGTTCCTCGCGTCCACGTAGCCGCGCCGGGCGCCCATCGATGATCCCCTGCCCGCCAGGAGCGCGCTGACCGTGTTCGAACATTTCCACAACCGCGCCGCGCGCGTCGCCGTCGTCGGGCTCGGCTATGTGGGGCTGCCTCTCGCCGTCGCCCTGGCCGCCTCCGGCTATGAAGTCACCGGCATCGACGTGGACCCCGCAAAGGTCGACGCCGTCAATCAGAGACGCTCCTACGTCGCCGACGTCGCCGACACCGACCTGGTCGCACAGGCCCCCCGCCTGCAGGCGACCGGCGACTACGCCATCCTGGCCCAGTGCGACGCTGTCTCAATCTGCCTTCCCACGCCTCTGGACAGATCAGGGCAGCCGGACCTCTCCAGCCTCCTTGCCAGCGGACGCGAAATCGCCCAACACCTGCATCCCGGCCTGACCATCGTCCTCGAATCCACCTCCTACCCCGGCACAACCACCGAGCTGCTCCTGCCCCTTCTCGAAGCCGCCGCCCAGCCGCAAGGATGGCAGGTGGGCGAAACCTTCTTTGTCGCCTTTTCCCCCGAACGCGTTGACCCCGGACGCGCCGACTGGACGATCCGGACCACGCCCAAGGTCATCGCCGGCGTAACCGGGAACTGTCTGGCCGCGGCCCAGGCCTACTACGGACAGGTCTTTGATTCGCTTGTGCCCGTCTCCTCGCCCACCGCCGCGGAAATGGCCAAGCTCTTCGAAAACACCTATCGCTTTGTCAATATCTCTTTGGTCAACGAGCTGTTGCTGATGTGTGACAAACTGGGGCTGGACTGCCGGGAAGTGCTGGACGCCGCCGCCACCAAACCCTTCGGCTTTGCCAAATTCACGCCGGGGCCGGGCGTGGGGGGACCCTGCATCCCGGTTGACCCGCACTATCTTGCCTGGAAAATGAAGGCAGTCGATTCCAGCGCCCGCTTCATCGAGCTGGCCGGCCAGATCAACGCCGAGATGCCCCGCTACTGGGTGCGGAAGGTCCAGGAAGCCCTCAACAGCGCCGGCAAAACCGTGAAGGACAGCCGCGTCCTGGTTTTGGGCGCGGCCTATAAAGCCGACGTCGCTGACGTGCGCGAATCCCCGGCCGTCGATATCCTGCAACGCCTCCTGCAGCAGGGCGCAGAGGCCAGGTATCACGACCCATATATTCCGTCCTTGAACGAAAAGGGAGTTCTTCTAACCGCGGTCGCCGATCTTGAAGGAGAGGTTCAGAAAGCCGACTGTGTGCTGATCGCCACCGCGCACAGCGCCTATGATTGGGCATCGATCACACGCGACGCAGCCATCTTGATCGATACCCGCTTCGCTGTACAGGGCGGCTATTGACTTTCAACCATTCACCGAAGCTGAACGGCCCGCTGTGCGCGACACCGGGAATTCCTGACCAGTGCAGCTTCCCGCTTTGCCGCGCAGTCCAAACGCGCAACGTCTTCCCTAGCGGGTTCCGTCGTCGCCGTCCTGATCCTGGCTGCCCATACTACGGGGTTGCATGCCATGCGCACGCAAAATCTGACGGATGGTTTCCACGGAGATTTGGTCTACGACTTCATCTTCGATCAGGTACTTGCGCAATCGCTGTAACGACCACTGATTGAACGGCAGATCCAGCGACGCCGGTTCAGCTGAGGCGATACTCACGATCGCCTGACGCTGCGCCTTCGTAAATACGGGAGGGCGCCCCGGCGATTTGCCGCTGCGCAACCCCTCGATGCCTTGTTTATTGTAGCGGTGGATCCACTTCCGCACGTTGATCGGATGCAGATCGACTTCGCGACTGATTTCCTGGACCTTGTTCCCCTGAGCAGACAGGAGGATGATCATCAGGCGTTGAACCGAAACGTCGTTCTCCATATTCTGGATTGTCCGCTCCAATTCTTCCCACTCTTCCTCCTCCAATTTGCGAACATAGAGTGCCATGTAGTCTCTCCATTTTTGCCCGCCGGCAATGCCCTCCCGGATGGGGGCGGCGAACAAATCCAATCCCTATAGCTGAAAAGTGTGGCTGTTGTCCGCAACAGCCCTCTGCCTGTAGTTTGTCACGTGCCTCAGAAGTCGCCTATGCAGATTCTGCCAGGTTTCGCTCTGCAAAATTGCCTGCAGCCGTTCCAGATCCGATACTTCGCCAATCGTCAGCATTTGCGGGCCATTTCCATAGATGGTATACCAGACTTCGGCGGGATTGATTCCCAATCGCATCAGGCCAGGGGCATATTCGCGCATGACAAACTCAAAATAGGGCTGTTCATGTCCCATTTTTATGTCCCACTGCATCAAAAGACGTACCATATGCGCTCTGGCCGCGCCCAGAAGAACTGCGATTTCGCTGCCCGCTGTCACCCCGCTCACGAAGGGGTGAATCGATTTATGCGCAGTACATCATATCAAGTATGCCCTGAAATCGCAACTTTTCTTCGCCGGTTTTTCCTTTGTATCTTCTGCTGTGGTTTCTTCCTATGCGCCGAACCGGGGATCCTCTTGGCCGCGGCCCCAGCCGGGAACCGCCTACCCGAAAGACTGTCCCAATTGGAGTCCTCCGACGCTTCACATCTGCTGCTGCAACCAGCCCTCGAATCTTCACTCGTCCTGCTTACCCATACGCTCGACGTCCGCGTCGCAACCACTGACGGCCGCTCGCTGACTCTGCATGTCGAAGCCGCCTACCGTCTGCACAATGAGGAAGACGAGACCATCACAACTACCCTGCTCGTCGCTCAACCTGCGGGCGCCGCCGCCTCCGGGCATCCTCTGCCCCGCAATATCTCAGCCACTCTCGACGGACAACCGCTCGCCCTCCAGCCCGCCGGTCCCTCTGTCGGGCAGAGCGTTCAGGCGGAGTTCGCCCCGGACGCCCGCCGCCGCCTCACCCTGCGCTACGACGTTCCCCTCGCCTCGACCCACACCTTTGACTTCCACTACCCCATCTCCCAGCTGCTCTCCTGGCCCAACGACATCTCCGGTTGGCGCGTGACCGTCGATTTTGCCGACCTCGAACAGTGGCTGGCGCCCTCAGACAGCTGGCTGCAGATCTCGCCGCGCGGTTGGAAGATGCGCGCCAGCCAGTTGGAATGGCTGCGCGAAGAACGGTCCCCGACCACAGACGTCCTCTTCCAAACGCTCCATCCACAGTGGATTCAGGCGATTCGCGCCGCCCAGAACACGGTTCGCGCCAACAACAGTCTGGAATCGCTGCAACGGCTGGGAGACCTCTTCGCCCAGCTCTATCAGGCCCCCTCCCTCCGCAACGCGACCCGCGAACGCTTCTATGAACAGGCCCTGGCCGCCTACACCCAGGCCCTGCAATCGGGCGAACAGAGCCTCCTGCCCGATACGGCCCTCGCCGCAGTCCGCTACCGGCTGGCCGCTCTCTATCGCAATCGCGCCGTTGCCGCAGATGGTTCGGTCGATGGCGCCTACGTCGCGCTCATGGTGGCGGAAGCGGAAAAGGCCCTCCCGGCCACTCCCCAAGGGCCGACACGCCTGGAACTGCAGAGTTGGGTCGCCCAAGGGTTGCAGCATCAACTGCGGGCCGCACGCCTGCAGGAAAACTGGCCCCAGGCCCTGCTGCTGACCGAACGACTCGGCCGCCTGCCCGCCGACGTCGTCGACCCCGCCACCCTGGAAGCCGAACGACGAACGCTGATCCTGCACGAAGTCCTGCAACAGTTGCAGGATGGCAACCAGGACGCCGCCGTGTCTCTCATTGGCGCGGAAGCGCTGACCGAGGAGACGCTCCCACCGCCGGAGTACAAAACGCTTTTTGCAAATTGGCAGATTACCGTTACAGTAGACCAGAACAGCATGTCCATCCAGGCGTTGGCGCGTCCCATCCTTCAGAGACGGGTCGACGCCGAGGGCGAATTGAACAGTCTGCTGAAATCGTGGTCTGAATCCGGGGCGGCCGGCGCCGTCGTGATCGATGAGGCCGGCGGATTCCTCATCCAACTGGACCAGCTCGACACCGAAAAACGGCGGCTTTTGGCCCAAAGTACGCCCCAAATGTCGGATTGGGTCCTTCTGCGCAGCCTCTTTCTGGCCGCGGAACAGGAGATTCAGCAGGAAACGCAGCTCCTGTGGCAGCGGACCACACAGACGGTCGATGTAGACTTTCGACCGGTCGCGGACCACTGGCACAGTTTGGCGGCTTCGCTGGAAAGAGAGGCTGTCGCGGCAGAGAATGCCAGCGCCTCCGCCGCAGCCAGCCGAGCCGAAGCAGCCGCCCAGGAAATCCGCCAGGCCCTGCGCGCTGCCCAACACCGCCTCGAAGCGGGCCGCTGGCGGCGGCTGGTCTCCGACAGCACCGTACAGGTCGTGCTGGGCGAGCCGCCCGACGATGAGTCGCCGCAACGAGTGTGGCTCTTGAGCCTGACAGACCCGCCGCAGCGGCTGACAAACCACATTGAGAGCATCAGTACGCTGCGGCTCTGGCTGGCCATCGCTCTGGTGCTTGTTCTCAGTTCCCTGTTTGCCGGCATTCTGTGGCTGCTGCTCTGATTTTGACACGGTGATTGAACGGCCTGCGGGATTGTCAGGCCCTGGCGCACTGCCGCTTCGTACCATGAATGCGGCCATTCGTTACCGGTTTGGCAAAGACAAGACAAAACCATGAGAAATCAAAGAGGGAATTCAATTCGTTCCTCGGCGCAGGAAGCCGGCCGTTCCGGCGCCAACGCCGAGATAGCAGAGTTCGCGCTCGACGCGCATGGGACCGCGGTCGACAATCCCGTAGACGCGCCCATTGTCGACGAGGAAGTCCGGGACGTCTTCGCCTACTTCCGCGAAGGGCGGTTAATCACCCTGCTCCTGCTCGGCATGATCTACATCCTTCTGGCTCTCTCTCTCAGCAGCGCCGGCTGGACCGGGGCCATGAGCATGAACATGCTGATCGCGGTTGTTCTCGGCGCGCTCGCCATGGGCGCGCTCATCTCTTTCAGCCGTTTCGACAGCTTCTTCATGCTATCCCACAGCTTCGCAACCGGCTTGGCCTGGGTCTTCTTTCTGATGACCTTTCTCGTGGAAGACGAGCAGCGCGTGCAAGCCTTCATCGACAGGGGGATTCCCGTCCTCCAGGCCAGGGCCTACTTCCTGCTGGAGCGCTGGCTGGAGTGGATCGAAGCCGCCATCAACCGCCAGGCCAGCAACGACAACGTTGTCTTCATCTTCGAAATCGGCTTCCTCGTCTGGTGGCTCACCTATCTCGGCGTCTGGTCCGTCTTCCGACACGGCCATGTCTGGCGCGGCGCGCTCATGGCCGGCATCGCGCTCCTGGTCAATACCCATTACGCGCCTGTTTCGGTGATGGGGTTCCTCGTGGCTTACTGCATTGCCGCCCTGCTGCTCCTGGCCTGGACCACCCTCGTCGACCATCGTCAGCGCTGGCGCTCGCAGAGCATCTATTTCAGCGAGGACATCAACTTTGATTTCATGCGCTCCGGCTTCATGTACACCATGGCCGTGATCGCCCTCGCCTTCATCGCGCCCAATATGGGGCGCAGTCTCCCCTTCCATGACCTGCTGCAGCCCGTCAACCAGCGCTGGGAGGAGACGATGCAGGAGTGGAACCGCCTCTATCAGGGGCTGAATCGACAGACCCGGGCGGTCCACACCGGCTTTGGCCGCACCTTGACCCTGAGCGGCGAGCGAACCGTAAGCGACCGCGTGATCATGGAGGTCGAGGCGTCGTCCGCGCGCTACTGGCGCGCCGTCGCTTTCGACCGCTTCACCGGCCGCCAGTGGATCAACACCGCCGAGAGCGAGACCAATTTCCGCTCGAACCAGGAAATCCCCGCGGGGCCGTGGACTGCGCGCTCGCCCGTAACCCAGACCGTCACCGTCCGTTTGCCAACCGGAAATGTCCTCCTTGCCATGCCGGATGTGGTGCAGGCCAGCATTCCTTTGGCCGCGCTCCAGCAGCCGCTGAACTATGCCGACTCGGCCGCTTCGGGTTCAGCGCGGCAGTTAGATAGCGAACTGACATGGGCGCGCGCCAGAATCACCCTGGAGGCGGGCGACAGCTACCAGGTGATCAGCAGCCAGACCACCGTCACTGTGCGAGAGCTGCGGGAGGCCGGCATTGTCGCATATCCGGACCAGGGCCTTAACCCGTACCTCCAACTCCCGATCACCTTTTCGCCGCGGGTCGCAGAGCTGGCCGAAGAGATTATGGATGACGAGCCCACGACCTACGACAAGGTCAAAGCCCTGGAGAGCTTTCTACGCGCCTTTGATTATGATGAAGGCATCACCGCGCCGGCTATTGATGAGGACCCGCTCGAGTACTTCCTGTTCGACATCCAGCGCGGCTACTGCGACTACTACGCCTCCGCCATGGCGGCCATGCTCCGCAGCCAGGGAATCCCCGCACGCGCGGCCAGCGGCTACGCCGAGGGAACCTACGACCCGGAGACCGGAACCTATCTGGTCACGGAACGGGACGCCCACACCTGGGTGGAAGTCTACTTCCCCCAATATGGCTGGATCGAGTTCGAGCCCACCGCCGGCGAAAGTATACTCGACCGCCCTTCCGGCGCAGAACTCCAGGACAGCGGCCTGGTCCCGGGAATGGATGAAATCTTGCCCGAAGACCAGGATTTTCTGTTCGATGACGCCCTGGATTTCGAAGAAGAGTTTCCCCAGGACATCGCCGGGCCGGTCACCGGCATCGGCGGCCTCCCGACCCGCTCACCCATCGTCGCAACCAGCGTCATCGTCCTCATTCTGACTCTGATTGCAGGAGCCTGGCTCATGCGCCGGCGCATGTATCAGGGTCCCAGGACCTTTATGCAGGAGCCCCAGATCTACTACGAACGGCTGTTGAACTGGACGTCCAGACTGAGAATGCCCATGCACATGCGGCGTCCGCATGGTCCGCCGCGCGCGCCGGATGTGCGGCGCCCGCAGCCGATCGCCAGCGAAATATCGCGCCGAACGCCCGCGGAACAGGCGCTGACACCCTATGAAAGAGAGGCGCTCCTCGCCGAAGGCCTCCCACAGGGAACGCCGTTCATCCGCCGCATCATCGAAATCTACGTCCAGTTCCGCTACGCCCCCCGCCCAGAGCATCTCGCCGACGAGGTGCGAGTGGAACTGATCGACAACTGGCGCCGGCTTCGCCCCGTCCTGCTGAAAACCTGGCTGCGCCAAAGGTTCAACAGGCGCGCGCCTGCCGGCCAGAACCAGTAAACGCGCGCAGGCCTGAGCACCCCAAGCCCCAACGGACACACCTCAACTGCGCCCTACCTCCCCTCCGCAGATGCCCGCAGAGGCATCATTGGTGGGCGCCCTCCTGCACGCCGCTAAACTCGGCCTGCCTCTCTTTGGCCCTCCAAGGACCAAGAGCAGCGAAGCCGTTCATCGCCGGCTGGCGCACGCCGCGCTCGCCTGCGACCGCGGCGCGATCCACGGTCGCGCAATCTGCCGTTCAGTTCGCGGGACAAAGATCTGATAGGGTCTTGGGCAGTTGCCGGGGGCCCTACAACTGCGTCAGCCGGAGCGGGCTGGCCCGGTGGGGCGTAGCAGCACAACCTGCGTCTCCTCCGGCAGACTGCTCTTCGACAGCCTGAGCGTATCCGTCACCTCAGGTTCACTGATGCCCAACTCCTTGAGAAAACGGTCCACCGGTTCCAGGCTTTCCGACTGCTCGCCGCGCAAATCTTCGTGGCGGTACTGCATCGGCACGACGATGCGTGGATCCAACTGGCTGATCACTTCGGCAGTGCGGGCCGCGTCCGGTATGTGCGGACCGCTTACCGGCGCCAGCAGCACGTCAACATCCCCCAACTCCTCGCCGCCCGCGCTGGCCGGAACCTTCCCCAGCTCCCCCAAATGGCCGACCGTGAGGCCGCCAAAATCCAGGAAAAAAGCAACGCTGCGCGTGCCGTTCTGAGAGGCCGGCAGGCCTGTCACAAGCACCTGCTTGACTTCGAAGTCACCCGGCCCTCGCAGGATCTTGGGCTCGCCTGCGACGACGCCTGTCGCCTGGACAAAGGGGGACGCGCGATTGCTGATGGTCACAATATCGGCGCTCAGCCTGGGCAGCTGGATGCCCGTCGCCTTCCTGTTCAGGGGATCGCAGATTGCGACAACGCGACGCTCCCGTAGACGAAAACAGGAGAAACCGTACCAGTTTATGTCCAAAGTCCTGTCCTTTCTGAAATGCCGGCAACTCTCCTGCGCCGAGGCAGAACGGGCCTTCCGCAAAGGCGCGCGGCCGGCGGCGCACTGCCCGGGATCCGCACTGCAGGGCCAAACGATCATACATCACGACTTCGCCTCCCGCAAAAGCGGGCGCGATCTCCACGGGCGCAGTCCAGATTTAGGGTTCTCAGGGGAAGCGGGTTCCAGAATTCAGTGGAATCTCCCAACAGTTGCCCGAAACTCGCCCCATTTTGAACCGCGCCCGCCTCCCCTGCCAGCTTTCCCGCGACGCGGCTCGATCCTGCGCTGCTTTGCGCATTGTCTGCCCAGGCACTATCATACCGTTCTTACGCGGCAGGTTTGCGGCGCGCGTCCGCTTGGCCGCTGAAGGAGCCGAAGTTCCATGCGAAGACCAGTGGCTTTGATAAACCGGAGGAACATAGTATGAACGAACAGACGGTGCGCCAGGTCGTCACTGCCCGTTTCTATGCATCGCTGGCCCAAAGCGGCATCGAAATCAGCGCCATCCCTCAACCCCAACTGCAGGCTATCGCAAACGCTCTGGCCGACAGCGTCTTCGCGGCCTTCGATGCGATGGAAACCGAAGCCGATCAGGCCTTCAACGATGCCAGCGCGCACGCGAATGACCCCGCAGCAAGCGAAACCGCGCCCCCTGCGCCGGATTCAACCGCCGCTGCCGCCGACCACCCAGAAGAAGAGACGCTGCTCTGGTCCGGCCGGCCGTACCTGTCAATCGGCGTCCGCTATGAACTGACGACCGAGCGCGTGCGGCTCATCCGCGGGCTGCTGGGACGCAGCTACCACGAAATCGAACTGGTGCGCGTGCGCGATACGTCAGTGACCCAGCATCTGGGCGAAAGGGCGCTCAATGTGGGCGACGTCACGATTTCCAGCACCGATCCCAGCCATCCTGAATTCGTGCTCCACAACGTGAAAGATCCCATGGCGGTGCGCGAGATGATTCGCAAGGCGACAATGCAGGAAAAACAGCGGCGCGGCCTCCATTACCGCGAGGAGATGTAGCGGTGACAGCCGCGCAGTTCGCAGACCAGACGCAAGGCCAGGCCGAAGCGATTCCGGTCGCGAAATCAGCCCTGTTCGATCTCGCCCGCCAGGCAGGCCAGCTGGCGCTGTCGATGCAGCAGGACGGCCTGCGCGCCATCAGTTCCAAGTCAACGCCCAATGACCTGGTCACTGAAGCCGACCTCGCCTGCGAAACCCTGATCCGCGACAGCCTGGCCTCCCTCACCCCCGGTTTCGGCTTCTGGGGCGAAGAGAGCGATGAACAGCCGCATGATGAGTATTTCTGGCTGGTGGATCCGATTGATGGCACGATCAACTATGCCGCCGGCCTGCCCTGGTTCGGCATCAACATCGCGCTCATCCGCCGCGAAGAGACCCTGTTCGGCCTCTCGCTGATCCTGCCGCAGTTCGAACTTTTCTGGGCCCAGGCCGGCCAAGGCGCCTATCTGCTGCGGAACAACGGCGCGCAACAACGCCTGCGCGTCAGCCAGGCGTCCGTCCTCGCCGACGCCCTGCTCACAACCGGCTTCCCCTACCATCGCGCCGTAAGCGCGGACAACAACGCGGCGGAATTCGCCCGCATCATGCCGATCTGCCGCGGCGTGCGCCGGATGGGCGCCTCCTCCGCCGATCTGGCCTACGTCGCCTCAGGCGCATTTTCAGCCTACTGGGAAGGATGGATCCAGCCTTGGGATGTCGCCGCCGGCGTCCTCCTCGTGCGCGAGGCGGGCGGCTGCGTCACCAACTACCGCGGGGCGCCGTTCAGTCTTACCGACCACAGCATCCTCGCCAGCAACGGCCAGCCGGGCGTTCACAGGCCGCTGCTGCAGGCCATACAAGAGGCCCGTTCAGAGATATTCGAACAAGAATGTCGGAAAGGCTAAAACAGATGGACAAAAGATCAGTGCAAGAGCAGTTCGGCGCCCATGCCCGGACCTATATCACCAGCCGGCCCCACGCCAAGGGCGCCAGCCTGCAACGGCTGGTCGAGCTGGTCGACCCCCAGCCGGACTGGCAGACGCTGGACATCGCCACCGCCGCCGGCCACACCGCCTTCGCCTTTGCCCCTCACGTCGCCCATGTCCTGGCGACCGACATCACCCCGGAGATGCTGACCGTCGCCCGCGAGCAGGTGGCCGAACGCGGCGCCGACAACGTGACCGTCGAGCGCGCCGACGCCGAAAACCTGCCCTATGCGGACGGCCGGTTCGACCTTCTCACCTGCCGCATCGCGCCCCACCACTTTCCCGACATCAACGCGTTCCTGCGCGAGTCGGCGCGCGTGCTACGTCCCGGCGGCGTTCTGGCTGTGGTGGATAATATCGTGCCGGCCGGCGCGGCGGGCGATTTCGTCAATGCCTTCGAAAAACTGCGCGACCCCAGCCACGGTCGCTGTCTCAGCGTGGAGGAGTGGCTGGAGGGCTACACCCGCGCCGGCCTGCAACTGACACGGCATGAGACTCTCGAAAAGGAGATGGTCTTCGAAGACTGGGCCGCGCGTCACGACCCGGTGATGCAACTGTACCTGCGGGCACTGCTCTGGCACGGCCCGCCCGAGACGCAGGAGTTTCTCCATCCCCGCAGCGAGGGCGGCCGTACCCTATTTCACCTGCGCGAGGGGCTGTTCATCGGAAGCAAACAGGGCTAGCCGGCGGGACTCCATTTGTCCCTTTTGCTTTGCTCATTCCCCTGTTTTGCAGTAGGCTTACGTCAGTTGAGCGGATACGCATGGCCGCTTGTGGCGCCGGGCCGCCAAGCCCCTGCTTCCCATACATCTTCAAAGCAGATAGAATCTCCTGAACCGAAGGAACGTACATGACGAAAATTCGTTTTGGCACCGACGGCTGGCGCGGACAAATGGCCGAAGACTATACCTTTGCCAACGTGCGCCGCTGTGCCCAGGGCTTTGCCAACTGGATCGTGGACGGAGGCTATGCCTCCCAAACAGTGGTCGTCGGCCACGATCAGCGCTTTCAAGGTGAACATTTTGCCGCCGCGGTCGCGGAGGTGCTGGCCGGCAATGGCCTGCAGGTCCTGCTGATCGACGGAGCCTCGCCAACGCCGGTGATCAGCTTTGCCGCCGTCGATAACAACGCCGTCGGCGCCGTAAACATCACCGCCAGCCACAATCCGCCCGAAGACAACGGGTTCAAGGTGCGGGACGCCAGCGGCGGCGCCGTTCCGCCGGATGGATTGGCCGAAATCGAAGCCCGCATCCCCGATTCGGACGCAGTCCGTAGCACGCCCCTCGACGCGGCCCTCGCCGCCGGAGCCGTTCGGCTTCTCCAGCCGCAGGCCGCCTATCTGGCCCATCTGTCCAGCCTCATCGACGTATCGCGCATCCGCGACGCCGGCCTCAAGATCGTTGTCGACAGCATGTGGGGCAACGGAGCCGGCTGGTTGACCCAAATCCTCGGCGGCGGCAAAACGGAAATCATTGAAATCCACGCCCAGCGCAACCCCATCTTCCCCGAAATGGCCCGCCCCGAGCCGATCCCCCCCAATGTGGACGCCGGCCTGGCCGTCGCCCGCTCGGTGGAGGCCGACTGCGTCTGCATCCTCGACGGCGACGCCGACCGCTGCGGCTTCGGCGATGAAAACGGCCAGTTCGTCGATCAACTGCGCGTCTACGGGCTGCTCGCCTACTACCTGCTTGAAGTACGCGGCGAACGCGGGCCCATTGTCAAGACCCTCAGCACGACCTCGATGCTGGACAGGCTATGCGCCGCCTTCGACGTGCCCGTCGTGGAGACAGGCGTCGGCTTCAAATTCGTGGCGCCGGCAATGCAGGAGCACGACGCGCTCATCGGCGGCGAAGAGAGCGGCGGCTACGCCTATCGCGGCCATGTGCCGGAGAGGGACGGCATTCTCTCCAATCTCTTCCTCCTGGACCTCATGGTGCGCACCGGCAAGAAACCCACCGAGCTGCTTCAACTCCTCTTTGAAATGGTCGGCGAGCACTTCTACGATCGCGTCGACATCCGCCTGACCGGCGAAGAGATGAAAACCGCAGCCCGGCAGAAGCTCGACAACGTCGATATCGACGGGCTGAAACTGGGCGGCATCGCCGTCACCGACCGCATCACCGTCGACGGCTACAAGTTCCCGATGGAGGATGGAGGCTGGCTGCTGGTGCGCTTCTCCGGCACGGAGCCGCTGATCCGCATCTACACAGAGACAACGCGCAAGGAGAAGGTGGCGGCCATCCTTGCCGATGGCCAAAAGCTGGTGGGGCTGTAGGTGAAAGCCTCCGCGCAGGAGAACGCGCACCCCAATCCCCCCTCTTCGACAGCCCGCCTTTCAATGCCTGACGCGCTTTTATTCAGTGATAATATGTGATAAAATTAACAAATAGTTTATGCCTGAAAAAACAGATCGCGCCCCATTCGAGAAGAGCCCCAAACCCGAATGCGCTGCCGCATCGCCATCTGAGCGCGCATGACTGTTCCGACGCTGGTCGACAGCCACTGCCACCTGGACATGGAGCAGTTCGATGCCGATCGGGCCGCCGTGCTGGCGCGGGCACAGGCGCGCGGTGTCAAGATGATCGTCAACCCCGGCGTCGATCTGGCCCACTGCCGGCAGGCGATCGCGCTGGCCGATCAGCATGACCAGGTGTACGCCGCAGTCGGCATCCACCCCAACAGCAGCGCCGATTTCAGTGAACAGACACTGACACAGCTGCGAGGGCTGGTCGATCATCCCAAGGTGGTCGCAATCGGAGAGATCGGGCTCGACTATCACTGGGACACCGTCTCCCGCGAAAAACAGACGCAGGCATTTCGAGCGCAGCTTGATCTGGCCGCCGAACTGGGCCTGCCGGTCATCATCCACAACCGGGAAGCCTCGACAGACGTGGCCCGCATCCTGCACGAATGGGCCTCCAGCGCACGAACGCGCATTTCTCCGCTGGCGCAGCGTCCTTACTGGGGGGTATTGCACGCCTTCTCCGGCGACGCCGCGCTGGCGCAAGCGGCCCGCGACTGGAATTTCGCCATCGGCCTGGGCGGTCCGATCACCTTTAAGAACGCGCATACGTTGCGCAACCTGGCGCCGCAGCTGTCCCTCGACCGCCTCATGCTCGAAACCGACGCCCCCTGGCTGACGCCCCATCCATTGCGAGGCAAGCGCAATGAACCGGCCCATGTGGCCTTGGTGGCCGAAAGATTGGCCGAACTCCTGTCTTTGCCGGTAGAGGAGATCGCTGCCCGCACCACTGCCGTCGCCCATTCGTTCTTTGCCCCGCCGGCTGCGCATCAAAAACACGCAACAGTTGCGATGAGCGCCAATCGCCGCGTGAACGCTCAGTGACACTCTTCCATGGTTGACCACGTTCAAGTCGAACAGCTCACCGATATCGAAGCCGGCCCCCTGGCGCAGGACCTGCCGCGAGAGCTGCCGCGTTCGGGCGCTACCGACGCCCGCGAGGAGCGCGCAAACGAGTCGTTCCGCCGCGCGCTGCTGACAGCGCAGGACGCAACAGCCCTGCTCGCGCCGGTGCGCGGCGCGCTTGAGCAGGTCGAAGCAAAAATGATGAGCGTCGAAGCTGACGTGTTCGCGCCCCTGGCCAACGCCTTCCTTGAACTCATCGGCCAGGGCGGAAAACGGTTGCGCCCGGCGCTCGCCCTGCTCGCAGCCGGCCTGCAGCACGGTGTCCACGGGTCCAACAACGAGGACGTGCTTTCGGCCGGCCCAGGTCAGGACTGCACTCCCCGCACGCTCATCGCTCTCGCCGCCGCCGTGGAGATGCTGCACACAGCCACGCTCGTGCATGACGATGTCATCGACGGCGCGCTGCTGCGCCGGGACGCGCCCACGCTCAACGCATCCTGGAGCGCAGGCGCGACCGTTCTCGCCGGCGACTACATGTTCGCCCGCTCCGCCCAGTTCGCCGCGGAAACCGGCAACGTGCGCGTCATCACCATCTTCAGCGATACCCTGCGCGTGCTCGTTGACGGTGAAATGCGCCAACTCTCCGATCGCAACGACTTTCGCCAGGACCGCCAGGCCTACTATCAACGCATCTACGCCAAGACGGCCAGCCTCTACAGCGCCGCCACCGAAGCGGCCGCGGTTCTCGTCGGAATGCCGCCGGACCGGATCCAGGCACTCAAGTCTTTCGGCTATCAGTTCGGCATGGCATTCCAGATCGTGGATGACATCCTTGACTTTGTCGGCACCGACGCCGCGCTGGGCAAACCGGTGGGAAGCGACCTCCGTCAGGGCACCCTGACACTGCCGTTCCTCTACTACCTGCGCGAACTGCCCCAGCCGCAGAAACTGGTGACCCGGCTGCTCCTGGCCAGAGAGCGCGCCGAAGAGGGCGACCCCGCCATCCTCTCCGCAACCGTGCAGGAGATCGTTCAGGCCGTGCGCGCCAGCGGCGCAATCGAAGCCGCCCACCAGGAAGCGCTCGGCTTTCTCGACCACGCAGTCCACGACTTGGCTCCCTTCAATGACAACCTCTGCCAGCGATCGCTCCTGGGCCTCTGCGCCTTTGTCGTGCAGCGCAGCAGCTGAACAGTTCCCGCTAGCCGTCAAACAACGGGCATACCTCCGCGCAGCGCCTGGCAGAACGCCCTCCAGCCACAAGTGAATGCGATGCTTCAACGACTTCGCGGCCGGGCGGACAGCGCCCGCAACGCGGACGCCCGCGAGGGCCAGGCCCTCCCGCATACGAAAAAGAGCCCCCCGCCGACAGACCTGGTGATGGTGATCGTCTCCTGGAACGTCTGGGACCATCTGCGCGCCTGCCTTTCCTCTATCGAACAGCAGAGCGCGCCGATTGACGAAGGACGCCGCGATAGAGCGAAGCGCAAGAGCGCCGCCAGCCCCGCGACGCTTGTGCGCCGCTTCGGGCCGAACAGCGAGGCCACCCTCCAGGTCGTCGTGCTCGACAATGCCAGCGAAGACGCCACAACCTCGCTGCTGCCAAGCCGCTTCCCCTGGGTCCAGACCATCTTCAGCGACGAAAATCTCGGTTTCACCGGCGGCAACAACCGCGCGCTCGAAGCGATGGGGTTGGACCCCCTGCCGCACCAGAGCGCAGAAGAGGCAGACCCCAATCGGACCGAAACGGCCCGCCCGGCGAATGCAGGCCGGACGCCTGTCAACGATCAGGCAATGAACCCCTCCTCGCCCCCTCCCCCGCCCGCGCGTTTCATCTTCTTCCTCAACCCGGACACCGAGCTCCTGCCCGGCAGCCTGTGGGCCCTGTACAACGGCATCAACGAAGACGAAACGATCGGCGCCATCGGGCCGCAGCTCCGCTACACCGACGGCGCGCTGCAGAGCAGCCGTCGTCGTTTTCCCAGCCCCCTTTCCGGCTTCTTCGAGAGCACCTGGCTCGAACAACTCTGGCCGCGCAATCCGTGGACCCGCAGCTATCACCTCGCCGACTGGCCCGCAGAAACCCGCCAGGACGTGGACTGGCTGGTCGGCGCGGCCCTCCTCGTGCGCGGAGAAGCGCTGGCCGCAGTCGGAGGATTCGACCCCCAGTTCTTCATGTACAGCGAAGAGACCGACCTCTGCCGCCGCATCAAGCGCGCCGGCTGGCGCGTGGTCTACGACCCGGCCGCAATCGTCATCCACGCCGAGGGCCGCAGCAGCGGCCAGGTCAGCGCCCGGCGCCATATCCTCTTCAACCGCAGCAAGGTGCGCTATGCGCGCAAATGGCACGGCCCGATTTGGGCAGAGCTGCTGCGGCGTTATCTGCTCCTCGAATTCCGCCTCCAGATAGCGAGCGAATCAGTCAAAGCCCTCCTGGGCCACAAACGAGAAATGCGCCGCGACCGCGTCGCCGCCTACCGCGACGTCCTCAAAAGCGGGCTGGAGTGAATTTCTCGACGTCACGTCCAACCGACGCAGAGCTCCTGCAAATAATCAGCGAGGGCGAAACCGACCGCGTCGAGTTCACGGAATCCCTGTCCGGATACGCCGCTGAGAGAATCCGCGAGGCTGTCTGCGCCTTCGCCAACGATCTGCCGGCCCACGGCGCGCCCGGCCTCGCTCTTGTGGGCGTGAAAGACGATGGAACCCTCGCCGGCATATCGGTCACGGACAGGCTGCTGCAACGGTTGGCCGACATGAAAACAGATGGCAATATCCTGCCGCCGCCTGTCCCCGTGTCTGTCGGACTAAAATTACTGTTGGCGCAAACATCGAGTCCAGGTCAGTGTCTGCGATTAGTTCAGAAGGGAAATTATGAACAAATGCCAAATTATTTGACAGAATTGCAAATATATTGGAATAAATCATTGACAACGGCAAATTAAGTTGGTAGAATGTATGAATCGATGCAGGAGAAAAAGATGCGCAAAGTATTGGAAGAGTGCCCCTCGTGTGGGGGTGAGGTCGAAATAACACGCGTTTCTTGTACACACTGCGACACCGAAGTAACCGGGCGCTTCGCGCCCTGCCGATTCTGCCGTCTTCCACCTGAGGCTGCCCTGTTCCTTGAAGTCTTTGTAAAGAATCGCGGCAACGTAAAAGAGATGGAACGCGAGCTCGGCATCTCATATTGGACAATTCGCAGTCGCATCAACGAACTCATAGCAGACCTGGGCTTCGAAACCGACGAACAGGATAGTCTTGGCAACAAGCGACAAGAAATCCTAGCAAAGGTCAATCGAGGCGAGATTTCTGCGGAAGAGGCAGCGGAACTGCTGAGCCGACTCAAGTGAAGATTGAAGCATGTGATGGGCTCATACTACGGCTTTTCGACGCATGAACAGTGTCTGATTGAGGCGCTACACTGTAAGCTGAAATACACCGACCAAAAAGGGGAGCCGGAAAGATGGTTCGGGAGCAATTGGCAGTTCTCAAAATGTTGGAAGAGGGAAAGATCACTACAAACGAAGCATTTGATCTTCTTGATGCAATCGGGCAGACCGACCGGTCAGTAGAACCTTCTCTCGATGTACCGACGGCACAGCAACCATCAGACGAAACACACGCCGAGCATTCGGCCCCTGATATGGATGATGCGGTCTTTCCTGGACTCGACGTGGTCAAGCTGACAGAGATGAGAATTCATGGAGTAACCCCGGAGTTCATTGAAGAATTGAGCCAGATGGGTATTCCAGGACTCTCCATGGACAGGCTGGTAGCAATGCGAATCCATGGCGTAAAACCGGAATATGTACGTGAAATGCGTTCTGCTGGGCTCGACCCTTCTGTCGACCAGCTGATTCAAATGCGGATTCACGGCGTCACACCTGAATTCCTGGGCGAATTCCATTCGCTGGGCTTTACCAAGTTGGACGTGCCAAAACTGATCCAAATGAGAATTCATGGTGTAATGTCTGACTTCTACGTACAGCTGGAGTCGCTGGGGGTCGAAGGTCTCACGATTGACCGGATGATTCAAATGCGGATTCACGGGGCGACGCCTGACTATGTACGTGAGATTCAGGCACTGGGGCTGACCGAATTGAACGCAGACAAACTGATAGAGATGCGAATCCATGGTGTAACCGCGAACTATGTCCAACGCATGGAAGCATCGGGGCTGCACGACCTCACGGTGGACCGACTGATCGAACTACGCGGAGACTAATTCGACTTTGGTCCTGGCCGGCCTCTTGAACAGCCCTTTGGGGATTGGCTCATTCTAGGATTCAGCCTCTGAAAGGAGTCATTCGTGACCAGCAGGAGGTTTACTCTGGCCTGAGTGGTCGTTCCAGTTAACGCCCAGTTTCCTACCGCCTGCAATCCCATCTCTGCAGAGCCACTTGTGCCGGCCAGTACGCTCCGTCTCCTGCCCGAGCAAACTTCCACGCCGCCGACCGTAGGGCCTTTGCCAGTTCCGCTTTCGGCTACCTGTGCGAGTTGACCGCCGAGGTGGGGGCGCGGGAGTGCGCGACGAACGTGAAACTGGAGTCAGCAGAGTTCCTGATGTGCCGCTCTACCCAGTTCGGCTTTTGCCTGGAGGCACAAGAGTTGGGGAAGTGGACAACTGTAAAGGAAGTCGCAGGGCCAACCCGTAACACAATCCCTGAACTTCCCAGTGGAGGTAAGGATGTGGTCATCCTGAGAGAAATTCTTGAGTTGGTCCACGATCGTCTCAATGATGAAACGTTTACGCGTCAGCAGCTTGTCTTCGAGAACGACCAGTCAGTTTTTCATGTCTTTGAGAATCGGCGTGATCGGCAACGGGCGGACTGCCGCCATCAGTTGCAGTCCCCGTGCGAAGAGTTGCTCAAAGAACGCCTTGGAGAGATAACCGCGGTCGCCGACCAGCTTCCCCCACAGTTCGTTGGTCATCTGTGGGATCGGTTTACGATCACCGATGCTGGCGGGCGTGAGGTGAACTGCCGGCAAGTCACCCTGGTCTTTGACAATCAGATGGGGTCTGAAGCCATAGAACCACCCCATGCCGCTCTTGCCGCGCGTGGCTACCCCGGCAAAGCCTCGGTGGCGACCGATGCGCCGATTATGGCAGACAGCGAACGGCTTTCGACTGTCTTCACACCGGTTCAGGCTCCGAATCCAGCAGACGCAGAACAACCCCGATCAACTCCGTCACCTTCTCGTCGCTGAACCCGTTGACATCAAACCCGTGGGCGATCGCGTTTCGATATCGCCTCATGTCAGCCAGGTAGTCATAGTCCTCTCGTGAGATAACACCGTGATAGACCGCTTGGTCGAGGACATAACCCGACTGGGTGACGCGTGTGATGGAAACGCCCTCTGCCGCGATTAGTTCCCTGACGGCAGCCTCAAAAGCCGACCAGACAAGCAGGAAAGCAGCCTCACCCAAACCGTGTTCGAGAGCCTTCTCCGCCTCGGCAAGACGTTGGCGTACCTCCTCTACCGCAATAGAACGAGCGCCCTCCGGCGAATCCAGTTTCTCCGGTTCGCCGACCAGGAGAAGTTCAAAACTCCAGCCGGGTTTGTTATAAAGAATTCGCGCCAGTTCACCTGTTTTGGGTGACGCAGCCAGCGAAGCCCGGTACTTCACCTCAATCACCTTCGTTTCGCCGTCTTTTCGCACGACAAGATCGGCCAGGAAGCCCGGCAGAAACTCCAGTGGAACGTCTTGCTCTACCTCATAACCTTTGCTGCGGTACTCTGCTACCTTTTTTTCAATGAAATTCCGTTGAACGATTTCTACATCCTTCATCAGGATATCACCCCCTGGTCAGGCGCATGATCCACGAAAATATGCACGAAAGGTGTAGACCTTGCAAGCGCTTCCCCTAAGACGACAGGCGAAAAAGTCTGAACTTGCAGGTTGTCCTTCAAATCTCTCCTGCGGCAGAGCAGATCAGTTATCAGACTATCATCGGGGAAGACGACCTGCTTCAACGCGTCAAGAATCGGTTTCGGAATGTAGTCTACGTCGAGACGGTCCTCATCGTAAACATAGGAAATCGTCACCATGAGCGGCCCGGCATCGAACGGCGCCCCGGTCCATTCTCTCTTTGCGGCGTTTTTGACTTCCTGCCTCCACTCTCGCAATAGCAGTGATGTCGCTAAACTGGTGAATCTTTGGGCGTTCAACACGAGGATCTTCACATTCCTCGAAATGTTCAACCAGTGAATGACCCTCTTGTCCGCCATGAGTCCCCCCTTGTCTGTTGAAAGGACTCTCAATCGTATCAGATCGTCTCTCTTGCGTCATCCTACCCATCTTTCGATTCCATTCAGATGCAATTGCTCTGACCGCTCCGCCGGGCTTTGTCCGGTCATAACGTCTGGCGCGCGTCATACCAATGCCGGCAGGAAGATCTTCCCCTCCCCCATTTCTTTCTCTCCCTCCGTCTCTTCGTGTAAGATGCTGCTACACGCGCTGCCAGCGCATACATTTGCGCGCTTTCCAACAGGAGAATCTTCTGTGGCCCGATTTCAAACCAAACCGATCAGCGGCGCACGCGATTTTCTGCCGCTGGACGTGCTGCGCCGCCAATATGTCATCGACGTAATCGAACGCGTCTACCAGAGCTACGGATTCGAGCCGCTCGACACGCCCGTAATGGAACGCCTTGACACGCTGCTCGGCAAGTACGGTGAAGAGGGCGACCAGCTCATCTTCCGCGTCGCCAAGCGCGGCGCCAAGCTGCAACGCGCGCTCGCACAGGCCCCAACCCAGGATGAAATCGCCGACGCCGGCCTGCGCTACGACCTGACCGTGCCGCTCGCCCGCATCGTCGCCGAGTACAGCAACCAGCTCCCCCGTTACTTCAAGCGCTACCATATCGCGCCCGTCTACCGCGCCGACCGCCCCGCCAAGGGCCGTTTCCGCGAGTTCTACCAGTGCGACCTGGACGTCGTCGGCTCCTCCAGCCAGCTTGTCGAAGCCGAGGTCCTCAACGCCGGCGCGCAGGTCTTGCAGGAGTTGGGCTTCCGCGGGCGCGATGCGTCCGGCTTTCTGCTGCGCGTCAACCACCGCGGCGTCCTGCGCGGCCTGATGGAGGTGACCGGCGTGCCCCCGGAACTGGAGTCGGACGCGCTGGTCGCCGTCGACAAGCTGGATAAGATCGGCCTGGACGGCGTGGAAAAAGAGCTGCGCGCGCGCGGAATCGACCAGACGGCCGCGACAGCCCTGCTGGATCTGATGGCTGCCGCCCCGGACGACACCGACGCCGCGCTCTGCTGGCTGGAGCAGAAACTCGCCGGATCAGCCGACGGCGCACAGGCCCTGTCAGAACTGAAAGATGTCGTGTCGCTGACGTCGTCAGGTCCGGCTGGCTGCCACATTCGCATCGACCCATACCTGGCGCGCGGCCTCAGCTACTACACCGGGCCCATCTACGAAATCGAGTTCCCCACATTGAGCGGTTCCGGCGGCGCCGGCGGACGTTACGACAACCTGATCGGCATGTTCAGCAACCGCTCGATTCCCGCCTGCGGCTTCAGCCTGGGCCTGGAACGCATCCTCCTGATCATGGAGGAGCGCGGCCTCTTCCCCCAGAAGTTGGCCGGACAACCCCAGGTTCTGGTCACCAATTTCGACCGCGATACGCTGGCGGCAAACGTCGCGCTGGCTCAAACGCTGCGCCAGGCCGGCCTGCGCGTCGACCACTACCCGGACCTGGACAACCTGGGCCGGCAGTTCAGATATGGCGAAGAGCGCAACATCCCAATTGCCCTCCTGTTAGGCGGGGACGAGTTGGCCGCCGGCACCGTCACCGTCAAAGACTTGACCAGCGGCGAGCAGCAGTCTGTGGCGCAAGCGGATGTGGCCGACCGCCTCCTTGCATGACGCCAACGAGGTTGACATAGGCGCCCGGAAATTACCTTATTTTGCAAGTTGTAAGATATAATCGAACAATCGCCGCAGAACAGCATATTCCTCACCTTTTGCGGATCCGCAGTTGCCAATTTCCATATATCTCCTTGAGGAGGAACCCATGAAGCAATCAGTCTTTAGTCGACGTCAATTTCTGCAACTGTCAGCCGGCGTGACCGCCACTTCGTTCCTGGCGGCCTGTGTGGCCCCGGTCGCGCCCGCAGCCGATACCGGTGACGCGGGAATGGCGACAACGACCATCGACGTCTGGGCCTATCCCCGCACCGAAAACGACGGGGACATCGTCTATGCCCCTCTGAATGAGGGCTTCCATGCTGCCCATCCGGACATCATGGCGGAGGTCGAAGTACAGCCCTGGGGTGGGCGCCGCGAGAAACTCTACGCCGCCGCCGCTGCCGGAGAGGCGCCTGACATCTGGGATGCAACCACAGATACGGTGCCGGCCTATATCACCAAAGGCGTGATCCTTGGCCTGGACGACCTTCTGTCCGCCGAAGATCTGGCCGACTACAGCCCCGCTGAAATCGATGCGGCCAGCCTGGACGGCGTCCTCTACATGCCGTTGTTCGAGGCGGAAGTGAATGGCATCGCTTACAACGGCGGCCTGCTCTCCGAACTGGGCTATGACCCGGCCACCGCGGCTTTCGGGACATGGGACGAGCTGTACGCCCTGGCCGAAAGGGCCGCAGAAAGAAACTGGTACCTGGAAAACCTCAGCACCTTCAATTGGGGTGAATTCCTGGTTACTGTGCATGAAGCAGGCGGTCAGGTGTATGCCGACGACCGCACCACCTCAAATTTCCTCGAACAGCCCGTTATCGATGCCCTCACCCGCTGGGTCACAGAGTACAACAATGGCTGGGTCCCGCTGGAATACGCCATCGGCAGCGTCGATGAACAGGGCGGCCTCCCCGATTACTGGTTGTCCCTGGAGCAGGTGACAGGACGCAGAGAAGATGCAGCCTGCATTCAGGACGTTGAAGCAAACCCGGAGCTGGAGTACGTGATCGGCCACCCGCGCAGCATTGACAGCTCTGTTACCGCCGTCTCCGGCATTGTATCGGGGCAGGGATGGGCCATCACCAGTCAAAGCGACGCGGTTGATGCCGCTGTAACCTGGGTTAAGTACATGCTTAAACCGGAACAGGTCGGGACGCGCGCCAATCTGGCAGGCACCACCCCTGTCGGCAACCAAGCCAAGGGATTCTGGAATCCTGCTCCCTGCACATCCGAGTACGTTGACCGTTTCGGACCGCTGCTGTTTGCCGGTGTCGACACCAATACCCTCTGGCAGGAGAGCAAGGTTGTCGCCGGACCGCAATTCCAGGCCGCCATTCTTGGTCAGGCCACCGTGGAAGAAGCGTTGGAGACGATCAAGACGGAGATCGATGCGCTTCTGTTGGAACAATACGGCTAGCGGAGCCATCTCCGCCGCTGTAGGCAAAACATAGATCGCAGAGTTGCCGAGAAGCAGGGTAGCGCCCCTCTCAGCAACTCTGCGGTTTTTGTTCGCAATGGAGAAACAGATCATGGCCGCTGCGAGCCCATCCCAGCGCGCAACCTCCCAATTCCTCAGACGACTGCGGCGTTCCCTGCCCTGGTATCCCTTCATCATCATCAACGCCGTCATCTTCGTCATTTTCAATCTCGTCCCCTGGATCTCGATGTTCCGTTACAGCGTCCTGAAGACTGATCTGCTTTCGACGCGTGAATTCGTGGGGATCGAGCACTTTGTGACCATGCTGTCCGATGCCAAGCTCCACAAGGCCATGCTCAACACAGTCTGGTTTACAGTTATGTATATCCCGCTGTTGGTGGCGGTTTCACTTGGCGTTGCCGTGCTGGTAAACCGGCCGCTGCGCGGCATGAAAACGTTTCGCGCCCTCTACTTTCTTCCCAACATCACGTCGGTCGCGGTTCTTGCCCTCATCTTTCGCCGTTTCCTGTCCCCGCGCCCCGATGGCCCCATCAACTTCCTCATCGGCCTTGTCGGCATCCCGCCGCAAAGATGGCTGATCGATGTGAATCAGGCCATGCCCAGCATTGTCGGAATCAGCTTGTGGGAGGCGTTTGGCTACTTCATGGTCATCTGGCTGGCCGGGCTGCAGGCCATCCCCAGTGAACTCTATGATGCCGCCAAAGTGGACGGCGCCAACGGATGGCGCCTTCACCGCTACGTCACCATTCCACTGCTGCGACCAACCGCAGCCTTTATCATCGTCATCGCCACCATCGGCGCACTGCAGGTCTTCGGATCAATTTTCATCTTGACGGGCGGCGGACCGGTCAACGCGACGACGACAGTTGTCTACCAAATCTACAGCGAAGCCTTCAACTTTGGCCGCTTCGGTTACGCCTCCGCCCTCTCGATCCTCTTCTTTGCCATCATCCTGATCGTGGCGTTGATTCAGTCCCGGTACCTGCGTTTTGGGGAAGACGTGTATTAACTGATCTGTAAGGAGAATCGCCGGTCATCTGGGACTGCCCTTGTCGGCAAGGATCGGCGCCTGTCCCGCTAGCCTGGCACAACTGCTTTGGAGCTATCCAGATGTCTGTTTCCGAAACCAGCGGCGCATCGGTCGAAAAACCCAACCCGGTTCGCGAGACGATCATCTACATATTGATGGCAGCGGTCGCGATCACAACCGTCGGGCCGTTTCTGATCATGCTGTCGGTATCTCTCACCCAGGACATCCGCTTCATCACCTTCCCCATCGAACTGATCCCTTCGCCGGTGACCCTGGAGAACTTCCAGACACTTTTTGCCAGAACTGACGCGCTGCGCTGGCTATTCAACAGCGTCTATGTCGCGGTCATCTCAACCCTGGGCGGCGTCATCACCTCAAGCATGGCCGGATTTGCCTTCGCCAGGGGCGATTTCTGGGGCAAGAACGTCATCTTTGTACTGTTCCTGGGCATTCTGATCATGCCCGATACCGCTCTGATCGTGCCCCAATTTGTCGTTCTCTCGCAGCTGGGGCTCGTCAACACCTATACAGCCCTGATCGGACCCTGGTTTGCATCAATCTTCGGCACCTTCCTGCTGCGCCAGGCCTACTTGAGCATTCCCCGCGACTATGACGATGCCGCCACCATCGATGGCGCCAATCTCTGGCAAAGCTGGTGGCAGGTGCTGATGCCGCAGGTCGTGCCCGCAATGGCGACGCTGGCCGTCCTCCGCTTTATGGGCAACTGGAACTCCTTCTTCTATCCCATGATCGTCACATCCCAATCCGATATGCGCACGCTGACTGTCGGTCTGGGCACTGTGGCGCGATCCGGCGGCGACGCAGGTTTGGACATGGCCGGCGCAGTGATCGGTTTTCTCCCGACGCTGCTCGTTTTCGTCCTCATGCAGCGCTATATCATCCGCGGCATCTCACTCAGCGGCGTGAAAGGCTAAGACATTCGCATGGCGCAAGAACGCAAGATCCTCTATCTGCCCCCGGTTGGCCTCTCCGAAGATATTCTCTCCCCTGAGGCTGTCTCCATCCTGGAGAGCCTCGGCGCGGTAATCTGGAACGAGCTCGACCGCAACTACACCAGCGATGAACTGCTTGAATTGATCCCCGGCGCCGCAGCAGTCGTCACCTCCTGGGGATCGCCGCCGATCACCGAGGAACACGTTGCCGCCGCCGAAGACCTGCAGATCGTCGGCCACGCCGCCGGCTCGGTCAAGACCCGCCTCGCCCCCGCCGGCCACGAACGCGGCATCGTCCTCCTCAGCGCCGCCGACGTGATCGCCGAGTCCGTCGCCGAATACACCCTCTGGGCCATGCTCAGCGGCCAGCGCAATCTCTTCCCCTACGAGCGCACCATGAAGGTTGAACGCGGCTGGAAACCTGCCGCCAACTGGCCCGGTCACTCCCTTTACGCCAAAAAAGTGGGAATCGTCTCCGCCAGCATGGTCGGCCGCCGCGTGATCGGACTGTTAAAACCCTTTGCCTGCGACATGTCCGTCTACGACCCCTACCTGACAGCAGAGGACGCCCAGCAGCTCGATGTACGCAGCGTCTCACTGGAAGAAATCTTTGCCGACTCTGATATTATCTCGGTGCACGCGCCGATCACACCCGAAACAAGGAAAATGATCACCGGCGCCCACTTCCAGTCGATTCGCGACGCCGCGCTCTTCATCCACACCGCCCGCACATGGGTGCTCGACCAGGACGCCCTTCTTGCCGAGTTGCAAAAGAACCGTTTCAACGCCTACATTGATGTTTTCGAGCCGGAGCCCTTGCCCGCCGACCATCCCATCCGCGATCTCGACAACGTCTTCATCTCCCCTCACGTCTCCGGCCATACCGTCGAGAACCGCATGCGCCTGGTCGAGGAGATCGCGCGCGACATCCAACGCTTCTTCAACAATGAACCATTGCGACTGGCCGTTCCGTATGAGAAACTCAAAATCATGGCCTGATGCCGGTTCGCAACGACAGGGATGGCAGGCCGGTCTCCGGAAAATGAGGGAACAATGTTGCCCAAGCATGCCCGGGCAGTGATCATCGGCGCTGGAATCGCCGGCTGCAGCGTGGCATACCACCTGACGAAACTCGGATGGCGCGATATCGTCGTCGTCGATCAAGGCCCGCTCTTCGAGACCGGCGGCTCGACGTCGCACGCGCCGGGTCTCGTCTTCCAGCTCAACGCCTCCAGGACGATGACCGGGTTCGCACGCTATACCGTCGATCTCTGGGGCCAGATGGAGCTCGGCGGCCAACCATGCTCCCGCCCTGTCGGCAGCATGGAAGTCGCCTGGACGCCGGAGCGGCTCACCGACCTCAAACGCAAACACGGCTTCGGCCTCGCATGGGGCGTGGACTGCCACCTGCTCAGCCCCGACGAGACGCGCGCCCGCTTTCCCCTCCTCTCCGACCGCATTCTGGGCGCCCTTTACGTCCCCTCTGACATCCAAACCAAGGCGACCCGCTCAGCAGAGGCGATGGCGCGCGCGGCCGAACAGGGCGGCGCCCAGTTCTTCAGCGGCATCAAAGTGACCGGTTTCGGCGCCGCCGCCGGCCGCATCTCCGCCGTGCAGACCACCCATGGCGACATCCAGATCGACCTCGTCGTCGCCGCCACCGGCATCTGGGCGCCCAAGGTCGGCGGCATGGCTGGCGTGCCCATCCCCCTCTCGCCAATGCAACACCTCTACGCCGTCACTGACCCCATACCGGAACTGGCCGGCGCCGCCGAGGAGATTTCGCTCCCCCTTCTGCGCCACCAGGACAAGGCGATGTACTTCCGCCAGGTCGGAGAAAGCATCGGCATCGGCTCCTACCAACACGAACCCCTCCTGCTGGACGCCGCCGACCTGCCAGACCAGGCCGTGAACGGCTTGCCCCCGGCGGAAAGGCCATTCCCCTCCGCCCACTTTGAGGCCGCCATGGCCGCAACGGGTGAACTGATGCCCAGCCTCAAACGTGTGGGGCTGACACGCACGCTCAACGGAATCTTCTCCTTCACCAACGACGGCTTTCCCGTGCTCGGCGAATCCCCCCACCTGCCCGGCTTCTGGTCCGCCCAGGCCGTCTGGATCACCCACGCAGGCGGCGTCGGCAAAGCGGTCGCCGAATGGATCGTTGAAGGGGAGCCCACAACCGACCTGCACGAGTGCGACATCCGCCGCTTCCATCCCCACGCACTCAGCCGCCCCTACGTCCGCGCCCGCGCCGCCCAGCAGTACCGCGAGGTCTACGACATCATCCACCCGCGCCAGCAGATGACCCACCCCCGCAACCTGCGACTCTCCCCATTCCATGCGCGCCAGCAGGAGTTGGGCGCCGTCTTCTTCGAGAACGCGGGATGGGAACGTCCCCAGTGGTACGAGGCCAACCTGGATTTGCTCAGTTCGCTGAAAGTACCCGGGGCAGACCGCAGCGGCTGGGCAGCGCAGGAATGGTCGCCTGCCGTCGCAGCCGAGCACGCCGCAACCCGCGAACGGGTGGCCCTGTTCGATCTGACACCCTTCGCCATCTTCGAGATGACCGGCCCCGCCGCGCTCGCCGCTCTGCAGCGTCTGGCAGCCAACGACATGGACAGACCGGTCGGAGCCATCACGTACACCGCCATGCTGACCCCCCGCGGCGGAATCAAATGCGACCTGACCGTCACCCGCCTCGGTGAGGAGCGCTTCATGATCGTAACCGGCGGCGGCATGGGCCTCCACGATCTGGGCTGGATGGAGAGCCATCTTCCCCGCGACGGCTCGGTCGCCCTGGCCGACATTTCGGCCGCATTGTGCTGCATCGGCCTGTGGGGGCCGCGCGCCCGCGACCTGCTCAGCCGCGTCTGCGAAGACGACGTGAGCGACGCGGCCTTCCCCTACCTCACCGCCCAGCGAATTACGATTGCCGAGGTTCCCGCGCTGGCCCTGCGTATCTCTTACGCCGGCGAGCTCGGCTGGGAGCTTTACGCCCCGTTCGAACAGGGCCTGCGCCTGTGGGACATCCTCTGGCAGGCGGGCGAGCCGCTTGGCGTGATCGCGGCCGGCGGCGGCGCCTTCGATTCGCTGCGGCTCGAAAAGGGCTACCGCCTTTGGGGCCAGGACATCCACACCGAGTACAATCCCTACCAGGCTGGCATCGGTTTCGCCGTGCGCATGGCCAAAGGCGATTTCATCGGCCGCGCTGCGCTGGCCAAAATCCGCGCCGAAAGAGCCAACCGCCAACTCTGCTGCATGACGCTTGACGACCCGGATGCCGTCGTCATGGGAAAAGAACCGATTCTGGACGGAGACCGCGTGATAGGCTACGTGACCAGCGCCAACTACGGCCACACCATCAGCCGCGGCATCGTCTACGGCTACCTGCCGGTCGACTGCGCCACAGAGGGAACCAGCGTCGACATCCTATATTTCGGCGAACGGCTTGCCGCTACGGTCGCAAAAGAGCCCCTCTACGACCCGCGCGGCGCCAGGATGAAGGCATAGCAGACATCTGGCTGCGATCCACAAAGAGCTAGAAACTCAAAACTGAAAACTCAGAACAACCGGAGCTACTCCAAATGCAACAGACTCTACTCATTGACGGTCTCAAGCAGCGCCGCCTGCCCATTAACCTGCGCCAGAGCGGAAACAGCGACGCCCGCATGCTCATCTCGACCCGCATCAGGAAGTCGCCGTGGTGGCACCTGTCCAAAGCCGCCGGCTGCTGGGCTTATACCACCTACAACCACCAGTACCACCCTCGCGCCTACATCAAGCCCGAAGACGGCGGCATGCTCGCCGAGTACAGATACCTGACCGAGCACGTCAGCATGTGGGACGTGGCCGTCGAACGCCAGATCCAGGTCAAGGGCCCCGACGCCGCAGACTTCGTCGACTATCTCATCACCCGTGACGTGCACAGCCTGTTGCCCACGATGCAGGCCCGCTACGTGATCCTCTGCAACCAGTACGGCGGAATCATCAACGACCCGGTCCTGCTGCGCGTTGCCGACGACGAATTCTGGTTCAGCATCTCCGACTCCGACGTGCTGCTCTGGGCGCAGGGCGTAAACTCCACCGGCAGATTCAACGTCGACATCCACGAGCTCGATGTCTCTCCGGTGCAGATACAAGGCCCCAAATCAGCCGCGCTCCTGGAGAAGATGGTCGGCCCCCACGTGCGAGAGATGCCCTACTACAGCCTGATCCACGACACCGTCAACGACCATCCCGTTACCATCTCGCGCACCGGCTTCTCCGCCGAACTCGGCTTCGAAATCTACCTGCACAACGCCATGCTCCACGCCGACGACGTCTGGCCCTACATCCTCGAACAGGGCGAAGAGTTCAATCTCGGCGTCATCGCGCCCAGCCATATCCGCCGCATCGAGGCGGGCATCCTCTCCTACGGCCAGGACATGGACATCGAGAACAACCCCTACGAAGTGCGGCTCGGCTGGCAAGTGGACCTGGACAAAGGGGACTTCATCGGCAAAGAGGCGCTTACGCGGATCAAGCGGGAGGGGGTCAATCAGCGGCTGGTCGGTCTGCGCGTCGGCGGCGAGCCGATCGTCTGGTACAACGAGGATTTCTACCTGGTCAAAGACAACGACTCCGGCGACGACGTCGGCTACGTCACCAGCGCCTTCTGGTCTCCGGCCCAGGATTCAAACATCGCCCTGGCCGTCATGCCCCGCTCCCACTGGCGACGCGGCACGCAGGTCAAGGTCCAGCTCCCCGCCGACGGCATCGTCGACGCCGAAGTCGTGCGCGTCCCCTTCGTCGACCCGACCAAGGAGCGGCCGAAGACGGAGTTGTTAAATGGAAGTGGCCGTTAGAAGGTGGTAGGCGACGCATCTGGACGCCGGCATTTCGGCAGAGAAGCATAACTTCGGCGCGACACAATTTGGGAGGCCTAGCCAGCCAATATCGTTAAAAGCTCATCCCAAAATGGGGATGAGCTCTCGCAAATCTCTGGCAGCGACCATACCATGGTCAGCCCGCGATCCGATCTGAGGGAGAAGAAACAGCAACTCTCACTCCTCACTTCTTGTACCTCTCTCCTCCCCCTTTTGGGCAGTCGGGTCTTTGGCCCTCCCTTGTGCGGGGGGAACACCCCCGCAACGCTCCCCTTCAACAACATGCCTCGACGACAGAGTGTCGACTTTGGTGATCAGGTGTCCAATCGAAAGAATTTTGCCTAACCACGTCCTGTCAGTCTCATCAAATCCCCGTAAGGACAGGCCTTGTGCCTGCCCTCACATACCCTCCAATCAACGGACCCCACTGTAAGGCCAGACTTAGCGCCTGCCCTGAATCTCTCCCAAAGCCGGTAAACAATTCCAGCCACCGCTGGCATTTATTCCCCGCCAGACTGTTCCCACCCCAAAACTGGGACGTATCCGTCGTTAATGACCACTTGAACACCTGCTACAGCCGTTATATACTTAACCGACAACATCCAAAGGAGAAAAATCCCCCCATGACTGAACAGAACGAAGATCGCCTAGACCGCATCGAGCGCATTTTAGAACGGAGCGCCAAAGAGCACGCAGAGCAGTTCGCCCACATAGACGAGATGTTCGCCAATGCCGTCGAACAGTTCAACCGCAACGAAGAACGATTCGCCGCACTGGTCGAGAGACATGACCAGTTGTCCCATGATATCGGCTTCCTGTACGCTGCCGTGAAGGGGCATGTCTCGCAGCCCGCGCCGCCGGCCCATCAGGACTAACGCCAAAAATCAGGGGTCGGAAAAAAGCAACAGATCAGCCTTCTCTGTATCTAAGTTTCCAACCGCCAGCTACCTTTATGATAGCTTGGCCGCTTCTCTTGCCATTCTTGTAGCGCGGGCGGGTTGAATCACAACCCCTCCAGCCCAAACGCCTCCCCCAAATCCACCGTCGCGCCGCTGGCGATCGCCCGCTTGATCCCCGCCTCGAACTGCAGCTCCTGCAACCCAGCCACGCCCGGTATCGGTGGCGGCGCGCCATCTTGCACGCTGTCCAGATAGGCGTGGATCGCCTTGCCGAACGACGCCCGGTACTGGTCCCAGCGCGAGATGTCGAACGTCAGGTTGTGCCTTTCATGGCGGCCAGTGCGGTAGTCGAGCACCTCCATCTCGCCGTCAAGGTCCCGCATACTCAGCCGCCCGTGCTCGAACGCGAAGGTCAACTCGTAGAGCGGCAGCTTCGGATCGATGGCCGAGGTGCCGATAAGCGTGCCCGTCGCATCGTTTTCCAGGCGCGCAGCCACCGTCACGTTGCGCGATCCGTCGGCGCCCGCGCCCGGCGAGGACGCCTGCGCGCTGATACTGGCCGCCGGCCCCATGAAGTACAGCAACAGGTCGATGCAGTGGCTCCAGCAGTTGTAGTGCACCATGCCCGTGAAATGCACCGGCTGCCCGAACGCCTTCTGCTCCACGATCTCGCGCGCCAGCCTCGTCTGGTCGAAGAAGCGGTAGTTGAAGACCATCGCCGTCTCCACGCCCGCGCCGTGCGCCGCCTGCATCATCGCGCGCGCATCGAAGAAATCCTCCTCGACCACGTTCGCCTGCCCGTGCCGCGCCGCCAGCGGCTTCTCGAAAAACAGCCGTTTCGGTCCGTGCGGCAGCAACGCGTTCGCCGCGTCCAGGCGGTCCGTCTCCTTGGTAAAGACCAGACACGTATCCGGCTCGTCCGCCATCAGATCAGCCGCGTCAGCCGCCACGCGTCCGCCGAACTGCTCCGCCACCGCCTCTGCCTTGCTGCGCGTGCGG
Organism: Caldilineaceae bacterium; assembly: GCA_022823185.1. Classification (GTDB taxonomy): domain Bacteria; phylum Chloroflexota; class Anaerolineae; order Caldilineales; family Caldilineaceae; genus Bin5. Next base: position 49,482 of record JAJDXQ010000032.1, read on the forward strand.
TTCAGGTAGCTAAGCTGAATGCCTTTGCGCTCAACGATGTAGGGCAGATAGTTCCTCTCGGCCACGCCGCCAGTACCCACCACTGCAATCTTCATTGTCATCCTTTTTCCCCTGGTTCTGATTTTCCGGTTTCAAGTTACTCTTCGACCAGGCGGAAATTATACAAGCCGGAGCCTACTCGAAAAGTGATGGCGTCTCCGCTCTCCTCACCCGCGCCTATTCCCGCAACACCCGGTCTGAATACGCTCTTTTCCCAAACTGCCTTGCCACCCTCGCTGACAGCCGCCGCGCCCAGACCCAACTTGGGCACACTGACCTCCGCCGTCGTGTTGACCGGAACTGTCACCTGCATGTTGAACACACCCGCGTCCTGCTGCCAGGCCGCTGCCACCGCACCCGACAGCGTCTTCACCTCCGCTTCCACCTCGGTCACACCCCCGACCACGCTCGGGCTGATCGCGATCGTCCGGTAGCCGGGGCTCGTAGGACTGATGCCGGCCAGCGTTCTGTAGAAGAAGACCTCCGTGCTGCAGAACATCTTCATGTTCAGGCTCAACTCCTCCTCCGGGTCGCCGTTCCACGACTCCCACACCGTCGTCGCGCCCTTGGCGATCTGCTCGCCCCAGCTTGGGAAAGCCGTCTGCGACATCAGCTCGGCCATGACTTCGGCCTGGCCGTAGCGCGGCAGCGCGTTCTCCAGCGCCGCCGTGCCGATGATGCCTGTCGTCAGATGCCCGTTCTGGCGCACGCGGATATCCTCGACCAGGTTGGCCACAACCGCCTCTATCCTGTCTTCTGGTACCAGATCAAGGTGCAGCGCCATCGCGTTCGCGGTCTGGCTGCCGCCCCCATACTGACTGGTCTCTTCGTCCAGAAACTCGCGGTTGAACGCCTCCCTGATCGCCCCGGCCAGCGCACCGAACCGCTCCGCGTCATCCTCCTCGCCCAGGACCCGCGCCGCCTGCGCCAGGATCGACACACAGTGCTGGTGGTAGGCCGTCGACGTGAGCGCCATCGGCGTATGCAGCGGCTTAAAGCTGGAGCTCCCGTCGGCCTGCGGCTCCATGTGGTCGCCCAGCCCATGGCGCATGATATGCCCTTCCGCCAGCGCGCCGTAGAATGCCATCATCCGCTTGAGCGGACGGTAATGCCTGGCCAGCACGCGCTCGTCGCCGTAATGGCGGTAGACCTGCCACACGAAAATCGGATACGTGCTCGCCCAGTCCATCCAGCGCAGATAAGGGTCCATCGTCCTGCGCCAGTGCAGCGGGGCCACCACCGGTACATCGCCCTCCTCCTTCTGCGCGTCAGCGATGTCCTCCAGCCACTTCGCCCAGAAACTGGCGCTTTCAAAATTGTAAAGATAGTCTTCGGCGATGAAGCCCGGATCCCCCAGCCACGCTACCCGTTCCGAACGGTCCGCCGCGTCCTGCGAAATGCTCTGGAAACTCCCCCGAAGCGTCCAGTGTACATTGCTGTGAATCCGGTTGAAGAGCTCGTCCGAACAGCGAAAACGGCTCCCGGTTCCCACCGCCGTATGCACAACGCGTCCCTCCACGCTTTCCAGCGTGGGCACGCCCGGATAGCCTGTGACTTCAACGTAACGGAAACTGTGCAGCGTGAAGCGCGGCTCCCAGACCTCGACGCCACTGCCTTTGAGAGTATAGTTGTCCATCTGCCGCGCGCAATGATGTACGCCCCCGTCGCGGCCGATACCCAGTCTGTAGTCCTCTTTAGTCTCTGGCGCGTTGGTCAGATTGCTGCGCGCGTCCAGCGTCCCGTCCGCGTAGAGGCAGGTTCCATGCCGCAGCGTTACCTTCGCGCCCGCCGGTCCCCGCGCTCGCAACCGGCACCATCCGGTGATCGTCTGCCCCAGGTCGAAGATATACACGCCCTCGCGCGGGTTGCTCATCGCGACCGCCGGCAGCGTCTCGATCACGCGCGTCGGCGGCATACTTTGCGCAACCAGCGCGCCCCCGGGCGCCTCCACACCCACAGCCTGCTGCCAGCCCGCGTCGTCGTAACCGGGGCTGTCCCACCCCGTTTCTTCCAAGCGCGCGTCGTAACGCTCGCCGTTGTTGAAATCGTTATACGTGATCGGGCCCGGCGCCGTCTGCCACTCGCCATCAGAGACAAGGCTGACCTGTCCGCCGTCCTCGAATTCAATAATCCCGTGCAGAAGCAGCCGGGGCCTGTCCCCGTAAGGCGTGCGGTGGCTGGGCGACGGCGGGACGTCCTCCTCCGCACTGTACCAGCCATGGCCCAGAATGACGCCGAATACGTTGGCCCCCGGCTGCAGCAACGCCGTGACATCATGGCTCACGTAAAGCACTCGCGCGCCCAGCGCAAGAGGCTGGTCGTTGCTGTAGTACGTGTTTCCGGGGTCCAGCACGCTCTGCCCCGCCTTGGCGCCGTTCACATACAGTTCCCCGTAACCCAGCCCGGCCATGTGAACAGTCGCCCGCCGCACCGGCCTGTCCAGGGTAAACTCTCGCCGCAGCAGCGGCGCCGAGATCGAACTGTCGGCCGCGCCGATCCAGCCGCCCTGCCAGTCGCTGGCCTCCAGCAGCCCCATGCTGAACACCGCCGGATCGCTGAAGCCGCCGGCATTTCCTTCCCCGTCCCACACCCGCACCGCCCACCAGCAGCGCTCATTGCTCGCCAGCGTCGCGCCTTCGTATCCGACCTGCGCCATGTCTGACGACACGACCCGGCCGCTGTCCCACCTGTCACCGTCCCCGGCCAGCAGATTGGCCTCGCTGCTGGCGACCAGGATCCTGTAGGCCGACTGGCTCTGGCCGCGTTCCTCCGCGCGCAGCAGCCAACTGAAGCGCGGCCGAAGCGTGTCGATGCCCACCGGGTCTAAGGAGTATTCGCACTGCAAATCAAAGGGGGTGATCATCGTGCTACCGTGTCCGAATGAACAGAGGTAAGCAACTCCGAGCCGTATTGTACCAGAATTCCACTCATCAACAGGAGTGGGAGCGCATCCCGGGACGTTCGAGACCTGTGATTGGGCAGGCCTCTAAACTGAAGTCGGTACATGGAAGGTCGCTCGTTGGTTAAGAGATTAGACAATAAGTGGCCCAAATAAACAGCGTTTGCAGCCCCACTGGAGTTTCTGCTATGATCCCGTGGTCGGCCCACAGCAGGCTGAACGCGACGCTGCACTCCACACACAGTCCGATTTATGCAGTGAACCGCCGACTTTCACGCAACCACCGGATTTACAAATAAAACTGCATCGACAGCCGATACTTCCTTACTCTCTTTCCAAATCAGGAGGAATTCCATGACCCGTAAAGCAAACGCTTCCCTGACGCGCGCCGTCTCCCGGCGTGCCTTCCTCAAGACAGCCGGCGCCGGGGCGGCGTTCGCCGCGCTCAGCGCCTGCGCCGCGCCTGTTGCCGCCCCCGCGGCAGATGGAGGCGGCGAAGAAACTATGGCAGAACCGCAGGAACTGAACATCGTCTACTGGGCCGATAGCAACGACTTCTTCCAGGGCGTCATCGACCAGTATCAGGAAGAGACCGGCAACATCGTCAACTATGAAGTCGCCCCGGCCGTCTACATCGAGTGGCAGCAGATGATGACGACACGCCTGGCATCGGGCGATACCGGCACCGACGCCTTCCACTCCGACGACTTCCAGGCCGCCATCTACGGCGCCGCCGGCTGGCTCTCCCCGCTCGAGCCCGTCGTCGAACTCTATGACATCGACCTCGATGACTGGCCCCAGACGCTGATCTACGACGTGTCCTCATGGGACGGCGCCCTCTACCGCATTCCCTGGGGCAACGACACCGAAATCTTCTTCTATCGCACCGACTACTTCGATGAAGCCGGCGTCTCTCCGCCCGCTGACTGGAACGACCTGGTCGAGGTAGGCACGGCCCTCACCGACGAGGACGCAGGCATCTACGGCATCGCCCTTTCCGCCACGATTGGCGGCCAGCTGGGCAATGAAATCCAGCATTGGACAAACCAGGGCGGCGGCGCCATCAATGACCTGGACAATGACGGCGCACGCGAAGCCCTCGCCTTCTATAAGGCGCTCTACGCCGAACACAACATCGCCCCCGACTCAGCCCCGCAGGAGGACTACAGTTCCGTCTTCCAGGGCTGGCTCTCGGACAAGTACGCCATGTGGTGGTGCTGGGACGGCTTCTTCGGCGCAATGCGCACCAACGAGGAGTTCTGGGCCGATCAGGTTTCCGCATTCCTGCCGCCAATGGGTCCGGACAACGCCGAGACGATCACCGGCTGCTGGGGCTGGTCCGTCGTCGCCAGCTCGCCAAAACAGGAGCTGGCCAACGAGTGGATCGGCTTTACCGCACGCTCCGATGTCATGAAGCAGCAGATCTACCGCGGCCGCGTCCCCGCCCGCGTCTCCCTTTGGGCCGACCCAGAAGTCCAGGATCTCGCGCCCTCTTCGCCATTCCTGCTCGATTTGGCCGAGGCCGGCGGCCTTGTCAAGGCCCGCCCGGTTACGCCCAGCATCCAGGAAATCTACGACGCCGCCGAACAGAACGTTCACGCCTATCTGACAGACCAGGTCAGCCTCGATGAGGCAGTCACCGCGGCCATGGACAAGATCAACCCAATCCTTGAACGCGATCTGGGCTGATACCCGCATTAAACCGCCGGTGGCCAGTGCGGATGCTGGCCACCGGCAACTGACCACTGATCACTGGCGTTCTACCCTTGTTAAGTCGACAAAACCTCAGCACACGTCGCATACTTCTGGCCTGGCTGCTGGTCACCCCCGTGGTGCTGTGGCGGCTCCTCACATCCGTCTATCCCTTCCTGCGCACTTTCTACATCAGCTTTTTCGACAACAGCCCCGTGCGCCGCACCTTCGACTTTGTCGGCCTTGATAACTACATGGCGCTGACACGCGACGCCAACGTCGACGCCACCCTCACCTTCACGCTCTTCTTTACCGTTACATCCGTCGCCCTGCAGGTCGTGCTCGGGTTGGCCATCGCCGAGCTGCTCAATCAGCGCTTCAAAATGCGCAACTTTACGCGTGCCGTCAATCTGCTGCCCTGGGCCATGGCGCCCATCGTCATCGCCACCGCCGCCCGCTGGATCTTCCACCAGGATTACGGACTCATCAACGACATCATCTGGCGGCTTAGCGGCGAACGCCCGCTTTGGCTTGTCAACTTCACCACCGCCCGTTTCGCCGTCACCATCACCGACGTCTGGAAAAACACCGCCTTCCTCGCCGTCATCTTCCTCAGCGGCCTCCAGGGAATCCCCCTGGAACTCTACGAGGCCGCGAAGATCGACGGCGCCGACGGCGTGCGCTCCTACTGGTACGTCACCCTGCCGCTGCTGATGCCCCTCATTATTTCGATGATGATCTTCACCGCCATCTTCCGCGTGCTCACATTTGAAATCGTCTACGCGCTCACCAATGGCGGGCCAGGCACCGCCACATCGCTGCTCTCCTATCTTGTCTATCTCGAAGGCTTCCGCGTCCTCAACTTCGGTTACGCATCCGCCATCGCCATGCTGCTCTTTTTCATCGTCCTGGTCGTGGGCGTCGTCGGCTACGGCTTCCTCCGCCGCGCCTGGGAACGACTGTAACTTCTCTGGCCACTGACCACTATCTCTTTATGAATACACAACTCAACCTCAAGCGCGGGATTCGCACAACGCTTTTCACCCTCATGGTCATTCTCTTCATGATCGTGATCCTGCTGCCGATCTATTACATCTTCCTGACCGCGTTCGCCCCGAGCGGGAAACTGTTCACCGTACCGCTGACCTACGTTCCGCGCAGCCTGGCAATCGCCCGCTTTGAGGACATCTTCGGCGCGCTGCCCATCGCCCGTTACATGCTCAACTCCACCTTGCTGGCCACCTTCTCCACCATCCTGGCGCTCACCGTCAGCCTGCTGGCCGCCTACGCCATCGCCCGCCTAAACTTCCCCGGCGCAAACCTGGTCATGATCGGGCTGCTCGCCTCCAGCATGTTGCCCGGCACCGCCACCGTTATCCCTCTCTTCCAGATGTACCAGACGCTCAATCTGATGGATACGCTGCACGGCCTCCTCATTCTCTACGGCAGCGCGCTGCTGCCGATCACCACCTGGGTGCTGGTTTCATTCCTGCGCCAGGTGCCCGTCGAGATCGAAGACGCTGCCAAGGTTGACGGCGCCAGCTTCTTCCCTCTCCTCTGGCGCATCGTTCTGCCCGTAATCCGCCCCGGCATCGCCACCATGTTCCTCATCAACTTCATCATCGGCTGGAACGAATTCTTCACGCCGCTCATCTTCGCCCGCGGCGCCGGCGTCAAGGTAATCACCATGGCCCTCTCCGAGGCCCAGGTAATCGGGGCAAGGAGCGAATTCGACGTCTCCTGGGGCAACATGTCCGCAGTGGCCATCCTCACGACTATCCCGGTCTTCATCATCACCCTCATCTTCCAGCGCCAGATCGTCGAGGGCATCACCAGCGGCGTCTTCAAGTAACGTCCCACAGGAGTGACAAGCCGACATGACCACTCTTAAAGTCGGAATCATCGGGCTTGGCGGCATCGCCCGCTCCCACTGCGACGCCATCGCCACCCTCGAAAACGTCGAAGTCGTCGCGGTCGCCGACCTCTTCGAGGAGAAGCGCCGCCAGTACATGGACGAGTACGGCATTCCCAGGGGCTACACCTCCCACACCGAGCTCTTGAAGGATGACGAGATCGACGCCGTCGCCGTCGTGCTCGGCCATCACCTCCACCACCGCCTCACCGTCGACGCCTGCAATGCCGGCAAGCACGTCCTCGTCGAAAAGCCGATGGCGCTCAGCCTCGAGCAGTGCGACGCCATGATCGATGCCGCAGCCAGCAACAGCGTCAAGCTCATGGTCGGCCATACACCGCACTTCTCCGGCATCCTCCTCAAGATGAAGGAGATCCTCGATTCCGGCCGTCTGGGCCCGCTTATGACGATCGTCTGCTACTCGTGCAAAAACTGGACCTATGCCCACCGCGCGCCCCAGTACCGCAGCCGATTCCACGGCGGCGGCATGTGGCTCACCAACGGCGTCCACGTCGTCGACCGCCTCACCTGGCTCATGGCCTCTCAGGCCGTCTCCGTATCCGCCAGCATCGGCACGCGCGCCCACTACCAGGCCGCCGACGATACCGCCACCGCGCTCATCCGCTACAAGAACGGCCTCGCCGGCGCCGCGATCTCGATCGCCTTCGCCGACGGGCCGCCCATCATGGATACCCAGGTCATCTGCGCCAATGGAACCGTACGCATCGGCGGCGGCAGACAACCGTTCCTCCAGGTCGGGCAGGGGGATGTCTGGCAGGATATCCCGTATGACGACCCGCCCGCCGTCATGCACCATGAGTGGAAATCCTTTGTCGAATCGATCGAACAGGACATCGAGCCGCCCGCCTCCGGCGAGTGGAGCCGCCACATCATGGAGATCCTCTTCGCCGCCGAGAGCTCGGCCATCACCGGGCAGGACGTCGTCCTGGAAAGCGGCCTCTCCTGGACCCACCAGCGCGGCGGCATACCCGTCACCCGTGATCACGGCTGGATCTGAGGCGCGCCGCGATACCGAAACCACCCAGACAACCCACAGGAGCGAAACAGACCAACATGGCCAAATTGAAAGTCGGAATCATCGGGCTGGGCGGCATCGCACGCGCCCACTGTAGCGCCATTGACACACTCGACAATGTCGAAGTCGTCGCCGTCGCCGATCTCTTCGAGGAAAAGCGCCGCGAATACATGGAGAAATACGACATCCCCAAGGGCTATCCCTCCCACACCGAGCTTCTCAAGGACGACGAGGTCGAGGCCGTCGCCGTCGTGCTCGGCCATCAACTCCACCACCGCCTCACCGTCGACGCCTGCAACGCTGGCAAGCATGTCCTCGTCGAGAAGCCGATGGCGCTCAGCCTCGAACAGTGCGACGACATGATCGAAGCCGCCGCCAGCAACAACGTCAAACTCATGGTCGGCCAGACCCAGCACTACTACGGCACCAGCCTCACGGCCAAGGAGATTCTCGATTCCGGCCAGCTCGGCCCGCTGATGACCATCGTCTGCTACATGTCCAAGAACTGGAACTTCGCCGGCCGCCCGCCCCAGTACCGCAGCCGTTTCCATGGCGGCGGCATGTGGCTGGCCAACGGCGTCCACGTCGTCGACCGCCTCACCTGGCTCATGGCTTCCCAGGCCGTCTCAGTCTCTGCCAGCATGGGCACCCGCGCCCATTACCAGGCCAGCGACGACACCGCCACCGCGCTCGTCCGCTACAAAAACGGCCTTGCCGGCGTCGCCGTCTCGGTCGGCTTTGCCGACGGCGCGCCCAACTTCGAAAGCCAGGTCATCTGCGCCAACGGCACCCTGCGCTTCAGCCAGCACGGAGAAAAGTTCGTAAAGGTCGGCCAGGGCGACGAGTGGAAGGACATTCCTTTCGACGACCCGCCTGTCGAGATGCACCACGAATGGAAGTCGTTCGTCGAGGCGATCGAACAGGACATCGAGCCGCCCTCCTCCGGCGAATGGGCTCGCCACATCATGGAGATCCTCTTCGCCGCCGAAACCTCGGCAATAACCGGCCGTGAAGTCGTCCTCGAGAGCGGACACACCTGGACCCACCAGCGCCACGGCGTGCCGGTCACCCGCCAGCACGGCTGGATTTGAGGCAAACAACGATGCGAACTGCTCTACTTTCCTACAGCCACCACGGACGCGGCATGGCCGCCGCGACGCGCGACCTCGGCCACGAGATCGTCGCCGTCATGGACGCCGAACAAGGCCCGCGCCAGCAGCTGGCCGACGAATTCCAATGCCCCGCCTACAGCTCCGCCGGCGAGTGCCTCGACGCCAGCCGCCCCGATGCCGTCCTGGTCGCAGGCAAGCACACCGAAATGCCGGACCACGTCCGCGCCTGCGCCGAGCGCGGCCTGCCCTTCCTGCTCGACAAACCCTTCGCCGACTGCGCCGACCGCCTCCGCCCCGCCGCCGAACTCTGCACAGAGCGCGGCGTCTTCAGCGCCCTCACCCTTCCCAACCGCGGAACGGAGCTCGTAGACCTCGTTCAAGCCATGATCGACGATGGCAGCTTCGGCGACCTCGTCCTCTACAACAGCCGCCTCAACAACGGGCCGCCTTCGCGCTACGACCCAACGCCCTCCGCATGGCACAACGATGCCACTATCTCCGGCGGCGGCTGCTGGGCCACCGAGTCCGCCCACGGTATCGACACCTTCCTGCAGTTCGTCGGTGACCGGCCCGTAACCGCAGTCGGCGGTGTCATCTCCAACTCGATGTACGCACGCGAAGTGGAGGATGTGGCGGTGGGTATACTGCGCACGGACGACGGCGTCACCGGGATCGTCGAATCCGGTTACAGCTACCCGTCAGGCGCCCGCGCGGGAGACCACAGCTTTCGCTTCATCGGCACGAAAGCCACAGTTCTTCAGCGCTACGACCAGCAGGGAAACAAGATAACTGAGGTCCACACAACCGAGGGTGTGACTTTTCACCCGGAACCACAGCATACGGGCGGCATGAAGGAGATCATGCGCAGGGCGCTGGTGGCAATCGAGGAAGGGCGCAGCAGCTTTTCGCCCAATGTCGAAGATGCGGTGCGCATCCTCGAACTGCAGGACGCGGTCTACGCTCTCGCCCGCGCCAATCCGATGACGAACGGCCCCCATCCACTCGGCGCGCCCGGCGCGGTGTAGTGCCGGCGTACCGCCGTTGAAAAGGAAACCGGCACGCGAGCGGCGTGCCGGTTGGTCGATCTGTTAACTGCTTATCCCAGGCTAAGAACTAAACCCGCCCCGCAAACGAACGCCCTCGCACCTGCTTGAACGGCGGCATCTTCGGCGCGTCCGTCACCGATTCGTCCCGCCGCGACGACGCGCGCATGTAGTGGACCGCATAGCCCCGCCGCCGCTGCCCCGACAGGTTGGCGTTGCTCTGGTGCAGCACCAGGCTGTGATGAAAGCTGACGCTGCCCGCCTTCAAAGGCGCCGGCACGATCGGCCACTGCTCGCTCCCCAGGTCTTCCAGAAACCAGCCCAGCTGCGGCCCTCTCATCATCCCCCAGCGGTGCGTGCCGGGACAGAAATTCAGGCAGCCATTCTCCACCGTTGCATGGTCGATGGCCGTCCATGCCGAGACAAGGTCCATCGGGAAAATGTCCCGCCACGACGCCGAATCCTGGTGCCACGGCTGCGCCGTCCCCGTGACCGGCGCCTTCATAAAGAGCTGATCGCCGTACATCTTGATGTCGTCGCAGCCCAACAGATCGGCGATGATGTCGACGATTCTGGGATGGGTGGCATGGCCCCACATGACCTCATCGTAGACGGCCAGATTGTACAGTTTGCGCACTGACAGAACCTGATCCGCAACTTCACGCTCGCCTTCCCGGAACACCTGCTCCAGCTGAATGCTCGTCTCCGGGATGTGTTCGACCTTGCCTGCCGCGATCAGATCGGTGTGCGCCGCCAAAGCGGCCACCTCCTCGGTTGAGAGAACGTCCTCTACGGTCAGAAAACCGTTTAGCCTGAACTGCCTCACCTGCTCCTCAGTCAGCACGCGCAAGCGCGGGGTTGTCATGCAGGAACCCCCTTTCCCGGTGGCGCCGCAATCGGCGCTGTTAGCACCCTTTTTCTGATGTCGACAGACCGACCGTATTGCGATCAGTCCTCCACCTCTACCCAAGCCGCCGGCGCCGTATCCACACCGTGCTTCGCGAACACCGCATCGATCTCGTCCAGCGTCTCCTGGTCAAGTGACCAGTCGAGTCCGGCAACGTTTTCCTCGACCTCCTCTGGGCGGCGGAACCCGATCAGCGCCACACTTACCACCGGATTCGACAGCGCCCAGCGCAGCGCAAGTTGAGCCATTGTCTTGCCGTGCCGGGCCGCGATCGGCTTGAGGTCATCGACAGTGGCCACGTTCCGCGCAAAGACCTCCTCCGTAAACAGCGGGATGTTGAACGCATTCCCATTGGAGCGCCAGTCCGTTTCGTCAAACGTCGTATCCGCCGTAAACGTCCCCGTCAGCAGACCATGCGCCAGTGAACCGTACGTCATCAGACCGATTTCATGCTTTGCAATCGTTGGGAAGACTTCGCGCTCCAGCCGCCGGTCGAACATGTGGTAGCCGTACTGGGTGATGTCCACCCGCCGCGTCTCCATACAGGTCTCAATTTGCTCCGGGCGGAAGTTGGAAACGCCGACAAAGCGGGCTTTGCCAGCCTGCACGATCTCCTCCAACGCCGCCATCGGCTCCTCCAGCGGCACATCCCTGTCCGGCCAGTGGACCAGATAAACGTCCACATAGTCGGTCCCGAGCGCCTTGAGGCTGCGGTCGATGGCCCCAAGGGCGGTCTCGCGGCGGCTGTCGCGGCGCCACTTGCCTTCATTCTGGTAGATGCCCCACTTGGTGACGACGATCGCTTCCTGACGCCGCGCGCCAAGGGCCCTGCCCAGAATCTGCTCAGACTGGCCAAAGCCGTAGCCCTCGGCCGTGTCAAAGAGATTAATCCCAAGATCGAGTGATCGATGCACCGCCTTCACAACGTCGCTCTCGTCAAAGTGTCCGTACCCGCCGCCGATCTCCCAGCAGCCAAAGCCAATTGCGGATACGTCCAGTCCTGTACGTCCAAATGGGCGATATTCCATCGGTTGGCCTCCCTGCATTCGCTTTTTTTGAATAGCTTGAGGATACTAAACCTTCAGGGTGCAGACAGTGTACAACGCGTCCTGAGACGGGTCAACGGGCGGGAAAGGAGGGAACGCGGCGAATGCCCGCTCACGCGCTGTACATTTCCAGATGCCGCGCCGCGATCACATCCCAGGTGAACTGGCGGGCCGCTATGCGGGCATTGGCGCGCAATGTCTCCGCCAGGCGCGGGTCCGCAGCTATTCGCCGCACCGCCGCCGCGGTCGCAGCCGGATCTCTGGGCGGAACGAGCAGCAGGTCGGAGTCCGCAGTCACTTCCGGCGTCGGCGCCTGCGGATGCGTTGTCACGATCGCGCAGCCGTTGGCCAGCGCGGCCGTCAACGTGCTGCGGCGCATGCTCATGCCGTCCTCATACGGCATCACCAGCACGTCAATGGCGTTGAAGTCGGCAGCGACCTCAGCGTCCGACTGGTGGCCCGTCCACTGCACGCGGCCGTCCAGCCCCTGTTCCTCGATGGCAGCCTCGACCCTCTGTAGATAGGCGAAGTTTGTTTCATCGCTCGCCCCCACCCGCTCGCCGATCATCAGAAGATGAACATCCCGGCCTTCACCTGCCAGCGCCGCCAGCGTCTCGACCAGCGTCAGCCCGCCCTTGCTCGCGTTGAGAAAGCCGAAATAGCCCAGCACCAACTGCTCGCCGCCGTAGCCGCGCGCGGCCCGGCGCAGGGACCGCTCCTCCGCCGTGAACCGGCGGCTCTCGATGTCGCTGCCGATTGGAATCCGGTGAAGCTGGCCGCGCTGCACCTGCCCTTGCACCGATTCCCAGTCACTCTGATTGGTGACCACCACCGCATCCGCGGCGCGCAGCGGCAGCCGCGTCACCCAGTTGCGCAGCCGGGCTCCGGCCTTGGGAAAAAGATAGGGAACACGTAGGTCGTGGTAGGTCCAGGCGGTCCGCAGCCCGTATCGCCGCAGGAAGTAGGGCAGAGCGTTAATGGCGGGATGCATCCCGTAGGCAGCCGTCTGGTACTGAACGTGAATCCATTCCGCGCCGATGGCGCGGGCGCAGGCAGGGATGTCGGACAGGATCTGCCAGCCCCAACTGCGGCGTCCCGGCAGCACCCGAACCGCACCCGACTCTGCCGTCACCTGCTCGTCGGTCAGGACGCTTACCTGCGCGCCCTGTATCTGCAACGCTGACGCCAGTTCAGCCGTAAACCTGCCGACGCCGCCCACCATCGGCGGGTACTCGCCCGTGACGAACAACACCTTCGGTTGCTCTCCCGTCACTCTGCTCAAGCCCCCTTAGCCATGTGGCCGTCCGGTCAGTCGGGGATCCGCTCCTGCAGCGCGGCCAGCAGCTCCTCCTGGCGCGCCACCGCCGGCAAAAACTGCGTGCGGGGCACTTCCGTATCCACGATTCCGTCAGCCGAAACAGGCCAGTAGACGAGGCTCACTCCGGGCATGAAGCGGCCGGCCTCTTCACAGATGATCATCTGACGGAACTGAATCTGCTGGGTCGCCTGTAACGGCGCCCGCACGGTTACGCCGTCGGCGGTCAACTCAAGCTGCATCAGCGCCCAGCGTGCATAGATGAGGGTGAAAGCGATCGCACCCACAAGGAAGAAAAGGGTAGGCAGGCTGAATCCATTGAGAAGCTCCCACAGGAAGAGCAACACAACTGCCGCGCCGCCTGCGGCGAACAAGCGGTATGTTGTACGGGGAAGGTAGACCGGGGCGTCAGTCATCAGACTGATGGCAGGTAGTACATGCGGACCGCCAGCCGCTATTCACCGCTGCTCGGTTGCCGCCGGCTGCTGACGAGCAGCATCGCCAACGCGACCACCGAAAGTACGCCGGCGCCGTAGACGATCATGCGTATAACCTGGCTCTGCCAAAGGGTCGGCGCAAACGCGGCGAATCCGCCCAGAATTCCGGCCAGAGGAACAGTCGCGATCAGGACGAAATGGAGCATCATGTACGCAGGAGAAGGGCGCGGCAGATCTTCGCGCGTGAGGAACTTCATCATCATATAGATCGCGCCCAGCGGATAGAGAACACCCACCAGCAGAAGAGCGACCGAGCCAACTTTGTACAGGATATCCATGCCAGTTGCGTCAATCGGTCAAGCCGTCTGTTGGCCGGCCATCATCAGCCCAATCTGTTCGCGGGTGGCCGAACCGATGTCGACCACGCCCATCACTCGCCCGCCGTTGAGTACGGCAACGCGGTCCGCCAGGCTGAACAACTCGTCCAAATCTTCGCTGATCAACAGCACCGCGACCCCGGCCGCCTGCTGCTCCAGCAGGCGCTGGCGCACCGCCTCCGTCGCGCCCACGTCCAGCCCCTGTGTCGGATGGGCCGCGATGATCAGCTTCGGGTCCGTCGTCAACTCGCGGGCCAGAATCAGCTTCTGCAGATTCCCGCCGGAGAGCGCGCCGGCATTGGTCGCGATGCCCGGCGTGTCCACGTTGAACTCCTCCACCAACGCCGCGCTCATCTTGTCCAGACCGTCGCGATCCAGTAACGGGCCCGGCCTGTCCCGGTAGTGTTTGAGCGCGATATTGTCCGCCACATTCATCGAGCCGACCGAGCCCACGTGGATGCGGCTTTCCGGGATGTGGGCGATGCCCGCGTCGATGATGGCGCGCGGGGGCCGGTTGGTAAGCTCCTGCCCCAGCAGGCGAAAACGCCCGGTGGTGGCCCGCCGCAGTCCGGTCAACAGCTCGGCCAGCTCCTTCTGCCCGTTGCCGGCAACACCGGCAATGCCCAAAATTTCGCCCCTGCGGATCTGCAGCGAAACATTCTGCAGGGCCGGCAACCGCTTGTCGTTCAGGCAGCTGACGCCCTCGACCTCCAGACAAATCTCGCCGAACTCCTGCTCTTCCTTGTCTATGCGGAACACAACCGTCCGCCCCACCATCAATTCGGCCAGATGCGCGGCGCTGGTCTCGGCGGTCACGTCCTCGCTGGCCACCACCCGCCCCTGACGCAGGACAGTCACCCGGTCGGCAAAACGGGTCACCTCATCCAGCTTGTGGCTGATGAAGATGATCGTCTTGCCCTCCTGCACCATGCGCGTCATCGTCTGGCCCAGCGCGTCGGCCTCCTGCGGCGTAAGGACTGCCGTTGGCTCATCCAGGATCAGGATGTCCGCGCCCCGGTACAGCGCCTTCAAAATCTCGATCCGCTGCTGCTCGCCGACGCTCAACTGCCAGACAAACGCCTCCGGGTCCACCTGCAGATCATACTGCTCGCTCACCTCGGCAATGCGCCCCTGCACCCGCTGCATATCCAGCCGCAACGGTTTGAATCGGCCCCTCTCGGCAGGTGCGCAGTAGGGATCGTCCAGCCCCAGGATGATGTTCTCAGCCACTGTCTGATTCATCACCAGTTTGAAGTGCTGATGGACCATCGCGATGCCCAGGTCGAAGGCAGTCTTGGGCGAATCGATATGCACTGGACGCCCATGCACCAGCACATGACCCTGTTCCGGCAGATACAGCCCGGCCAGGACATTCATCAGCGTCGACTTGCCCGCGCCGTTTTCCCCCAGCAGGGCATGAATCTCACCCTTATTGACCGTCAGATCGACGCTGTCGTTTGCCAGTACCCCGGGAAATCGTTTGGTGATTTCCCGCAAATCCACGGCGGGAGGTGTTGCGTTCGTCATAGGAGGTGGAGTTTGACTATGCGCGCCGGCGTCGTTAAAGAAATGAAGCAAGAGAGGAGGGCCAGCGGCTCTAGCCCCACTCTCCTATACGCGAGTCTCAACCTGCTTTCTTCCCCTTCCTTACTGCGGGATCTCGCCGGTAACACCTGCCACCAGCCAGTCATAGCCGAGCAGTGCCGGGTCGTCCATACACTCTCCCGCAGCGACCCGTTCTGCGCCGGTGTTATCGTTGATCGGGCCGCAGAAGAACTGAAAACTGCCTTCAAGAATGCCTTCCTTCGCCTCCTCGACCGCAATTCGTACCACCGCCGGCACAAATTCAGCCACCGGCGCGAGGTCCAACACGCCTTCTTCCATGCCCCACCAGACCGGCTCATTGGTCCATGTCCCGGCAGCCATGTCGCGCACCTTCTTCTCATAGATGACCTGCCAGTTCCAGACCGGCGCGGTCAGCAATGCCTGCGGCGCGATCTCCGGGTTGACCACGTTATAGCCGATCGCATAAACACCTTGCTCCTGCGCCAGTTTGTCCGGTTCGACACTGTCGCTCTCGCGGGCCACGACATCCGCGCCGGCATCAATGAGCGCCTGCGCGGCTTCACGTTCGGCAGGAGGATCAAACCAGGCAAAAATCCAGACCGGACGCACCTCCACGAGCGGGTTGATCGACTGGGCCCCCAGGGCGAAGGCATTCAGATTGCGCACAACCTCCGGAATGGGGTAGGGCGCGATATAACCGATAACATTTGACTGTGTCATCGCCCCTGCGACCATGCCCGAGAGGTACCAGCCCTGGTAGCCGCGGCCGTCATAAATGCCGACATTCTCAGCCGTCTTGTATCCGGTGGCATGTTCAAACTTCACATCCGGAAACTCCGCCGCGACTTCAATGACGCTATCCATATAGCCGAAGCTGGTGGCAAAAATCAAGTCATAGCCTTGGGCCGCGTAGCTCTGCAGCACACGCGCCGCGTCCGGTCCTTCCGCCACAAGCTCGCTGTAGGCTGTTTCCACGCCGAGCTCTTCCAGCGCCAACCGGCCCTGGTCGTGCGCATAGCTCCAACCGAGATCTCCCACCGGGCCGACGTAGACAAAGGCGACCTTCATCGAATCGACCGTTCTTGCCGAATCTGCCTCCTCCGCGGCCGCCGGCGCACTCTCGATCGGCTGACAGGCGCTGATCAGCAGTGCCAGGACCAGCAGAACGCCAACCACCATCCTCAAATGTCGAATCCTCATGTAACGTCGCTCCTTTTCACTACAATTACAGACGGACTCGCTCATCGATTCTTCCAGTCATGCGGCAAACAGATTGCTCCTCCCTCTTCCGCTGCCTGACTTCAAGAGAGGAGCAATCTGTGGGAATCACGCCCGAACCGGTCCAGGCGCCTGCCCTTTGCAAGCGGACGCCCAAGCCGAATCCTGGTACGTCACTCGGCTCAATTTCAGACCAGGATACAGGCTAGTTCCCGAGCGGGGCAGCCTCGCCCGGCGCCTCGCCGACAACACCCTCCACAAACCAGTCCATGCCCAGCATCTGGCCGTCATCCATGCACTGGCCGTCTTCCAGGAACTGGACGCCGTTCTGGCCGTTCATCGCGCCGCAGAACACATCCGTCTCACCGGAAACGATCATGGTCTGCTTTTCGCTGACCATTGCGGCTACGTCATCCGGGACGTTCGGGCTCATTTCCGCCAAGCCAACGATCCCGTCATCCATGCCGCCCCAGTACTGCTCAGTAACCCAGCTGTGGTCGCGCGCCTGCTCCGCGAACTTCACGAACGCCGGGCCCCAATTCCAGACCGGTCCCGTGAGGACGGAGTCACCGACGAATATACGCATATCGCTGTTATAGCCGATGCTGGTTCCACCCCGCTCGGCCGCGGCCTTCTGCGGCTCCGTCGTGTCCTGGTGCTGGGCGATAATATCCGCGCCCTGGTCCAGCAACGCTTCAGCCGCTTCCTTTTCTTCGGGCGGCCCAAACCAGGTGTTCGTCCACACCACCCGCACCTCGGCGTCCGGATTCACCTCGCGCACGCCCAGCGTGAACGCGTTGATGCCTCGGATCACCTCAGGAATCGGGAACGCAGCCACGTAGCCGATGATATTGCTCTCCGTCATGCTGCCTGCCACCAGGCCGCTCAAATAGCGGGGCTGGTACATGCGACCGAACAGCGTGCTCATGTTGTCCGCCGTCTTGTAGCCGGATACATGCACAAAATACTGGTCCGGGAACTCCTGGGCAACGGTCAGTGTCGGATCCATATAGCCGAAGCTGGTGGTGATAACCAGATTATAGCCCTTCTGCGCAAAGTCGCGGATAACACGCTCCGCGTCGGGGCCTTCAGGTACGTTCTCAATGAAGGCCGTCTCCGCGCCGCCCTCAAGATTCTCTTCCATGTACAGCCGCCCCTCATCGTGCGCATACGTCCAGCCGAGGTCTCCGATGGGCGCGACATAGACAAAGGCAACCCGCAACCCCGCTTCCATTTCATCGCCCGCCATCTCCTCCGCGGCCGGCGCCTCCGCGACCGGCTGGCAAGCGCCAATCAGCATTGCCAGGATGAGCATGACACCCACAACTGTCCACGAATGTCGATTTCTCATGAAACTGTCTCCTTTAATTCGATTGGTTCCTTCACATGAACAATAGAACTGTCAGGCGCACGTTGTCCAGGGCCCGGAATGATGGGGGCGCCGACAAGCGCGCTTCGCCGTTGAAAGTTCATATTTCACAACGATCGCCTGGAAAACAATCATAGCCGCAGACTGAGTCAATGGTAGCGCAAAGATAGCCAAAACTCAACTATGAAAACATCGTGTGCCCGCGCAAAGCCTCTGTTAGGCATTCCTGCGCGCCCATCTGTATAATTCAGAGAATGACTGCGTCAACTGGCCGGCTACCCGCAATTCGCCATCGGCCGCCGGCCACTTATCTTTCACCAGAGGTCCAATCTCCATGACAGAGTACCAGATAACGTACTGGCGGGACTTCCCGTCAATGGTGGTGGCCCGCGAGGGACGCCGCGCCCGGCACAAGGTCCAGCTGCCTGCCCGCTTTCAGGTCGCCATCGACGAAGCCGCCATGCGCGCCGGCGCGACCGGCTCCGATGAATACCTGGACGGCTGGCTGCGCTCAGACTGGCAGGAAAAGGAGGGGAATCCCGAAGAAGTTGCCCAGGCCGTCGCCGCGCGGCTGGAAGCTGACTATCCCCCGCAAAGAATACGGAAACTGCTGTCGGCGATAACACCCGACTCCTCTTCAGGCGGATGGCTGACACCGCGCCCCCACCCCGTGGTCGAGCTGCTGAACCAGCACGGCGGCCCCCTGCTGGGCGACGGGGCCATGGCCACGATGCTGCAGGACGCCGGCCTCACCGGCGGCGCCGCGCCGGAGCTTTGGAATGTGGAGAATCCAGAAGCAGTACAGGCCGTCTATCGGGGCTACGTCGAGGCCGGATCACACATCATAACGACCAACACCTTCGGCGGCACCACCGCCCGCCTCAAGATGCACGACCTCCAGGACAGACTGGTCGAGTTGAACGCGGCCGGCGTGCAGTTGGCGCGCAAAATCGCCGACGAAGCCGGCAATGTGCTGGTGGGGGCCTCGGTCGGCCCGACCGGCGAGTTGCTCGATCCCCTGGGCGTGATGACGGTGGATGAAGCGACCGAGCTCTTCGCCGAACAGGTCGCCGTGATGGCCGACGCCGGCGCCGACTTCATCCTCACCGAAACCATGAGCGACCTGCAGGAGGTGGAAGCCGCGGTGCGCGCCGTCGATCAAGCGACCGACCTGCCCATCGTCTCCATGCTCACTTTCGATACCAACCTGCACACCATGATGGGCGTCAGCCCCAAACAGGCCGTTGAAACGCTGGCCAGCTGGGGCGTCCAGGTGATCGGCGCCAACTGCGGCAACGGCCCCGACGAGATCCGGACGGTGATGGCGGAGATGGTTGCCCACCGTCCGCCCGGCGTCGTCCTCTATGCCCAGAGCAACGCGGGCCTGCCCGTCCTGCAGGGAGACGATGTGATCTACGACGGCACGCCGGAGGTCATGGCCGATTACGCCCGCCAGATGAAGGACCTCGGCGTAGACGTGATCGCCGGCTGCTGCGGCACAACCCCGGTCCACCTGCGCGCGATGCGCGAGGCTCTGGAGTAGGAGAGGGACGTGCCAGCCGCGCCTTATCTTGCACGCAGAATGACCGACATGAATCCATCACGACAATAAGGTATACTGTCGGTTGCGAAGGAGGCGACGCGCCAAAAACTCGACCGCAAATTGTGAAGGCTGACGCTTCCGGAAGCCTCGCTGACGCCTCTGAGAAGGTGACACGATGATTCCTGCCCGAATCCCCGAATATCTCGCTGGCATGGTGCGTGAATTGCGCCGCCTGCCGGGCGAAACCGAGTGGGTGGAGTTCAAAGGCAACAACAGTAATCCGGATACTATCGGGAGAAACATTTCCGCTCTGGCAAACGGGGCTGCCATCAATGGGAAAACTTCCGCCTCAGCCGTCTGGGGAATAGAAGACAAGACAAATGCGATTGTAGGCACTACGTTTTCTCCATCTACTGTGAGAAAGGGAAACGAGCCGCTAGAGACTTGGCTGTACAGTCAGATAAACCCGCGCATCGAGTTTCGTTTCAACGAACTCGATATCGATGGACAGAGGGTTGTTCTCCTGGAAATCGAACCTGCATCGCATCAGCCAGTGTCCTTCGGTGGTGAAGAGTTTATCCGGGTAGGCGGGAGCACGAGAAGACTCAAGGATTATCCTGCGAAGCAGCGTACGCTCTGGCGTGTCTTTGACCAGGTCACTTTCGAGAATCGTGTCGCTTTGGAGCAAGTCAGCGACTCAGACACTTTGCACAAACTCGACTACTCTGCCTACTTCGATCTACTTGATGTTCCGATCCCGGACGGACACGCTGCAATTCTTAACGCGCTCGAAAACGATAAGCTGATCGCGCGCTGCGACGCCGGGGGCTGGAACATTAGCAATCTGGGAGCAATCCTGTTTGCCCGAAACCTGAGTCACTTCCCACAAATCAAGCGCAAGGCCATTCGCGTCATTCAGTATAGCGGCGCGGGACGCACCAAAACGATAAGAGAACAAGAAGGCGTATACGGTTATGCCGTTGGATTTCCAAGAGTGGTTGAGTACATCATGGCGCTTGTACCCGCAAATGAAGTGATCGAACGCTCCTTGCGGCGGTCGGTACCCATGTTTCCCGAAATCGCAGTACGCGAACTGGTCGCAAACGCGCTGATCCACCAGGACTTCAATGTAACCGGCGCCGGGCCAATGATTGAAATCTTCGACAGCCGAATTGAAATTACCAATCCGGGCAGTCCTTTAGTGGAAACGGATCGCTTCGTTGATTCACCACCGCGGTCTCTCAACGAAACGTTGGCCTCCATGATGCGTCGGTTCAGATTCTGTGAGGAACGTGGCAGCGGTATCGACAAGGTTGTTGAATTGGCCGAAAAGTATCAGTTACCCGCGCCACTCTTCGAGTCCCCTAACGGATTTACGCGGGCGACTCTCTTTGCTCAAAAACCTTTGCGCGAAATGGACAGAACAGACCGTGTTCGGGCCTGCTATCTGCATGCATGTCTTCGCTACGTTACCAAACGCCCCATGAACAATGCGTCGATCCGGGAACGATTTGGAATCGCCGACAAAAATGCTGCCCAGGCAACAAGGCTTCTCAATGAATCAGTAGAATCAGAGCTCGTCATCGTTCGGAATCCCGATGTTGGAACCAGGAGCCGGACGTACCTGCCCTACTGGGCTGGATAGTTCCTCAACTAGGGAAACTTGCTTGACCGTTGTTTGACGGTTGTTTGACTGGATTACCCGAAACAGCCAAAATTGGCGAAATTTCCCAGTTCTTAAGAGAGATTTGAAGCAGAGGATTTGCTTGACCGTTGTTTGACTGTTGTTTGATTGAACAACCTGCAGCAGTCGCAATAGGCCAGTACCACTTCCTCTCCGGGCCTCATTCAAGGGCCGAGGAGCACGCACTTGAAAATCGGCATCATCGCCTGCGGCGCCATCGTACGC
The DNA here is from genome assembly GCA_022823185.1 of Caldilineaceae bacterium. Taxonomy (GTDB): domain Bacteria; phylum Chloroflexota; class Anaerolineae; order Caldilineales; family Caldilineaceae; genus Bin5. The sequence goes on from JAJDXQ010000032.1 coordinate 70,902, forward strand.
GAACTGATCACCATCGCCAACCGCCGCGGCTGGGATTTCGAGTTGACCGCCGTCCCCGCCCAGTTCCATAACCGCCCCGAACGCATCGCCCCCGCCGTCGCAAAAAAACTTGACGCCTGGGCGAACCGCTTCGACCGCATCCTCATCGGCTACGCCGACTGCGGCACACTCGGCGCGCTCGATGCCCTCCTCGCCCGCTACCCCCACGCCGTCCGCATCCCCGGCCCCCACTGCTACGAATTCTACGGCGGCGCCCTCTTCGACCTGCAGGCCGAGCGCCAGCCCGGCACCTTCTACCTGACCGACTTTCTCGCCCGCCACTACGAAGGACTGGTGATCGAATCGCTGGGCCTTGACCGCTACCCAGACCTGCGTGACACTTTCTTCGGCAACTACGAGGAGCTGCTCTACCTCCGCCAGTCGCCGGACCAGGACGAGAGCGAACGCGCCCGCGCAGCCGCAGCGAGACTGGGGCTGGCATACAAGGAGGTCGATTCCGGCCTGAACGTTCTGGAAGATCGCCTGGTGGAGTTGCTCGAAACTGAAGACCGGTGACCACCCGCCACCATGCGCCGAGTCCTCTTTCTCTTCCTTGACGGCGTCGGTCTGGGCCGCGATGACCCGGAGGTCAACCCGCTGGCCGCGGCCGAACTTCCGACACTTGCGGCGCTTTTCAACGGTCGTCCGCTCACCGCTTCAAGCGGGCGTTACAGCAACGGCCACGCGCACCTGATCCCGACCGACGCCCACCTGGGCGTACCCGGCCGTCCTCAGAGCGCCACCGGCCAGGCCGCAATCCTGACCGGCGTCAACGTCCCCGCCCGCCTGGGGGAGCACTACGGTCCGCGGCCGGACCAGCGCGTTCGGGACATACTCGACGAGGCCGGCATCTTTGCCCGCCTCAACGCAGCCGGTCATGCGACCGCTTTCGTCAACGCCTATCCCCAGAGCTACTTTGACGCCGTCAAGCGCGGCAAACGCCTGTTGAGCGCAATCCCCTACGCGGCGAGAAGAGGCGGTCTCAAGTTGCGAACCTGGCGAGAGATGGTTGCAGAGCAGGCCTTGTCCGCGAACTTCACCGGCCGCGGCTGGCGCAACCAGCTGGGCTATCCCGATGTGCCGCTCTATTCGCCGCAGGAAGCGGGGATGCAGTTTTGGCGCCTCGCCCAACCGGTCCGCTTCGCCTTTTTCGAACACTGGCAGACCGACTTCCTCGGTCACTACCGGGACTTCCGCGGGGCCATTGAGAACTTCGAGCGCATCGACGGCTTCCTGGCCGGCCTCCTGGATGTCATGGACTGGCAGGAGACCCTCCTGATCGTCGCCAGCGATCACGGCAATGTCGAGGACTGCTCGATCCGCAAGCACACTGAGAATTGCGCATTGACAGTTCTCGTCGGCGCCCGTGCCGCGGCCTTTGCCAAACGCGTTCAGCGGCTCGATAATTTCGCCGATATCATCACCGATTTTCTCGACGAAAAAGATTCGGCCGATAGCCACTGACCGGGCCCTGACCGCCAGTCTCCCTCAGTGTCTTGTCGGATTACCCAGGACCCAACTGCTTGCCTCACCATCCTGTCTCAGCAACCAGCAGTCACTTCATCAGATTGGAGAAGCTATGGAACTGTCAGCATTTGCCAACCCCGGCCGTTTCTGGAAAGGAAATCTTCACACACACTCAACCCGTTCCGACGGGGGCAAGCCACCGCAGGAGGTCTGCAGACTGTATAAACAGGGCGGTTACGATTTCATCGCCCTGACCGATCACTTTATGGAACAGTACGACTTCCCCATTACCGATACGCGGCCCTTCCGATCAGAAGGCTTCACGACCATCATCGGCGCTGAACTCCATAGCGGAGCGATCGAAAATGGCTCTCCCTGGCATATCGTGGCCGCCGGCCTGCCCCTCGACTTCGCCCCGACCGCCCCGGAGGAAACCGGCGCCCAGCTCGCCGCCAGGGCCAAGGAAGCCGGCGCCTTCACCGGAATCGCCCACCCCCACTGGTACGCGCTTACCGAAAATGACGTCGCAGCCTTGGGTCCGGCCCACGCTGTCGAGATTTATAACGGGATAGCCGATGACGCCAACGACCGGGCTGACAGCTGGCACATAATGGACATCCTCCTGGACAAGCGCCAGCGCTACTTCGCCTATGCCGCCGATGACGCACATCTCAAAGAGCACCATGATTTTCGTCGCGGCTGGGTACAGGTGAAAGCCGAGGAGCTCTCCCCCGAAGCACTGCTGACCGCGCTGAAGGACGGCGCCTTCTACTCCAGCACCGGCCCCGAAATCTATGACATCGATCTTATCCCCGGAGAGCGTATTGTCGTACACTGCTCGCCCGCCGAGCGCATCTTCCTGACCGGTGTCGGCAGCGCGAGCAATCGGGCTTGGGGCAACGGGCTCACCCACGCAGAGTTCGACCTGTCCAATTGGGACAGCCACTACTGCCGGGTGACCGTTCGCGATCGAGATGGGAGCAGGGCGTGGTCGAATCCAATCTGGTTGGAAGAATGAATGACGATGCCAGCTCAGCTGCACTGACCGTCGATGTTCTCTGCGTGGGCATCGCCTGCTACGACCTGATTTTTTCCGTGGACCGGCACCTTGGCCTAGATGAAAAGATGAAGGCGACCGATTTGACCGCCTGCGGCGGAGGCATCGCCGCAAATGCATCAATGACCGTCGCACGCCTCGGATCCTCCGTGGCCTTCGCCGGCTATCTGGGCCGCGATATGTACGGCGACAAACACATCGAGGAGCTGAACGCCGCCGGCGTCAACACAGAGCTGGTTGCCCGCGGCAAATGGCCTACATCCCTCTCCGCCATCCTCGTCAAGCCCGACGGCGCGCGCGCCCTCGTCAACTACGGCCTCGGCCGGGAGATGCCCGAAGGGGTGGCGTTTTGTCCACAAAACTGCCGCCCGTGCGCGGTCCTGGTGGACGGACACTACCTCTCCGCGGCCGAACCCATCGTTGCCCGCGCCCGCGCCGCCGGCGTCCCCACCGTGTTGGACGGCGACACCCTCCATCAAGGCTCGAAAACATTGATGGAAATGGTCGAATTCCTGGTTGTATCGGAGCACTTTGCCCGCGCATACAGCCGCCAGGACGACGTGGACACCGCCCTGGCGCAACTGAGCCGCTGTGCCCCCTCGACGATCATCACCCTCGGCGAACGGGGCCTCTGCTGGCGCAACCGGGAAGACTGCCGGTTCGGCGCCAGCGCGGGCAGCTACCCCGCCTTCTCAGTCAGGGCGGAGGACACCACCGGCGCCGGCGATGCCTTCCACGGCGCGTTCGCGGCCGGCCTCTCTCAGGGCATGGCGTGGCAGGAACTGCTCCGCTTCGCTTCAGCGGTCGGCGCGCTCTGCTGCACAAAAAAGGGCGCCCGCCTCGGCATCCCCACCCGTGCGGAGGTGGAAGCCTTCCTGGCCCAAAATTAACCGGCTCCCTCTGCGGAATGCCCGCTCCCGACTGGCCATGATCCACTGAACACTGCATCTCTGGGCGTTCGGCCGCAAGCGGCCTCTCTTGTGCGGGGGGATTCCCCCCGCAACGCCCCCCTTGGGTCACCTCCCGCGCCTGGGGCGCCGCCCAGTTCCCATTTTGGCCCCCCGCTCGACGTGAAGGGAAACCGCCCGCCTTCGCCGCCGCCTGCCCGCTCTTACCATGCTCTGACATTAGTTGTACACTGTGGCAACAGTAACCAGCAGGACAAGACGCCCCGCCTACATCGGTGTGCTGAGCAAGCGCAAGCCGGTCCAACGGCGAGGCTATGTCCGGTTGATCGACGCCAGCGAATGGTAGCGGCCGCTGCGCAAGGACCTGGGTAGCGTCAAGGTGGAGTTTCAGATCAGCTTCACCCGCTACTCCTACCAGCCGCAACCGTTGCGCGCCGCGGAGGAGATCTGGGCTGATAGTCGGGCGCTGGAACGGGAGGCGGATGGGTTGTTGGAGGAGATACGGGGCGGCGTGTAGGAATAGCGTTCACATTTGAGAACTTGCGCTATACTGTATAGTGATATCGACATGAAAGGTTCTGATTTTTGGTGACACACACCATAGCAGATGTTCGGATATAGATGTGCCGATTCCTCTTGAACTCATAATTGAGAGATCGCCCGTATCTCAGCAGGCTCGCAGAAGACGGCTAGTGAGGAACTGGACTCAGGAGGTGCGAAGCGTTGTCGAGAGTGAGTAGGGCAGCGAACCGCCCGTTGCCGAAGAACTCATGGTGACGATTACCTATTTCTGCGATAGTACGCCCCTGGATATTGACAACATTCCCAAGCCAATCCTGGACGCATTGAAGGGTCTGATCTTCTTTGATGACTCTCAGACAACGGATTTGCTTTGCCGAAAGAGGGTTCTGAGGCCCAGTTTTCCAACCCGGGACCTATCACCGAGCTTGCACCAGGCTCTCGGCCGAACCAGATAGTTCATTCACATCATTGTGGACGATGCGCCGGACCAGGATGTGATATTTTGATCGAAGACATCGAGATTCTTGAAAGGAAGTTCATCGCCAGGACGGCGGCGAAGTACCGAAGCCGGGGCTATGAAGTTGAGGAAAACTGTGAGCTGGACTTTTTGCCCGGTTTCCACGTGGATCTGGTTGCGCGCAAAGATGACGAGGTGCGGGTGATTGAGGTGAAGTCCAGGACGTCCCTGGCAGCAACACCAGAGTTGAATGAACTTGCTGAGATTCTCTATAGCAAGCCTGGCTGGAGCTATGATCTGCTGCTGGTGGGCGAGCCGGAGAAGCTGGAATCGCCTGAGGGCTCGCAGCCTTTTGCCGAAGAGGAGATCCGCCGGCGTCTTGCCGAGGCCGAGACCGTTCTTGAGAAGGGTTCGGGTGAAGCCGCCTACCTGCTGGTCTGGTCGGCTTGCGAGGCAGCGATCCGAAATCTGATCGAAACCGCCGACATCTCCATCACGCGCGTCACCACGGCGGTATACGTCCTGGATATGGCGGTCATGCACGGCATCATTTCGCGCGAAGACTATGACTATCTGACCGACATGATGAAGTATCGAAACGCGATTGCCCACGGTTTTGATGTCAACGGATTCAGCGACGAGAAGGTGACGGAGTTGATCGGGGTTGCTGCGCGGCTACTGGATCCGGAGCCTGAGGTGGCGTGAAGACGGACGATAGCCGTTTCGGAGCGGCCGAGTTCCCGCGCGATTGCGGTTTCCCGGCTTAAACTTCAGCAGGGCGCCCCACTATTCAAGCAGTTAACTGAGGGATTTGCATAATGTGGACGTGACATAATCGGCCAGTAGGGTTTCTTCTATCGTTGCCAACGAATAGGAGGGCCCAAATGGCGGAATTGCCACAACTGACCGACTATGTCCATCTCATTATTGAACTGTTTGGCCGCCTTCGACAAGAACGTAGCGCAAGCGCAGCTGCGAAACTGGGACTGACCCGCCACCCACTGACCACCGCCCTGACCCCTGCAGTTCTCCCCGCCCCACGCCCACATATCAGAGCCCATCCCCCAAATCCCCGTCCAGACAACAACCCATCCCCGTCCAAATCCAGGGCTTGTGATCAGTTCAGTTTTCTTGTATTGTATAGTATGGTATGAGTAATGTATGCTAAAATCCGAATGAGGGAATCGCCGGCCACCATAAGCGGCGACCGCCAGGGACGGTTCGACAACCGTCCGTTTCGTTCCAATTGACCCTGGCTTCGCGCGCACAATTCGAGGCGGCGAGAACAGAGCCTGATCGCTCTGCGTCAAACCGCAGCGCTTATTCCAAGAGATTTCATCCATCTAAACTCCCGGAGGATTGACGATGACGGTAGCAGTCCCCGAGCGGCAGTTCGATGACGGCCTAACCGGCGAATTCCCGCCGGACCTGTATGAGCCAGCCGGTGTTGTTACGGGTGTCGACGGCTTCGCCGGTGTGACCGACGCGCACGTGACCCAATTCCAGGAGCAGGGCTTCCTGATCGTCGAAAACGCCTTCACAGCACAGGAAATCAAGGTGGCGCTGGACGGGCTGTTTCACCTGTTGTCGGGCGCAGTTGAGGACTTCAACGGCGTTCAATACGAGAGGGCCTCCGCAGGCGTCAATGTTGAGGAACTGCCGCTTGAGGAAAAACAGGACTATGTGCGCAAGTTCATGAGCTTTGCCGACTACGACCAGCGCCTGAACAAACTCGCGCATCACCCGCTGCTGCTGGAACTGGTTCAACGTCTGATCGGCGAGGCGCCGGTTCTGTTCCAAAGCATGGCGCTCCTGAAGCCGCCCCGGCTCGGCCGCGACAAACCCTGGCACCAGGATCACGCCTACTTCCAACTCGAACTCAATACCAGAGTCGTCGGCTGCTGGATCGCCCTTGACGAGGCCACCATCCAGAACGGCTGCATGGTCGTCGCTCCGGGCAGCCATCTGCAAGGACCTGTCGTCCATTTCCGAAGGCGGGATTGGCAAATCTGTGACACGGACGTGGACAACAGCGGCGCTGTGGCCGTACCGCTCAAGCCCGGCGGCCTCCTGCTCTTCCAGAGCCTGCTCCACCACGGAACGCCGCCCAACAGGTCCATGTCGCGCCGCCGCGCGCTCCAGTTCCACTACCGACCACAGGGCGCGCCGCTCACCACCCAGGAAGAACGACTGGCTATCTTTGGCGGTGAGGGCTTGGGGGCTGAATGCTGAGCACAGCGCTGCGCTCTGCACTGAGTTCTGCAATGCGCTTCGCAATAGCGGGAAGGCGTGGGAGTCGAACCCACCGCAGCCGGCTCTGCGCCACCTGCCACTGATTTTGAAGACCAGGGCGTCCACCGGGACACATCCCCTCCCGCTGGCTATTGTATCGACACAACAGAACGCGGTCAAATGATGCGGCCGCGTTCAATATGAGAGTCCAATACGCCCGACACGCAAGTCTGTTTTCCCCGAATCAGCTTGCCTCAACAATAACATTCCAATACGGTTCGACTCTTGGTCTTGGCACTCCCCGCTTCATCTGCCAGAATCCGCGGCGTGACCATCGACCGACTATTTACGACTTTCTGATCGCCGGAACTTATAGATAGCTTCATCCCTGGCGCCCGATAACCAACGCAGCAAGCGGTCTGGATAGAATCGAATGCACTTGGCTTGTCCCGTTTGCGGGGCCCCCGTAGAGGTCACCCCGTCGTTTACAAACTGTCCCAACTGTGGCACAGATGTCGCTTCGCATTACACCCCCGCGGAGATGACCCGGACAATCTACCATCGCGCCCTGGAACATTACTCGATGGGCAATGAGGTCGCCGCCCTGGAGGGCATAGACCAGGGCATCACCCTGCTGGAAGCGCCCGAACTGCACCTGCTCGCGGCGCTCATCTATCGAAAACGCGGCGAATTCAAGGAAATGCGGGAGCACGTCGCCGCCATCCCCGCCGATGACATCCTGCGCAGCGAGGGCGAGTGGCTGCTGCGCTCCCACCAGGAACAGCTCCAACTGGGACGCCGGGAAGAGGCCCGCCGGAGGGGCCGCGCCAAAGGCACGCAGCTCGCAGTCGGCAAGGCAAGCCGGCAGTTCAGCACCGAATACTACCCAGCCCCGCTTGCCAAGAAACAGGAAGCGCTTAAAGCCGCCCCTAAGAAAATCCGCAGGCGCCTCCCTTGGGCGATTCCGATCGCCGCTGTCCTCCTCGGCATCATCTTCTTCCTGCCGGACTTGGGCGATCCCCTGCAGCCCGTCCTCAGGGGTCTGGGCGCCATTCAGGACCAGGTTGCCGACATCTACGCCTACTTCACCAGCGACGAACCGAGCGCGGCGTCCAGCCCTGACGGCGGGCCTGACACCGGCCCCCAGTTCAGCGCCGCATCCGCAGATGAAGCGCCGCCGCCGCAGTCGTCCTCCGCGCAACCGACCGCCACACCCCTTCCCACGCCCGCGCCAACCCAGGCCGCGTCCGTACAAGCTGCGTCGACCCCCGCCCCGACCGCCAGCGCATCCCCTGACGTCGCCGCCACCATCATCGCCGTCGCACGCGTGCAGTCCTTCGATCTGACCGCCTTCCTCAATGAACAGGACCGGGCGGACCTGGCCGCGTTCGGCATACAGGCCACCTGGGCCGCGGGCGCGCCCCCCGGCGAACTGATCCTGCAGGGAACTGTATCCATGGCCGCGGTGCAGACCGAGTTGCTGGCGCTGGCGGCTGAAATCGAAGGGGTGACGTCCATCGACCAGAGCGCCCTGGTGGTGGATCTGCCCGAAACGTACCTCGTCCGGGCAGGCGAAAACCTGCGCCACATCGCCCTGCGGTTGTACGGGGACCAGGACCGCTGGACGGAAATCTACGCTGCCAACCAGGACCTGATCGGCCAGGACCCCAATAACGTCTGGGTCGGCCTTTCGCTCACAGTTCCTCAAGGCGACGGGGTCCAGGAAGAGCAGGAAGAGCAACCCCAGCCGTGAACCATGAACAGCCGGGCCCGCGGCGCCCCCCAGCGGCCGTAACGCTGTTCAGGAGCCATCGCCAGACACCCGCCCCAGAGCCGTCGCGCCCCAGTCCGCAACGCCGCCGGCCGCCGCCCTACGCATGAAACTCGGGACGATCGACAGACGGCTACTTACAATCCTCCTCGTCGTCTTTGTTCAGATGCTGGGGGCGTCGCTCATCTTCCCTGTCCTGCCCCTCTATGCCCAGCGGGAGTTTCACCTGTCGGCGGAGCTGATCACACTCCTCTCCTCCTCATTCTTCGCCGCCCAGTTCATCTCCGGCCCCTATGTCGGCCGCCTCTCCGACCATTACGGACGCATTCCGGTCCTCATCGTCAGCCAGGTCGGGACGGTCATCAGCTTTGTCCTGCTGGCCTTTGCCCCCAGCTTTGGCTGGCTCTTCTTTGCCCGCATCCTCGATGGCATCACCGGCGGCAACATCATCGTTGCCCAGGCGTATATCACCGACATCACCCCGCGCGAGAAGCGCACCGAGAGCCTCGGCTACATCCTCGCTGCTTTCGGCCTCGGCTTCATGTTCGGTCCCGCCCTCGGCGGCGCGCTCGCCGCAGCCTACGGCCCCGCAGTCCCCTTTCTCGTCGCCGCGGTCGCCGCGGCCGCGGTCGTCCTCCTCACCTGGCACGCGCTCGATGAAACGCTCTCCGCGGAGGAACGGCGCCGCGCCCGCGCCCGCCGCGCCGGCAGCCTCACCATCAGCAGCCTGCTGGGAGGCGCTCCCTGGGCCCTGCCGCTGCTGGCCGTCCTCCTGATCGCCTTCCTCGGCCAGTTTGCGCTGGGCCTTCTGCAATCCACCTTCGCGCTCTTCGGTGAAGCCGTTCTCTTCCAGGGCGCAAGCCGCGAGGTCACCGACGTTGGCATCGGCCTTTTGCTCTCCGTTGTGGGCATCTCCCAACTGTTTACGCAGACTTACCTGCTGCGGCGCCTGGCGCGGCGCTTGAGCGAAGGCCAGCTTGTCGTGATGGGCAGCATCCTTCGTATGATCGGCATGGTGGTCTACGCGCTCGTCACATCGCCCTGGCTCGGCGCCTTCGGCTCACTCTTCTTTGCCGTCGGCTACGGGCTCTCCAGTCCGCCGCTCCAATCCATGTCCACAGCGCTTGTGGCTGATCAGGACCGCGGCAGCGTACTCGGCTGGTTTCAGTCGAGCATCAATCTGTCCACGATCATCAGCACCGCGATCGCCGGCGTGATCTTCGCCCGCGGGCCGACAATGCCGTACTGGCTCGGCGCGGCCACCTCCGCTTTGGTGGTGCTGGCGATGATAGGTATGATGCGGTGGATGCCGCATCAGTCCGTCCGCGTGTCAAAGAGCTGAAACGTCTCGTCAGCATCGCAGGGCGCGAAACGGAGGAGCCCGATGGGACAGCATGACAGGCCGAACACCGCACCCCCGCCCGACCGCCGCAGCCCGGTTCCGTTTGACGCGATCGCCCGCCTGCCGCAAGCCGACGACAACGTCGCCATCGCCACCCGCCGCCTGGATGCCGGCCTGACCATTGAGCGTGACCGCGCCCGGTTCACGCTGGGCGCCGCCGTCCTCGTCGGCCACCGTTTCGCCATCGAACCGATCGCAGAGGGCGAGCCCCTGCTCTCCTGGGGTCTTCCTTTCGGTATGGCAACGCGGCCAATTGCGCCCGGCGACTATGTATGCAATGCCGGCGCGATCGAGGCGCTCAGTGGACGCTCCCTCGATTTCGCCCTCCCCCCGCAACCCAATTTCCAGGACCGGATCATCCCCTACGTGGTCGACGAAGCTGCCTTTCGCCCCGGCCGGCAGGTGGAACAGTACAAGGAGGCGCGCACCTTCCTGGGCTTCCGCCGCGAACGCGGGCGCGGTGTCGGAACGCGCAACACGATCGTCATCCTGGGGACAACCTCCAGCACCGCAGCCTTCGCCAGAAGCGTGGCGCAGACGTTGCAGCCTTCCGCGGCCGCATTCCCCGGCTTCGACGGCATCGTCGCCATCGCCCACACCGAGGGCAGCGGCTACGAGCGGCTCAACAACCGCGACTTTGTGCTGCGCGCCCTCGCCGGCCTGATCGTGCACCCCAACGTCGGCGCAGTCCTGGCCGTGGATTCGCGCGAAACGCACCCGGCCGCCGACCGGGCCATCAGCAACGCCGAACTGGAAACCTATCTGCGCGCCCACGACTATCCCCTGTCAGCCGTCACGCATCGCTTCTTCACGCTCTCCGGGGATTGGGAAGCCGACCTGAAAAATGCCGCCGAGACCGTAGAGCGCTGGCTGCCCCGGGTCGCTGCCCTGCCGCGCACGCCCCAGTCCCTCGCCCACCTCAACATCGCCCTCCAGTGCGGCGGCTCCGACGCCTTCTCCGGCCTCTCCGGAAATCCGCTCGCTTCCGCCGTCGCCAAAGAGGTCATCCGCTATGGCGGCCGCGCCAACCTCGCCGAAACCGACGAGTTGATCGGCGCCGAAGCCTATCTCCTCCAGAACACGCGCGACCTGGCCACCGCCCAGGCCTTCCTCGACTTTGTCGCCCAGTTCAAAGAGCGGCTGGCGTGGCACGGCCAGACCGCGGAGGGCAACCCCACCGGCGGAAACAAACTGCGCGGGCTTTACAACATCGCCCTCAAGTCGATCGGCGCCGCCATCAAGCGCCACCCGGATGTGCGTCTGGATTGGGTTGTAGACTACGCGCAACGAATGGTGCATCCCGCCCGCGACCCGGCTCCGCACGAAACCCCGCCCGACCCTGCCCCCGGCCTCTACTTCATGAACACGCCGGGCAACGACCTGGAAAGCATCGCCGGCCAGGTGGCCGGCGGCTCAAATCTGATCATCTTCGTCACCGGAAACGGCTCAATCACCAACTTCCCATTCGTGCCGACCATCAAAGTGATGACGACCACGCAGCGCTTCGAGCTGCTGCCTCAGGAAATGGACGTGAACGCCGGCGCTTACCTCGATGGCGCGACCATGGACCAGCTGTGCAGCGAAACTCTCGACCTGCTTGTCGAAATCGCCTCCGGCCGCCGCAGCAAAGGCGAGCTCGCCGGCCACTCCCAAATCTCCATCTGGCGCAACTGGCAGCAGCAGGACCACAGACAGCTGCAGACCATCCTGGCGCGCCCCCAGCCGGACGGGCGGCCGCTCCCGATCCGGACGCAACCCGCCGAGGCCGGCGAAATCGCCCCGCCTCGTCCCCCCGCCGCCCGCATCGGCCTCATTCTGCCCACCAGCCTCTGCTCCAGCCAGATCGCCGGCATGGCCGCGCAGCGCCTCAACCGAACGGCCTCCCAGAAGCCGGCCGGCAAACCCGGCGCGCAGCCCCGGTTCGCCGCGCTCCCGCACACCGAGGGCTGCGGCGTCGCCTTCGCCTCGACACAGGAAATCTATGCCCGCACCATGATCGGGTACGCCACCCATCCCCTGGTCGACGCCTGTCTCTTTCTCGAGCATGGCTGCGAAAAAGCCCACAACGACTACATCCATTCGTTGCTGCGCGACAGCGGTCTCGCCGAGGCCGACTTCGGCTGGGCCAGCGTGCAATTGGACGGCGGCATCGCCCGCGTCCTCGACAGAATCGAAGATTACTTCGCGGCGCAAAAGGCCGCGCGCCCCCGTCCGAACGGGAACGACGGCAGCCTGTCCCTCGCGCTGCTCAGCGACGGCCCTGTCCCCGGTCCAGCCGCCGAAAGCTTCGCTCGCGTCGCCCGCCGCGTCGCAGCCGCCGGCGGCGCCGTCGTCACGCCGGCCTCAGGCGGATTGATCGACGCGCCCGCATTCCCCGCGGCGCTCGGCCTGGACGCCGCCGATCTGTCGCCTTCCCTTGCCTACGGCCAGGCCGCAGAGACGCCCGGCTTCCACCTGATGGACATGCCCACCCCCCACTGGACCGAGACACTGACCGGTCTCGGCGCCAGCGGCGCACACCTGCTCATCGCCTATTCCGACCGGTTGAGAGCGGGCCATCCGTTCGTTCCTCTCCTCCAACTCGCTGGCGAGCGCGCCCCCGTCGCGCCCGATCTGCGGCTCTACCGCGATGCCCGCGCCTGGCCCCAACAGATTCTGGATCTCGCCGCGCGCACGCTCGCCGGTGACTACCAGCCACAGAGCGCCATCCACAATCACCTCGATTTTCAGCTCACGCGCGGCCTGTTGGGGATATCAACATAAGGGGCGCCCTGCGCACGTCAGCCCGCGCGCAGGGGTTGCTGCCCGCGACAGCCGGCAGCAACGGATGGCCGCTGATCCTGTCACGCACTGTCACCCTCTGTCTCAGGCTGCATTCACCGCGCAAAAGCGGGAAAGTCTCCCGGCTCCACCATCATTCGCGCCTCGCCGCTCGCCGCGTCGATCAGCCACAGAGACGGCGTCACTTCCGGCCCCCGCAGCGGAAAACGCCGCGTGACCAGAAAACGCCCGTCAGGACTCCAGACCGGAGGCCCGTGGTCGTAAGCGGGATCGCCGGTCAGCGCAGTCGCCTCCGTGCCGTCCGGGCGCATCCGCCAGATCTGGCTGCCCCGCGTCGCGCCCGGGCCTTCCAGCTCCTTGCGCCGAAACGCGATCCAGGCTCCGTCCCCCGACGAAACCGCCGAACTGTCGTGGACCAGCCCCCCGGCCGCTCGCCCGGCTTCGCTCAACTCGAACCGCTCCCCGCTTTCAACGTCGATCGCGATCAGATGGGTCATCCATTCATCGCCGCTCTGCCTGAATTCAGTCGTGTACATCCTGGGGCGCGCACTGTCCCAGCTGCACGTCTCTCCCGTCGCCGTTGGATAAAAGGCCGTCTGCCCGCTCTCGTCCGCAGGCCCCGAAGACAGACTGATGACCGCCAGCTTCTGTTCCTCCGGCGCAACGAAACAAAGCCACTCCCCGTCCACAGACCAGCGCGCATCCAGACCAAGACGCTGGCTGTCGCTGAAAATCGGCGCCGTTTCGCCCGATTCCACATCCAGGAGCCAGATCCGCGGCGGGCTTAGCACGCCGGACGCAAACGCGTTCACCGAACGACGCGTGTACGCCAGGTACTGGCCGTCGGATGACCAGCTCGGGCCGCTGCACGAGGCGTTCTCGCACGCCAGCAGCGGCCTCTCCTCCCCGCTGGCTACATCGATCAGCCGCAGATCGCTGAATCCCATCTCCCCCAGCGCCCCGTACGCAATCAGCCTGCCATCCGGCGACGGCGCGAAATCCCACACGCTGACCTCATCCGGGGTCAAGGGTCTCGAAGCCCGCTCCGCAACCCCTTCGTCAGCCGCAAAAGGCAATGCATGCAACTGCGCGCGTCCAACTTCGTCGACCGTCTTGTAGAGCAGATAGGTTACGCCGTCGTCGCCGACACCCCGGCGGCTCTGCCCCCACAGACCCAGGAGCATCAGCATGCACAGGCTGAGGATCGACAGTACGGTCAGATCAAAACGGCTCATGAATTTGAGAGTAGGGAGTCAGTGCAGGCTGCAGCCGCAGCGGGCCGCCTTTTGCCGGCGCTTCGTTACAGGGGTCATGGATAGAGGTAGGGCTGGTTGGGTTCCGCTACGACCTCCAGCTGCTCCGCCATGAGCACCGGCAGCTCAATGCCGGTGGAAGCGCCGAACCGGCCAACGACCCGCACCCACTGGCCCTCCTCCAACGCCTCTTCAAATGTCAGACCAGCCCCCAGGCTGACCGGCAACCCGACGGCCATCGCATCCGCGGCACAGCAGCCAACGACAAAACGGGTGAGCGTGAACTGCGCCTTCTCTGTCGCGTTGTCAAGATAGATGAAGCCAACGACATCCGCGGTGTCGGTCTCGGCCGGCCGCTCACCTTGATGAAAGGCCAGAACCCAATCCAGTATCGTGCGCTCGCTGCTCTCACGCACCTGCGTGGAACGCGCAGCCGCCGGCAGCACGGAATCCAATCCCCCAGCGCTGATCTCACGATTCTGCAGCGCAGCCACGCCCAAGGGCTTGGGCGGCACGAGCAGGCCGAGAAGAATGGGTAGGGAAATAAGCAGAAACCCCAACCAACCCAAAGAGTGGCTGTGATCGTGGTGATGGCCGTGGCGGTCGTTGTGGTCCTCGCCGGCGCCGTCCCGCCCTGACGACTCCTGGCCGGACTCCTGGAGCAGGTAGCGGTAGCTTGCCCCCACCACCATCAGGCCGATCACCGCAGCCACCGTCAGCCAGTCAAACCGTTGGCTGATGTAGTAGTTGAGCGTGCCCGACGTGATGCGCGTGAACAGAAATACGCCCATCCCCAGCAGAAGCAACCCTTTGAGAGCCGCCTGCACTCTGGGCAGCCGCAACAGCCGGCCCGTCACGCTAGCTGAATCCTGTGCCACCTTTCACCTTTCCTGTCTTCCGCCGTCTATCCGTCAAACGCCAACCTGCACGTTCCAGAAAACACCGATAACCGCCACCAGCGCCAGCGGCAGCAAGATCAAATACAGGACCGTCCGTCTCCGAAAGACCCCCAGAAACAGCAGTGAGCTCTTGATGTCCACCATCGGCCCGAACACGAGAAAGCCGAACAGCGAGCCCGTCGTAAAGGCGTTGCTGAAGGCCAGCGCGATAAACGCGTCCACCGTCGAGCAGACCGACAGAATGTACGCCAGCGCCATCATTACAAAGACGGAGATCACCGGCCCCTGTCCAATGGCCAGCAATGTGGACTGAGGAACCACAGTCTGCATCGCCGCCGCCAGCATCGCGCCCGCAATCAGATAGCGCCCCATGTCCAGAAAGTCATCGCCCGCCAGCACCAGCGCCTGCCAGATGCCCGGGTGCGCGCCGCTCTGTTCGTGACGGTGATCGTGGTGGTGGGGTTGATGGTGATTGTGTGAGTGACCGTGTTCGTGATCGTGGCCATGATCGTGGCCATGATCGTGGACATCACAGTCATCGTGATCGCCGTGATCGTCGGAGCCGGCCAGCGTCTCCGGCAGCAGGATCTCTCGCGGACGGGCCAAATGAAAGATCAGCCCAACCGTAAACGCCACCAATATGCTGAACACAACCCGCCCCCACAGCACAGGCCCCCAACCAAAGGCCGCATAGGTGCTGAAGATCACCACCGGATTGATCACTGGCGCGGCCAGCAAAAAAGCGATACCCACCGGCAGCGGCAGCCCCTTCCCGTACAGCCGCCGTGTCACCGGCACTACGCCGCACTCGCACACGGGGAAAACAAACCCCAACCCCGCGCCGGCAAGCGCCGCCAGCAGAGGATGATTCGGTATGTAGCGTTCCACCATCCCCGCGTTCACATACACGGCGATGATGCCCGACACGATCGAGCCCGCAATCAGAAACGGCGCGGCTTCAATAAACAGGCTCAGGAAAATCGTGACAAACGTTTGGAACCGCTCCGCCGCAAAGAAACGGGCCTGCGGCGTGTTCATGCTGCTGACCAGCACCACGACCAGCGCAAACACGAGAAACGCCGCAACCCCCCAGCGCGGACGCCGAATCCCCCGGTTCTCGATTCCCTCTGCGGCTGCCTGGGGCAGCGGTGTTGTCTGACTCATCCCATATCTCGCGGGTGGCATCCCCTGCGAACCGGGCGCCCCCGACTTTCCTCGGCCAAACTCGAATGGCCGCAACTCGCCTATGCGCAATCCTGAGTGAGTCCGGTCCGCCAGGATCGCGCGCGCCTCGCCGCCTCAGCCCACTCACCGACCACTGACTTCCTCACTCTCCCGGCGATCTCCAATCTTACTGTAGGCCCCCCGTTCTGCCAACCCGATGCCGCTTCCGACGTGTGCAGTCCAAATCTGTGGTCGTCAAGAAGAGCGGTCTGCCCGCCTCACCGTGATTTCCCGGAGGCAGCCCGGAACTTGCGCCCTTTCTGCCCCCCTCTCACACCCGAGGCCCCGCCCCACCACTGACCACCGCCGTTCCCCCCTTCCCCTCCAGCCCCCGCCGCCCGCCTACAGATCAAAGCCCATCCCCCAAATCTTAAAAATCCCCCCAAATCCCCGTTCAGACAACAGCCCCGCCCTTCCCCCGCCCCTTAGACAGAAACCGTCAATGTCGGTTATCATTCCCAGTACCCACCCGGCGGTCTTCTACAGCGCCTATCTCGCCTGCTCACATTTCGCCGGAAGGGCTTCTTTCTAACTCCATCCAGCACAAGGCCCAGAAAATGTCACGCATGACGGTGGAACAGCTTCGGCAGGACCTTCCCATGACCAGGGAAGTGGGATATTTTCAGACCGGGACCTACGGCCCCGCCAGCGACTCCGTGCTGCAAGCGGTGCGCGAAACCATGGAATCCGAAGCCCGCCACGGGCCCGCCACCCCCGCCGGCCGGCAGTCACACACCGAACGCGAGGCCGCGGCCCGCAGCGGCCTGGCCCGAATGCTCAACGTAAAGGAAGAGGAGCTCGGCATCGAGACGAACACGTCCCGGGCCATGCAACAAATTGCGCGCGGGATCGACTGGCAGGAGGGCGACGAATTCGTTATTACTACCCTCGAACACGTCAGCACCTTTGGCCTCTCCTACTGCCTGGAACAGAAGTACGGCGTTAAGACAGTCGTGCTGGGCGAAGTTTACGACGAACACTTTCTCGGCGACCTCGCTTACGTACTCAACGACCGCACCCGCCTGATCTGCCTCAGCCACATCGCCTCCCCCAATGGCCGCCTGCTCCCTGTCAAAGAGGCAGCCGCCGTCGCCCACAAGGCCGGCGTGCCCGTCATGCTCGACCTGGCCCAATCCGTCGGACAGATGCCGGTAGACCTCCGCGACCTCGACTGCGACTTTGCCGTCGGCTCCGGCCACAAATGGCTGCTCGGCCCCATGGGCACCGGCTATATGTACGTCGCCGAAAAACAGCTCCCCGGCTTTCGCCCCAACTTCATCCCCGACCGCAGCCCCTGGTCGCTCCCCGATGACCCTACGCCGGCGCCAACCGCCCGCTCACGCACCGAGATCGGCACCTACAACCACGCCCTGGTTGTCGGCCTCGGCCGCGCCGTCGAGATCATGCAGAGCATCGGCCTGGAAAACATGCAAGCGAGGATTGCAGAGCTGACCACCCGCCTGCGCAGGGGCATCGCGCACATCGATCGCGCCCGCATCATCACACCCACACTGCCCGGCAAGTCCGCCGGAATCACCTCCGTCAAGTTCGAAGGCTTCACCAAGACCGATTTGGACAGCCTCGTTGAAAGAATGAGCCAGCGCCATCAAACCGTGGTCAAATCCCAGTGGCTGTCCGCCCCGCCCGACCCGGTCGAAGTCGCCATGCGCATTTCCGTGGCCGCCTTCAACGACGAAAGCGAGGTAGACCGTCTGCTCGAAGGTCTGGACGAAGAACTGTAACCACAGTTGCCGGTGATTCCGCCAGCCGCGAAAACTTTCCATCACCAAGAGGAAAAGAAAAGATGCCTGAACGTCTCATACTCTGGGGACCGCCCGTCGTGGAGAGGATTCCAACCGATCCCGACTACGCCGACTACCTGCCCGCCTGGACGCAGAAATGCGCCGACGTCGGCATCACCAAAATCATCGGCGGAGACCAGACCCGCGCCCTGACCGAAGCCGCTCACGCCGCCGGTATCCAAGTCGATCCCTACATCAACTACAACTCCTTCCCCCGCCATGGCTGGGCGCGCGTCACCTACGGCTGGTCCCTCGACTTTCTGCGCCCCCCCGTCACCGCAGCCGAGGCCCGCGCCGTCATGGACAGCCACCGGCCCATCTACGACGCGCCCAAAGTGACCACCACCATGAGCGACTTCGCCAGCAAAAACCCGCAGTTCCGCAGCCTCACGCGTACCCGTTCCTACACCCTGCAGCCGGGCGACGACCTCTACCTGAGCGCCGCCTTCCCCGAAGTGCGCGCCGAACAGACGCAGCAGTTCGTCGATACCCTCACCCATACCCAAGGCGACGGCATCCAGGTCGAGTTCGTGCTCGGAAACGAGGACGAAAACGGCGCCGTCCCCTACGGCTACGAGGATCGCACCGTCAACGAGTTCCAGGCCAAACACGGCAAAAACCCCTTCGACCTGCCTAACGACGACCCGGAATGGCTGCAGTTCCGCGCCGACTACGTCACCCTCGCCCTGACCGAGATGCGCGCCGCCGTCAAAGAGACCAAGCCCGACGCCGTCTTCTCCACGACGCTCATCGCCGGCGAAAAAGAGGACTATCTCAAACTCCTGCACGACTGGCCCGCCTGGCTCGAACAGGGCCTCGTCGACGAGTTCTACATCTGGTTCCGCACCAACTCCGACCTCGACGCGCTCCAGCGCCAGCTAAGCTACGCCGTCGAAGTCGCCGCCGGCCGCACACCGGTCATCGCCGAGCTCTCTTGCTACCATCCCGGCAGCTTCCAGCAGCCCGACCAGATGCTGCGCGCCGCCCAGGCGGCCATGGACTGCGGAGCCGACGGCATCGGCATCTACCGCAGCCACGCCGTTGAGCAGCTGGAGTTCTGGCCCGTGCTGGAAAAGATGAGTAAGCTGTAGAGAGGGCTAATGCGGATGGGAATCCAGCGTTCGTGGACGTCAGCACGCGTACAACAGAAAGATTGAAAGAGAGGCGCTGCATGTCTTACTACGTCGCTGCTTACGACACCGAAGGCTTATTCCCCTGGTGGGATAAGAACAGACGCCAAAAGGGTTTCAGCTACACGCCCGAACATATCGCCGAATTCCTGGACGGCGTGCGCGCCGTCGCCGCCGCGCACCTGCGGCGCAACGCGCCCGCTTCCTTCTTCCTCGTCGCAAAAATGCTGGAACTCTGCGGCCCCGAACTGCGCGCCATACTGGACCATCCCCTCTTCGACATCCAGTGCCACACCTTCACCCATCCCAACCTGAAAGAGCTGGGCGAGGACAGGGCCGCGCTCACCTATGAACTGGGCGACGCCAGAAAGCTGATCGAAGACACCTTCGGGCGCGAAGTAAACGGCCTCACCGCGCCCGGCGGATACACCAACGGCTTCCGCGGCCAGCATACCGTTCTCGAAGTCATGTGGGAATCCGGCTACCGCTACGTGCGCAGCGTCGGCAAAGGCCCCAACGGCACACTGCCCGCCCTCCTCGATCAGCCCTTCTGGTACGCCGAGGAAGGCTTCCCCGAACTCCTGGAAACACCGTCCCATGCCTGGCACGACAACATCCTCACCGGGCAGCCGGCCGAAGTGCACTGGCCGCCGCTGCTCCCATGGCCCTACCCAACCGCAATGCCCCGCGACGCGCAAGGCGTCTACGAAGCATACGCGCCCGGCATCGACTACTGCACGCAACAAGGGCTTCTCTACTACATGCCCATCTTCCACCCCTGGTCCATCTACCGCATCGACAAACAGGCCGCCCAGATCGGGCTCCTCCTCGACCACGCCAGCCAGAAAATGGAGATGATATCCTGCAAAGAACTCTATCAGCACATCCTCCAGCATCCCGAGCTTGCCTGAACGGTGAGCGCTTGCCATATAGAGATGGACTCTGATACCCTCACAGTCCGTCTGGATGCGCTTTAGTTTTCCCATTTCGTGGTCTAGTGAACAGGGCCAATCGGATTCTTGAACAAAAAAAGCCACTCAGCGCGGCAGCGCTTGAGTGGCGAAGAGAAAAGAAAAAGCCAGGGATATAGGATTGAGCGAACCGCAGTTCGACAAGCACACGGCCTGGAGCCGAATTTCATCCACTGGCTATAATGAGTATTATATCCGATTACTTAGCTTGGCACAACCGGGATTTTTTTCATGCGTTCTTCATGCGTTTTCGTGAGGACCGCCTTACGATAGTCCCTTCCGCAGTCAAGCACTCAAGCTCCAAAATAGTAACCCAAAAACCAAAAACTCGAAACCAACAATGACCAACCAAACACCCATCAACGTAGGCATCGCCGGCCTCGGCCGCACCGGATGGAACAACCACGCCAACGCCTGTGCCCATCTCCCCGAACAGTTCCGCGTCGTCGCCGTCTGCGACCCGGACCCCGACCGCCAGGCCGAAGCCGTCGAACGCTTCGACTGCCTCGCATACGCCTCTTATGAGGAACTGGTCGCCGACAAGGCCGTCGAGCTCATGGTCGTAGCCACCCCCAGCAACCTGCACGCCGAGCAGACCATCGCAGCCATGCGCGCCGGCCAGCACGTCATCGTCGAAAAGCCGATGGCCAGCGACCTTGCCGGCGCCGACGCTATGCTCGCCGCCGCCAAGGAGACCGGGCAGCTCCTCACCGTCCACCAGAACCTCCGCTACGCCGCCGACTTCGTCAAAGCGCGCGAAGTGATCGCCTCCGGCCTCCTCGGCCGCATCATCGAGGTCCGCATCCACAACGGCGGCTTCGGCCGCAGATGGGACTGGCAGACGATGAAGCGCTACGGGGGCGGCATGCTCAACAACAGCGGCCCCCACTTCGTCGACATGGGCATGCTCCTGATCGACGACCCCGAACCGGACGTCTTCTGCCACATGGAAACCACGCCGCTCTACGCCGGCGACGCAGACAGCCACGTCAAAGTCATCCTCAGACCCAAGCCTGGCCAAGGGCCGCTCATCGAAATCAACATCACCACCGCCTGTGCCGTCCCCCAGCCCAACTTCCTCGTCCTGGGGACGCAAGGCTCAATGGCCTGTTACCGGGAAGAAGCGCACCTGACATACTTCGATCCCGCCGAAGCCCCGCCCCTGGTACTGGACGAGGCGCCCATCGCCCGCGACCGCGTCTACAATCGCGAACAGCTTCCCCTCAAGGAGGAAAAACTCTCCTTTGACTACGACGGCGCAGGCAGTGTACAGGAACTATATCGCGCCCTCCACGCGTCCATCCGCCAGGGTAAAGAGCTGGACATCACCCCAGAGAGCGTACGCGCCCAGATCGCGGTCCTCGAAAAGTGCCGCGAACTTAATCTTGGTGTAATCTGAAAACAGCAAGAGGCGCGATATGTCCGTTTCTTGCCCTCCTTAACTCTCCGCCGCAAAGGAGTTTCGTATGGAACTGAGTTGCACGTCCGTGATGCTTCCCCGCTGGGAACTGGACGAGACCTTCGACAAGCTGCAGCAGTACGGCTACGACGCCGTCGAGCTGCGCTGCCGCTATAACCCCGACGATCCCCATGCAGAGCCTTTCTTCTGGGGCCGCCATCTCTCCGACATAAGCCCGGACAATATCCTCGACAAGGCCGACCAGATTCGCGCCGCCGTCAAACGCACCGGTATCCGCGTCGCAGCCCTGGCTCCAAACGCCAGCTATGACGATACCGAGCACGTCGTCAAGCTCTTCAAAGGCGCCCTCGCCATCGACCCCGACCGCCCGCCCCTGATCCGCATCGACGCCCCCAAACACGACCGCGCCAGACCCTACTGGCTGCAGTTCCTCGAAGCGCGCGCCGGCTACGCCAAACTGGCCGAACTGGCAAGCGAGTATGGCGTCAAGGCCACCTATGAGATCCATACCGGCACGCTCGCCGTCACCGCCTCGCGCGCGCTCGAACTCCTGCGCGACCTGGACCCCGACCACATCGGCGCCATCTACGACGTGCAGAACATGATCGAAGTCGGCATCGAAGATACCCGCATGGGCCTGGAGCTCCTCGGCCCCTACGTCGCCCACTGCCACGTCGGCAACCGCCTGCCCGAGCCCGCCGGCCAGGGCCCCGATGGCAACACGACCTGGCGCTGGCGCGGCGCCCGCCTCGCCGAAGGCGTCGCCGACATCCCCCAACTCATTGACGACCTCAAAACCTTTGGCTACCAGGGCGCGCTCTCCCTCGAACTTTTCATCCCCGAAAACTTCGAACCCGGAAACGACGACGAGATCGTCAAGACCGAAGGGGCCTTCCTGCGCAAACTGATCGATCGGAACTAGCGCCCGCAGCACGCGGGACGGCCCGCGTCTCCCAACACGACGCGAAACGCCATGGAACGAGGATGAAAACGCCATGCCCTACGCCATCTGCAACGAGCTCTTCGAAGGCTGGACCCTGGAAAAGACCGCCGCCTTCGTCGCCGAACTGGGCTATCATGGCCTCGAGTTGGCGCCCTTCACCCTCTGCAACCTTGTCACCGATCTCTCCGCCGCCGACCGCCTCCGTATCCGGCGCGCCGTCGAAGACGCCGGCCTCGCGGTCGTCGGCCTCCACTGGCTGCTGGCGCAGACCGAAGGCTTCCAGATCAATGACTCCGACCCGGACGTTCGCGCCCGCACCGCCCAGTATCTGCTCGACCTGATCGACTGCTGCGCCGACCTCGGCGGCGAGGCGCTCATCTTCGGTTCGCCCCAACAACGCGACATTCCGCCCGGCCGTTCCAAATCCGAGGCCTGGAAAACGACCGCCGAAATCTTGCATGCTTGCGGCGTGCGAGCCCAGCTGCAGGGCGTCCTATTCTGCGTCGAGCCGCTGAGCGCCAACGAGACCAACTTCATCGTCAACGTCGACGAAGCCGCCGAGCTCGTGCGCCAGGTCGATCATCCCGGCCTGCGGATGATGGTCGATACCAAGGCCATGAGCAACGACCCCCGCCCCATCCCCGACCAGATCCGCGCCGTCCATCCCCTCTTCCACCACGTCCACCTCAACGACCCCAACCTGCGCGGCCCCGGTATGGGCGATCTCGACTTCCGCCCCATCCTGCAGATGCTCGACGACCTCAACTACGACCGCTGGCTCTCTGTCGAAGTCTTCGACTTCACCCCCGGCCCCAAACGCACCGCCCGCGAAAGCCTCGCCTACCTCAACGCAATCACAAATCCTTAGCCCAATCTGCGCGGCGCCGCCCCTTGTGGGTGCCCTCCCCCGTCCTCACACAAAACTACACACCCCCCTCCCACAAGAAACGACGTTTGACACATAGGGACAAAACCGTAAAATGGAAGCGTTCCATTTGTTATCCTCTCTCCACAAGGGGAAAACAAGACGTACATGGCAGGGAGCCCGCAACCCCCAGAACCATCCAACTGCTCAACTCTGCCGATCCTAATCCGCGTCCCGTAAATCATCAGACCTTGAAAAGGAGATTCTGAACGATGGCGCTCCGTAAAGTAGTGATCCGTACAGCTGTGCCCCTGGCAGCCCTGCTGCTCTTGCTGCTCGCAGCCGGATGTGTCGCCCCCGCCGCCGCGCCGGCAGACTCTGGCGACGGAGACATGATGGAGACAACGAGCGAACTCGTCGTCGCCGTCGCCCAGGAAATGACTTCCCTGGAGGCGCCGCTGGCCGCCGCTGAGACCAACTGCAACGGCTGTTTGAACGTTGTCGAAACACTGGTCACGCGCAACTTCTCCACCGGTGAGATCATTCCCCTGCTGGCAACCGAGTGGGAGCGGATCGATGACAGCACGATCCAGTTCCAGCTGCGCGAAGGCGTCACATTCCACGACGGTTCGGCCCTGAACGCCGAAGCAGTGGCCACAAGCATCAACTACATGTTTGAGGCTGAGCTGGTCAGCGACCTCCGCGGCTTCATCGGCGGTGAGCTCAGCGCCGAAGCAGTTGACGAATACTCCGTGAACGTCACTGCTGAGAACCCCGACCCGATCCTGCTCGAAAAGATGTACTTCGTCGCCATCACCTCCGCCCAGCAGATCAACGAAGAGCCGGATACCTATTCGACCAATCTGGTAGGCACTGGCCCTTACATGCTTGACGAGTGGAACCGCGGCGAATCGATCATCTATGTCGTCAACCCCGACTGGTGGGGCCACGACAACCCCGACGCGGCCGGCGGCAGAGTATCCTTTGACCGTCTCGTCTGGCGCTTCCTGCCCGAGGACACCGTCCGCGCCGCAGCCGCCCAGGCCGGCGAGGTCGACATCGCCCAGTTCGTCACGCCAGACCAGTGCAACGCCGCCACAGGCGACGAAAGTCTGCGCTGCGCCTCCGTGGCCAGCGTCGAGACGATGTTCGCTCGCATGGGCAACCAAAAACTGTTCGAAGACCTCCGTGTCCGCCAAGCCCTTAACCTCGCCATCGACAAAGAGCTGATCGTTGAAACGCTCCTCGGCGGGGCTGCCACCATCACAGGGCAAATTGTCAACGAAACCGCCACCGGGCACAACCCCGACCTGGCGCCCTACCCCTACGATCCGGACATGGCCCGCACCCTGCTTGAAGAAGCCGCGGCCGACGGCGTTGACGTAGGCCAGGAGTTCATCCTCGCCTCCCGTCAGGGTCTGCACGCCGGCCACGTTGAGGTCATCGAGGCCATCGGCGGCATGCTCAACGACGTCGGCTTCAACGCCCAGGTCAGTGTCATGCCCCCGGATACATTCAACCCGCAGTTCAGCCATAACTGGGCCGACTTGGAAGGCCAGCCCAACTGGGTCGCCGTCCATCTCCACGGCAACGAGATCCTCGACCTCTGGTTCTCCTACGTGAACTACTTCACCTGCGGCGGCGTCGTCTCGCTCTACTGCAACGCTGAAGTCGACGCCCTCTGGGAAGAGGCCCGCAACATGTCGGGCGAGGCCCGTGACATGAAGTTGCAGGAGGCAGCGCAGGTCGCCTACGACGACTATGCCTACGGCCTCATCGCCCATCTGGACCTGGCCTACCTCATCAGCGAAGATCTGAATTGGAACGTCAAACTGGATCATCGCCTACAGGCCAAGGAAATGTCACCCAAGTAACCGGTTAAACGGGCACTGCCCACCGGTCTTCTGACTTGAATGCGCGTCACGCATTGCGCCACGTCCCAATCGAACGGAGACTGCGCAATGCGTGATGCGCTACTTTCTCGGGGGATTATGTCACTTCCCCCGCACTAAAGGGCGCTCCGATTCTTTTCTATCTGCGCAGACGCTTCGTCCACTCGATTGGCGTCGCCTTCGCCGTACTCACTATCGTCTTCATAACCGGTCGCATTCTCGGCGACCCGGTCCGCATCATGGTCGGCGTCGAGGCCTCCGAAGAACGCGTCCAGCAGGTGCGCGACCAGCTGGGGCTCAACGATTCTCTCGCTATCCAATATGCCAGATTCGCGGTTCGCGCCGTACGCTTGGATTTCGGAGACTCCTTCTGGCAGAAGACGCCCACCCTCCCCCTCGTGTTAGAGCGCCTCCCCGCCACCTTCCGCCTCACCGCCGCCGCCTTTCTGCTGGCGGCGCCACTGGGTATCCTCCTTGGCGCCGCCGCCGCGCTGCGTCCCCATACCTTCCTCGACAGGATTATCAACGTCCTCTCTCTCGGCGGCGTCTCCATGGTCGACTTCTGGATGGCGCTGATGCTGATCCTCGTCTTCGCCGTTCAGTTCGGCTGGTTCAAAACTTCCGGCTACGGCGGCTTCTCCTACATGGCCCTGCCTGCCCTAACGCTCTGCTATTCACCCTTGGGACGCATCTCCCAAATCACCCGCAGCGCCATGCTCGACGAGATGAACCAGCCCCACATCACCGTCGCCCGCGCCAAGGGTCTCGCCGAGCGGCGCATCGTCTTTGTCCATGCACTCAAAAACGCCGCCATTCCCGTTGTCACCATCAGCGGCGACATGCTCTCTTCCATGCTCAACGGCGCTATCCTGGTCGAAACCGTCTTCGCCTGGCCGGGCATCGGCTATCTGACCTTGCAGGCGCTCCAACGGCGCGACCTTCCCCTCGTGGAGGCGACCGTTTTCGTTGTGGCCTGCATGGTGATCATCGTCAACCTGCTCGTCGATCTGAGCTATGTCTACCTGAATCCGAGGATCCGCTTCCAGTAGCCCCGGCGACCTCCAATAGAACCGTGGCCGCCGAAGTTCCGCTATGACCACAGAGACAAAATTGCTGTTGCAAGAAGAGGCAGAACGGACGCGCCGCGCCTCCCCATGGCT
Source organism: Caldilineaceae bacterium (assembly GCA_022823185.1). Classification (GTDB taxonomy): domain Bacteria; phylum Chloroflexota; class Anaerolineae; order Caldilineales; family Caldilineaceae; genus Bin5. The sequence goes on from JAJDXQ010000032.1 coordinate 97,097, forward strand.
CGTTCCCCGTGCCCTTCTACGCGATCCCGTAACTCTCATCGCACTGGTCATCTTCGTTCTGATCCTGCTCGGAGCGGCGGCCGCCGAACTGTTCGCGCCCCACGACCCGCTTGAGCAGGACCTGCGCATGCGCAATATGCCCCCCTTCACACCGGCCGCACAGGAAGGCGCCCCGCTCCATATTCTCGGCACCGATCCCCTCGGCCGCGACATCCTCAGCCGCATCATCTTCGGCGCCCGCGTCTCCCTCACCGTCGGCCTCAGCAGCGCCCTCGTCTCCGGCCTCATCGGCAGCCTCCTCGGCATGATCGCGGGCTACTACCGCGGTCCCGTCGATGACATCATCATGCGCCTCGTCGATATCCAGATGAGCATCCCCGTCATCCTGCTCGCCCTGCTCGTCCTGTTCTCCCTCGGCCCCGGTTTCTGGAACCTCGTCGTCGTCCTGGCCATCGTCAGATGGATGGCCTACGCCCGCCTCGCCCGCGGTCAGACCCTCGCCTACCGCAATTCGCCTTTTATCGACGCCGCCATCGCCATCGGCAGCACCAACACCCGCATCATCTTCCGCCACATCATCCCAAACGTCTCCTCACCGCTCGTTATCCTTGGCACACTTGAAGTGGCAACACTGATTCTGAGCGAGGCCGGCCTCAGCTTCCTCGGCTTCGGCATCCAGCCCCCCGAGCCCTCATGGGGCCTCATGATCGCCGGCGGCCGTCAGTACATCGCCACCGCCTGGTGGATCGTCGCCTTCCCCGGCCTTACTATCTTCCTCACCACACTCAGCCTCAACCTCCTCGCCGCCTCCTTCCGCGCCATCTCCGACCCCGTCCAACGCGAACGCTGGCTCAACAAAGGCTCCGCCCGCGCCGACAACTGACCGCGACGCCATCACTGACCACTGCAGTTATCTGGGTGGACACACCCCAGATGTTCCCCCTCCAGTTCCCCTCCCCGCGAGCCCTCTCATTCAAATTCCACTCTCTGTGCCGGCGTCGTCCGCTCAACAGCGCCACCCGCCAAAATGTGAGCCTCCCCATCCGCGCGGTCATATCTGAGATCCGAATTCACAATCCCAACCCACAAATCCGCATACCCGCTCTCAAACCATTTACTCTCCAGTCCGTCACCCTGGGGCCTCCTGAGGCTTACATGCCACTCAGGTATCCTGTTAGCCTGAATCGGCTCTTCACCATAGATTTCAATAGCCGTACTTACCGACGGCCCAATCGCTGTCCTGCCATTCTCATAGGGAAACTTCAGCGACCCGATCCAGGTCGTCACATACGTGGCCTTGTCCGTAATCCAGACACCGTACCATTCCCCGTCCGAGTCGGCGCCATCCGACGCAAACATGACGCGGTATTCCCCTGTGCCCCAGTTGTAACTACGCCTGACACCAATAAAGTCACCCTCATACCCCGCCGTTTCAGCCCACCCCTCCTCCGCATCGGCCACCCTTGCATAGGCCAGGTCTCTTGTTTCCCATCTTGAGAATATGAAACCCTTCCCCCTCGCGCCGTCCGGGTGACCAATCACATCCGTCTGCAGCCCGAAGTAGAAATCAACATCGCCGATTTCACCACTGCACAGCATCAGATACAACCCGTACACGTTCGAAAAGTCGCCTGGATCGTTATGAATCGTGAATTCAAACGTCAACTCTTGAAGTCCCTCTCGTCTGTCACCCGCAAAATCCCTGTCCCGCCCCCATTCCCACCAGAGGTAGGCCATGTGTTCCGGTGTTTTGACCATCTTGGTCAATTCAGGTGCGGGCGTTGTCGTGGACGCTGGTGTCGGTATAGGCACGCCTGCCGCTACAGGTACGCTTTCGGCATCCGATATGTCCAAATCCTGGCCGAAGACCCACCCGGTCCGGCCCTGAAACTTGACCTGCCACCAGCTGCCGTCGAAGTTCCTTCCGTTGACGGTAAGCTGCTGACCAGCCTCAGGAGCGCCCATCACGGCATAGATTTTCGCTGGGCCGCGGCGCACTTCCAGCTCCCGGTCAACCGTCAACAGTGAAACGACACCCGGCGCTTCGGCTGCAGGTTCGGTCCAGCGCAGACGCCCCACCATCTCCTCGAGCACCGGCTCCAGATCAGGCATATCCTTTCCAAAAATGCTGGATACCACTGCGATCAGGGTCTCGCCATCCGGAGAGAGTAGCCAGTACTGAAACCCCTCGTACATGCTCCCGTCTTCGCGCAAACGAACTGCTACGACCTCCTCACCCTCTCGCAGATCCGTGACCAGTTCAACAAGCGTGCCTGCTCCTTCCTGGGCCCCTGATTCCCCCACTGTGATGCCGTTCCCGCCTCCCAAATCGACAGCAACCCGTTGCGCAAACTCCGGCACTGTCATGCCGTTGGCTTCGTACGCCAGCGCTACAACGAAATTGCTCGATTCCCGTCCAACCTCAAGACCCAGACCGACGACCGCGTCCCCCTGCCCACCGGTCATCCGCGCGACCAGCGCCGCCATCCCGTCGGCATCAACACGCGCGCCGGCTTCAGCGGAAAATGCCGCCAAATCAGCCGGCGTAGGCTGCGCAGGGTCGAAGAAGAACCATCCGGCCGGATATGAAAGCACCACCCCAACCCCGCCGTCGTCCATCTCCAGCCAGCCGGAAGGATCAGCGCGCCGAACCTCCTGCGTGTCGCCAATGGCCGCCACCAGGCCGCCGTAAATCCACCCCAGGCCCTCGTCAAGATAGATCTGCCACCAGTCACCGGCGGCATTTCGACCAACGATCGGAAAACGCTCTCCGGCAAACGCCGTGCCGATGACGGGATTGTCGGTACCTGGCCCGCCCCGTACGTTCATCGGTCGCCCCACCGAAACCGCAGGACCCGCCAGCGAATCCGGCCGCAACTGCTCCTCCCACCGCATCCGCCACACGACCTCCCGCAACACCGGCTCCAAATCCGGGAACTCTTCGCCGGGAACGAAAAAATCGAATGTAAGTATAGATTCAGAATCCGGCGACAGTAGTAGCACCTGCCAGACCGCGACCGATTCCTTCTCGTCAGAAAGGCCATCAGCGCGATAGCGAAGCGAAATTACCTCCTCGTCTCCCGGCCGCAAACCGGAAACGATCCCCGCGCTCTCGATCTCGAAAGCGGCATGATTGGGATTGGTATAAAGGTTGACTAAGACTCGCTGTGCGATCTGCTCCAGAGTCAGATCGTCGGCGGAGGTGTAGGCGGCCAGAAATCCGCTATCAGGTATGGCGGCCCGCTGAAAGCTAATCCAGACGGTTCGTTCAGTAGCGGGAGAATCTCCCTCTGTTCCTGTCCAACTCTGATCGACCAGCACAGGAACCAGTCCGCCGATATCTGCCGCCGTCACCCGCTCACCCAATGCGGCCGACAGCTCTGTCAGGTCTGCATAGGAAGGCTGCCCGGCTTCAAAGAAGAGCCAGCCTTGTGGGAAAAAAATTGACAGCTGCCGGCCTCTTTCTTCGAAGACCGTCCACGCTGTATCAGCCTCCGATTCGTCTTCCGGTACCATTTCTGCCGGCAACGCGAAAGGGTTGGTCAACTTCAACACCGGTACCGCGGGCGTCGACTGCGGAGCAGGAGAACCCTTGTCAACCGTCCTATCCTGTGTGGAATTAACGGTCACCGCCTGCGCCGACACCCATCCCAATTGACCGGTCGATTCTGCGGCAGAGTCCGTGCTCTCGGTCGTGGTGGCGGGCTTGTAGGCAGCCAGCCACCAATCTCCAGACGGGTCCGGGCGCACTAGCTCAATCTGCAGGCCGCCGGTTACCCAGCCAATAACGGGAGATTCCTCTCCGGGTCCACTTCGCACTCCCGTTGTACGGTCAACTACAGCCGAAGGTGGAGAGGGCTGCGCAGCGCTGGGCTGGGTAACTGTTGTCTGCCCATCCCACCGCACTCGGTACACAATCTCCGACAGCAACGGTTTCAGGCTGTCAAACTCTTCGGCAAGAATCTCAAATCTAAACACAAGATGTGCTTCCGCGTCAGCCGACTCCACAATAACAACCCAAACTGCGGTCTTCTCACCGCCCAGACCGTTGCCGCCTTCGTCAAAACGAATCGAGCCCGCGGCTTCCCCCTGCGGTCGCAAGCCCGTCACCACCCCGACGCGGTCCAATTCAACGCGTTCTACCCTCCTCAGATAAGATGCGATACCCTGCAATCGCCTGTGCAAAGTATCGCCTTCCGCGGGAACGACATCTACCGAAATATTGTTGCCCGCCGCCAGTTCAGCCGACTCCCTTGACTGCAGATGAATGCTCAGGCCAACCAGTCCGGAGTCAACCCTCAGCACCGGCTCCGGTGGTATCTCACGCAATTCTTCTGCCAGGAAAGGTGAATCACTCACGGCCAGAAATGCCGCAGAATCCTCACGAGTTGGGCCGACGAACATCCAGCCCGGAGGGTAGGAGATCTTCAGCCCGTGCGCCTCGACCTCCAACTCCTGCCAAGCATCGGCAATGAGCAGGCTGCGCTGAAATGGAGGGACCTCCGTGGCGGTCGCTTCAGGCGTGGATGTGGGATCCTGCCGAGCCTGCGCGCCATATCCAAACCCGGCCGCGAACATCGACAGGAGCGTCAGCAGTAACAGAGTCAAATAACTGTTTTTCGTCATCTCGATTGACATCCATTGGTTTTTTCATTTAGTCTCTGCTTGGAAATTTAATAGGAACGCCATTCGGAAAAACTATGTGATCGCAGTCCTCTGAATTCTTACTGAAGCGCATGACACTGGGAGATGCCTGTGGGCGATGACGACCTCCATCTGCTCCGGCCCGTGAAAGCGGCTCAGGGCTGGCGGCTGTCCTCTTTGGGCGGTCGGGCTTTCGGCCCGCCCTTGTGCGGGGGAACACGCCCCGCAACGCCCCCGACAACAACATGCCCCACTGACCATGCGTGGACATTGGCGAAAAGTGTCTAGCCAAACGCGTTCCACCAATCCCTGAATCACGAAAGGGCAACTCCTGTGGTTGCCCCCTCCCGAATATCGCCCAATCCTCCCGTAGGGGCACCCCATGTGGGTGCCCTTAGGATGGCTCGCGCCTTAGTGTGCGCCCAAGGCAAGAAGGGTTTTCTCCGCGAAACTTCGCGTCCCTTCGCGGATCAACCCCTCCCCAACACCCGTAAACAATCCCCATATTACGAAACTATCGACCCCCCTCCGACATCCGCGTCGTCACCCGCCTGCTCGCCGCTTGCTTGGCCTTGGTCCACTTCTCCATCCACGCGTTCCTGCCCGAATGGCGGATAATATCATGAATCGTCGCTCGCGGCTGATAGGGCAGGTACAGCCCGCAATGCCACGCCAGATTGCGGTAGACCAGAAAGTCGCCCGGCCCCAGATAGACCTGCACCGCACCCGGCATCGAGCGGCAATGCTCGAAATAAAACTGCTCCGCCTCCGCGTCGCTCCAATCCGCCGGGGCCTCCTTCATCATCGGATCGCCCGTCGACTCAACCTCGTCCGGAAGATCCTGCTGCCGCAGATGGCTGCCGGGTACATACCACGTGCACGCGTCCGCATAGATCGCGCAGTTGACCTGGTTGAAATAGCGCAAATCATTCCACACCGTCGCCATGAACGACGCCATCTCTTCATCGCGAGCCTCCGGCGGCACCTCCACCACCCCATCGCGGTGCCAGCCGCAGTGCCACGGCCGCTCCTGCGGTTCCACCAGCAACCCCATAATGTCCAGATGCGCGTGCGTATAACCCGGCCCCAACAGCCGCTCCACCGAAACCCGCAGCTCGTCCAGCTCCGCATAGTCCCGAAACGGCTGCAGATCGATGTATTCCCCGTACTGGTCCAACGGCTGTATCCGCTGCGTCTGCGGCCCATTCAGCTCATGCGCCAGCGCACGCGCCCTGTCCGCCTCGCGCCGCAAATCCGTCAGGAGAGACGGCGGCACGATCCCCCGAAAGATCAGAAATCCCTGCTGATGGTACGCATGCACCATCCAATCTTCGAACCGAAACGTCATCCCAGCCCTCCTGGTTTACGCTGCCAGGCTCCGCCAGTTCCCCCTGCCCGCGCCAGCCGGCCCCGCGCAGCCCTGGCCCTGAATCCGAATCCACGTTTGTCTATAGACCCTACCACTGCTACCATGAAAATCGCAACGACTTTTTGTCCAGGTTCGGACACCTTCCAGCGAAAATCCGCACGCAGTCCAACGCAATTCAGACCCCGATCAGAGCGATTGCTCTCCAAATTCCTATCGGCTATAATCAGCCACAGTGCCACGCGCACATTCCGCGCAGGACCCGCTCTCACACTGTCACGCCGAGGCGACATTGCAACGCCCCTGCATCTTCCGGCCCCCTCATCAACCTGGGAACGCAGGCCCCAGCCTGCCATCTTAACATGCTGTATCCGCGCATTGATCGCAAAAGGAGAAATGAAAAGATGGAGCATTTGAATCTTTCTCGGCGAAACTTCCTCATGACTGCTGGCGTTGTGACAGCCGGCGCCGCCTTGGCCGCCTGTGTGCCCGCAGGCGAAACCGCGCAACAGCAGGACGGCGAACCGGCCGCGGCCGCACAGAACCTGATCGCATTCCTGGGTGGCTGGACACCGACCGAAAGCATGGAGCTCAGCGAAGACAACCCCAACCCGCACAACAAGATCCTGGAAGTGCTCGATGAATACACGGCCGAGCATCCCGACGTTTCGATCGAATGGATCAGGCTGCCCTCCGGTGTTAGCAGCCGCGAGTGGATGGTGGCCCAACAGACCGCCGGCACCGTTCCCCACATCATGCCCGCGGCCCAGTGGATCATCAAAGAGGACGTGGACAAAGACTGGTGGGTCGTCCTTACCAGTTTCCTCCAGCAACCGAACCCCTATATCGCCGCCGGCGAACCGGGCAGCGAACGCTGGATCGACCAGTTTTACCCCACGCCGAACTCCATGCTCAACATAGAAGGCAACTTCTACAACGTCGCCTTCGGCATCAACACGACGTGGTTCTTCTACAACGTGGACATGTTCGAAGAGCTGGGCATCTCCGTCCCCAACAGCTATGCCGAGTTTCTCGAAAACTGCCAGGTGGCCAAAGACGCCGGTCTGATCGGCTACGACTTCATCACCTTCTCCCCCGCCGACACCGATGCCTGGTACCGCCAGCAGATCGGCTCAATGATCATGGAGCGCGACCTTGCCCCCCTCGTCAACCCGGACGGACGCTTTGCCGAACTCTCCGAGGTCGCCTGCGCCATCCGCGAAGGCGTCTATCACGCCCACCTGCCCCAGTTCCGCCAGTGGCTGGAGCTGTGGAAGCTCAACGTGCCCTACCGCCGCGCCGACTGGACCGTCTCCGCACCCGACTCCACCCGTCTTTTCCTCACCAAAGAGACGCCGATCACCGAAAACGGCTCCTGGATCATCCCCCAGCTGGAGATCGATCCGCTGCTCGACTTCGAATGGGCCACCTTCTGGGCGCCCCCGTTGACCAAAGAGAGCAGCGAGTTCGTCACCGACCCGCCCACCGTCGCCCCCAACGTAGGCACCGTGACCGACAACTTTGCCATCTCCACCCGAGCTGAAAGAGACGGCGTGCTGGGCACCGCCATCGACCTGCTGCGCTTCTTCTCGCACCCCGAAAACATTGAACTGGTGCAGGGCGAAATCGGCCAGAACATGCCCAACGTCAAGGGGACCAGGGTGCCCGACCGCTTCGCCGAGGCCCACAAAGGGCTCGTCGAGTCGATCGGCTATGTCACCATGTTCCAGTACGAGATCGTCACCATGGATCTCGAAGCCGCCGAGGCCTGCGGCAAGTCCTGGTGGTCCTATCTGCTGGACGAGATCAGCATCGACGAGTGCATCGAACAGAACCAGGCCGCCTTCGAAGGATACGCAACCCGCTACATTGACGAGCAAGGCAACGCCTGCCCCTGACATCAGATTGCTGGCGGCTACAGCTTCCTCTTGGCCGCCAGCCTCTTTTCACAATGAATAAGACACTCTGGCAACGGATATGGGAGACAAGGGCAGGGTACCTGATGGTCGTGCCGACCCTGGCCTTTCTCCTCATCTTCCAATACTATCCCGCCGTCTCCGGTCTCTATCGCTCGATGTTCGACTGGAACGCCGGGCTGGCGGGAAACTTTATCGGTTTGTCCAACTTCGTCGAGCTCTTCACCGACGACGATGTCTTCATCCGTTCCCTCAAAAACATGGCCCTGTTGACGATCTGGTACCTGATCGCCTTCGTCGGGCTTTCTACCGGTGTGGCAGTCCTCATCCACCGCATCCGCCGCGAGCGCTCCAAGTACTTTTTCCGCCTCTTCATGATCCTGCCCGTCATTATCCCGGCGGTCGTCCTCATCCTGCTCTGGAAATTCATCTACGACTCCACCATCGGCCCCCTCAATGCCATCCTAATCGGCGTCGGCCTCCAGGACTGGACACACGCCTGGCTCGCCGAACCCAGGATCGCCATCTACGCCGTGATGTTTCGCAACTTCCCCTGGATCGACGGCGTCTCTGTCCTCATTCTGCTCGCCGGTTTGCAGGCAATCCCGGTCGAAATCATCGAGAGCGGCCTCCTCGACGGCGCCAGCGGCTGGAGGCGCCTGCGCTACATCGAGCTCCCCCTCATCACCGGTCAGATTAAACTGCTCATCGTGCTCACAATCATGTGGGGCGTTCAGGAATACTCCGCCGTCTGGGCCATGACCCAGGGCGGGCCGATCGATTCGACCCAGGTGCCGGGCATGTGGATGTACTTCAACGCCTTCCGCATCAGCCGCATGGGCTACGCCTCCGCCATTGGCGTCGTGATGTTCCTGATCACACTGGTGGCCACGATTCTGAATATGCGTTACATAAGATCCCAGGAGTATTAGCAGCCGGTGTTCCGCGCCCCTCGGAACCCGGAATACGCAGTTCGCATTGCATGAGGATCTCGGTATGGAGAGACGCAGCGAATCCCTGACCGCCATGGCGGGCGGCCCCGCGCAAAGTCAGGCGCGCAGCCTTCACCGCGGCGACGGCTGGCGCACGCTGGCCCTGGGCATACTCTGCGCGCTCATGATCGCGCCGCTCATCATGGCGGTCATCATCTCGCTCAAGAGCCCTTCCCAGTTCACACGCGTGCCCTTCATGCCCACCTGGCCGCTGCGCTGGGAAAACTACGAGTTCGCCGTGCAGATCATCAGCCAGTTTCTGCTCAACAGCATCATCACCAGCGGCGCCACCGTAATCGGCGTCCTCCTGCTCAGCTCGCTCGCAGCCTACTCCTTCGCCCAGATTCCGTTTCCCGGCCGCACGCTCGTCTTTTACGCAGTCCTGGCACTGATGATGGTACCGGCGTCGCTGACACTGGTCCCCTCCTTTGTATTGATCAGGGACCTGCGGCTGATCAATACCCACTGGTCGCTGATCCTGCCCTGGATCGCAGGCGGCCAGATCATCGGCATCCTCATCCTGCGCGCCTTTTTCGAGAGCCTGCCCGGCGAAATGTTCGACGCCTGCCGCATTGACGGCGCCTCCGACTGGCAGATCTACTGGCACGTCGCCCTGCCGCTCACCCGCTCCATGCTTGGCGTCGTCGCCGTGCTCAATATCCTCGGCACCTGGAACAACCTGATCTGGCCCACCCTGACCCTACCGGAACGCAAAATGTGGCCGCTCACACCCGGCCTTTACTCCTACATGGAGCAATACTACACCAGCTACGGGCGCGTGATGGCCGGACTGCTGCTCGGCTCCATCCCCCTCGTGATCCTGTTCATCTTCACCAGCCGCCTCTTCGTCGAAGGGCTGACATCCGGCGCCATCAAGACCTGAAATGGCCTTCTCGGGCGGCAGCGGCAGAGAAAGGCCTGCAAACCGCGAATGAACCGCATACCCGCAAATCAAGACTCCGTAGACGAAAGGACCCGGTACGATGTAATCGTGGTCGGCTGCGGTGGGTGGGGGTTAGCCGTCCTCAAAGTGCTCTCCGACATGGGCCTCCGCGTTCTCGGCATCGAGCGCGCAGAGATCTGTCACAACCTCCGCAATTACATGAAGCATATGGTGATGCATTCCGTTCTCTCCTACATGATTCTGGACCCGGAAGACGCGATTGTGGCCCGCAAAGGCAACGACCATCACCCGCTCATTGACGAGTTGATCCAGAGCTACAGCGACTTCGCCGTAAAATTCAATCTCCCCATCAAGACCCACCACGAACTCCTCGACATCGAAGGCGAAAAAGGGGAATTCGAACTGGCTGTGCGCGATTCTGAAGGCCGTGCTTCCTGCCTGAACGCAAAGCGTGTCGTGCTCGCGACCGGCTCCTACGACGAACCCAACCTTGCCGGCATACCTGGTGAACTGAACGGCTCCGTCCAACACTACTTCCACGAATGGGAACACATAAGAGACAAACGAATCCTCTTCATCGGCGGCGGCTTCTCCTCGGCCGATGGCATCATCGCCCTCTGCCCGCGCAACCAGATCCTCTGGGTCGTGCGCAAATCACCTGACGCGGTCGAGAAGATGCTCAACGACCAGAAGACCGTCTGGGGCCAGCCCGATGCCCGCATGGTCAACACCGAAATAATGACCGATAGCCAGGTCATCTCTCTGGAAAACAACGTCGCCGTCGTGCAAACACCCGGCGGCCGCAAAACCTGGAACTACGATCTCTGCTACATGCTCATCGGCCACAAACCCGACCAGGACATGTGTTCGCGGCTCCTCAACGGCAACCTGGACTTCGTTGAAGAAACATTCGAGTCCTGCGAGAGGCCCGGTGTCTATCTCGTTGGCGCGCTCGCCAAGAAACACCTCGAGCACATCGGCCTGACCCACAACCTCTGTCCCGACAATGATGGCGTGCGTTACATCGAGCGCATCCGCTCCGCCATGCAGCGAGAGTTCAACCGCGATCGTCAGCAGATCACCTGACCACGAGCCACTCACCACCGGTGTTCCCATGCACACAAGCCAGGCACTCCGATCGTCCCACTTTGAATACCGCCGCCCAGGAGCGGACGGACGCGTCGCATTCAGCGCCTTTTGCGCCGACTACCACGACCAGGACCGCGTCGCCGTCGTCTCGCCCCGCCTCGAAGACGGCGTCCTCCACACTGCCTACGCACTGCTGGCCCTGACCACCGCCTTCTACGACGTGCAGCGCGCAAACGGCGGCGACTTCTTCATCTACCCGCAACATTTCGCGATCATCGGCGAGCACCCGCCAGGCGCAACCCCCGCGCGCCCCCCGAACGGACCCGGCGACAAAATCGGCATCGCCACCGGCGCCGGCCGCCTCGATCTGACGCTGGACGAGGCCGGCATCGGCGGCGCTTGGGCCTGGCTCGACGTCTGGCCGGGCGGCAACTGGCACACCGCCTCCCAGACGCCGGCCGCCATGTTGAAAAAAGCCTTCGACCTCCACATCAACCGCCTCTTCTGGCCGCAGGACTACACGCCCCGTAGCCGGCCAGTACAGGCAACAGAAAATGGAGAGTGCGCAGATCCGCCACTGCCCGACTACGCCCGCAAAATGCTCAGAACGCGCCTCAAATCCGTTTACTACTACAACACATCCGCGCCAACCATAGAGATCATCGCCGATCAACCCGCCGTGGATATCGTTCAGTTTAGCCTCGACAAACTTCCGGCCCCGCTGCGGCAAACGCTGGACCAGGACACGGATCCGCCCAGCTCTCCTGGCCTTGAGTCATTTCGGCAGGTGAGCGTGAACGACTTTCTGGACGATGTGGCGGCATGCTTCACGTCCTGACCGGTAACGCCTGACAGGTTGAACTCGCTGCCCCTTCGCAATTTGAAGGCAACACGCACCATCAAAATTGGAAGCATAGCCGTCGGAACCGGAGGCACACAACATGAGCCGCGAAGCAGAAATCAAGAAAGAGCTGTACGAATACACGCTTACAGGACGGGCGCCGATCACCGAAAAACTCACCCAGGAAGGCCTCGACCTGGGCATGGACCCCCTGGAGATCCTCTTCCAGGCGCTGATCCCCGCGCTCCAGGAAGTGGGCCGTCTCTTCGAGATCGGCGAGTACTTTGTGCCCGAGATGATGATCTCCGCCAAAGCGATGCAACGCGCCATGGCTATCCTGCAGCCGGTCCTGGGCGATACCGGTGTCGAACCCGTTGGCAAAGTCCTGATGCTGACTGTCAAAGGCGATGTCCACGACATCGGCAAGAACCTGTGCATCATCATGCTCGAAGGCGCCGGCTTTGAAGTGATCGACATGGGCGTCAATGTCAGCCCCGAAAAAATGATCGATGCCGTCAATGAGCACCAGCCCCAGCTTGTCGGCTTCTCCGCCTTCCTCACCACCACCATGCCCTTCTTCAAGACTAACATCGAGGCGCTTGAAGCGGCCGGCCTGCGCGACAAGGTCAAAGTCATGGTCGGAGGCGCGCCGATCACCCTGGAATATGCCATGAGTGTCGGCGCCGACGGCTTCGGACCCGACGCCAGCCAGTCCGTAAAGCTGGCCAAGCAGCTGATGGCCGACATGGGCTACGAGATCGGCCAGGACGGGGACGGCGCATCATCCGAAGGGGAATCCGCCATGCGCGCCGCCGTCGACGCCGTCGAAGGCCTGATGCGAAAAGCCGAAGAAGAACACGTCAGCGGTTAGACGCCGCACAGAGAGAGGGAATTGTACATGAGCAGCCAGCGAAAAACAGTTCGTCCCCGAATCGGAATCTTTGGCATCGGCCTCGGCGAGTACTGGCCGCAGTTCCCCGGCCTCAAGGAGCAGCTCGAAGGCTACCAGGCCCGCGTCGAGAATCGAGTCGGCCAGTGGGCCGACGTCGTCAGCGCCGGCCTCGTCGACTCCGCCCCCCTCGGACGCGCCGCCGGAGACCTCTTCCAGCGCGAGCAGGTCGACATGGTCTACTGCTACGTCGGCACCTACGCCACCAGCTCAACCGTCCTCCCCGCCGTGCAGATTCCCAAAGTCCCTGTCCTCGTCCTCAATCTCCAGCCCTCCGCCGCGCTCGACTACGCCAACACCGACACCAAGGAGTGGCTGGCCAACTGCTGCGCCTGCTGCGTTCCCGAGCTCAGTGCCGTTTTCCACCGCTGCGATATCGACTTCCATGTCGTCTCCGGCATGTTGGCTGAGGAAGAAGGCTGCGAAGAGCCGGCCCGACGCGCCTGGGCCGAAATCCAGGACTGGACCCAGGCCGCCGGCGCCCTGCGTACCCTGCGCCGCAGCCGCATGGGCTTCCTCGGCCACACCTACCCCGGCATGCTCGACATGTACAGCGACTTCACCCAGCACCACGGTCAGCTCGGCACACATGTCGAGGTCCTGGAGATGTGCGACCTGGCGCAGATGGTCAACGGCGTCACCCCGGCTGACATCAAGGCCAAGGAAGAGGAGGCGCTCGCCATCTTCGACCTGGCCGAAGACTCGCCCTCCGACCCGCTCGCGACGCGGCCCTCCCCTGAAGCGCTCGACTGGGCCTACCGCGTCGCCGTCGGCCTTGACCGCCTCGTCGAAGCGTTCGATCTCGACGGCCTCACCTACTACTACCGCGGCCTCGACGGCAACGAATATACACAGATAGCCGCCGGATTCGCGCTCGGCTGCTCCCTGCTCACCGCACGCGGCGTGCCCTGCAGCGGCGAAGGCGACCTGAAAAACTGCCAGGTAATGAAAATCGTCGACACCTTCGGCGCCGGCGGCAGTTACTCCGAGGTCACCGCCATGGACTTCCGCGAAGAGTTCATCCTCGCCGGCCACGACGGCCCTTTCCACATCGACATCGCCGAAGGGCGCCCCCTGCTGCGCGGCCTTGCCCTCTACCACGGCAAGCAAGGCGAAGGCGTCGGCGTCGAAACACAGGTCAAGCACGGGCCCGTCACCGTACTCTCCATGACCCAGACCCGCCAGGGCAATCTCAAGCTCCTGGCAGCCGAGGCCGAAAGCATCCCCGGCCCCGTCCTCCAGATCGGCAACACCGACAGCCGCCTCAAATTCTCGCTCGGCCCCGCCGACTTCATCAACGCCTGGTGCAAAGAGGGCCCGACCCACCACTTCGCCCTCGGCGTCGGCCACATCCTGCCCAAAATCGAAAAATTCGCCAGCATCGCTAACCTCGAACTCAAGGTGGTCTGCTAGAACCCCGTAGGGGCAACCCTCGCGGTTGCCCTCGAGGTTGCTTAGAATCAAACGACCGCGTCCACGCGAGTTCACTAAAAACTAGAAACTGAAAACGAAAAACTTCCAAAACATGCTCACCCCAACCGACCTCACAACCGAGTACGCCCCCAACCCGCTCAACATCGACACTCCCCAGCCCCGCTTCGGCTGGCTCCTCCATTCAGACCGCCGCGCCCAATCCCAGGCCGCCTACCAGATCCGCGTCGCCACCAGCCCCGAGCGCCTCCAAACCGGCAGCGCCGACAAATGGGACAGCGGCAAGGTGTCCTCGGACCGCTCCGTCAACGTCCCCTACGCCGGCGGCGGCCTCTCCAGCGACGAAATCTGCTACTGGCAGCTGCGCGTCTGGGACCAGGACGACCGCGCCAGCGCCTACAGCGAACCGGCCTCTTTCACCATGGGCCTGCTCAACGAAGACGACTGGACCGGCTCATGGATCGGCGCACAGACCGACGTCGCCTCCCCCCTCCTGCGCAGTGAATTCGACCTCGACAAGCCGGTCAGCCGCGCCCGCCTCCATATCTCCGGCCTCGGCTGGTACGAGCTCTACCTCAACGGCCAGCGCGTCGGCGACCATGTCCTCGACCCCGCCGCAACCGACTACACGCAACGCGTCCTCTACGTCACCTACGACGTGACCGATATGCTGCAAACCGGCGCCAACGCAGTCGGCGTCATGCTCGGCAACGGCTGGTACTGCGAACCCGGCTGGGAGCACCGCTACGGCGACTCCCCGCGCCTGCGCCTGCAGTTGAACATCGAGTTCGCCGACGGCAGCGCAGACGCTGTCGCGTCCGGCGCCGGCTGGAAAACAGCCCCTGGTCCCATCACCCGCAACGACCTCTACGGCGGCGAAACCTACGACGCCCGCCGCGAGCAACCCGGCTGGGCATCACCGGAATTCAACGACTCGCACTGGGATGCGGCCGAGGATAAAGAGGCCCCCGGCGGCCGCATGGTTGCCCAGGTGATGCCGCCCATCCGCGTCAACAAGAAACTGCAGCCTGTCAACGTCAGCCAGCCCCAGGACGGCGTCCACGTCTATGATCTGGGCCAGCTCTTCGGCGGCTGGGCCCGGCTGCAACTGAAGGGCGCGCGCGGCGCCACAGTAACCATCAAATACGCCTGCCAGCTCCTCGCAGACAGCGGCCTCGTCGACCAGGAATCCGGAGAATTCTACTTTCGCCACCGCTCCCGCGCGAGCGCCCACGAAGAAGGCGACGAGATCGACGTCTACATCCTCAAAGGCGACCCGGACGGCGAAACCTACGAACCGCGCTTCACCTACCATCCCGTGCGCTACGTTCAGGTCGAGAGCGATGACACCGTTACCATCGAAGACCTCCAGGGCCATGTGGTCTATTCCGACGTGGATCTCTCTGGCGGCTTCGAGTGCTCCAATCCAACCTTCAACCGCATCCACGAACTCGTCCACTGGACCGTCACCAACGGCCTCTTCGGCATTCCCCTGGACTGCCTGCACCGCGAGCACTGGGCCTGGACCGACCCGGCCACCATCGCCTCATCCCTCTACCCCCGCAAACACATGCCCCGCTTCTGGACCAAGTGGCTCGACGACATCAAGGACGCCCAGTACCACGACGGCCGTGTCCCCGACATCTGCCCCAACTACGTCCAGCGGCCCGATCCCGACCCGGCCTGGGGCGGCAACTACCCCATCCTCGTCTGGTATCTATACCAATACTTCGACGACAGCCGCATCCTCGCAGAGCACTACGACGCCATCCGCCTCTGGACCGACTATCTCACCTCCGTCGCCGAGAATCACATCGTCAACGAAGGCCACTACGGCGATCACATGCTGCCCGGCGCCGCCCCCGGCGAGGAGGAGTTCGTCTCCTCCGAAACGCCCCCGCCCCTGCTGTGGACCGGCTACTACCACCTCAACGCGGCCATCGTCTCCAAAGTCGCCGCCCTACTGGGCAAAGAAGAGGAAGCCGCGCAATACAGTAGCCTGGCGGAACAGATCAAGGACGCCCTCAACCATGAGTGGCTCGACCCCGCTGCCCACCGCTACGCCACCGGCTCGCAGACCGCCAACCTCTTCCCCCTCGCCCTCGGCATCGTGCCGCAAGCCAGCGAAGCCGGCGTCGTCCAGGACGTCGTCCGCAATATCGTCGACAAATGGGGCGGCCATCACCACACCGGCAATACCGGCGTCACCTGCCTCATCGACACCCTGACCCAGCACGGCCAGGGAGACGTTCTCCATGACCTTGTCGCCACGCCCACCTACCCCGGCTGGGGCTACATGGTCGCGCAGGGCGCCACCACCATCTGGGAATCCTGGAGCCTGCAGAGCACAGTGGGCGCCGCCGAAAGCATGATCATGTGGGCCTCCATCGACGAGTTCTTCTACAACGACCTCGCCGGCATCAAAGGCCCCGACTACCACGGCCCCGGATTCATGAAGCCCGGCTTCCGCGACATCCACATCGAGCCCCACCCGCTCGGAGACCTCGAACACGCCGCAGCCGAAATCACAACGGTGCGCGGCCAAGTCTCCTCCCGCTGGCGTCGCACCGACCACTCGTTTTCGCTCGAAGTCAACATCCCTGTCAACAGCACCGCCCGCGTCAGCCTGCCCACACTCGGCCTGAGCAACGTATCCGTCAGCGAAGGCGGCGCCCCCATCTGGCAAGACAACGCCTATCTCGCGGGCCGCGACGGCCTCACATCCGCCCGCGCCCGCCCCGGCTATATCGACATCGCAATCGGATCCGGCAAATACCATTTCGAACTCACCGAAACTTAGCCAGCGACTGACCACTGACCACTAGCCACTGACCACTGCAGTTCAAAGGAGCAGGATCTTGCAGGAAATGACATCGCTCGAACGATTTATGGCCGCCATCAACGGCGACCCCATGGACATGTACCCTGCCCTGAACGTCTCCCCCACCTGGTCCATGATGCCCCACTGGCCCGAGACCGTGGGATTGAACTTCCTCTACCTCTCCCACGGCACCGACGAGCAAAAACTCAAATTCTACGACGTGCTCCACGAAGATCTCGGCCTCGACTACATTCCCTGCGGCACTGGCAAAGCCTACGGCCAGCGCGGGAAACAGTACGTCACCGAGGAGGACGGCGTGCCCGTGCTCGTCGACACCGGCTCGCGCAGCAAGACCCGCTACCACGAGTTCCCGCCCGACCTGCCGCCCGACGAACCCCTCTTCGAGACCGCCGCCGATGTCGAACGCCTCGACCCGCCCCCCACCGCCGAGGAGATGCTGGCCACCGGCGCCTACGACTTCACCAAAAAACTGATCGAGCATTTCGACGACACCGTCTTCCTCTATATGGGAGACATGGCCCCCTTCCCCACCTCCTTCTACATGCTCAGCTACGACAAGCTCTTCGACGCCATGTTCTTCCAGAAGGACCTCGTCTTCGCGCTCATGGACCGCCATGAAGAGGTCATCCGTCAGCAGTGCCGCCTGGCCCGAATGCTCGGCGTGCACGGCTACCAGCTCATGCAGTGGTTCGCATCAGCCGACATGATCTCCGACGACCACTATGTCGAGTTCGCCCTGCCCGGCGAGATAAAAGCCTTCCAGTACATCCACGACGAGGGCCTGATCAGCAGTATGGCGCTCATGGGCTGGATCGAACCCCGCTTGCCGCACCTGGCCAAGCTCGACTTTCACTGCATCCAGGTCGAATGCGGCCTCAAGAACTATTCGAACGACATCGTCAAAGTCCGGCAGGCCCTTGGCGAAGAGGTCTGCATCTACTCCAACTCCCACGCCATCACCGTCATCGAACAGGGTGACGAAAACGTCTGGCGCGAAGACGCCCGCCACCAGGCCAAGGCGATCGGCAAACAGAAGCGCTTCGGCATCGGCCACGGCACGCCCACCACCTGGAAAACCTCCCCCGCCAGATACCGCCGCTACATCGATTTCATGCGCGAAGAACTGGCGTCAATCGTCCCGCCGCACTGACCAATGCTCACTGCTCGCCATGAGAATCACCCGCCTGGAGACGGTCCGGCTGGGCCGTCATCCCCATTCGCTCTGGCTGCGCATCCACACTGACGACAGCCTCATCGGCCTGGGCGAGACCTCCTACGCGCCCCGCGCCGTCAGCGCCCTCATCCACGACCAGCTCGCCCCCCTGCTCCTCGGCCGCAACCCCCTCGACATCGAGCGCCACTGGCACACCATGTTCGCCCACGTCAACGCCTACGGCTACGGCGGCGCTGAAACGCGCGCCATCAGCGCCGTCGACATCGCCCTCTGGGACATCGCCGGCCAGTACTGCGGCCAGCCCATCTACAACCTCCTCGGCGGCCGCAGCCGCGACCGCATCCCCGTCTACAACACCTGCCTCGGCCACGGACCCCACCAGGATGACCGCACCTGGATGACTGGCCAGGCCGGCCAGCTGGCCGCAGACCTGCTCAGCCAGGGCATCAGTGCCATGAAGATCTGGCCCTTCGACCTGCCGCCCGGTCTTGCGGACGCGGAAGCAGGCGCGCCCGGACCAGTGCGCCATTACCTCGATAAAGATTCGCTAAAAAGGGGTGTTGCCTGCGTAGAAGAGATTCGCGCCGCCGTCGGCGACAAAATGCAGATCGCCATCGAGGGCAACGCCCGCTGGAACCTGCCCGCGGCCATCCAAATCGCCCGAGCCCTCGAGCCCTACAACATCATGTGGCTGGAGGAGATGATCCCCCCCGACAACGTCGAATCCTACGCCCGCCTCAAAGCCGAAAGCCGTATCCCCCTGTGCGTCAGCGAGCGCCTCTTCACCCGCTTCGGCTTCCGCCGCGTCGTCGAGGCCAACGCCGCCGACATCATCATGCCCGACATCTCCTGGACCGGCGGCATCAGCGAAACCCGCAAGATCTGCGCCCAGGCCGACACCTACTACCTGCCCGTCACCGGCCACGACGCCACCGGCCCCGTCGCCCTCTGGGCCGCCGCCCACCTAATGCTCCACATCCCCAACGCCATGATTCTCGAAACCGTCCGCGCCTACTACAACGGCTGGTACAACGACATCGTCACCGCCCCTATCCCCATCAGCGAAGGCACGCTCTCACTGCCGCATAAGCCCGGCCTCGGCGTCGCTCTGCGCGAAGAGGCGCTGAGCCGGCCCGACGCTCGTATCGAAGATGGAACCAGCGCGGAGTAGAGTTGAGGGGAGCAGGCGCCGGCCACCGCAGCCTTTACGCATGGATTAGCAAGATTGCATGACGGAAGCGCTCTCTCCGGGCCACACAATAGCCGGGCTGCTCCCATGCAACGGGAACGATGTCTGCAACAATGGTTTCCTTGTCGGCGGTCAGGAGAGTCGCCCCGTCCAGAGTCTCTCGAGCCAGTGAACTGACCCGTTTGGAGCCGCGCCAGTACCACGCAAAAACATGCGTATCGGCAGCGTACCGAGCCATTCCTCAACGATGGCCCTGTATGTGCAGCCTGCCTCCCGGAGGCCTGGCTATTGCAAAACACCATTGTTGCTGGCATAATGCAGTCATGCCTGTTCAGATTACGATCAGAAATGTCCCAGAGGAAGTTCGTGACGAACTGGCGGTGCGCGCCGCGCTTCAACGCCAGTCCATGCAGGAGTTCCTGCGCGGAGAGTTGGAACGTATCGCCTCGCGGCCCTCAGCGGCCGCATGGCTGCAAGAAGTCCGCGCACGGAAAGCGGTGGCGGAGACACGGGTTGAGCCCCAGAAAATCGTCCGCGCCCGTGATGCCGGTCGAAAGTGACCTCAGTCATCGATGCATCCGTGCTCGTTGCTGCCCTGGTCGACTCAGGACGCGAAGGCAGATGGGCAGAATCTGCAATTGACCAGGGCCCCCTTGCTGCTCCGGAGTTGGCCTTGGTCGAAGCCAGCAACATCCTGCGCCGGTTGGAACAGCGTGCGGACATTTCGCGCATTGAAGCCACCGCCGCCCACGCAGATCTGCCGCGCCTGGAGCTGGAACTGTTCCCCTTCGCGCCCTTTGCTGAGCGAATCTGGGCCTTGCGAGCCAACCTGACCAGCTACGATGCCTGGTACGTCGCCCTGGCCGAGGCGCTGGGCTGGCCGCTGCTGACGCTCGACCGCAGGCTCAGCCGGGCGCGCGGCCCCACCTGCGAAATCATCACGCCGCCCCGTTCCCACAAGTAGCGCCAAGTTCCCCAGGAAGAGCACGAACTGGCATGCCCAGCCTATGCTCCCGCCCGGGCCAGCGCGCCATCCGGCAAAGGTCCCCACAGAGAGCGCGCTTCGCTCGATGCCCTGCTTCCTGTCCTCCCGCTGCCGCAAAGGCCCGGCCTGGCCATCGCTTTGCGCGAGGAGGCATTGGGGGGTCCCGATGCGTCGATCGAAGGCACGGAACAGGTGGAGGAAAACCGATTTGGAATCCGCTTAGAGTGAGCTAAGGTTCTCGAGGTTCGAGGAGCAACTGCAAGCCGGAAATGATCTCCTGTATTCTTCTTGAAGAAAGTGTGCCGATTCTCTCGCTGAGGACCTGCTTATCCAATGTAATCACTTGTGAAATGTTCACAACACTCTGTCTGGGCAAGTTGCCTTCCCCTCTGTTCAGCAGCACATTTCCGGGGGCTGACTCTCTTCTTAGATTCCCGGTGAGCGCGCAGGCGACAACCGTACGAATTCGACTGAAGTTGTACAAGTTGTTCTGAACTACGACGTAGGGGCGTCTTCCCCCCGGCTCGGACCCGGATGGATCTTCCATGTCAACCCAGAAAATATCACCCTGTTCGATATAATTTCGATATGCAGGAACATCATCTACCACGGCTCATCCCTCATGTACTTTCGATGGTGTTCTTTCATTTCTCTTAGGGTCGCCTGTTCTTCCTCGTCAGGGAAACCATCATATGCCTCGTTTATTGCTGCTAACATTCTTCTCGTTTCATGCCGTTCAATAAACTCCTGAACCGCGATCGCAAAGAGTCGACTTCTAGAGATATTCAACTCTTGTGTAAGTGTTTCCACCTTTTCAAAGAGTGACTCGTTCAAAGAGATTGCTGTCTTAACTGCCATGCTTCTCCTCCTCAAGTGGATATGGTACAACCAAGAGTTATACCAGTAGTATAACTCTATTTCCTACCAGGGATCAATTCCACCCCAACGGGCGCGAAAAACCATAATCCGCTCCCCCTGACAAGAAAAAAACAGGTTGCAGTCTGAAACAATTGTTTATATCATTACAGGCGCAAACCAAAACCGCTTTACCAAACCGAATAGCGACCACACAGTTCCAGGCGCCCCAAGCCCGTCTGCGATACACTGAATCAGGAGACCCTGAATGCTGTCCGAGCAGATCGCTGCACTGAAGCGCTATGACTCCGCCACCATTTTCAATGCCGTCGCCCTCAAGCTCGGCCTGCCCAATCTCGATTACACCGACCACACTATCCGCTGCCTTATGCCCGACATGGGCCTCGTCGCCGGCTTTGCCGTTACCGCCGAAGTCACCACCAACGACGAAGACTCCACCGCCCTCGAGTGGATCGACTACTACGACTACCTTGGCAGCCAGCAAGGCCCCCTCATCGCCGTCTTCCAGGACCTGGACACCAACCCCGGTCGCGGCGCCTGCATCGGCGACGGAATGGCCCGTGTCCACAAGCGGCTCGGCGTCGTAGGCTTCATCGCCGAAGGCGCCGTGCGCGACCTGGTCGGCATCCGTCATGTCGGCCTGCCCGTATGGGCTTGGGGTACCGTCCCCGGCCACGGCGTCTTCAACATGAACCGATTCGGCGCGCCCGTCACCGCCGGCCGCCTTCGCATCCATTCCGGCGACCTTCTCCTCGCCGACTCCGACGGTGTTGTCCGCATCCCAACCGAACACGTAGACGACGTCCTGCGCCTCGCCGAAGAAGTGCGCACACGCGAGGCCGAACTCTTCGACTTCTACGAATCGGAAACATTTTCGCTGGAGAAAATGCGAGCCCGCCAGCAACAATACTAACCACTGACCACTAGCCACTGACCACTGCCGTCCCATGACACTCGACCAACAGATCGACTCCCTTCTTTCCAAAGCGCCCGGCTTCTGGCATCTCGACGCCTGCGGCGTCACCCGCACCGAGCGGCAGATCCCAGCGCTCCTGCACGGCGTTGACCAGCCCCCTTCAGGCGAACGCCTGCAACTCGTCCTCGTCGGCGGGCTCTCCGGCAAGCAGGAAGACGCCGACGCAGCCCTGGCCGCGCTGAACGCCTACCGCGCCGCGCCCGGTCTCTCCCAAAAGTACGCCCTCAGCGCCGTCCCCTGCGGCAATCCCGACGGCCTCGCCTTGGGCAGCGCGCCCGAAAACGGCGCCGGCGGCAACCCCAGCGCCGGCTACCCCCCGCCGGGTGACAGCTACTACGACGAAAATCCGGAAGCACACTACCTCTGGCGCTGGATCAGCTTTCAGGGACCGGACCTGGTTCTCGAAATCCGCCTCGGCGAAGGCACGACCTGGGAGGGCTCTGCCCACTGCCTCGAACTGCTGTCGCAGTTCCGTTCCGTGCTCAACGCGACCACGGTGCCGGCCGATAGCTCGCTCCTCGGCGCGATGTCCACCGGCGAGCCCAACCTGCTGCCGCCCATCTACAGCCTGCGCCTCACCTGCGCCGCCGCCGACCTGGAGGACGAACTCGCCACGCTGTGGACCGTTCTCACCCAGGTCCCCGACCACGCCCGTTCCCCCACCCGCGCCGCCCTGCAGACCCGCGTAGCCCGTTCCCCCCTGGACGCCGCCCGCATCCTCGCCGGCGTCTACGGCCACGAACTCGATCCCGTCATCTATACCCAGGGTGTCGCCGTCAGCGGACGCCTCCGGCTCGCCCAATTGGACGCCGAAACGCCCGATCCCTCCCCCGCCATCGCAGCCATGGTCGCGCCCTACATGTCCGGCGCAAAAGAGTGGTTCCCCACCGGCGGCGACGGCGGCGCCAACCTGGCCGGCCTCGTCTGGGCCGATGAACTCGCCGCTACCACCGGCGACAGCCGCTACGCCGACCTTCTCGTGCAAACCGCCGACCGTTACCTCTCCACCCATGACAACGGCGTGCCCATCCCGTCCAACCCCAGCTACCAGGTCGAGGACATGTTCTTCACCGCCGCCGTCCTCGGCCGCGCCTTCAAGCTCACCGGCGACGACACCTACCTCGACATCCTGACCCGCTTTCTCCTGGATGCCAACGTGCAGCAACCGGACGGCCTCTTCTGGCACGACCGCGAGACCCCCTTCTACTGGGGCCGCGGCAACGGTTTCGCCGCCCTCAGCTACGCCGAAACGCTGACCTACCTGCCCGACAGCCATCCCGACCGGGACGCCGTGCTCGCCATCCACCGCCGCCACCTGCAAGCCCTGCGCGGCTACCAGCACCGCAGCGGCATGTGGCGCCAGGTCGTCAACGGCCCCGGCTCCTACCCCGAAATGACCGTCACCTGCATGGTCGGCTACGCACTCGCCCGCGGACTCCGCCGCGGCTGGCTCGACGCCGGCTACCGGGAAATGCTCATGCGCGCCTGGCAAGGCGTGGCCGCCCGCATCGACGACCACGGCGGCCTCGTCGACGTCTGCACCGGCACCGGCGTCCAGCAAAACCGCCGCGACTACCTCGACCGGCCCGCCATATTCGGCCCCGACGAGCGCGGCGGCGCCCTATCGATCTGGTTCGTCACCGAAATGGAGAACTTTCTCCGCGAGAATTGAAATCGTGGTCAGAACTCCCACTGACCACCGACCACTGACCACTGCAGTAGGGAGGAGGTAGAAATGGCAGATGAGGATCTGGGCCTGATGGCCCATCTGCTGCGTCGGGCGGGGTTCAGCGCCAGCCGTGAAGAGCTTGAGGCCCTTGTCGCAAAGGGGTACGACGAAGTCGTCGATGACCTGGTGGACATTGAGCGCTGCCCGCCGATCGACGAGGATATTGTGAAGCGCTACTTCGGCGGTGAGTTTATGCCGAATATCCTTTCCGGCACCTGGATCTACCGCATGCTCAACAACCCGCGCCAGCTGGAAGAGAAGATGGCTCTCTTCTGG
>JAJDXQ010000034.1 GCA_022823185.1 Caldilineaceae bacterium
CCACTGGGTCCTCGATGTCGCCTTTCGCGAGGACGACAGTCGCATCCGTCAGGGCCATGCACAGCGAAACCTGGCCATCTTACGCAAACTGGCCCTGAACCTCCTACGCAAAGAGAAAAGCGCCAAAGTCGGTATTGCCGCTAAACGGAAACGAGCTGGTTGGAAAACTGACTATCTGCTGAAAGTTCTCTCCCAATAAGATGCGATTGCCCTGGCCCATTTCCCCCAATCCTTGACAAATTCAGCTCAGAAAATGTAGACTACCAGAGTGCCGCTGATGCCGTGACCGGCTTAACAGTCCCAGTTTCACACGCCGACCAACGTCGTCTCCGCTAAACGAAGACATTTTGACGAGGGGTTTACACAATGGCAGCCAGACGTAGAACTTCTTTCAAATTGGGTGTGACGGGCCTGGGAGAAAGACAGGAAATCGCCCCCGGCCTCTTTATCAACACCTTCTATCGAGGATGTACACCTGGGTTTGTCGTCACCGACGAAGGTCTGATTCTGATCGATACACCCCTGATCCCCGAACAGGCCAAAGACTGGCGCAATCAGATCGAAGCCGAAGCCCATGGCCTGCCGATCCTCTATGTCTTCAATACTGACCACCATCGCGGTCATGCCTTGGGCAACCAGTATTTCCTGCCCACCACGATTATCGCCCATGAACGCGCCTTCAAAGAGATGTCGGGTTACACGCAAAACTTCAAGGAACGGGTTTACAACAGTTTTAAGCGGGAACCGGAAATCCAGCAACAGCTGACCAACATCGAAATCATCCTCCCTGACGTGACATTCACCGACTCCGCCCGTCTCCAATACGGCGGCCGTGAAATACAGCTGATCTACGCCGGCGGCCATACTCCCGCCACCAGCTTCGCCTGGCTGCCCGAGGAAAAGATCGCCTTCGTCGGTGATATCCTCTGGGTGGACCAGCATCCCTACATGGCGCAGGCCGACTCCCTGGAATGGGTCGAGGCTCTGCGCCGCCTCCGTGCCCTCGGCGCCGAAAGACTCGTCCCCGGCCATGGCCCGGTTTGCGACCCGGACGACACGATCAAAGTTGAAGAGTATATCCTCTTCAAACGCCAGCGCGTTCGCGACTATTTCCTGGCAGGCAAAACCAAGAATGAGGCCAAAAGCGGCCTGGTCGGCGAAATGTTGGAGCTCTTCCCCGTTCCGCTGGAACGCAAGGCCAAAATCGAGAGCCAGATCAAGTCAGGCATCAATCGCGTCTACCGTGAAATCCAACGCGAAGAAGAGCTGGCGGCTGCCGAGTCGAGAAACGGAGCCTCCCGCCCGGGCCCGCTCGACGTCCCGCCCGTTCAACCGCCCCAGGCCGAGGCCAACCTGACGCCCGCGCCCGTTGCCGTGGAGACTGCGCAGTAGTGGCATACTCGATCAGGGAGGAACGACAAGGCCTCGCCACAAGCCTGCGAGAAGATCTCAACGAAGCCGAGCGGCTCATCGTTCAACTGCGCCGGCATAATGTTGAGCCGTTCCTCCAACTCCTCGACCAGATCGAAGACAGCTTCACACAGCTGGAGGACAGCGGCCTGGACCTGCGGCCCGAATACACCAGGTGGGCCAGCCTCCAGAGCAAACTGCGCAGCGAAGCCGGACGCGTTGTCCGCGTCATCTCTCTCGCCGGCGGCCTGGCGCAGCTCCGCCAGCAAAACCAGCCGGCGGCAGGCTTCTGGTGGCGGCTGGATGAAGTTGTGGCCGCAGCCCGCCGCCGGCTGGTCCGCCGTCTTGGCATTTCCTTCAGTACCATCGTCGCCCTGCTGGCCATCGTCTGGGCGCTGCTTACCTTTGTTTTCCCCCCCGACCCCAACACGGTTGTCGCCTCCGAGGCGCTCTCCACCCTTCAGCAGCTGGCCTTCGAGGGCCGCTGGGAAGAAGCCCTGGCCGCCATCGAAGAAGCCAAAGCGCAACTTACGCAACCGGATGCGGAACTCCTCATCTGGGAAGGAGTCATCCGCGAAAAACTGGGCCAGCCTGAACGCGCCGCCGAAGCGCTGGCCGAAGCCAAATCGCTCGTGCCTTCCGCCCGGCTCGTCGGCTACTGGTGGACCCTCGGCTCCGTTCGCCTCGCTGTCGGCGACATCGAGGAGGCCCGCCTCGCCGGCCGCCAGGCCATTGAAATTGACCCCGCCGACGCCCAGGGTTACTTCCTGCTCGCCAGTGTCTATGAAGCCGAGGGCGACACCGTCTGCGCCGTCGAACTCTTCGACAAATCGTTCGAACTCGCTGCCGACGGCAATCCCCAGCTTGCGGTCATCGCCCGCGTCCGTATGGGCAACCTCCTGCAACGTCCACCCAACATGTCGCTCCTCGGCGGCGCCGAAACCGAGAACGGCGACCAGCTCGCCGAGGAAAACAGCGAAGCCCCGCCCTGCGAAGGCCTCTAGCCGCAAGCCAGGATGGGCCGTCCAGCTTGGTGCAAGAAGGAGTAGCGGGCTGCGGGATGCAGCGCAGAGTTCCCAAGAGGTAGCCTGGAACTCGCCCCCCACTGCCCCTTGCGCCCCGTCCAGAACCACGACGCCCGCCACTGCCGCCTACCCCATGGCCCGTCCCCGGAATTTCTCTGCCCGCCTGAAATCCTGTACAATACTCCCGCGGCGTTCAGCCCTGTTACGCCCCCTTAGCTCAGAGGATAGAGCAACGGACTTCTAATCCGTCGGTCGTAGGTTCGACTCCTACAGGGGGTGCCTGAAACAACCAGCCAGGTCATGCCACCAACCCTCGCGCCCTCACCGCCCCGCGCCGCACAGACGTCCCCACTACCCAACTAACCCCCGCCGTCCCCCCCCCTCGCCACTTACTATCCACTATCCACAAACACATGCCGTTCCCCCCTCCACACGCCCTCCACTCAACCCCCATCCCCCACATCCCCGCCCAGACAAATCCCCGTCATGACATCGGCTCCGCCCTACCCAACGGGTAGCCGCGGCGCCGTATTCAACCCACTATCGTAACCGGCCAATGCCAGCTACCTCAAACCTGAAGCTCTCGTCCTAACCAACCCGGTCCCGCGCCGATCCCTTCTCCGAAATCGTCTCGTTCGGCTCCCTCTCGTTGATCGCCGTATACCCCGGCTTGCCAGGCTCCGAATAAGGAAACGTCGGGCCCCCGGACGGGGCGGCCCAGTGTACGCCATTGGCAATCACCTGGCGAACAATATCCTGGTGAAAGATCGGATAGGTCTCATGTCCCGGGCGGAAATAGAATATCTTCCCATTGCCGCGATGGAAGCAAGCCCCGCTTCGAAAAACATTGCCGCCCTCAAACCAGCTCACAAACACCAGGTCGTCAGGCGTGGGAATATCAAAGAGCTCACCGTACATCTCACACTCATCGATTTCAAAAAATGGCGGCAGCCCCTGCGCGATCGGATGAGAAGGCTTCACAACCCAAATCCGCTCCCGCTCGTCCGCCTCGCGCCACCTCAAACTGCATGTGGTGCCCATCAAACTACGGAAAATCTTGGAAAAGTGGCCCGAATGCAACACCACCAGCCCCATTCCTTCCAGGACCCGCTTCTTGACCCGTTCCACGACCTCATCGTTAACCTGCGCATGCGCGCGGTGACCCCACCACGTCAGCACATCCGTCTCCGCCAGCGCCTCATCCGTCAAACCGTGCTCCGGCTCGTCCAGTGTGGCCGTCTTTACCGAGTTGAACCCATGCAGTCGCAGCCCTTCCGCAATCGCCCCATGTATCCCGTCAGGGTAAATTCCGCCGATGAACTCGTTGATCTTCTCGTGTTGATACTCGTTCCACACCGTCACCCGAATGTCACCCATCCTGTTTCCTCCCTGAATTGAGAAGCAAAAAAATAACGGCGCAGGAGCGACAAAGAGCGCATTCCCTCTGCCTCCTATCCCCCGCGCTTTGTGTTTGGTCCTACGAGCCCACCGCCACCGGCTTCCCGCCCTGCGCCGCGGACTCCTTGATCGCGTCCCACAATCTCGCCATCCTCAAACCGATTTCCGCAGGACAGGGGTTCTCCATCTCGCCCGCCCGCACCCGCAGAAACTGCTGCCACGTGCCCAGAGACTCGGGCAACTCGACCGGCATCAGCTCCTCGTCCTCCATCTCCTGAACGTTCAGCCGCTCGCCCCAGATACCTGTCTGCAACATGCCGTTCTCGCACATCACCCGCACATCCGAACCGATCCCGGAGTTTGTATTGCCCGCCGCGTTCATCGAAACCAGCGCGCCCGAACGCAACCGTGCAATGGCCACTGAAAAAATGTCAACAGGCGCCCCGTGATTGTCCATCCACGCCGCAACCTCCACAAAGTCTTCGCCCGCCAGATCCGATATCGTGTTCAGCATATGCGCGCCCGTGTCAAACAGGAATCCGCCGCCCGCAATCTCGGGATCCTGGCGCCAAAGTCCGTTCGTAAAGGTCAGCCAGTTCTGCCATACCACCCCGCTGATGTTCAGGATCCTGCCCAATTTGCCCGACCGCAGTATCTCGACGCCCGTCCGAATCTGTGGCGACATGCTGCCGTTGAACGATACCGAAAGCAGCCCTCCGCTGCGATCGCGAACATCGATAAGCGCCAGCGCCTCCTCGGCATTCATCACCATCGGCTTTTCCAGCAAAACGTCCAACCCGGCCTCCAAACAGGCCTTTGCCTGAGGGAAATGGAGGACGTGCGGCGTAATGATAAACGCGGCATCGAGTTCCCCTTTCGCCAGCAGCTTCTCCAGGTCTGGTTCGTTGGACGGCGGCGCCTTCCCCGCCTCATCGAAGAGTTCGCAAAAAGCCTCATAGGAATTGGCCGATGGCTCACACACAATCCCAACCTCAGTCGTATCCCCCTGCATGAGGATTCGCCTCGCATGATGCCGCGCCATCCCGCCGCACCCGATAAAGGCCATTCTTACGCGGGATGATTCCCCGCCTGATTCACGTTCCGTCATTGACTAACTCCTGATTGTATAAGCGATGGACAACGACTGTGTTCGAAACCGCTAAACGACACGGTACAAACGATTTTCACTGTTCAATTTATGGGCCCACCCGGCATGAAACACTGCGCTTCCGGGCCTCCCCCCAACCCCACCCTTCCACCTTGTCGCCTTGCCCTGTGTCGGCGGCCCCTCCGCGCCCCGCCCTTCTCGCGCCCCCGCCGCACGCCAGTGCCGCCTCACGCCGCCAGCCGCCAGGCCCCGTGCCCCACGTGGCGGGGCAGTGCCAGGACCGGGTGGCCCTGCGCTGATCCCCGGCGGCAAACACCCGCCGCCGGGCCGGGGGACACGCCCGGACCCCCGCCGCGCCGCCCGCTCGCCGCGCCTCTGGCAACGACCCGCAGGCGCCATACCATACCGCCTGTAGCCAGCCCCCCAATCATACCTTGCAGCGCGGTCACCGCCAAGATTTCACCCCCAGTGGGGGAAGTCCAGATTGGGGGCAGCCAAGAGACGCGGACGGCAGGCTTCACCCAGAATTCCCAGACGCAGCGTCAAACTCGCGCCCATATTGCCCCGGCCCCGAATCGGCGCCCCGCAGCGAAACCCCGCCCTTCCCCCGCAGTTCTCGCCCCCGTCAATTTCAACACACTGCCCACTATCTCCAACAGACGCCGCGCTATCACCTGTTCGAATCGAACTACGCCGTGGCTTTGCCAAGAACGGCCTGACCCGTAAAATAGCATCGGACGGCCATCGCCTGCCGCGGCCAGAAACTGCGCCAGCGCGGCAACGCCTCCGCGAGTAAAGCGTTCACCTGCCGCTCCCGGCAGGACTTACGCCAACCGGTTTCTACCCGCTATCAACCGCTCCGCCAACTCCTTGCCCCTGCCTCCACCCTATGTGCCCTACCAGGATCATCCTCGCCTCGCAAAGCCCGCGTCGACAACAGTTCTTCCTCGAACTCGGCATCCGCTTCCAAGCCGAGTCCGCTGACATTGATGAGGCGCCCGCGCCCAACGAAACACCCCTGGAACTGGTTGAACGCCTTGCCGTCGCCAAAGCCCTGACCGTAGGCAACCGCCTCGCCGCCGCGCCCCCGCTCGAGGACCAACCCGACCAGGCCACCCGGTTCCTCGTCATCGGCGCCGACACAGTTGTTGCCGTGGACGGCGACATCCTGGGAAAGCCGGCCGGCGCAAGTGAAGCCTACGCCATGCTGCGCCGGCTGCGGGCCCGCGCCCACCACGTCCACACCGCGCTGGCCGCCGCCCATTTCGTCGCCGCCAAACTTCATCGCATCAAGAGCCTGACAAACACCTCGACAGTCCACATGCGCCCCTACAGCGACTCCGAAATCGCCGCCTACATCGCCACCGGAGATCCCATGGACAAAGCCGGCGCCTACGCCATCCAGCATCCGCAATTCCGCCCCGCGCGCAGCCTCTCCGGCTGCCCCGCGGGCGTAATGGGCCTGCCCCTGGCCGACCTGCTCCACCTCCTGGCCGACTTCGATATCCCCATCCCCCGCACACCCCAACACATCTGCCCCGCCATGACCGGCCTCCAATGTTGCCAGCCCCACCCCCCCAGACCGCATTGACAGAACCACACAAGCCCCCTGCCCCCTCCCCCCTCCCCCCGCCACCCCCTGACCCCTGACCCCAGACCCCTGCCAGTCCCCCTTGCCGTACCACCCTCTCCCTCCATGCCGCGCCCCTCGTCCCCGATTCCAACCTCATCCCCCAAATCCCAAAAATCCCCCCAAATCCCCTTTCAGACAATCCCCGTTCCCGTCAAGACGACTGACCACTGGAGTTATCCAAGTTTCGCCCGAAACGCCTCACTTCCTCGACTTCCCCCCTACGCCTACCGCTTGTTGCCAATCCGGCCCCTGAATTGATAAACTGGGGCGGAAATCAATGCGCCCGAAGCTGGCGCGCCCACCAACCCGCACAAACCGGATGGAGTCGCCTTTGCACCGAAACACAGATGCCTACGAACTGTGGGATGAAGCCTACGAGGAAGACTACTTCGACGCGCCCGCCAAAAGCAAACCAAAGCCAAAGAAAAAGGAGCGAACCATCGACGGCGTCGTCGTTCGCGCCCGCGGGCACCACTATGACGTCGCCACCTCAGACGACAAAGTAATCAGTTGTCGTGTGCGCGGCCGCCTCCTGCAGGAACGCGCCAAGGACCTGACGCTCGTAGCCGTCGGTGACCGCGTAAAGATCGTTCTCGAAGGAAGGCGTAAGGGCCTGATCGATTCAGTCGAGGAACGGGAATCGACTCTGAGCCGTCAACTGCCCGGCACGAACCGCCCGTCAGAAGATGTCATCGTCGCCAACCCGGACCAGGTTCTGGTCGTCTTCTCCGTGCAAGACCCGGAACCCCACTTGCGCATGCTCGATCGCTTCCTCGTCATCGCCGAAGCCAACGAACTGCCCGCCGTCATCGTCGCCAACAAGATCGACCTCACCGGCCTGGACAAGGCCCGCGAGATCTTCCTCCTTTACGAAGGGCTTGGCTACCCCCTTCTGTACGTGAGCGCAACCGAAGCTGTCGAATTCGACCCCAACCGCAATTCGGCAAGCCCGCCCAGGCCCGGCGGACTCGACCAGCTCCGCCGTCTGCTGACCGGAAAACTGACCGTCGTCACCGGGCCTAGCGGCGTCGGCAAAAGCGCCTTGATTAATGCCCTCCATCCACAACTCAACCTGCGTGTCGGCGACCTGCGCTCCTTCGAAGGCAAAGGACGGCACACGACCCGAAACGCCCAGCTCTTCCAGCTTCCCCTGGGAGACAACACCTTCGTGGCAGATACGCCAGGCATCCGCGAACTCGGCCTCTACGAAATCGACCCGGGCAGCCTTTGCTTCTTCTATGTCGAACTGAAACCCTTTGTCAACGAATGCCACTTCCCCAACTGCACCCACGACCACGAACCAAACTGCGCCGTGAGGCAGGCCGTGGCAGACGGCAACGTCTCTCCCGATCGCTACGACAGCTATGTCCGGCTGCTAAACGGAGAAAGCTTCCAGCTGGACGAATGGTAGGCTGAGCCGAACGCGCCGCCAGCTTCCGCGCAGCCTCCAGCCATTACTCCTACAACGGGTCCTGTCTCGGACCGGAACCCAAATGCTTCACTGCAAATACGCTATCTTCAAATGTCCATATTCCTTGATGGTTTGAACACCCAGCAGAAGACGGCCGTCCAGGCGACCGAGGGCCCCGTTCTTGTGCTGGCCGGGCCTGGCTCAGGCAAAACACGCGTCCTGACCCAGCGCATCGTCTATCTGATCGAAGAGAGAAAGATCGACCCGTGGAACGTCCTGGCCGTTACCTTTACCAATAAGGCCGCAAGCGAAATGAGCGGTCGAGTTGAAGAGCTGATCGGCCACCGCTTCCCCCCGCCGGTCCAGGGCCGCCGCCGCAGCCTCGGCGGCCTCACCATTGGCACCTTCCACTCCGTCTGCGCACGCGTCCTGCGCGTCGAAGTCGAGGCCGCCGGCTTCGAACGCAACTGGGTGATCTACGACAGCGCCGACCAGTTGACTCTGGTGCGCGAAGTCCTCAAGGAAATGCGGCTCGACGAGAAACGCTTCAGCCCCAGGGCGGTCCTGGCACAAATCAGCAACTGGAAGAACGATCTGCTTACGCCTGACCTGGTCAGCGCCGATGGCTACATGCAGGAGATTTGCGACCGCGTCTACGGCCGCTACCAGCAGCTCCTCAAGTTGAACAACGCCATGGACTTCGACGACCTCCTGATGCGCGCCGTCCTGCTCCTGCGCGCAAACGAAGGAATCCGCCGCAAATATCAGGACAAGTGGCGCTACGTTCTCGTCGATGAGTTTCAAGACACGAACACCGCCCAATATGAGCTGGCGGCGCTCCTTGTCGGCCCGCCCGACGGCAAGCGCAACCTCTTTGTCGTCGGCGATGAAGACCAGTCCATCTATCGCTTCCGCGGCGCCGACTACCGCAACGTCCTTCGCTTTCGCCGTGACTATCCCGACGCCAATGTCGTCCTCCTTGAGCAGAACTACCGCAGCACGCAGAACATCCTTGACGTCGCCAACGCCGTCATTTCAAAGAATGGAAACCGAACGCCCAAAAGACTCCACACAGATCGGGGTGACGGCCTCAAGGTCAGGATTCACGAAGCCTTCGACGAAACCGAAGAGGCCGAATATGTCCTCGACGAGGCAGCCCGCCTGGGCGCCGAAACCGGGCTCGGACCCGGCGCCGCAGCAGTCGTCTACCGCACAAACGCGCAGAGCCGCGCCCTCGAAGAAGCCTGCGTCCGGCGCAATCTTCGCTACCGCCTTGTCGGCGCCACCCGCTTCTACGAGCGCCGCGAAATCAAGGATGTCCTCGCCTATATGCGGCTGGTGCATAACCCTTCCGCCGCCATGGCGCTCGACCGCATAATCAATGTCCCCCCGCGCGGGATCGGCGCCAAGACGCTAGCGCTTCTCAAATCCTGGGCTTCCTCCGCCGGCGTCAGCGAATACGAAGCCCTGCAGACCTTGCTCGCCGCCAACAGCGAATCGGCTCGCGCCGGCGTCAACCCTGTCCTCCCCCCGGCCCCCTTTGCCGCCCGCGCCCGCAACGCCCTGATCAGATTCGCCACCATGCTCGCGGACTGGGTCCGCCACGCCGAGGAAATCCAGTACGAGGATGTCGCCGCGCTCATGGATCAGATACTGGACGACAGTGGATACCTTGTCCGCCTGCGCGATGACAGCGAGGACGGCGAAGAGCGCCTCCAGAACATCAACGAGCTGCGCGCCGTCGCCGCCCAATACCGCCCCGGCATCGAAGATATGGAACCGGGCCAGGACCCTCTCGGCCTCTTTCTCCAGGAGATCAGCCTCGTCAGCGAACAGGATGACTACGAGGAGAACGAAGACGCCCTGACTCTCCTCACCCTGCACACGGCCAAAGGGCTGGAATTTGGAGTCGTCTTCATGGTCGGCATGGAGGAGGGGCTTCTGCCCCATGCCCGCAGCATCCGCAGCGAAGACGATGAAGACATGGCCGAGGAGCGCCGCCTTGCCTACGTCGGCATCACCCGCGCAAAGCAACGCCTCTACCTCACCCACGCCTCCCTACGGGCGATGTGGGGCAGCAGCGAACTGCAAGAGTCCAGCCGTTTCCTGGATGACATCCCCGCCGAGTTGCTCAGCGGCCAGATTGACCGCCGCCAGCGCCGCGCCGCCGCCTACGACCGGGCAACCAGCTGGCTCGACGGACCCGCCATGTTCGGCCGCTACCGCAACGACACTTCCGACGCGCCCCCCGGCAACGCCTACAGGCCAGCCAATCAACCAGCTGATTCCCCCGGCGAATCACCGCGTCAGAGCCGCCCGGTTCGGTCATCTCGAAGCCGCCGCGCCGCCTCTGATACGCCTACCACCTTCAAGCGCCGCCAGAGCGTGGAGCACCCCAAATTCGGCGTGGGCATGGTGATCGACAGCATTGTAATTGGCGGCGAAGAGGAAGTCTCAGTGGCCTTTCCCAACTTGGGCGTCAAGAAATTCATGGCGTCGCTGGCAAACCTGAAAATCCTCTAGGCCGCCGCTGTGCGCCTGCGCCCTCAGGAAGACACCGTGCAACCCACCTCGCCCCCATGGAATACAACCACAAAGGCCATCGTCGCCGTCTCCGCCCTGGCCCTCTTCTGCCTTCTGGTCTGGGTCTTCCGCGGCCTGCTCCAACAGGTTGTGCTGGCTGCGCTCCTGGCCTATCTGCTCCACCCCCTGATCTCCCTGATTGACCGGCGCACGCCCTTCAATCGAGTTACCGTCGTCCTGACCGTCTATCTGGCCCTGGCCGTCCTCGTCGTCGCAACATTCTCCCTCGTCGGCGTCACCACTTTCCAGCAGGCTCTCGACCTCTCCCGCCGCCTCCCAGAATGGTTCGAAGACGCGCTCGCACAGCTTCAGATTCTGCGCGAGCAGCTGCCTGAGTCATTGACAGTCGCCGGTATATCTCTCCCCGTCGCCGGACTTCTGCCCGAACTTCCCGGCTGGGATGAGCTCTTCAGCCAGTTGTTCAGCCTGCTCCAGCCCATCCTGGGTCGCGGCGGAAGTCTGGCCGCCAGCGTCGTAACGGGAACCGTCGCCGTTCTTGGTCAGATTCTCCTCATCTTCATCGTCTCTATCTATGTTGCTGTCGACATACCGCGCATCGGCAGCATGATCGCCAACATTGCTCACAAACCGGGATTTCGCCGCGACGCCGACCGCCTGACCTCACAGGTAAGCCAGGTGTGGGCAGCCTACATGCGCGGTCAGGCCCTCCTTGCCCTCATCATCTTTGTCGTGGTTAGTGTCGTACTCGGTGCGCTGGGCGTCGACAATGCCCTGGGACTGGGCCTGCTCTCCGGCGCCATGGAGTTTCTGCCCGTCATCGGGCCGCTGGCCGGCGCCGGCGCAGCAATCCTGGTCGCCTTCTTCCAGGGCGACCCGAGCTTTGGCCTGACGCCTCTCCAGTTCGCGCTCGCCGTCGCCGTCGCCATGATTGTGATTCAGCAGATCGAGAACACATTGCTCGTCCCTCGCATCGTCGGCAAAGCCCTCAACCTGCACCCTCTTCTTGTAATGGTCAGCGTCATCATGGGCGCATCACTCGCCGGCCTCCTCGGTGCGATTCTCGCCGCTCCCGTTGTCGCCTCCCTACGCATCCTGGGAGAATACGCCTGGCACAAAATGCTCGATCTCCCGCCCTTCGCCGAAGACGAGGATGCCCTGCCAGCGCCAGAGGAAACGATCAACAGTCCGGGTGAAGAGCCGCCTTTCCCCTCCGCCCCAGCCGTCTACCCCCTCTCCTTCCAACCAGTTTTCAAAGACTACATCTGGGGCGGACGCAACCTGGAAACAAGGCTGGGCAGAGAGCTGCCCCCAGGCGACGTAGCCGAAAGCTGGGAAATCGCCGCGCACGCCAACGGGCAGTCCACGGTCGCAAACGGCCCTCTGGCAGGCTGTACCCTTGCCGATCTCCAGGAGCGCTGGGGAGAACGACTCCTCGGCAGTTCAGCTGACTCCGAGTCCTTCCCCCTGCTGATCAAACTCCTCGACGCAAACCGCTGGCTCTCCGTCCAGGTCCACCCCGATGACGCCTACGCCCGCAAGCATGCCGGCGAACTGGGCAAGACCGAACTCTGGATAATCCTCCACGCCGAACCGGGGGCTGAGATCATCTACGGCCTCAAGGCCGGCGTCGACCGCCAAAGCCTCGCCCAGGCCGCGGAAGCCGGAGCCGTCGATTCGGTGCTCCATCGACTTCCCGTTCACACCGGTGACGCCGTCTACGTGCCGGCCGGAACCGTCCACGCTCTCGGGCCCGGCGTGATCGTAGCCGAAATCCAGCAGAACAGCGACACCACCTACCGCCTCTACGACTGGGGGCGCACCGGAGCCGACGGCCAGTCCCGTCTTCTCCACGTCCAACAGGCGCTTGACGTCATCGACTGGCGTATGGTTGAACCCGCCATCGCTGCGCCTCCGACTCTTTCCGCCCCCCAAGGATGGATCCGGGATGCATTGGCCGACCTGCGCACTATCGACGGCCCCGCCGCCGCCAATCTGGGCCTGGCCGGGCGCGCCGATACAGCCTGTCTCCACTTTCGCGTCGACCGCCTGACCGGCAGCCCTGGCGCCGTCTGGAATGATGCCTGCGACGGGACCTCATTCCATTTATGGGGCGCTCTTTCCGGAGAAGCATCCCTCCACTGGTCCGGCGAGACCGTGAAGCTCCGAGCAATATCCTGGCTCCTCCTTCCCGCCGCCTTGGGCAACTACGAAATCCGTCCAACTACCGAATGTGTCCTGCTTAGGATCCAATGAAACGAAGCTCCAAGGAGACTATCTGTGCCCGCGTCCGATAAAAATGCCGTCACTACCTACCCTATCCACGATCTGCTCGCCAGCCGCTGGAGCCCCAGGGCCTTTGCCGACCGCCCAATCCCTCCGGAAGTTCTTGGAGGCCTCTTCGAAGCAGCCCGCTGGGCGCCGTCTTCACGCAACCTCCAACCGTGGCATTTTGTTTTCGCCGCCCGCCATCACGACCCCGACGGGTTTGCCTGCATCCTCAGTACGCTCGTCGGAGCAAATAAGTCCTGGGGGAAAAACGCCTCTGTCCTGCTTATCGCCGTCACCGAGCCAAGCCCCGAAAGTGGCAAGGGCCCCAACACCTATGCCTACTACGATGTAGGGCAGGCCATGGCCCACCTGTCGATACAGGCGATGGCCAGCGGACTCTATATCCATCAGATGGGCGGTTTCCGTAGAGAAAAAGCCAGCGAGCTTTTGGAGATTCCCGAAAACTTTGAACCGGTTGTCTCCGCAGCCATCGGCTACCTGGCCGACCCTTCCATACTGTCGGACACAATGCGGGAACGCGAACTGGCCCCCCGCAGCCGCCATCCCCTTTCCGAGCAGGTTTTCAGCGCAAAGTGGGGCGAAACGCATCCCGACTATGCATGACCTGGTCATCAAACACGGGCAGCTCATCCTCCACTCCGGCCCCGTCCTCGCTGACCTGGCAATCGACGGAGACCGCATCGCGGCCATCGGCCGCCAGTTGAACGCCGCCCGCGCAATCGACGCCGCCGGCTGTTACGTCATCCCCGGCGGCGTCGACTGCCACGTCCACCTGCAAATGCGTCTCGGCGGCCTCACGACTGCCGACACGTTCGAAACCGGCACAGTGGCCGCAGCCTGCGGGGGCACGACGACCGTCGTCGACTTCACTGACCCGCAGCCGGAGCAGCCCCTCATGCACGCGCTCCGCGAGCGCCGGGCAGAAGCCGACGGCCGCGTCGCCGTCGACTACGGCCTCCACATGACCATCCCCGCCTGGCACGCAAGCGCAGAGGCCCGCCTGCATGACGTCCCGGACGCAGTTGCCGCCGGCTGCGCCACCTTCAAGCTCTACCAGGCCTATGACCGCATGCAGCTTGACGACGTAGCCCTGCTCAGGGCCATGCGCGCAGTCGCCGCCGCCGGGGGCAGCGTCGTCCTCCACAGCGAGACCGGCCCCCTTCTCGATCACCTGCGCGCCGAAGCCCTCGCCGCCGGCCGCCGCGAACCTGTCTGGCACGAGCGCACACGCCCCGCCATTCTCGAAGCCAGCGCCGTCCAGCGCGCCCTCGCGATCGCCGCACTGGCCGGCTGCGCGTTCCACGTCTTCCACGTCGGCGCCGCCGAACCGCTCGCGTACATTGCCGCCGCCCGCACGAACGGCCAGGACGTTACCGCCGAGACCTGCCCGCACTACCTTCTCCTCAGCGCAGACCAGCACCTTTCAGGCACGGATGGACCCCTCTTCATCTGCGCGCCGCCTCTCCGGAGCCCTGACGACCAGGCAGCCGCCTGGCGCGCCCTGAAAGACGGCTCCCTCGACATCGTCAGCACAGACCACTGTCCCTGGACCCGGAGCGAGAAGCGGCAGCCATCCTTTGCCGACGTGCCCGGCGGCCTGCCCGGCATCGAGGCGCGACTGGCTCTCGTGCATCACTTCGGCGTCAACCAGCGTGATCTGCCCCTGACCTCCTGGGTCTCCTCTTGCTGCGCCGCCCCCGCCCGACGCATGGGCCTTTCGCGCAAAGGCGCCCTGCTGCCCGGCTACGACGCCGACATCGTCATCTTCGACCCGTTACGAGAAAAGACGCTCGCCTCCAACGAGCTGAACGAGGCCGCCGACTGGTCGCCATACGAAGGACAAGACGTGTCCGGCTGGCCGCGCGCCGTCCTCCTGCGCGGCGCCGAAATCGTGCGCGACGAAACCTACATCGGCCACCCCGGCCAGGGCCGCTTCCAGCATCGAACCTTCGTCCCCGCTCCGGACCCCTCCCCATAACGCCAGAATGTTGACTTTCGACTCCAGCCCCCTCTATAGTATGGCAGAGAGCCCACAGGTACGCGACCGGCCTCGAGAGGATGCCATACTGGTGGCCAATCGGCAGTTGAAAGGGTACGCGAACGCCTCCGTCTCCGGGCATGAGACGCCATCCTCCGTCAGTCGGCAATCCGAATCCCCAATGCAACCGGAAACGAAATACGCGATGATCACGCTCAACGAAAGCACGCTCGACCAGGGCCTGGCCTACCTCGCCGCGCAGGATGCAGACCTGGCCAGGGTCCTCACCCGCCACGGACCCCCCGCGCTTCGCCAGCGCGACCCGGGCTTTCCCACCCTGCTCAAAACCATCCTCGGCCAGCAGGTTTCCCGCTCCTCTGCCGACGCCACCTACCAGCGGCTCTGCGATGCCATCGGGCCGCCCCTCCCCGTGAACTTTCTCACGCTCGATGACGAACGGCTGCGCTCAATCGGCTTCAGCCGCCAGAAGACCCGCTACGGTCGCGAGCTGGCCGCTGCCCTCGTCGAAGGACGCCTCGACCTCGACCGCCTTACAGGCTGCGACGACGACACGGTCCGCACCGCCCTGACCGCCCTCCCTGGCATCGGCGCCTGGACCGCTGAAATCTATCTGCTCTTCGCACTCCGCCGGCCCGACGCCTGGCCCGCCAGCGATCTGGGCATCATCGTCGGCGCGCAGAAGGTCAAGAACCTGCCCCAACGGCCTTCCCGCCAGCAGATGGACGCCATGGCAGAGGCCTGGCGTCCCTGGCGCGGCCTCGCCGCCTTCATCCTCTGGCACGGCTACCAGCTGATCTGACCTTCACCCACCGCGCTTTACCCGCTTGGGCATCGCAATCCCCCTTCAGCCCACCTGCATCACCCAATTCTCCCTCACAAAGTCCATCTTATTTTGATCAGTTCCCACGCCAATCTGAGACCAAAATAAGTCCTCAGATCTGGTCACTTCGCGCTGCATTTCCATGCCGTAGATAGATCGTAGGCAAATCACACAGCAATCATCAAAATCGTACAATTTGCGCTTTCTGACCCCCGAAACGTCCAGCCTCCGGGCAACTTTCCCGGGCTCTACCAGTGTATCAGGACCCCGATCACCCGGCGCAAAAATGCGCCATCCGCGCTCACTTTTGTGTCCAAACGAAATACCCAAATCCGTTGATCGGCCATCCAAACCATGCTATGATTTGAAGTCCTGATTCACCACTTTTCAGGGCCGACCTTAACGGGCCAGCGAACCTCTGGCCCCCCGTCGGTGAACCGCCGGGACCCGCATGAGGCCCCGCTACAATCTAACGCGGCAGACCATGCCGTCGCCGCAAAATCGGTTGTCGAGATACGGCATCGTTGCCCAAAAACGGCAATCCAACTGTACACACTTTTAACTGAATTAGCCTCAACCAGCAATGGCGCTGACTATGGGCTGTATTGACGCAGCTTTGCCATCTAGCCTGAGGCCAGGTCGGCAAAGCGTGTTTCCTCAGACACCCAACGTCGACAACCAAATCAACGGAGAGGGTCAGATGGGCTTCAACATTGGGGAAAGTGTAATTCACCCGTCACACGGCGCAGGCAAAATCGTCGATTTCCAGGAAAAAGAGCTGGTAAAAGGCTTCCAGCGCTACTACGTCATCGAATTCATTCACAACCGCCTAAAAGTGCACCTACCGGCGCGGCGAATCGACCAGACCGGCGTCCGACCCGTCATGCCGGTTGCTCTCATCTCCGGCGTCTTTGAAACGCTGGCGTTACATCCCAACGACCTGCCGGACGAATTCCGTGTCCGCCGCAACGCCATCGACAAGCAGATTCACTCCGGCTACCCGAAACAGGTCGCCGCCGCCGTGCGCGACCTCGCCTGGCGCGACACCGCAAAATACCTCAC
The DNA here is from genome assembly GCA_022823185.1 of Caldilineaceae bacterium. Classification (GTDB taxonomy): domain Bacteria; phylum Chloroflexota; class Anaerolineae; order Caldilineales; family Caldilineaceae; genus Bin5. The sequence goes on from JAJDXQ010000034.1 coordinate 16,700, forward strand.
CGAAGCAGACAAAGAGGCCCTCATCGAAGCCCGCGCCCTGCTCATCACGGAAATGGCCCTCGCTCTCGAACAATCCTGGGAGTTGACCGAACGCAGCGTCGACGACGCCATCGCTCGCGGCATCCGCGACCGCCAGGAAGCCGAAGCCCGCGCCCTGGAAGAGGCCCTGAGAGAAGAAGAAGCGATTTCCACCGACTGGCCGTTCCCAGTCCCGATGCAAGCCGAAATGAGCGAAGCCGCCGACTAAACGACGCCTGCCCAAACTGGGCAATGCGCGGCCGGTCGTCCGTCATTCGCAAGGCCTGCTATTCGCAACTGTCCTGTGCAGTCCGGGAGCGCAAGCCCCCGGACTGTTTCGCGTCAATGCCAGGCCTGGTTGCAATCCCTCTGTCCCAATCCTAACCCCCAATCAAGGAGACCTCGCGTGCGCGTTCAAATCATGACCGATATGGAAGGCGTCAGCGGCATCATTGCCTGGGACCAGGTCAACGGCGGCAAACCAATGTACGAAGAGGGCCGCCGCCTCTACACTGAGGAGATCAACGCCGCCGTACGCGGCGCCGCAGCCGCCGGCGCAACCGAAATCGTCGTCGTCGACTGCCATGGAGCCGGCGGTTCCTGGACCTTCAACTCCCTCATCCCTGATCGCCTGGATTCCCGCTGCGAATGGGTCGCCGGCCACACCTGGAGCCGCTTCACCGATACACTCGAAGCCGGATGTGACGCCGTCCTCCTCGTCGGTATGCACGCCAAGGCCGGCACGGCCGACGGCGTCCTCAGCCACACCATCTCAACCGTGCTCTGGCGCCACCTCTGGTTCAACGGCCAGGCCGTCGGTGAAGTCGGCGTCAACGCCGCCGCCTGCGGCTACTTCAACGCCCCCGTCCTCCTCGTGACCGGAGATGAAGCCGTCTGCCGAGAGTCGACCGAACTCCTCGGTGAAAAACTGACTACCGTCGCCGTAAAAAAAGGACTCTCCCGCTACGCCGCCCGCCACATCCCCCCGCAACGCGCCTGCCAGATGATCGAAGACGGCGCCCGCCAGGCCCTGTCCGACCTGAGCGCCGTGCCTCCATACCAGCTCAGCAGTCCCGTCACCATCACCTTTGAAGTCGGCAGCCCCGAAAATCTGGACACATTCCGCGGCCGCCCCGGCGTGACGCTCGAACCGCCCTACACAGTCCGCAGCGTCGGCGACGACTGGATGGCCGCCTGGAATCAAATCTGGCCCCGCTAACATGCCGCCCAAGCTCCTCATCACCGGCGCAACAGGCCTTCTCGGCTCCCATATCATGAAAGCGGCCCAGGAATGGTGGCATCCTGTCGGTACCTACCACAGGACCACCCGCCGTCAGGCCCTTTACTTCTTCGGCGAAACGGACCACGGCCGCATCGATCTCGCCGACTATAGCGAAACCAAGGCCATGATCGCCGACGTGCAGCCAGCCGCCGTCATCCATACCGCCGCCATCACCAACCTCGACTACTGCGAAAAGTATCCCGATGAATCTCAACGCATCAACCTGAACGCCCCAACCGATCTGGCCGCGCTCTGCGGAGACCTCGACATCCCCTTCCTCTTCACCTCCACCGATCTCGTCTTTGACGGGTCTGACGCCCCCTACGTAGAGGACGATCCCCCCACTCCGATCAACGTCTTTGCAGAACACAGGGCCCTGGCCGAGGAAGGCATCCTTGCCGCCTACGCCGATGCCGTCATCGCCCGCCTTCCCCTCCTCATCGGCTACGCCGCTCTCGGAAGAGAGAGCTTCCTCTACAAGGTGGTCGCCGCCTTCCGCCGTGACCAGGAAGTCATACTCTTCGGCGATGCGATCCGCTCCGCCGTCAGCGCCGCCGCCGCCGCCCGCGGCCTTCTCCAACTCGCCGGCAGCGGCTTCGAGGATGATGTAAACATCGCCGAAATCGACCGCGTCGCGGGCCGCCTCCACCTCGGCGGCCGCGATCACGTCAGCCTCTACGAGCTCGGGCTTCTCATCCTCCGTATCCTCGGCCTCAACGAGCAACTGGCCGTTCCCATCAGCGTGCTCGACTCCTACGCCGGTCTTCTCGACAACCCCTTTCTCGCCGCCCGGTCCGCCAACGTCACACTGGACAGCAGCATTGCCTACGAGCTCGGCTACGACCCGCCCCCACTGCGCGCCCAGCTGGAAGAACTCCTGCCCCCTCAGTGGCGCTCGGGCGCGGGCGAGCCGGAAATAGAAAACTCGGACCCCGAAGAGGCCAACGGCGGCAAAGACGCCTGACCAAAAACAAGGCCAACGCCGGCAAGCGCCTGCCCTCTACAAGAATTCCCCTGTCCATCTCTCCCAAACTGTAGAAGCGCCCCCTGTGGACGCCCTCCCCGTCGCTCCACCGCATCCCCGCCCCGCGGCGCCTCCCCGCCCCTCGCCCGAATCCCCGTCCAGACAACGAACCACTATCCATTATCCACTGCAGTTCCGTCCTTGCGCGAAGACGAATTATGAGTAGAATTGGCAAAGGCTTCACCGTCAATCGTAAGGATTCCCTAGCCCCCGCGTCCCTCAAATCAATGGGAATCCCCGCTACGCGACCATTCGTCAACCAAGGCGAAGAACGAATGTTACCGTCCTTCTTCTTCCACCCATACAAACCCAAGAGCGCACAAGATGCTTACAGCCGATCAGAAACGTCAATTCGATAACCAGGGCTTCCTCAATGTCCGCGGCCTATTTTTCGCTGAAGAAGTCCAGCTCTTCCAACAGCACTTCATGGACCTGAGGGCGGCCGGCTCCTACCCCGGCGACTCTGCCGGCGTCGACCTCGGCAGCAAAGATCCCCTCAAAAAGTACCCCCGCATGATCCACATGCACCGTTGGGACCGGCTCAGCCTGAACTGGATGCTCGACACCCGGCTGCGCGACTGCATGACCGCCATGCTCGGACGCGAACCCTTCGCCGTCCAGACGATGCTCTACTTCAAGCCCCCGGGCGCCCGCGGCCAGGCCCTCCACCAGGACCAGTTCTACCTGCGAGTCCAGCCCGGCACCTGCATCGCCGCCTGGATGGCCCTCGACGACTGTGACGAGGACAACGGCTGCCTGCAGATGGTCCCGGACAGCCATCTTTGGCCCCTTCTTTGCAACGCCGAAGCCGACACCACCCAGAGCTTCACCGACGTTACCGTCGACCTGCCCGAAGACGTGGAATCCCAGCCTGTCATCATGAAGGCCGGCGACGTCGTCTTCTTTAACGGCCAGGTCGTCCACGGCAGCTTTCCCAACACCAGCGCCGACCGCTTCCGCCGCGCCCTGATCGGCCACTACATCGCCGGCGAAGCCCAGCAGGTCGCCAAATACTACCACCCAATCTTCCGCATGGACGGCACAGAAGTCGAACTGGGCATCAGCGAGGGCGGAGACATGTGCGGCCGCTGGGTCGACGTCGACGGCACGCCCGTGATCGAAATGCAGCCCAGCGAACAGTTGGCCTGGTAGATCGCTTGCCCGGTCCAACCAGCGCTAAAGAGTTCCTGAAGCCGGCGGCAAGACTGGTTCTCCTTCTGTCAACGCTTCCCGGCAAACACACTGACTGGCAGCGCTCCCCGTGAAGAGACCAAATATTCTCTTGATCATGAGCGATGAGCACGACCCAGCCGTGTCCGGCTGCTACGGCCACCCACTCGTGCGAACGCCCAACCTCGACCGCCTCGCAGCCGAGGGAGTCCTGTTCGAAAACGCCTACTGCAATAACCCCATCTGCGTCCCCTCGCGTATGTCCTTTCTCACCGGGAAATACGCCTCCGACGTAAAGGTTTATGATAACGGATCGCCTCTCGCCTCCGACATCCCGACCTTTGCCCACTATCTCGAGGCCTCCGGCTACGACACGACGCTCTGCGGCCGCATGCACATGGTCGGCCCCGACCGCCTCCACGGCTTCGGCCAGCGGCTTCTCGACGACAAAAACGAGTGGGTCGACCTCCGTCAAGGCCCGGTGCGCACACCGCAGGCGCGGCGGGGCAGCAACTCCCACGTCACCGAATGCGGGCCCGGCCCGCCGCGCTGGCTCGACTACGACCGCACCGTCACCGACCTCAGCGAACGCTTCCTGCGCGAAAGAGCCTCAAACTCGACCGCCCGCCCCTGGTGCCTCGTCTCCAGCTTCATGTACCCCCACTTTCCCCTCTACGCGCCGCAGGAATATCTCGACCTCTACCCGCCCGACCGCATGGAAATGCCCGAAACGGGCGACGAACTGCTGGAGAACCAGCACCCCGCCATCCAGCAGCTGCGCTACTTCTTCCGCAACGACCAGCCGTATCCCGAAGAGCTCACCCGCGCTGCCCTCGCCAGCTACTTCGCTCTTGTAACCCTGACCGACGAGCACATCGGCCGTCTCCTTTCAATCGTCGACAACTCGTCGCTGCGTGAAAGCACTGTCATCCTCTATATCAGCGACCACGGCGAGATGGCCGGGCAGCACGGCATCTGGCAGAAACAGTGCTTCTACGAGTCGTCAGTTCGCGTCCCCCTCGTTGCCAGAGGCCCCCAATTCGCACAGGACGCGCGCGTCGAGAGCAATGTCAGCCTCGTCGATATCATGCCCACACTGCTGGACCTGGCTGACGCGCCCATTCCCAATGACGTGAGGGGCCGCAGCCTGCTACCGGCACTCCGCGGAGAACCCCTCCCGGACGAAGTCGTTATCGCCGAATACCACGCCCAGGGCATGCTCAGCGCAGGCTACATGGCAAAGAAGGGAAATTTGAAGTACAATCACTACGAAGATTTGCCGCCGCAGCTTTTCGACCTGGCCGCCGACCCCAACGAACTCTCCAATTTGGCAGGCCATCCCAGTTGGCTCGGCGTCCAGTCAGACCTGCATCAGGAACTGCTGGCCAGACTGGATCCCGCCGAAGTAGACGGCCGGGCCAAGCGCAATCAGCAGCTTCAAGGCATGAAAAGGTCTTACACCGGCTGAGTCAGTCCGAGGCTGCCTTATTCAAAGGAGGTGATGAACCGAGAATAGATGGACCCCGCAGGGCTGTTTTCCCGTGACACACTTGGTCAAATTGAATCGCATACAATCGCCCATAATTGGTGCGCTGACCACCCGCACACGAAAGGAGAACATTCCATGTCTGACAGCAGCCTAAGCCGACGACATTTTCTGCAGGGAATGGGCGTCGCGGCTACCGGCGTCATTGTCGCAGCCTGTGCGCCGCCTGTTGCTCCCGAGGCAGCCGGCGACATGGCCGAAACAGCCGAGACTCCTGAAGTCTGGGTGTTTCAAGGCCAGCCGAATTGCCCTGGCGGCGGAAACCCCGAAAGAACCGAGGCTGTTCGCCAACGAATTTTGGACGAAACCGGCGTTCTCGTTCAGGTCTATCTCGTCGCCACAGGTTCCGCCCAAATCGAAAAACTGAACCTATTGCTGGCTTCAGGAACCCAGCCACTTGACCTGTTCGAAGGACAATGGCCCGAATTCAAGGGCATCATCATGCCCATGGACGACCTCCTTGATGCGCACGGCCAAAATGTCCTCGCCTTGAACAACGACTTCGCCTGGGCGCGTATGAAAGATGCCGAAGGTGTCACCTGGGGCTACCCCCGGCTGGGACTGATGGGCCACACCCACTTCTGCTTCTTCCGCTCAGACTGGCTCGATGAGGCCGGCCTTGAAATGCCGGATACATGGGACGCTATGGAGGCAACCATCGCTGCCTTCCTTGAGACCCATCCCGAGTCCGTCGTGGCAACCAACGGCCGCGTCAACATGATGAACAACCTCCTTGGCGCTTTCGTCGAAGAGGGCAATTCCAACTGGGTCGACCCCGCCGACAACATGCTCAAGCCGGTCGAAACCCATCCCGGCTACCAGGACTGGCTCGCCACAATGAACGAATGGTGGAAAAACGGCTGGTTCCAGCAGGAGACCTTTGCCAACCCCGACTTCCGCGCCTTGCTCAAGTCTCTGACGATCGGAGCCTGGGTTGGATGGTACTCTCGCATTACCATCTGGTGGGAGCAGATCAGGCTCGACGCCGGTTACACCGACATCGACTACGGCTTCCCCGAAACCATGACCGGACCGCAAGGTCTGGCCAAGACCAACAACGTCGGCGGTAACTCCGCCTATATGATTCCCCGCAAATCGGAACATCCCGACGCCGTTATGCGCTATGCCAACTGGTGCTACCAGGGCCTCCCCGAAGATGCCACCAATCTGGTCACCATTCGCCAGGGTATCGAAGGCGAAGACTGGGAATGGCACGACAAGGAAGAAGGCCTCTATCGTTCCCTCGTCTCGGCAACCGCCCCCTGCGAACAACGCTATGCCTATGACTTCTACAATGTAAAGGGGATGGGCACTGAACCTCATGTCGTCCGCGTCCTGGACGATGGCTCGGTCGGTCGCCAAAGCTCACACACTGTCAAGTACAACGACCGTTACGATCTTGGCAAGATGCCGATCGACTTCGACGTACCTTACGATGTCGCCGCCATCCGCGATAACTTCCCGGGTCTGCCGGACTTTCAACGTCTTGTCGACGAGGAATCGGTCAAATTCATCACCGGAGTGCGACCGCTGTCCGAGTGGGGCAACTTCCTGGATACACTGAACAGTGCAGGGCTGGACCGTTGGAGTGAGCTGTATACGGAGCAGTACCGCCAGTATCATCCTTGATTGAGTCGGCCCGCCGGTCAGGGTGAACTTTTCGTACGCCCCGACCGTTTTCATATACAGGAAGTTCAACTTATTCGTAACTCTCACTTAGAGAAAGGAATCCAAATGACCACTGCAACAAAACCGACGCGCCGACAGTTCCTGCAGGGCATGGGCATTGCGGCCACCGGCGCCGTACTCGCTGCCTGCGCCGCGCCGGTCGCGCCGGCCGGCGGCGACGGCGCTGCCATGGAAACGCCCGAAGTCTGGTTCGCCTCCGGCAATCCTTGTCCGGGCGGCGGCAACCCTGAACGAACCGCAGCCGTACAGGAGCTGATCCTCGAAGAGACCGGGGTATTGGTCAACTCCCACATTCTCCCTCCCGGCGGCGCCAGTACCGAAAAGCTCAACCTCCTTATCGCCTCCGGGACCCAGTCACTCGATCTCTTCACCGGCAACTGGCCTGACTTCAAAGGCATCACCCTGCCCCTCGACGATCTGCTCGAAGTGCATGGAACCGACATCCTGGCCGGTCACTCCGACCTCGACTGGCGGATGATGAAGGACTTCGAGGGCACGACCTGGGGCTATCCCCGCCTCGGACTCATGGGGCATACCCACTTCCCCTACTTCCGCTCCGACTGGCTCGCCGAAGCCGGACTCGAAGTCCCCGATTCCTGGGACGGCATGGAACACGCCTACGAAGCGATGAAGGAGAACCACGACGAGGCCGTCATCGTCGCCATGGGCCGTCGCCACCTCATGTACAACACCCTCGGCGCCTTCACCGACCACGGCTTTTCCCGCTGGATCGACCCAGCCGACAATATGCTAAAACCACCTGAACTCCAGGATGGGTACCAGGATTGGCTCGCCAAGATGAATGAATGGTGGGAAAACGGCTGGCTCCAGCAGGAGTCCTTCGCCAACCCGGACTACCGCGCCATGCTCAAGACTCTCACAATCGGCATCTGGCTCGGCTGGTACTCCCGCATGACCATCTGGTGGGACCAGATCCGCACCGAAGCAGGTTACGAAGAGGAAGACTACGTACTCTCCCTCAAAATCACGGGACCGGCCGGTGTCGCCAAGACCAACAACGCCGGCTCCAACACTGCCTACATGATCCCGCGCAAGTCCAAGTATCCCGAGGCCATGATTAAGTACGCCAACTGGATTTACGAGGACGGACCCGATGACGTGACCAACTACCTCATCGCTTCCTGGGGCGTCCCTGGCGAAGACTGGGAATGGGTCGATAAAGAGAACAAGGTCGCCCGTCTCCACTCCGCCGGCAGCAGCGTGTGTGAAGAAAAATACTCACGCGACTTCCAGGTAACTCTGGGTCTGGGTCCGGAAACCTGGGCCACCGCGGTCAAGCTCCAGAACGATGACGGTGAGGTCGAATGGAACCGCCACTGGCAGCACATCAATACCTACTGGAACCAGTACGATGGCGGTCGCATGCCCGTCGACTTTGACGTGCCCTACGACCGTACGGCCATTCGTGACGCCTTCCCCGGCGAGCCCGACTTCGAACGCTTCGTCGAAGAGGAGAGCATTAAATTCATCACCGGCGCCCGGCCTATCGTCGAATGGGGCAACTTCGTTGATGAGTTGCACGGCGCCGGCCTCGACCAGTGGAGCGAACAGTACACCCAGCAGTACCGGCTATATCACCCCTAACTGACGAGACCTAAGGGGGGAAGGAGGGCTTGCCGCCCTCCTCCCCCACCCCTCCCCTCGGCGACAGGAGGCGGACGTATGCAACAGCCCCTTGGCGAACAGATCAGAGTGCGCGTGGACCAGGACGCGCCCCTTTTCACGGAGAAACGGGGCTTCCGCGAGGCATGGCGTCAGATCAAGCGTGATCGATTCCTCTACGCCCTTGCCGCGCTTCCTCTCCTTTACTTTGTCATCTTCCGCTACCTGCCCATGGTCGGCCTCATCATCGCCTTCCAAGACTACGACCCCTTCCTCGGCATCGGCGCCATCTTCAGCATGGACAACTTTGTCGGGGTAAAGCACTTCAGGAACTTCTTCGACTCGATTTTCTTCTGGAACATCGTCCGCAATACAGTCGTGATTAGCTTCTATAAGCTTCTCTTCGGCTTCCCCCTCCCTATCATCCTCGCACTCTTGATTAACGAAGTGCGCGTCACACTCTTCCAGCGCACTGTCCAGACAATCTCTTACCTGCCGCACTTCTTCTCCATGGTGGTCGCCGCCGGTATCGTCCGCGCCATGCTTACACCGCAGGGCGGTCTCCTTAACCAGGCCATCGTTGCTTTCGGGGGCGAAGCCCAAGCCTTTCTGACCGACCCCGCACTCTTCCGCTCCATCCTTGTCACCATGGACGTCTGGCAGCAGGCCGGTTGGAACAGCATCATCTTTCTGGCAGCCATGGCCACGATCAACCCGGAAATGTACGAGGCTGCGGCTATGGACGGCGCCAATCGCTTCCAACGAATGTGGTACGTAACCCTTCCAAGCATCTCCTTCGCAATCGTCATTATCCTCATCTTCCGTATCGGAGGTATGCTGGACGCAGGTTTCGAACAGATCCTGCTTCTCTATTCACCCTCCGTCTACTCAGTCTCCGACATCATCGACACCTACGTCTATCGGGCCGGACTGATTGGCCGCCAATACTCCTTTGGCGCGGCAGTAGGTCTGTTCAAGTCAGTCCTGGCTCTCATCCTCATGTATATGGCAAACAAAGTAGCCCATTACTTGGGGCAGGAAGGCCTCTGGTAGGAGAACAACATGAAACTATCTCGAGGCGAAAAGCTGTTCGACTGGATAAACATCCTGGTCCTGACCATCGTTACCCTTTTCTTTCTCGTTCCCTTTCTTTCCGTCGTGTCCACTTCTCTGGTCAGCGGAAGGGAATACGCTTTGCGCGGGCTGTTCATACTCTACCCGCACCGGCCGGTTCTCAACTCCTATGACATGCTGCTGGGCCAGGGGTCGATTGTAATCAACGCCTATTTTGTTACCACTGCCCGCGTGATCGTCGGAACGTCACTAGGCCTGATATTCACATTCCCTCTGGCCTACGTACTCTCCAAACGCCGGTTATACGCCCGCGTTCCGATCACGATGTTTATCTTCTTCACGATGCTCTTTCACGGTGGCCTGATCCCCAACTTTGTCCTCATAGAAAAACTGGGGCTCCTGGACAGCTTCTGGTCAATGATCTTGCCCAACCTGATCAATCCCTGGTGGCTGCTGATCATGCGTAACTTCATGTTGGCGATACCAGAGGAGTTGGAAGAGGCAGCAATTATGGACGGCGCAAGCCCCCTGGTGGTTCTGGTGCGCGTCTACCTGCCCCTCTCCATGCCCGTCATCGCCACCATCGGCCTCTGGTACGCCGTCATGCACTGGAACTACTGGTTCGACGCGGCCATCTACATTAACGATCCCAAAAAGCTGCCCCTCCAACTGATCCTGCGCGGCATCCTCGAATACGGCACCGGCCAGTACAGCGACTACTCCGGCCTCGCCGAAATGACCGAACTGACGGACCCACCCCCGGCCGAATCGCTCAAGGCCGCCATGATCGTCATCACCACCCTGCCGATTCTCATGATCTACCCCTTCATCCAGCGCTACTTTGTCAAGGGCATCATGCTCGGCTCCATCAAAGGCTGATACCAAAATGGACAACTCCTTCCGCGGCGCGTGGCCCGCGCTCATCACCCCTGCCTCCGCCGACGGCGGCGTCAACCTCACCGCCCTCCGCGACCTCGTCGACTACATGCTGGCCAAGCAAGTCGATGGCCTCTACGTCCTGGGCGGCACCGGCGAAGGTCTGCTCATCTCGGCTGCTGACCGCCGCAGCGTCGTCGAATCCGTCATGGAACAGGTCCGCGGCCGCGTCCCCGTAATCGTCCATGTCGGCAGCATCAGCACACGCGAAGCAGCCGCGTTAGCCTGCCATTCACAGGAGAAAGGGGCAGACGGCGTCAGCTCCGTACTGCCCGTCTATATGGGAGGACTCGAAGCGACCTACCGCCACTACGGCGCCATCGCCGCCGCCGCGCCCGATCTGCCCTTCTTCCCCTACCTTTTCGGCGGCCAGATCGACGCCACCTCCCTCATGAAGGAGCTTCTCTGCCGCATCCCCAACGTGGGCGGCGCGAAGTATACCGGGCCCAACATGTACGAGATCGCCGAAATCATCGACTTGGGCGGCGACCTGCCTGCAGACCGCGGCTGGTCAATCTTTTCCGGTATGGACGAGCAGTGCATCTTCGCCGCCATGATGAACGCCCCCGGCAACATCGGCTCCACCCTGAACGTAATGCCCGGCCCCTACCGCAAAATGCGAGAGTCCTACGAAGCCGGCGACGCCGCCAAAGGAATCGCACTCCAAAAGCAGGCCAACCGGCTCACCGCTGCCATGATCAAACACGGCGTCGGCGCCGCGCTGCGCGTCTCCATGAAAGCCCTTGGCATCGACTGCGGCCCCCTCCGTCTGCCTCAGGAACCAATCTCCCCTGAGCGAGAAGAAACGATACTCGCCGACCTGGAAGAAGCCGGCCTGGCCGCGCTCGCCGCCATGTAACGCCCCCCAACCCCTCCGCGCGAAACCTGCATTCCCCGCAAACACCCTGTAGGGGCGCCCCTTGTGGGCGCCCTCTGGCTCGCTCACCCTTACCTCCGCCCTACGGCGCATCTCCGCCCCATCCCCCTTCGCGGAGCCACAAGACGTTGCCCTTCTCCTTTTCTCCCCGTGGCTCAAAAAGATGTTGCCGTTCTTCGCGCCCCTTCGCGGATCATCCCCCCCATCCCCCCCATCCCCACGCAGTTTTGACCAATCAAACCCCATAGCGTAGCATTGACTCAACCGAACGACGCCGCGCTCAGCCCGCCGCGCGCACGCCGCGCGCACGCCGCGCACCGACGCGCCGCCCGAGCCTGCCAGTGTGAGGACCAAACATGTCCTTCTTCGACAAGTTGGAAGCAGCCGCACGCCGCAACAATACGCTCCTCTGCGTCGGTCTCGACCCGACCCCCGAAGCCTGCCCTGACCGCTTCCTTGCCGGGTCCGGCGCCCCCTCCGAAGAGGATTTGGACCCAAAAGACAGTACCTGCCAGGCCCTGCTGGCCTGGAACCGGTCCGTCATCGAAACCACCGCCGACCTCATCTGCTGCTATAAACCCAACATCGCCTTCTACGAAGCCCTCGGCCAGCCCGGCATGGCCCTCCTGCGCGCGACCATCGCCGCCATTCCCAAGGACATTCCCGTGCTCCTCGACGCAAAGCGCGGCGACATGGGTTCCACCGCCGTCGCCTATGCCCGCGCCTGTTTCGATGAGCTCGGCGTAGACGCCGTCACCCTCAGCCCTTACCTCGGCCAGGACAGCATCGTCCCCTTCGCAGCTTATCCCGGAAAAGGTCTGTTTGTACTCTGCCACACTTCCAACCCCACCGCCGGCGTCTTCCAAAAGCTGATCGCCCGTAACGGGCAAGACCAGGGCGAAGAGGGCCCCCTCTATCTGCGCGTAGCCGAACAAGCTGTAGGCTGGTCTCCCGCCGTAGGCCTCGTCGTCGGCGCAACCTACCCCCAGGCCCTCGCCGACGTCCGCGCCGTCGCGCCCGACACATGGCTACTCGCCCCCGGAATCGGCGCGCAAGGGGGAGACCTCGAAGCGGCCCTTTCCGCCGGTCTTCGCGCCGACGGGCTCGGCGTCCTCATCGCCGCTACCCGCAGCGTCACCCAGGCCGAAGACCCGCGCCAGGCCGCAGCCTGCGTTCGGGACGGCATCAACGCCGCCCGCGCCCAGCTGTCAGCGCAGTCGTGCGCCGCGGAGGCCTCCCCCACCGCTCAAACGCCTTCAATCCCGGTCCGTCACAGGGAGCTGATCATCGGCCTCGCTGAACTCGGCGCACTGCAGTTCGGCGACTTCACGCTTGCCAGCGGCAAACGCTCCTCCATGTACGTGGACCTCCGCCTCCTCGTCAGCCGTCCCGACCTGATGCAGACCGCGGCCGCCGCCTATGCCGCAAAGCTGGCCGAACTGCCCTGCGACCGCATCGCCGGCGTACCTTACGCTGCCCTGCCAATCGGCATGGCCGTCGGGCTGGCCAGCGGCGTCCCTCTCATCTACAATCGCAAAGAGAGTAAGAGCCACGGCCTCGGCAAGGACATCGAGGGCTTGTGGCAAGAGGGCGAACGCGTCGTCATCATCGAAGACGTGATCACCACCGGCGGCAGCATCGTCGGCTCTGTCGAGCTCTTCCGCGCCGCCGGCCTCGTAGTCGAGGATGCAATTGTGTTGCTGGACAGACAGCAGGGAGGTGTGGAAAACCTGCGCAAGGCCGGAATCCGCGTTCACAGCGTCCTGGAACTGGAAGGCGTTCTCGATCTTCTTAGCGAGACCGGCCACATCCCCGCAGAGATTCGTCAATCGCTGGGTCTCTCCGACTCGCTGACGAAAACTGCTAGCTGAGCTATCTGTTAAGTAAAGGGTTTGTCGAATTGAGCGAGAATCTTCCCAGCCTGTCGGTCACATTTCTAGACCGCGAATTACATTCTCCGCTCGTCCTGGCAAGCGGCATCTGGGGCACAACCGTCATCCTTCTCGAGCGGGCCGCGAATGAAGGCTGCGGCGCCGTAACCGCCAAGAGCTGCGGACCCGAACCCCGCCGCGGTCACGTCAACCCCTCCTGCATCGACTGGGGCGGCGGCCTGCTCAACGCAATCGGTCTGGCGAATCCAGGCGTCGAAGAGGAAATCGGCCTGCTTCGCAAGGCAAAAGCCCGTCTCCAGCCGCGCGGCGTTGCCGTCATCGCCAGCATTTTCGCCGGAACCGCCGCCGAGTTCGGTGACGTCGCCCGCCGCGTCGCCGCGGCCAATCCTGACTTCATCGAAGTCAACATCTCCTGTCCCAACGTCGAAGACAGCTTCGGCGAACCCTTCGCCGCCAACGCCGACTCCGCCGCCGCGGTCACCGGCTTCGTCAAGGATGCCGTCGGCGGCAGCGCCATTCCCGTTATCGTAAAACTCGCGCCAAACGTCCCCAGCGTCGGCCGCATCGCACAGGCCGTAGTGGACGCCGGAGCAGACGCCCTCTGCGCCATCAACACGATGCCCGGCCTCGTCCTCGATCCATACAGCGGCCAGCCCGTCCTCGCCAACCGCAGCGGCGGCATCAGCGGCCCCGCCCTCAAACCCATCGCCCTCAAAGCCGTCTACGACGCCCGCAAAGCCTGCCCCCACATACCCATCATCGGCACCGGCGGCGTAGTAAACGGCCAGGACGCCGTAGAAATGCTCATGGCGGGGGCCTCCGTCGTTGGCGTCGGCAGCGCCATATATCTCCGCGGCCCCGACGCCATCAGCCTCATCCACTCAGAACTGCAACAGTGGATGGCCGCCCAGAACGTCGCCCGCATCGCCGACCTCCAGAACCGCGCCCACACTGAACCCCACTACGCAACGTCACCCGCCGCGCCGCCCGTGCCCTCCGCCTCCTGAAGCCTCCCGCGCCCGCCCCGCCGGCTTCGCCGCAAACCATCGAAACCTGTGTCGCCTGCCGGTTCATATCGCGCCCGGTCTCACAGGATCAACATGGCGTCGCCAAAACTGAAGAAGCGATACCCCTTGGCCTTGGCAACTTCATAGGTCCCCAACAACATCCGGCGGCCCGCGTCAAGGTCCTGCGGGTGCGCCTGCCCCACAAACGCGCTCACAAGCATCAGCAACGACGAACGCGGCAAATGAAAGTTCGTCAACAAAGCGTCCACAGCCCTGAACCGGTAACCCGGATAAATGAACAGATCGACTTCGCCTGTATATGACACAACCCCGGTTTCGCCCGCCACCGCCCCGTAAGGATCCAACCCGGCCGCTGACGTGGCGCAATACTCCAGCACCCGTGTCGACGTTGTCCCCACCGCAAAAACGCGACCCCCCCGCTCCCCGGCCGCGTTGACCGCGCCTGCAGTTTCCGCCGTCATCTCCGCCCACTCCCGATGTATCTGATGGTCCGCCACCTTCTCCGCTGTCACCGGGCCAAACGTGTCCAACCCAACGTGCAAGGTCGTCGTCTCCCACGCGGCGCCCCTTCCCCGCAACCTCCGCAGTAATTCCGGTGTGAAATGCAGACCTGCCGTCGGCGCCGCGACACTCCCGTCTGCCCGGCTGTAAACCGTCTGATACCTCCCCTTCTCACCGGCATACGCGCTGATATACGGCGGCAATGGCAACTCGCCTAACTCGCCCAGTATTTCCCCGATCGGCACGGAGAATCGTGCCTCGCGCAGCCCGCCCGCGCCCTCGGAGACGATCTCCGCGTCAATGGGGCCGCCGTCCAGTCTCACCTTCGCCCCAACCCGCAATCCCCGCCCCCGCGCCAAACAACGCCATGCGCGACCAGTTTCGTCCAGCTTGCGCAACAGAAATATCTCCACCGCCCTGCCCGTGGGCTTGTGCCCCCGCAGCCGCGCCGGAACGACCCGGCTGTCGTTCGCCACCAGCACATCCCCGGCTCGCACGAAGTCGGCGATTTCGCTAAAAACACGGTGTTCAATGCGACCGGACGCCCGTTCCAGGACGAGCAACCGGCTGCTGTCTCGCGGTTCCGCAGGCCGCTGCGCGATAAAACGCTTGGGCAAATCGTAGTCGAAAAGTTCAGTTCTCATTCTGAATGCGCTTGGTTCGATCTGCCGGCCCTCTTCGGGCCCGCACGACTGTCCCCGACCCGCCAGGCCGACAGAAGGAATTTCACTTGGTTTTAACACAGGTGATAGAATCCAGGAAGCGCGCGGCGCCATCTGACACACCAACCATCCAGACCAAAGCGACGCCAAGTGATACGCAACAGACGGGAGCAAATGAACCTCACAACAGTTATACTGGCCGTGGCCCTTCTCCTCGTCACTGTTCTCCTGGGCGGCGGGCTCATCGTCTACATCTACTGGTGGCTCGTACAACGGCCTGCCCCCCAGCACGAAGGCGAGCTGGATCTCCCCGACCTGGACGCAAACGTCGAAGTCCTTCGCGATCAACATGGCATCCCCCATGTCTACGCCCGGAATGAAGCCGACCTCTGGCGCGCCCAGGGCTTCACCCACGCCCAGGACCGCCTCTGGCAGATGGAGCTGAACCGCCGCGTCGCTTACGGCCGCCTCTCCGAGCTCTTCGGCGAAGCCGCCCTGAACGTCGACCGTTTCAGCCGCATCGTCGGCTTCCGCCGCGCCGCCCAGGCCGAACTCGATGACCTGGACGAAGACACGATCTCCGCTTTGGGCCACTACTGCCAGGGCGTCAACGCCTACATCCGCAGCCGCAAAGGAAAGCTGGCCGCCGAATTCAACCTGCTCCGTCGCCAGCCTGAACAGTGGTCGCCCCTCGACGTGCTGGCCTTTGGCAAAATGATGGCCTGGAGTCTGAGCGTCAACTGGGAAAGTGAGCTGGTCCGCCTGCAGCTCCTCGCCAAACTGGGCCCGACCCTCGCAGCCGACCTTGAACCCGACTACCCTAATGCGAACCCTGCTGCGATGGAAGGCGTCGGCAGCCAGGACTCAATGCGGCTGCTTCACACAGCCGGCCTCATTCTCAACGAATACGAACAGCTGAAAGGCTGGCTGGGCGTCGCCGCGCCCGAGTTCGGGCAAGGCAGCAACGCCTGGGTCGTGTCCGCGGAAAAATCCGCCACCGGCCGCCCCATTCTCTGCAACGATCCCCACCTCGTCATGACCATGCCTGGCGCCTGGTACGAGATTCACCTCTCCTGCACGCCCCCTTCCGACGGCGCTGAACCCGACCTCCATGTCAGCGGCGCCTCATTCGCCGGCGCGCCCGGCATCATCATCGGCCACAACGAACACATCGCCTGGGGCATGACCAACGCCTTCCCTGATGTCCAGGACCTGTACATTGAGCGCCCCCATCCCGACAACGACAACGCCGCCGCGCCCCGCTTCGAGTTCCAGGGCCAGTGGGAGGAAGCCGAAGTCCTGCGCGAGGAGATCTACCTGCGCAACCGCGCCCGTCCCCGCGTCGAAGAGGTGGTCGTCACCCGCCACGGCCCTCTTCTCACCGGTCTCCTCCGCTCCGACGACCCTGACGCCAGCTTCCCCGACGAGCCCGTGCTCACCGCCGCGCCCCTCGCCCTCCGCTGGATTGGGCACGAGCCCGGCAAGGTCATGCGCTCTGTTCTCCGCCTCAACCGCGCCCGAAACTGGCAGGAGTTCGATGCCGCCCTCACCGACTGGACCGCCCCCTCACAGAACTTCGTCTACGCCGACCGCGACAACAATATCGCTTATCGCCTCGCCGGAGCCGTTCCCATTCGGCGCAATGGCAACGGCCTCGTCCCCGCGCCCGGTTGGAGCGGCGACTACGAGTGGGACGGCCTGATCCCCGATGACGAGCTGCCCCGCCTTCTCAATCCCGCCAGCGGACGCATAGCAACCGCCAACAATAAGATTGTCGGCGACGACTACCCCTACGTCCTCACCTTCGAAACCATGCCTGGCTGGCGCGCCCGCCGCATCGAAGACATGCTGACCGAAAAAGAGCGCCTTACCCTGCGCGACATGGAGCAGATCCAGCTCGACGAAACCAGCCTCTACGCCAAGGAGCTGACGCCGCTGCTGACAGGCCACCTCAGCGATGACCCCTATGTCCGCGTCGCCGTCAACATGCTGCAGGACTGGGGCTACCACATGGACCAGGAGAGCCCCGCCGCGCTTGTCTTCCAATATACACTTCTCCACCTTCTCGAACTGACCTTCGGCCAAAAACTCGGCGCAACCGCCCCAGGCTTTTTTGGCAAAGGCAGCAGCCCCGTCTTCCTCATCAACGGCTTCCTGCTGCGCGCTCAGACCCGCCTCTTGCAACTCCTGCAAAACGAAGAAAACTCCCCCTGGTATACCGACGCCGCCACCGGCCGCCGCCGCGCCAGAGCCGAGTTGATCGAGACCGCGCTCCAGCTCGCCGTCCACCAACTTCGCCGCGACGTCAATCCAACCCCCCGAAAATGGGCCTGGGGCCGTATGCACCAGATCCGCTACAGCCATACCCTCGGCAGCGCCCCAATCCTCGGCTGGCTCTTCAACCGCGGCCCTTATCCTATCGGCGGCGACGGCACAACGCCCAACCAGACCGGATTCCTGTCCGAACTGCCCCCGGGCCTCGTCCAGGTCCAGGCCGCCTACCGCCAGATCTACGACATCGGCAACTGGGATGCCGCCCAAAGCGTAACGGCCAGCGGTCAGTCAGGCCACCCTATCAGCCGCAACTACGCCGACCAGATCCCGATGTGGCTCGAAGGCGCCTATCACAAGATGCCCTGGAGTCGCGCCGCCGTCGAAAAGATCGCCCCCCGCCGCCTCCTTCTCAAGAGCCGCGCCCGGTGATCCGCCCCTTACCGCACCACAGACACCGGCGCGCCGCCCCCACCCCATGAACGCCCCCTCACGCGGCTACCTCTATGCCCTCATCGCCTTCGGGACCTGGGGTTTCCTCCCTGTCTACTGGAAGCAGCTGCAACACCTGCCAGCCCTCGAAGTCCTCGCCCACCGTCTCATCTGGTCCGCCGTTACCATGATCATCGCCGTCGCTCTCCTCAGAGACCGTGCCTGGCTACTGAAGCTGCGCGCATCGCCCGTCACCGTCCTGCTCGTTCTCGCCGCCGCCCTCCTCACCGCCGCCAACTGGATCACCTACCTTTGGGCCGTCAACAGCGGCCAGGTGGCCAAGATCAGCCTTGGCTATTTCATCAACCCTCTCTTCAGCGTCCTCCTCGCCCGCCTCTTTCTCGGCGAGTTTCTGCGCCGCGGCCAGCAGGTCGCCGTCGCCATCGCCGCCGCCGGCGTCATCTACCTCACCGTCAGCCTCGGCCAGCTCCCCTGGATCGCCCTCTCTCTCGCCGGCACCTTCGGCTTCTACGGTCTCATCCGCAAGAAGATCGACCTGAGCGGCATGCAATGCTTCTGCCTCGAAATGGCCCTGCTCCTCCTCCCTGCCCTGCTTCTCCTCCTCTACATCGGCCCCCATGGCGCCGCCTGGAACAGCAACGCCTGGCCCCGTATCGGCCTCTTCCTCCTCGCCGCCGGCGCCGTCTCCGCCATCCCCCTCGTCAGCTTTGGCGCCGCCGCCCGCCTCATCCCCCTCTCCAGCCTCGGCCTCATGCAATACCTCGCGCCCTCCACCCAGTTCCTCCTCGGCGTCTTCCTCTACAAAGAACCCTTCTCCTCGGTCGAGCTTGTCGGTTACGCCCTCATCTGGACCGCCCTCCTCCTTTACACCATCGAAGGCCTCCGCCGCGCCCGCGCCGCCGCCCCCGCATCATCTCCCGCTGCAACCCACTGACCGCTGATCCCTGACTGCTGCTGCACGCGGCTCAAGAAGAATTGACGCCAACCCCAATCGTCCGTATAATATGCTCCGCAAATAAAGAACGGCAGCGCACCGGAGGAGTACCCACGCGCGCAAACGTCAGAGAGACGCCTCCCCGGCTGAAAGGGGCGTCCGTTACCGCAGCGCATCCGACGACTACAGTTCCGCTTACACCGGGCCGTCGTCGCAGAGGGGAAAGTCGCCGGGAAGGCTTGGAGAGTGAACTGTTTCATATCATAGCTCTCCCCGGGTCCGCCCGTTATCGCGGCAGAGAGAGCCGGCAAGTTCCTTGCCCGCTAACCAAGGTGGTACCGCGGAGTCACTTCGTCCTTTGACTGAAGTGACTTATTTTTTTGCCGCAATCGCAGACGCTGCACGCGCAAGCGAAAACCAGTTACATAGACAAGCAGACCAGCCGATTGACAACGGCGAACATGCGATGGGAGAACAGGAGACGATGACAACGACAAAGCTGCCTGAAACACGTGCGGAAATGCCCACGATCTACGAACCGCAACAGTGGGAAGAAAAGCTCTACCAATGGTGGGAATCTCAAGGCTTCTTCCGCCCCGAACAGCAGATCGAGAGTGGACTCGCCGACGCCGATGCCCCTCCGTTCGTCATCTCCATGCCGCCGCCCAACGTTACCGGCGCGCTCCACCTCGGCCACGCCATCACCAGCGCCGTCGAGGACATGCTAATCCGCTACAACCGCATGGCCGGCCGGCCCACGCTCTGGGTGCCCGGAACCGACCACGCCGGCATCGCAACCCAAAATGTCGTCGAACGCAAACTCGCCGAAACCGACACGTCTCGCCACGACCTCGGCCGCGAACGCTTCCTGCAGGAAGTCTGGGACTGGAAAGACGAGTACCACGCCCACATAAGCGGACAGCAGCGCCGCATGGGCATCTCCTGCGACTGGTCCCGTGAACGCTTTACCCTCGACGACGGCCTCAGCGACGCCGTCCTCGAAGCCTTCATCCGCCTCTACAATGACGACCTCATCTATCGCGGCAACTACCTCGTCAACTGGTGCCCCCGTTGCGAAAGCGCCATCAGCGACCTCGAAGTCGAACATGAATCCATCGACGGCAAACTCTACACATTCCGCTACCCCCTGCGCGATGGTGACGGCGCCTCGCCCCCAACCAGCCATGTCGAAGTCAGCACCACCCGGCCCGAAACCATCCTCGGCGACACCGCCGTCGCCGTCCATCCCCAGGACGAGCGCTACGCCCATCTCATCGGCAAGACTGCTCTTGTCCCAATCCTCGAACGAGAAATCCCCGTCATCGCCGATGAACACGTCGACCCCCAGTTCGGCACAGGCGCGCTCAAGGTCACGCCCGGTCACGACCCCAATGACCATCTCATCGCCCAGCGCCACAATCTTCCATCTGTCAACATCACCAACGAAGACGGCTCCCTCAACGCCGCCGCCGGCCCCTATGCCGGACAGGACCGCTTCGAAGCTCGCCAGAACCTGTGGCGGGACATGGACGCCGCCGGCCTCGTCGTCAGAGAAAAACCCCATGTCCACGAGGTCGGCCACTGCCAGCGCTGCCACACCATCGTCGAGCCGCTCCTCAGTACACAATGGTTCGTCAAAACAAAGCCTCTGGCCGATGCCGCCATCGCAGCCGTCAAGGACGGGCGCATCAAGATCGTGCCCGACCGCTTCGAGCGCAGCTACTACCACTGGATGGAAAACATCCGCGACTGGTGCATCAGCCGCCAGCTCTGGTGGGGCCACCGCATCCCCATCTGGTACGGGCCTGACGGCCACCAGTTCGCCGCCCGCAGCGAAAGCGAGGCCCTTGAACAGGCCATCGAACACTACGGCGAAATCGTCGCGCTCGAACAGGACGAGGACGTCCTCGATACCTGGTTCAGCAGTGGCCTTTGGCCCTTCAGCACACTCGGCTGGCCCCAGGCCAACATGAATGGGCAGCAGGAAGACAGCCCAGGCGCCGCATACGACGCGGCCCCCCACGCATCGGACCTGGCCCGCTACTATCCCACAACGGTTCTCGAAACGGGCTATGACATCCTCTTCTTCTGGGTCGCGCGCATGATCATGATGGGCCTCTATTTTACCGGCAAGGTCCCCTTCCACTACGTCTATCTGCACGGACTCGTCCGCGCCGAAGACGGCCGCAAAATGAGCAAGAGCCTCGGCAACGCCCTCGACCCGCTCGACCTCATCAGCGCATACGGCAACGATGCCCTTCGCTTCACCCTGCTCACCGGCGGCACGCCCGGCAACGATATGAAGCTCAGCGTCACCCGCATCGAAGCCAACCGCAACTTCGCCAACAAGATCTGGAACGCCGCCCGCTTCGTCCTCATGAACCTGGAGGAGAGCGATGTCCAGCTGACAGACACGGAGGAACGCCACGCCGTCACCTACGCCTTGCCCCCGCAGAACGCGCAAACGCTCGCAGACCGCTGGATTCTCAGCCGCCTCAGCGCCCTCCAGGAGCACGTCACCCAGCTCATCGAGAACTGGCAGCTCGGCGAAGCCGGTCGCCAGCTCTACGAATTCCTCTGGAGCGAATATTGTGACTGGTACATCGAAGCCGCGAAGACCCGTCTGTACGGTGGCGATGACAGCGCTGCCGCAGCCACTCGCCAGGTCCTCGCCTACACGCTCGAGCAGTCCCTGCGCCTGCTGCATCCCTTCATGCCCTACGTCACCGAAGCAATCTGGAGCCACCTGCCCGACGTTCCCGCCCGCGCCGAGGCCCTGATGACCCAGCGCTGGCCTCGCCCGTCGGCGCCGCGCGACCTTGCCGCTGAAGACGACTTCGCCCGCATTCAGGAGATCGTGCGCGCCATCCGCAACGCCCGCGCCGAATACAATGTCGAACCCGGTCGCCGCATCGCCGCCGTCTTCGGAAGTGGTGGCGGGACACTGGTGCAAGATAATCTGGAGCTCTTCACTGTCCTGGCGCGCCTCGACGATTCCCAGGTTACATTCGAAGCCACGGCAAACGGAGCCGAATCGGGTCCGTCCGTCCAACTCTCCGCCGGCGGAATCACCACCAATCTTCCCCTCGCCGGTATGGTAGACATGGAGGCCGAAGAGAAACGACTGCAGAAGGAGATCGCAAACATTGACGGCCAGATCAGCCGCGCCTCAGGTCTTCTCAATAACGAAAACTTCGTCGCCAAGGCCCCGGAACATGTGGTGCAGCGCGAGCGTGACAAACTGGAAGAACTCGAATCCCAACGGGAGCAGGTCGGCGCCAGCCTTGAACAACTAATTGCATCATGAATCCCAATCGCTACTGATCCTGTCAGGACATTCGTTGCTCGGACTCCAAGGCGGTCAACAGAAGCGGTCTGTATGTGGTAGAATCTCAGATAAAGAGAGGGACGATGTAGAGGAGAAACAAAATGGACCGCGCTACTGTTTCCATCGAAATTCCGTTTGCCCTCTACTCGAAAGTCGAGGCGCTTGCCGTCGAAGTCGAGACCGATCCGGAAAACCTGATAGCTACGCTTGTTGAGGTCGGCTGCCAGCGGAGCGTATGGTTGCGAAACCTGCAAGAGTTGCAAGAGCAGATAAAACGCGATGGCAGCCTCAGAGTGGGAACGAGCCGGGAGGAAGTTGTCGAGCAAGTGCGCCGGACGCGACGCGAGATCTTCGATGCCGAATACGCGCATCTGTATCGATAGCAGTGTCATCAAACCGGCTCCACAGGTGAGCGACCCTGATGCCGAGTGGTTTCCGCGAGCAATTGGCCCGACACTTCACAACCATTTCGTGTATTCGATCCCTCACAGTTTCGTAGGGAATTCTTGGCAGACAAGCTTTGACTCCTCCTCAGTGGCTCTTCAAATTGACCACTTTGACTTGAAAAGGCCCCCCTTATCGTTTTGACATAGGGCCTGCACGAGGAGACGTATCGTTTGTGATAATTTTGACAATGCAATGCCCCCCTGCTATACTCTGATCGACTCTATCGAACGATGCATCGCAGTCCCGCCAGGCTTTGAATCCCGTTTCGTCAAGCCTGCTGGCAGGATGAGAAAGGGGCGAGAAGTGGGACCCAGCTTCCCTCTTCCCCAAGGAGACCAGATACAATGGCGGAAGTGAGTCAGGCATGGCTCGAGAGAGTGCAACGCGCCCAGCAGCTGGCCGCCGAACGGCTAGGTGTCGACGTCAGTTCCATGCTGCCCCCACGCGACGGCAGCACCGGCGAAGCCGCAGAGGCCGCGCCGCCAACCGAAGCCGCCGTCCCGCAGCCGGAACCCGTTGCCGCTGTTGCTGAGGCAGCGCCCGAGCCCAAAACGCAAGCAGAACCAGAACCAACTCCCGAAGCCGAACCGGTCGCCGTGGCCGAGGTCACCCCAGCCGGGGAGGCGCCAACCGAAGTCGCTGTGGCCGCCGTGGAGGCGCAAGCCCCCACGGCCGTCCAAAGCAACGGCAGCGCCGCCGCCGCGGAAAGAGTCGCCCCTGTCGGGCGCGCCGCCGTTCTTGAAACCTTCGAAGAAGGCCGCGAAGGCATAAACCGCCGCGAATTCCTCTCCTACGCCTGGGCCGGAGCCCTGACCCTACTGACCCTGGAAAGCGGCCTCGCCACCTACCAGTTCATGTACCCGCGCTTCCGCGAAGGCGAGTTCGGCGGCGAATTCAGACTCGGAGCAGCCAATCTTCTTCCCCAGGTCGGCATCGATCCCGAAGGCAACGCCACCGGCAAATTCTGGCTTGTCAACACCGACAAGGGGCCTCTCGCCCTCTACATGGTCTGCACACATCTTGGCTGCCTGTATAAATGGGAGCCCTCAAATAACCGCTTTGAATGCCCCTGCCACGGCTCCAAATTCAGCCGTGAAGGGTACTACATCGAGGGCCCCGCGCCCCGCTCTCTCGACCACTTTCTGATCAAAATCGTTGATGGCGGCTCCGTCGTGGCCGAAACCGCCGACGCCGGTGAATCTTTCTCGGCCCCGGGCGTGCCCGGGCCCGACGCCGATATCGTCGTCGACACCGGAAAGCGCCTGCAAGGCAAACCGGCCGCCCTCTCGCCCGCCAAGGCCGTGGCCTCCAGAATTGAACTCGAATTCGAAGACGATGTTCTTTGACGCTACGGACGCCGTAAAGGTACTTTCTTCCTGAACCGGGAGAATGGCCTAACCGGCCGGTTGCCCTGTTAGGCCGCCGCCATGACACGTCGCGGTGTGGGATGAGTTAGTCAATTAGAAGATGGGTCCGCATAATCCGGTTTTGCCAGCCTCGCCGGGCTTGGGTCCGCGCTGTTGCAGGGACGAAGATTGCACAGAACGCAATCGAAGCGGCAAGCCTGCTTCTGCCCCAAGCCGCCACAGCGGTCAACACGGGAACGCCTGCCAAAGCGCTGCAAGACAGTGACAGGCCTTTGCTGAAGATATACTTAGGCTGAGGACCGAGGACTTTATACACGCGATTTCCTTACGAGGAGAAGATAGAACCAGATGGGACTCCAAGAAAATATCCGTGAAAAAGGAGTTCTCGGCGCGGCCGCTGCCCAGGCTGATGACGTTTTCACCCGCCTGACCGCCGGCATCGACGCCGGAGAGTTTCGCCGTATGCTGCAAGGCGAACCGCCCGGCCGCCCAAACCCTCGCCTCAAGCCCCACAGCGAAGGATTTCTGCTCCACATAAAACCCACCTACTACCACGAAAGCGTCACGCGCTTCACCCATACCTACCGGCTGGGCCTGCTTTCCACCTACCTTTTCATCGTCGAAACCATTACCGGCATCCTGCTGATGATCTGGTATGCGCCTTCCCCGGAACGCGCCTACACCGACATGATCCTGCTCCTGACCAATATCCCCTTTGGCCAGTTCCTGCGCGACATGCACAGGCTCGGAGCAGAAGCCATGGTGGCTATCGTCACCCTGCACATGGTCCGCTGCTATCTGACCGGCAGCTATAAGCCGCCGCGCCAGTTTACCTGGTTTACCGGCGTCCTCCTGCTCGTGATGACGCTCTTCTTGAGCTTTTCCGGCTATCTGCTCCCCTGGGACCAGCTCGCCTTCTGGGCCGTCACCATCGGCACCTCAATGGCCGAAGCCGTGCCCCCCGCCGTCGTCGGCGAAACCGTCAACCTGCTCGCCCGCGGGGCCCCCGACATCGGCGCCAACGGGCTGCTGCGCTTCTATCTGTTGCACGTCCTCTTCCTGCCGCTGCTCCTCGTCCTTTTCTTCTTCGTCCACTACTATAAGGTCGTCCACTTCGGCATCAGCCTGCCCGCCGATGAAGAGGAAGTTGGCGAGGACACGGGAAACCGCGTGCCCGCCGACAAACGCGTCTACTACCTGCCAGACGTCCTGGTCGACGAAACAAGTTTCCTGACCGTCATGACCGCGCTCCTCATCGTCCTGACCGTCTTCTTCTTCCAGGCCCCTTTGGAACACATCGCCAACCCGCAGTCGACGCCCCTCCATACCGTCGCGCCCTGGTACTTCTACTGGCTGCAGGGGCTGCTCAAAATCGCGGACAAGTTCATCGCCGGCGTCCTCCTGCCCGGCGTCCTTCTCGTCCTGCTCATGGCCATCCCTTACCTCGACTACAACCCCAGCCGCCGCGGCAAGGACCGCAAGGTCGCCATCGTCGCCGGCATCGTCGCCGGTGTCGTCATGATCATCTGGAGTTGGATGGGGACGCCCGAATATGCCGTCGAAGGCGCCCCCTCGGTCGAAATCGTCCAGGACGTGATGCCCGAAGAAGGATCCGGAATCTCCCGTGAAATCGGCTACAAACATCTGCCCCTCGGCGTCTGGCGCACAGACGAAGTGTACGACGTGCACGACCACGAATTCGAAGAGCTCCTGCATGAGTTCAACATCGCCGTCGATTACTACCGCCGCGCGGACCCCGATTTCAACGCGCCCATCGGCATCTTGACCATCACCCAGGCTCAACCGCGTCTCAAGAAGCTGAACTGGGAGATCGAGTGGTTTGACGGCGAAGGGACAGCCGGCCATTACGAAAAAACGTTCTGGCTGCACGAGGACTCCCTCTATTGGGAGCAGTATGGTTGGAAACACCTGTTCCTGGGCTACGTTGCTGACGGGTGGAAGAGTCTGTCAGGCGCTCTTGTAGGAGAGTAAAACAGCCACTATGCACCGTCTTTACACTAGGTCTCCTATAGCCAAGATTATGTGGGGTATTGTCTCCTCACTGGTTGGCATCATCGTGCTATTGATGGTCTTGGTAAGCGAAAACCCCCGCATGGAGGCGCAGACCATCAACTGGGAAGGCCGCTCCATTGAGAACGGCGCAAAACTGTTCGCAGACAACTGCCTCATCTGCCACGGGCCAAATGGCCAGGGAATCCTGGGCAAAGGGCCTGCACTGAACAGTTACTACTTTTTCACCGAGACCGGAAGGCTCAAAGACGTCGATTGGACTGGGACGCTTGAAGACTACGTCAAACTTACGATCGCGGCCGGACGACCTAGCAAAGTTGAAAGCCAGTATCCGGAGGTCATGCCTACCTGGGGCGGACAGTTCGGCGGACCAATGCGCGGCGACCAGGTCGTGGACTTGACCCTCTACGTGATGAATTGGGAAGAATCTGCCCTGGCCCAAACACCGGACGAAGATCCCTTCCAGCCTTTCGAGGACGTTATCAGACTAGTTGAATTTCAAAATACGGCCTTCATCCTGATGAGTGAAGAAGAACAGGCCGCAGCCCTGGAAGAATACAGATCGCGCTTTTTCCGCTCCCCACAGACAATCTGGGAGTCCGAAGCCTGCTTCGCCTGCCACAATCTCGAAGTGAATCAGGTCGACTACGCCGGCCAGAACGGCCCCAACTTTGCCGATCTCCACGAACGCGCCGGCAGCCGTGTCGCAGACATGACAGCGGAAGAGTATGTCTATGAAAGCATCGTCAGTCCCAGAGCCTTTATCGTTGAAACCTACGAAGAAGTGGGCCAGATGCCGCAGAATTTCGCCGAAAAACTGAGCGAAGACGAGATTCAGGCGCTCGTAGCCTGGCTGCTTAATCCCGACCGGGAAATAACCGAAGAGGAGTAAAGAGCGAGGGGCTTGGGGCAGCGCGTTCGCCCCGCCTCCCTCCCGAACAGCCCCCAACGTCTCGCCGCTCCCTTCTTTCTCCTCCTCCTCACCGTCACAATAGTCCAATTCAGAGGCTGTTGCGTGCCAAGCGCAAGACCGCAACGTTTCCGAAACCGCCGCCATGCCGGCGCGCTCCTCGGGGCCGCGCTCCGGGAGTTGGAGGCCGTCAATCCCCTTGTACTCGGCCTTCTGCGGGGAGGCGTTCCCGTCGCCAGCGAAGTCGCCCGCGCCCTGAACGCGCAACTCGACGTCTGGCTCGTACGCAAACTCGGCGTCCCCGGCCAGGCCGAGCTCGCCTTCGGCGCCATCGCCGAAGGCGGTGTCCAGGTGATCAACCAGCAAGTCGTCGCCCAGCAGAGGCTGCGCGATGGCCGCATCCGCAAGATCTCACGCCAGCAACAACGGGAGTTATCCCGTCGCGCCCGCCTGTTCCGCCGCGGCCGCAAACCTGCCGCCATAGAAGGCCGCACCGTCTTCCTCATCGACGACGGCCTTGCCACCGGAGCCTCCATGCGCGCCGCCATCCAGGCGTTGGCCCACCGCCGCCCGCATGAGATTGTCCCCGCCGTCCCCGTCGCCCCCTCGCATACCTTCGCCGCGTTGCGAGCAGAACCGGCCCTACAGGCTGCCAGCGCGGAAACATCTCCCTTTGCCCTCGTCAGCCAGGCCGTCGCCCTACTCTCTCCCTCCCCTTTCTGGGGCGTCGGAGCCTGGTACGACGACTTCCGCCAGGTCAGTGACGCCGAGGTCGCCCGCCTCCTCGCCGCCCACGCCCCCTCTGGAGAAGACCCGTAATGAATCTCCGCCGTCCACAACATTTGCGCCCCAAGGCCCTGGATTTCTACTCTGAAGCGCACGCCATTCTGGTACTCAACACGTCCCTACCCAGCCCTCCTACTTCGTGTGGGCAACTCAGTAAAATAGAATTTCTTCACTTGACAACCATCTCTCAAACCTTATAATTCAGCCAATCCCCGCCATGTCCAGCGGTGAGCCATCAACTCTCTTAGGAGGCGCAAACATGCAAAGGACTTTATCGCGACGTGATTTCTTGAAAGCCGCTGCCCTGACAGGTGGCGCTGCCGCCCTGGCCGCCTGCGCAGCGCCTGTAGCCCCCGGCTCCGACGGAGCAGAGAGCGAAGCCGCGATGGCGCCAGTCGAAATTCAATGGTGGTCCTTCCCCCTCGGCCTACCGGGCGACATCCTTCCTCACGGCACCTGGGAGCAGGAGAGGGCGGACGAATACTCCGACCAAACGGAAGGCGTGACCATCAGCTATCAGGCAGTAGGCTGGGATTCAATCGTCAAGGTACAAACTTCCATCGCCTCAGGCAACCCGCCCCACACCGTCCTCCGCGCAAGCGTTGACGGAATCATCCAGGCTCTGCAGTCCGATGTCGCAGTGGAGATCGAGCTTCCCCAGGAGTTCCAGGATGACCTTCCCGAAGGATGGTACGAAGGCATGCACTTCCGGGGCAAGAATTACATGGTGCCCTTCTACACTCTTGCCAACGGCATGGCCATCAATCTGGATCTGATTGAGGAGGCCGGCGCAGACCATCTGATCCCAGAAGCCCCCGAACGGACCTGGAACTTCGACGACTACCTCACGATGATGCAGGCCTGCACATTCGAACGCGACGACGGTACGCCTGTATGGGGCGGCGTGTTCTCTGCCGCAGAAACCAATCCGTTCTTCTACTGGCCGGACCAGGTCCTCAGCTGGAACTGGGGAACTGACACTGTTGAGCTGCGGGACGGCGTGTGGGCCTGCAAGCTTGCCGAAGAAGCAGGCATCGCCTGGCTCCAATGGCTGCAGGACCTTTACTTCGTGCATGGCGTCATCCCCAACCCGAACGGCCTCAGCGCCAGCCGTTGGGACTACTTCTTCCAGAAGTCCCTCCTCGGCGGTATCGGCCCCAGCATCGGCTGGTCACAGCGCCCCGGCGTCGAAGTCGACCCCGATACCTTGGTCGTCACAGATACCGAGCGCGACATAAGATGGATCTTCGTCCAGCCCCCAACCAATCCCGGGGTCCCGCACTCCCTCTACTGGGGGGGACCGATGCTGGACGTCAATTCCATCGTCTACCGCGCCGGCGGCGCCAATGAGATTGGCCCCTCTATCGATTTCGCGCTCTGGCTCTCCAATAGAGAGAACCAGAAGTGGATAGCGCAGTACCTGCTTCCCGCGCGTGTCTCAGCCGTCGAAGGCGTCAGCAACCCCATGCTCGAATGGCATTACGAGCACTACATTCCCTTTGGCCGGCAGCGAGCTTCAGCCCACGGCGGACGCGCCCGAGAGACCGTCGAGCAGCTGGAACTGGTCCATCAGAAGATATTCCTGCCCACGCCTCCCGAAGAAGCCGTGCAGGACTTCTGCGACACCATCGCAAGTCTTGAGTGGTACGTCTAAGGTTCAATCACCTGCATTGCGTATTGCAGGCGCCCTGCGTTCTACCTGCAATACGCAATGCCCCTCTCAAACATGACTGATAGAGTAGACAAAATCGGTAGCGGCTGGCGCCATGGAACGAAGACGTTCCCGTGGCCGCGCCTGACTAATGCCCAGTCGGAGAAAATGTGGGGCTTTCTCCTGATCGCCCCTTTCATGATCTTCTTTGCCGTGTTCTTCCTCCTCCCCTACGGCATGGTCATCTGGTTGAGCGTTGTTGACTGGCATCCGCGCGGCGTAACCGAGTACGTAGGCCTCCAAAACTATGTCGACGTCGTTGAAATGCCCAGCGCCCAGAAGTCAATGTTCAACTCCTTCTACTACGCGCTGATGGTCGTACCCATCTCGACGGCTCTCTCTCTTCTTACGGCCGTTCTCATCGTTTCACTACGCAGCAGTTCCCTGCGTAGCTTCTTCCAGGCCGCATTCTACCTTCCCGGAGTCATTTCCGGCCTGGCAGTAGCGATTATCTGGCGCTTTGTCTTTGACTTTCATGTGGGCGTGCTCAACTACTTCCTCTCCCTGGTCAGACTGGAACCTGTCAACTGGCTGGGAAACATCTATGCGGCCCTGCCCTCCTTGGCAGGTATGGCCATCGTGTCCAGCAACGGTGTGGCGATTATCATCTTCTGCGCGGCTCTGCTGAGCATTCCTTCCAGTCTCTACGACGCTGCCGCGGTCGATGGCGCCGCCTTCTGGCGCAAGCACTGGTCGATCACCTTACCGCTTCTCACGCCCGCTATGCTGTACGTGATCGTCGTCTCCACCCTCGGCGCGCTTCAGGTTTTTGTGCCTGTCTATGTATTGACACGCGGAGGGCCAGTCCATAGCACCATCACCGTAGGTTACTACATCTACAATCAGCTGATCTTTTACGCCAACGCCGGCACCGCCGCAGCCGCCGGGTTGCTGCTACTTGTGGCGACCGTCGGCTTTACCATTATCCAGTTCCGTCGTTTTTCCCAGGTTGTGGAATTCTGAACCAGAGGCCCGAACATGGCGACCCAATTCAGGTTGAACAGACAGACGCCTACCCTCCTGGAAACGCTCCAACTGCGCCTGTTGCCCGAAGGATCTGCCAGCGCTTTGCGTTACCTCGCCCTTCTGATGATCCTGGTGCTGGCCGCGATTTCCCTCTTCCCCCTCTATTGGGCCCTCATTACCAGTTTCAAACATCCTTCAGACGTCGCCACCATCCCCCCTTCCTTTGTGCTAACTCGCCCCGTCCTCAAAAACTACATCGACCTGATGACCGGAAGCGGCGTTGCCAACTCGCCTGTTTTGAAATGGTTCTGGAACAGCGTCTTTACCGGAGCGGCCTTTACGCTTGGTGTCGTCCTCGTGGCCTCTCTCGCCGGGTATAGCTTCGCCCGCAAACGCTTTCCCGGCCGCGACAAACTGTTCTGGCTCATCATCAGTACGATGCTTGTCCCGGCCTGGTCCACACTGATCGCCTCCTACGTCCTGACCCTGAAACTCGGCATGCACGATACCTACTGGGCCCTGATCCTGCCGGGTCTGGCCTCTCCTTTCGCCCTCTTCCTCTTCCGCCAGTTCGCCGTGACACTGCCGGACGAACTTTTCCAGGCCGCCCGCATTGACGGCGCGCACGAGCTCCAACTCTGGTGGCTGATTACGCTCCCGCTCTCCCGGCCCGTACTGGCAACGCTTGCCATCTTTACCTTTACCTACCACTGGAACGACTTCCTCTGGCCGCTGCTGGTGCTCAACAAACCACAGATCTACACGATGCCTGTGGGCGTATCCATTATCATGTTCCAGCTGAAAGGCACCGGCCCTGCCTATGGGATCGGTATGTCGGCTGCAATTCTGATGTCTGTTCTACCCATCGTCGCCTTCATCCTGATGCAAAAGCAGATGATCCAGGGGATCACCATCGGGTCACTGAAGGGATAAGTCAGCCTGCGAAGTCGCAAGGAGTTTTCCATGGACTACAGTCACATTGAGAAACCGGACCTGGGCTATCGCTATGAGTTCAGCATCGATGAATTGGAAGCCATGAATCAATGTGTCGAAGCCCACGGTTTTGCAATCATTAAGAATGTCCTGACCGAAGAGCTGGTGCAGGAGCTTCGGGAATCCGTTGTCGAGGTCCTCGATCCGGACGGCACGCTGGGCGAGGGCAACAGCTTTACCCACACAGCATTCGTCGAGCACTCCCCAGCCACCTGGAAACTGTTCGACCATGAGCCCTTCATGCGCGTGAACCGCTTCTACTGCGGCGATGGCGGGCTGACCATTCACCGTTCCGCCGCGATTATCCGCAATCCCGGCTCCGACCCGTTAGGTTGGCACTCTGACTGGCATGGATTCTCTGATGCACCGCCGCAAAACGCGGGAGATGTGCTTAACAGGTTCCTCCTGCCCTCCGGTCTCTGGTTCTACATCACCGGCTCCTTCCCCAAACACGGCGGCTTGGCCGTCATCGAAGACTCCCACGTCGACGACTGGGAAGGGCCAGAGGGCTTCCAGCTGACCCCCGACAAGCGCTCATTCCACCCCATAGGAACCGAACCCCACAACTATGTTGGCTTCGACGTGCCCGGTATGGTACCGCTCTTCGGCGAGCCGGTCGACCAGCTCGTCTTCGCCACGCGCACATACCACGCCGCCTTCCCCAACCGCATCGACCGCGTCCGGCTCTCCTGCGGCGTCGGCTTCCGCCCCAAAGAGTACAAGATTGACGCGCCTTGGCCGCTCCCTGAAACCGCGAAAGCGTTCATTAAGGCGCTTCCCCAGCGTTATCAGCACTACGTTGAGGAATATACCGGCATCCAGAATGACTGGCGGCCTGACGATGCCGAACCGCAAGCCGACGCCATGATGAGGTAGTGCATAGCGTCCAGCCGCCAATCCTGATCCGCAATTGTTGCCTCGCAGCCGGGTATCGCCCCTACTGGCAGGCGGCAGGAACACACTGGGCGGGGTTATCGGGTCACTGCAGCGCAACTCTGGACATACCGGTGAACTGAATGGACCTCAGCCAAATTATTAAACCTGAACTCGGCTACCGCTACGAATTCGCTCTCGACGAGTTGGATGCCGCCCAGGAATGCGTCCACGCCCACGGCTTCGCGATTATCAAGAAAGTACTCCCCCCGGAGCTCCTTCAGGAGCTCCAGGAGTCGGTCAAACAGGTTCTTGACCCGGACAACGCGCTGGGAGAAGGCAACAGCTTCACCCACCCCTCTTTCATCGAACACGCTCCTGCCATGTGGAAGCTGCTCGACCACGAGCCCTATCTGCGCGCGCAGCGGACCTTCTGCCAGAGCGAAGACATATCCATCCTGCGCACTGCCGCGATCTTGCGCAATCCCGGCTCCGCGCCGCTCGCCTGGCACTCCGATTTCTGCGGCTTCTCGAACGGTCCCCGCAAGTTCTCAGGTGATGTACTGAACCGCGGCCCTTGGCCTTCCGGCCTCTGGTTCTACATCACCGGCTCCAACCCCGAACATGGCGGCCTGGCGCTCATCGAAGACTCCCACTTAACCGACTGGACGCCCCCCGAAGGCTTCCAGTTCACACCTGATCGGCGCTCCTTCCACAAGAAGGGTACCGAGCCAAATAGGTACGTCGGCTTCGACGTGCCCGGGATTGTGCCCATCTTCACCGATCCCTGCGACCAGATCGTATTCGCATCCCGCACCTACCACGCCGCCTTTCCCAATCGGACTGATCGCGTGAGGCTTTCCTGTGCCATCATCTACCGCCCGCGTGACTATGGGATTGATGCGCCATGGCCCCTCTCCGAGGACGCACAGGCCTTCCTGAAGGCGTTCCCCAGGCGACTGCAACCCTATGTTGATGGCTACGTTGGGATCGACGATGACTGGAGTGGAGATGAAGGAATGATGGGATAGGCGATGCGGACGACGTCAACTGCCTTCACGACTCTTTCAAGTGAGCGCATCGATAGGTAGAGTCTTGACAATGCGTGCAGTAAGCCCGGAGCCGGCACTGAGTTGAGAACGCCCGTCCGAATGATGGCCGGGTCGGCCTTTCATCACCTCGATCCTTACTTCAAAAGGAGTATTGCATGGATTACAGTCACATTCAAAAGCCTGAACTGGGCTACCGCTATGAGTTCACGCTGGACGAGCTGGACGCCGCGCAGGCCTGCGTTGAAACCCATGGCTTCGCGATCGTGAAGAATGTGCTTTCGGACGAGCTCGTAACTGAGCTGCAGGACTCCGTCAAGCAGGTGATCGACCCAGACGACACCCTCGGCCCGGGCAACAGCTTCACCCATACCTCCTTCATCGAGCACTCTCCCGCCATGTGGAAAATGTTCGACCACGAACCCTTCATGCGCGCCCAGCGCGTCTTCTGCCAGTCCGAAGAGCTCACCATCAACCGCACCGCCGCCATCATCCGCAACCCGGGCTCCGACCCGCTCACATGGCACTCCGACTTCTGCGGCTTCACCGACGGCCCGCCCACCTTCTCCGGCGACATCCTCAATCGCGGTCCCTGGCCCTCCGGCCTCTGGTTCTACATCACCGGATCACATCCCAAACATGGCGGGCTGGCCGTGATCGAAGACTCCCACGTCGAAGGCTGGGAAGGCCCCGAAGGCTTCCAACTGACCTCTGACCAGCGCTCTTTCCATCGCATCGGGACCGAACCCGAAGGCTACGTCGGCTTCGACGTGCCCGGTATGGTGCCCCTCTTCACCGATCCCGGCGACGAAATCATCTTCGCCTCCCGCACCTACCACTCCGCCTTCCCCAACAGGATCGACCGCGTCCGTCTCTCCTGCGGCATCGGTCTGCGCCCGCGCAACTATCCCGTGAACGCTCCTTGGCCGCTTTCAGAAGACGCCAAAGTCTTCCTCCAAGCCTTCCCCGACCACCTCCAGCCAATGGTCAAGGACTATGTCGGCATCGACCCGGCCTGGCGAGGAGACGACGCCATGATGGGATAGTGTCCATGGGTGCAGTCCGGTTTTGGGTAGTCTGGTGAAGCGGGCTGCATGCCTCAGGTTGTAATCCCAGAGGCAGCCTCACATTTGTGCCGAATTTGCCCCGCCCCTACTTCGCTGCCCCGCGGCATATACGAGCCTCCGCCGCGCCTGACATGTTCGCCGCGCTTCGTTATTGCGCCCCGCCTTCCCCTGTAGGGGCGCCCCTTGTGGGCGCCCTGGCCCCCCGCCCAGAAACGCTCCCATCAGAGACGCCAACACCTCCCTCGCGCCAATCCTGCAGTTCCCCCGCGGTTCAGACCCCGACGCCCGCCCCCAAATCCCCGTTCAGACAACAGTCCGGACACGCCCCCGCTGCCCCTGGCTCGCCCGCTTCTCCATCCGCACTGAGGCCACGCGCCTTCCATCCAACTCGAAATCCTCCCCCGCGCCCGCCCCGCGAAATCCCAGCGACTCGAACAGATTCTGCTTCTCCTCATCTTCCACTGATACCACGGCAGAGTACGTCAACGCGCTTTCACCCACGCGCCCTTCCATCGCGGCCTGCAACAACCCCTCCCAGCTTTCCGCAAAACGCGCATGCGTGAACCCGTCAACTTGCACGTCCCCCCCAGCGTCCTTGCGCGCCGTCGACAGCCCCACCACCCGACCGTCAGCTGTTCTGGCGGAGTACCACGCGCCTTCGCCCTCCCGCGTTATCCGCTGGTATCGCAAATGGAGACCCATGCACGAAATCTGCGTGGCATAGCGGGTGGAAAACACATTCGTGTTCGCATCCATCACCTGCCAGTCATGCGGACACACGATCAATGGGATCATCGGAACGCGGTCCGCAGGCGTCGCCTCTGCCACCGTCGTCCCTGCCGCCGTCGCCGATCCTTTCCGAAAATAGTCTACCAGGAACGCCTCTGGCGATTCCCCGCTGACCACCTTGACCATCACCTCCGCTCCCGCCAGCTTGCGCCAGCCCAACCGGTAATAGACGCGGGCCGCCGCGGGATTCACCGTCCCCAGGAAAAACGCCTCTCCCCCCGCCGCCCGCAGTTCCTCGACGGCCTGACCACACAGCGCCGTGGCAATCCCTCGCCCGCGGAACGCCTCTGCCGTCGCGACTTCCCCAAATCCTGCAATTGCCGGCGCCGACCTCGACTGCATCGTAAAGCACGTCCCGATCACGCGCCCGCTCTCCCGGCTCAAGTAGAGCCTGCTACGACTGTAGCCCTCTTCAGCTCCCAGGAATACCTCAGGTCCGATTTCCGGGAAAACACTCCCAAAGATCGACTCCCAGAACTGTTCCAACTCGTCGACCAGCGCCTCGTCAATCGGGATGCGGTATCTCACTTGCTCTCCCCCCCACAGATGTGCCTCGTCGTCAAAGGGCGAAGGCCGCGCCAACCCCGTGCCGTACGCGATCCCGCCACTGCCAGTCCCCTACCACTGAACACCACTGTTCAGACACCAAGAACGGGCTCTCCAAAAATCCCGTTCACCTTGCCCCGGCTCAGGACAATGCAACACTGCTTCTCACAGATCGCTGCCCCGCCTGATCGCATCCGAACCGAACCTCTTCTGCAGCGCCTTCACCGCCTCGTTCAGCTGGTCCTCCTTGGCCCGCGCCTCCGGGTCCGCCGCCATATCAAAAATGCTCATCTGCCGTGCCGCCGGCGTCAGTCCGCTGCATCCAACGCCAATCAACCGCACCGCAGCCCCTTCAGCCCGGTTGGCAGCCAGCAGCTCGACCGCGATCCGGTAGATCTCATTCTCGTCGTCAATAGGTTGCGAGAGGGTCGTCTGGCGCGTCCGCGTGGTGAAATCAGTCCAGCGCCACTTCAAACTGACCGTGCGCGCTGCCAGGCCGCCGCCCCGCAACCGGGCAGCTATCTGCGATGCCTGCTGGCGCAACGCCCGTCTCAGCGTCTCCGTATCTTCCACATCCTCAACAAAGGTCGTCTCCTGGCTGATCGACTTGGCCTCCCGCTCCGTAACAACCGGCCGCTTATCGATCCCCTGCGCCTGCCTCTGCAGGTCCCGGCCCAGCTTGCCGAAATGCTGCGACAGCATCTCTCCCGATGCCGCCAGCACGTCGCTCACCTTGTGTACGCCGACCGCTGCCAAACGTTCCTTCGTGCGCGGGCCAACCCCCCACAGCGCATCCACCGGAAGCGGCGCCAGAAACTCGGCCTCCCTGCCCGGCGGCACAACCTGGATAGCCCTCGGGTAGTCCCCCGTCTGCACCGCCGCCTTGCCGACATCCGTAGCGATCTTGGCCACCAGCTTGTTCGTCGCCGCGCCCAGCGATGAAGGCAGCCCCAGACTCTCCGCGACCTGCCTCTGCAGGTCCCGCGCCAGCTCAGACGCGTATTCCCGCCTCTCGCTTACGTCAAGAAACGCCTCATCGATCGAGAGCTGCTCCACCAGCGGAGTCACGCTCCGCAAAATCCCCATCACCTGCCCCGAAACACGCCCGTACGCCCGCATGTCCGGGGGCAGGACGCGCAACGCCGGGCACAGACGCACCGCCTGCGCCATCCCCATCGCCGAACGGATGCCGTACCTTCGCGCCGCGTAGGAGCACGAAGAAACCACTCCCCGGCTCTCCGGCCGCCCGCCGACCGCAAATGGAACACCCTTCAACTCAGGATGCCGCAACTCTTCAACTGCACAGTAGAATGCGTCGAGATCGAAGTGGAGAATCTTGCGAACCATCTCAACAGCCCTCAGCTAACCCCCGCCCGCCGCACATCCCGGCACGCCCGTATTTTAGCACATCTACCCTTGCCCCTTTTGGCGACTTTCCGAGAGGCCGGATATGATGTGCCCCAGGAGAAGGGAATGCCCCTCTTGGCAAGACTCTTTCTTGGACGAGCGGCGACTTTCATTCTCGTCCACACCTCCCCGCGAAAAGGTTGATCACATGAGGGACATGCCGCGCAGAAGTCCTTTCGCCCCAACTTCACAAGGCGAGGACGATACCGGCAATGCGCGCGGTACCGCCCTCATCATCAGCCTGCTGATGATAGACAGTCTGCACTATGTGTTCGCCCGCCTTGTCTTTCCCTACATCGAGCCCGCTTTGGGCGCCTTCTATATAATCGCCGTCGCCCTGGTCGAAGTCGGCCTGCTTGGCCTCATCACGCGCCGTCTGCGCCTGGAACCCCTGCGCCGCATGTGGCCGACCTTCCTCGCCATCGGCATGTGCGTAGCCGTCAGCACAAGGCTCAACTACGAGGCCATGGCCTTTATCGACCCGGGCGTCGCCGCCATGGTCGGCAAGATGACCGTTCTCTTCAGCCTGGGATTCGGCCTCCTCTGGCTTGGGGAACGATTCACCCTGGTGCAAGGCGTCGGCTCCGCCATCGCCGTCGTCGGCCTTGCGGTCATCTCCTTCCAGCCAGGAGACTACCTGGGACTGGGCGCGATGATGATCCTCCTCTCAACCTTCATCTACGCGCTGCACGCCGCCCTCACCAAACGCAATATGGGCGAAGTGGACCTCCTCAACTTCTTCTTCTACCGGCTCCTCCTCACCGCGGCCTTTCTTGCCCTGTTCAATCTTGCCCGCGGAAACTTTGCCCTCCCCTCTGCCCAGGCCTTCCCAATCCTCCTGCTCGTCGGCACCGTAGACGTCGTCGTCAGCCGTTTCCTCTACTACTGGACCCTGCGCAAACTGGACATGAGCGTCTTTGCCATTGCCCTGGCAGCCAGCCCCGTTGCGGCAGTGCTCTGGTCCCAACTCCTCTTCGACGTCTTCCCTACGCCGCAGCAGCTGCTCGGCGGTCTCGCCATTCTCTGCGGCGTCGCCGTCGTTACCTCCGCGCCCGTCATCGAACGAAGGCTGCGCCGCCGCACCAACATCGTCGATGCCGCGCCCTAGGAGCCTTTCAGGCCAGTCTCCAATGCAGCGATCCGCCGCCGAACGCCGACCATGCCTGGCGAGCATCGCTTCACAGTGTCTTGGGTTTTGTACTTTGGGATAGAATGGGGTTCAGGCTCTGAGACACATATCTGGCATAAGCGATCCGCACTTCAGGCCCGCATGTCCTTAGCCGCGGCCGCCGATCACCACGATAAACTCGCCCAACAGCCTCCTGTCCGCAACCGTCTCCAACAGAGAAGCCACTGTGCCTCGCTGCACCTGTTCGTGCAGCTTTGTCAAATCGTTTGCCAGCGCGGCCGGCCTGTCGCCGTAGACCGCCAGCGCATCGGACAGAAAGGCCGCGAGCCGGTGCTGGCTCTCATAGAACACCAGCGTATGGGGCGAGTCCGCGTCCACCGCCAGAAAGCGCCGTCGCGCCCCCGACTTGCGCGGGGGAAACCCGCGAAACGTGAAACTGTGCAACGGCAGCCCGGACAGCGCAAGCGCCGTGATCAGACCCGTCGGCCCCGGTACAGCCGTTACCGGCAGCCCCTCCTCCAGCGCCCGCCGCACTGCAGTAAAACCCGGGTCGGATATTCCCGGCGTGCCCGCATTCGTTACGACCGCCACCGAACGTCCGCTCCGCAGCGCCCCGACGATCCGCTCTACCGCCTTCCGTTCATTGTGCTCGTGATAAGAAAACTGGGGAGTCTCTATCCCGTGGCGCTTCAGCAACCGGCCCGTTTTGCGCGTATCCTCCGCCGCGATCAGATCAACGGCACGCAGCGTCTCCAGTGCCCTCAGCGAAATGTCACCAAGGTTGCCGATCGGCGTGGCCACCAGATAGAGCATATCAGCCTGTCAACCGCTTCGCCTTTACACACTCCCGCCCTATCCCTGCACGCGGACTGCTGAAGTCCCAATCCACTTCCCCGTGCAAAGGAAACGCCGCTATTCCGCCCCGCCCGCAAACGCCTCGATCGCCGCATAAAGCCGCTCAAGGTCCGAAGGCCAAACCTCTCCCATATGCCCGATGCGGAACGCTTTGCCCTTGTACGGGCCATAGCCGTCCGCGATCTGCATCCCCCGCGTTCCCAGGAACCGGTTGAGCGCGCCCACGTCCACGCCCCTCCTGTTCTCCACCGTCGTCACCGTGTCCGACTCGTACCCGCGCTCCGCCATCAGACCGAACCCGTTCGCCGCCGCCCAATCGCGGCTCAGCTGCCCGCAGAACGCGTGCCGGGCATAGCGGGCCTCCAGCCCCTCAGCGAAAATACGGTCCAGTTGGACACTCAGCGCACGCAGCAACGAAATCGCAGGAGTGGCCGGCGTCGTGCTCCGCTGGCGGTACTTTTCCAGCTGCAGAAAATCGAAATACCAGCCGCGCCCGGATACCGTTGCCGCACGCGCCATCAAACGGTCGCTGACCGCGGCGAACGCCAGCCCCGGCGGCACGGCCAGCGCCTTCTGCGAAGAAGTCAGCAGCAGGTCCAGCCCCCACTCGTCAAAGGGCAGCTTCACGCCGCTGAACGAGGAAACAGCATCGACCAGGATCAGCGTCTCCGGGCTGACGCGCCGCACACACGCTGCGATCGCATCCACCGGGCTCGCGACGCCCGTGCTCGTCTCATTGTGTACAACTGTGATCGCATCAACCGGGCCGTCCGCAAGTGCAGCCAGCAGCGCTTCCTCAACCTGCGCCGGCTTCACCGCCGTACACCACGCCGCCTCCACCGCGATCGCCTCCTTGCCGCATCCCACCGACACATCATGCCATCGCTGGCTGAACGCCCCATTGACAAAATTGATCACCTGCCCGCCCACTGCATTCCGAATTGCCGCTTCTTGCAGACCCGAACCGGAAGCCGCAACCGTGAAGACCCGCGCCCTCGTATGATAGAGCTGTTGCAGCTGCTCACTGCACTTCCCGAAGAGTGACTCCAGCTCCGCGCTGCGGTGGCCGATCATCGGCGCCTCCTGCGCAGCCAGCGCTGCCGGATGCACGTCCGTCGGCCCCGGCACAAACAGCCTTTGCGGGGGCTTGTCCGACGGCGTAACAAAGTCGGCCCTCTGCAGCCCGGCTTTCGCCACACCGCCGGTCGCCTTCGAACCTTCAACAGTCGCAGTCATCGATTCCAGTCTCCTCCATTGCATTGGCTCAACCGGGACGCGCAGCAACTGTTGCCCCGCTGAATCTCTCTATCCCCTCTACGACCCAAGCGATTTCAACAAAGGCCCGCCTTACGCGCCCACCGGCTCCACACAGCCCGGCTCGTCATTTCGCGGGTTGTTTACGATCCTGTTCACCGCCGCCGCCCCCATCTCCTCGCCGTCGTATGGCCGCATCAGGTGCAGCAGCGTATCCGCCTTCTGCACGCTCGGGTCGAGCCACTCATCGTAATCCGCCGGGTCCAGAATAACCGGCATTCGATGGTGAAGCGGAGCAAGGAACGCATTCGCCTCCGTCGTCAGAAGCGTGCACGACTCGATAACCGAGCCCTCCCGCTCCCAGTGCTCCCACAACCCCGCGATGCCGAAAACCCCGCCCGACGCCAGACCGATCAGATAGGGCTGTTTGCCGTCCTTTTCCTTCTTCCACTCAAAAAACCCATCGGCGGGAACAATGCAGCGCCGGTACTTGTAAGCCGCACGAAATGAGGGCTTCTCCGCCGCCGTCTCCGATCGGGCATTGATCATCCGGCTCCCAATCTTCGGGTCCTTCGCCCAGAAGGGAATCAGCCCCCAATTCAGGTACGTCGCCTCCCGCAATCCACCATGCGGATTTGACCGCACGGCCAGCACCGGCTGAGTCGGCGCAATGTTGTACCTCGGCCCCGTCTGCGGCGCCTCATCCAACGCAAACAGCATCTGTAGATTCTGCGGCGATGCCCGCAGCACAAATCGCCCGCACATCCTCCACCTCCCAATCCCCTATGAAAATACAATGAATTCAAAAACCGGGTTTGTGCGATCTTATCGACACGCCCACTCCTTGTCAAAAATCGCCCCATCCAGTGGCCCCAGCCTTCGCCCCCGCGCCAGTCGCCCCCCGCGAAAACGTGCCCCACCAGCAAAGTGTGTCCACTGGCATAGGCTGCCCAGCCTAACGCGTTCCGCCTCACCCCGAATCGCGCCGCCCTGCCCCCCCTTTCCCCTGCGCTCACCTGGTCGCCCCACAGTCATTTCAATCACCATCAACCCACTGTAGGGGCGCCCCTTGTGGGCGCCCTCCTTGGCGACCCAACAAATGTCCCCCCGCGGCGCCTCCCCGCTCGCCACTGACCACTGACCACTGACCACTGACCACTGACCACTGACCACTGACCACTGACCACTGACCACTGACCACCAACCACTGCCCTTCCCGTTTGACGGTTTCCCGTCCACCGGGTAGCATAGCGGGCAGTATGCCGCAAACTGTCCGCTTCCATGCCATTGACTTCACATGCGACTAGCAGTCCTCGCCGACATACACGGAAACCTGCCCGCGCTGCAAGCCGTCCAAGCCGAATTGGAGCGGCTCCAGCCCGATTTCGTCATCCTGAACGGCGACCTGATCAACCCCATGCCCTTCAACAATGAAGTCGTTGATAGTGTCCGCCAGGCAGGCTGGGCCGTCGTGCGAGGAAATCACGAATTCTACCTTCTCGACTACGGGACCGAAAGGGCGCCCAAAGGATCACACGACTCGGAACGCTGGGGCAGCCTGCACTGGCTTGTCAGGCGAATCGGCGCAGAACAGGCCAACTTCCTGGCCGCCCTTCCGGACGAGCTCAGGCTGCAATTTCCAGGCGCCCAACCCATCCGGGCCGCCCACGGGGTGCCCGGTCAAAATCGGGTCGGCTTCTATCAGTCCATGCCCGCGGACAAGATTATTCCCGCCATCGAAAACATAGTGGAACGGAACATCATCTCCGCCCATACGCACGTGCAAGTGGACAGGCATATTTACAAGACCCAATCGCAGGACCCCCTCACCGACCCGCACGAAGGCCGCCATGCATTCGAACCCCTTCCCGCCAATCTGTCCGGCCTTCCGCCGGAGGGCAAACGCCCCAACCACTGCCACTGGCATCTGATGAACCCCGGCAGCATCGGCCTCCCGCTCAACGGTGACCCGTCAGCCCAATTCGCAATCATGGAGTCGGTGTCCGAAAACGAGCAGCCGGGAGGCTGGAAAGTGCTTCACCATCGCATCCCCTACGACCGCGGCCCAGTCCTTGAAGCCTTCGCCACCGAAGGGCTCCTCGAAGCCGGCGGCGTCATCGCCCGACTCTTCTACTGGGAGCTGGTCACCGCCGAACCCGAAATCATCAACTACTTCCGCTGGTGTTGGGCCAACGGGCACGACCCGGACGCCGAAAACATTAAGCACTCCTTTGTTGCTTACAGCGAAGCGACCGGACGCAACAACTACGTTGACGAACGAGACCCGTTGAAAGTGGCGCAGTCAACATGAACCCATCTCTCCGCCTCGCCTTTCTCGGCGACATTCACGGCAATCTGCCCGCTCTCGAAGCCGTACTGGCGGATCTCGACCAGCAGGCCCCAGACGCCGTCTTTCTGCTCGGCGACCTGATCAACAGATGCCCCTGGACCAGCGAACTGCTCGACATCCTACGCCAGCGCGGATGGCCTTCCGTCCAGGGCAATCACGACCTCGTCCTCGCCCAGCTGCATACCCCGGATGGATGGCCGGGTTTCAGCGACAGAAACCGCTTCCCCAACGTCCACTGGACCTGGGAACAACTGCATCCGGAAGACCTGAGTTACCTCCTGCTCCTGCCGCACGACCTGCTCATCGAGATCGAAGGCGCGCCTGCCCTGAGACTCTTCCACGGGCTCCCCGACAATCCCTTCGCCGGCATCCTGCCCGAGGAAGACGATCATACAGTCTCAGGCCGCATCGAGGCGTACAATGAGTCCCTTCTGATCTGCGGTCACACACACCAGCCTATGGACCGTACCGTCACTCCCGCAACCAGCACTGGGGGCAACGAAACAGTCCAGGCGCCGCCGCAACGCGTCATGAACCCCGGAAGCGTCGGTATGCCCTACAATGCCGACCCCCGCGCCCAATACCTGCTCCTGGACCTCGTTCAGCAGAACGGAAAGCCAGACTGGCAACCATGCTTCCGACGACTGGACTATGACTTTGAACGAGTCGCGTCTGCCTTCAGGACCAGCGGCCTCCTCGATGCCAGCGGGGCCATTGGCATACTCAATCTTCGGACGATCCGAGATGGGCAGCCCTGGTCCAGCGACTTCCAACAGTGGCTTCGCAACCAACCCCAGGCCGTGCGAAGCAATGCCGAAGCCGCCGTAGAGCAGTATCTGCAGACGCACGGTCCCAACCAGTGGGCCTTCGGCAGCTAATTCTCCGATTCAGCCCCGGCATCTTCAAGCAATGGAATGAGCCCCAAGCGAACGCTTTCAGAAGCCCCGACAGATAACCAACAGTCACAAAGACGAGACAAGCGAGAATGTCACCAAATCTAACCGCAGTCAGAAATGAGCTCCCCGCGCTGCAGGACACAGCCTACCTCAACACCGGAAGCTACGGCCCCCTCAGCCGCGCGGCGGCGAAAGCCATCGAAGAAGAAAACCGGCAACAGTTGGAGGCCGGCCGCCTGACAAGCATGGGCGAATCCGCCCAGTCCATCCCTGCGTCCCTCCGCGCAGGATTCGCTCGCGTGCTGGGTTGTGACGCCGATGAAGTCGCCCTCACCCATCACACGACCGATGGCATGAACATCGCAACCTGGGGCATCCAATACCGGCCGGGAGACGAAATCGTCACCAACTCATGGGAACATCCCGGTGGCCTCCTGCCCGTCTTCGCCGCTGCAAGGCGCTTCGACCTCAAGGTCCGCATGGTAGACCTCAGCCTCGAAGACGACGAAGAGTCTATCCTCACCAAGTTCGACCGCGCCATCGGCCCCAGAACACGTCTGGTTTCGGTCGCCCATGTCTCATGGAAGACCGGGACAATTCTGCCCATCGACCAGCTCGCCGAGCTCGTCCACCGCCGCGGCGGACTTCTCGCCGTGGACGGGGCACAGTCAGGCGGCGCAATGCGCCTCGAAATGTCCTCCTCCCAGGCCGACTTCTACGCCATTCCCGGCCAGAAATGGCTTTGCGGCCCTGAAGGCATCGGCGCCCTCTATGTGGACAGAGAGAGAACAGGCGACCTCCTGCAGACCTACGTCGGCTACCCCAGCCTGCGCGACGGCGGGGCTTACGACGAAACCGGTATCTTCCTCCCTCC
Organism: Caldilineaceae bacterium; assembly: GCA_022823185.1. Classification (GTDB taxonomy): domain Bacteria; phylum Chloroflexota; class Anaerolineae; order Caldilineales; family Caldilineaceae; genus Bin5. The sequence continues at coordinate 61,308 of JAJDXQ010000034.1, forward strand.
CGCCGGCGCCAAACGCTATGAGGTCGGAACCACCTACCGGCCCGCCATCGCCGGCATGTGGAGCGGTCTGCAGTGGCTTGAAAGATTGGGCTTGGATTGGGTATATGACCGCACGCAGAAAATAACAGAATTCACGCGTACGGCCCTGTCCGCCGTCCCTACCGTCCGCCTCGTCCACACGCCAACCCACGCCGGTTTAACCAGCTTCACCATCGATGGCGTCTCCCCGGCAGAGGCCGTCGACCAGCTCGCGAAAGCCGGCGTGCTCATCCGCTCCGTGCCCGACCCGAACCTGATCAGGGTCTCCTCACACTTCTTCAATGACGAGTCTGACATCGAAAAACTGCGGGCGGGGATCGAGAATCTGACCTGAAATCGCCCGCGGCCAGACCGTCGGCAAAAATCCAAATCTGAGCACGCATCCGCCGATCAGGCGAGCAGGTCCCCGGCCTCCAACTGATCCCGCAGAAGCGCGCGCCCCCGGCTCAACCTCGACTTGATCGTTCCTCGTGGAAGACCGAGATGGGCCGCGGCCTCGTGGTAGTCATAGCCGTGAACATCGACCAGGACGACCACCTCACGGTACCACGCCGGCAAACTCTCGATCAACCGGCTCAAAGTCCTGATCCTCTCTCGCCTCAGCGCGAACCTCTCCGGACACCGGTCGCTGCGATACTCCGGCGCCTCAAAGTCGGACTCGTCAATCAACTGCTCGAGACTGACTGACGGGCGTCGCTTCAAGCGCCGCAAATGATCGTAGCACGTGTTTGACACGATCCGCAGAAGCCAGGCCCGGAAATTGCCGTCCTTGTATCGCGGCATCGCCCGGTGAACCTTGATCAACGCCTCCTGCACGGCATCCGCGGCTGCCTCTTCCGTCTGCAGGATGCTGCGCGCCAACCGCGACGCCGTGCTCCAGTAGGCGTCAATCAATCCCTGGAATGCCAGCTCATCACCCGCCCTCGCTGCGTGTATCATCGCCTGATAACGCTCCCCGCCGACCGCGGCGAGGGCCAGCGTCGATCGTCTTCGCTGCCCTGAACGGCGAGCCTGCCCCAATTCGAACTGGCCCCCATCCATTTCATGCCCGGCTTTCCTGAAGGTCGTTCTTTCACGATACAGTGACATACCCGAATCCTTTCCTTAACGTAGCGCTTCGCGGCTGGGTTCTCCCGCCCGATTCTCAGGCAGCCCTCCTGTCAACTGACCTGAAGGCCCGGGCGCAAATGAGCAATACGTAACCAGGATACGCCAATAGCGCGACGTCGAGTCCGAACGGACTGCAACACAACTCGGACCGTTTGCTTACGATTCCTATGTTGTCAATTCTGGAAAACGCGACTGCGAGGGAAAAGCATTTGCAGTCTTGCGCCTGTTCTGTCCTGAGGTCCCGAAACCGTACTGGTGATTTCGAACGACTCTGCCAAGCCCATTCCAGGGCTTGGCCTTATCAAAAGAGCGTGCCCGCCATCACGAGCAGCCAGTTGCCTCCTTCCACAGCCTGGGAAGCTATCCCTCCTTCAGCTGATAGCCGTACCCCCGCACCGTCACAATGAAACGGGACTGTGGCTCTCCCCCGCCGGCAGGCCCCGGTTCAATGCGGTTGCGCACCCTGCTTACCATGCGGTCGATGCTGGCGTCAAATACATCGCCCCCGACCTCCGCCCAGATGTGGGTCGCCAACTCATCCTTGCTCACCACCCGCCCCCGATTCTGATACAGGTACCACAGCAGATCGAACTGCTTAACGCTGAGCGGGGGGACGAGCGCCTTGCCGTCTATAAAGACCTGGCGCGTGGCCGCATCAACTCGAATCCCCGCCTCCGGAAGGGCCTCCAGAAATGGCGCCGTAATCGTCGCAGACGGATCGTGAAAGCGGAATCGCGTCGAGGCAATCTGCACTTCGTCACCGTCCTCCAACCACGCTGTGCCGCCGGGAGCCAGCCGCCGCCCGTTGACAAAAACACCGTTCTTGCTCTCCAGGTCGTGCAACCGGTACGCGTTATCGATATAGTGCAATTCAGCGTGCTTTCGGCTGGCAAAACCATCATTCACGTTCACATACGCGCCGGGAGAACGACCTACCATCATCTGTTCTTTCGATAACTCGTACTCGGCGCCCGCATCCGGTCCGCTGAGGCAGACCAACCTGGCACTCTGTATTCTCTGCATCCAAACCCCGTTCGACCTGAATCCCGGCCGCCAGCCCCCCCAAACAAACAGGAAACGAGGCCGCGTGACTGGTCGCTGGCAAAATCGCGCGTTACTGCCCGTCAAAGAACAGAAAACAACCTCGTTTGCCAACCACCGCTGCCAGGGCAGCCCTTACATTCGCGTGCAGTCCTTACCTGGTGTTGTCAGAAGAAGCGTGTCCAAGGATTCAAGCGCATTTCCCATCGACAGTTCGATCCGCGCCACTATCCGCCCTCCCCGCCCCGCTCCGACACCCACTGACCACTGAATACTGCAGTTTCAGTTCCAGTTTCAGTATTCCTGTTTCTCTGGTATTATAGTCTCCAAATACCAGATACTCAACCTCCGCGCCCATACCGGCTCGCGTCACTGTAGACGCGTCGCCCTTGGGTGACGCACCTGCAACAATCACTCTTACTTCGATCCACTCTACCCACTACCACGCGAAGTCAATCTGAGCTGCATCACCGTTGATGGACAGCCTGCGTAAACTGTCAACTGCCCGTCAACCTGTCTACCAAATATGCTATCGGAGCAAAAGGAAGTTGCCGGCCCGGCCGTAGGGGCAGAAGATCATACAGACCATTCCCCGCGCGATTTCAGCGCGCAGTCGCCTGTCGACGCCGCTTTGGAAGTGCCGCCGGCTACAGGCGCGCGCTCGGCTCCCAGTCAAATCGGCCGCTATCTCCTCGGTAAACGTCTGGGAAGAGGCGGCGCCGCCAGCGTCTATCAGGCCTACGATCAGATACAGGACCGCCTGGTAGCGCTCAAAATCCTGTCCTCCGGCGCCGACACCGACCTGCTCCAACGGTTTCGGCAGGAGGCGCGCACCGTTGCCAAACTCCGTCATCCCCATATCGTGCAGGCCCTCCAAGTGGGCGATGTCGCCAGTGAGGGTACCGCCTATATCGCGATGGAGCTGGTGCAGGGCGATAGCCTGGCTCAGCTTCTTGAACGCCGCGGACGCCTGAGCGTGGCCGAGAGCTGCAATTTGCTCGCCCCAATCGCCCGGGCCCTCGACTACGCTCACCAACACGGCATCGTCCACCGCGATGTAAAGCCCAGCAACATCCTCTTGCGCCCCGTTGATCCCGAAATGTTCAGCGCCTCCCCCCCGGATGCCGCCACCTCCGCACTCAACGAAGCTGAACAAATCCTGACCGGCAGACCCATCAACGACGAGGACGAAAACGTTGGCCCCCGTCGAAATCTGCCCGTTGCGCCCCTCCTCTCTGACTTCGGCATCGCCCGCGCTTTGGATATGCCGGAGCTCACCAATATCGGCCGTACGATCGGCACACCTGCCTACATGGCGCCCGAACAGTGCGCCAGCAGCCGCGAAGTAACCGGTCAGTCCGACATCTACTCCCTGGGAGCCGTCCTCTTTCGGTGCCTCTTTGGCCGCCCACCCTACACAGGCACAACTACCCAGATCCTCCATGCACATGTGTATGCCTCCCTCGCGCTGCCGGACGACATGCTGGCCTCTCTCCCCCGCGAGCTGGTCGACGTCCTGCGGCGGAGTCTGGCTAAAACCGCAGGCGATCGCTACGCCGCCGCCCGCGAGATGGCTGAGGATCTGACAGCAATCGCCGGCCGCGTCCTGTCTCTGGAAAACGGCCTCGCCGAGCAGACTTCGACACTCACCCTGGTCTCGCTTCCGTCGGTCGTTCTGCCGCCCCCAAACTCGCAATCGGCCGAAACAGTGATTGTTCCGGGCGCAGAAAGCAGAACGGATCTTTCGCCACAGGAAGCTCCCCCCGCGCAACCCAGCCAACCAGCGGCCCAAGACCCGTCGCCAAGTGTGTCCTCAGGTCCCGGCGCCCGCAATATCGCCATCGTCCTTGGCAGTCTCCTCGCCCTCGCGCTCCTGCTGCTTTCCCCTCCGGCAAGAAACGCATTGCCAGGCAACGCATCGCCCGCAACACCCCAATCTCTCACCACCGACCCCGCGCCGGTGGCTTCAATGCAGGTCGCTGCCCCACGAACGCTAAACGAAGACGCGCCGGACTTGGCCCCCGCTCCGGATTCATCGTCCCTTGAATCACGGCAACCGGAACCCGATGCCGCAACCCAACCGCCTTCCCCAGCCTCTGCGGACGCGCCTTCAGCCTGTCAATACCAGACCGCCGCGGAGTTCGCAAACTATTTTGACGGCAATGAAGAGGCCGCGCAGCAGCTTGGCTGCGCTAAGGGCGTACCAGTCAATCTCTCCTTTGAAATCCAGAGGTTCCAGACCGGCATGGCGCTCGGCCGTCTCGACAGGCCAACCGTCTACATTCGCTATTTCAGCAACAGCGAGTGGGAACAGCGGGAACATGACTGGCGTGAGGGGATGCAGGAAGCTGTCGAATCGCCAGATCTTCAGGCGCCTGCCCAGGATCTCTTCCAACCCGTTCGCGGAATTGGGCAAGTCTGGGCAGAAGACCTCTTCGTAAGGCAGGCGTTGGGTTGGGCCGTCGATCAACCTCATGAAACATCCGGCGTCCTGCAATCGTTCGAAGGAGGGTTGCTCATATATAATAGTGAATCACAGGAAACACACATCTTACTGAAGTCGCAGTTGCGGCTCTAACTATCCAAAACGGAGGAGTATGATGCAAATCTTGACAACGAACCATGCCAGATGGTTGGGCCGACGCATCAAGCGATTGAGCCGGTTCTCGACGGCGCAATCATCTTACATGGTCGTACTAATCGTTCTGGTCGCGGCGTTGGCGCTGGCCGGCTGCAATCGCAGAGAGCAGGCCGAGCCAACGGCAACGTCTGTGCCGCCCACCGATACGCCGGTCCCGCCGACGGACACCCCGACACCTGTCCCGCCAACCGACACACCCACACCCGTCCCGCCAACCGACACGCCGGAACCGGAGCCGACGGACACGCCGGTGCCTGAACCAACCGCCACGCCTGCTCCCGAACCTATCGTGAGCATTCCCAATGGCTGGTCCAAGGTCGAAAACGACCGCCTTGGCTACTCCTTTGCGGTCCCGCGCGGCTGGTCGGTCTTTGACCTGCAGAGCGGGCAACTGAGTCAGATCATGCGCTTTGTGAGCCCTGCGGCTGCCCAACAAGTGGATGAAGCCCTGACAGGCCCGGGCGGCGAATACGCAGGCCACCTCGGCGTTCAGCTGGCTATCTTCTCCAACCCGCCGATCGCTGCCTTGGCTGGCGTAGGTATCTTCCCCAATCTTGACGACGACATCTCGTCGGAAAGTCTGGTGGAATGGCTGGAGAACCAGCTCGAAAGCCTCCCACTGCCAGTCCCGGTGAACGTGCAGAGCCTCGAAGCCGGCACAACCAACAACCTGCCGTCCATCTCGGGCGTGGCAACCGCTGACTTGGCGAGCCAGGGCCTGTTCAACGCCCACGTTGCAATCACCGCGCTGCGGGCAAATGATACCGCTTACATTCTGGTTGTCGCAGTGCCTGCAAACCAGGCCTCGAACCGACGAGCGGAAATCGATTTAATCGTCGGCACCTTCCGACCTGAATAGCGAATCGGATATCTTTTGAACGGGAAGAGAGAGTGGACGCGGCGCCTCGAACCAGCAGAGTTGCCGACAGTCCTCTCTCTCTTCGCTTTCTGACCCAATTGCCGCAAGGACGGACTTCAGGCCGGTACAGGAAGCGGTCCTCCGCCGTACTGCAGACGTCGCAACAGTCCCAGGAAGGGCATAGTCTTGACCAAAAACACAATTGATCTGCGCTCCGACACCGTTTCAAAACCAACCGCAGAAATGCGCAAGGCCATGGCGGCTGCCCCGGTCGGCGATGACGTCTACGGCGAAGACCCGACCGTCAATCGCCTCGAATCCATGGTCGCGGAAATGCTGGAAAAAGAGGCCGCCGTCTTCGTGTCCAGCGGCACGATGGGAAACCTGGCCTCCGTCCTCAGCCACTGCGGCCGCGGTGACGAAATGATCTTGGGCGATCTCGCCCACATCTATCTGTCCGAACAAGGCGGCACGTCCGCTCTCGGCGGCGTTCACCCGCGCCCGATTCCCACCGCCCCTGACGGAACCCTGGATCTGGATCTCGTCCAATCCTCCATCCGCGCCGATGACCAACACTTTCCCCGTACAAGCCTTCTGGCAATCGAAAATACTCACAATCGCGCCGGCGGACGCTGTCTGCCCGTAGAGTATATGGACGCGGCCGGAGAGGTGGCGCACAGGAACGGCCTGAAGCTCCACGTGGATGGAGCCCGCCTCTGGAATGCTGCCGTCGCGCTCAACGTCGCCCCCGCACGCCTCCTGCAGGAGGCCGACAGCGCCAGCCTCTGCCTCAGCAAGGGCCTCGGCGCGCCCGTCGGCTCCGTTGTCGTAGGCGACTCGGAATTCGTCAAACGCGCCCGCCGCATGCGCAAAATCCTTGGCGGCGGAACCCGTCAGGCCGGCATTATCGCCGCCGCCGGCATCGTCGCCATCACCGAAATGGTCGAAAGGCTCGCCGACGACCATGCCAATGCCCGCAAACTGGCCGAAGGACTGGCCGAGTTGGACGGCATCTCTGTCGACCCGGACCTGGTTGAAACCGATATCGTTTACTTCGAGCTCTGCCGCGATGACATGACCCCCGAACAGCTCTCCGCCGGTCTGAAAGAGGCTGGCGTCCTTCTGAATCCCGCCTACGCCAGATTTCTGCGCGCCGTCACCAACGTTGGCGTCTCCTCCGACGACATAGATCGCGTTCTCGATTCCTTCGCCCGCGTGCTCAACTCCCAGGGCGGGGCCGATGTCAGCGCCGTGCGTAGGTACGGTTAGGCAAACAGGGCGATGCGTGGTCTGCCCCTTCGTTCAATTTGGCAGATTGTTAGTGAAATCAATCTCGCCGAGATTCAGCGCGAGATTGAAACGCCCTTCCATCTCCTGATCGCGGCCGACGTTGAAGGCGACGCATTGGATGCCGCACTTCACCTCAGCTCCGATCTCGCTGACTTCGTCCATCCCTGGATCACCGTCACCGACAGCAGCGGCTCCGGCTTCCTCTCCCACAGTACTGACATCGTTCCCGGCGCAAACACGCGCCGGACCGCCTCCTCACAGCAGGATCCCCCTGCCCCCAACTTCGCCCTGCTCGTAACCTCCAGGCCCGACCTCAGTCCAGACCTGTCCTCCCTGCAACAGGCCCTCAATGCCCAGTCCATCCCCTCCCTCGTTGTCGTCGTCGGCCGCGAATCGGGCCGGCCCGAAAGCGCCATCGCCCGCCGCGGCGAACAGGCCCGCATCGCCGTCCCGGACTGGTCAACGCAGAACGTCTCCAAAGTGGCCGCCAGGCTGGTGGATCACCTCCCCGCGTCCCTCCGTCTTCCCTTTGCCCGCCGTCTCCCGCCCCTGCGCCCGCACGCCTTAAACCTCCTCATCCAGGAGACCTCACAGGTGAACGCAAGCTACTCTTTCACCACCGGGCTCGGCGAAACCGTACCCGGCCTGAACTTCGTCCTCGGCGCCGGCGACGCCATCGTCCTCACCAAGAACCAGCTGATGATGGCCTATAAGATCGCCCTCGTCTCCGGGAAGACAGGGTCCCCCCAACAGCTGTTGGGTGAGATCGTCGGCGTGCTCGGCGGCGGGTTCCTGTTCCGCCAGCTTGCCCGTCAAATGAGCGGTCTGATTCCGGTTTGGGGGATCGTCCCGAAAGTCGCCGTTTCCTACGCCGGCACGTGGGCCATCGGCAGGACCGTCGTCGTCTGGGCGACAGAAGGCCAGAAAATCACTCCGGATCTGATTCGGGGCCATTACCGGGAGGCGCTTGGCCACGGACGCCAGGCCGCCCAACGCATCGTTGAGAGCGCCCCGCGTCCCCGTCTTCCCTCCGCGGGCCCAAAGCAGCCGCCCGGCAAAAAGGCAATCTCCTCCAGGCTCCTGCGCCAAGTGGGAAAACGCATTCCCCGCCTCCCCCCCCGCAAAAGCTAATCCCAGCCCAATGCCCCCCAAGTTCTCGTCCTGCAGAGTTTATTTTCCCCATCAACCCCTGTAGGGGCGCCCCTTGTGGGCGCCCTCACGGTCGCTCCCCCATCCTCCAGCCCCGCGGCGCCTCACCGCCAAGCCACCATTCCTCCCCGCTCCCCCTGCCTCCGCGCCGTCTCTCTCAGCCCCCACCCAACCACCGACTACTGCCGTTCTGTGCCCTCCCCCACAACCGCCCTCCTCCCAAACACTTCTTCAACCACAAAATAGTTTTCTCCGAGCTCCTCCGTGGATCCAAGATGTTGCCGTTCCCCATGTCATTTGACATCCCTCCACCGCAATGGTATCCTTCACGCCACATGTCATGGTCTCCCCATGGGGGCGTGGTGTAGCGGTTAGCATGTCGGCCTGTCAAGCCGGAGGTCGCGGGTTCAAATCCCGTCGCTCCCGCCAAGGCGATTCGGTCGCCATACCATAGGGAAACCAGGGGGCGTGGTGTAGCGGTTAGCATATCGGCCTGTCAAGCCGGAGGTCGCGGGTTCAAATCCCGTCGCTCCCGCACATGGACATGAAAAAACAGGTCAACCCATCGACCGGGTTGACCTGTTTGCATTCAAGATGGCGCCGCTTCCTGCCCTCTACCCTCCGACTGCATCCAAATCAGGAGCGCCCATTATATTGTATCCGCCATCCACATAGACCACCTCGCCCGTCACCTTCTGCGCCCAATCCCCCAACAAAAAGCGCGCCGCGTTCCCCACGTCAGCCTGTGTTACATTCCCCATCGGGGCAACCGACCCAACATAGCCCAGGCTCTTTCGAAATCCGCTGACCCCGGCGGAAGCCAGCGTCTTGATCGGGCCGGCGCTGATCGCGTTGACGCGCACCTGGTCAGCGCCCAAATCCCAGGCCAGATAGCGCACCGTCGCCTCCAACGCGGCCTTCGCCACCCCCATCACATTGTAGTTTGGCGTCACCTTTTCCGCGCCGTAGTAGGTCATCGCCATGATGCTTCCGCCCTCAGGCATCAGCGGGACCGCACGCTTCGCCAACGCCACCAGGCTGTAGCAGCTGATGTCTAGCGCAACGCGAAATCCCTCGCGGCTGGTGTCGACAAAGCGTCCGCCCAGATCCTCTCGCGGGGCAAACGCAATCGAATGAACGAGAAAGTCGAGGTTGCCGAACTGGTCCCCCACCTTCTCAAAGAGTTCGTCAATTGCCCCATCGTCGGTCACGTCGCACTCCTCGACAAAACGGCTGCCTACTTGCTCAGCCAGTGGCATCACCCGCTTCTCCAGGAACGCGCCCGCGTAACTGAATCCCAGCTCCGCCCCCTCCTCGGCCAGAGCCTGGGCGATTCCCCAAGCGATTGAATTCTTGTTCGCGACGCCAAATATGAGACCGCGCTTTCCTGCAAAGGAACCCATCTTTCACTCCTTAATGTGAATCGACATCGAAGATCAGTGCGCAGGACGGTCTTCGCGCCGGAAATAGATCAGGCCTTTCCAAATCTCTTACCCTAACCTGAAGAGCCATCCACCATCCCAATCTGTATGTTTCTACTGCCCGAACGAACCGAAACTCCCTCTTGCTGAAACCAATTTCGGAAAAAAACGAAATTTGACCAAATTGCCCCTTTACAAGCAAATAAATGCATGTTATACTATGCAAGTAGGGACCGAGTTGTCACGTTGTGGTTGGAAGCCACTATCGGGGGAAGCGTGGCATCCGGTTCCTATCTTTTTTGCCCGCCTCCCTTCCAACTCTCCAACCTGTCCGAACTGCCCGACCAATCTACTTGGCCGCAACCACGCGCAAGAACCGCCGCTTGCCCACCTGAAGGACGCTCTCTCCCTCGCCGGGAGCGACCAGCGTACCCACGCCGTCCGAGACGGCCGCTCCGTTGAGCCGCACACCCCCTTGGTCAATCAAACGCCGCGCTTCCCCTTTGCTGCGCACCATCCCTGCCTCGCTCATCAACTCCAGCAAGTTCATCTCCTCTGACAGCTCGAACTCGGGCGCGTCGCTTGGCGCAGCGCCTTCATGCATCCGCAGCGCATCCACCGCCGCCTGCTTTGCCCTGTCCTCGCCGTGAAATATGCCGATGATCTCCTCCGCGAGCGCCCTCTTCGCCGCCTGCGGTTCCAGCGCCCCGCTCTCCATCGCCATCATCATGCTGTCAATCTCATCCTGGCTCCAGCGGGTAACCAGCTCAGCGAAATTCCGAAACGTGTGATCGGGCAAATTGACCACCTTGGTGAAAATCACTCCAGGAGCCTCGTCAATGCCAATGTGGTTTCCTGTCGACTTGCTCATCCTCATTTGGCCGTCCGTGCCAACAAGGATCGGGAACGTCAGCACAACCTGTGGTCGCATCCCCCGCGCGCTCATCAGAGTGCGCCCCGCCATCAGGTTGAACAGCTGGTCCGTGCCCCCGATCTGCACGTCCGTGTCCAGCATGATCGCGTCATAGCCCTGCATCAGCGCGTAGAAGAACTCGTGCAGCCAGATGGGCTCTCCCGTGGCATGCCGCTTGTTGAAATTATCCCGCGCCAGAAACTGCTGAACCGTAAAGTTGCTGGCCAGCCGGATCACGCCCCCAAAGTCCAACTCCTCCAACCACCTGTGATTGTAATCGATGACCGTCTTCTCCGGGTCCAGCACTCTGTGCGCCTGCCGCGTAAACCCCCGTGCGTTCTCCATCGCCTCTTCCAGGCTTTGCTGCGTCCGCGCGCTCTCCTTGTCGCTCGGGTCGCCGATCGTGCCCGTAAACGTCCCAATCAGAAAAACCACCGTGTGGCCGAGTTCCTGGAACTGTCTCAACTTGCGCAGTGGAACCGTATGTCCCAGATGCAGGTCGCTCGAAGTCGGATCAAAGCCGCAGTAGACGCGCAGCGGCCGTCCTTCCTCTGAGCTCTCCTCGAGGCGAAGTCGTAACTCCTTTTCCATATTGGCGCGGGTCTGTTCGTCACCAAACTCTACCCCGCGCATCAGTATGGCCATCTGTTTTTCAACCGGCGCGAATTCGGCCATCTCTCACCACTCCTTGAAAATTCGGTTCCTCTTGACTTAAACTCATTTCAGCGGGCCCAGGCATGACCCGACCCAACTCAGCGCAATATGGCGAAAATCCTGAGCCATCGGCGGTTTCAAGAACCTCAACATTTCGCCGCCATCCCACGAGTCCCCCCAACCTCAGGACCTCCCCAACCTCGAAACCCCAGCCCATCCACAACCCTCCATCCACCACCAATTCGCTTTCTCACCACCGCAGTTACTGACCACTGACCACTGACCACTGACCTTTGACCATCGCAGTTCCCAAGAGTCCCGCACGCCTATCTTCTCGCCTCCAGATGGCAATTGATACCCGCAGATTGGAAATGGCTTGGACGTTACGAAGTCTCTCAAAACTTGGGCTGCGTGATCGTCTCAACTGGATCGCGGCCCCGAAGAAAGTCAAAATCCATCCCCTCCGGCGCCTGCAGCACATGGTCCAGAAACAATCTGCCATAGCCCCGGTGATATGCCGGCTCCACCTGGGTCCGCTCCGCCTCCCGTCTCGCCAGCTCCTCTTGCCCGACACAAAGGTGCAGCCGCCTTCCCGGAACGTCCAACTCGATCTCGTCGCCCGTGCGTACAAGTGCCAGCGGGCCGCCAACCGCAGCCTCCGGCGCGACATGCAGTACAATCGTGCCAAAGGCCGTCCCGCTCATCCGCGCGTCTGAAATACGAACCATATCGCGCACACCCCTTTTGAGCAACTTCCTGGGGATCGGCAAATTGCCCACCTCCGGCATCCCCGGACCGCCCACCGGGCCGGCATTCTGCAAAACAAGCACGTCATCGGGGTTGACATCAAGGTCGGGGTCGTCGATCCTCTCCTGCAGATCGGTTATGCTGCTGAAAACCAACGCCCGCCCCCGATGCTGCAAAAGATGGGCCGACGCGGCAGCATGCTTGATCACGGCCCCGGATGGCGCCAGATTGCCCTGCAGAATCGCCAGGCCGCCCTCCTCTTTCAACGGGCTCTCTGCCGTACGAATCACCTGCGTGTCGACTGGCTCGCTCCCGGCAACGTTCTCCGCAAGCGTCCTTCCCGTAACTGTCAGAGCCTCACTGTGCAACAACGGCAAGAGCTGACGCAGGATGGCGGAAACACCGCCCGCATAGAAGAAATCCTCCATCTGGAATTTCCCCGCAGGCCGCACGTTGGCCAGCAACGGCGTCCGCCTGCTGATTTCATCAAACAGCGCCAGCGGCAGATCCATTCCTATTCGCCCCGCCAGCGCCGGCAAATGAACGACGGCATTGGTGCTGCCGCCCAGTGCGCACAGGAGCGTAATCGCGTTTTCCATCGCCTCGTTCGTCAGAATGCTGGACGGTCGAAGGCCCTCCGCCGCCATCGACACGATGCGCCGGCCGGCCCTTTCCGCCAAGAGCAATCGGCGCGAATCCACCGCCGGAATCGCCCCGTTTCCGGGGAGCGCCATGCCCAGCGCTTCAGTCAGTGAATTCATCGTCGATGCCGTCCCCATCACCATACAATGGCCCCAGCTCCGCACCAGGTTCTCCTCAACCTCCCTATACTCATCGTCGCTGAGGTTGCCCGCACGGTACTCCGTCGTAAGCCGCCGGCAATCTGTGCACGCGCCCAACGTCTCTCCCCGCCAGTGCCCGTTCAACATCGGCCCCCCAGAGACGAGAATCGCAGGCACGTCTGCGCTGGCAACACCCATCAATGCCGCCGGTGTCGTCTTGTCACAGCCGCATAAAACCACCACCCCGTCCATCGGGTTGCCCCGTATCATCTCCTCCGTGTCCATCGCAGCCAGATTGCGCCAAAGCATGGAGGTCGGCGTCAGGTAGATCTCTCCCAGACTGATGGTCGGGAACTCCAGCGGGAACCCGCCCGCCTGCCACACGCCGCGCTTTACCGCGCCAACCAGCTCGGGAAAGTGCGCATGGCAGCTGTTCATCTCACTATAAGTGTTCAGGATCCCGATCATCGGACGATTCATGTCCGCCCGGTCGAAACCCATCGAGCGCGTAAAGGCCCGGTGCATCAGCCCTGCCGCATCAGGCTCATTGAAAAATGAGCGGCCGCGGGCGTCGCCTTCAATTGCCGACTGTTCCCTGGTCACAGTTCCCCCTGCCCTTCCCGCCAAACGACCGGCGCTCCCTGACTTTCCACCGGGCCCCTCCGCTCACGGAGAGACCTGCAAACGATAGATATTACCATTGTCGCTGTCGGTCACAAAAAGGTCTCCCGCCCCGCTGACCGCAATGCCCACCAGCTTGCGCAGAGCCTGCCCTCCAGGAAGCGTCCATGCCTCCAAATCCTCGGACCTGTTCCCCGAAATCCGAAACACGCCGCCCTGCTCCGGCTGCGTAACATACAGGGTGCCCTCTTCGTCCAGTGCCAAATGAGGACCATCCACACTGTTGGCAGTCACCAATGGCCAGAGATTCACCAGTTCCCCGCCTGCGCTGAAGTGTAAAACCGATGTCATTCCCGCAGTGGAAACATAAACGGAACCATCAGCCTTGTAGGCAACATCAACGGGCTGCAAATCTGTGCCATCAAAATCGGTCGATATCCTGACCAGCTCCTGGCCGGAGAGGTCAAAGGCGGCAACGGCAAGCGCCGGCGTCATCGCCAGCCAGATGCGCCCCTGGCCGTCCACGTCCAGACCTCTGCTCCTGTCCGCCATGTTGTTTGGAATCGGAACCGCCTGCAGAAAGTCCCCCACCGCGCTGTGTACGCTGACATGCCCGCCGTCGCCGGCATCCAGAACATAGACGTTCCCTGCCCTGTCCGCTGCAACATCCACCGGTTCGACGAACGGTCTGTCCGACTGGCCTATCTCCGCCAATTCAAGGCCGTCGCCGTCCAAGACGACCAGTGTTCCCCTGCCGGGATCGACAACGTACAAATTGCCGTTGGCGACGGTTACGCCCCGAGGACGCTCGAAACTACCCTTAACCAATTCAAACTCAGCTACCTTCTCCTCCCCCAGAAAGGGAATGACATAATTCAACAGAAACTCCTGCCCAAGCGCCTCCCTGGAAACCACCTCAGAGTTCCCCTCAGGCTGTGAGAGTTCCGTATGCCTCGATTCCGTTCTGTAGTTGTCCCTGGCAACCGCTGCCAGTACAATCGCCAGAAGCAGAAGGGGACTGCCGCTCCATAGTGCCAGGATCCGGAGGCCGCTGGCCGCTCTCTCCCGAAATGATTTCGGTCTGTTTTCGGTCGCAGGGCCCTCTGCCGCAGCCACTTCCGCCCCCGCCCTGCCACCCTCGGCTCCGACCAGGCCCACTCTGCGTTCCAAAGTCGGCAGCTCGTCAACGTCAACATCAGGCAGAACAGCCTCTTGGCCGGCAATCTCCCCCTGGCGGGGAATCGCGCCCTGGCCAGCGATCTCCTCCTCGACGAATCCTTCCAATCGACCGACCGGATGACCGCAATGGTCGCAGTAATTTGCCGCGGGTCTTATCGACGACGCACAGTTTGGACATCTTGCAGACGGCTGGTCTTTCGTCATTTCTTCGTCAGTCTCAGATCCATGGCAGCGCAATCCTTCCACATTCGAGCCAGTCACTTCGCATGCCAGGCACGAATGTCTCCCTACGGGGGCGCCGGAACCAGGTAAACCCTGCCGTTTTCGCTATCTGTCAGCACAACCTCGCCCCCAGATCCCGCGTCGACGCCGACCAGCTTCCGTATCGGGCTACTCGCCGGAAGAATCCAGATCTGTATCTCCTTCCCCTCATCGCCGGCCAGGCTCAGATACTGGCCCAGTTCCGGTTGGGTTATGTACAGTGTCCCGTCACCGCCTAAGGCAAGATGAGGCCCGTCCACGCTGTTTGCCGGCGCAAGCGGCCAGATACCCGACGGCTCACCGCTGAGCGAAAAACGGATAAGCGCAGTCGTTCCCACCGTTGTAACATAGACGGCCTCGTCATTCATGTACGCGACGTCCACCGGCTGAAAATCTCCTCCTTGCAATGCCGTCGAGATTCTGGCCAGTTCCCGGCCTTCCTCATCAAAAGCCGCCACCGCAAGCGCCGGCGTCATCGCAACCCAGATCCGCCCCAGCTGATCGACATCGATCCCCCGGCTTCTGTCCATACTGTCTTCGGGCAACGGGATGACCCGAATGAAGTCGCCGTCCGCGTCATGCACAGATACCTGTCCGCCATCTCCTGCATCCAGAACATACACGTTGCCCAACGCATCCGCCGCCACGTCCACGGGCTCGCCGAATCGACGATTGGAGCGGCGGACCTGAACCAGCTCCCGTCCACCGCTGTCGAGCACGAACAGAGACTTCTGCGCGGGGTCCACAACGTACAGCCTATCGTTTGCCGCCGCCACGCCCCGCGGCCGCTGAAGAGCGTCGCTCACCGTCTCAAATGCGGGTGTCTCCGTCCCTTCCCGCGGCAGAGGCGTGAAATCAAGCGGCAGGCCTGCGAGCATCTCCCCAGTTCCCCTGTCAAAAATCGCAAGGTCTTCAACCGACAGGTGGTCATAGCTGCCCTGCGGGGGTACCAGCGCCGCAGACTGCACGATGGTCCGGTCCTGACCTGGAGGAGCCCAATGAAGATTGACATGGTAATGAGAAGTCCGAGCCACATAGCGAATCCGTATATCGTGCAGACCCGCGGTCAATCTAACCGACTCCTCATCATACTGGTTTGGTTCAGGGCTTGCCGCAACCGGTTCACCGTCGATCCACAATTCAGACTCGTCTATCGATTCAATCCCCAAGCGATAGACGCCGTCATGGGGTACAGCCAGCTTGCCCTCCCATTCCACCGTATACGGCCTGGGAAGAGGAATATCGTGAAAGTAAAGATTGATCTGCGGATCGATCCGGGCAAATGCCGGGGTCCCCTCCCAGTTCCCATTCGCATAGTACTTGCCCAATAGTCCCGTGCTTGCCACCGGCGGCACGTGAAGAGTAGACGAGGGTACTATCTGCGCTTCTTCGCCTGGCCGTTGCCACGAAAGCGAAATCGGGCCTTCGCCTCCTACGGCCCGAACTCGAAGTCTGTGAAGTCCCAGGGCAAGATTCAATGCGGCAGTTGCCTCCTGGCCGCCGCCTGTCTCGCCTACACCCGCCTCGCCGCCAATCCGCGCCGCCAGTTCTTCGTTCACATACAGTTCTGCCGGGCCGGGCGCCCGCAAGACCAGCTTGTGAGGGCCATACTTCTCTACATTCAGAATCCCTCTCCACTCAGCCGAAAACGGGCCCGCCACCGGGGCCTCGCGCGACCAATCCGCGGCAACTGTAGCCTGCCTTTCGACTTTGACCGGCTCTCCCGTCCAATCCTCCCCCTCATAATAGGCAACGTGCATCCCTTGGATCGAGGCGATGTCCGAGGGCCTCAACCGTATCTCATACAGAACTGTCGGCCCGCCAAATGGGGCCTTGTGTTCCACAAACTCGCCCCCAGGATAGAAGCTGCGCGCCTGCTCAAAGAAGTTCCTTCGCTCCGGGTCCATCAGGAATAAGGCGTCCCGTTCCGGCGAAAGCGGCATCGGGAGCGTTGCCGTATAATCGACAGCCTGATAGAAGGGGACTGAGCTGCCAATGAATCGGACCGAAGGGTGGCCGGCATAGTGAGAAGTCAAATATACATCGGTATCGTCACGACCGACATGCTCCGCGACAACAGTTGCCGCTATCGTTTCCCCTGTCGAGTACGCATTCCACACAGCGAAGTCATTCATCTGGCGCAGGAAATATGTTCTGTAACTGTACGTCCCCGCAGCGGCCGCCAGGACAGCCATCACAACAACTGGCATCGCTTGCCAGTGAAACGCTTGCCAGAACCTCTCTGAAATTCTCGCGCCATTTGGAAAAATGTGCCTGCCGGTGGAACTCCCGGCCGCCTCGTTCCCTCCCTCCCGATGAAGCCAGTAGTAAGAGGCAACCCGCCAGTTCTGCCACAGCAGCGCCAGCGGCAGGAGCGCGAGCAGATACGCGGCCGGCATCGTTCCAATCGCGCGCAGTGACTGCGGCGCCTCAAAACTCAGAGCAAAAATGCCTCCAGCCATCAGCCCGAAAAACCACAGAATCAGCAGCAGAAACCGGGGACGCCAGATTCGGCTGAAACTCAGGGCCAGTCCCAGCGCCAGCAGGGCCCCCGTAATCGGGGCCAGCATCGGCTCGCCCGGCAAGTTGTGACGGCCGTTTGGATCGCCTCGAACATTGTACATGAGCAGATGTGTGACCGCGCTTTCACGCACCTTGCCCCAGACCTGTTCCTCTGGATACTCCTCAAAAATCGACACTGTCCGCGTCCGCTCCAGGTAGCGATCCAGCCTTGCAAAAGCAAAAGTGGCCAGTGGAGCCAGGAAGAGCGTCACCCCCATTGCCAGCAATACCAGGCCCTTCCACCGAGCCAGCAAATGGTTCCAGTTTGTCACGAAAAAATACAACAGAAATATGCCAACTACCGCCAGAAACAGCTGAAACGCGTAATATGTGTTCAGCCCGAAACCCAGGAACAAGCCGGCCCACATGTAATCTGTCAGCCGGCCTCTGCGCAACGCCTTCAGCAGAAGCCCGATCCCCAACAGGACAAACAGGACCATGAGGATGTTGAACATCCCGATTCGGCTGAAATTAACGCTCCAACGGGACGTGGCGATCAGAAAGGCGAGAACCAGCGCGGGGCCGCGTCCAAATAACTGGCTCCCCGCCAGGTACGCCGCAGGGACCGACAGGACGCCCGTGATGACTGTAGCGAGTCGAACAACAAAGGTAATTTTAGGTAGAAGCAGGAACAGGAAAGAAATCAGATAAACGTAATGCTCCGGTCCCATCAGCCCGCTAACATAGAGCGGTCGGTAATCCGGGTCGCTCAAAATCCTCTGTGCTTCCAGCCCTGCCGTCGCCTCGTCGTACCAGGTTCCGGCAGGAAATTCAGAAAGCTGATGAACACGCATAAAGAGACCGATGCAGATGATCAATATCACAACCAGCCGATGGCCGGTCGTCCAGGGAGCCGCCGTCGCCGCCTCAGGCTCCGGTGACTGAGCATGCCGGGCATCTGTCTCGGCTCCCGGCGTTCCCTCTGAATCCCTTATTCTTTCGAACTTCCTTGCCAGCCAAACGCAGCCCACAAAAAGAACGACACTGGACGCATGAAGGATCCAAAATAGGTCCGGAGGACGGTCCGGGTTGGTCAGAAGTCGTTCCAACGACCACGCCATGGCCGCGCCGGGCAACAACAATATAGGCAGCAGCCAAAGCGGCCGCAGTCTCTGCAGCTGGCCCAGGCCGAGTGTTGCTGGAACAGGAAACGATGTTCTCTTGCGAAATGCCCACAACGCGAGCAATATTCCCGCGGCGTAGAAGCCAACTGAAGCCAGCGTCTGCCCTCTCCCGAGCAACCACTGGCCCGCGACCGCGCTGGCGATCGCAAGCACGCCCCAAACCACGTTGGCGCGCACAGTCTCAGCAGGACCATATAGGGCGGCCTCCCCAGAGGTAATCACATCTGCGGGATCAAGCCCTTCTCTGTCGGCTCCTGGCTTTACCGCGCCATCAGGTTCCTGCGCAAACGGCGTGAACAGCCTTCCGACGATTTTCCCAAATGATGAGGCTCGCAGCGTTTCCCCTACACGCCCGCGCAGGGCCCCCAACCCTTCCGTGGTTGCGCTGGCCTTGCCCGGGCTCTCCCCCGCTTCCCCGATCCCGCTCTCCCCGCTGGGGTGCGCCGGCGACGCCGGCTCCTTTCCGGCAAGCGCCGCGCCGCAGGCATGGCAGAATCGCTGACCAATTCCGCAGACCTCGCCGCACACGGCGCAGATCCTGTGGTCAGCCAACTGTTCTCCGCAATTCTCGCAGAAGTTTGCCCCAGGTCGGTTGGCGTGGCTGCACGACGGACAGCTCTTTGCGCCGTCGTCTACATCAGTTTTCGACATATTCCTGTAAAGTCTGGCCTCAGGTGCTCCATCGCCAGTCCACTGCCCCCATCAATTCTTCACAAGCGGCCGCGTTTGCGACACACATCCCCAATTACTCCTTCACATGATAGATGGCATACACCGGCTGCTCTCCCTCGTCAACGATCAGTTCGCCGCCAGGATACAGTTCCATGATCCTGTCGACCTCCTCCATGTAACTGCCTTCCAGAACGTAAGTGACCGGTCCCCTGTCGAGCCTCTCCAGATCAAAGACCCCATACTCTCGCGAGCGGTCTACCCCTCTGCTATCCGGGTACAGGAACTGAATCGTCTCGTAGCCAAACCTGCGACGCCCTGAATAATAGTAAATCGTCCCGGGCTCCTCAAAGGAATGGGCCGCTTCAAGCGCTTCCAGGTAGTCGTCCGCAAATGTCCACCTGAAAGTCGGCGAGTTGGGCAGTTGGTTAAAGTAGTAATTGAGGTTCCAGAGGCTGCTGCCCATCAGTACAAGCAGCAAAGAGCTGACAGCCGCAGCCTGCCCCCACCTCCCACCATGGCGCTTGGCGAACTGCGAAATCGTCGCTGCCGCAACGCCCGCCAGCCCAAACACCCAGGGAATTGCAGTGATGCTGCGCCGCATCGAACCCGCTGATGGATCCGTAAACACCAGACCCGACAGGGCTGCAACGACAACCAGCGCTGCCAGGAGATGAGGCGGGCTGCGCCATTTCCGAATCGACACAATCAGCCCAACATACGCCAGCGAAGCCATGCCCGGATCCAGGGCCCCCGCGCCGCCAATCCCAACCACGCCGTCCAGCCGCGGGTTGCTCACGAGCAGCATATAGGATTCCCAAACGCGCCCGGCCAGAAATCCCGCCTTCTCCGCCATTCCCTCCGCGTTCACGTATTCGTGAAACGCAAAGACCGTCTTCTCGTTCATGCGTCCGAAGTAAACTTCCGGCGAGCGGATCGCGAACAGAAGAACCGGCCCGGCAGTGATGAGAGCCCCGGCAGCCAGTGGCAAGAGCGGCTGAAGTTTCCTCCGCAGCGGATCACTCTGCAAAAGGAGAAAAATCACGATGGCCGCGCCGACAGCCCCCAGGAACGTCGGAAACGCGAAATACGTGTATGGAACCAGTCCCAGCAGCCCGCCAGCGACCACCCAACTCCATAGGTTTCCGCGGCGCTCCTGATGCGGACCTGCGTCGAGTGACCTCATCGCCCAAAGCAGGCCGGCCGCGGCAACAGTGGACGCAAACGCCAGGGGCGCCACCCCAAACCCCAACCGGCTGAAGTGAACGTGCCAGTAACTCACCGTCAGCGCAGTCGTGCCGAAGAGCGCCACCCAGCGGCCAAATCCCACACGCAGCAATAAATGGGCCGCAGGTATCGTCGCGATGCCAAAAAGCCCGATCGAAAGCCGCACTGCAAAAATTGAGGCGTCAAGGAGCCGGATCGTCAGGGCCGTCACGTAGAATGGACCTGTCAACTGCCCCAAAGCCGAGGAGGTGTACGGCCCAATCCATCCCTCCTCCAGGATTCGCAGACCTTCGATGCCAGTCCACGCCTCATCGCCGTGAAACCCTGCCGGCAACGATTCAAGCCGGTAAACACGAAGAAACGCGCCGGCTATCGTAAGGAGCAGGACCGCGATGAGCTCCCACCAGTTGCGAAGGGTCCATTCCCTCAGGAACGACCCCGTCCATCGCCAATGCGGGTAGGGCGTGTACCATACAAGACCCTTGTCCAGAACCTTTCTGAAATAGTCCGCAAGGTCATGTCTGAGGCTGCGCGCGAACAATCCTTCCCGGCCGCCGCCCGCTGCCGTGCCCCCGACAGGAAAACCTGAACTCTCTTCGTCGAGAGTGGCCCCGCAAATGTCACAGTACCTGTGACCACCGGGATTCTCTTCGCCGCAAGTCGGGCATCTTACTTCCAATGGAAGTCCGCAGCGTCCACAGAAACCGGCGTTGGCGCGATTCTTGAGCCCGCAGGACCTGCAGAGCCAAGGTTCTATTTTGGCGCCAATCGGGCCCCGTTCACTTGATGGGAATGCCAAGATGATGTGACCATGAGGCGGCGTGCCAGGCACAGCCCGAAGGCAAAGCCAAAGGTCAAAAAGGGCCATTCCCCCTGGCAGCTTGATCACCCGTAGCGATTGTAACAGTCGCCTTCGTCTGGCTGGTCGACCAAAGTGTTACTGAATCGAAAAAACGAGAATCCGGCTGTTGTCCGCGTCAGCAATCAGCAACTCGCCTGTCAACGGATCAACTGCGAGTCCCGTTGGCCTGGCGAAGCGGTTGAGGTCCGCGCCGTATGTCCCAAAGCTTGCCCGCACAGTGCCGCCGGATGAAATCTCGAAAATCTGCGCAAACTGCGGGTCAGTCGCATAGACCGTGCCGTCCGCCCCCGCCGCAACATACGGCTTATCCCAAATGTCCTGGCTATCCCACGTAGGCATCGGCCACTCAAACAGCGGTACGAGCTCCGATGAAAGAACCTGAATTCGCCGGTTCCAGGCATCGCTTACCAGGACATTTCCGGTCGTCGGATGGACGGCAACGTCTACCGGCTCCTCGAAGTGACCCAGTACAATCCCGCCCCCTCCAACCTGCCGCATCGCCTCCCCCGAAGCTGTAAACTCCAGAACCCGCTTGTTGCCCGTATCTGCAACCAGGAGGCTGCCCGCCGGTGTCACCGCCAGGCCTCGAGGCCCAAAGAGCGAATACGGGTCCCCGCCCTCTTCCGTGACTACGTTGAAAGCGCCCCATTTGCGCAGGAAATTCCCTTCGCGGTCAAATGCCTGAATTCGTCCGTTCCACGTATCGGCTACGAAAATCGTGCCGTCTTGCCCCACCGCGATCCCCCAGGGTTCGCGAAACTGACCGTCGCCAAGCTCCAGGGGGCCGGCGCCATCCGGATCAATGCAACCCCCTCCCTCGCCATCCGCAATGAAGCAGGTGCCGCCGAAGGCCAGGCGAAATGTGCTGTCCGCGTTCAGAACGACCACCCGATTGTTGCCCGTGTCCAGAATGTACCGCAGCCCATCAAAGCCGACCGCAACCGCCCGCGGCGTCACCAACGGCAGGTCCCCGTATACGCCGCTGTAGACCCGGCTGGCGGTTCGTTCAATCTCCTCATAGTCGAAAACAGGGGACGCGCCTGACGCCCTCTCCGCCAGCGGCGCCACATTCAAATCCCAGACAATGTCCGCGATATCCTTGTCAACGTACATGCGGAAATCATGACGGTGCGGCCACTCCGTAAGCGTGCGATCCGGATGGTTACGGAAGAAGAAAATCTGCCACAGACGGCTGCGGCGCTCCGGATCTGTCAGTGCCCCCCAAATCTGTTCAAGCGTTAACCCCCTGGATTTCTCGCCGTCCCACTCCCCCTTGTAACTCTCCTCAGGCCACCAGACGAGCCGGTAGTTGCGGCTGACATAATCGCGGGCGACATAAGGCTCAACCTTCTCATAGTTCTTCTTCCCGACCAGAATGATTGGAGCGCTCATCGCGTCATTCGTGGGGTTCGCTCCATAGAAAATGTGGTTGGGATAAAACCGCATATACCAGGTCATTGGCCAGGCAACGTCGTCATCATATGAAATGACTATCTCGCGTTCCCCGACCGTCCTTTCGCTTATCGTCTCAATCTCCTGCAAGGCCCGCTTCACGTCCGGCGCGGCGTGCGCATAGACCAGGTATTCAGTCGCCATGTCATAGTTGACATAGGTCAACAAAAAAGAGAATCGGACCGTAAGCAGAAGCAGCATGGCAAACGCGGTCACCGCAGTCAACCGCAACGCCAGCCTCCAACTGATGCGCTGCAATACCAGCCAGACCAGATACGAGAGCCCCCCCGCCAGGCCGGCGGCAAAAATGAATCGAACAGTCCGCGCCAGTTCATCAACGCTCCTCCCTCCTGCAGGGAGCGAGCCGATCAAAGACACCACAACCAGCGCCGCACAAGGGAACAGTGCCAGCAACCACCAGGTCTGCGTTTCCCGCACTCTTTTCCAGTCGATACGTCCCAGGAACTGTGCCCCCCACCAGCCTCCCATGAGCGCCATCGGCTGCGTCATGTGTGTCGTCAACCAGGGCATCTTTTCTCCCGCGTAGGAATAGGCCAACCAGGCGCCCACGCCCCACCAGGCGAAAAACATGACCACATAGGGCCGCACGACCAAGGCGCCCCGTTCAGCTTCGCGGCCGTCTTTCCTCCCGGCGCTGCCCTTTTTCGTACCCCCGTTCGACGCCCCCTGTCCCCCTTCTTCGGCTGCCACCCAACCGCCCTGCCGCACCATCTGCGCAAGAAGCGCCAGCCCGCCAATGCTCAGCAAAAGGGGAAGGAATTCATAGAGCAGACCCTGCATTATGTAGTAGTACCAGGGCTGGCTACCCCGCTGGACCTCCTGCTGAGCAAGCCAGTAGCCCAGGCTGCCCACAACGCCCGTAGCGAGTCCATCGACCGGATTGGTGAAAAACGTCGTGAACAGGAGAATCTCGATCGCCCAAAACAGGCCCATCAGAGTAGCCCAGCTGCCGAACGTTATCCTCCCTCCCTGTTTGCCCCCGCCTCCTCGTCCGCCTCTCGCTTCATCCGGTCTCTCCGGACCAAACCAAAAGAACGCGATGATTCCGCTGATGCCTGTCATCAACAGAACCAGCGCAGCTGACCTTGAAAGGTCCTGGGCCGTACTGTACGCCAGCGCATCCCAGCCGAGAAGCAGGTGTCCTAATGGCGCAACAAATGGCAACACAAGCGTAAGGAAGAGAACCGCAAGGTCACCAAACGCGCTTCCGCGCAGCTGCTCCTGACCCTTCCACCATCGCCACAGCGCAACCGCCACCAGAAAGGCCCCGAAAATCGCGCCGGACATGAACTGATTTTCCTTGCTGGCAAATCCGAGCGCCATCACCGTTACGGTAAGATAGAGCCACTTCGACTTCCTCTCTTCGACGTATCGGAACATGAAATATACCCATAGCATCGAAAAGAAGACGATATAGATATCGTTCCGAATGTAACGGCTGTGAAAGAGAATGCTTGGACTGAATAGAAGGAGCAGCGCCGTCAATAGCGCACCCATTCGCCCGATCCAGCGCCGGTAAAACCATGCCGCAATGATGGTCCCAATGCCGGCCAGCGCCGGCATGACGCGCGCCGTCGCATCGCTGACGCCAAGCAAAAAGTAGACGAACGCGTTGGCGTGGAAAAGGAACGGGCCGTGCATCATGGGGTTGTGCTGATAACTGCCGCTCCGATACAGGTCGAGAGAATAGACCGCATGCAGACTCTCATCGTGGCTCATGCCGCGATCGCCCAGACCATAGAACCGGCTGACAATCGCTGTGAGCACGATCGCCGCCCATGCCCACGTCTCCCAGTTGGCCCGTAAGTGCGCAACCAACTCTGAATCCAGAATCGCGGTCGACGCCCTTTCCGCCTCAGAAGGCTCGGACGCCCCCTCCGCCTCTCCCTGTAAAGCCTCGCCCTGCAAAGCCTCGCCCTGTTCAGTTTCCTGATCCCCAGTTAGAGGAGTGGCGAAAGAGGCATCATGGGTTTCGTTCCCCATCCCCTTCTCCTTGTCCTGCTCCTCGCCCTGTCCTTCAACCATTGTCTACCTCTCCCTTAACACCCAAAGCTCGACCTCCTGCCGCGCCGGCGCGCTGCCGGAATAATTCCGCCTCTCGCGAAACAACATCCAACGCATCAAGTTCCCCAATCTGTCCAACTCCGTCGGCAGCCAACGCTCTATCGTCGTATAGCTGCTCCCAATGTAGCCCCCCGGCAACTGCGCTCTCTCCCCTGCGCCCCATGCCCCGACAGGAACGACAATCAACGCGCCTTCCTCTACCTCAGCCGGATTGATCCCCGTCTGCAAGCGCAGATTGCGCATGGCCCGCAGAGTCCAACCATAATAGGGCAGCTCAGCTGACTCTGCCTGGAGGTAAACCCGCGCTTCCGTCGGGTCCCCCGTCCGGAGTGAACTGAGTCGTTGAATGTCCTCCGCCAGAAGGGCCATCCCCCGATCCCCCTTCTCGGCAAAGAGCGTGCGACTGTGATCGGATTCCGGCCGCAGATTCAACATCCAGCTGCTGCTGGCCTGGGCCAGGAACAACGCGATAAACGCCAGATGGCCAAATACCTGGCTGCTGGCGCGCAAACCCGACCACCAGACAAAAAACGCGCCCAGCGCTGGGATCAGCAAGTAGAACACAGTCAGTCGCGAGTCAAATGAACCATCTTGCAGCGCGTCAGTTACGTTTCCTGTCCAGAAAAACGCCGTAACCAGGAGCGCGCCCATTGTGACGAACGCCGGCAGCCGTGCGTCATTCTGAACCAGCAAGTTCGGCGGGGCCAGACGCAAAAGACTGGTCGCCGTCTCCGCGGCCAGCAACAACAGTGGCAACCCAAGCGCCAGCAGACTCAGCGGCGTAACCCCGGGCAACAGCGCCAGCGCAATCCCCCAGGCCGCGCCCGCAACCAGCACGCGCAACCACTGTCGGTCGACCTCAGCCTGGCTCTCCGTCGCGGCGCCATCGCCAGACCTTCCAACTCCACCCCCAGTGCTCCTTGTAAAGAATCGAGTGCGATACAGTGCGATCACGGCGCCTGCGCCGCCAAAAAAGAGAACGAATGGCTCATCAACGAGCAACCTCAGCAATGACCAGTTCGCAGAGTATGCCAGATCAGCGGTGGCGACCCCTCCCATTCCGGACCCGCCCAACACGTGAGCAACCGCAACCCCAAGGCTGCTTCCTATGCCTGCCAATCCCGATACGTTCGCGAAGAACGCTGTGCCTCCCAGCGCGACTGTCCCCAACCCAATCAGCGCGGCTTGACTGCGCTCGCGCGGCCCAAGCATCGCGAGCAAACCGCCGCCGCGCAAAAACAGGGCGTACAATAACGGCGGCAGCAAGAGCCACGACAACGGGCCGCTGATCAAGAACAATCCGCCGACCGCCGCGAGCCGCCTGATCCGGGGGTATCCCCCACTTGAATTGAACAGGCCAGCCAGCAGCAGCACACCTGTCAACGCCGAAAGGGCCGCGCCGTCGGCCAGCCGGCTGAACGAGAGCAACCAGGGGTCGAACGCAAACAAGACCGCCGCCATCAGAGCGCCGCCCCGCCCCATCCGCGCGCGCAGTGGCCAGGCCGCCAGCGCCAGCGCGGCCCCCGCGCACGCTGGCGCAAACCGGGCCCAGAAATTCCCGCCCCCGCCAGTCAACAGGAAAAGCGCTCGCTGCAATGTGTACAACAGAGGGCTGGCAGCAGGCGGCGGCGTCGGAATACTGCTTCCCGCCAAAGTCCCCGCAGAGTGGTCCAGCCAGACAGGCCAAATTTGAGCGGCTTCCCGCGGCGAGATCGCGTTCAGGTCGCCCAAAGAAGAGAGACGCAAGGCCAGCGCCGTAACAAAGAGTAAGGCGTACAGTCCATGTTCGACTGTCGCCCCCCTTCCAGGCGAACCCGCCTCGATCGCAGCGCCGTGCAGGTCCGCAGTTGGCTGCCCGCCAGTCGCAACTGTCTCTTCTTTTTTTCGTTCCGTCGCAAATTCTTCACTCGCCTGCAAGTCTGAACCTCTGCTTCTAATCCTCTGTCAGTCCCCCGCGCCTCCGGCCCGGTATATCCGGTAACTGCCTCGCTCAAATGCCAACTCCATTGCCTGGTCCAGCCGCTCTTCCAGAACCGGCGTAATCCCAAATCGGGCGCGCTCCGCTGGTCCGACAAGGACATAGTCGATACCCCAATGTCGAAACGTCTCCCGCAGCGTTGACGGGCGGGGTCTCAGATACACTTCGCTGATCGCTTCCTCCCGGCCGGCCGCCATTGCTCCGTAGGCCTGTCCGCGCCACTGGGCTTCATGTCCGTCCCATCCCAGTAGCGTAGCTCTGCCCGTTGCCGCGCTGATGCGCGCCGTCCCCGCGTTGTAGCTCGCCCCTTTGGCCTCCAATATCACCGCTTCGGGACTCGTGTGTCGCCTGATCCAGTCGATTACGGCCAGTTCCTCCTCGCCTACATATGCCAAGCCGTTCAACGTCGGCGCACGCGTCCCAAACCCCTTTATTTTCGCATATGCTCCTGCCACAGGATAGACCAGACACAAAAGGATCAGCAAAAGAGAGACGGCTGGCAGAATGGTTCCCATCCCAGGCGTTTCCCTCGATCCTCGCTCAAACTGCCGCATGGGAACACCCGCTATTTCAATATACCGGAAAATCGTGTACGAAGCCGTGATCCCAAGTAACAACCAGCTCTGGTAATAGAACTTGAAAACTGTATTCATCCGGTTGCCAAAATTGTCTCGCAGGTATAAGAATTCGGGCATGTAGGTCAACAACAAGCCAATCACAAACAGGCAAAGGACGAACGTGGTGGCTCGGCTTGCCCTGCCCCGGTCATGGAACCGTCGCCAGAGCAACCCGAGCGAAACTGTGATGGCTGTCCCCAAGAGCAGAAACGTCCAGGGATGCCCCAGACGGCGCTCCATAAAGATAGCCAAAAAACCGCTGCCCGTGCCTCCCGCGGCAGCTGTCCTGCTGGCGCCCATCTCAGTCAAGAGGGCTGTGGCAATCAGAAATGTGACCGGCAAGCCCACGACAAACGCCGCCGTTGACAACAGCACAGCGGCTGACGGTCGCTGTTCACGCCAGCCCAGGACCAGCAGCCCCGTTCCCGCCAGTAGAAAGTGACCGAACATCAGGAAAAACTGCGGAAACCTCGTCGGGTGAAGCAGATTCGGGCTGACGCCGCCTGCCTGACTCTGAGCAGAAAGAAAGTATGGAAGATAAAGAAGCAGCGCCCCCGCAACAAGGATCGCCCCAACCAATCCTGCACGCGACAGCGCGCCGCGCCAAGCAGCGGCCTCACTTTCTTCCCGGCCCCCCGCCGCAAATAGCGCCGCAACCGCCACGAGCAGCCAGTAAGGAGGGAAGTCCCAGGTATTGAGAAAGAGAAGCGCGCCGGTCGCGGCGATGACGAACAGCAGCCCAGCCGGGCCAGTCGATCCCGCCACCGACTTATACTGGCTAACCAGCCAGTCAAGAGCGGCGCTGGCCCACTCCCGCTTTCCCTCCGGTCCATTCAAATTGGCTTCCGCCGCGCAGCCCTCGCCCGTGCCTTCCCTGATAAACCAGTTCAGGGCAATTGCGATGACGAGTATGACAAATGGCATCGCAAGCAGGTGAGGATGATTGTCCGAGAGGACGTAACTGAATATCGGAAATTCGTCAATAATCTCAATGTGATTTCCATCGAGATCGACATCCTCGATGACGCGGCTGGACCGCCACCACCAGCTCCAGCCGCTGTCAATATACCAGAGGCCGGTTACAGCGGCCCCGCTCGGAAAGTTATGCACGTCCACCAGCCGAATGAGCCAGTCCATTCGCACGCCCTGCGCAAATAACCATTCCAGAATCACGTGCAGATTCGAGGTCAGCCCGACCGCCGCCGAAGTGAGAAGCCCCGCTGCCGCCGGCAAGGCCACCTTGAAGCGGCCAGCCGTCCCGCCGTCTTCCACACTTTCCGTCTGATCTCCTGATTCGGACCCGCTTGCCCCTTCCCCGGATCCCAGACGGAACAGGTTGTAGCCAATGCCAAAACTGGACGTGATGAGCAGACCGAACCAGCAAGCCTGACCTACATTGTACGCGACCTCCGGCGGCTGAGCGGCAATGTGAGCCAGCGTCGAAATCATCCAATAACCGAAATAGTAATAGCTGATGGCATAGCCGGACAGCCATGGATCGCGAGGAGGATAGGTGGGACTGCTCCAGATCCCATTGATGAACATCAGATCCATCGGCTGCTCAGTATGGTTGATCGCCGGATCATAAGCGCGCACCAGAGTCCATGCAGCGAAGGCAACAAGAAACAGGACTTCGACACTGAATATATAGGTCCAGGAAGGTGACCGCCCCACTGTCTGCCTCAGCCTCGACAGGAAGCTTCCCTCCTCGTGCCTGCGTTGACGCTGGAAAACCAACACACTAAGCAAAGCAACGAGCAAGAGCGCCAACCAGGCCCCCCCAGCCGTGTTCCGAAGCACGCCGTAACTGGTCCCCAACCAGAGCAGCAAGCTGACCAGCAATATCCCCACAACGCGCGCAAACGCATATCCGCCGTCGGGCAGCGCTCGAAAATATCGCAACGTCAAAGGCGTCGCCGCGATGCTTACAACTTGCGCGGTGAGATACCAGCTGAGGAATGGGATAACAACCTCACGCATCACGCGCCGCCCTCCCCCTTCGGCTTGCCGCTTACGCTCCGCAGTTCCGCATCCTTTCGTTCCGCCGCCGCCATCCCCACCGACCCGCCCGCCGGCTTGGAATTCGGTTCGCCGGGGCCGCTCGCCGCGTCGACACGCGCTGGATTACGCAATGCCCGCCCAATGAGGCTTGCGGTATATCGACCCATTGGAGGCAGTTCCTCCACGCAAAAGAAGCGAGCTTCCAGAATCTCCACCGGATCGATTTTCAGCTGGCCGCCGCAGATTCGTCCCAGCAGGTAGAACTCCAAAGTGCGGCGGGTGGCGCGATGGCAAATGATGCCTTCCACCGCAGCATCCAGAGCCAGCTCCTCCCGTATCTCACGCCGCCAGCAGGCAAAAATATCCTCGCCAGGCGACAACCATCCGCCCGGCAAACCCCATGCCCTCCCGTCATGAAACCGGTGGCGCAGCAACAGTACCTGGTCGGCTTCGTCCAACAACACGCCGCTCACCCCGACGATTACCTTTCCGTTCGTCACCCAGCTGAAGACCCCGCGCAACCACTGCGGCGCTCTTCGATAGATGCCCGCGAGGAGCGGAGCCATACCGCTCAGTCGACCCGTCATCACACCTCTCATTGGGCCTGCAACTGTCCCTGCAGCTGGGTAGGAACCGCGTAAATCGTCACCTCTGGATTCCTGTAAACGCGCGCCAGCAGCCCCGTCTGCTCCAATTGCGCAAACCGTTCCGACGCCCCCGGGTGCTGATGTTGTTCCAACTGGCCAATGTAGATCAAACCGATCTGCAATTCGTCGATCAACGCCCGTACACGCGTCAAATCGTCCGTGTTCCAGAGTTCACTCAGACTGCCGTGCCGCGCGCCAACATCCTTCCCATAGCGCTGTTCCCCTTCGTGCATCCCCATCAGACCGCTCAGGCCAGTCATGCTGGCTACCCGCGTCCCCCCCGCCCGGTAGTAATCCAGCTGGGCCGATTCTGCCAGAACCACATTGCCCCGAACGTTGTCCAGGAGCCACTGTATGGCCTCCCAATCGTACCCTAACTCAATCGCATTGTCTCCGTCGGGCCAGTAGTAGACGCCTTTCTCCATAAACGCCATTCCGTCCAGCGTTCCAATCGGCGGCCTCCAACCGGAGAATCGCTGCGAGAGCCGCGATGGCGTTCCAAAAATCGGATACGCCAGGCTCGCGAAGGTCAGGACAGCGAATCCCAACGCCCAGGCCCCCTTCACCATCTCCGCGATCGACTGGCCAAACGAAAGCCCTCCGCCGGCCTCCTTTAGCCGCACGTCCCCCCCGCCTTCTCGCTTCCCAGCCGCAAAAGCCTTCTCAATGTAGGTTGAAATCCTCGGCGCGACGAGGGCCGCCGCCAAACCCCACAGCACCCATACCTGGCTGTAAAACTTGAACAAGGTGTTCATCCTGTATGCGTCGCCGCCATTGAGATGATCCTTCAGATAGACCACCTGCGTCCCGGCCAGCAGGGCCAGGCCTGTGACTGTAAGCAGAGCGGCGCAAAGCGTCGCGCTGCTCGTCGTCCCTCCGCGCCGCCAAAGAAAAGAGAAAGCGAGCCCAAGCGCCGGCAGACACAACGCCAGAACTGTCTGGTTCGTGAACCAAAGCAACAGCAAGGCCGCGAGAAACAGAGCGGGAACCAGGACCACCTTGGCGAAATAGACCAGCGTCGGCCGCTGAACCAGCAGGCGATGTACTCGGATAAATCGCAACCTTCGCCTCTCGCCCTGCCCCACCACAAGCCACATATACAGGACAAAGGCAAAGAAGCCCCAAATCTGGCTCCATTTCCCTAGCTCATCGGGTGCCCGGACCAGTCCGATTCCGCTCGCGGCAACATTCGTGTAACTTTGGAAAAAGGGCAAAAAGAGCGCATACGCCCCGACCACCATGAGAAGACTGATCCCAACGACGGAAGCAAAACGAAACCGGCCTCGCCTGCGATACATCGTGACGGCAAGCGCCAGGACCCCCAGTCCGAAATAGGTCGGCAGATCCCACAGATTGATTGCCGCCAAAACGCCTAGCGTAAAGGCCAGACCAACAACGAGCATCGCCCCATACGCCCAGTCCCGGCGCCACCCGAGGCGGTAGCTCTTGAGGAGAGCCAAAGTCAATGCCACAAAGAAGATGGAAAAGGGAATCCCAATCATATGCGGATGCAGGTCCGCATAGGTGAAGCTCCAGTAGGGAAACTCGTTTATTGTGTGTGGGATGACCCGGCTTGGCGCCCAGAAATCGTATCCGGGAAGAGTCTGTTCAAAGGTGAACACACGCCACAGTCCAACTGCTGCCTGAACTGCCCTGTCTATGCCGGAAACGCCGCTACTGAATCCGCTCTCTCCAATACTGCGCAACGAATTTACCAACTGAGCGAAGCCGGCCAGATTCCCAAAAACCGCCACAAACAGCGGCGCCAACAATGCCGAACCCAGGCCCCAATGCCACGGGACATCGTTAGCGGCCAGCTTCTCTTGCTCCCCTGGCTGAACCTCGTATCCGGAAACGCTCCCCTCTTCGCCCCCGACCTGTGACAGGGCAACATCCTCAACGCCGTAACGAAGTGCTTCCATCCCAGGATCGGTGTCTCCCGGTTGTTCGATCCTGATGATCGGATTCGGTATGCCCTCAGCCTCCACTTGGGAACTGTCGTCACCGCCCCCGTTCTGCCCGCCAAACGCCGCGACCTTCGCCGCCTCCATGCCCAGTGGCTGATTCGCGACGGCCCCCGCGTCTACCCTGTCCGCATCGCCTCGCCCGGCTTCAACACGTTCCTTCGTCCCCCCTGTCCTCTGCCCTATCTGCCCCGATCCGGCAACCGTGTAGGCCACTGCAAACGCGTTCAAAACCGTTAAGGCGAACAGCAGTGGGATGGCCAGATTGAAGGCCACTTCTGCATACACGCCCGTCAACTTGATCAAATAGGCAACCAGATAGATGCCATAGTAGTAATAGTTGATGTATCCGCCCGCGAAATGGGGGTCCACCGGCGGAAAGTAGGGACTGCGCAGGATTCCGTTCAGGAACGCAAACTCCATGAACTTCTCGCCCCCGAACCACGGCTGCCAGATGTCAGGATTGGCCCGCCGAATCAGAACAAATGCCAGGAACGCGCCGGCAAACAGTGCCTCTCCAACAAGCAGAATGCCCCAGTTGCGCCGCGCAAAGGTCAGAACATCTCGCCAAATGAGAGCCAGAACGCCCGCGCCGATGACACCAACCAGGCCAAATACCAGCCATGCGTTTCGCACCGAGTTCTGCCCAATTTCCAGACTGGCCGCCATCCACAGCAGCCAGCCGCAGATGAGCCAGCCAATCGTCTTGGAAAGCAGATACCCCCTGTCCCGCATGCCCCGGAACAGCAAAAAAGCAATCGGCCACGCAATCCAGCCAAGCATCACTGCCACAAGCCACCACCAGGCCACAGCAAGCCGGGGATCCGCGCTGGCGACTGTATTCCACCTGTAGTTATCCACCACAGGCAACTCGGTCAACCGCGTCTCCAATAACAGAGAAGGTCCTGTGCCATCCGGAACCTCCGCCTCTTCCCCTGCCCCGCCGGCTTGCATCTCCTGACCCTGGACCAAAGCAAGTAAGACATTGATCAATCCCCGGTCCTGGCTTTCCGGCCTGCTGCCCAAGCCGATCGCATCCAGAAGCGGGGCCAGCGGCGGGTCGTCTCCCCGATCCCAGTGCGCCGCGCCAACCCAGGTCCCGCCTAATAGGTTGTCGAACTCCTCGTCGCTCAAATCCCTCTCTTTGGCAAAGATCGAAACGCGAGGGTGGTCATACAAGCTCCAGCTCTCATCGGCGCCCTGGTCGGGGAAGGTCAAGCCAAACAATCGAGGCGGCGTTGTGAAGTCGGCCGCGTGCGTAAAGCCCAGCTGCTCGCCAAACATCAGCTCATAGTAGCGGATGGTCATCGGGTAACGCGCCGGAAGCTCGTCCACACTCTCGTAGATTCGCTTGGAGCTGTAGATTACATAATCCGCCTCCTGCAGTTTGTCCCGCAAAATCTCGTACTTTTCCTCCGTGTCCTCCTCATAAGGTGACCAGTCAATGTTCCGCAATCCATGGCTGCCCATATCCATACCGGGTTCTCCCGGAATGCGCTTGGGGAGCGCATCGTCCCAGGACTCCCACAAGATCAGCGAGCCGGACGGCGCATTGGCATACACCCAGCGGCTTGCCGTCAGCCACGTGTGCTCGCTGCCATAGACGCCATTCGTATATGCCAGAGACCAGAACAGACCGCCGCCGACAGCGAAGAAGGCCAGCAACCCGGCTGCCATCTTTGCAGACGTGTCCAATTTGGGCCTGACTTTCATATGCGCCAGCCACACGATCAGGCCTGCTGCAAACAACACGGCAAACGGCAGTATCGGACTCATGTAGCGGTTGAACTTCGCCAGAAACGCGCCAGTCAGTCCGAAATAGGGCACAACCCAGGCCCACACGACGACCTCACCCGCTCTGGCTCGATAGACAACCAGCTTTGCCAGCGCCCATGCGCTCCCTGCCAGCGCGACGAGGCCCAGCGGCAGCCCCATACCCCAGACAACCTGCTGTTGAATGAAATAGATGTAGGGAACTGTGTTCCGGTACTGCCGCGTAAAAGGAAGATCCGCAACTCCGCGTACCATCCGCCCCTGTTCAACCAGCGTCGCCTGAATAAAATTCACCCAGTCGAGCGCAGCGTAAGGGCTGGTAACCAAGAAGGCGATTGCAGCCGCCGAATAGGTGACGAACAACGAGAGTACGAATCTTCCTTCGCCCCCCCTCCTGCGTATCAAACCTCCCTCGTCCCCCCACTTGAACTCCAGGATCAGCGCCGCCGTGAACGGGACCGCCAAAATCGGAAGCGCGCTGAACTTGGACGAAATCGCCAGGCCCGCGCCGACTCCCGCGAGAAGGACGCCCCGCCAGGATCCCTCCCGAACCATCAGCACGCCCCCGTACACAGCCAGAACCACAAACGTCGTGCTGGCCGGGTCCATGGCAAAAAAGTGGCTGAGCTGAACTGCCTGGGCCGTAAACGAATAGAGCGCCGCCGCCAGCAATCCCCCAGCTGTCCCATAGATCCTTCTTCCCAACAGGAACAGCAGATAGATAGTGAGCGTATCCAGCAGGGCCATCATCAGACGACCGGCAACCGCCACGCCCTCGCAGGCGGTATTCGCCCGCTCCATCATGGCCGTGATTCTGTCAGGCAAAGAAAGGAGAGCGGCCGGTCTGGCCAGAACGCTCAGTGCCTCCCCGGTCAGAATCCCCAAATAAAGCGGAAAGTGGCCGTAGGTAAATGACCGGCGGAGGTCATTATGCCGGTCCCACAAAGGGTTCAGTGGACTGCGCTTGGGATCGAAAAACTCCTCTGCATTCGCAGGCCAGCCAACCGTTGGCGCGTAAAAGCAAGTCGTGCTCCGCTCGTCCGGATGGGAATTCAACCCGCCGTCAAACCTGACATTCCAGGTTCGCAGCGCCAATCCAGCCAGCATGACCAGGCCAAGCACGAGATACTGAATTTTCGAAATCTTTTGCCTAGGTTGCGTCTGCATTTACTAAATCGATGGAGTCCCCAATCGCAAAGGCTGGCCACGAGCGCTGGCCAATCGCGGTGAGGCAAGACCCGCTTCAGCGACTCGCTGTGGCCTCAATAACTTTCTAAACCAGAATGCCTTTCGGCGTGAGTCTTTGAGCGGAATCGGGGTTGAGACCGAATGACCATCCACAGGCCCGTGAAAGACGGAATGCCAACCAGGAAAGTACTATACTGATCTCAAACAGCCGGATCATCCTTCGGCCAAATTCGTCTTTCCCTGGTCAGAAAGAATACCAATCTGGTCTCAGTTCCTTTCAAGCTGACCTTACAGGAATCAACATCCCTAACGCGCAAATCCCCCGCCCCGTCCCAATCCCCCCAGGAGCGCCTTTGCCGCCATTCCGAACCAATCTTGCGCAAAGCCACGCGAAGACTCCCCTCGAATTCGCGTAGATCGCATGCCTTCAGTGGTCACGGTGAGTACCTCAATCGGGCAAGACCGACCTCCGACTACCAGGTACCCAATGCAACAGTTTCCTGTAGAGTATCGGCGTCAAACACGACCAGGCGCA
Source organism: Caldilineaceae bacterium (assembly GCA_022823185.1). GTDB lineage: Bacteria > Chloroflexota > Anaerolineae > Caldilineales > Caldilineaceae > Bin5. The sequence continues at coordinate 96,699 of JAJDXQ010000034.1, forward strand.
GCGCATATTCTCCCGGCGGCATTTCGTGCGGGAAATTTAGAGGAATCGTCTGATCGTACATCAGGAATGGTGCGGCGTTTGGGTAATCAAAGAGCGCCAGTGTCCGGAACTGCCTCGGATGTCCCCTACTGCTTGTATTGTCCGTAAACTGATTCCATAATATCGTACCTTGCTGGAATACTCTTTCGTCGTCCGTACTGTAAAGGCGAAATGAGACCGCAAAAACCGTTTCATTTTCTGGATCGGTCTCCCAAGTCAATTCCAGGCCGCCGCCGCCATCGGAAAAAACTGCCAACTCATGGAGCGCGATGCCCCCTTCGTATTCTACCCTCAGCGGCTCCACACGCCCGAATAGCCCCCAACGGCTGTCCTCGCACGAGGTCAACAAATTGGGGGTACTTCAATCTCGACCGACTCGGCCGATGGGCATGACAACGAGAAAATCGAACCGCTCTCCGTCTCATACTCGGATTGAAACCTTGGGTTGCCAGTCCCGGGCCCCGAGTCAAGGAATTTCACAAAGACAGGCCTGTCGCCTGGCGCCATGGCCGCTATTCCACATACCGAGTCCGCGTCAAACAGGTCAACCTCCGGCAGGCAGCGCCAGGCACTAGGAGGAACGGAGGAATACAGGAAGTCATGCACCGTTGGATCGCGCGAGAAAACCATCCGTTGACCGCGGGTTTCTTCCGTAAGCCTGGCGCGGCCACCACCTGGCCCCGACTCCTGTTCAAAAAACATCAATGCTTAAGGAGGTACGTGCCTGGAAATTTAAACTGACGTTTGAGGAACGATCTCTTGCTTCTGCGTAAATCGAAGGCAGAAATCAGAGGCGCCGGACAGCGTAGCTAAAACAAGCTGAAATGCTACGAGGGTAATAACCAGACCTCGCCACTGTTGCTCCAGCAGGTACAAGACGGAACAGCCGGCGAAAACTGCTGCCAATTGGGCCGGCACTGCCCCTCTCAAGGCAACATCGTTATACAATGGAGACCGAACTAAAAAGGGAAGCAGTAGACCGGCGGAGAGGAATATCCAGAAGCGGACCTGTCTTGATAATGCCGTTGGACGAATCCATGCTACCGCTAGCAGTGGCAGCAGGACACCGATCTCCTTGAACAGATAAAGTATTACAGGGTCCAAACCGGAAGCTGACGATGGGAAGGCCGAATAAACCGGTAGTATGGGTGGGGTTTTGAAGCGTAGGACAACTTCCGCGCCGGTTGCCCTTATGCCGGCCTAACCTGTTCCAGTGCAAATGGGCCAACAAAACGCGTACTCCAATCGGCGGAGGCAGATCCTCACTTTTCTATTACGGTCACGGCTTACAGCCCTCGGGGACAGTCACCTCGCCAAGAGTATCTTTTAGCAGTGTGACAAAGTCTGGATCGTAGTCCTCCACCGTCGGGTAGGTCGCCGCCAACGCTGGCGGCATGTATTCCCATAGCCAGTACTTGACAATCTCTGCCCAGTATTCCTCCACATTGGTTAACGCGTACTCACCCGGCCACAGACCTTCGGTGACTGCAGCCTTGTACAGGGCGCGGAGCCGTGTATTAAACTCCTCAGCGCCCGTCAGATCGTCAATTGCGAAGTCGATCAAGTGTGCAAACTCATGAATAAATGTACCGCAGTGCGGGTCGTCAATTGGAGCATATGCCGTCGTACCGAATGCAATTCCGTCGGAACCGTCGCGGACATAAATCAGGGCATTTTTGGAGCCTAAGTGCGCGAGCAAGTCGGAGCGGTTCGCGAGCATGCCGGTAATGACCCCCCGCGATCGAATCATCTGTTCATCAGACACAACGGAAGGGGCAACCACGACCACGCCGCCAACGTTCATATATTTCTGGTAGTACATTTCGAATCCAAGCGACTGGGCCGGAGGTGGGAATTGGGTCGAGACAACGGCTACATATAAGTGTTCAGACCAGCCGCCGCGTCCATCGTCTGCATCTCGGGCGCGAACCTGGTAGTAGTAGTTGCGCCCGTCGGTCAGTACAGTGTGTGTAAAGGTAGTCGTATCGGTAATGACGCCGCCGACAGGACCCCACAGCCTGCCGAAACTATCCCAGGCTCGCAAGTTGTAGCTGGCAGCGTCGGTCACAGCATCCCAAGTGAGTATGACCTGGCCGTCTGCAACGGAGGCTGATAAATTCTGGGGCGTACCCGGAGTCGCTGAAAGTTCTTCATCGGTGCAATCAGCCAGATTAAGGGAAGTGAGATGAGCGGCTACTGCGGTATTGGAACCGGATACGTCCGAGTTGGCCGGCTGGCACAACTGATTACTACTGAGGTCCAGGACTCTCAATTCAGTCAGTGTGCTTAGGTCGGGAAACGGCCCGCTGAACTGGTTGTGATTGAGATACAATCTTCCCAGTTTGACGAGTAGATTCAAATCGAGGATTGTCCCTGTCAGCTGATTGTTGCTGAGGTTCAAGATCGTCAACTCAGTGAGAGTGCTGACTTCGGGGAACTGCCCAGTCAACTGGTTGGAGTCCAGATACAGCCACTTCAATCTGGTGAGGGCGCCAAGGTCTGGGACCTCTCCTTCAAACAGGTTGCTGCTGAGGCGCAGGCTTTCCAGGCCTTTGAGGGCGCTCAAATCCGGAATTCGGCCTTCAAGCTTGTTATTATTCAGGACCAGGCGTTTCAGGCTTGTCAAGGCGCCCAGGTCCGGAATCTCTCCATCCAGCTGGTTGAGACTGAGATCCAGAGCATCCAGTTCAGTGAGTGCGCTCAGACTCGGGATTCCCCCGGTTAGCCGGTTGCCGCTGAGATGCAGCCCCCACAAATTAGAGAGCGTGCTCAGGTCCGGAATTCGACCCTCAAGCTGGTTGTTGTTGAGTCTCAAACTCCACAGGTTTGTAAGGCTGCTCAAGTCCGGAATCTCTCCGTCCAGCTGGTTATTTCTGAGGTCCAGCGTGCCCAGTTCTGTGAGAGCGCTCAAATCAGGGATTTCCCCACTAAATTGGTTGCTACTAAGGATCAAAGTATTCAGGTCGGCAAATGTGCTCAGATCCGGGATTCCTCCACTGAATTGGTTGTCACTTAATTGCAGCCACCATAATAGGGTGAGACTACTCAGGTCAGGGAAGGGCCCGGATAAACGATTTCCGTCGAGGTCCAGGAGTCCCAGGCTTGCGAGGGCGCTGAAGTCAGGGAGCTGCCCGCTCAACTGTTTGGAGCTGAGGTCGAGAGCCGTCAGTTTGGTTAGAGCGCTCAGATCTGGGATCTGTCCGCTCAACTCGTTGCCATTAAGATCCAGAATTGTCAATTCCGTAAGGCCCCCCAGGTCCGGAATCGTCCCTTTCAGCCCATTTTTCTCCAAGATCAACTGTGTGACATAACCTTCCTGATTCGCAAAAACGCCGTGCCAGTTAGCCAATGGCTCTTCGGTTAACCAGTTGCCTTTTTGTGTCCAGCTGGAACCATCGGTTGCGTTGTATAAGGCGACGAGCGCCGCCCTCTGGCTGTTCGTGACTGTGGTCTCTGAGCTTGTGCAAGTTGACAGGTTAAGGCTGCTCAGATGATTGGCGACAACACTGATTAGGGTAGTCAGGTCTGTGCCATCCGCAAGGCACAGATCATTGCCTCTGAGGTCCAGGCTGGTCAGACTGGTTAGCGCGCTCATATCCGGGATCTCCCCGGTCAGATCGTTTGAACTGAGGTTCAGGGTCGTCAAATTGGTGAGCGTGCTCAATTCGGGAATCGAACCATCCAACAGGTTAAGGCTGAGGTCCAGAGTAGTCAGATCGGTTAGGGAGCTCAGGTCTGGAATCTGACCGTTCAATGGGTTGGTATTCAGATCGAGCACCTTCAGTTTTTTGAGCCGGCTCAGGTCCGGAATGGACCCGTCCATCATGTTACTCGGAAGGCGCAATTCGGTTACATTGCCGTTGTTGTCCACCGTTACGCCGTGCCAGGTCGAAACCGGCTCGTCAGTGATCCAGTTGCCGCTGGACGACCAGCCCGCGCCGTCAGTCGCCTGGTACAGCGCGACCAGAGCAGCTCTCTCATAGTAAGCTGAGCAGGAGGGCAGATCGAGGTTCTGCAGGTGGGTTGCCACGGCCGAAATCAACACAGTCAGATCCGTTCCGTCAGTCAGACATAGGTCATTCCCTGACAGATCCAGGCTGGCCAGGTTGGTGAGCGCGCTCAAATCCGAGATGGGCCCGGTTAAGCCGTTTGAGTCGAGGTGTAGCGTCGTCAAGTTAGTGAGTGTGCCCAGAGCCGGGATCGTCCCGGTCAACTGGTTGTCGCTTAGGTCCAGCGTCGTCAGGTTGGTGAGCGTGTCCAGAGCCGGGATCATCCCGGTCAACTGGTTGTCGCTCAGGTCCAGCGTCGTCAAGTTGGTGAGCGTGCCCAAAGCAGGGATAGTCCCAGTCAACTGGTTGGTATTGAGGTCCAGAACTGTCAGTTTTTCGAGACCGCCCAAGTCCGGAATGGATCCGTTCAATACATCACCGGAAAGGCGAATTTCGGTCACACTTCCATCGGAATCCATTGTGACGCCATACCAACTCGATAGGGGTTCGTCAGAGACCCAGTTGTCTCTGAACGTCCAGTTGGGTCCGTCAGTGGCCTGATGGAGCGCGACCAGGACTTGTCTCTCGGCGTAGGCTCCACAAGAGGGCAAATTATGGTCCTGAAGACGGGCAGAAACAGTCGCACTCAATAGAGACAAGTCTGTGGAATCGGGCAGACATAGTTCATTGCCTGTGAGATCAAGGGTCTCAAGACGGGTCAGTGGGCGCAGGTCCGGGACGGGCCCCGTCAGCTGATTGTCGCTGAGGTCCAGCTTTCTCAGATAAATGAGTTCGCTCAGGACTTGCAGCCGCCCTGTTAATCGATTGTTGCTAAGGTTTAGCTCTTGAAGGTTGATGAGTTCACTCAGGGCCTGAAGATCCCCGGTCAACTGGTTATGGTCGAGAATCAGATGGGCCAGGCTGTTGGAAATCTCCATATCCTGGAGCGAACCGGTCAATTGATTGGAACTGAGATTGAGCACAAACAGACCGGTAAGCGCGCTCAAGTCCGGCACTTGGCCGGTCAACTGGTTGGAATCGAGATCCAGCCTGAAAAGATTCACAAGGGCGCTCAGATCCGGAATCTGCCCACTCAACTGGTTGGAGCCGACGGCAGATGCGAGAGACTGACTGGTGTGCCCAATTCTGAAATCGATCCGGTTAACCCATTTGAGTCGAGGTCCAGCCTGGTTAATTTGGTAAGGGCGCTCAGGTCCGGTAACGTCTCCGTCAGCTGGTTTCCTCCTAGTTCCAATGAAACCAATTCGACCAATGCCTTCAGTTCCGGAATCGAACCGCTCAACAAGTTATTATTGAGTTTCAGACTCGTGAGTTCGGTCAGCGCCCCCAACTCCGGTATCGACCCATTCAACTGGTTGCTATTGAGATTCAAGTTCGTCAGATTTGTGAGGGCGCCCAGGACAGGAATCGAGCCGGTCAGGTCGTTATGATTCAGTCTCAGGCTCGTCAGTTCCGTCAGCGCGCTGAGTGCTGGGATGTCGCCGCTCAACTGATTGTCTGAGAGGTCCAGAATCTTCAGTTTGGTCAGAACACTGAGGTCCGAAATCTTGCCGTCCAACCCGTTGTCTGGTAACTGCAGTCCAATCACAAATCCATCATCGTCAGTGGAAACGCCGTGCCAGAGAACGATCGGTTTGTCGGTCAACCAATTGGTGTTATTTGTCCAGTTCGCGCCATCTGACGCCTGGTATAACGCGATCAGCGCGGCCCTCTCCGCAGGCATGGTCGGTGCGACAGGGAGATTTCCGGCGCCACAGTAAAAGAGTCCTATGCTCTTCAGATGAAGAGCCACACTTTCGTTCAAGGCCGATAGAGCTGTGCCAACTGGCAAACACAAGTCATTGCCCGAGATGAAAATTCTTTCCAGATCTGTAAGAAGGCTCAAATCGGGGACTGCTCCGCTAAGCTGGTTGTCGGCGAGGGCAAGAGTCCTGAGTCTCCTCAGTTGGCTTAACTCGGGAATCGTCCCGCTCAACTGGTTGCCCGCAAAATTGAGGACTCGCAGGCTTGTGAGCGCGCTCAAGTCCGGGAATTCTCCACTCAACTGGTTGGAACTGAGAGAAAGGGACAGCAGACTGGTGAGCGCGCTCAAGTCGGGTATCTCCCCGCTCAACTGGTTTCCGGAAATGTAGAGATGACGGAGAATTGGGAAAGGGCCCAGATTTTGTATCGGACCGCTCAACTGATTGTCACTGAGGTTAAGGTTTACCAACTTCGAGAGCGTGCTCAGGTCGGGAAATGAACCACTCAGATTGTTTTCGTTGAGATTCAGGACCGTCAGGCTGGTTAGCCCACTCAGATCCGGGATTTGCCCGCTCAACTGGTTGTCGCTGAGATCCAGGTTTGCCAACTTGGTGAGTGCATCCAGGTCCGGGATCTGCCCGCTCAACTGATTATTGTGGAGCGTTAGGACTGACAGGTCCGTGAGCGCGCTCAAATCCGGAATAGCCCCGGTCAGCTCGTTGTTGTTGAGTTCCAGGGCTGTCAGGTTTGTGAGCGCGCTCAAATCAGAAATCGACCCACTCAGGCCATTTACAGTGAGGGACAAACGAACCACGCTGCCGTTCGAATCCGTAAACACACCATGCCAGGTCGAAAGCGGCTCGCTGGAAAGCCAATTGTCCTTTTGTCTCCAGTTGTCGCCGTCAGTTGCATTGTAGAGCGCGACCAGTGCGGACCTCTCATCAGCGGCTGGTGTGGTCGGGTCGACTTCTGGTGGAACGGTGGCGAAAGTATTCTCGTAGTCTGACCACGGACTCTGTACGCCGTGTTCGTTGGATGCAAGCACTGCGTAGTAGTACGTCCTGCCAGGCGTGAGCCCGCTGTGAGTGTACAACACGCCAAAAAAAAGCCCGCTGTCGAGGCGTTGCCAACCCACAGTGCTGTCCCACCATGTCCAGAGTTGGTACCTGACGGCGCCTGCCACCGCCTCCCAGCTGACCGTTATCTGATTGGCGCCGGTCTCCAGTCTCACGGTTGGCGCGATCAATGCAGATAAAGTCGCCGTCGGCGTGGCTGTCGGCGTAGGCGTAGAAGTCGGCGTAGGCGTGGTCGCGTTCGGGTCAATCGTGGCTGTCGGCGTAGGTGAAGGAGACGGCGTTGTCGTCGGAAAAGTCGTCTCCGTTGGCGTTGTGGAGGCTGTCGCGGTGGACGCGTTCGGGTCTAACGTGGCTGTCGGCGTTGGCGTCTCTGTAGGCGGCGCGTTCGGGTCAATCGTGGCTGTCGGCGTAGGGGTAGTAGTCGGCGTAGGGGTAGTAGTCGGCGTAGGTGTTGCAGTCGGCGTAGGCGTGGTCGCGTTCGGGTCAATCGTGGCTGTCGGCGTTGGCGTCACTGTGGGCGGCGCGTTCGGGTCAATTGTGGCTGTCGGCGTCTGTGTAGCCATCTCGGGTACAATTGCCGATGGAAAGGCTGACCACTGACCGGGTTGGCCGTTGGATTCAAGTGCGCGGATTCCGTAGAAGTACTGCCTCCCGGGCGTGAGCCCGCTGTGCGTGTACGATGTGCCTGTCAAGTTCCCGTTGTCAAGGCGCTGCCAACCGACGGTGCTGTTCCACCAGGTCCAGAGTTCGTACCTGACTGCCCCCGCCACCATCTCCCAGCTGACCGTCACTTGACCGGCGGCGGTTTCCAACTCCAGAGTTGGAGCGTTCAGCAAGGACCCGGTCGATGTCCTCGCTGAAGGGACATTCGACCAGTCGCTCTCTAAGCCGTTTGCGCTTATAGCGCGGATGGCGTAGTGGTAAAGACGGCCCGGCGTAAGACCGTCATGCGTGTACGTTGTCCCTCTCAAGTTGCCATCTATGAACTGCCATCCGGTATCGTAATCCCACCAAGTATATAACTCATATCTTTCTGCGCCTGTGACTTCCGTCCAAGTAAGTGTGATCGTATTCGTGGCCACGGTGGTCACAGAAAGTATCGGCACAAGAAGGTTGCCGGTCACGGTAGGTGTTGGCGTCGGGGTCGGAGTGTGCCTGGCAATGGGCGTTTCTTGTGCCAGCGCAGACCAGGGGCTCACCTTCCCATCGGCGGCAATTGAGCGAACCAGAAAATACAAAGTCGTGTCACTGCTGTACCCATGAAAACCGTAGCCGGTAGTTGTAATCGGACTTTGGTAAGTAATCTGCCAATCTCCTGTAGCCCCTCTTCGAAACCAAACATCGTACTCGGCAGCGCCCGGCACTGGCTCCCAATCAAGGTTTATCCAGCCGGGGCCCTTGGAAGTGGATAGCACTGGCGCGGCCGGGCCGCCCGGATCTCCGCCAGCACCGGGAACGGGTGTCTCTGTCCCCATCTGAGCATACAACCCACTGGCGAAGTGGAACGAGAGAATAAACAGGGCTGCTAGCAGAGTGGCCAATAAGATGAGATGCAGAGGTTTCAGGGGTACCATATACGTTCGATTCATCACAAAGGTTCCTTCCAGAACAAAGGGTACAGGTCTCCTATTCCAGGCAGCCGGTGGTAATTTTATGTTAAGTCCTTATTTTTTCCTATTTCAATATTTTAGACAGTAAGAACTACACTGAAGACTTGTCTTGTCTTCCTGAGGTCCCGAGACGCGAGCGATTCCCGGGGCCCCCGGAGACTGGCCTGTCACGAATATGTTCTTGATGAGTGAGGACGAACCGTCTGGAAGGTGCAGGGACTGAGAGTGGATCTGATCTACTGGGTTGCCCACATGGTCCCATCACAGCCCGTCTGAATGCCGGTCAAACCAGACCGGGGTGCCCCAGTCAACGGTCAGGCTGCAGCACAACTCTCTTCCCATGAGGACATAGGGGAGAAACTGAAGTGTGAATGCGGCGGTGTTTTGTGGCCATTTTTCTGTCAGACGGACCAACAGAGGCAGCCCTAAGAGTCGGCGCGTCAATGTCTTGGCAGAGCGGCTTCTCGGCTATTGATAGACTGTGGCTGCCGGCTTACCAATTGATTCCACGTCTCTCTGTTGCCATTGGAGGTTAGAATCGCCGACTGTCGCCTTTACCTGCCGCCAAATACGGGTCTGGGTTATTGATCGGCTTTGGACCAGAATAGGGACAAACGGTCAGGTAGAAACAAGCGACAGTGCAGTAGTTCCTAAATATTGTAAATGCCAAGGAGGCGATAGCCATGGACTATACAGTGTCAGATTCGTCCCGGCGCCGGATTGAAAATGCCTGTTAGACCTATTTTTGCATGTGCAGAGAATCCCTCGAACTCGGTATCGACTGCTCGCCTTCCCACAACGCCACCAATTGCCACAAAGAAAATGTACAAACCCAAAAAAAAGTGCCAACCGATTGCCCGGTTGGCACGTTTCACACACGTCCCCGCTCTCCTGCACTCTTCTACCGCGGCTCAATCGGCGACAAGGGTATGACCCACAGAATATCGCTTTCTGGCGGCGGCGGCCACAGCAGGTAGACGTCAACCCACCGGCTCCACAATACAAGGTTATGGTCGTCATACCCCAGGTCGATACGCCGGTTGCGTATGTTCCCGCCTGTGTCCAGCGCGTCCCCAATCCCGTATCCGGAGACATAAACCCTCGTACGCAGCGGCACAACTGCCGGGTCGACCGCCACCACACCTTTCCTCATCCGGTCTCCCGTCCGCGTATACCCATACCAGGGCACGCTTGGAGACACACCTGCCGTGGCCGCGCTGTAACTGGTCGCCCTCATTCTGATGACGCGCCAGTACGTAAACTCCTGTCCCGTGTCGTCGAAAAATGTTCTCGGTACGATCTTCTGTCCATAGACCCGAACTCTGTCACGCGGTTCTTGGGCTTCCCATACATCTTCCAGCGTGCGGGCAACTTCCTCGCCGTCTCGGAAGAGGACACGGTAACGCTCCCGTGTAATCCCGTATGCGCCCGGGCGCTCTTCCAACGTGTCAATCAACAGGTCGCGATCGCCCTCCCAGACCGTATCAAAGGGTGCAATGTCATCCACAAACTCAATCTCTTCCCTCACCCTTACAATCTGAATCTGCATATCGGGATACAACTCAGCATCCAGGGGAGGGTAGACTTCGTCCAATCCGCTAAACCCGACACCAACCTCCGTCAGGACATCGCCGACAAGATTGCTCTGCGTCCGAGTCTTGTAAAGTACGCCGTCCGCCAGCAGACTGACCGGCGTGCTACGCTGAATCAGCACGCGCAGCCCCGCACTGACCGGCGTGCCCAGGCTTGGCTGTACATTGTCGCCAAGGTAAATCGTGATCTCAGCTTCCCGCAACGCCTCGCCAACCGTTTCAGACAGCGTATGGATCGTGTACGGTATGCTGTCCTCATACACCGTCAGCCGGATCGAACGGTTGACCTCAATGCGAAGAGGGTCTCGTTCCGTCAGTTCCCAGACTGCGCCGCCGCCTGTCCTGTTTTCCTCTGCTATGATGGCCGCCTGCGGCAAAGGGTCATCCCAACCAGCGAGCTCTCCGTTGATGAGAATCTGGTCCCGCGGACTGAACGGTATCCCAGCTTCTGCGAATAACTCTGCCGGCGATTCTGCCCAACTGGCGTGACGCGTTTCCCGGCCGTCTGCCAAGATTCGGAATGGCTGCGGGCGTTCGACCGAAACCCTTAGGCCCTCCGTAACTCTCGCTTCCAGATTGGGCGATATCCGCAGCCGCTCTTCTGGCGCCGCAGGAACGCCAGACTCCCCAGCAGCCGCTACGACCCTTCCTACCCCGTTCTGGGTCTGAGATGCTGTGGATGGCGCGAATGTTACCTCCGCCGCCCCCTCTTCTACCACCGCCTCCGCGCCCAGCAACAGACCAACATCCGAGAGCACTGCTCCCACATCGCGTCGGTGCGTTTGAACTGTGTCCCTGACACCATCCACTTCAATTTCTACCGTGGTTGCCGTTAAGCTCCACAGAGCCCAAAGTCCAAATATTGCGGCTGTCAACGCTGACACCTGTACCAGAATCCGACTCCGTCGGCTGGGCCGCCGCCTGCCCGTTCGACCGGCGACAGCGGTTTTTGGCCTGATCCGTCGAGTGACAGTAGCCATGGCTCCAATTTATCCGTAGTCAATGGTTAGCAGAAGGAACTCCTTCATTCGCTGATATGACTACATTCGGTCCGAAAATGTTCCCGTCGCAGGGACAATGTGTGTAAGCAACCCTTGCTCGCGGCATAAGCGACGCATGAGAAACGCTCCACCTGACCTTCCCAACCACAGCGGCCCTCTATCGTTCTCTCTCGCCCTAGCACACGCTTCCCCGCCCAGCCATCAGAGGCCCAAAGCCTCCCGCGCCGTCTTTCATCGCCACCCACCGACCACCATCGTTCTGCCCCCCAACACGCTCCGTGAAAAATGAAATGTTGCCCTATGCCGTTTCCGTTCTCCGCGCCCCTTCAAGGAAAAAAGGATGTTGCCGTTCTTCGCGCCCCTTCACGGACGAAAACGTGTTGACGTTCTCCGTGCCCCTCCAGCGAACACAACCGCGTTCCTCCTGGGGTCAACCCGACTGCTCCGCCAATACAGATCAGGCCAGCCAGTTCATCTCTCTCTGCATCGGCCAGCGATAGCGCTCCTCCGGCCCGGTCTGCCGGGCCCAGGCCGTAAGTACCGGCTCGTCCGCGCTCTTCTCCGCCATCTTTCGCTTCACCTCTTCAGGATCCCAGTCCCGCAATATCTCGTCCCTCAACTCGCTTGCAATCGACCTGCAACCAGGATCCTCCGATCGGTCAATCAGTTCTCCAGGGTCCTCCTTCAGATTGAACAACTGGCTGGGATACCCGTGATAGTATATGTACTTCCACTCGTCGCGCCGTATCATCCGCTGGAAGGCCCCCTCCGGCGGACCGAACTTGTCCGTGCAATACTCCGAGAAGGCCGCGTTCTCCCAGTTTGGCGCATCGCGCCGCCCGTCAATCTGAGGCAGAAAACTCTGCCCGACCGAGTTCGGCAGCGCCGGCGCATCCATCGCGTCAAGCATCGTCGCGGCAACGTCAACCGCGCTCACGACGCGCTCGCAGCGCTGCCCCCCCGATATGCTGCCGGGCCAGCTCACGATCAGGGGCACGCGCACTGACTCTTCGTAGAAGACATGCTTCCAGAAAAGGCCGTGCTCGCCTTGCATGTCGCCATGGTCCGACGTGTAGATGATCAGCGTATTCTCGTCCAAACCGTTTTCGCGGAGCGCCTGCAGAATCTGGCCAATCATCGCGTCCGTGCGGTACACCAGTCCCGCATAGGCCGCTCGCGCCCGCAGGACCTCTACGTCGTTCATCACTTCGATGCCGGTAGATTGCCGCCACCAGCGCAAAAAAGGATGCTGCTCCTCGACCGGCGGCGCAGACTTGCGGGGCGGCGTCATCGAGCCCGCGTACCGGTCGTAATCCTCCTGCCGGGCCACATAGGGCGGGTGCGGAAGCATCAGCCCAACCGATATACTGAACGGCTCCCTGAGAACGCCGGCCCTCTTCTGGACGCCTAGCCGGTTCAACCTCCCAACCGTTACCGCGGTCACATCTTCGTCATGCACCTGGTACGCGCTCTGACCGGGTCCAGAGCGTTCGAGACTCAGATGATGCGGGCCCGCCGTAACGCTGAGAATCCCTCGATCCGGCCCCGGATTTCCCGGATGGTTCGCGCCGTGATCGCCCACAAAACGGGACGCGTAACCATGCAACTGATCCGGCCCCACCGAGTGCATCCGCCCAACCAGCTCAGGCTGATAGCCGGCCGCGCCCATCGCATGGGCTATCGTCGGAATCCTCGAATCAAGGCCATGCTCATTCGTCCAGACCTCATTCTGAAAGGGGTGGCGTCCACTCAACATTGACATCCGCGAAGGCACGCAAATCGGAGAGCAGCAGTACGCGTTGTCAAAGACCACGCCGCTCGCAGCCAGGCGGTCCAGGTTCGGCGTATCGACCAGTTCATCCCCATAGCAGCCAGTCACATGAGGACTGTGCTGGTCGGAGTGAATGTATAGTAGATTGGGGCGATTTAACCCGTTCATCTTCCTCTCCCGTCGTCTGCTGTTTTGTGGCGTATCATCCCGGTTCAGTACAATTGGCCTGCGTCTCTCACAACGCACTGCCGCCCAAAGGCCCATCCATCACGACCCATCCCAATTCAATCCTTCACCAAAATGGCCGCACTTTCGCGACCCGCCAGGATGAGGTCGACAAAATCCAAAGAGGAATCAAGAGCCAGACCAATCAAGAAAGCGGCGCCATGGGGACCCACTGTCCCGCTCAAGGTGCAAGGGTAGCAAATACCCCCTCCCGAGGCAAATATACCCACGTTGCCAACTCCCTCCCCAAACCAGCGCTCCAGCAAGACCCGCCACCCCCCTGTAAGGGCACACATTGTGCTTGCATCCCAGCCAGAAAAGCCTCCCACGACCGGCGGCGCCAATGCTCCCTCCCGACCCCTCCGTATCCCTCCATAGTCAGAAGGGTTGTGCCGTTCTTCGCGCCCCTTTCGCGGACAAAAGGATGTCGCCGTTCTCCGTGCCCCTCCGTGGAAAAAGTGGTATTGCCCTCCCCAGTTGCCCTTCGCGGACCCAAAAAGCGTTGCCCGCAATTCAGATTCAGAGCATTCAGAAAAGCCAGGCAGCGTGATTCAGTCCTGTCCCCCAACTCACCACCTATTATGAACTGCGCCCCCTTTCGCCCCTGACTTTGCCGAGCCCCCGGCCTATGTTACACTGCGCCCATTCTCCTTTGACAACCAACTGTCAATTCCAGCCTCCTTAAACACGGGACGACGTTTCATGGAACGCCCCCACATCTTGCTGATAACAACTGACCAGCAGCGATACGACGCGGCTGGGGATGCCGCGCCCCCGTTCATGCGCACGCCCCACTTCAATCACCTCACTCGTGAGGGGATCAACTTCACCTCGGCCTACGGCGACTGCCCCGTCTGCGTTCCCTCCCGCATGTCAATCATGACCGGCAAGTACGTCACCACTCACGGCATGACCGGCAACGGACCTTCGTCTAGGGTCCTGTCCGACTTCAGTGATTCACTTCCCTCCTGCATGAACAGACTGGGATACCAGACTGCCGCCATCGGCAAAATGCACTTCACGCCCCAGCGCGTCAGATACGGCTTTCAAGAGATGATTCTGCCGGAAGACTACTACCGTCACATGGCCCGCCGCGGCTACGACGTCCAGCCCATGCGCCACGGCCTCGGCCAGAACGAGCTCTATCCCGGCATGGCAACGGTTCCCGAGGCTCTGACCCTCACTTCCTGGACCGCCGAACAGTGCGTCGAGTACATCCGCGAGCGCCGCGACCCCACACTTCCTTTCTTTCTCTGGTGCTCCTTCTCCAAGCCCCATCCCCCCATCGACCCCCCTGAGCCCTACTACTCCATGTACCGTGACTGTGACATCCCGGCCCCGGTCTTCGGCGACTGGAGCGAAGGCGACGACGTCCCCTACGCCTTCCGACTACTCAGGGAGAAACAGTCCTTCGATCTCGTGCCGCCCGAAGTAATCCGCGAGGCGCGCGCCGCCTACTACGGCGTAATCACACAGATCGACTACAACATGGGCCGTATCTTTGCCGCCCTCCAGGACATGGGCATCTTCGACGAAACCCTGATTATCTACACCTCCGATCACGGCGAATACCTTGGTGACCATCACGCCGGCGCCAAAGGCATGTTCCACGAACCTTCCGCCCACGTCCCCTTTGCCCTGCGTATGCCGCAGGGCTGGGACAACCGCCAGCACGGGACGCGCAACCCGTCCCTCGTCACCCTCGCCGACATTCTGCCAACCGCAGTTACAGCCGCAGGCGGCACACCGCCCAATGACGTCGACGGCCTCGATCTCGTCGCCCTGGCGCGGGGAGAGATCGAGCCGCGGCCCTACCTGGAGTCCGCCCTGGGCAGCGCCGACAGGCCAGGCAACTTCGCCATCACCGACGGACGCTGGAAATACATCTGGTTCCCTGTCGGCGGCAGCGAGCAACTCTTCGACCTCGAAAGCGACCCGCAGGAGCTCCGCAATCTCGTCCGCGCCGCCGAAGCCTCGCCCCATCTCGAACGACTCCGAACCGAGCTTATCGGCCGTCACCAGGCCAGAGACTCTTCAGCCGTCCAAGACGGCGACTGGGTGACGCTTCCTGTGCCGCAGGAGACCGAAGCCGACCGCCGCAACACCAGCTGGCCCGGCTACCATACCGAATACCACGACGTTGACGTACGCCACTGAGTGACTTTATCTTGGCGGTGAAGCCGGATGCCGCCTCCAACGCCTATCTTCCAAAATGAAAGGGAGGTTCTACATGTCCCCATTCCGTTCGAACCAAGCCCGCCGACGCGCTTGGACACTTTTGGTTCTGATGCTGGCTCTGTTCTTGGTGTTGGCAGCCTGCGCAGGCGACCAGCAACCCGCCGCGGAAGAGCCCCCCGCCGCCGAAGAGGCCGAGCCTGCAGGGGAAAGCGATGACGCGATGATGTCCGCCAAAGAGGCGCCCATGCTCGCCGAGATGGTTGCCGCCGGCGATCTGCCGCCTCTCGATGAACGCATCCCTATCGACCCATTGGTCGTCGACCTTCCATGGATCGAGATCGGCCAGTATGGCGGCTCTCTGAGGCGGACGACCACCAGCAGTGACTTCCGCGATACCTCTCAGTACATGTACGGCCACTCGCCGCTGCATTGGGAGGAAGGCGGTGCGGCCGTAGGCCCCGGCCTGGCCAGGGCCTGGGAGAGCAATGACGATGCCTCCGAATGGACCTTCTACTTCCGTGAAGGAACCAAATGGTCGGACGGCCATCCCTTTACCGTTGACGACGTCATCTTCTGGTGGGAGGACATGGCAGCCAACCCCGACCATCCGATGGCAATGCCGGCTTGGACGCTTGTAGGCGGTCAGCCTATGACGGCTCAAAAGATCGACGACTACACAATCCGCTTCAGCTTCGCCGCCTCCGCCCCTCTTTTGGAAAGAGAGCTGGCCGCATTCGTCAATGGTGGCATCTCCTACAACTTCGGGCCCTATCCCCGCCACTATCTGGAACAGTTCCATCCGAACTACTCAGACGCCGCCGACTATGAAGAGTTCACCGAAAAGCAGGACTGGTGGAACAATCCCGATCGGCCCGTACTGAATGCCTGGATGGTGGTTTCGCTCGAACCCGGCAACCGCATGATCCTCGAGCGCAACCCCTACTACTACGCCGTCGATACCGCCGGCAATCAGTTGCCCTATATCGACAGGCTGGAAGTGTCCTTCGCCGAAAATGTCGAGGTACTGAAGCTCCGTATCTTCAACGGCGACATAAACTTCCACGCCCATCCACATCTCTCTTTGCGCGACTTGGCGGTCCTTAAAGAGAATGAGGCCAATGGCGACTATCGCGTCCTGCTATGGGACAACGGCGCCGGCGGAGCGCCGGCCTGGGGCGTCAACTGGAACAACCCCGACGACGGTAAACGGGCCATCGTCCGCACCACCCAATACCGACGCGCGCTGTCCCACGCCATGGACCGCGAACGAATCCGCAAGATAACATTCCTGGGATTGGGCGGCGAAGCCAGCACCGGCACCATGTCGCCGAACTCGGCACAGTTCAACCGCTCCGCAGAAGGCCAGGCAATCCTGGTCGCCTGGCGCGAGTCGGCCGTCACCTACGATCCTGAACTGGCCGCCAGTCTGCTCGACGAAATCGAAGTAACCGACCAGGACGGCGACGGCTTCCGCGATCTTCCCGACGGCTCCCCTCTGGAAGTGCGTATCGACTTCCCCGCCGGCAATACCGCCTTCATTGAAACGGCCGAACTGATGGTCGAAGACTGGAAAGCCATCGGCCTCAACGCCTACGTCAATGCCATTCCCGGCTCCCAAGTCGGTGTAATGACGACGAACGCCACTTACGACATTCGACTGTACGGCGGCGGCGCACCCGACGGCCCCGACCTGTTGACCTACCCTGCCTGGCTAATCTCCTATGGCAGTGGCGGACGCTGGGCGCCTCTTTACGGCGCATGGATGGCCGCCGAAGGCACGCCCAAGGAAGGTACCGAACTGGATCTCGACCCGCGTGACCGCACGCCCCCGCGCGAAGAAATTCCGGTTGACGACCCGATGTTCCGTATGTGGGAGCTCTACAAGCAGGCCATCGCTGAACCGGACCTTGCCAAGCGAGACGAGCTTACCTTCCAAATCATCCAGATCCACATCGACGAAGGACCGTTCCTGCTGGGCGGCATCGCCGACCCGCCTAATATCGTGATCGCCAGCAACCAGATTCACAACGTGCCGACGAGTGAAGACATCCCCCTCGGCGGCTGGCTGGGCCCATGGGTGTTGGGCATGCCCGGAGCGATGACCTATCCCGAAGTCTACTTCTTCGCCGAATAGCCTGAGCTGACCGGCAGAATCAGACCGCGCCGCCGCAGTTCAACTGAACGGGCCCTAAACGCCATCCAGTCCTGGAATCGGCAAAGCGTGATTGAATCCTTGAGGAGAGAGGAGCGGCCTCGACGTTCCTCTCTCCTATGTGAAACAAGAATACCTGTTTTGAGTCGCCTGGAAGGCGGGCCTATCGGCCGCGTTCTGGCATAGTATGGCAACGTCAAGTCCACGCCTTGCCGCCCTATAGGGTACTCCTTTGCAGAGATTCATCATCTCCCGCTTTCTATATATGCTTGTTACAATGTTCTTCGTCTCCATCGTCGGCTTCGTGATCATCAACCTGCCGCCGGGAACGTATATGGACGTCTATCGCGCCCAGTTGGAGGCCCAAGGTACGAGAACAACAGAGCGCCAGCTTGAAGCGATCGTTCGCCAGTACGGCCTCGATCAGCCCGTCTACGTACAATATTGGAAGTGGGTGTCCGGCTTCGTACGGGGCGACTTTGGCCGCTCATTTGCCTACAACAAGGACGTCAGCGAACTGGTCTGGGAACGTCTGACCCTTACGATGGTGATTTCGATCTCAACCCTGCTTGTAACTTGGCTGATCGCCATCCCGATCGGAGTCTATTCGGCTACCCATCAATACCAGGCTAGTGACCATTTCTTCACGACCATTGGCATGGTCGGACTGTCCATCCCCAACTTTCTTCTTGCCCTCATTTTCATGGTAATCGCGGCGATGGTCTTTGATCAGTCCGTTGGCGGACTGTTCTCACCAGAGTATGAAGACGCCCCCTGGGACGTCGCCAAACTATGGGACCTCCTGAAGCATCTGTGGATCCCAGTGCTTGTCGTCGGCACCTCAGGTACAGCCGGGCTCATCCGTATGATGCGCGGCAATCTGCTCGACGTGCTCAAAATCGCCTACATCACGTCTGCACGCGCCAAAGGGCTCCCTGAGCGGCGCGTGATCCTTGTCCACGCAGTGCGCAACGCCATCCACCCTCTCGTCATGATCCTGGGCACGAGCCTGCCACAAATCATTTCTGGAGCGACAATCGTTTCGATGGTACTCAGCCTCCCCACTACGGGGCCCCTCTACTTCAACGCGCTGCTTCAACAAGACATGTATCTGGCAGGCACCTTTCTCGTCTTTCTGGCCGGGCTGTTGGTAATCGGCAATTTCCTGGCTGACATCCTGCTCATCTGGGTCGATCCCCGTATCCGTTACACCTAGACATGGCGACAAGCGCTACTTCAGTCGATATTCTCTCCAGCGACGAGACCCCGCAATCCGCGGCAATCTCACCGGCCCGGCTAATCGGCCGCCGCTTCCTTCGTAACCGGCTTGCCATTGGCGGCAGTGTCGTCCTCTTCCTCCTCTACATGTCCGCCCTCTTCGCAGACTTCATCGCCCCGATTCCCTACACCGATGTCCATGAAGACTACGTTTTCGTCCCGCCCCAACTGCCCCGTTTCCGCGACGAACACGGGACTTTCCACCTGCGCCCCTTCGTCTATGGCCTGGAAAGCGAACTCGACATGGATACCTTCCGCTTTGTTTATGAGGAGATCAAAGACGCGAAGTATCCAATCAAGTTTTTTGTCAAAGGCTACGAATACAAACTCTTTGGACTCATCCCCTTCGATCGTCACCTCTACGGAGTGGACGAGCCGGGCGTGTTCTACCTCTTAGGCAGCGACGATTTGGGCCACGACATGGTCGCCCGCGTATTCATGGGGGCACGAATATCTTTGACGATTGGGCTTGTCGGCGTTATCCTCACCATTATCTTCGGCGCCACCCTCGGCACCATCTCCGGCTTCTACGGCGGCGGTCTCGACACCTTGATCCAGCGCGTCATCGAATTCCTGATGTCCTTCCCCGCGATCCCTCTCTGGGCGGCTTTGGCCGCAGCAATGCCTGCCAACTGGTCTCCCTTACAACGTTTCTTTGCCATCTCAGTCATCCTCTCCCTTGTCGAGTGGACCGGTCTGGCCCGGCAGGTCCGCGCCAAAGTGCTGTCCTACAGGGAAATGGAATACACACTCGCAGCCCGGGCCGCGGGCACCTCCGACTCTCGCATCATCTTCCGCCACATGCTCCCAAACGCCTTCAGCCACATCATCGTCGTCGCCACGCTCGCCATACCCGGCATGATCCTCGCCGAAACAGCGCTCAGCTTCCTCGGCCTCGGCATCCAGCCTCCCCAGACCAGCTGGGGCGCCCTCCTGAAGCAGGCCCAAAACGTCAGTGTTCTACTCCAGCAGCCATGGCTTCTGATCCCCGCCTTCTTCGTCATCGCGGCTGTCCTTACCTTCAACTTTGTCGGCGACGGCCTCCGCGACGCGGTCGACCCCTACTCCCTCTGAATGACCTGTATAGTGTCTTCGAAGTCGGATAAGGTCTTTGTTTCTGCTTTCGGGCATCGAATCGCTCGCCGCGCTGTTATGCCGTCACACAACGACTGCGTTTTCGGCAGATCGTGCCCAGCCTCTGTGCCCCATAAGGCAATGACTACGCCGCCGGCTACCAGGAGGGCGTCCTCTATCTCCTGGCAGAGAGATAGGCCGCTGCAATGTTTCGCGCCCCATCGACCGAAGTCGGTAGTCCTCCGCCCTTTTTCGTCAGACGACCTGCCGCCGGCCTGAGAAAATCCATGTCAACTCCGACAGCTCTAATCCGAATGCTGACGACTGCACTGGCCGCTCTGCTGGCGATCGCATGTTCGTCAGCAGGGGAATATGACGCTGCCATCGAGGGCGCTCGGCTGACCATCACCATGTCGCCAGCCGAACCGCCCTACTCTCCGGCCAGACACGGCCTCCCCCGCGGCGAAAACATCGCGCCCCTGGCCTCCGGGCTCGCCTACATCCGGGGCCCCGAAGGCCACCTTGTCGTCGATCCGGAAGCCTCCCTGGCAATCGATGGCGACCCGGATACGATCTGGAGCGCCAAACAGCCCGCGCCCCAATGGTATGCGATCTCCCTCGACCAAATCTACCTCGTCAACAGAGTGGACTTGGTGATCACCCAAGCGCCCCCGGGCCCCACGACACACGAGATCTGGCTGGGGCACGGCTCCGGAATGCGAACCTTCTACAAGCGCCTGGAAGATGTCCACACCGAGGACGGTCAGGTCCTGGCCGTCCCCATCGAACCTCCACAGGCCATCAACGAACTCCTGATTCTGACCCTGCACAGCCCAAGCTGGGTCGCCTGGCGTGATTTCCGCGTTTTCGGCGCCCCACCCGAACGACCTGTCGCCGAAGTCGAACTCCCACCCTATCAGGTCGCCGAACTGGTCACAGGGCTCGACTACCCCGTCCGCGTAACCCACCCCGGCGACGGCAGCGGACGCATCTTCATCGTTGAGCTGCCAGGCCGAATACGCGTCGTCAACGAAGGGGCCCTGAACGACGTTCCCTTCCTGGACATCACCGAGCGAGTAAACTGCTGCGAGGGCGAGCGCGGCATGTTCGGGCTGGCCTTTCCCCCCTCCTACCCCGAAACCGGCCGCTTCTACGTGAGCTACACAAACAAGCGGGACGCAACCACCATCAGCCGCTTTTCCATCTCAGACGACCCCGATCGCGCCGACGAATCCAGCGAAGAAATCCTCCTCACTATCGACCAGCCCCACGAAAACCACAACGGCGGGCACATTGAATTCGGTCCCCAGGACGGCTACCTCTATATCGGCAGCGGCGACGGCGGCCTCCCCCGCGATCCCGAAAACAGCGGCCAGACCACCAATACGCTGCTGGGCAAGCTCCTCCGCATCGACGTCGAATCCGGCGAACTGCCTTACCGAGTGCCTGTCGACAATCCCTTCACAAACGCCGACGACTACCGCCCGGAGATCTGGGCGCTCGGCCTTCGCAATCCCTGGGGATTCGCCTTCCACAAGAAGACCGGCGACCTCTATCTGCCCGACACGGGCAACTTCAAGCGCGAGGAGATAAACTATCAGCCGGCCGGCAGTGGCGGAGGACAGAACTACGGCTGGCCCATCATGGAGGGCAGCATCTGTTTCGAACATGACGTCCTCACCTGCAGCGCCGCCGGCCTGGCCTTGCCCGTCGCCGACTACGACCACACCCAGGGTTGCGCGATCGTCGGCGGAGCCGTCTACCACGGCGACAGCCTCCCGGCCCTGAATGGCGCCTTCATCGTCGCAGACTTCTGCACGAGCAGTATCTGGGGAATATGGCGATCCGAAGAAGCAGCAACCAGAGGCAAGACAACCCTCTGGCGTAGTCAGCTGCTGGCATCTGCCGGCCTGCCCGTCAGCAGCGTAGGCTCCGATGAAGAGGGCAATGTATACTTTACTATCCACGTCGAAGAGAACGGGGCTATCTATACCCTTGCCCAACGATAGCCCAGGCGCCAGTCCCCTGAACCGCCAGGAAACACGGCAAAGGCACAATGAGCTGGCCAACTACTGTACCAGAAAAAGAGTTCTGCTGACCCGATGAAGAGAGCGTTCGGCCTCCTGCTAATTGCCCTTTCCACCATGGTTGCATCAGCATGTGAAACTGCGTCCCGAAACGGCCGGTCCGCCCAGTCGCCAGCCCCGATCGCCAACGTCACAGTCTCGCTCTCCCCTGCATCGCCCTGGGCCGCCTCTCCATTCGGGTCCCAACCCTTCGGAGAAAACGTTGCCCTGCACGGCTACGCAACGGGCTCGACGAGAGACGCGGCCGGACTGCTGACCGCCGCCGCCGCGCATCTGGCGATTGACGGCAGTTCCTCCTCAGTGTGGAGCGCGCAACAACCCGCGCCCCAATGGTTCTCCGTTGCGCTTGACGAACTCTACCTTGTCAACCGTATCCAGCTTGAGGTAACGCAGGCCCCCGCCGGTCCAACGACGCATCAAATCTGGTTGGGCAATGGCTCCGGTACGCGGACCCTGTATGCGAGTCTCTCCCGGGTCCACACGGACGACGGGCAGCTTCTCGACATAGAACTGGACCCGCCCCGGCCCGTCAACGAGGTCTTTATCGTCACCCTCGATAGCCCCAGCTGGGTCGCATGGCGCGAAATTAAAGTGTTCGGCCTCCCGCATACACAATCGCTCGACTCTGCCAGCCAGCCTCGACTGACCCTCCAACCCATCGCCTCCGGACTCCACCTGCCAGTCCAGGTCACCCACGCCGGAGACCAGAGCGGGCGCCTCTTCGTCGCCGAAAAAGAAGGTCGCATCCGCATCGTCCACTACGGCGAAACCCTCGAAACCCCCTTCCTCGATATCTCCTCCCGCGTCCTCTGCTGCGTACACCGCGGCCTGATCGACATCGCCTTCCCTCCCTCGACCGCCGCCGCCAGCCACTTCTACATCAGCTACACAAACCTCGACGGCCATACCGTCATCAGCCGCTTCCAAATCTCACAGGACCCCAACCAGGCCGACCCGGAAAGTGAAGAAGTCGTCCTTACCATCGAGCAGCCCGCAGAACACCACAACGGCGGCCACATGGAATTCGGTCCGAAAGACGGTTATCTCTATATCGCCAGCGGGGACGGCGGGCTTTTCAGCTATCCCGATAACCCGGCGCTGGACCATGACACACTGCTCAGCAAACTGTTGCGCATCGATGTCGAATCGGGCGACAAGCCGTATCGCATTCCCGATACCAATCCCTTCGCAAGGGTCACCGGATACAGCGGGGAAATCTGGGCCTTGGGGCTCCGCAACCCCGGTAACTTCGCCTTTGACGCGCAGACCAGTGACCTCTTTATTCCCGATTCCGGAAACCGCCAACGCGAAGAGATCAATTTCCAGCCCGCCTCCAGCTCAGGAGGAGAGGATTACGGCTGGTTCAGAATGGAGGCCAATCTCTGCTTCGACAACTTTGTGGTGCCCTGCAGCGCCGACTCCCTGACTCTGCCCGTCGCCGAGTATGACCACTCGCAGGGCTGCGCCGTCACCGGCGGCGCTGTCTACCGCGGCCGCGAGTTCCCCGCCCTCCAGGGGCTCTTCCTCTTCGCCGACCTCTGCAGCGGCCGGATCTGGGGCCTCAAACGACCCGCTCCCGCCAGCCAAACCGGATGGCAGAGCACGCTCCTGTTGAACGCGCCCATCTCGATCAGCAGCATCGGCCAGGACGAAGTCGGCAACCTGTACGCCGCCAGCTTTGACGACGGCGTCCTCTATCAGCTCTCCCAAAGATCCGACACCACGGCGAACGAGTCAGCCTTTTCCGAGAACGTCGCCCTCCGGGGATCAGGTCGAGCCTCAGCCCGCGGCGACGAATTTGCCCTCGCCCTCGACGGCGATCCCGCAACTGCCTGGCATTCTGGCCTGCCCCCGCCGCAGTGGTTCTCGGTCCTCCTGGATGACCTCTACCTCATCGATCAGATCGAGCTTGTCTTTCCCCCCGACGTGCACGGTCCCGTAACGCTGGAACTTTGGCTGGGGAACGGATCCGGCGTCCGCACGCTGTACAAGCGGCTCAACAGTGTCCGACCTAGCAGCGACCGCCTCCTGGCCATCCCCATCGATCCCCCGCAACGAGCCAACGAACTCCTTCTGATCGCCCTGCACGGCCAGCTTGACGTCTCCCTGCACGAGGTCAGAGTCTTCAGCTCACTCGCAACCCACTCGCGAGCGGACAATCCGTTCCCGCAAGTGCGTCTCGACCAGACCGTATCAGGCCTGGACCTTCCCGTTCTGATCACCCATGCCGGCGACGGTACCAACCGTATCTACATTGCCGAGCAGAAAGGGCGAATCCGGATCCTGCAAGACGGCCGCCTTCTGGAACGGCCATTCCTTGACATCTCGGATCGCGTCGCCTGCTGCGGAGAACAGGGCCTCTTCGGCCTCGCCTTTCCGCCCTCCTATGCCGAAAGCCAGCGCTTCTACGTCAGCTACTCCAATCTAAGTGGTGACACGGTCGTCAGTCGCTTCGTGACATCAGACGACCCCGACATCGCCCGCCGTGACACTGAAGAGGTCCTGCTGACCCTCGACCAGCCCGACAAGATCCACAACGGCGGCCACCTGTCGTTCGGCCTCCAGGACGGCTACCTCTACGTCGGCAGCGGCGACGGCGGCACCTTCCGCGATCCTGACAACCTCGCCCAGAGACCGGACACGCTGCTGGGCAAAATCCTCCGCATCGATGTTGAGTCCGGCGCCCAACCTTACGCCGTCCCCGCAGACAATCCCTTCAATCAGACCGAAGGCTTCCGCCCGGAGATCTGGGCCCTTGGCCTGCGCAACCCTTGGGGCTTCGCCTTCGATCGCGCGACGGGCGATCTCTACATCCCCGACGTGGGAGGCAGCTCGCGCGAAGAGGTGAACGTTCAACCGTCATCCGCTGGAGCCGGAAGAAATTACGGCTGGGCCGTCATGGAAGGAAATACCTGCTTCCCGCATGACTCTCTCGTCTGCAACGCCGCAGGCCTCGTCTCGCCCGTCGCCGAGTACGACCACGCTCAAGGCTGCGCCGTCGTCGGCGGAGCAGTCTACAGGGGAGCCGCATTTCCTGCATTGCAGGGCGTCTTCCTCTTCGCCGATTTCTGTCGCGGCGCCATATGGGGTCTCAAGCGAACCGGCCGCAACGAAACCGGGCAAGCCGAATCAAGCTGGCAGAGCGCGCGCCTCGCCAACGCCGGCTTCCCCATCAGCAGCATCGGCCAAGACGAAGCCGGCAACGTCTACGCCGCCGGCTACCAGGATGGTACAATCTACATGATCACGTCGCGATAATCCGCCGACCAGCCCGCCCATCCCGTCGGCCCCGTCCCGTTACGGAGCGGAGCCCCGACCATACGCATTCAACTCGTCTCACCGGAGAATTCGCCGACCGGCCCCATCCCATGAGCCTCCTATGAAAAAAGCGCTCGCGTTGACAGGCCTGCTTTTCTTACTGATGCTAACCGCCTCCTGCTCCCCTCGCACGGAGTCTGAATCCCCGACCCCCATCGAAACTAACACCAGGCCGCCCGCGGTAACGCCAACCCCCACACCCGCGCCCACACAAACACCCGCGCCCGCGCCCTATCCCACCAACACCGCCGCCCCCACTCCAGCGAGTCCAAATGTCGCCCCATTGGGTACGGTACGCGTCTCCTCCGGAGAAGACGGCGCCCAATACGCGATCGATGGCGACGCCGAAACGGTCTGGAGCGCACAGGACCATCCCGCTCAGTGGATTTCGATCGCCCTCGACGGCCTCTATCTCGCCGAACGCATCGAGCTCGTAGTGGCTCAGGCGCCCCCCGGACCAACGACCCATGCCCTCTGGTTGGACAACGGCTCCGGCGTGCGGACGCGGTACATACAGCTCACCGATTTCCACACAGAGGACGGGCAGACGCTTACCATTGATATCAATCCGCCGCGGCCCGTTAGGGAACTCCTCGTTCAAACTCTCGACAGCCCCAGTTGGGTCGCCTGGCGCGAGGTCAGAATCTTCGGGATGCCCCCTTCTCCCGAGGATGAGAGTGGATCGTCCCCTCCGCTGAATCTCGAAAAGGTCCTCGACAATCTGGTCCTCCCTGTGCAAGTCACTCACGCCGGCGACGGCAGCGGCCGCATCTTTGTCGTGGAGCAGCAGGGCCGTATCACCGTCCTCAACAACGGCGCCGCCAGCGGGACCCTCTTCCTGGATATAACCGATCGAGTCAACTGTTGCGAGGAGCGCGGACTATTCAATGTCGCCTTCTCCCCCGGCTATCCTGCAGCCAATCGGTTCTATCTGAGCTATTCAAACAAGAATGATGACACTGTAATCAGCCGCTTCAATGCCACCTCTGACCCCGATGTTGCCGATCCCACCAGCGAGGAAATCCTTCTCACCGTCCCCCAACCGCACGAAGTCCATAACGGCGGGCGCCTCGCCTTCGGCCCCCGTGACGGATACCTGTACGTCGGCATGGTCGACGGGGGAAGTGACGGACGCCCTGCCCATTTTCCCCAGGACCCGGCGCTACTGCTGGGAAAGATACTGCGCATTGATGTCGAGTCCTCAACCCAGCCCTACCAAGTCCCCGCCGGCAATCCCTTCGTCGCCGACGACCAGTTCCGCCCGGAAATCTGGGCCCTTGGATTCCGGAACCCTTGGGGTTTCGCCTTCAACCACCGGACCGGCGACCTCTACATCCCGGATACCGGGCACAACGATCGCGAAGAGCTCAACTTCCAGCCCGCGGCCAGTCCCGGGGGCGAAAACTATGGATGGCCCACGATAGAGGGCACACGCTGCCCCAGGTTTGAAGACCTGCCCGTGCCCTGCCGCCAGGCCGGTATCTTCACCCCGCCCATAGCCGAGTACGACCACACGCGCGGTTGCGCAATCGTCGGCGGCGTTGTCTACCGCGGCAGCCAGTTTCCCCACCTCAAAGACCGCTTCCTATTCGCCGACTTCTGCCGAGGAGACATCTGGAGCCTCACGAAGCAGAATTCTACGCCTGGCGCCGGCACGGATGAAGTGAACCATACTGGCTGGCACAGCGAGCTCGTCCTTAAGGCATCTGTCCCGGTCAGCAGCGTCGGTGAAGATGAAGAGGGCAATCTCTACCTCACCGGCTACCAGACCGGCGCCGTCTACCTGATCACCAAGGATTAGCCCCATGAAAGACCGGTGTCCCTCCAAGAGGCCAACCTGGTCCCGCCTTTTGCGGGGCCCAACCGCAGAGACAGAATTCCCCCAATCAGCCGCTTCCGGCCACAGAACGCACGACCAATGAAATACGCAATCCTGCTCCCCGTCCTGCTCCTGTGCCTTGTCGCCCTTACAGCCTGCGCAATGCAGCCCCTGCCCGAACCGTCCTCCCCGGCAACCCAGGTTACGCCAACCGCAGAGCATGTCGCCGCCCCAACAAACACGCCCTCTGCCGAGCCGCAGCCTGTGCCAACTGCGCAGCCTCCACCGCTGAGTCGAAATGTTGCGCTCGCTGGCGTATGGCGCTCCTCCGAAGGCGAAGAAACAGCCCACCTGGCCTTTGACGACGATCCCGATACCAACTGGAACGCGAATAACCTTGCCGCCCAGTGGATTGCCGTCACGCTCGACTCTATCTACCTTGTGGACAGAATCGAGCTCGTCGTGGCCCAGGCGCCGGCTGGCCCGACAACGCACCTGATCTGGCTCGGCAACGGTTCGGGAGTGCGCACCCTTTACACTCGCCTTACGGACATCCATACCGAGGACGGTCAAACTCTGACAGTTGACTTTGACCCGCCCCGCCCGGTTGATGACCTGCTTGTTCATACCCTCGAGAGCCCCAGCTGGGTCGCCTGGCGCGAAGTAAGAGTGTTTGGCTCCCTGGCCAGTGGCAACGAAGCGGGCGGCGAACTCCCCTCTTTGAAAACAGAACGAATCATCGAGAACCTGGTAATGCCGGTGCAGGTCACCCATGCTGGCGACGGCAGCCGGCGCCTCTTCATCGTCGAGCAAGAGGGGCGCATTCGCGTCTTCAAGGACGGCGTGGAGAACGAGGGCCTGTTTATCGATATCTCCAGCCAAATCTCCTGCTGCGGTGAAAGCGGGCTCATGAATATAGCCTTCTCGCCAGGTTTCCCATCCAACCGTCAGTTCTATCTGAGTTACACAGATCGCGCTGGAGACCTGGTTGTCAGCCGGTTTATCGCCGCCCCCGACCTCGCAACAGCAGACCCTGCCACGGAGGAAATACTCCTGACCGTCAGCCAGCCCCACCACGATCATAACGGGGGCAGCATCTCCTTCAAC
The DNA here is from genome assembly GCA_022823185.1 of Caldilineaceae bacterium. Classification (GTDB taxonomy): domain Bacteria; phylum Chloroflexota; class Anaerolineae; order Caldilineales; family Caldilineaceae; genus Bin5. The sequence continues at coordinate 124,779 of JAJDXQ010000034.1, forward strand.
CCCTTCGACGGATACCTGTACGTTGGGATCGGCGACGGCGGCAGTGACGATCTGCCTCCACACGAAAGTCAATTCCCGGATCATCTTCTCGGCAAAGTCCTCAGAATCGATGTTGAATCATCCCAGTTCCCGTATAGCATTCCACCTGGCAATCCCTATGTCGATGTCGATGGCTATCGCCCGGAAATCTGGGCCTCAGGCCTGCGAAATCCGTGGGGATTCGCGTTCGACCCGCAAAACGGCGACCTCTATATCCCCGATACCGGGCATAGTCAGCGTGAGGAAGTGAATTTCCTGCCATGGGCTCGCCAAGGGGGCGACAACTACGGCTGGCCGACAATAGAAGGCACGAGATGTCTGAAGATTCCCGGCATGCCCGTCCCTTGCCACCAGGCTGCCATCTTTACGTCGCCGGTCGCCGAGTACGATCGCGCCCGCGGTTGCGCCGTGGTGGGCGGCGTCGTCTATCGCGGCGCCGAGTTTCCCCATCTGGACGGCCGTTTTCTCTTCGCCGATTTCTGCCGGGGAGATGTCTGGAGCCTGCATCAGCCCCCTCCACCCGAAGATCAAAGTGCAGGGCCGGTCAGCCTGGAGGGGTGGCGCGCAGAACTGGTCCTGAAAGCCTTCAACATAGTCAGCAGCATCGGAAATGACCAAGACGGAAACCTGTATGTTGTCGTCTACCAGCCTGGCGCTATCCTCAAAATCTCCCGCAACTGAAGGATACGCACGCTCTCTCTTTAGCAAGTCGCGCCTTATTCGAACTCAACTCGGTTCGCGCTGCGAAGATACGCGCCCCTTGACTGCTACAAATTGTCCCCGCGCCTTCTGGTCGTCCACACAGGAAAGAATGGCTGATAGAGACGTAGTCCGACCCACTACCCGAAGTCGCCGCAATACCTCGAGAAAAGCCAGAGCGCCACGAAAGGAGGAGTCCCTATGACGAAAGCGAAACGCCCCAACATCCTTTGGTTCTGCACTGACCAGCAAAGGTATGACACCATTCACGCGCTGGGCAATCCCCACATCAACACACCCAACCTGGATAAGCTCGTCGAGGAAGGTGTCTCCTTTACCCACGCCTTCTGCCAGAGCCCCATCTGCACGCCAAGCCGGGCCAGCTTTCTCACCGGCCGCTATCCCGCTAACGTCCGCGGCTGTATGAACGGCAACGAAGAATGGGGCGAAGGCGCCCCTCTCGTCACCGCCCTGCTGGCGGAGAGCGGCTACGACTGCGGCCTCAGCGGAAAGTTTCATCTGGCCGGCGCCAGCGGACGCGAAGAGCCCCGCCCAAAAAATGATGGCTATCGAGTCTTCCACTGGAGCCATGATCCCGAAGACCGCTTCCCCTCCGGCCACGCCTACGCCGACTGGCTGGCCGCGCAAGGATACTCCCTGAGAGACCTGAGAGAGGACCCGGCCTCGATCCCGCCGGAGCTGCACCAGACCACCTGGTGCACCGACCGCGCCATCGAGTTCCTGTCAGAAAAGCGCCGCAGAGGCCCCTGGCTGATGAGTGTCAACGTCTTCGATCCCCACGCCCCCTTCGATCCCCCCCAGGAATACCGCGATCGGTACGACTCGTCGAAAATGCCCGCCCCGCTGTTCCGAGAGACCGACCTCACCACACAGCCGGAAATTCCCGGCGACTTCCAAAACGTGTCCCGTCCGCCAGAGGAGTTTAATGCCCGCGAGGTGACCGCCGCGTACTACGCCATGATCGAGCTGATCGACGAAAACGTGGGGCGGCTGCTGGAAGCGCTCGACGAAACAGGACAGCGCGAAAACACCGTAATCATCTTCACCAGCGATCACGGTGAAATGCTGGGCGACCACGGTCTGCTGCTAAAGGGATGTCGTTTCTACGAAGGTCTGGTTAGAGTGCCGCTGATCATCAGTTGGCCGGGCCATTTCCCACCGCATGAGGAGCGGGAATCCGGAGAGAATCCGGAGGCCGTCGGTTCCGAAAGTGAACAAGTCGACACTGCTGAGGCATCCAAAGACAGCGCGCTCGACGACGATTCGCCCGCCCCAGCCGGCTTCGTCAGCAACGCGCTGGTGGAGTTGGTAGACATTGCGCCCACGCTCCTCGAGCTGGCAGGCCTGCCCGTCCCGCTGCGCATGCAAGGCCGCTCCCTGCTTCCCATTCTGCGCGGAGAACGCCCGCCCGACCTCCACCGCGACTTTGTCCGCTGTGAGTTCTACCAAGCTCTCAATCCCGAAGTCCCAGGCCGTGAACAGTACGAGGGCAGCTACGCCACGATGTACAGGGACGCCCGCCACAAGATCGTCGTCTACCACGGCCACGAACACGGAGAACTTTACGACCTGGAGAATGACCCCGGTGAGTTCGACAACCTGTGGAATGACCCCGACCACGCCGAACTTCGATTCGACCTGATGCGCCGCAACTTCGACGCACTTGCCTATTCCATCGATCCGGGACCGCCGCAGGTGACGCCCTTCTGATTTCTGTTTTTCTTACCTGAGTTCTGAGAAGAGCCGTCCTGCTTGAAACCAGGCCGAAACCGCTGCTTGTCAACCCGGCGTCTGATACGTGAGGTCGTATCCGCCTACGCTTTTCAACCGCTTGGAAGCCGGCGACAGGTCCGGCTCGCCCTGCCGACGCCATCGCTCTATCTCATCTCTGTGACCAAGGCGGCGCAACACGTCCCAGCTGGCGCTGAAGTTGGCCCGCCCCGACGGCCCGGCCGAATCCCAGAAGAACAGGTTGTCAACGCCCTGCGTGTAGAGTGAGGCGGCCTTGCGGCGGAACGCCTCCGGTGACATGTGGCGCGGCATCACATTGAGCGCAAGTTGGCAACTTGTGCCTTTCACCAGCTCCACAAAATAACTGACAGCCTCCGCCTCCTCCCAGGCCGTCCCCATACTGTCCAGTTCCGGCAAATCCGTGTAGGGAATCAACGTGTCGACCAGTCCCTCACCGACCCAACTCGCCAGGTCCAGCCCGTTGCGCACGTTCTCCTCTCTGTTGAGCACACAAGCCGAAACAGTGAGCCGCTCCCGCCCCTGCTCCCGCGCCAGCGTGTCGAGCGCCTCCCGCAACTCACGATGGAAGTCCGTCAGGGCCGAGCTCCGATGGGCCAGCCAGCGCGGGTCGTCGTCCGCCAGCAGCCGCGGATCCTCTCCGTGGTCCGCTCTGAAGCTGTCTACCAAAGGAGGTTCATAGTCCACCAGGGGTGGCCTCCTGTTGTAGAGGATGCAGATACCGTCGATCGGATGCTGCGCAACCTCCAGCAGCAGATCGATCACAAAACGGCGCGTGTCCGCAAACGCGTAAGACACACGCGGCGCGATTCTCCCGTCCTTTCCCACCATGCGCAGGTCCGGTCGCGTAAAATAGAGACTGTCGGTATTCCACTGTTCCAACGGAGCAGGATAGAAGAATCCCGCCGTGCGATAGCTGGCGTGAAATGTGAGCCCCATCTCATGCGCGGCCTTCAACGCAACAACGAGCGGATCCAGATCACTGTCACGGAAACTGCGCCATGTCTCGGCATGAAGACGGTCGCCCTGCCGTTCAAAGTCTTCGGTGTCGTCGCACGCAGGCAGGCGGCCGGCCTCTCCCAGGTAGAACATCAAGTCGCCCGCCCCGCACTCCCAATAGAGACGCGAAAAATCAGTGTGCCGGTACGGTTCAATCTCGTTTCGAATGGCCGCTTCCGTCGCCGTGCCATATAGAAACAGGTAACCATGCGCATCGTTGTGGGCAAAGAGCGTGCGTGTGTCCCTTCGTTCGCGTTCTCTCTCCAGAGTTTCGACTTCCTCCACGGACAGAGGTACAATCTTTACGTATGCCACCTTTGTTCGTTGGCATGCCACCGCCGCCGGTTCGTCCGCTGCTCCTGTCGGTGTACAGACCTGACGAATAAATAGATCCTGGCCGGTCAGGTCCGCCTCCTTCCAGCAGAGTTCATAGACACTGTGCCCGTGTGGGTTCGAAGGCGCCCACTCTGAGCCCATATTCAGATGCGTAAAGCACGGGTCTTCGCTCAGTTTGACCTCCACCGACGCGATTCCCCTGTGTTCAGGATAAACGCCGATGTAGATGCGGTGCCATCCGCTCACTTCCAGCTCGATAGCCACCTCAGGGGCAGCCGTCTCCTCACCGGCGCTGAGCAAATTCCCCGAAAACGCCTCAGTCTCGTACGGCTGCACGTGCCAGGCCCGCCGCCTTGGCGAAGCCGAAAGCGCGCTCTCCGGCTGGCAACGTCCCAGGTCGGTGATGTATACCGCAACGTCTCGGTCAGCCATCGTTTACACCTCCATACGCGGATCGAATGCGTCCCGCAGCCCGTCTCCCACGAAGTTCATCGCCAGCACCGCCACCGAAATCGCGATCCCCGGCGGCAGCCACAGCCAGGGCGAGTTGGTTAGGACCGTTAGCGACTGCGCCGAGTTCAGCATGCTCCCCCAGCTGGCCTGCGGTATCTGCACGCCCAGCCCGAGAAACGACAGCGCCGACTCGGTCAGAATCGTGCCCGCAACGCCCAACGTCGCCGCCACCAAAATATACGGCTGCAGATTCGGCAGAATATGGCGGAAAACTATCCTGTAATGCGGCGTGCCAATGCAACGCGCCGCCTCCACAAATGCCTGCTCCCGCAGCGAAAGCACCTGCGCGCGCAGCAGCCGCGCCAGCCCCTCCCAACCCAGTACCCCGATCACCACCATCACATTGATTATGTTCGGCCCAAGCAGGGCAACCAGCATCAGGATCGCGAAGAAGGTGGGGAAGTTCATCACCAACTCGGTGAACCGCATCAAAATGTTGTCGACCCGCCCGCCAACATACCCTGACACCGTGCCGATCAACACGCCAATCGAAATCGAAATCACATTCGCGACAAATCCCACCGACATGGATATGCGCGCGCCGTAAACCATGCGCGCCCACATATCCCTTCCCGCCGAATCCGTGCCCAGTATATGGTCCGCGCTCGGCGGCTGCCGGATGCTGTCCAGATCGACCGTATATGGATCCTGCATCGCGACAATCGGCGCAAAAATATCGATCAATCCCAGAACCGCGATGATCGCCAGACTCCCCACAGCCACCTTATGGCGCCGAAAGCGCGCCCCAACCGTATTGGGGCTCTTCCGCGCATTCAACTCAACCTGCTCTGGATCGCTTTCCTGCAAGGGGGTGTTTGCCATGGAGGGGCGCCTGCTTTTCAAGGGTCCAAATAAAACCGGCGAAGAAACACCGAGAGGAGAGAATACGCCGTATTCTCTCCTCTCGGTCATTCACAATTCAACTACCCGTCAAACGCCCAGCCCTCCAGATTCGTCCACCAGTCCCGCTTTGCCGGCAGCGGGTTGGACAGATCGGAAAGACTCGACACCACGCCCTGGTCGGTGATCTCCGGAATGTGCACGCCGCCATTGAACACCCACACATTATTGCCCACATAAAGCGGCGCATGGGATGGATTGTCGTTGAGCGTGCGCTGCAGTTCGAAGTAGATCTCCTGGCGAGCCGCCTGGTCGGTCAGCTGACCCGCCTCGATCACCTTCTCTTCGAAATCTCCCCCCAGCGCCTCCGAATAGCCGTTGGCGTTGCGTCCCTGCGTCGTCAGATGGAACTTGAGGAAGCCATCCGGGTCCGGGAACGAACCGAAACCCACCCGCACCGCATCGAAGTCATGCGTGTCGTAGAACCTCTCCACCCAGACCGAACTGTCCATCTCCTCGATCCTAATCTTGAAGCCAGCCTCCTCCAACATCTGCTTCTCCGCCGCAACCTGCGCACGCGCCTCTTCGCTCCTCAGCGTAATCAGATTGACTGTAACCTCCTGGTCAAAGTCCCAGCCCGCCTCCTCCAGCAGACTGCGCGCCAGGTCAGCGTCGTAGTCGTATGGGTTCAGATCGTCCGGAATCGACCAGCCGTGAATCAACGGCGAATTGTAGATCGTGCCGTTGCCGCCCTGGAAGACCTCGATGATCTTCTTCCTGTCCAGGGCATGGAGCCACGCCTGCCGCACCCGCTTGTCCGCAAAGAACCCGCGCCTCAGATTGAACGAATACGCGGTGAACACCACGCCGGTCGTCGCCACAACCTTGAAATCCTCGTTGTCGATGAACGACTGCACCACCTCGGTCGAGCTTGTATTCAGCCCGCCCCAGGCATTGAAGTGCGCTTCGCCCCTCTCCAGCGCAATCTGTCCCACGTCGGGCGATGCCACGATCTGCATGATGTAGCTGCCCAGATTCGGCGCCCCCCAATGCCAGTCGTCGTTCGCTTCCAGACGGATAAACTGGTCCGTCTGGTACTCCACGAACCTGAACGGACCTGATCCCAACGGGTCCTCGAAGAAGAATGATTGGTTCTCCAGCGTATCAGGCGCCACGTCCCCCAAAACATGCTTGGGAAGAATCGAATTCGTTGCCTGGAAGAGAAAGAGCCCGGTCGGGTACGCGGTCGTGAACTGAATCGTCTTCTCATCCACAACCGTGATGCCCGACACGCTATCGGCCTCATCGTTCGAATAGGCCTCGGCGCCCTCGACCATGGCAAGATTGCTCACCTGGCGCGACTTGGTCGCCGGATTCAGATACAGTTCGTACGTGAATAGCACGTCCTCTGCCGTAAAGTCGGTTCCGTCGTGCCACTTCGCGTCCGGATGAATGTGGAACGTATACTGCGTCGCGTCGTCGGATACCTCCCAGCTCTCGGCCATGATCGGCACAAAGCCGGTCTTGGGAACATTCTGCTGAATCAAGGGCGGCAGCACGCACTGAAAGAAGTGCGCCTGGAATCCCTGCACTGCCGTCAAGGGATTGAAGCTGTTTATCGGTCCGCCGTAGAGGCCGATGAGATTTCCCCTCTGCATCTCCTGTTCCGGCATCGCTTCATCCGCAGCCCCTGCCCCCGCGTCAGACGCTACCGGTGCACAGGCCGCAAGAGCCGTCGCGCCGGCCGCCAGCGCGCTGGCCTTGAGAAACTCACGCCGGTTCACGCTACCCTCTGCTTTACTTCGCATGGATCTCCTCCTGGAAAGTGAAAGAAACGTTACCGCTACCGTCAAAAAAGCGGAGAAAAGAAGCAACGCCGAGGGCATTCGCCGACCTCGCGCTGCCTACCCTCCTCCTGGTCGTTTTGCGTGCAACTACTTCAAATTGATATCGGCGAGCGCTTGGGATAACTCTTCCATCTGTTTATCCGTCAGCGAGTGGTAAGGGGGCCTCCGCCATCGCTCGGCCAATCCGAGCAACTCGTAAGTCCCGTGCAACGCCGCATCGAAACTTCCTTCCACGTTTAAGACATAATCAAAGTAGGGCATGTCGTATTCCCTGATGATGCGCGCGGCCCCACTCCAATCCCTGGTCTGCACAGCCTGCCAGTAGGCCTGCGTAATCTGAGGCGCAAAGGTGACAAACGTCGACAGATAGCCGTCGCACCCGTAGTGAATCAAATCAAAATGATTCTGCTTCTGTCCTCCCGATATGATCGACCAGTGGCCGTGGAGCAGAAGCGCCATCTTGCGCGCGAATACGCCAACCAGGTCGTCCTTGATCGCCACCACGCCCTTCACCTCGTCCCGCAGCCGCCGCAACACCTGCAACCCAAGCCCGTGCGATCGGCTGAACACATTGGTCACGACCATAACGGGGATCTCAGCCGCCACCGCCGCATAGTGGGCCACAAAGCTGTCGGCGGTGCACGAACCCGCCCAGTCCGGCGGCAGCACCATCAGCAGATCGGCTCCCGCCTCCCGTGCATAGCGTGCGAACGCCACAGTCTTGCCCGTCCACCAAATGCGGTCCGCCGCTATCACCGCTGCCCGCCCTGCCGTCTGTTCAGCCACTACCCTGGTCACCTCTGCCACCTCGCTGTCGGTGAGAAGCGAGAAAAGGCTGTCCCCGTACGTCAGCATCATCGTCGTGCTGCCCGCTTCGATTCCAAGGTCCACCAGCCCCCGCAGGCCGTCAAAGTCGATCTCGCCGTCCCTCTTGAACGGCGTGTGCAACGACGTCACCGGCCCGGCCAGCAAAGTACGCAACTCCTCCGAAGAACGCATCGCTTTAACCCTCACCCGTGCCGAATGCGCGGATCGGCCACCGCATACAGGATGTCCGCGGTCAGATTGCTGAACAGGACCAGCACCGCAGCGATGAACGTCAGCCCCATCAGAACAGGATAATCCCGCTGCGATATGGCCTGAATCGCCATGCGCCCCATGCCCGGCCACTGAAACATCGTCTCGATGATCACCGTGCCGCCAAACAGAATCGGCAGCCGTAATGTAACGATCGTGATCACCGGAAGCAATGCGTTTCGCAACGCGTGTCCCACGACCACGCTCGTCTCCTTCAGCCCCTTCGCCCGCGCAGTCGTTACATACTCCTGCCCCAGCACCTCCAGCATGCCCGAACGCATATAGCGCGTCAGCCCCGCCGTCAGATCCAGCGACAAAATCACGCCCGGCAGGACCAGATGATGAAGGTTGTCCAGCAACGCCGGCGGCGCGTCAAATGCAACCGAGCGCATGCCGAAGGTGGGAAACCACTCCAATTTCAAAGCAAAGACATAGAGCGCAAGAAGAGCCAGAAAGAAGGAAGGAATCGAGATCGAAAACAGCGCGAACAGCGTCAACAAATAGTCCCAGATCGTATACTGCTTCAGCGCCGCCAGCACCCCCAGGCTGATTCCAAGCACGGAAGAAGCCACCAGCGCAAACCCCATCAGCTCCAACGTGGCCGGCAACCGCACAGCAATGCGCCGCAGTACCGGTTCCCCCGTGTGATAGGAGTAGCCAAAATTGCCCCGCGCCAGCTGCCCCAGCCATATCGCGTAACGCACGATGATCGGCTTGTTCAGGCCCAACTCCTCCTTCAGCCGGTCAAGATTGGCCGCCGACATCTCCTCTTCCGGATTGATCATCGCCATCACCGGATCGCCCGGCGCCACACTGATAAAACTGAACGTGATCAGTGTGATGCCAAGCACCAGCGGTATCGCCAGCAGCAGTCTGTTTGCAATATACGTTGCCATCAATAGGCCCAATGCGGCGGATACTTGTCCAGCACATACCCGCCCACGCTCCGAAGTGGAACAGTCCTGTGCAGACTCCCCTCCCCGTCATCCCACCTCTCCAATTGATCCCGGTGCCCCAGGCGCCGAATCATGCTCCACTCCTTGAGCCTCTGATGACGCCCATTTGTATCCCAGAAACAGAGGCCGTCAGCCCCTGCCGAGTAATTCTCGAGCGCACGCGTACGGAACTCTTCCGGTGGCATCGTACGCGGCATGATTTCAGGATAGTATTGGACCGCCGAGTTCCTGGTCAGCTGCGCGAAGTAGCCGACATCGATCTCGTCATCCCGCCAGGGATAGGGGATCAGATTGTCAATCAAGCCCTGTTCGACCCAATTCTTAACGTCCAAGCCATAGAACAGATTGCTTTCAGCGTCGTTCAGAACGTGCGCCGAGATTTCAAGCGGACGACCCCGCGCCTCGCCAATCTCCTGCATCGCCTGCCGCAGCTCCGCCATAAAGCCAGTCATCACCCTCGCACGGTAGTGTAGGTAGCGCTCGTCGTCCTCCGCCAATTCTCTCGCGTCCAGCCCCGTCTCACTCTGGAACCCTTCGACAAGCGGCGCCTCGTAGAGCAGAAACGGCGCCCCCCGGTTGAAGATCGGGTTGACGCCGTCAATGTCGTAACGTGTCGCCAGCTCACGGAACACGCGCAGCAGCAGCTCCCGCACCTCCGGAAACGCGTAGCTCATACGCGCAATTTCCCGCCCGTCGATGTCCACGCACCGCCACTGAGGATGCGACAGGTAGAATTCGCCCGTAAAGTAATCCTCAAACGGCGGGCAGCACTGAAACGCCTCCATCCGCTGGCTGATGTGGACCTCCAGGCCAACACTGTGCCCGTATTCCACCACCGTCTCAACCGTGTCGATGCCTGCTCCGGCCAAAATCTGCATAGACTCCGCAATATTGCGGTCGACCACCCTGGGGAAGTCCCTCGTCTTGCTTCCGGTCAAGCTGCCGATTGCCGAAGGATAGGTAAGTACGTCCCCGCCCGCCCCCGGACACCACAACATCTTCTGAAAGTCCGTATCTCGGAACGGTTCCAGATATTCCCAAATCTCTTCCCTGCTTGTCGGGCGGAAACGGCCAAAATCACTGAATCCGTCATTCATGCAGATGAGCCGCCGGTTGCTGCTATCCTCCCGGTCCGCGACAAGGCTGGCTACCTCCTCGTCGTCGAGCGGCTCAAGCCTGATAAAAGCAACGTACGCTGGCTGTGACAGGCCAGCCGACTGCTGGCCCACCACCAGGTCCTGCCCGGTGAGGTCGGCTGACTTCCAATACCGTTCATCCAGTGAGTAGTTGTCAGCGAAACTTCCCTGCTCGGCCTCCCGATTTACCTTGACAAAGGCACTGTCCCCCGTCAACCGAACGCGCGCCAGATCCTCGGTCCAGTTGCTCCACAGACCCAGGAAGATCCGGTGCCACCCCGATACACCCAACGGGACCGTGACCGGCGGCGCCTCTGTTTCCGGCCCCGCGATGAGCATCCTGCCGCTGAATTCTGCTGTCTCATAGGGAACGACCTGCCAGTGATACCTCCGTCTATCGGAGGATAGGGCGATTTGAGGCAAACTCTGACCCAAATCGGTCACGTAGATCGACTCTCTTGCCGACATCTGAGGTTCCTCCCGAAAAACTGGTCAGCCGCGTTTGAGGATCCTGAGGGGGACGGCGCAACAGCCCACCCAAGCGCCGTCTGAATAGAATATAACCGATCTGACAGTTTCTTTGCAACCCTCCTTTTCGAAGCCCGGCCCCCAATATACGGACTGAAATCGCCACCTCCACCGGGCATGACACCGGAGGCCAAGCGTCCCAATGTCTCGTATACCACCAGCCAGATTCAACCAGCCAGTAACAATTTACAACCCCTTATCGCTCCCGCATGGCATAGCAGATTCCCGCCCCAAACCCCCTGCGGTCCCCTGAAATGTTCCCCCGGCCTCTTCGAGTCCCTCCATGGATCTGGGACGTGTTCTTCGCGCCCCTTCGCGGAAGATCAGCTGTTCTCTCAGCCCCTCCGCGGATCAATTGTATCAGCGACCCGACGTGGTCCCCGCGCCCTCAATCGAACACCAGCACCGACCGCGCCACCTTGCCCGCTTTCATATCGGCAAACGCCTCATTGATTTCATCCAGCGGCCGATAGCGCGAAATCAGCTCGTCCAGCTTGATCTTCCCCTGCCTGTACAGATCCAGAATCCACAGAAAATCAACCCGCGGCCGCGCCGCCCCGTGAAATGCCCCCATCAGCGTCCGGTCCTCCAGCAGATGCCAGCCCTCCACCGACACATCCTGCCCCGTCGGCTGCACGCCAACCACAACCGCCGTGCCCGTCATCCGCACCGAATCAATCGCCTGCCTCACAATCGACGGAAAGCCCACGACCTCAAACGCATAGTCCGCGCCCCCGCCTGTAATCTCCATGATCCGTTGCACCGGATCCTCCTTGGCGCTGTTGACAAAATGCGTTGCGCCCATCTGCTCGGCCAGCTCCAGCTTGTAGTCCACCGTATCCACCGCGATGATCTTGCCCGCCGCCGCCAGCACGCCCCCCTGAATGACATTCAATCCCACGCCCCCGCAGCCAAACACCGCCATCGACGCGCCCGTCTCAACCTGAGCCCTGTTCACCACCGCCCCGATCCCCGTAATCACGCCGCAGCTGATCAAACACGCCTGCTCCAGCGGCGTGTCATCCGGAACCTTAACGCACGCGTCCGCCAGTGCCAGCGTCTGCTCCACAAAAGTCGGGCGGATATGATAGATCGGCTCACCGTCCTGTTTGTACCGGCTCATCGCTTCCATCCGGTGCGTCTCGCACAGCGCCGGCCGCCCATTCGTACAGTTCCGGCAGCTCCCGCACATCGCATCCAGCGAAAGAATGATCTTGTCGCCGGGCGCAAAGCCCCGCACACCCTCGCCAACTGCCCGCACAACGCCCGCCCCCTCATGACCCAACAGCCACGGCAGCCGCCGCGGCGTCCTGTGGTCCGTAATATAGTGATAGTCGCTGTGGCACACCCCCGCCCCAACAATATCCAACAGCACCTCCCCAAATGTCGGCTCCTCCAACTCGACCTCCTTCACCGCCACCTGCGCATGCGCCTCGTACATGATCGCAGCCTTCATCCTGTCCCTCCTCAAATGCCTTCGTCCTGCCTCAATTCAGTTGTCTGACCTCTGGCACGAAACCTACTACGAAAACCGCAATCAGTAAAGCCGCCCCAAAACGCCCCCTCCCCTCTTTACCATCCAATCGCCCCCGCCTACCACCCCCCAAGCCAGTCCCCTCCCCACCACCCGCTGCCCTTCCCCCGCAGTTCCCCCCCGATCAACCGTTATGCCCACCCACCTGCCCGTGCTACAATACGCCAGGCCCAGCCTCCAGGACGCAGAGCGGAACGCCGCCATACACCCGAACCTCTTGGCGGTGGCACAAGACCCTGCTCTAACCCGCGAGGAACGATAATGGAATCAACAGAACGTCTGCAACCGGAAGCGCGCGAACAAGAGGGCGCCGGCCCGGTCGCAAGCCGCAATGGGACCCGGCAGAGGACTCCCTATCGTATTGGCGATCCAGCCCCCGATGAAGGCCGTCGCGTCTCCAAGCAGGAATACCTCGCCAGATGGTACGAAAACCCTTACCCCGACATCGACATAAGTTACGAGTGGAACAACGGCATCCTGGAGGCCAAACCCTTGCCCACCCCCCCACAATTGGACCTCTACAACTGGTTCCTTAACCTCCTGCAACGTCACATTGCCACCTTCCGCAGCGCCGCTCTTATCAATCTGGAAACCGGTTTCGAGCTGAAAATGCCCGACCCGACCCAACCCACCGGCCAGAAGGAAGCCATTCGCAAACCAGACATTGGCGTAATCCTCGACACAAACCCCATTCCCTGGGGCCGTTTCGACCAGCGTCACTACGAAGGAGTCTGCGACCTTGTTGTCGAGGCCGTCTCCGACTCGACTGTAGCGGAAGTCCTGCGCGACACCCAGGAAAAGAGAGTAGACTACGCGCGCAGCGGCGTAAAGGAGTACTACATTCTCGACCCTAACGGCGAGCACATGCGCTTCTATCGCCTCGCCTCCAATGATCGCTATCGGACCATCCCGGAGGACGAAGAAGGAGTGATTCGCTCAGAAATAATGGAAGGACTGCAGTTCCGGCTGGAAGATCTGTACCGCAAGCCGGACCTTGAAGAACTGGCGCTCGACCCCATTTACAACGGCTATGTCCTGCCGGGCTATCAGATCCTGGCCGACAAGGCCGCAAGAGAGGCGCTGCGCGCCGACAACGAAGCCCAGCGCGCCGAACGCGAGGCGGCGGTCCGCCGGCAAGCCGAGGAGCGAGCCGCGGCGACAGAGGACGAGTTGCGCGAGCTAAGAGCCGAATTGGATAGTATGCGTAAAAGCCAGTCTTAGATAACTTTACGTCCCTCCGCCGGACCAGCATATCCCTCGGCTACACCCGTCCCGGTCGCAGCGCCCACACACCAACCGCCGAAAAGGAGCCAAAATGGGCATCGGCCTCGGAATCGTCGGCCTGGGAGCTTTCGGCAGCTCCTTCGCCGACCTCTTCATGAGCCATCCACTCGTCGATCGCATCGCCCTCTGCGACCGCGAGCCCGACCGCATCGCACGCTTCGCCGGCCTTGAGTACTGGCAGGGCAAGTTCAACTCCCGCGACGCCTACACCTCTCTTGACGACATCTGCGCCAGCGACGTCGACGCCATCGCGCTCTTCACCCAGCACTGGCTCCACGCGCCACAGGCCGTCCAGGCAATGGAAGCAGGCAAACACGTCTACTCCGCCGTGCCTATCGTCACCCTGCCCGACGGCGACGAGATTCTCGACTGGTGCGCACGCCTCGTCGAAACTGTCGAACGCACCGGCCAGCTCTACATGCTCGGCGAAACAACCTACTACCGGCCCGAGGCGATCTACTGCCGCCGCAGAGCCGCAGCAGGCGACTTCGGCAGCTTTGTCTATAGCGAGGGCGAGTACCACCACGATGTCGACAGCCCAGGAAGCAATCTTCGCCGTGTCATCGAACACCGCCTCGCCAGCGCAGCCGGACAAGAGTGGCTGGAGAAGCACCAGACCTACAAAGACAGGGGCATTCAGAATGGCCCCATGCACTACCCAACCCATTCCACCAGCGGACCCATGAGCGTGATGAACGCCCGCGCCAGCAAAGTATGCGCATGGGGCTACGCCAACCGCACCAACGACCCCTACTTCAAGGAACAGGGCGACGCCTTCAGCAACGAGACAGCCCTCTTCCAAATGAGCAACGGCTCAACCATGCGCATCTGCGAAACCCGCGAAATCGGCCTGCGCGGCCGCGAAACGTTCCGTATCTACGGCACACAGGGCAGTTATGAAAACGGCTGCTGGTGCGACAAGGAAAGCAGTACACCGCTCTCCGCCGAAGAGATGCGCCAGCCGCTCCCGCCCGAAGTCGAAGACGCATTCCGCGCCGTCAGCCGCACCTCCGAAGTCTACGGCGGCCACGGCGGCTCCCATCCCTTCCTCGTCCACGAATTCGTCGAAGCGGTGGCCCAGGAGCGCCAGCCCGCCATTCACGTCTGGTCGGCCGTCCGCTACATGGCCGCCGGTGTCATCGCCCACAAGTCAGCCCTGCGCGACGGCGAGATCCTGTCCGTCCCCGACTGGGGAGATGGGCCAGCCGGTTGACCGCCGGGCCTTCCCAATCTGCGTCGCGTGCCCTTAAACCTGCCGCGCCCCCTGCCCTCGAGCAAAAGCCCAGCCCGAGCCTGTCTGACCGCGGCCACCCGGTCCCCCTCAAACCATGTCCGCGAGCCAGGCCTGGTGCAGCGCCCATTCATCTTCAACCGGATCCCAGCGCAGTTCGAAGGCGCTGGAATCCAACGTCTGCACCAGGAAGCAGCGAATCCGCCGCCCCTCCGTCCTCTCCCCCCACCGCCGACCGTGCGCGGAAACGTAGTGCCATCTTCCCCGCCACTCGAACGACTTCACCAGCAACTCGCCCGACGGCCGCGCCGCCGCCTTCACCTCCACAGCCTCGTTGACCGCCGCCGCCCGTCTCATCCCTCTGCCCTGGCCTCCGCATACGACCGCAGCATCTCCAGCGCAAGCTTCGCGCTCAATAGCTTATTGCCCCGCCGGTCTGCCGGCCAGACCTCCTTCTCCGCCCGGTTGTACCCATCCCGAGCCGCCAGATGCAGGTACACGAGGCCCATCGGCTTCTCCGCAGTGCCCCCAGGCCCCGCCACCCCGGTTATCGACACCGCCACGTCAGCATCATACGCCTGAAGCGCGCCGTCCGCCATCTGCAGTGCAACCGCCGCATTGACAGCCCCTTCGCGTAGCAAGAGATCGCCCGCTACGCCCAGCAACCGCTCCTTCGCCGCATAACTGTAAACGCCCGCGCTCCCCAGAAACCAATCCGAGCTGCCCGGTATCTCCGTCATCAAGTGTCCCACCAGCCCGCCCGTGCAGCTCTCCGCCACCGCCGCCCTCAGTCTCGCCTGCTTCAGCGCGTAACCCGTCTCCTTCGCCAGCCCGGTCAGCGCCTGTTCATCGCTTGCAATCCTGTTCTGTTCCGTCATATCGCCTCTGTCAATAGTTGAATTGGCCGTCTCTGCAGGTCTGCCGTCCCTCTGCAATGGGAGAAAAATACCCAATCTCATCCTACAGCTCTTGCAAGGTCAATTATAGACCGCCCCAATTCCCCCGTCCAACCACGCCGGACTACCCAACACATAGCCGCCCGGCAGTATCTCCCCGTCCCTCCAAGCAAACAATGCAGTTCTCCGTGCCCCTCCGTGGATCAAAAAAGTGTTGCCGTTCTTCGCGCCCCATCGCGTCCCTTCGCGGACAAAAGGATGTTCTCCGCTGTTCTCCGGGGAGAATAAGCTGCTGATAACTGTCCTGACCCGGCCTGCGCCCATCAACCGCGATCACAGTTGACAGATCCCAGCGATTCCTGTAATGTCGATGAACGGCCCGGACATGGCAGGACAGCGCCCAGCGCAGCCCTCAACCGCTCCGATTCCCTTCAGTTCCAGGAGCCGTATTCAAAGGAGAAAGCGGGTAACTCTGAGGAGATTTCGATGGAACTCCAGACAAAACAGCCTCCTGAACTCGAATTCAGCATGCCGGAGGTCGAAGAGTCCCTCACCGCCTATCTCTCCGCCATTGGCGGCGCGATCATCGGCCTGCTCCTCACACTACTGGTCCTCGCAATCTGGAACGGCGGCACACTCAACTTCACCAACGCCTCCAAAGTCAATGCCCTCGAGGCCGGCTTGACGGACGTAGCCGCCGACGTCGAAATGGTAAACGCCAACTTCGACGCTCTCGGCCAGCGAATCATAGTCCTCGAACAGGAAGCTGGCGCGGTCGCAGCGCTGCAAAACAGCCTCGCCGCGCTCGACAACAGCCTCTCCGAACTCGACCGAACGCTCGACGCCCAGGGCATCCACCTCGGTGAACTGGATGGCGCTGTAGAAGACCTCCAGGTAACCAGACGAAACTTCGACCTGTTTACCGCCGCCCTCGCCGACGCGCTGGCCCTGATGGAAGCAAACGCCTCCGATCCGCAGCCGCAGTCCGGCGCCCCTTCACAGAGGAGTCAATCCTCACGGCCTTCATCAGAGTCGCCCAGCGCAGACAATGCCGGATCCTCCATCTCGACCAGGACATCAAATGCGCCGCTTGAGACCCGGACGCAGCCTGCCGCGGCCCTTCCCGAACCTGATCGGGTCGTGGACCAGGATCTTGCTCCCGACGTACTTCTCATCTATCTCTACCTCGACGTCAACGGCGATGGCGCGATCGATGACGACGAGAATCTCATCGCCGGCGCTACTGTGATATTGACCGCCCCCGATGGCAGAACAGTCGCCCCGCAGAACAACGTCGGGTCAGCCGGCGCCCTCTTTGAAGACCTTATGGCCGGAGAATATACCATAACGGTGGACGAAGTGCAGGGCTACACACTCGCCAGCCAGAATACCGCCGCCATCACCGTGGACCCGGAAGCCGTGGCCGGCCAGGCCCTCTATTTCCCTGTCGTGACCACAGCAGTCGACGAATAGCCGCCGCCAAAAGCCTTGCTATGGCCGCGACGATTCTTCAATCACAACCTCGTAAAAGACCAGCAACACCGAGCCGTAGCGCCTCCGGTCAAACTCGAT
Organism: Caldilineaceae bacterium; assembly: GCA_022823185.1. Lineage (GTDB taxonomy): Bacteria > Chloroflexota > Anaerolineae > Caldilineales > Caldilineaceae > Bin5. Next base: position 142,036 of record JAJDXQ010000034.1, read on the forward strand.
GAGCCTGTCGAGCCCGACCGGCTCCTCCTCGCGGGGATGAATCTGGACGATCACAACACTTTCATCGACCAGCAACTCCTGCCTGGAATCCACCTTCAGCAGAGCCTCCCGCCACATCTCCCGGTACTGTGGCGGCGCAATATAGACCAGCTCAAACGGCTCTCCGTCATACCTGTCAATAAAATCAAAACTGTCACGCCTGGCCACAGTCGCCCGATCCGACAGCCTGCAGTGGGACAGGTTTCCCAGAATCGTGCCAACAGCCGCGTTGCTGCGATCCACAAAAACAACGTGTTCCGCCCCCCGGCTCAACGCCTCGATGCCCACCGCCCCCGTGCCGCCAAACATGTCCAGCACGCGCCGGCCCTCAATCCAATTCCCCAAAATCGAGAACAGCGCCTCCTTCGCCCTATCCGTTATCGGCCGCGTCCCCTTCCCCGGAACCGACCTCAGCCTGTGGCCCCTGGCGCTACCCGCAATCACCCGCATAGCGCACTCGCAACCTGCCCAAGCTCCCACATCCCATTCACCGCCATAGCACTCCCCTCCTCACGTTCGACCTGCCCAAAAAATGAAACGTCCCCAAAACGCCTGCCCGCCGCGCCACTTCCTCAAATGCCCGGAACTCCGCCCCGCCACTGACCACTACTGTCACTATCGGCGAAGACATCGATTTCCGCAATTGCGCAATGAACCGGCCTGCGCTACAATTGCCCCGGTGAACGAAAAAACCGCATAATGAGCTGACGCGCGACGAGAGAGACTTCACAGACGAAGCGCCGAAGGGGCAAGCCGGCAGGACAACCCACCCTGCAAGGTGACACTCTCAGGCAAAAGGATCGTCGCGATACGGCACCTTTGGAAAGCGCCGCCATCTCAATTCCAGCGGCCACCGACGGGGCAATCACGCACAGAAACGGTCAGTTGAAGTAAGGGTATCCCTCCACTCCAACCTCGCGCCGCAATCGTGTGTGTCAATCTCTCAGGTCAAGGACAGAGGCAACGGGCACTCGTTTGAGATGCCCGTTTTTTCTTCCTGAATGGGAGTGCCGCCCTCGCAATTGCAGCCAGTGAGCGAGCGTGAGCCGGAGACCAAAGGAGAGCCCGATGAGCCCCCAATCCCCAACTGTCCCCGCCAAAGCTGCAGACAACGGCCTCGCCCCGGCATCGTCCCCAAACAGCGCCGCCCAAGAGCTGCCCGATGCATCGACCCCTGCCGGCTATGCCAGCCTGCTCCAGCGTACCGACTCCTTTGTGCCCCGCCATCTGGGCCCCGCCAAGGATGAGGTACAGGCCATGCTCAAGGCAGTCGGAGCCGGTTCGCTCGACGAACTGATCGACCAGACGATTCCCGCAGCCATAAGGATAGGACGCAGTCTCGAGCTGCCCGCGCCGCGCCCTGAGTCCGACGTGCTCGACGAAATGGCCGAAATCGCTGCCCGGAACAAGCTCTTCCGCTCCTTCATCGGTATGGGCTACTACGACACCATCACGCCTCCCGTCATCCTGCGCAACATCCTGGAAAACCCCGGCTGGTATACGCAATACACGCCCTACCAGGCAGAAATCGCCCAGGGCCGCCTGGAAGCCCTCCTCAATTTCCAGACCATGGTCGGCGATCTCACCGCTCTCGACATTGCCAACGCCTCCCTGCTCGACGAAGCCACCGCCGCCGCCGAAGCCATGATGATGTGCAGGCGAGCGCAAAAGAGAGGCTCCACCGCCAACACCTTCTTCGTATCCGAAAAGTGCCACCCACAGACCATCGATACCATCAAAGTCCGCGCTGAACCCCTCGGCTACCAGGTTATCGTAGGCGACCACACGGAATTCCTGCCCAGTTCAGACACCTTCGGCATCCTACTCCAATATCCCGACACTGAAGGGACCATCCATGATTTCCGCAGCCTCGTCAATACGGCCCGCGCCGCCGGAGCCCTCGTCGTCGTCGCCACCGACCTTCTCGCCCTCACGCTACTGACTCCTCCTGGCGACTGGGGCGCCGATATCGCCGTCGGCAGCGCCCAGCGCTTCGGTGTCCCCATGGGCTACGGCGGCCCCCACGCCGCCTTCATGGCCACCCGCGACGCCCTCAAACGACAGATGCCTGGCCGGCTCGTCGGCGTCTCCCAGGACGCACAGGGCAAACCGGCCCTGCGTCTCGCCCTCCAAACCAGGGAACAGCATATCCGCCGCGACAAAGCGACCAGCAACATCTGTACGGCACAGGTTCTTCTCGCAATCATGGCCTCGATGTACTGCGTCTATCACGGACCTGAAGGCCTCAAAAAGATCGCACGCCGAATCCAGCGCATGACTGCCCTTCTCGCCGCGGAGCTTGGCAAGCTGGGCTACCATGTGAACCAACCCAGCGGCAGCACCCTCTTCGACACCTTGAAAATCTCCCGCGGCCCACGTACCCCTAAAGAGCTCCACCGCGCCGCCACAGCCAGCCGCGTCAACTTGCGCTTCTATGACGATAACAGTGTCGGCCTCTCTCTCGACGAAAAGACCACCGCCGCCGAACTCGAAACGCTACTGAAAATCTTCGGATCGACCGAGTCCGCGGCACCCACCGCAACCGGATCGGCCAATGCGGCGAACTCCCCCGAGGCCGCATTGGCCCGCCTGGCCGACAATATCGACCTCGCCTACCCAGCCCCATTCGCCCGCACAAGTTCCTACCTCACCCATCCGATCTTCAATTCAATGAAATCGGAAACCCAGATGCTGCGCTACATCACCAAGCTGCAAAACCGGGATCTCTCCCTCGCACACTCCATGATCCCCCTTGGCTCCTGCACCATGAAACTCAACGCCACCGCCGAGATGATCCCTGTTACATGGCCCCAGTTCAGCGGCATCCACCCCTTCGCCCCGCTGGACCAAACACAGGGCTACCAGATCCTGTTCGACCGCCTGGCCCATGCCCTGGCCGAGATCACCGGATTCGCAGCCGTCTCCTTCCAGCCCAACGCCGGCTCGCAGGGCGAATACGCCGGCCTTCTGGCAATCCGCGCCCTCCATCTCAGCCGCGGCCACGATCACCGCGACATCTGCCTGATCCCCTCCTCCGCTCACGGCACCAATCCGGCCAGCGCTGTCATGGCCGGAATGAAAGTCGTCGTCGTCAGCTGTGACAATGACGGCAATATCGATCTGCCCGACCTGAAAGCCAAGGCCGAAGAGTACAGCGAGCGCCTCGCCGCCCTTATGGTCACCTATCCCAGCACCCACGGGGTCTTTGAAGAAGCCATCCAGGAAATCTGTGAAGTCGTGCACAGCCACGGCGGTCAGGTCTACATGGACGGCGCCAACATGAATGCCCAGGTTGGCCTCTGCCGCCCCGGTGACATGGGCGCCGACGTCTGCCACCTGAACCTGCACAAGACCTTCTGCATCCCCCACGGCGGCGGCGGCCCCGGTATGGGCCCCATCTGCGTCGCCGAACACCTTGCTCCATTCCTCCCCGGCCATGCCGTCGTACCCGGCGTCGGGGGCGAAAACGCCATTGGCGCCGTCTCCGCCGCGCCCTGGGGCAGCGCCGCCATCCTCCCCATCTCCTACGCCTACGTCGCCATGATGGGCGCCGCCGGCCTCACCGAAGCCACCCGCATTGCAATCCTCAACGCCAACTACATCGCCGCCCGCCTCGAAGACGCCTATCCCGTTCTCTACAAGGGCGCGCACAGCCGCGTCGCCCACGAATGCATCATCGACACGCGCTTCCTGAAAGACCACGGCCTCCAGGTCGACGACATTGCCAAACGCCTCATCGACTTCGGCTTCCACGCCCCCACCATGTCCTTCCCTGTCGCCGGCACGCTCATGATCGAGCCCACCGAAAGCGAATCCATTGATGAGATCGACCGCTTCTGCAACGCCATGCTCGCAATCCGTGACGAGATCCAGGCCGTTCAGGACGGCGAAATCAGCCCGGAGGACTCCCCCCTCCGCCAAGCCCCCCACACCGCCGACTACGTTACCGCCGACCACTGGGATCGCCCCTACTCCCGCCAAACCGCCGCCTTCCCCGCCCCTTGGGTCCGCGAAAACAAATTCTGGCCCTCCGTAGCGCGTATCGACAACACCTACGGCGACCGCAACCTCGTCTGCGCCTGCCCGCCTCTTGAAAGCTACGCATAGCGCCAAATTTCCGCCCTGCCGCCCCCAATTGGGTGGACCCTCGGTGCCAGTCTCGCCCGCGGTTCCCCCGCAGTTCCCCCGTACAATCGCGGTTGACACAAACTTTTTCGGTGTATATATTATTACCTGGAGTCTGAGAGCGGCCAGGTCAGGAGCAAGACCTCTCGCCCTCCCCTCCGCATCCGGCTTTCACGTGGAGAAGAATCAGAAGAGGAGGCATGAAAGTGTCTGATTACACGAATCGAAGACAAGAAGGAAGCCGCAGAACGCTTAACCGGCGCGACTTCCTGCGCAGCGCAAGCGCGCTGGCCGGGCTCGGCCTGCTTGCCGCCTGCGCGCCTGCCGCCCAGCCCGCAACAGACGCGGGCGCCGACGCACCGGCGGAAAGGACGACCGTCCGCTACCTCTCCTGGTGGTTTGAAGAGGGCAATCGCGGCGAAACCTGGAACAACTTTGTCGACGAATTCAACGAATACCAGGCCGAAATCGAAGTCGTAGCCGAAAACATCCCATTCGACCAGTACACTACCAAAACGATCGTCGGTACACAGTCGGGTCAGCTCGACGGCGACATCATCATGGCCACGCCTGAACTCGCGCCCCGCCTCATCCAGTCCGACCTCCTCGTCCCCCTTGACGACGTTCTGATTCGCAATGACATCACCGACCTGAGCTCTGCCCACGACGCGCTGCGCAAGGACGGCAACCTCTATGGCCTTGACATGGTCACGGTCGCCTTCGGCATCCTCTATAACAAGGACCGCTACGAGGAAGCAAATATCACGCCCGCAACGACGCCGCAGGAATGGGTCGACGTCAGCGCCGCCCTCACCGACCGCGAAAACCAGAAGTACGGCTTCTTCGCAACCCACCTCGTCAGCGAACCCTCCGACTTCTGGTTCCAGTTGGAAGTCTGGTGTATGCCCTATGACGGCATCTGGGCCGAAGGAACCACACCGCTGCTGACCTCCGATCCCATCATTCAGGGCCTCAAGCTGTTCAAGCAAATGTACGATGTCGCCATGCCGCAAGGCGCCGACAACCCAACCGGCTACCGGCTCTTCCAGAACGGCGATGTCGCCCAGGGCCTCTACGTCTCCGCCGCAGTCGGCGCCTTTACCAAAGACGCGCCCGATCTGTATCCAAAACTGCGCAGCGCCCCCATCCCCTGGGAGACCAACAAGTCGATCGCCCGCATCCACCCGATGATGATCAACAAGGACTCCGAAGTCGTCGAAGAGTCCATGGAGTTCGTCACCTACATGTACGAGCCCGATAACTACCGCCGTATGGTTGAAGGCTGCGAGGACGTCATCTTCGCCCAGCCCTCAGCGGCAAGACAGGAGTACCTTGACGGTCTTGAATGGCTCAAGCCCGGTTTCTTCGGCGTCGACTATCTGACGCCCTTCGATATTGTCGGCGACTTCGTTTACAATTTCAATGAGTTCGGTCAAATCGTCATTACCAACTTTGCCGACGTGCTCATTGCCGGCAAATCAGTTGAGGAAGCAATGGAAACCGCCCAGGTGCAGGCCGAGGACCTGGCCGACCGCATCTCATAACACAGAAGGCGAGGCGGCGATGCAGCTTGGACGAAGTCGTTCCCCTGCATCCCCCTCGCCCTCCTGCCCATAAATCAGTTTTCCCAAAGGCCAGCTGTTTGCCCGCAACGGCAAACCCAATTCACCTCCCGCAAGAGTCCGAATCTATATCCCAATGAGTGAACGTGTCGATGCAGACGGGCTGGCGGGACCCCCCAGAGGGGTGAAGGCGCATCCCCTGCTCCGCCGCCGCTATCTCCTGCCCTTCGCTCTGGTCCTCCCCATCGTCCTCTACGAAGGCCTCCTGATCGTCTACCCGATTGTTCAAGGCATCTTCGGCAGCTTCACGCGCATCGAACTCGCCTCCAGCGCAGCCACCACCTGGGTGGGATGGGACAACTACGAGCGCATGTTCTCCGACCCCGCCTTCTGGAAAGTCATTCGCGTCACGCTCCTGTTTACAGGTCTTGTCATCGTCGTCGCCCTGACGGTCGGTCTGCTCACCGCGCTTCTCTTTAATCGCCCATTCCGATTTCGTCCCTTCGCGCGCGGCATGTTGATGATGCCCTGGGCCATCCCCGAAGTGCCCGTCGTGATGATCTTCATCTGGATCCTCAGCCCCCAATTCGGCGTCGTCAACATCCTTGCCAGAATGCTCCCCGGCGTCACCAAGAACCCGCAATGGCTGCAAGTGCCCGAACTCGCGATGGGGTGGATGGTGCTGATCTCATCCTGGAAGGCCTTTCCCTTCTATAGCCTGGTCATTCTGGCAGCCCTGCAGGCCATCCCTCAGGAACTCTATGAATCGGCCCGCGTTGATGGCGCCAACCGACTTCAGCTCTTCTGGAACATTACCTTTCCGGGAATCGGCTCCACCCTGGAGCTGCTGGTCGTCCTCGCCGCCATCTTCTCCTTCAAACAGTTCACTATCATCTTCCTGATGACCGGGGGCGGCCCGTCCGGCACAACCGAGACGATCGTGATACGCATCTTCAATACCGCCTTTCGCTTCTACGACTACTCTTATGCCACCGCGCTCGGCGTAGCCGGCTTCGTCGTCTCACTCGCGGTCGCCCTCGTATTCATCATGATGCAGGTCCGCCGCGCCGGGGACTCCGCCTGATATGGTCGCTAAACGAGAAGACGCTCGCGTCGCAGCCGCCAAAATCGATGCCCGGCGTCTGTTTAACACCGCCCTACTCTATCTCACCGTAGCCGTCGTCTCCTTAATCATCGTCTTTCCCGTCTACTGGATGATGATCAGTACCTTCCAGCCCAGCAAGTACATTCTGCGCTTCCCTCCTCCCCTGCTGCCGCAGGAGCTCTACTTCGCACAGTTCGCCGAGCTGTTCAGCGAACACCCAATCGCGAAGTGGCTGCGCAACTCCTTCCTCATCGCCGCCATGACGATGCTCCTCTGCATGGCCCTTTCCGTGCTCGGCGCCTTCGCCCTATCCAACCTGCGCTGGCCGGGCCGCAATCTCTTCGGACTGTTCCTGCTGGTGACCCAAATGCTGCCCGAAGTGCTGATCCTGATCCCGCTCTACATCCTCTACCGCCGCCTGAATATGCTCAACAGCATTCCTTCGCTGGCTTTGATCGACGCCGCCTTCATTCTGCCTATCTGTATCTGGATTCTAAAGGGAGTTTTCGACAACGTGCCGCCGGAAGTCTTGGACGCCTCGGTCGTTGACGGCTGCACCGAGCTCGGCGCGCTGTGGCGCATCGTCCTGCCCCTGTCGGCCCCAGGCCTGGCGGCCGTGGCCGTGGTCGCCTTCTTCTTCGCCTGGAACGAGTACCTTTATGCCGGCATTATGCTCAGCAGCGGCGAATTCATGCCGGCCTCTGTCGGCCTCTCCACGCTCAAAGCAATCGCCCAAACGCCGGTGGAACAGTACATGGCCGCCGGGCTTGTCTTCTCCGTGCTGCCGGTCCTCTTCTACCTCGTCATGCAAAAGTACATCGTTTCAGGCCTGACAGCCGGGGCCGTGAAGGGGTAGGCGCAAGGAAAGCGCTTGGATTGCGCCGCCATCAGAAGTTCAGCCCGCCACCAGCGCAGCCTCAGGAGTGTACAAAAACGTGGCTTCAGGAACCATCCTCCTCGCCGGAGGCTCAGAATTCGGCGGCCAAATGGCCGCCCCCGACCGCCGCGGCATCGAGCTCGCCGGCGGACCTGACGCCCCCATCGCCATCATCCCCACCGCCGCCGCGCCCGACAACAACCACCGCCGCGCCGGCGAAAACGGCCGCCGTTGGTTCACCAGTCTCGGCGCGACCAACGTCCGGGTCGTCCCTCTCGTCGACCGAAGTTCGGCTGCTGACAAGACTGTGGTGGACCAGATCAGAGAGGCGAGACTCATCTACTTGCTCGGTGGCTTCCCCGGCTACCTTTGCGAAACCCTACGCAACACACCCGCGTGGACGGCCATGCTCGCTGCCGCCGCCGAAGGCGCCGTTCTGGGCGGTAGCAGCGCCGGCGCAATGGTCCTCTGCCAACACCTCCACGACCCCCGCGGACAGGGCGTCACCGCCGGCCTCGGCCTTGTCCCCAACGCCTGCGTTCTGCCCCACCACAATACTTTCGGCCAGGGCTGGGCCGAACGACTGAGGGCGCTCCTTCCCGACGCCACACTCGTCGGCATCGACGAAGAAACCGCCATGATCAGCGCCTTGGCAGCGCCAGACTGGCGCGTCCACGGCGCCGGCGACGTCACCCTCTATCTGCCCGGCCAGCCCCTCTCACACCCGCAACGCTTCCTCGCCGAACAGGAATTCCGCCTCGAATACCCGCACTGAACAGGCGCCTGTCTCCTCGCCTTCGTCAGCTCTGCCGAGCTCCCTCCACGCGGCCTCACACGCGCAAAATGCGGAAGTCTTCAAACCGGATCCAGTGCTCCGCGTCCGGCGGCCCGTTATAGCACTGGATACTCACCTCCTCGTTGGCCGCCGCCGGGAGCTCGCCCGTCGCCGCCGTACTGAACTCGCTCTCCCCTTCACCCCGGTACTGCGCCTCCCATGACTCGGAATCCACCACCAGCCGCAACCGCACACTCTGCGTCGGCATCGGCTTGCTGCCCGGAATAATCAGGATCGCCCCGTCCACCAGCTCCTTCACTTCCTTGAAGACCGGCTCCCCGTCCTGGTACCACGTGATCCCCGCCTGCTCATACTGCTGCGTCGGAGCCCGGTGGTTGAAAACCGTCACCTCAATCGCGTACACGCCCGAGCTCCGGTCAGGCGCTGGCCGTACCAGCGCGTTCCTCACCGTCCCCGCCACCCCGGGCTCCACCACAATCTCCAACCCCCCATCCCGTATCCGCCAACGCCCCGGATTTTCACGAATCCAGCGCCAGTCTCCGTCCAATTCCCCCTCAAACTGCTCGCTAAACAGCACCTGCTCCTCGGACCTTCCCATACCTTTCGCCTCCATATCGCTGATCCTTCTCCAAACGACCGAAACATCAGTGCCAACCCAGCGCGCCCCGCTACTCCTTCATTTCCAACAGCCAGACGTCCCCGGCCCCTCACCCCTAGCCCCTGACCTCAGCTCTTCTCACGACCAAATTCGCATACTCGCCAACCAGCGGCGCCATCTGCCGCAGCCCTATCTTCCCGCCGCCCAAAACCGGTCCGAAATTGGACCCATCATCCCGCCAGTCGAAGATCGGCAGCTCGTTAATCGAAAACGCCACATCCGCTCCACACTTGACAACCTGAATCCGGTACGGAGGCGTCGCATCTGCCACCGGCGGAATCGGGTCCGCGCCCTGCGCAACCATGTGGAAACCGTAGCTCTTGCGCAAATTGCAGGTATGAAACGCCCGTTCCTCCGGCCATCGCCGCCTGAAATAGGAAACATGCAGCGCATTGATGTCACCATGGTGATACTGCCTGTACTCCCCCGTCCGCGCCGTTAACGAAGAATCAAACAGGTCCTCTCCGTTTCGGCCCGTCGCCGCAAAGAACAGGATACACAGTCCCGGCTCCTTCACCGGCCAGAACTCCCACTCGATGCTCACATCCGCCGGAAACGATTCCGGACACCACAGAACAAAGTTGGATTTCTGACCTTCCCCAGGATCGCGCAGGTTCTCCATCCTTAGGCGCCCGTTGCCAAAACTGACGACCGCCTCTCCCTCCAGCCGGAATCCGGCCGCATCCGATTCAGCTGCCAGCGGATTGTGATAGATGGTTTCGCCCAGCGCAATCGAGTTCATTTCCCTCTCTCCCTCCGATCCGTGCCAACCGAAATTCCCTTCTGAATTGAATCGTACGCAGCCGCCGCCAATGTGTCAAAGCGCCGCCGACTCCCCCACAATGTCCACGCCTGCCCCGTCCCATAGCAACCCGAACCTTCGCATAATCAACCTCAACCCGCCCCAGCCCTCCGTGCTCCCTCGCTCCCCCCAATCCCCGTCCAGCCACCCACCCATCCCCGGAATCCCATAAATGCCCCCCAATCCCCGTGCAGACAACAGCCCGGTGCCCCCGGCATCC
>JAJDXQ010000046.1 GCA_022823185.1 Caldilineaceae bacterium
ACCACTGACAGAAATCATCGACATGACAGAACAGTTTGAGTATACTCATCCCTGAGCACCTTTCTTTGCTGGAGAATTTTGGTTGCAGACCTTCAATTCTACCAGCTTGGTTAGGTGCTCACTTACTCCGAATTCAGGTTAAGTACATTTCAGCAATAGTCGAAAGCTGGCTTACGCTCAGGTCGCCGAGAAGCAAGGAGCGAGCAGTTTCAATCGGCAGGTCCAGGAGCGCATCCCTCTCCACTGATTCCAGTGACATCGAGTTGCGAATCGCGGTCTCATCTTCCAGACTCAAGACTTTCTCCAATGCGTCGCGGTCCGCGAAGTCAGTGAAATTACTCTCGAGATACAGTTGAAACTCGACCACCTTGTGGATGAGGTCACTCGCAAGTTCGGCCCAACTGATGAGAGTTTCCGATTTTCCCGAATGCCGATAAATCTCCAGCGCTTCTTCAGGAAGAGTTTGCAAGTACTCGAACCGACCTGTGTCGATCAATGCCTCCAGCCTGTCCGGCTCATGCTCATCCACAATTGCTACCAATTCAGAAAGCTTGGCCAACTGATCTATCTCGGTGAAATCCAGAATCTGCTTGAAGCGTGGATTTGTCTCGGATAGTTGGAGAACGCGAGCAAACTTCGAGCGAAAATCCTGCCACTGGCTGAACGCGCTATTGGCGACGTTGCGCGCCAACGAAGGCATTTCAATCCGAAGTTCCTCAGTCACTTCATCGGCAATCCACCTTAGCATTTCAGCTTTGACATCGTCACTCTGAAGTGAGTCTCTGATTTCAGGCAGCGCGCCATCTCTGGAATTGTACACGTCCATGACGATCAGAGCTCCTCCGACAATCCAGCCAACGAAAGGGATGCCCACAGCTGCGACTCTGACCAGTATGCGTGAAAGGATTTTGCCAATGATATTCTTTGTGAGAATGCTTGCCAGCCTCTTGGCAATCTCAGCGCCAATTGAAGTTCCGACAATGACCGCGACGCCGCCCGCAAGATTCGAGTGAATCTCAAGAATGTCAAGGAAGCTCTGATCAGTCTCCGGATCGAGCTTCAAGATTTCCAGTTCTGCCTCAATCTGCCTATTCAGCTCCGCTGCCAATGTCTTGGAAAACCGTCCCCCTATGAATTCCTGCACGCATGACAATGCAGTAGACGCTGATGTAGCCGTGACTACTCTTACTTCTTCCACGATGTCGTTGGCGACTCTTGTTGAAAGTTCCTCGAATCGCCCCGCAAATCCATCGGAGCCGAAAGCTTCCTCAGCCACCGTGGTTGCCAGCTCCTCCGCCTTGGTCAGAGACCAACCCGACCAAATCCGTTCCCATAAGCTGGTGTCGCTGCGGACCAATGCGACCGCGTCTTCTACGACTTGGTCTACTTTCGAGTCCATTCGCATTTCATCCCAGTGGCGCCTGACAATCCCGCTCACATTGAGACGACCCTGTTCGTCCGCGACCACAGCCTGCGTAATCCGGTTCAACTCATCCCGAAGACTGGCTTCGTCGACCCGGTCACACTCCTCAAATGTGTAGGAGGAAGGACCAGTACTTTGGGCCCAGACTGCAACTGGTTGCAGCAGGGAGAACAACAACAGCGAGATGAGAAATACCAAGGATAGTCGGCGGGGCTGAGGCGAGCTTGGGTTCTGCACTATGTTTGGCCTCCCAGGAGTCGACCTATGTAATCACTAATCTTTGGCAGTCGTTGAGCCACAAAACTTCAGTCTCTGTATCCAATGAGGATACAGAGACCCTCGATTCCTCGTTCAGTGGGAAACTCTGCAAAACTGATGAAACAATTTCTCAGCCTCTCTGCAAGATTTGGGAGGAACGGGTTATCGGAAAACTGCTATGAAGATTTCAGCGCGGCAGAATTAGGAAAACGAACGAGAACTGATTCGTCAAATGCGCCATGTCTCAGAAACAAAAAAAGCGGCGATTCGGTTTTTCCCGTATCGCCGCCCCTTTGCGCGCGTGCGCTGCTATATCCCGACCGTCGCGACCTCCGAATCTCCGGCCGCGATCGCGACCTCGGCGTCGTCCTGGTCGGCGGCGCACAGCTTATTCAGCGCTTGCAGATAAGCCTTCGTGCTCGCCACGATAATATCGGTATCCACGCCGCGGCCGCTGAACAGCCGGCGTCGGGGACGGCCCTGCGCTGTCCTGCTATGCCCCCGACTCTCCGGGGCTTCGATGCGGACCGTCACGTCTCCGTTGGCGTCAATGCCCTCCGTCACCGCCTGCACGAGAAACTCGGTCAGTTCGTTCGGCTGTTGAACGACCTTGTCGATGCACGTGTACACCGCGTCCACGGGGCCGGCGCCAAAGCTGGCCTCCGTGACCTCCTCGCCCGTCTCATTGTTGCGCAGGGTGGCAACAGCGGTAGGCGTCATATTTGTGCCGCACTGCACCTGCACGCCCAGCAGCTCCCAGACCTCGACCGGCTGATAAAGTTCATCCGCAACCAGCGCCTCGAGGTCCGCGTCGGTGACAGTCTTCTTCTTGTCGGCCAGATCCTTGAAACGCGTAAAGACCTCGTTCAGGTTTTCCCGGTCCAGGTGGTAGCCCATTTCCTGCAGGCGCACGCCCAGGGCATGACGGCCGGAGTGCTTGCCCAGAACCAGCCTGCTCTGGTGGAGCCCGATGGTATCGGCATCCATGATCTCGTAGGTGCGCTTGTTTTTCAACATGCCGTCCTGGTGGATGCCCGCCTCGTGCGCGAACGCGTTTGTGCCCACGATGGCCTTATTGGGCTGGATGACCATTCCAGTGTAACGGCTGACCATGTCGCTGCAGCGGTGGATTTCCTGGCTGCGAATATTGGTTTGAAGGTCGAAAATTGACTGGCGCGTGTACAGCGCCATGACGGTTTCTTCCAGGCTGGTGTTGCCGGCGCGTTCGCCGATTCCGTTGATTGTGACCTCCACCTGGCGGGCGCCATTCTGGACACCCGACAAGGTGTTGGCTGTCGCAAGCCCCAGGTCATTATGGCAGTGGACGCTGAAGATAACGTCCTTGCCGCCATCGACGTTTTCGCGCAGGTACTCAATCAGATCGCCAAACTCCTCCGGCGTTGTGTAGCCGACAGTATCCGGGATATTCAGGGTGGTGGCGCCCGCCTGAACAGCGACGCTGCAAACTTTGACGAGGAACTCCGGATCGCTGCGTCCGGCATCCTCCGGGCTGAATTCCACGTTGTCGCATAAGCTGCGGGCGTATTGCACCATGTCGCCTACAGTTTCCAACACTTCGTTGGGGGACATGCGCAGCTTGTGCTCCATATGGATATCGCTGGTGGCGAGGAAGGTGTGGATGCGGGGACGCACAGCCCCCTGCACGGCTTCCCAGGCCTTATCGATGTCGTCTTTGTTGGCTCGGGCCAGGCCGGCGATAAACGGCGGCGGGCTGAAGGTACCGTCTTCGCCCACACGGGGCGTTCTGCCAACAGTTTCAGCGATACGCTTGACCGCGGCGAGGTCGCCTGGAGAAGCCGCGGGGAAACCGGCCTCCATGATGTCAATTCCCAGCCTGGAAAGCTGGCGGGCGATCTCAAGTTTTTCCTGTTCGTTGAGGGTGGCTCCCGGCGACTGCTCGCCATCCCGCAGGGTGGTGTCAAAGACGAGAACAGTATTGCCGTGGGCGACTTCCCTGGCCCACCCGTCAACGTCTTCTATTTGGAACTTTTCTACGTCGATCGAAGCCATGCCGTTTCCGGCAGTCTCTTCATTCTGTTGCGCATCAATTGTGTTGGTCATTGCCGGGCGCCTCCGGAGGTGATTGGGTTGAGAGATGACAGGGCGTTTCCGCCTCGCGGTATGCAGCGAGGAGAGGTTGCGAATGCCGAGCGCAATGCAACGTTTCGCATAAGGTCACTAAGGCCGTCATCCATGCTCATCACCTCCTTTCGCAATTCGTCAGACGCGGGCCAATCGGGCTAAATCTCCTTGGCGTCCATGAAGGTCATCATCCTGCGGAGCTCCTTGCCCACGCTTTCCAGCTGCTGGCTCTGCTCACTGCGGCGCCTTTCATAGTAGACTTTGCCGCCGCCGTGGTACTCGTCCATCCACTCTTCGGCAAATGAGCCGGATTGGATGTCGGCCAGGATCTTTCTCATCGACTCCTTTGTCTCGTCGGTGATCACGCGCTGGCCGCTCTTGTAATCCCCCCATTCCGCCGTATCACTAATGCTGTAGCGCATATAGTTGAGTCCGCCCTCATACATCAGATCGACGATGAGCTTCAGCTCGTGCAGACATTCGAAGTAGGCAATCTCAGGTTGGTAGCCGGCATCGACCAGGATTTCGAAGCCCGCCTTCACCAGTTCGCTGACGCCCCCACAGAGGACGGTCTGTTCGCCAAACAGATCGGTCTCGGTTTCTTCGGCGAAGGTCGTTTCCAGCACGCCGGCGCGGGTGGAGCCGATCGCCTTGGCATAGGCCAGCGCGTTGGCCAGGGCATTGCCTGACGCGTCCTGGTGAATCGCGACCAGCGCGGGAACGCCGGAACCCTCAGTGAAGACTTCTCGCACGCGGTGGCCTGGCGCTTTCGGGGCCACCATCGAAACATCGACATTCTCGGGGGCGACGACGAAACCGTAGCGCACATTGAAACCATGGGCGAACATGAGCGTATTGCCCGGTTCGAGATTGGGTTGTATTTGCTCCTCATAAACATTGCCCTGGATCGGGTCGGGGATCACGACCATGATCATGTCTGCTTCGCGCGCGGCTTCGGCCACACTTACAACCCGCAGTCCGTCGGCCTCGGCCTTGGCCTTGCTGCGGCTGCCTTCGTGCAGGCCGATGCGAACGTCCTGACCGTTGTCCTGCATGTTCAGCGCGTGCGCATGCCCCTGGCTGCCATAGCCGATTACCGCGATCTTTTTTCCTTCCAGCAAGGCCAGGTCGGCGTCATTCTCGTAATAGATCGTTGCCACGTTCCCCTCCGAGGATTTGGTACTCTTAACTGTATGAATTCTGAGGATCTACTCCAGGACGCCGCAACCCTCAAAGGCTGCTGGTTTCCTGACGTCTTCCGGCTGCGGCGCAAGCACATAAAGCGCAACGACTTGCCTTCGACATGACTTGCCTATTGGTCGTCATGTCCACTGCCATTCAGGCTGGCGGCGGCCTTGAAAATGGAGGTGGAATGCCGCTTCTTCTTTGCCCGTTCGTCACCACGGCAAAGGGCTACGCGACCAGTTCGCACCATCTCCTCAATGCCAAACGGCCGCAGCAGTTCGATGAGCGAATCGACTTTGTCTTCGGTCCCAACCGCTTGGACGACAAGGTTTTCCGTGTTTACGTCGACGATTTGGGCGCGATAAATTTCAGCGAACTGCATGATTTCGCCGCGAGTCTCCGGGGTGGTCCGGACCCGAATCAGCGCCAACTCTCGTAGTATGGCCAGCCGGTTCGTGATGTCCTCCACGGCGGTGACGTCCACGACTTTGCGCAGCTGTTTTACTACCTGGTCGGCCACCCGCTCGTCGCCATCGACGACAAAGGTCATGCGGCTGATCCCGGGCGTTTCGCTGTGGCTGACCTGGAGACTGTCGATATTGAAGTTGCGCCTTCTCAACATGCCGGATACCCGATTGAGCACACCGGGCTTATCGCGCATCCAGGCGACAAGAGTGTATTGCATTTGTCTCCCCTGAGGCAGTTCTATTTGACATTTCCCTGAATTGGTCGCCAACAGGGCAGATGGAAGCCGCTGGCGATATTTGGTCAACGTGATTACCAGCTGGGCTGAACGCCGCTGTAGCCCTGAACGTAACCGGGCTTCGGCCTTCTGATCAGTTCGTCTACGGCCGCGCCGGGGGCCACCATCGGATAGACGTTTACTTCTTCTTTCACCTGGAAGTCGACCAGGAAAGGGCCATCGGTCGAGTGAGCCCTTTCAAGGACAGGCACGACCTCGCTCGGGTGGCGTACAACGGCAGCGGGAATGTCGTAGGCATCGGCCAGCTTCACATAGTCAGGCGAGAGGATCGGTGTCCCCACGTAGCGTTTGTCGTAGAAGATCTGCTGCCACTGGCGCACCATGCCCAGAAACCCATTGTTTATGATCGCGATCTTGACAGGCAACCTCTCCTGTTGGATGGTGGCAAGTTCCTGAAGTGTCATCTGGAAGCCGCCGTCACCGGCTACACACCAAACCAGCGCCTCGCGGTCGGACATTTGCGCGCCAAGGGCAGCCGGAAGCGCGTATCCCATCGTGCCGAGTCCGCCGCTGGTCAGCAACATGCCCGCGTGTTCGTGGATATAGTACTGGCTCTCCCACATCTGATGCTGGCCGACATCGGTGACGACGATGACGCGTTTGTCGGTCTGCTCTGTTGCGTGCCACAGTTGGCGGATCACATAGGGCGGAATCAACTCCTCCACTTCGTACTGGATAATGTCGGCCTCGTCGGTCTCCGAGCGCCATTCGTTCAAGGTATCCACCCAATCCTGATGGCGGCGCTCCTTGATCAATGGGAGGTAGGCCGGCAGTGTTTCCGCCAGGTCGCCGACGACGGCGACGTCCGGGACGATGTTCTTGCCCACTTCGGCGCGGTCCAACTCAAAGTGGATGATCTTGGCGTCGGCCGCAAAGCGGTCCAGTCGGCCGGTTATTCGGTCGTCGAAGCGCATCCCCATGGCCACCAGAACATCGCATGCCTGAACGGCTCGATTGGCGAATGCTTCTCCGTGCATACCACCCATTCCCAGGCTAAGAGGATGCGTTTCCGGGATGTTGCCGGTGCCGAGCAAGGTGGTGACAACGGGAATGCCGGCCTTTTCGACGAGCTGCAGCAGCTCTTCGCTTGTATTTGAAAGGTGGATGCCGTGACCGGCGAGGATCAGAGGGCGTTCGGCTTCATTGAGCAGGTCGGCCGCCGCCTGCACTTCGTCGCTGCTTACGACAGGCCAGGGCTCGAATCCGGGTAGGCTGATATCAAAGTCATAGCGAAACGTGCCGCTTTCGATCTGCACATCCTTGCAGACGTCCACCAAGACGACGCCCGGCCGGCCTTCGCGGGCGATGTAGAATGCTTCTTTCATTATCAAGGGCAACTCTGCAATGTCCGTCACCAGGTAGTTGTGTTTGCAAACCGGTTGGGTGACGCCCACAACGTCGGACTCCTGGAAGGCGTCTGTCCCCAGCAAGCTGGTCGGGACCTGTCCGGTAATCGCGACCACCGGCACGCTATCCATCTGCGCCGTAGCCAGGCCGGTGACCAGATTGGTTGCGCCCGGGCCGCTGGTGACGATACAGACGCCCACTTCGCCGGTGGCCCTGGCGAACCCGTCGGCCATGTGGGCCGCGCACTGTTCGTGGCGCACCAACACGTGGTGAATGCGGCCGTCCCCCTCGTACTCGGCCAAGGCGTCATAGGCCGGCAAGATGGCCCCGCCCGGGTGGCCGAAGACAATCTGAACTCCCTCACGCAACAGGGACTCCCAGATCATTTGCGACCCTGTCATTTCCTGGGGTCCCAGATCGTACCCGGTATTGGCAGGTTCTCTTTTTGCTATAGCCATCCTTCTCCTCCTGCAAGCTGGCTCATGCGCTGGCCGGAATTCTGTGCAGTCCCCAAAAGGTTGAAGCTCCCGATTCCAGCTCTCATCAACTTAAGATGATATGCAGCCCGTCGTTGTTCCCTTCTCTTCGATATTCGCTAAAGAAAAACCCTTCCCGGTTGGGGAAGGGTCTGTACTGACCTGAGCAAGAAGTCCCTTTTTCCAGACTTCTGTGCCTTCGCCAACCTTTCAAGGCCTGGAGCCGCTTACAAGAAGGGCTACAAGGCCGCCAAGAAGGATTGTAAGGCTAATGATCAGGTTCGACACAGCGAATCGCCTCATTTTCGGCGCGATCATTCAGGATTTTTGGTCACTATTCCAGAACTCTGTCCTATTATATGCAGAAACCCGATATCTGCAACTTCAAAGATCGGTAGGGCGCAGTCCCAATTTGGGGCGAGCTTCAGACTATCTTTGGATAATACAGTGGTCAACAGTCTCTGCGGGAAGTGGGGGGATGGGCTGTTGTCTGAACGGGGATTTGGGGGCGAGTGGCAGTGAGGAGGGCAGGGGTTGGGGGCCAGAGGGTAAGACGGCGCCATAAGCGAGGGAAGGGGGCCGGCGGGCGAGAGGCAATAGGCAAGCATATTTCAGTTACAGGTCGCGGTGAACACTCCATGAGGTGGAACAGGTATGGGTTTTCAGTGCGCAACAGCAAGCGGTGGTCTGGAAAGACCAATGAGGACGTGTGAATGCGGCCCTCTGGGCGCCTTTCTTGTAGTTCCTACCGGATGTCACATACCGCCGAATTCGAGCGTATGTGCTATAATCAGGTGCAGTTAACCAGAGGAAGTGAGTGAGACGGAGAAAGGGGGCAAATGGCAACTCGTAATCTCATGTTAGAGCAACTGACAACGGTCTTTGAGGAGAAACAGGCCGAGGTGCTGGCCGAAGTCATTTACGATTCCTACAACAACCTTGTGAGAAGGGACGACTTCAATGAACTCAAAGAGATCGTAAGAAATATCGCACAGACACAAGACCGTACTGATCAGCATCTGGCGGAACTGGCTGATGCGCAGAAGCGTACGGAACAACGCGTAGAGGATTTGGGGGAGGCACAGCAACGCACAGAGAAACGCGTTGAGGAGCTTGCAGAGGCGCAACAGCGCACGGAGCAGCGTGTTGAGGAGCTGGCAGAGGCGCAACAGCGCACGGAGGAAGCGCAACAGCGCACAGAGACGGCGCAACAGCGTACTGAACTGGCAGTTCAGCGGCTGGCGCGGGAGGTTGGCGGGTTGAGCAACCGTCTTGGCGGCGACTTGGAGGATGTCGCCGCAATCGTGATCGAGGACACGCTGCACCGTGAATTCGGCTGGGAAGTTGACGAACTGAGCCGGTCATGGCAGGAGTGGGAGGGTGAACAATACGAAATCGACGTATTTGGAAAAGCAGAAGACCCGTCCCGGCCCGGTTTACAACTGTGGATCGTGGCAGAGGTGAAGTTCAATATGACACAACGGGACGTGAACCGTTTCGGCCAGTTGGTTGCCCGCGCCTCCAAGAGCCTGGACGGGGAGGTCGTCCCGGTCTGCTTCTGCTACCGTATTCGGCCGCAAGTGCAGAAAGTATTGAAAGAGGAAGGGTACAATCTGGTCATGTCAAGCGGAAGGATGCCCAAGTAGGGTTACTGAGCCCGGGCTATGGCGGGGCTGTCAGTCTGTTGCGGCGGTCTTTGGATCGGACACGGCCTTCTGCCAGCGTGCCTGCTCCCGTTCCAACCGCTCCCGCTGCGAAGCGGCGCCTTCGTCCTCAGAGAGGTCATTCAGCTCCCACGGGTCGGAAGCCAGGTGAAAGAGCTGGGCGCGGTCACAGCCCTGTTTGCCGTCGCGGCGGTAGCTGATCAATTTCCACTCCCGGTCCTGGGTCATTCGCTGCCCGTGCTTGTAGACGGAGTGCAGATACGATCTGGTTTTTTCAACAGTCCCCTCAATCAGCGGCACAAGAGATTTCGCATCGACACTTGAAGGTACTTCCAGCCCGGCGAATTCACACAGGGTTGGGTAGATGTCATAGGTATGGGACAGCGCGTCCACCTGCCTCCCGGCCGGCACGTGCGGTCCGCGCACGATCAGAGGCACGCGGACGCTGTGATCGTAGAGATTCTGTTTGCCTAGCAGACCGTGCTGGCCGAGTGCAAGTCCGTGATCGGCGGTATAGACCACGAGAGTATTCTCCGCCAACCCCCTCCGGCTGAGCAGGGCGAGAATATCGCCTATCTTTTCGTCCATATCGGAAATCATGCCGAAGTATTCGGCGATATGCCGGCGCGTTTCTTCCGGTTTACGGGGAAAGGCAGCCAGCATTTCGTCGCGCACAGACATTTCGCCATTGTCGAAGGGGTGAATCCCTGTGAAGTTGGGGGGCAGGGGCATGGCCTCCGGCTTGTAGGCGCCGGCCCAATCGGGGGGCGGCGTGCGAGGGTCGTGGGGGGCGGTGAAGGCGCAGTAGAGAAAGAAGGACCTGCTCCCATCCTGCCGTTCCAGGAAGCGAAGCGCCGAATCTCCGAACAGGTCGGTAGAAAACTGGTCGCCTATCCTCTGCCTGCCTTTGTCGTACGCGCCCGAAGGGTCATAGTCCTGGACCTTCACCTTGAAGTGGCTGTCCATGCCGCCGAAGAAGACATTCTCCGCTTCAGCGAAGGACCGGGCGAAGCTGGCGGCGTCGTTGTGCCACTTGCCGGTGGCGAATGTCGTGTACCCGTTCTGACGGAACAGCTCAGCCAGGAATGTATGGCCGGGATCAAGCGTGTTGAGTGACCGTGGATCCTCCATGTCATTGCCGAGAGAGGCCCGGAAGACGTGGGCGCCGGTGTGGACGCAGGCTCTTGTTGGAACGCAGACCGCGCCGCTCAGTCCGCCCATGTGGCAATTGCGGTGAAATGATGTCCCTTGCGCGCAGAGCAGATCCAAGGTTGGTGTCCGTACGGTGGCGTCTCCGTAGGCGCCGATAGCCGAAGCGCGATGGTCGTCTGCGATGAGAAATAGAATGTTGGGCTGTTCTGGCATGTGCGGTCTACCTACTGCGATTGCTACCTACCTGGATTCTTGAATTGGGACGAAAGATGGCCGGGCCGATGACCCAGGGATACGAAACCAGATTCCATTGAATCAGGTCATGGCTGTTCCATGAACTGTCGGCGATGCAAGGTAGCGTACAGTCCCCCTTCGGCCAGCAGTTCTTCGTGCGTCCCCCTGCTTACGATACGACCCTCTTCCAACGCGCAGATCAAGTCAGCCTTGCGGATTGTGCTCAGGCGGTGGGCGATCACGATCGCGGTGCGCCTGCTGAGCAGCCGGTCAAGGGCCTCCTGGATTAGAGCCTCGGTAGCGGTATCAACGCTGGCCGTCGCTTCATCCAGAATGAGGATTCGGGGATCGGCCAGGACAGCGCGGGCAATACAGATCAATTGCCGCTGGCCCATCGAGAGATTCGCCCCCCCTTCGAGGATTTCAGTCTCGTAGCCATTTGGCAGGTCCATGACGAATTCATGAGCATTGGCCTGTTTTGCGGCTTCCTCCACGGCTTCAGGCTCGATCTCAGGGAGGCCAAAGCGGATGTTATCGATGACCGTCCCCGCAAAGAGAAAGGGCTCCTGAGAGACGATTCCGGTTTGGCGGCGCAGAGACTGCTGAACTACCTTGCGCACGTCGATTCCGTCGATCAGGACAGCCCCCTCGCTGACATCATAGAATCTGGCCACCAAATTGGCGATGGTCGACTTGCCGGCTCCTGTGGGTCCGACGAGCGCGACCGTCTGCCCGGGCTCAATCCTGAGGTTCACGTCGTGCAATACGGGGTCGTCGCTGCTATAGGAGAAGTGAACGCGGCGCAGTTCTATCTTACCCTTAATCCTGTGCATTTCCCTGCCATCTGGCGGGTCGGCAACCTCGGGACGGGCATCGAGCAGCTCCAGCACCCTTTCGCCCCCTGCCATCGCCGATTGCATCGTCGTGTACAGCTGGCTCAGCTCCTGGATCGGTTGAAAGAAGCGGGTGACGTAGGCCAGGAATGCGACTAGGACACCGATTTCCAATGCGCCTTGCGCCACGGCGCGACCGCCGAACCACAGTACGATGCCAGTTGCGAGCACTGCCAGGAATTCCACCGTCGGCAGAAAGACAAACGAGAGGGTCATCGCGCTGATATAGGAGCTGCGATTGGCCTGGTTGGCCTCATCGAAGCGGCTGCGCATTGCATCTTCTTGCGCGAACGCCTGGATGACGCGCATGCCGGCCAGGTGCTCAGCGAGAGTGCCGACAACGCCGGCTACGCTGTGCCTGGTCTGGCGAAAAGCGATTTTGGCCCGCCTGGAAAAGAGGTAGGTTGACAGCAACATGAGCGGAATGGTGCTGAAGGTCAGAAGAGCAAGCGAAGGACTGAGGATCAGCATGACGGCGATGATTCCAACAAGGACAAGGACGTCGCCGATCAGTGTGATCAAGCCCTGGGACAGGAGCTCGTTGATAACCGCCACATCGCCGATCACCCGAGAAATGGTCACGCCGACGATATGCCTGCTGTGATAGCCAAGCGACAGGGCCTGCAGATGGCGCATCAACTGACCGCGCAGCGTGGCCAGCACACGCTGTCCCACCCACGAAAGCAGATAGCGCTGGCCCGATGCCGCGCCGAAAAGGGCAAGAAAGATGACCGCCATGAGGACGGAGATCCTGGCAAGCCCGCCCAGATCGCTGGAGGCAATGTAGCGGTCGATAGCCACCTTGAGCAGGAGAGGAATCCCAAGAGTTGTCCCTGTGACGATCAGCATCAGGGCGAAAGCGGCGATCATTTTGGCCCTGTGAGGCCGCAAGTAAGTAAGCAGCCTGCCCACGACCTGCCCATCAAAGGCCTTTCCTTCGGCCTCCTTCGCCAAGTTCCGCAGCAGGCTTTGAGGCCCGCCGCTGCGTCCAACTGATCCAATTGAGATAGACATAATGTTTGCGCAATAGGCCACTGACGCTGAACAACCGTCAACCCCTTACGCTAGTTCGACTCCCTGTAACTGTACTTCGTAAATCTTGCGATAGAGCGGAGATTTCTCGAAGAGCGCCTCGTGATTTCCCGCCGCGGCGATCCTTCCCTTTTCCAGAATCAGGATCTTATCGGCCAGTCGGACCGTGCTGAGTCGCTGCGCAATAATGACCGAGGTACGACCTTTCATCAGATTGGATAGCGCCAATTGTATCAGGTGCTCGGTCTGCGTATCGACGCTGGACGTGGCGTCGTCGAGGATCAGGATGCGAGGGTCGGTTAGCAGGGTACGGGCGATGGCGACTCGCTGCCGCTGGCCGCCGGAAAGCGTAGCGCCTCGTTCTCCCACCTTTGTTTCATATCCGTCGGGGAAGCTCTCGATGAACTCGTGGGCTTGAGCCGCCCTGGCAGCTTCAACCACTTCTTCCTCGGTCGCGTCGGCGCGGCCAAAGGCGATGTTTTCGCGAATGGTTGCCGCAAAGAGCGTTGACTCCTGGAGGACGATTCCAATCTGACTGCGGAGCGAGTGAAGTGTTGCAGTTCGAATGTCCCGGCCATCGAGCAGAACGCGGCCATCCGTCGGGTCATAAAAGCGCGGTATCATGTTAATGATCGAAGACTTGCCCGATCCGGTTGGTCCAAGCAGGGCGAGCACCTGGCCGGGCTGAATCTCAAATGATACCTCTTCCAGGACATTGTGCGGGCGGGCGTAGCTGAAGGAGACGCCTTCGAAGCGAAGGTGGCCGTGAATTGGTCCAAGCGGCGTCGCGTCCACTGCCTCTTTGACCTGTGTCTCTTCGTCCAGTATTTCAAAGACCCGCTCGGCTGACGCGCCGGCCATTGCGATCGACGGAACGAGGAATCCCAGCCTGCGTATTGGTGAAGTCAGCTGGGCCAGGTAGGTGATAAAGGCCACCAGTTCTCCCAGAGTCAGATTGCCGCGAATGACCAGGTACCCGCCCAGCCAAACGATGATGACTGTGGCGAGGTTGGCGATCAGATCCAATAAGGGCATATTCAGCGCGGTCAGCCGGGCTGTGGACGCGGCCAAACCAAACCACTTCTGATTTTCGGTTTCGAAGCGGTCGATTTCAGCATCTTCCTGGGCGAAGGCCTTTACGATGCGCGCGCCGCGCAAGTTCTGTTCCAATCGGGTTGTCAACACGGCCAGCTGCTGCTGTATCTCCATCGAAAGGGGCCGGTATCGGGCCCCAAAGCGCATGGCGCGATGCGCCAGCACAGGCATCGTGAGCATCGCCAGCAAGGCCAGAAGGGGATCCATCAGTATCAACGCTGTGGCAGAGCCGATCAGCAGAACAACGCCATTCGCAAGACCCAGGACCGACCGGCCCGTGAGCATGCGCAGCCTCTCCACGTCCTGCATCGAGCGTGACAGGAGCTGACCTGATTCAGTGCGGTCGTGGTAAGCAAAGGAGAGCTCGGTCAACTTGGCATGGAGATCGCGGCGCAGACCGTAGGAGACGCTCTGCGATGCCTTTTCCGCAAACAGGCTCGACAGAAAAGTGAGCAGGCCGCGCACCGCCGTTAAGGCAAGCAGCCCCAGCACAGACATTGCCAGCAGCTGCATGTCGTTCTGGCGGATGCCGCGGTCGACGATCCATCTGATGAACTGGGGCGTGACGAGAAGAATGGCTGTGGTGCCGAGAAGAGCGGCGTACGCGGCGGCTGTCAATCGCCAGTAGGGACGGAGGCGCTTGAGCGCCCGCCACAAGAAACGGCGGTTCTGGTTCGGGCTTACAAGCTTTGGCAGCTCCGCGGAGGCGGTTGACATATTTCAAATCCGGTTTAGTAAGGTTAGAAAGCAAACGACGAACCCATTGTACCATGATGTTGGAATTAGGGCTTACCTGCAGTGCGGCCGGATGCAGTACGAATTCGGGCGAGCTTCAGGAGACCTGTGGAGAACAACATTTGTCAGTTGTCTGAACGGGGATTTGGGGGGATTGTAGGGATTTGGGGGGAAGGGAGCGATTTAGGGATGGGTATTGATATGTGGGCGAGCGGCGGAGAGATGGGCGAGGGAACGGCAAGGGAAGGGCGCGTGGGACGTGTCGGCGTCTCTGAGTGGAGGCCGGTTTCTGTGCGAAGTGGCTTGGGCGCCCACAAGGGGCGCCCCTACAGTGGGGCGCAGTGTAAGGGAGGGGTGAAGGGCGCGTAATCCAGGGCCTATGTAATTCAATTCGCGGGCCCTGCGCGGGAACGCCTTCTCACCTGAGATACCGGTATCCCGTGCGTACAAAAGTCTGTGGCCAAACAAGAGTTCACAGCCTCGTTCTGACACAGGGGATTCGGAGGAAGACTCCTTCTTCTGCCCAGCGAAAAGGATGCCGCATCGTCCCGCTGCCAACAATCCGTCGCAAGTGGACCTTGCGCGCTTAGAGCTTGCGCACAGTATCCCCCGCCCGAATGGCGCCGGGTTGCACGACCTTCGCGTACATTCCGCGCAGCCGCAGCTCCTTGCCTTCTGGCGTGCTGACGAACTTGACTGCGTCAACGCCGAAGCGCTCCGCGAACTTCTTGCATCCCGTATGATCAACCGGCGTTACCTCGATGACGGCGTCGCCGAGTGCGAGTTGTGTGCCGACGGGCAGGTTGGTTTCGCTCAGCTCAAAGTCCATATACAGCTGATCGCCAAACAGCTTCCAGCGGCGGTCATCCTGGGAAATCGCGCCGGCAACTCGGGCGTTCATTATCGTGAGCTGTGTGTCCGCGCTTGGCGGAGCCCCAGGCGAACGGGTGCTCCAGTTGTCGCCTACCAGCCCTTCAGCCACGGTAAGCTCTCCGTCCTCGATGACTTCTCGTTCGCCGGAACGAGGGCGTCTCACGATAAGGGTCAGCTCGCCTTCGCTCTTCGGGGAACGCCGAATCTCGTCCAGATTCCGTTCCAGTTCCGCCAAATCCTTATGGGTTGCCTTCGACATTGATCGACTCCTTCTTTGTCCTGGCCGGGTCAGTTCGCGGCCTCTTGTTCAAGAGACGTTGCGTGTTCCATTCCAATCTCTTGCCAGCCATCTTTCAACGCATCAAGCCAGCGCCGAATCGCCTTTTCATCGGGCACGTCGCGGCGGCGCTGCCAGTATATCATGCCAGTGAGCAGCAAGGGCAGCGCCAGGGGAATCACAAAGGGCAGCGCGTCCTTCGCAGTGCTCTCCGGAGAGGCCCGCAAGGCTCCCGCCACAAGGAACGCCAAGGGGACAAGACCGCTCAACGCCATCCAGGCGGCGGCATAGATGCGTCCCACCGGATGCCACTGGAAATGACCCACCAGGCGGCAGTCTGCCCCATTTTCCTGAAAGACGCCGTAATAGTAGGTCGCAAATATGCCCCTGACTCTGGACTTTTGCGGGAGCCGTCTGATCTTGACCCCTCTTCCTGCAACGCGCCCGGTTACTTCCTCGCTTGCGCGCAAGGTTTCCGCGAGGCGCCGCGCGGCGGCATCAGCATTGCCTTCGAGAGAAAGCGATAGACGTCGCCGGCCAGGCGTCCAAAGGAAGGAGATGAGCGACTTCATTGACGTGCTAACCACGGCCGACCACGCTCCACGACCCATCTGTCCCTGGTCTTTGGTCCGACGCGTCTTGGCATAGATGTCCGGCCCTTCAAGCGGCTCCAAACTTTCCTCGGGAAAGAGGCCATCGAGCCATGTGCGCAACAGGATTCCGCTCCGCCGTCTGATCGAAGACAGGCTCCCAAAGAGGGCTAAACGGGATGCAATCCCGGGAAACCCAATGCGGTCGCCTCGTCCCAGCCATACATGAGATTCATGCTCTGGAGAGCGCTGCCGGCCGCCCCTTTCACCAGGTTGTCAATGGCGCAAAGGGCGACAACGCGACCCGTGCGCTCATCCAGTTCGAAACCTACGTCGGCATAGTTGCTTCCGCTGAGGATTTTCGGCTCTGGGTAACGGTAAATGCCGGTCTTCTCCTTGACGATGCGCACGAAGGGCTCGTCCCGGTAGGTCTGCCGGTAGGCGCGCCAGAGATCACGCTCGGTGACACCATCCTTTGCGAAGACATGGGCCGTCGCCAGCACACCGCGTACATTGTCGACCGCGGTTGCGCTCAGGTGGGCCGACACGGCGGAGTAGTCTTCGGCGTCAGCTCTGGCAATCGCCTGCAGGAGTTCAGCAGTGTGGCGGTGGCCGGTTGGCGCAAAGCTGCGCATGGTCCGCGCCCGTTCCGGGTGGTGCGTGGCGTCGCCGGCGCGGTTTCCGCCTTCGCTGCTGCCTACCTTGACCTCGCAGATGACGTCTTTCTCCGGGTCGGCCAGGCCAGTGGCAAAGAGCGGCCACACGGCCAGCGTACTTGCGGTGGCATTGCAGCCGACCCCGCTCACATATCTGGCCCCCTCGATTTTCTTTCGAAACAGTTCCGGCAGCCCATAGACGAATCTGCCCAGCCAGTCAGGCGCGGTGTGCTCTTTTCCGTACCAGTCCACGTAGGCTTGCGGCTCCCGCAGTCGAAAGTCGGCGCTGAGATCGACAATGCGATCGGCGAGCTGGGCGAATTCAACGATGCGGCCCATCGCCCCGCCATGCGGAAGCCCCAGCACAAGCAGGTCACAGGGCGCCAGCTCCGCGGCGCTGACAAACTTCAGCCTCGTGCGACCGCGCAGGTTCGGATGGGTGAAGTGAACGAATGAACCGGCGTTGCGTTCGCTCGTTACCTGGGCGATCTCGACATTGGGATGTTCCAGCAGAAGCCGTAGCAGCTCGCCCCCTGCATAGCCGCTAGCCCCCAATATCGACACTGTAATCCTGCTAATATGATTCACCTGCTCCACGACTTCACCGTTCACTTTCCTCGGTCCCGCAATCTCATTTTGGCGGCATTACTTGTTGGCCGCTTCCCATCCTTCACGCCCCACCTGGAGGGCAAAATCTGCGATACGGCCAGGGATGTTGACACCTGTTGGCTGCACGCTGTTCCGGAACTCCATCGTGTAGTTCACCTCGTTGACGAGAAGCCCGCGATCAGGGTCCTCCAGAACGTCGATCGCCACACACCCGCCCCCGACCGCCCTGGCCGCGCGCACGCAAAGATCATTCAGTTCAGGCGTTACAGGACAAACAGAAGCCTGCCCGCCGCGGGCCGTATTGGTAATCCAATGGGCAGAGTCTCTGTAGATGGCGCAAACCGTCTCGCTGCCGATGGTAAAGGCCCTGATATCCCGTCCCGGTTTTTCAATATACTCCTGGATGTAGAAGATGCTGTGGTGGTACGTACCCAGCACTTCTTTGTGTTCGAGTACGGTCTCAGCGGCCTCGCGATCGTTTATTTTACTCAACAGCCGGCCCCACGATCCGATTGACGGCTTCATCACGACAGGATAGCCCAGCTCTTCCATTGCTTCCAGGGCTCCGTCCGTGGTAAAGGCGACCAGCGTACGAGGTGATGGAATGTCTGCCGCGGTCAGAGCGCTCGTCGTCTGAAGCTTATCGCCGCAAACGTCGGCTACTTGCACCGAGTTGACCGTAGGAATGCCGCGGTCGTTGAGTATGCGTAAGCTGACCAGCGCTCGCCCGTGATGGATACATCGTTCCACAATGACATCGTATTCCTCGTAACGCGCGGTCAACTCTTCCCCGCCTGTGATATCGAAGATCAGCTTGCGATCGTCAAGCAGGTCGAATTCCGCGCCTCTCTGAGAGAATTCCTCGAACAGCAGCTTCTCTTCGGCGCGCACGCGGCTGTAAAGTATGCCTACCCGCATAGGTCCTATTCCCCCCAGTCTTCGTCCTCTTCCGGCGCCAGCTCGAGCGCGACGGGGTCGATCGTGAGAACCTCCAAGTCCACCCCGCACTCGCCGCACTGGACGATTTCGTTCTCCATCACATCACTGAGCTCCACATCGCCGAAGCATTCCGGACACTCGGCCACAGCGGTAACAGTTTGTACAGCCATTCCACTTCTCCTGATGCTTGATGAATTCGTGATTACCAACGACTATCGTGTACCAATTCCTACTGATGGCTCTTCACCAGCGCGCCGCCACCGCCACTCCCCCGGCGACATATTCGGCAATCCGTCTGCGCGTGCCGGGCGAAGTCCCATCAGGAAGATCTTCGAGCGCGAAACAAGCGACGCATTCGATTTCGCTGCTGCTTCCTTTACGCCAGGTAAAGTCTTCGCACAAAAAAACAGTGATGTGATCGCTTTTTCCTTCAAAGAAACTGCTGTAAACGCCGAACAGTCGCATGCTGCGCAGCTCGGCCCCAGCCTCCTCGGCAGCCTCTCGCCGAACGGCCTCCTGCAGGGATTCGCCAGCCTGCACACCACCGCCCGGAAGAAACCACCCCTCCAGATATGTGTGTCTGACCAGCAGGACCTTCCCGTCCTCAACCGCCAGCAGCCTTACACCGACAGTCAGTTTTCCAGTCAGATTCCAATACAGCCGCTGGCAACGGCGCAGGAATCTCGCAAAAAAAGGCGCCCGCACGGCTTCAAACCCACTTTCAGCCTTCTGGGCAGCTTTGCGCCGCCACAGAAGCGCTACGAAGTCGATGCGAGTCGCCGTTTAACCTGCTCAACTAAACCCCCTGCCTCCAGGATTTCCTGTACTGTTTCGCTCAGAGCCGGAAACCTGAAGCAGCCGGATTCGCACTCGATTGCCAACCGCTCCAGGTTGACAGAAACGATTTCCTGTTGCTGGATCGCCTGCGCGGCTTCCGGGCAAACGATTGCGAGCAGGCCGTTGTTGATGGCGTTGCGGTAAAAGATGCGCGCAAAACTCTCGGCAATAACCGCGCCGACACCGTTGTAAACCAGACACGTCGCGGCCTGTTCCCGGCTGGAGCCGCAGCCAAAGTTTCGTCCCCCTACGATTATGTCGCCGTCGCGTACGCCGGATGCGAAGGCAGGATCCAAGTCTTCCAGCGCATGGCTTGCGATTTCGTCCGGTCCCTTGGCGGTATATGTGTATTTGCCTGGAAACAGGACGTCGGTATTTACATTGTCGCCATATTTCCAGGCCCTGCCCCGAATCACGATTCTGCCTCCTGTCGAGGTAATGGTTTGCGCCGAAGCCATCGGTCCTGAACTCTTTGCGGCCGCACAAATTCCTGACAGCGATTCTCACACGAGGTCCCTGGGATCAGCGATTCTGCCGGCAACCGCCGATGCCGCCACAACCGCCGGATTCGCCAAATATATCTCGGCGTCAGTTGTGCCCATGCGTCCTCGGAAGTTTCGATTTGCGCTTGAAATCGTCACTTCACCCGATGCCGGCACGCCCATGTGGTTGCCCATGCAAGGTCCACACCCTGGCGTCCCGATGACGGCCCCTGCCGCAACAAGCGCCTGAATGTAGCCCCGTTCCATGCCTTCCTGCAACACCAGGCTGGAAGCGGGGATCACCAGCAACCGAGTTCCTGCCGCGACCTGGCGGCCCCGCACAACCTCTGCGGCCTGGGCAATATCTTCAAGCCGCCCGTTTGTGCAGGTGCCGATAAACGCCTGCTGAATCTTAGTCCCAGCCACGGCAGACAGCGGCGCGACGTTGTCGACTGTGTGCGGGCACGAAACCGCCGGCTCCAGCTCGTCCGCTTGGTAACGGTACGTTGCGCTGTAAGCGGCTCCCTCATCGGGAAAGAGCTGAGCAGTTTCAGCCCTCAGGGAGGATCGGCCCGAGCGGCCAGCAGCCTCACTCCTCGCCGCCCGCCTATCCAAGGCGGCATTCAGATAGGCTTGGGTTCTGCAGTCCGGCCTGATGTAGGAAGACTTTGCTCCGAACTCGGCCATCATGTTGGCAAGGGCCATGCGAGAGTCAACGCTCATGGCTTCAATGCCGCTGCCGCAGAGCTCAACCGATGCGTACAGTCCGCCATCGGCTCCCCAATCGCCGATGATGCGCAGCGCGAAGTCTTTGGCGGTTACACCCAGTGGCAGGTCACCTTCCAAGACGATAAGAACCGAATCCGGCACACGTAACCACAGTTCACCCGTTGCCCAGAGCGCGGCAACTTCGCTGCGGCCAATGCCCGCGCCGAACGCGCCCAGCCAGCCAAAATGCGGCGTGTGGCTATCAGCCCCTAATATGACCTGCCCCGGCAGGACCAGCGCTTCTTCGCTGAGGACCTGATGACAGATCCCCCTTCCCACCTCGAAGAAATTGCCGATCCCCTGTTCCCGAACGAACTCGCGAATCTCTGCGTGATTCTGCGCGTGTCTTGTGGTCGGCGCGGGAACCGCATGATCCAGCGTGATCGCCAGCTTTTCCGGAGCTGCTACGCGTTTCTGCCCGAACTGCAGCCAGATCTCACGAATGGCTGCCGTGTTGTCGTGGCTCAATACCAGGTCGGGCCGCACGTCCACCACTTCCCCAACCTCGACCCTTTCACAGCCGGCAGCTCGGGCAAGCGCTTTCTGGGCAAATGTCATTGCCTCTGTGCCGCTGGTGTTCGTCCGCCCCGCAGAATGTTGCGACGATTCCACTTGGTTCTTCTCCGTTCCCTTTACGCCGGTGGGGGCGCAACTGTCACCGCCCGGCTGTGGTACTCACGCAGCAACACATCCACGTCATCCAGGCTCAGTTTGCGCTGGTCTGCCTCCACCTTGATGTGCGCGGTCACCTCTTTCACCTGCGGGTCTGTCAGGTCCAGTTGTAGCTGCTCGGCGCGTTGTTTGACGGCGTTCCAGCCGGTGAGCCGGTGCGCGATGTGCAGATAGCGAGTCAGGCCGAAGTCCTCAGGATCCAGAATCTCATACGTGTCCGGGTTATTCAGGATCGCCTTGGCATGAATCCCCGCCTTGTGGGTGAAAGCCGTATAGCCGGTGATGTAATTGTTGAAGGGCACGTCAACGCCCACAATTTCAGCGACGAGGTTCTCAACCTCCCGCAACATCGGGAGATTGTACTTTGCGCGAATGACGTCGGGGCTATGCGCGTACATGCGCGCCACCAGCCCGCCCAGCGGCGTAATGCCGTTCCGTTCGCCTATGCCGAGGACCGAGGTATCCACATGGGTGGCGCCCGCGGCCAGGGCGCAATAGGAGTTTGCGATTGCGCAGCCGGTATCGTTGTGGCCGTGAAATTCGATGTCGCAGGAAACGACACCGCGCAGCGTCCGCACCAGGTCATGCACCTGGAGAGGGTCGGCAATGCCAACTGTGTCCGCGATGCCCACTCTGTCCACGCCGATCTGATCTACTTCGCGGTACACGGTGAGGAGGTCGACAAGATCGCTGCGGAATGAGTCCTCGCTGCTGAAGCGGACCTCCAGGCCCTGGCTCTTGATAAACTCGATCACTTTCACGGCGCTGTCGATGATTTCCCGGATCGACTTGCCGTGAGAAAACTCGCGCAGATAGCTGCTTGTTCCGAACAGCACATCGATACCGTCGACACCAGTATCGACCGCGAGGCGGGCATCGTCCAGATGGCAGCGCGTATGGGTGAGCAGCTTTGCGCGCAGACCAAGGCCGGCGATACGGGCGCAGTCTGCCCGGCTCTGCGGGCTGGCCGCCGGCGAAGTCAACTCCAGGTATTCGACGCCGAATGCATCCAGCAACCGGGCGATCTCGTCCTTCTGTCCGCTGTCGAAGAAGGCATTGGCAAACTGTTCTCCTTCTCTCAAGGTCGATTCGATTATGGCAAACTTTTCAAGACTCATACTGGCTCTCCGGACGATCTTTTAGACAACAAAAAACCGGTCCATCCTGTCTGGAATGGCCGGTCGCAACTGTTGCAACATCTGAGCAGGCGCAAACATCAGACAGGTCAGTCTGGATTCGGCTTCTTGCTCTTTATGCAGTGCAACTGGGACGATCCTTCGAACGTTCTCATCGGCTGGTTATGTTTGTGTAGCAAACCTGACATTTTTCCCGCTGCGCTCAGGTCTATCCCTCTTGATGTACAGCAAGTCACCATAATACTGAAGCAGTGCGCCAATGTCAAATCTGATGATGCCGAGGAATGTGGTCAGCTTTCACACCTCAAACACTTCGTCAATCACAAAACACGGTTCTTCGCGCCCCTTCGAGTGACTTCGCGGCCATTCGGAATATCTCCGCGGCCCATGTAGGTGGTCGCGAGCAGCCCAGATTTTGTGCTGTTAGGAGAATAGGCTGCAGGAATCAGTGTAACGAGCCAAAAGTAGCCTGAAACGCGCTCCCCACTTTGGCGTCTTCTGAAACGATGCGCTTCAGAAGGTAGCCTGGTTCCCAGTCAATGCGTTGCTCTTCAATTCTGTTGCCTTTGGAACCATGCTGGGCAGAACGGATGCAGCTGGCACGGAAATCTGAAGCCTCGGGGACTTTCTTACCGGAACCGGACCACCGGGAAGGGACAACGCCTACTCTGTTCCTATATGCTTAATCATAGTGGTGAGTGGAAGATTACCAGGCAAAAGGTCATTCCAGGTGACGTGCAACAGACTTCGTCCCGTGGTGATAACGGTGTGCGCAGTCTTCCTGCTGGCTCAGAGGGGGGTAACGAGGTAAGAGCAGGGCGGTCGATGAAGGCAAATGTCGCCAACCGACCATCAGAAATACCATGAGTTCCGGAAGACGCGCCGCGCAGGCATGAGCAGTCCGAGCAGGTCGCCAAAGGGCGAGGCGAAACTGTCTCCGTTTCGGTCATCGAGATAAGGCGATGTTGAACGGGTCGACAATGCAAGATAGACAACGTTTCTACGACAGGGCTACGTAGGGGTTCCGCCTATTTCTCGCCAGCGACAAAATCTCATCAGAAAGGCGCCGTGGCGAGGGTCTTGCAGAAGGGAAATCGGGGCCAAATTACTCTGGTCGTGAGCCACTTCAGGGGAGGGTACTGCCTTAGCATGAAAGGCGTTTTGCAGCGCCTGGCCCGATGGCCATATTGCTTGACACTGCCATTGGGGATAACTAGAATTTTTGCTGAGACACGTGCGACAAGATTCAATCTGCAAATCGGGACAAAGTGAAAATTGGACCGTTTTAGGCGAGGAACAGAGGGGTTCCAGAAACGGAAAGAGTTTCTGATCGGGTCACTGATCGGGTTCTGTGTCGTGCTGCTTGCTCTGCTTGCCGCTGTCGTGGCTCCGCAGCCCCGCGCGGCCCTGGCGCAAAGCGACCCGCGTGTGGTCATTTCTGTGGGTGACAGCACAATGATTCAGGGTCAAATGACATGGGTCCATGCCGCATTTTACAATATGCCCCAAAATCCCGAAAACGAAAAAGAATTCGGCAATATCTCCTTTCGGTACTATTTTGAGCGCAACTCAGACGGCTCCTGGACCAACGCAGACAGTTGCACAGAGGATTTGGTCGGCAGTAACCTGTACATCACCACATGGTGGAGATCGCCCTGGGAACACGGGGCAAGCAGCTTTGCCCTTTCCACGACCTGCCCCGTCGGCAGCTACAGGTTGCGGGTAAGCGTTACAAACAGAGACGACAATACCGAACTTGTCTCCGGCACCCACGATTTTACGGTAAGCTTAGGCCCGTCTGTGACTGTCGACATGCCGACTGGGCCCTACTACCGCGGTACGTCTTTCAATCCTACGATCAAGTTCAATGACCTTGTCCAAGGCGCCGACTACACCTACAGCGCCTATCTGATGGCCAGGAACCCCGCTAACTACGCAGAAATATGCGAAGGAACAGGGCTGGAGAGAAACAAGACTTTCGCGCTTAACAATGCCTCAGGAAACCCGGTGCAGAAGACGGTTACCGTTACCGACAACTGCCCCAGAAATGAATATACCCTGAAGGTCAAAATAAAGGACTCCGACGACCGGGAGCGAGGCTCGAAAGACGTCGATTTCGAAGTCGAAACGGACCCCAACGCCACACCGTCAGTAGGTGTCACCATGTCCGAATCGTCTCCAGTCGCTCCCGGCACCGAGTTCGACGTCATCTTCAGTTTCTACGACATACAACATGGCAAGTCGATTAGGCATCTCGAAACGATGAAGGACAGAACCACAAATCAGCCCGTAGGTCGTAGTGCCTGCGGCGGTGGCCTTGTGGGATGGGGGCAGGACGTTCAATCTACTTTTAACAGCAATCCCCTTGTGATAGAAATTACGATTCCCTCCGACTGTCCAGCCGGAGACTACAGAGTCGCGAGCCAGATTCAGGACTCGTCAGGCAGTGAAATTGTTTCCGGCTCGATCGACTTCGTTATTGGCTATCCTGACCTGACGCCTACTGCGCCAACCATTTCAAGCTATACGGCAAAACAGAATGCGCCCTTCAGCCAGCAACTGCCCGCCGGGAGCGGCGGCGACGGAACGCTTAGGTACGAAGCAACACCGTTGCCCGCCGGTCTGAGCTTCATTACATCAACCCGCACGATTGAGGGCACGCCGACAGGCACAGGAACAACCTCTGTGCGATACACCGTCACAGACAGTGACGGCGATTCGGATCACGTTGATTTCAACATCACGGTTGATCCGGATTTGACTCCCACGGCGCCAAGCATTACCGGATATACGGCGAAACAGCATGTGCCATTCAGCCAGCAACTGCCAGCGGGGAGCGGTGGAGACGGAACGCTGACGTACGAAGCAACACCCCTGCCCGCCGGTCTGAGCTTCATCGCTACGACTCGCACGATTACGGGCACGCCGTCAGGCACAGGAACAACGACTGTTCGATACACGGTCACCGATAGCGACAGCGATTCGGCTCACTTTGATTTCGACATCACGGTCAACGCTGATCTGACACCAACCGCGCCAAGCGTTCCCGGTTATACGGCGAAGCAGAATTCGCTATTCACGCAGCAACTGCCAGAAGGGAGCGGTGGAGACGGAACGCTAACGTACGAAGCAACACCCCTGCCCGCCGGTCTGAGCTTCATCGCTACAACTCGCACGATTACGGGCACGCCGTCAGGCACAGGAACAACGACTGTTCGATACACGGTCACCGATAGCGACAGCGATTCGGCTCACGTTGATTTCGACATCACGGTCAACGCTGATCTGACACCAACCGCGCCAAGCGTTCCCGGTTATACGGCGAAGCAGAATTCGCTATTCACGCAGCAACTGCCTGTTGGAACAGGAGGAGACGGGAATCTGACCTACTCGGTTACGGGACTGCCGGACGGCCTCATCTTCATCGCGGCAACGCGTACGATCACCGGTACGCCCACTACCGTACAAGC
Organism: Caldilineaceae bacterium; assembly: GCA_022823185.1. Classification (GTDB taxonomy): domain Bacteria; phylum Chloroflexota; class Anaerolineae; order Caldilineales; family Caldilineaceae; genus Bin5. The sequence goes on from JAJDXQ010000046.1 coordinate 25,670, forward strand.
CCCCGTTGTTACCTATACGGTGCGAGACAGTGACAACGACGACTCGAGCACGACATTTACAATCACAGTCGCAGCCGACCTGATGCCGACACTATCCACGATTTCAGGCTATACGGTCAGGGTTGGGTCGCCGTTCAGTGAGGTTCTGCCGGCGGCGACAGGTGGCGATACGCCTTTGGAATACTCCGTCACCGGACTTCCGGAGGGTCTCGAATTTGTCGAAGCGACGCGCACGATTACGGGTACGCCCACGACCGAGGAAGCACCCACGGTGACCTATAGGGTAGAAGACAACGACGGCGACGACTCGAGCACGACATTTACAATCACAGTCGCAGCCGACCTGATGCCGACACTGTCCACGATTTCAGGCTATACGGCCAGGGTTGGGTCGCCGTTCAGTGAGGTTCTGCCGGCGGCGACAGGTGGGGATACGCCGTTGGAATACTCAGCTACAGGACTACCGGACGGCCTCACTTTTACTGAAGCGACGCGTACGATCGCGGGGACGCCAACAACCGTGGAATCTCCAGACGTAACATACACAGTGCGCGACGACGACGGCGACGAGGCGAGTAAGTCCTTCACGATAGCTGTCGCAGCCGACCTGAAGCCGACGCTGTCCACGATATCAGGCTATACGGCCAGGGTCGGGTCGCCGTTCAGTGAGGTACTGCCGGCGGCGACAGGGGGTGACACGCCGCTGGAATACTCAGCTACAGGACTACCGGACGGCCTAATCTTTACTGAGGCGACGCGTACGATCGCGGGGACGCCAACAACCGTGGAATCTCCAGACGTAACATACACAGTGCGCGACGACGACGGCGACGAGGCGAGTAAGTCCTTTACGATAGCTGTCGCAGCCGACCTGATGCCGACACTGGAGGCCATCTCCAACGCCAACGCCAAGCTGACAAGGCAGTTTACGCTCCAACTGCCGGAAGGCACCGGCGGCGACGGCGACCTGGACTACGAAGCCACGGGGCTGCCTCCCGGTCTTTCCTTCGTCGAATCGACTCGAACGATCACAGGTACACCGACAACGGCGAACAATTACGTCGTTACGTACACCGCGACCGACGAAGACGACGACGTTGCCCAACAGACCTTTACGATCCATGTGTTCGCGATGCCGTCGCTGACCGAAGTGTCAAACATCACGGCGACTAAGGATGAACTGTTCACGCTTCTCCTAACCGCAGTGACAGGCGGAAGGGGACCGTTCGACTATGAAGTCTCAACCCTGCCCAGCGGCCTTTCCTTCGTGGAAGCCTCGCTCACGATTACAGGAACGCCCACGGTGCTTGAAGAGGTCGACGTCACCTTCAGCGTCGAGGACGCGGACGGAGACACCGCCAGCGAGGAATTCAAGATCACAGTCAGCGAGGGCGATACTGAGCCTACGTTCCCAATCGAGATCCAGGATTACACGCTGCGGGTTGGCAATCCCTTTGCCGTTACGCTCCCAGCCGCGACAGGCGGAAATACGCCGTATACGTATACGCTTTCTGGGCATCCATCAACGCTCGCCTTCGATCCCGCGACGCGGCAACTGAAGGGTACACCCGACACCGCGACGGAACACCAGGTCACCTATACGGCAACCGATCGCGATCAGGACGAAGTCTCGCAGGTCTTTACGCTCAAAGTCGATGCGGACAAGCAGCCCTCTGAACCATCTATTGTTGATTTTCACCTGAAGGTCGGCGACTCCCTGTTGGCGGAGTTGCCAGCCGGCGCCGGCGGAGACCCACCTTATACCTATTCGATCACGACTCTGCCATCAGGGTTGACTTTCAATGCGAACACGCGCCAGTTGTCTGGCAGGCCAGATGCGGCCGGCGTCACACAGGTCACATACACAGTCTATGACGAGGACAGCGACACCGCGACAAAGAACTTTACGATCAACGTCTATGCGCTGCCCGATCTGACAGCAGTCTCAGATACTCCGGGAAAGAAGGGGGAACTGTTCACACTCGAGCTTCCCGAGGCAACAGGCGGCAGACCCCCCCTCACATACAGTGTGACAGGCCTTCCGGCCGGGCTCGATTTCATTGCAACGACGCGTGTGATCACAGGGACGCCGACCCAGGTGGAGGTGGGAAACGTTACCTACAAGGTCGTGGACAGTGACGATGATCAGGACAGTATCTCGTTCAAGATAACGGTAGCTGATCTGGACCAGAGGCAGGATTCGAATGTCGGTAACAACAATAACGGGAACAATGATGGGGGTAACATCGGCGGGGTCGTACAGACTCCTCCGGCGCTTACCCTGGGCGATACCACCGGACTCGCGGCCAGAGTCGACGAGCAGTTCATGCAGCAACTCCCGGCCGCGAACGGCGGCACGCCCCCCTATCAATATAGTATTACAACTCTGCCGGCCGGCCTTTCGTTCACGCAATCTTCCCATACAATATCTGGCATTCCCACAGAAGCGGGATCGACCAATGTTACCTATACGGTGACGGACACGGACAGCAGCAGAGCAAGCGACGACTTCACAATCACCGTAGATCCGGCGCCGCTCACACTGGGCGACACGACAGGGTTCTCGGTGACGGTTGGGCAACTGTTCACCCAGCAGTTGCCAGCTGCCAGCGGAGGCTCCCCGCCATACGCCTATGGCGTCACGACCCTTCCCGCGGGTCTGACCTTTGTTCACTCGACGCGCACCATCACAGGCACGCCATCCGTGGCGGAGACCAAGGTGGTGACCTATACCGTGTCCGACGGAAACCGAAACTCGGCCCGTGACGCCTTCACCATCACCGTGAACGAGGACCAGACCACGCAGCCGGGAGGGTCCGGCGGCGATGGCGCTGTTCCGCCTGGAACGCTGCAGCTGAAACTGGCTGGCACGAAAGAGTTCAACGCCACGGTCGGCGTGCAGTACACGCAGCAGCTGCCCGCGGCCACGGGCGGATCGGCGCCCTACGCGTACGGCGTAACCGTCCTCCCCGCCGGCCTCAGATTTGAGCACGCGACCCGCACAATTGCCGGCTCGCCGACGACTCCGGAAACCAGAGTCATGACATACTCTGTTACTGACGGAACACGAACCTCCGCCAGCGACACTTTCACCATTACTGTCGCCGCTGCCCCGATTAACCAGCCAGGCGGAACAGGAGGCGGCGGCACGCAGGACCCGTTGCAACTTTATCTTGGCCAAACCAAAGAGTTCACTGCCACAGTGGGGACAAGATTCACCCAACAACTCCCCGCAGCCAGCGGCGGGTCAGCGCCATACGCATACGGGGTAACAACCCTTCCATCCGGCCTAACCTTCCTTCTCGCATCGCGCACGATCACCGGTACACCGACTGCCGCGGAGACGAGAACCGTAACTTACTCTGTCACGGACGGCGCGCAAGTCTCTGCGAGCGATACATTCACCATTACGGTCATTTCGACGCAAGTTGGCCCGCCCGGCCAGCCTGGCGGCGGAGGCAATCAGGGCGGCAAGAGTCCGGGGGGAACGCCTGGCGGCAGCAACCAGGGCGGCAGCAACCAGGGCAGCAGCAACCAGGGCAGCAAAAAGAATTCAGGGAGCTCAGGCAACCAGCAGAAGTACACGCCGCCTTCATCCTATTCGCCTCCGTCGAATCAGCAGTCGTGGTCGCCGGGTCCGATTCCCGTAGCGATCACCATTCCTGACTGGCTGAACGTACGTAAAGGTCCGGGGGTGGAATATGAAGCGCTCTCCTCTGTCCCGGCCGGGACGCGAGCGGGAATCTACGGGAGAGACCCGGCTGACAACTGGTTCCAGGTCAGGATTGATGAACTAAACGATCTGGCGTGGATCTGTCAGGACCTTGCCAGGGTCGAAGGGTCGCTGGCCAGCGTTCGACTCCTGCAGCAATGGGAAATCGATCTCATTCCGAAGCCTTCGGACGGCCCCATCGCGACGACGACGCCAGCCATTATGAATGTCCGCGCCGGGCCGGGACTTGACTACGAGATTCTGACCACTGTCACCAAAGGGACGCAAGCCACAATCATCGGAATCGGCCCGAACTCCCAGTGGTACATGGTCACTCTGGACGCTTTAGACAGGCCCGCATGGCTTTACGCGAGTCTGACCACTGTGAACGGCTTCCTTGGCGGCGTCAAGCAGTACACGTTAGCGGAGCTGAATGGGTACACCTATACAGAAGTCGGCGGAACTGACACGTGCGGAGCCAATCCGGTCGCGATTACCACGCCTGCCGTCATGAACGTTCGCAACGGCCCCGGTCTCAGTTACGACATCGTCACCACGGTCGTACAAGGGACAAGAGCTGACATCATCGGAATTGGCCCCCTTGACGAGTGGTTCCTGGTCAGACTGGCGAATCTGGACGAACCGGCGTGGATCTATCGGGGCCTGACGACCGTCGTCGGCTCGCTTGCCGGCGTCAACCGGGTCGATCCTGGACAGGGCAGTCAGCCGAACGTCGTCACAAATGTCGAGCGGCCCGTTGCAGTTTCCTATCCTTCCCTTGTCAATATCCGAGTCGGCCCGGGCCTGACTTACCCTGTTTTGAAGACTGTCAGGCAAGGGACCAGGGCTGAGATCATAGGACTCAGTCCGGACGAGAACTGGTATCTGGTCGAGATCGACGGGATGAGCCAGCTGGGTTGGATTCGCGAAGACCTCACTGTCCTGGTTGGAAATCTCCATAATGTTAAGCGTATCACCGCCGCGGAATTGGCCATGCTGCCCGTTGCCATCGTAGACACGCCGACACTCAATGTGCGAACGGGCCCGGGCCTCGGCTATCCTCTCGTGACGACAATTTCAGAGGGAACATGGGCGCAGATTATCGGAGTCAACGCGCAGACCGACTGGTTCCAGGTTAAGCTGCATGGCGTAACCGGTCAGACATGGGTCTACCGCAATCTTACACATCTTGCCGGGCTGCTTACCGGCGTCACGCAAATCTCCACAAGCGCCGTAGCCGCGGAATATGACCCTGCGCTGCATGAGACCACGATTCTCGAATCTGCTTCCACGGTGGCGTCCGCCTCTACCCAGCAGGTTGTCGTGAACTCAATTACGGTGGCGCTTTCGCTGCCGGCCAATGGCAACATTAATCTCGAAGTCAGCTGGACAGATGCGGAAATCTGTACGGATCATTATCAGATCTATTACCGGTCCAACGCTGACTCAACCACATACTTCTCGTTGGAAAACGCAGTCCTGGCGACCGCATCAAATTCGAAGAGCCTGAGCTTCCTCACGCTGCCGGACAGAAGTCTGATCTCTGCCTGGTGTGGGACGCATAACAGGGGGCGGCACATCGCGGAAGTCCAGATCGACCCGACCGAAGAAGGCGCCTACAGTTCACTGCCGTCTCAGCAGGAGACTGGCGCGGTAGCTGTCGTGCCTTAAACGCCTTCGTGCCGCTGAACTACCGACCAGCACAGAAGCGCTGAGAACTGGCGCGATGACCAACAGCCAATTGCCTGGACGCCAGGAGCCTGGCCCGGCTCGAATTGCGGCCTCCGCCACTGTGGCGGAGGCCGCTGTCTTTCAAAGCAACTGAGGCATTTGGGAGAATCCTACCTGGGATACCAGGTAGGCGAGGACGGAACGTAAGCCTCTTCGGATTTCCGAGAAGCCAAGGACGGCAGCTGATTCAGCGCTTGAAGGCAAACATGAGGGACCACTCAATTCCTGCGCATCCAGTGGCCACACGGAGCTTGAAGCGGGCGCCACGCCAGGTCGCGAGTGATTTTCGGTTGCCCCTACGGGGAGATTCTCGTCTAACTCTTTTCACTCCCGAGACGGGTGCCTTCTGGCACGTCGGTGTCGCTTTCGAAGTCAAGCCTGTAGCCATCCGGGTCGGTCAGCGACGTGAGCCACATTCCGTTGCTGACAAAAGGCTGCGACGCGTCGAGCCCGCTCGCTTTGAAATGTCTGTAGAGCTGCAGAGCATCTTCGCAGATGAAGACGGTGGTAACGCCCTCGCCTACTTTCCCCGTCGGGGTCCAGGAGTCATGACCTGAAGTGGGGAACTGCTGCAGCATCAGCGCGGCATTTCCCAGAGTCATCCAGCACCAGCGCAACTGCCCGTCAGGCTCCCACTTCTGGCTGATTTCGCATCCCAATCCGTCGACGTAGAACTGGATCGACGCTTTCATGTCCGATACTCTGAAGAAGGGCACAGCTTGCTTTATGTTCATCGGGTTGAATTTCTCGACTTTCACATGTCGGTTTTCCAGATACGGGCAGGCCTGGCTGTCGAATTGAGGCCTTTCGCAGTCGCGCGGGCAGCCCTACCAGTTTGTGAGCGACCCGTCGCGGCGCCGCAGATGGGGGGCCTCCCAGAAACTGAACTCTTCAGACTGAGCCCGCTCTTCATTGAACTCGACGCCGAGGCCCGGGCCGTCCGGCACGATGTAATGATAGCCGTCCAACTCCGGCTGCACGGGGAACCAGTCGGCGTCATAGAATCGGCCCTTCTCGGTCGGTGACACACGCACCTCCAGCCAGGCGAAGTTCGGGACAGCAGCTGCCAGGTGAACGGTGGCCGCGCTGCAGATTGGACCGAGGGGATTGTGAGGCATCAGGTCGATGTAATGCGCTTCGGCCATGGCGGCTACCTTTGCGGACTCCGTCAGGCCGCCAACGTTGCAGACATCGATGCGGGCGAACTGGGTGATACCCCGCTCGATATAGGGAAGGAACTGCCATTTGCTGGAGAACTCCTCGCCAATGGCGAAAGGTACGTCGGTCATGCTGCGGAGGGCCTCGTAGGCTTCCGGCGTTTCGTCCCGGATCGGTTCTTCCAGGAAGTCCAACGTGCCGGACGGCATGCGCTGGCAGAAGGATGCCGCCTCGGCCACGCTCAGGCGGTGGTGGTAGTCGATGCCCATCACCGGTTCGGGCCCTATCTCTTCGCGTACGGCGGTCAGCCACTGTGCAGTGATGCCTATCGATTCGCGCGGTTCAAAGATATAGTCCGGGTCTCCCTCATCGCGGTTTGGGCTGCGGCCGGCGCGGATCGCGGGCCAGCCCAAATCTACAAGCAGTTTCACGTTTTCGATCAGCTGCTCCTTGCTGGCGCCCCCTGTGGAGGCAAAGCAGGGAACCAGGTCCCGCTGCTTGCCGCCCAGAAGCTGGTAGACCGGAACGTCCAGCGCCTTGCCGGCGATGTCGTAGAGGGCGATGTCGATGGCCGAGATCGCTGCAGTCAGGACGCGGCCGCCTTCGAAGTACTGGCTGCGGTACATCTCCTGCCAAAGCGCGCCCATGCGCAACGGATCGCGGCCAATGAGAAACTCACGATAGTGCTTCACAGCGCCGGTCACAGCCAGCTCCCGGCCTGACAACCCCGCTTCCCCCCAGCCGTGTATGCCCTCGTCAGTCTCCACCTTGACGATCATCTGATTGCGTTGCCCAACCCAAACGGGGTAGGTCTTGATGTCGGTGATTTTCATGGCGATCTTCCTTTACCGATTGCGCAGGGTTCCAAGGTGTTGCGTTCTCGACAGCGTCACTTAGAGTCGTTCAATCGACGACTGCATAGCGGTTTGACATCCGAATTGCAGCCAAAGCCCGATTTCGAGGCCTGATTTCCCAATTACAGGCTGCCTGCCTTGAATGAGCGACGAAGGCCGGCGGCGCATCAGTGGTCTTGGACTGGATGGCTGAGCCTGCGAGCGACTGTGCGTTAACCGTCAATTGCCTTCCGCATGCTGTCAGCTTCGGCTTCAGTGAGGGCCCGGCTGCCGGCCGCCGCGTTGGTCCGGGCCTGCTCTGGCGACTTGGCGCCGGGAATTGAAATGGAAACAGCGGGATGCGTGAAGGTATAGCGAATGGCCGCTTGCACCATCTCCTCGCCGGCGGAAACAACCTCGCTGAGACGGCCGACCTGTGCCGAGCGGGCTTCAAACTGCGCTTGTTGGGCGCCGCCTTCGTTCCAGCCGGCTCGCACCGTGTCGGTGAAAACAGCCCCTTTGGCGTAGCGGCCGGAAAGCAGGCCCTTGGCCAGCGGGCCGCGCACCATCACCGCGATGCCGTGCTCCTGGCAGTAGGGCAAGAACGCGTCTTCAGGCTCGCGGTTGAGGAGTGAGTAGTCTACCTGAACGACGTTGCAGGTTCCCTCCCGGTTGAACCGTTTGAGCACATCCAGGCGATTGGTCGAGATGCCGTAAGCTCGCAGGCAGCCCTCATCTTTGAGCGCCTCGAATCCTTCCAGATAGACGGTCGGGTCGTCGAGGTCGCCTTTGTGGCAGAGAATCACGTCGACCCAGTCCGTGCGCAGACGGCCTAGGATGGCGTGGCCTGAGATGCGGATCGAATCGACGCTGTTCTTGGGGATCTCGCCGCCGGTGCGAAGGCCCCAGTTGCCTATCTTGCTAACCAATATTACGTTGTGGCGGATTCCGGTCAGCGCACGGCCGACACGAAATTCGGAAAGGCCATTGGGTATGCCGTAGGACTCGGCTACATCGAACAATGTCATGCCCGCTTCATAGGCCGCCTGCACGGTCGTCCAGGCTGTGGCGTCATCAATGTCGCCCCACTGGTTGCCGATGTTCCAGGCCCCCAGTCCAACGGCGGAGACGGGCCATCCGAGTTTGCCGAAGGTCTTGATTTGCATAGGAGCAGCTCCTTGTCGCGGTTCGGATTGGAGGAAAGATATGGCATCTTTAGCCATCGCATCACTCGCGCATTGTCATTTATCGTTGAGAAAAATGCAAAGTGAAGCACAAGGTGAGCACCGCAAATGAAGGGGTCTATCTGTCGCGGCCTTCAAGCCCGCGGCCCGCCGTCAAACAAGCGGGCAGGGCGTTAAGGGTCGCGAATGGGCTCCCCCGTGTTGCCCAAATCGGGTCAGCAGTTGACGGAGAAACTGGGCGGCGGGTAGAATCTGTGTTGCCGTCCTCGGCGAATCTGAATGGTAGCCGCCACGTGACGCCAGATGCGCAGTATCCAGACTGCTGCAGACAGCGAAGGAGAAACGACCTTGCCAGCCCGCCCGAATATCCTGGTCATTCTGACCGATCAACAGACGCACGGCGCTCTCAGCGCGCACGGCAACCCTAACCTGCATACGCCGCATATGGACTCGCTCGTGCGGGGAGGGATCAGCTTCCGGAACGCCTACTGCGCGGCGCCCGTCTGCGGACCGTCGCGCGGCAGCCTGATGACGGGCAGGTTGCCGCACAGGACCGGTGTGGAGGTGAACGGACCCGATGTCAGGCCGGGCGTTGCAACGATGGGTGAACACTTTCGTCAAGCCGGATATCGCCCCTATTATGCGGGCAAGTTGCATCTGGGGCCGAGACCCAGTAAGGGCGTTCAGGATGACGGTGCGAAGAGAGGGTTCGAGTTTCTGTGCGACGAATACCCCGAAGGGATTCCGCCCCAACTTGGCAGCGATACCGATCCGATTTGGACGAATCACGCCGTCGAGTTTCTGCAACAGCAGAGTCCGCGAGGGGCAGAAGCCGAGAGCCCGTTTCTGCTCGTGGCGTCTCTCCATAATCCTCATGATATTTGCTACTGGGTGATGGAGTGGAGCCATATCGTGGACATTCCCGCCGACAGCGATCTGCCGCCGCTTCCCGCCAACTTCGAACCTGTAGAGGACGAACCGGGCTTTGTCAAGCTATGCCGGCATCGGACCGAGTATGGCCCCGAAATGAGCTGGACGCACGAATGGGACGAAACCGCCTGGCGCCGATACCTTTATGTGTACGACCGTCTGACCGAACGCGTCGACAGGCAGATCGGCAGGTTGCTGGACGCGCTGGAGGAGAGGGGGCTCGCGGACGATACGCTGGTGATCCTTACCAGCGACCATGGAGAAGGCGTAGCGGCCCACCGGTGGGTGACCAAACTGATGCTCTGGGAAGAGGTCGTCAAAGTGCCGTTCGTGATGAGGCTTCCCGGTGCGATTCCGGAAAACCGGATAGACCGGACCCAGCTCGTTTCCGGGCTGGACCTGCTGCCGACTCTGTGTGACTATGCCGGGCTGGCGCCGCCCGAGGATGTGGACGGGCAGAGCATTCGCCCCGTGGTGGAGAACCCGGCGCTGCCAGGTCGGGCCAGCGTCGTTACGCAGCTGCAGGCCTTCATGAGCGAGGAAACGAAGAAAGGACGCATGATCCGAACGGCGCGATACAAATATATCGCGTTCTCGCACGGCGAACGGCCGGAGATGCTCTTTGACCTGGAAGACGATCCCGGCGAGATGCGAAACCTGGCCAATCAGCCGGACTATGGAGCGGTATTGGCGGAGCACAGAGCGCTATTGCAAACGGAGGTCGAGAGGACGGGGGACTCGTTTGACGTGCAGGCGAGGTAGCGTCTTACTGTGCGCTCACGTTGCGCCTATGGCAGATGCCAAGTCTTCCCTCGTCAGTCCGTCGCCCGAAACCAGTTTAGCAGCGCCCTCGTGAGATTCTGGAAAGCCCTGTCATCACATTCCGAAAGCGAGACTTTTCGGACAACATGAAGGTACAAACACGTACTGCGCCTCTTTCGAGTCAGACGCAGTACCGCTTCGAAGGCTTCTTAGGGACGTTCAGGCGTTGCTCTGCTCTCCGCCAGCCAGCCGTTTGTCCTTAGCCAGCGATTAAGGCCCGGCGGCCTTGTCTTCCAGCTTACGACGGCCTCCAGAAGGCGTGAGTCTCGCCTCACTCATGACTCCAATTCCGGTAAGAGGACGATAGCCTGTGCCCGGTCACACTTGGCGGATTTCATCCCAGAACGCCAGATGCAAAAAGAGTGCCCAAAGCTACTTCGCCTCGACTTCCCTGTAGCAAAGGATGCTCGGAACCAGAGACAATGTCAGTCGCGCCGGATCGGTCCTTGGCAAAACAAAGTACATCTGCCATTTCTGCCGAATTCAGGAACATCAGCGAATGGGATGCCATCAATACCTGCGCCTCGTACAGGGAAGACAGGGAGTCAAAGGCCGTTGCCACTGCGCAAGGATGAATGCCATTCTCCGGTTCCTCAATGAGAAAGATGCCCTGTAAATCAGGGAGATAGGCCGGCAAAGTAAGCGCTGTCAGTCGGAGCGCGCCATCTGAGACCAACCACAAAAGCACCCTCAGGTTACCTGCGTATTCGTAGACCATATAGCAATGTCTGTCTTCTGGCCGATCAACAGCTGAGATGCCCTTCAGATCAGTCAAGGAAATCTGCAAAAGGGCAATCCAGTCGCTGAACCGTTCTGGGCTTTCTTCCTGCAAACGCGCAACTGCCCAGGGCAGATTCGATCCATCCGGACGGAATCCCGTTACCCATATGGGCGGGCTGGGCTGTCTGATTCTGAGGCTGTTGAGAACCAGGCGCTGTACACCGCTGCGAAGAATTCCTCTGAACCACATGGCAACTGGAAAACCCGCTTCAACCTCTGGGAGGTTTCCAAGCGCTGACTTCTGAGGGCCCAGGCGAAACGAGGGGACCCAGCCCTTACCCGGTTGGCCATATACTTCGCTGTAGAAGTTTTCATTTCCCCCCGGCCACCTTGTTGATCACGCCTTTGATGTTCCGCTTACCCTTTGGCGTCACTAAGGTATTCGGGGGGCATGGGTGTTGAGGAAAGAGCCGGCGGACATCAGATTTAGCCTCATACGTCTCCTTGAGCACCAGCTTCTCGGCTTTGATTTCAAACTGACGGTGGGTCCCGTCGAAGCCAATAGCAACTTCATACCGTACTGTACCCAGTTCAGGCTTTGCGGTCAGCTCTCGAAGCGCGTCTGGGATTGACGCCTCAATAGCCAGTTCAAACCTGTCTCCTTCACGGCGAAACAGCAGGTCCTGAGGATTGTTGGTCCGGTTTTCCAGGGCGGCCTCCAGCCCCTCGGAGACCAGGTCCTGCAAGAAGGACACGACGTCCAGAAAGGTCGTCTTGCCTGATGCATTCGGCCCGACCAAAACATGAAATGGCTTGAGCGGCCTGGAAACGTAACGCAGACAGCGGTAGTTCAGGGCTTCAATCAGAGTGATCACGGATCAACTCCCTACTTTCTCCTCGTCCAGAAGGCCAGGTAAGGCGGGCTTACCGCCTTGAAATGCTCCCAGGTACCCGGCTCAGGATCGTCCTCCCATGTCGTGTGCTCGTCAAATGCCAGGATTTCGAACCCGGCATCGACCAGACAGTTGATGAACGTCTTCATTGTATGGCGAAACTCTCTGGGGCCCGGCACATCCATCTTATTCCCGTCCTCGCTTTCCACGCCCCAGGTGTCAGTGCCATAGATGGCGACGACATCGACCTCGCCGTCCTCGTAGATCGAGTTTGACGAATATCCGCGGACCGGGTCGTAATCGTCAGGGTCATAGGTCTGCGTATACGGATTGTGCCACTGCACGTGGTAGAGGCCGTCCGCTTTGAGAATGCGGGCCACGCCGGCAAAGACGGGCCGCACGTCTGGCACGAAGTTGATCGAGAAGGGCTGGTAGACGATATCAAAGGAACTGTCTGCGAAACGGGTAAGATCCCGCATGTCACCTTGCAGAAGGACAGGGGACAGCCCATAGTGGTCGGCGGCTACACGGTCCCGGGCCAGCTGTTCGTCCGAAAGGTCCAGCACGGTTACATGGGCGCCAAGGAGGCCCAGGGCGGCTGACTGCTGGCCGCCGCCCCCTGCGAGGACAAGGACCTTTTTGCCGCGTAGGTCACCCAGCAGACCGGCCTCGTCCACCATCTCGCGCGCCGACTCTTTGTCCAATTCCAACTTGGGCCGCGAGTAAAGGACTCCGGCCCGCGCCAATCCGTTCCAGCGTTCATGGTTGAAGCTAGAAAGCTCATCCATTCTGCCTGATTCTCCATTTTCTTTCTGGTTGCGGCGCGCGCCACTGTCCAGTCTGTCCGGCAGTGGGCGCGCTTGGGACTCTGATAAAGTTAAAGCTGAAGACGACTTCTCTTGCGATTGAACCTGGATCAGTTCTTGACTTAACCGGACTCAGCTTGCCGACTTCTGCCCAATCAGTTCATCCCAGCAGGCGCGCCGAATGGTTCTTTCCTTGTAATGGTCGCTCTGCGAGACGCCCAGGGGGTTGCCGAAGGAAAGGATGTTGCCGGCGTCCTCCGCCTTATCGCGGGCATTCCAATCACGTGGTCGATTCAGCGCTTCGGGGTCATGGTTCCACGTCGGGGCGCTGTTCTCGCTGGCGCGGTTAAAGAGGAACTTGATCATGTGGCGCTTGACACTCGAGCTGTTGCTGGCCGTGCCGTGCCACAGGTCATAGTGGGTGAAGGCGACGGAGCCTGCCGCCACGGTCAAAGGCACCTGCCCGCGGATGTTCGTATAGGTGGCCATCCTGTCGGTCGGGGCATTGCGAAACTGTGTTCCGGGCACAATGACGGTTGGGCCCATATCCGCCGTGATGGTATGAGGATAGTACAGCCCCAACAGGCGATCGATCTGCGTGCCGCGGTTGTTTGTACTGTCCTGATGCCACTGCATGGAGCCGGAGCCTGGCAGTTTACAGTGCCAGTGGCGGTGGGCGTTTACGCTGTAGTCCTCACCCAACAGGCTGATGAGAACGCCCTTGACCTGGGGGTGCTCGAGAACCTGCCAGAGCTCGGGAACGGTCTCGGTGATTGCGTCGCCGGGATTGGCATCGAGCGCGTCCAGCCTGTCGGCAACCCGCTCGTTCAATCCCGCGGGCAGGTCCGGTTCGACGACATGGTAGCCGTTGACAAGAAAGCGGGCCACGTCAACGTCATTGAGCAGGTATTCGGCGCTGATCATGATATTGCCTCCAGTTTCTGCAGGATGAATTCGTAGCCGACTACATCCAGGTCTGTGTCGCTGAAGGGGGACTGCAAGTGTGGGAACTGCACAATCTGCCAGCCTTCAACCAGGGCGTCATGGACGGTCTGATACGGCCAAGCAAACTCTCCGCCGCTGATTTCCACCTGGAATCCCTCCACCGGTTCGATTAGAGTGTATCCCAGAATCTCTGAGAAGACGCTTGGCGTGCGTGCGTGCAAATACAGCAGTCGCTGGCGGGTCTGATTGTCGGTATCCATCTGCAATCCGTTTCTGTCGTGATCGTGGAGCTCTTGGTAACAGGGGTCAATTATATGTGACGGTCACTGCGCCCGCAAGCTCTGCAGGGAACGCTGGTCTACGAAAGAGGCTCCTGGCGCCAGGACGGGCGCCTTGCCGACTGGTCGGACACGGCGCCGCAGTCAACCACGGCGGCGCCTCTGCCGTCCCTCGCCGTCGTTGACGTAAGGCCCGCAAGACGGTAGAATCTGCGGTATCAGGCGGACGAATTGAATTCCTTGCAGCAAGGGCGGGAGAGCGGAGCGCGATGACGTCAGATGCCGGCGGGCAGCAGTTGCAAGCGGGCGCAACCGGAAACGGCCAAAGTCCGGGAAATCTTGATAGCGGCGCGCTTCAGCAAACTCGAAACGGGCGTCGTTCTGCAACTAGGCAAGCAGTGATCGACTGCGACATTCACAACGAGGTGTCGTCGATCGAACAGCTGATGCCCTATCTGGCCGACCACTGGCAGGATTACATCCGCGAATCCGCCTTTGTGGGCCCCCATGCCAATGACTATCCACGCGGCGCGCCCACATCGGCGCGGCCTGGCAGCCTGCCCCCCCAAGGAGGCCAGGCCGGAGGAACACTGCGACTGGTACGGGAGCAGGCGCTGGACCCCTGGGACACTGAAGTCGGCATTCTCAACTGTTCTTACCGGGTGCAGAGCGTAAAGCAGGAGGACCTTGCCGCTGACCTGGCGACCGCGGCCAACCGGTGGCAGATCGAAGAGTGGCTGGAACCGGAACCGCGGCTGCGGGGTTCGCTGGTTGCGCCAAGTCAGACGCCAGCGCGAGCTGCGGAGGAGATTCGCCGCTTCGGGGACCATCCGCAATTCGTGCAGGTGGTCCTGCCGGTACGCTCTTACATCCCCTACGGCAACCGGTTCTACGATCCACTCTATGCGGCGGCGGTCGAGAAGGATCTGGTCGTCGGGATCAACTTCGGCGGCGCGCCCGGCCATCCGCCGACACCTGTGGGCTGGCCCTCCACCTATCTTGAAGAGTATGCCGGCATGGCGCAGGTTTTCCAGTCCCAGGTCATCAGCATCATTGCCGAGGGCGTGTTCGACCGATTTCCCGAACTGCGAATCGCGCTCATCGAAGGCGGTTTCGGTTGGATGCCCTCCCTGATGTGGCGCCTGGACAAAGAGTGGAAGGGGCTGCGCTCCAATACGCCGTGGGTCAGGCGTCCGCCCTCAGACTACATCCGGGAGCGCATGCGACTTACCGTGCAGCCGGTTGGGGCTCCGCACGACCCTCGTTTCATACTGCAAACGATCGAACAGATGGAATCGGATTCGATGCTCATGTTTGCAACGGACTACCCGCACTGGCACTATGACGACGACGATGAGGCCTGGCCGTTCACCTTGCCCGAGCCGCTCAACGCAAACATCTGGTCGGAAACTGCCCGTTCATTCTATCGACTGTAGGGAGATTCGAAATGACTTTGGACCTGGAGCTTGCCGCGGAATCGAAGAGGGACGGGAATACGCGACTGGCGGTGATCGACACCGACATTCACAATTTCGATGTCTATGATGATCCTGTTTTCAACCAGGTCTTCATCGACTATCTGCCGCCGGCGTGGCGGGAGTATCACAAAACGATTGGGATGCGCGGCCATTACGGCGGCGGGTATCCTCGCGCCCAACCCAATGCCGCCCGGACCGATGCGTGGCCTCCAAGCGGACGTCCGCCCGGCACGGATCTGGAATTCATGCGCCAGCAGCTGCTGGATGCCTATGACATGGAATACGGAATTCTCAATCCCCTGGCAAGCGCGGGCGGGCAGGTAAATTCAGAGTATGGGCACCAGTTGGCGCGGGCGGTCAATGACTACCAGATCGCGGAATGGCTGGAATTGGAGCCGCGTCTGCGTGCGTCGATCATGGTCAACTTTGAAGATGCGGAACTGGCGGCCCAGGAGATCCACAGGTTGGGAGACCACGACGGCTTTGTGCAGGTGCTCCTGGTTGCCCGGACACGGGAGCCGCTTGGGCGCCGCAAATACTGGAAGTTGTATGAAGCCGCGTTGGAGCATGATCTGCCGATAGGCATTCACTTCGGCGGGCTACCCGGCCATCCGCTCACGGCTGGAGGGTGGCCTTCCTACTATATCGAGGATCATTGCGGGATGGCGCAAGCCTTCCAGGCACAGGTCGCGAGCCTGGTGTGCGAGGGTGTCTTTGAGCGCTTTCCTGAGCTGAGAATCGCGATCATCGAGGGCGGTTTTGCGTGGATGCCTTCGCTGGCCTGGCGGCTGGACCAGAGTTGGAAGCGGCTGCGCACAGAAACGCCCTATCTGAAGAAGGCCCCGTCAGAGTACATGCGCACACACTTCTGGTTGTCCACACAGCCGATGGAAGAGCCAAGGCAAAACGAACACTTTGACCAACTGCTGGAGCAGATGGACGGCGGACGAAAGCTGATGTTCGCCACCGATTACCCGCATTGGGACTTTGACTCCCCCGATCGAGCCTTGCCAAACTCGCTGCCAGTGGAAACTCGGCGCAACATCATGGCCGAGAACGCCCGGCAATTTTACAAGCTCGATTAGCAGTTTTCCGGACTGAGAAATGGGCGGTATTGTCCGCTTCCTGAGCACCCCTTTGGCGTCGGTGCAGGGCAAGCCCCTGTCCCTGATTGACCTGCTGATCACCGTCGGTACAGTACTCCTTTTCTACATTCTGGCGCGGGCGGCTGCCAGACTCTTCCAGAGACGGATGGAGTCCCGGCTCAGACTGACTGCGACCAACCGGCGGCTCATACGCACGACAATCTTCCTGACTGTCCTGTTTGCAGGTGTTTACACGTCTCTCTCCTCTCTCGGGGTGAATCTCTCCATCTTCCTGGTGCCGCTCAGCGCCCTGAGTATTGGGCTCGGCCTGGGTCTTCAGAATCTGGCCAGCAACTACATAGCCGGGCTGGTCCTGATGACGGAGGGAACGATAGTGGACGGGGATGTGATCGAGGTGGATGGGATACGGGGAACAGTCCAGGAAATGAGTCTGCGGACAACGGTTGTCAAGACGTTTGGCAATACCGAGGTGATTGTTCCCAACTCGCTGATGGTGTCGCAGCGGCTGGACAACTGGACGAAGTCGGACCGGATACTCCGCATCGAATCCCAAATCGGCGTTGCCTACGGTTCCGAGATCGGCGTCGTACACGAAATCCTGCATTCCCACATTGTTAAGCACGAGGCGGTGCTCCCCGACCCGGAGCCGCGCACTTTCTTGACTGAATTTGCGGACTCGGCTCTGCTGTTTCGCATACAGTATTGGATTGACGACCCGACAAAACGGCTCTCCTCGCTCAGCGAGATCCTGGAAGACATCTACCTCGGCCTGGGGGAGGCCGGGATTTCGATCCCCTTCCCTCAGCGAGATGTGTGGCTGAAGGGAGAATTCTCTGGCGCAGGTGTTGCCAATGCCGCTGCAATTGAAACTGATTGACCAAAACTCTGCGCCCGCCAGTTAAGCTCTCTTCCGGTCGACAGTAAGGAGACTTTTTCATGACCAAATTAGGGGCAGCGCCGATCGCGGCGCCGGGTTGGACGGCCCAGCCAAAGGAAGGCGTGAAGATCGTGGACTGCGATGTTCACCACAATTTTGAAAGGCCGGAGCAGCTTCTGCCATACCTGTCCAGCTTCTGGCAGAACCATCTCATTGACCAGGGCCTGCACCTTCCCAGCGCCGGTTACTCGAATGTGCCCTTCCGCACCAACCGGCCCGATCTCAAGGACCCGGATCTGAAGGAACGGGACTTCAACTTTTCGCTGTCGTTTCTGCAACGCGAGCATCTAGACCCATGGAACATCGACTATGCGCTCCTTACGGGGCCGCCGCCCTTCTACGGCTATACAGGTCTGCCTGACCCGGATTGGGCGGCAGCCCTGTGCCGAGCCTTCAATGATTGGACAATCGAGCACTGGTTGGAAAAGGATGAGCGAGTGGTCAACGCGATCCTGATCTCACCTTCCGACCCGGCCCAGGCGGTCAATGAGATCAACCGT
Organism: Caldilineaceae bacterium; assembly: GCA_022823185.1. GTDB lineage: Bacteria > Chloroflexota > Anaerolineae > Caldilineales > Caldilineaceae > Bin5. The sequence goes on from JAJDXQ010000046.1 coordinate 43,703, forward strand.
TTGGCGGACCGCCGCGACACTGCTGCCGTGATGGTTCCGATGGGGACAAGCATGCCGTTCGGGAACCGCTTCTATCACCCAATCTGGGAGGCTTGTGAAGAGCACGGCTTGCCGGTGGTCGCCCATATCGGCGGCGGCGGAGGCGCCGCCCGCACGACGCCGACGCCGGTGGGATTCCCGACCTACTACATGGAGTCGAGAATGAGCCGGCCTTTTGTGGCCAGCGCACATGCCTCGTCACTGATCTGCGAAGGCGTATTTGAGAAGTTCCCCAATCTCAAATTCGCGCTGACAGAAGCCCAACAACTCTGGGCGGTCGCAGTCATGTGGCATATGGATGCTGATTGGAAGGCCATTCGAGATCAGACGCCATGGCTCAAGAGATTGCCGAGCGAGTACTTTCGCGAGCACATCCGGGTCGGGTCCCAGCCGTTGCACGAGGCGGAAACAACCGAGCAACTCTACCAGTTCCTTGAAATGCTGCACGCCGACGAGACGCTCGTCTACTGTTCCGACTTTCCCCACTTCGATTGGAACGATCCCGTCACAACCTTTCCCAAACTTGAACCGGAATCCCAGCAGCGTATCTTCGCCGGCAATGCCATGGAAATGCTGCGCATTGGGGACGACATGCGATGACAAGGGTAGTGGTTGCCAAGGTCTGGGAGATTCCGCCGGGGGGGCGCAAGATCGTCGTCCCCTTTCGCGGACGCGCCGGCATTGGCGTCTTCAATGTAAATGGCGAGTTGTACGCGCTGCGAAACATCTGTCCCCACAAGCGGGGCCCGCTCTGCACCGGGGAACTGACGGGCCATGTCGCCGCTGCCGGGCCTCCATCGGCCGGACACGCCGATCTGACGGTCAGCGGAGAGGGGGAGGTCCTGCGCTGTCCGTGGCACCAGTGGCCCTTTGAAATCGCTACGGGACGTTGCCTTGTCGATCCAAAGGCGCGAGTGAAAACCTATCCCGTGCGCAAAATTGGCAACGACATTGTCGTTGAATTTGACGACTGAGTTTTCAGCAAAACCGCGAAAAAGCATCCGTAAACCAACGGGAGTAGAAATGACAAACAGTGCCCTGATGGAACGGCGCAACCATCTGCTTGGCATGGGGGCGCCGATATTTTACGAGAGACCAGTTAACATCGTTCGGGGAGAAGGCGTGTGGCTCTATGACGACGGGGGACACCGGTACCTCGATATGTACAATAACGTGCCTTGCGTCGGTCACTGCCATCCACATGTCGTTGACGCCATGCACAACCAGGCTCAAACGCTCAACGTCCATAGCCGATACCTGAATGAAGAGGTGCTGGACTATGCTGAACGCCTGGCGAATCTGCATGCGGATCCCCTGACCACCGTTATCTTCACCTGCACAGGCACGGAAGCAAACGAAGTGGCTCTTGGTATCGCCCGCGCCGCCACAGGGGGGCAGGGCTTTATCTGCAGCGACGCGGCCTACCACGGCAACTCGGCCGAAGTGGGGAAGTTCACTCGCGTTGGGCAGCAGGCGGAAAATGAAAAGGCGGAGAGCGTGCGCGCTTTTCCCCATCCGCAACGCTACCGCCCTCTCCGTCACGGGGTGACCGACGAAGAGTTGACGAATCTGTATCTGGCAGAAGTCGAAAGCGCCATCGAGAGCCTGGAAGCCGGCGGGATTTCTCTGGCGGGGATGCTCGTCTGCTCGATTCTTGCCAACGAAGGTCTGCCGTCGATTCCTGAAGGATTCATGGAGAAGGCGGCTATGTTGGTGCGCTCTGCCGGAGGTCTGGTCATTGCCGACGAGGTGCAGGCGGGATTCTGCCGAACGGGGGCCTGGTGGGGCTACGAAGCGACAGGCTTTGTGCCCGATATCGTGACGATGGGGAAGCCGATGGGCAACGGACTTCCCGTCGCGGGCGCGGCGGCTTCGAGCGAATTGGTCGACTGTTTCCGCCAGCGTAAGCGCTATTTCAACACCTTTGCCGCAAGCCCGTTACAGGCAGCAGCGGGCATGGCCGTGATCGACGTGATTGAAAACGAGAGGCTGGCCGCAAACGTCGCCGCCGTGGGAAGGTATTTGCGAGACGAACTGCGCAAGTTACAGGACAGCTGCGAGCAGATGGCAGACGTGCGCGGACATGGGCTGTTCATAGGAATGGAGTGGGTGACTGACCCCGAATCCAAGGAGGCGGACGCTGACGGCGCATCCGAAGTCGTCAATCGTCTGCGCGACAAAGGCTTTCTCATAGGCAGCGCCGGCCCCTTGGGCAACATCCTGAAGATTCGGCCGCCGCTCGTGTTTCGCCAGGAACATGCCGACGCATTTCTAACGGCATTTGAAGAGTGCATTCGCGAGACTGTGATCGCCTGAAGGGCAAATCCAGTCTGAATGCCCGCCTGTCAGGGCGCTGAGCCTCAGAAGTTGGAGGCGCTCGTTACGCATCTCTTCGGCGGCTGAGGTTATCCTCTCCGCGGCGAGGCGCCGGCGTTGCCAGCCGCCCCAGCTTCAAGAGAGGAAGACGCGGCTCGGGTCGTCCGAGGATTGCCCGGCGCCAACAGTTACAACGAGAACGGGGTAGAGGGAGTGTCAGAGCAGGAAAATTCACTGCGTTTCACGAACGGGCGGCAGACGCCGGCGGTCTCAGATCTGGACGAAGCGGCTCTGCTCGCATCCGCTGCGCGAGCAATCGAAGCCTGGGAGCTGGACGCCACAGAATTTTCTCTCGTCTCCCACTCCGAGAACATTGTTTTCCGCGTCGACACCGCTGGCGGGCGCCCATTCGTTCTTCGCTTCCACCGGCCCGGCTACCACACGCTGGAAGAGCTGCACGGCGAGTTTCAGTGGACTGCGGCCCTGAACCGGTTTGGCATCGGCGCGCCTGTGCCGCGATACACCAGAAACGAAAAGGCCTTTGTGCCCGTGGATCTGCCCGAACTGTCCCAGACCCGTTTCGTCAGCCTGGTTGAGTGGGTTGAGGGAACGGCGATGGCAACCCTGATCGAGGAGGAGGCGGGCAGGTCCGATCTGGTGAAATACTTCCAACGGACGGGACAGATTGCAGCACGCATTCACAATCAGTCGGCTGCATGGTCAGTTCCCGCTGGCTTTGCGCGCCACTCGTTTGACGCTGAAGGCCTGATGGGGCGAGAACCGTTCTGGGGGCCGTTCTGGCAACAGTCGAAGCTGACGGCGGCGGAGCGGAAGCAGATCATCTTTGCGCGAGACCAGATTTACCGCGTACTCATCGACTATGGCAAACGCCGGAAAACGTACAGCCTGATTCATGCGGATCTGCACCCAGGCAACCTGATTATCACCGACGACCATTTGCACATCATCGACTTCGACGACTGTGGATTCGGCTGGCACCTGTATGAACTGGCGGTGGCCATCTCCTACTACCAGGACTCGCCCTACTACGATGCAATCCAGGAAGCCATTGTTGCCGGCTACCGCACTGAAAGGCCGCTGAGCGACCAGGACGTCGACCTCATTCCCCTCTTCGTGTTGATTCGGAGCATGGTTTCGCTCGGCTGGATCGAGCAACGTCCTGAACTGGATAGCAGCCACAAGCTGCCGGTTCTGATCGAGAGATCCTGCCAGCAGTCGAGAGCTCTCTTTGGCGGTTGTTGAGTTGGAGTGAATGGGACGGCAGAGTTGCCCGATTCAAAAGCCACCCTTTGTAAACGCCAAGTTGCTTCTCGGTCGACCGCCAGCTGGCCGCGGAGGCCTCCTTGGACGGCCCAACTGCTTCTTTGGCGGCGAATCGATCAGGTTGCGTGTAAGCGTAAAGAGGTGATGCGGTGGCGTCCACTCGCAAAGGGGGGGCGCACGCTCCCGGCCGCGAGGCGTTTCTGAAGGCGGAACCCAAGAAACGGCTGGAGCTTGGTTCACGGCAGAGAAAAACGGGGCGGGGCGAGGATGCTGCAAGCGCTTTAGTTTGCGATGCGAATGCCCTGAGAGTCCAGCAAGCTGGAGAGAACTGTGCGAAGAGTCCGATACAACTGCGCGATGAGTCTGGATGGATACATTGCCGACGTTGACGACGGTTTTGACTGGATTGACATCGATCCGGATATCGACTTCGTGGAGCTGTCCGCCCAGTCTGACACCTATCTGATTGGGAGGCGTACGTTTGAGGTTGTGGGGGAACCGGAGCTGCCGGCAGCGGCCAACTCCCAGTTCTACGTCTTCTCGGAGAGCCTGCGGCAGCGAGACCACGCGAATGTTTGCATTGTGGGCGTAGACTGGGCAGAGCTGGTTCGGTCGCTGCGCAAGAAAGACGGCAAAGACATCTGGTTGTTTGGCGGCGGGGCGCTGTTTGGGAGTTTGTGCAACGAGGGGCTGGTCGACACAGTGGAAGTGGCGGTGATGCCGATCATTCTGGGCCGCGGCGTGCCCTTTGTGAGCGGCCTCTCCAGGCAAGTGAAGCTGATACTGAGGGATCAAAGGGTCTACGAGAAGACCGGGACGGTGGTCCTGGAGTATGAGGTCGTGCAAGGAGCTGGCTGCCTGTAGGGCCAGTAGAGAAGTAGGCGCTTCCGCAACGGACTATGGCAGCTCCTGCCTTTCAAATCAGAGCCACCGCGTTATTCTGTGAGTCATTCGGTCCCCTCTGATTCTATGGTTCATTCAGGGAACAAAGTAGAATGGGGCAACGCAACGGCGCAGTCTTCAGGCGTCGACAGGACGACAAACTAAGGAAAAGTAAGGATTTTATGCCGCCAGAGTCTAAAGAGAACAGTCAAGCAGAGCCTCGGGAGTCGCAGTCTTCACGGGGTCGGAGCGACTTCGACGAAAACGTCAACCCATTGGACCTGGTCGAGCCGGAGAATGCCTTGCCGGCCATCGAACTAGAAGGTCTACCTGAAGTGGCGCAAGTCGCAGCAGCCGCCGCCGGCTGGACAAAGCTGATGCCGGTGCAGGCCAAAGCGATTCCCTATCTCCTGGCCGGGCGGGATCTGATGGTCCAGTCGCGCACAGGAAGCGGCAAGACTGGCGCGTTCCTGCTTCCGATCCTTCACCAGATAGATTCGAGCAGGCGGGTCTGCCAGGCGCTGATTCTGGTCCCGACGCGGGAGCTGGCCCTGCAGGTTTCGAAAGAGGCCGCAGTTCTGGGGAAAGCCGCTGGGATCAGCAGTGTCGCGGTCTACGGCGGGGTCGGCTACGGCCCCCAGATTTCCGCGCTGCGCGACGGCGCGCAGTTGGTGATCGGCACGCCCGGTCGCATCCTCGACCATTTGCTGCAGCGTACGATGCGCCTGGATCACCTGCATCATCTTGTTTTTGACGAAGCGGACCGCATGTTGTCGATGGGTTTCTACCCGGACATGGTGCAGGTGCAGACCTATCTGCCTTCAGGGCCAATCAAGGGCTCCATGTTTTCGGCCACCTTTCCCGCGCATGTGCTGCGCCTGGCTCAGCAGTTTCTAACGGAGCCCGATTTTCTCAGCCTGAGCCGGGACCGCGTACACGTTGCCGAAGCCGAACATGTCCTCTACGCCGATCCGGGAATGAAAAAGGATCGAGCCCTGGTGCGGCTGATTGAGGTGGAAAACCCGGTCGCTGCGCTCGTTTTCTGCAACACGCGCCGGACGGTTGATTATGTGACGATCGTCCTGCAACGGTTCGGTTACGATGCCGACCGGCTCAGCTCTGACCTGAGCCAGAAAGACCGGGAGGTCGTATTGCGCCGCGTGCGAGAGGGAAAGCTGAGGCTGTTTGTTGCGACCGACGTGGCGGCGCGGGGGATAGACATTCCGGAACTCTCGCATGTGTTCCAGTATGAGCCACCGGAAGACCCGGAATCCTACATACACCGCGCCGGTCGCACAGCCCGGGCCGGCGCTTCCGGCGCGGCGATGTCTCTGACAGCTTCCTTCGATGAGCGCATGCAGATGGAGCGAATCGCCAAACGCTACAGCATTCCGTTGGAGGAACGAAAGCTGCCCACAGACGAGGAAGTCGCTTCGGTCGTATCCGAGCGGGTTACCTCCCTGCTGGAGGCCAGGTTACGCGGCCGGGACAATCTGCAGAGCGAGCGGATGCGCAGGTTCCGGCCCCTGATTGACGAGTGGATGGAATCCGACGAAGGCCAGACCCTGCTGGCGATGATTCTCGACGACTTCTATCAGGATTCATTGCACGCGCCGCCCGCCTTGCCAGAGGAAAGGCCGGAAAGCAAGCCGGAACCGCAAGGCCGGCAAAGGCGGCGGCGAAGCCGTACCCGACGACCCCGCAACCGCCGCCGGTGAGTCTATGTTAGCCCAGACCCCTAATTCGGCACGTTCTGCCGCAACTCTGTCAGCCAGGCCGTCGCGGAGGAATCACTGGGCGCGCGCCAGTCGCCTCGCGGGCTGAGTGACCCGCCGCTGCCCACCTTGGGGCCGTTGGGAACGGCCGTCCGCTTGAACTGGCTGATCTGGAAGAAGCGAAAGAGGAACAGCTCCAGCCACTTTCTGATCTCCGTCAGACCGTACTGATTGCGTTTGTGGTCGGGGAGAAACTCCGGCCACTGCCCCTTTGTGCGGTCGCCCCAGGCTTGAAGCGCCATGAACGCCACTTTGCTGGGTCGAAAGCCGTAGCGAGAAATGTAGTAAAGAAAAAAGTCCTGCAACTCGTAAGGACCGATCTTGGCCTCGGTTGACTGCGCCGGTCCTTCAGCCGACCCGTCCCCGGGCACCAACTCTGGCGAAATCTCCGTATCCAGAATCGACTGAAGCACGTTGCTGGCGTCATCGTCAAACTGCGACGTAGCGATCACCCAGCGGATCAAATGTTGGATGAGCGTCTTGGGAACAGAGGCATTGACATTGTAGTGGCTCATCTGGTCCCCGACGCCGTAGGTGGCCCAGCCAAGCGCCAGCTCACTCAGGTCGCCAGTGCCCAATACCAGCGCGTCGTTATAGTTGGCCAGACGGAAGAGATGGCTCGTGCGCTCGCCGGCCTGTACATTTTCAAAGGTGATGTCGTACTTCGGATCCTCCTCCGCGAACGGGTGGCCGATGTCCCGAAACATCTGCATTGCCGAGGGCCGAATGTCGAGCTCGTGCGCGCGGACGCCAAGCGCATCCATGAGGCGGTGGGCATTTGCGCGCGTGTTGGAACTGGTGGCGAAACCCGGCATCGTGTAGGCGAGGATATTGGTTCGCGGCAGTTTGAGGCGGTCCATGGTGCGGGCTGCGACGATTAGGGCCTGTGTGGAATCCAAGCCGCCGGAAATGCCCACCACGATCTTCTTTATGCCCGTAGCGCGGAGCCGCTGCATCAGGCCGTGCACCTGGATGTTGTAGGCCTCGAAGGCCTGTTCATCCCGTCTCACCCTGTCGCTGGGGACAAAGGGAAAGCGCTCAATATCGCGATGGAGCCTGTCGACGCGAACCAGGCCGGACTCCCCATTTCCGCCTTCAGGCCAACCGGTTTCGGTCGGCGGATGGAAGTCGAATGCCACGGTCCGTATCGTCTCGAGGTCTTTGCGGTGGAGAGCCGCGGCATCATTGAAGCTGGTCTGTCTCATCCGGCTCTGCGCCAGTCTTTCGGTGTCTATGTCGGCGGTGATGATCTGCTCGTTGTCGGCAAAGCGTTCTGATTCGGCCAGCAGGTCGCCGTCTTCGTAGATCAGCGCGTGGCCGTCCCAGGCCAGGTCTGTGGTCGACTCGCCTGGTCCTGCCGCGGAGTAGAGGTAGGCGGCAATGCACTTGCCCGACTGGCTGGCGCACAGGTCCCTACGGTAGTGGGACTTGCCGATGGTGATGTTTGATGCAGAGAGGTTAGCCAGGACCGTCGCGCCGGCCAGGGCGGCGTGGGAGCTGGGTGGGATCGGGGTCCAGACATCCTCGCAAATCTCGACGTGGAGTACAAATTCGCGAGCGTCCTTCGGGTCGGAACGCCCGAGCCCTTCAGGCTCCAGGTTGTCCGGGATCAATTGCGCACGAAAGAGGAGGTCGTTGCCAAAGGGAACCGTCTCCCCTTGAAACTGTACGGTTCTGCCGACCGCGTGGCGTGCGGAACTGAACTGGCGTGTTTCGTAAAATTCACGGTAGCTGGGCAGATAGGTCTTGGGCACGACGCCCAGAACACGGCCCCGATAGATGACGACCGCGCAGTTGAACAGGCGGTTTTCGAAGCGGAGCGGGGCCCCAACCAGCAGAACGGGATTCAGCTGCATGCTGGCTTCGGTGACCCGCGCGATCCCAGCCAGCACGCCGTCCAGAAGAGCCTCCTGCTGGAGCAGGTCGTCGATGGCATAAGAGGAGATGCCCAGCTCCGGGAAGAGAGCGACGGCAGCGCCCGCCTCGGAAGCCTGTTCGGCCAGACCGGTGGTTCGGGCGGCGTTGAACGCCGGGTCCGCGACGCGTACGTGGGGGACGCAGACCGCGACGCGAACGAATCCGTGACTGTAGATTGAATAGAAGGGATCGGTCATGGCGGCCTGAAAAACTACCTTCGCTATGTGAAGCTGTTACCGTGATCGAATCGTATTATCTTGGAAACCAGCGGCGTGCGCAAGACTCCCAAACTGGATTCCGTTCGCGGCGACTGTTTGGTATGGTGCAGGAATGGCGAATTTACTATGACGTGCGAGGCATTCATGGGGCACTCACGCTATCTTTCTCCTCGAGCACGCTTGTCCCGAGATTCCCAGACCTGATTCTGCTGGAGCGGTAGGCCCAATTGCCGGCTCGCAGATTGTCCTTTCAAGGCGGCGAGCGGGCTGTCGCTTTTGCTTGAAGGGCCCACCAAAGAAGGAGACGAAAAAATGACCTGGAAAGTTGCCGGGATAAACTTCGACCATTCGCACATGGGCGATCTCCTGCGCCTGTGCCATGAACATCCCGATGTGGAGGTCGTCGGCATCAGCCACACAGACAGGGAGCGGATGTCGTCGGTAATCAGCAACTTCGATATTCCTTCGGATCGCGTCTTTACAGACTACCGGGAGTGCATGGAAAGGACGAAACCTGAGATCGTGATTCTGTGCCCATCAACGGCGAGTCACGCCATTTGGGTCGAAAGGGTCGCGGAGTACGACGTGCACGTGTTGCTGGAGAAGCCCTTCGCGGCGGATCTTGCCGCCGCCGACAGGATGATTGCGGCGATGGCGAAGACGCAGCGTCAGTTCATCATCAACTGGCCGCTGCGCTGGTATCCCTGTCACGTGACAGCCAAACGGCTTCTGGAGGAAGGGACGATCGGGGAACTGGTGGAGGTCCACTATTACGACGGCAATCGGGGCCCGCTGTTTCATGTGGCCGACAAGGAGGAGACCGACGAGGAATACCGCCAGCGTAAGGGCGAGAGCTGGTTCTACCAGAAGGCGGAGGGCGGCGGCTCGCTGCTGGATTACCTTGGCTACGGCGTAACGCTGGGGACGTGGTTTCTGGACGGGCGCGCGCCGCTGGAGGTGACAACGGTGGTAGACGAGCCAGCCGGACTGGAGGTGGACGAGCACAGTGTCACCATCTGCAAGTACCCATTCGGGCTTTCCAAATTCGAGACGCGCTGGGGCACTTTCACCGATCCGTGGACTTTACAGCCCCAGCCCAAGTGCGGGTTTGTCCTGAAGGGAAGCGACGGGACGATCAGCAGTTACGACTATGAGGACGCGGTGCGCGTCCAGACCCATGACCGCCCCGAAGGATACGACCAACCGGTGGACAAGCTGACGCCGCCCAACCAGGATGTCATCCAGTACTTCATTCACTGCCTGGAATCTGGCCAGGCGCCGGAGGGGCCGTTATCGCCAGCCATCTGCAGGATCGGTCAGCAGATCGTCGATTCAGCCCTGCTCAGCGCCAGGGAGAAGCGGACGGTGCCGCTGCTGCCGTAGACGGCGTCATCCTTTCATGAACTGGTCACCGCAAGCTGTGCAGAAGGCGGCCTCGGGCCGATTCCGACCGCCGCAGTTGCTGCAGACGATTGGCGCAAGGCCGTCGGGGCGGGGCGCGCCGCACTTGGTGCAGAAGCGGTTGAAGGCGCTCATGGCCTGACCGCAACTCTCGCAATGGATCCGAGGATAGTTTCTGCGAAAGCGAAAAGGGGAGTCCTTCTGCCCTCTGCGGATGGCTCGAAAGCTCCAGATTCCGCCGACCAGGGTCAGGGCAACGGCGCCGACTGGAAACGAGAAGACCAGGACGTTGAACAAGGCATGCGCGCCAGCGGCCAGGGCAAGAGAACCAATGAGGAATGATCGACGCCGCCCATCTGAGACGTAATACTGACCGAGTGCGTATCCCCAGATACTGCCAAAGGCCAGGTGCCCGACGGTGCTCAGAGGCGCGCGCAGTAGCATGACCGCCGGGCCGTATTGAAAGACGTAAAAGAGGTTTTCGAGCGAGGCAAACCCCAGACTTGCTGCAAATGAGTAGACCAGGCCATCACTGGGTTCATCGAAATACAGTGATTTGTAGGGACCCAATCGGACGGCCCCGAACTTGCACAACTCCTCAACCGGGCCGACGACAAACAGCATTGCCGTGACGACGCTTGCCAGCGCCGGTGTCTCCCCCATGATCGTCTCGGCGCCAAAGACGAAATTGCCGATGCCGGCCGGGATGGTTGTGAGGCAGCCAAGCAGGAAGGTTAGGGCGATGAGGCGGCGCGGTTCGGGGCGGATCTTGTCCTGACGAACGAAGAACCAGAGCCAGAAGATGCCGGGTGTGAATGCAACAAGCAGGAGAGGGAGAATCAAGTGCCGGGTCCGCGGCGTCGGATTACTACTGTATCGCAGATGAGGTCATGGAGAGCCCGCTTGTCCTTCCGGAAGGCGACCATCAGATAACCCAGGCCCAATAGGGTGGCTGAAAGTCCGGTCAAGATTGACCGTGCGAGGGCACGGCCGGCGCCTACCCGGGAACCATCTGTGCGCAGTACCGCGAGTCGGAACTGTCGTTTACCTCCTGTGGTTGCACAGGCGGCGATAAAGGCGGTGTGGTAGGCCACCGTTAGCAGTACCATCAAATTATTGTAGCCGGATTCAGTGAAAAGGTATGGGGGCAGGTCTCCCATTAAGGCAAGAATTATGGCCAGCGAACATAGGGCCAAGATGAAAGAGTCAATTACAAGCGCCACAGCGCGGACCCAAAACCCTGCAGGTGTGTACTCAAAAGAAGCGTTTGACGCTAATGCGGGGTCGTCGGCCTGCTGAACATCTCCCAATGGCATGCCACATGCAAAGCAATATTCGGAGTCTTGTGTGTTACTTTGATGGCACCGAGGGCACGGTATCTTTGAGGCCCCTCCCTGGTCCTGCAGTTCAGACTGCAATTGCCGCGTCGATCCCGTAGTTTGGCGCGATTGACCGGGAGACTGCCGTTGGGGAGTCTGGTTCGATTCCGTCTCATTCAGCAAATGAGAGGTCTGTGTGGCTTGAAAGCGCTTAGAAGAATCTTCCTGTTCAGGTAGGCTCCGACCACAGAGGCTGCAATAGCTACTTCCGATTTCATAGGAGGTTTGGCATGCGGGACATCGAAGATCGAGAGGAGCGCCGCAATCTGTGCAGAATTTGGACTCAGTTTCCGCTTCTCGCCCGCAGCGTTGGCAGATCATCTGTTTTCAGAACTGGTATCGCCGACTTCGAGCCTGAGTCTGCAAATGAATGGGGCAGTCAAGTTCAATTGGCCCGCCAAAAGGAGATCTCATTCGGCACACACACTTTTGGCAAAACAGGCGAAGCGGCAGGGATAATTGAACGAAGAGTGGGCGGTGACGGACTCGAACCGCCGGCCTATTCCTTGTAAGGGAATCGCTCTAACCAGCTGAGCTAACCGCCCGATAGCGACCATAGTATATATCACGGCTTGGAGAACAGGAAATGTACAACCTGAAGGGAAAGGTTGCCTTTGTCACGGGCGCAGGGGGCGAGCGCGGCATTGGCAGAGGGATTGCCCTGCGGCTGGCGGAAGAGGGCGCGGATGTTGCGGTCACCGACATTCGCCTGAAGCCCTATGCGGAGGCCGGGTGGGGCGGCCTGCCGGCGCTGCAGGCGGAAATCGAGGCGATTGGACCGCGGTCGCTGGCACTGACCTGCGACGTGACCGACGTCAGGTCTGTCGAGCGGGCGGTGAAAAGCGCCCTGAAGGAGCTTGGGCGGATCGACATCCTGGTCAACAACGCGGGCGCCATGGCAGGGGGAGATCGAGTGCCGCTCATCGATCTTCCCGAGGAGGAGTGGGACCGCGTTCTTGACGTCAATCTCAAGGGCGCATTTCTGTGCAGCCGCGCGGTCGGACGCCATATGGTGGGCCGCGGCGGAGGCGGGCGCATCGTCAATGTGTCCTCGTCCGCGGGGCTGCGAGGCGTGGCCCGCTTCGCAGCCTACTGCTCCTCCAAGTTCGGGCTCATCGGTATGACGCAGTCGTTTGCCCTGGAACTGGCGGGGCACGGGATCACAGTCAATGCGATCTGCCCCAGCCTGACGGCGACTGAGCGGGTCGGCCACATGGCAAGTGTTCTTGTGGATCCGGTTTTGTCGGAGGAGCAGGCGACAGAGGAGCTCCTGTCCAGGGCAAGGGCAGGCTCGCCGGTCGGCCGCTTCGCCCTACCCAAAGACCTCGCGCGTACCGTCGCGTTTCTGGCATCGGATGAGGCCGACTTCCTCACCGGGCTCGCCATCCCCGTAACCGGCGGGGCGCTGATGAGCTGAACGCGCAAGCAGCGAAGGCGTTGCCCGATCCCCTATTTCAGAATGCGCTGATCGCTCAGGTCTTTGCCGCCGACAGTCTTGGTGACGACGGCGCCGCGATATTCCAGGATGTCGAGGTCGGCCAGCCCATTTACGATGTTGTACTGGGTGGGCATATCTTCCCAGCGGGCGCGATGCCACGCCACGCTTCCCTGTCCGCGCCACATCGCCAGGACGCGGCGATTCGGTGTATAGGCTGGCGTCAAAACCGCGTACTCCACGTCGGCTGCGCCCCACTCCCCCGTTCGCGGCATGTATTTGTAATGGAGCGTTCCGTCTCCCGAGGCCTTCGCTCCACTGTCAGCGATATCCGCTTCCGACAATTCCGTCAGGTCGCGCACTGTCAGATCGAGAAATCGGAAGCCAAGCCAGCTGCCGACGCAGCGGGCCGCGCCGTCATACACAACGGGCTCCGGCAACTCGCAGTAGATTTTGGAAAAGCCCAACTCCTCGCGGCCGGTCAGGATCGGATCGGCCAGATTCTCCCAGAGGACCAGCAGCAGGCTGCCGGTAACCTGGTCCACCTGGCCGCTGTAGGATACGGGGACCGAAGCCCCGAGCGTGTTGTAACCCCTTCCCGCCAGCCAGTCGATTTCCTTCATGTAGGTTGCGCTAATGGTGACGACAGGCTCTCCGTTCAATGAGAAACGCGGCGGCAACAGGGCTTCTACTGACTCGGCGCGGGTAAGATAACTGACAGAGTGGGACAGGCTTTTGGGGCTGTTTACGCAGTCGAACCCGCGGCCGTCAGGGCCGCGGCGGGGACCCGTTCGGGGCCCAAAGTGAGTCGGCATGCGATACATGGCATCGGGCTGAAATGAGTAGGGCATTCTGTGCTTTCCTCGATGGGTGAAGGAGCGTGATCTGGAAAGGAAGTGACGCCTGTACGATCATGGGCGCGTAGATGGAAGGGGGAATCAGGACGCGAAGAGAACTGATGGCTCTCTCAAACCTGCTCAAGCTCTTCGTCTTGCTCAGCGGAACTGGACCCGCCGTCTAGCAGAACCTTTCTGGTCGTTCCGCCCTCCAATTCGGCGCTGACGAGGCCATTTGACTCGAGCAGCTGGACAAGCCGCGCGGCGCGTGGATAGCCAATCTGCAGTTCTCGTTGTATGAAGCGGGCGCTAATCGTCTTGCGGCCGCGAATGGCGTCCTCCGCTTCCGCCAGCAGCTCCTCTTCGTCGTCAAGCCGATCCAGTAGACCGATCCATGGCGCCACTCTGACCGCCGGACCTTCTGCGTTTTCGGTCCTTTCGCGATCCTGCCACCACGCCACCACCTTCCTGATCTCCGGGTCGGTGACATAGCTGCCTTGCACACGTTCGGTCGACGACCTGTCGGGCCGCATGAAGAGCATGTCGCCCTGGCCCAGCAGCTTCTCGGCGCCGGGTGAATCCAGAATGACGCGGCTGTCGACCTGGCTGGTGACGGCGAAGGCGATACGTGAAGGAAAATTGGCCTTGATCAGCCCGGTCACAACGTCGGTGCTGGGGCGCTGGGTGGCAAGGACGAGGTGAATGCCTGTGGCGCGGGCCATCTGGGCGAGGCGAACCAGCTGCTTCTCTATTTCCTCGGGGGCCGTCATCATGAGGTCGGCCAGCTCGTCTACGATCAGGACGATATGGGACAGGGGCTCCAGCTTCTTGCGCCGCCGGGCAAGCCGGTTGTAGGCTTCGATATTGCGAACGTTCTTCTCCCTGAACAGCTGGTAGCGATCGTCCATCTGCAGCAGCAGCCAGGTCAGCGCGCCGTGGACCTCCTCCAGGTCGGTGATTACTTTGCCGATCATGTGGGGAATGTGGTTGTAGCCTGGCAGCTCCACCAGTTTGGGGTCGACCATGATGAAGCGCAGGCTTTCGGGGCCATGGAACATGAGCAAACTGACGATGACCCCGTTGATGCATGCAGACTTTCCTGACCCTGTTGCGCCGGCGATGAGAAGGTGGGGGGCGCGCGCAAGATCGGATACGACGGGAGTACCTGACGTATCCCGGCCCAGGGCCAGAGGCAGCGTTCCCCCCAGTCTGGCCATCTGCTTGCTTTCCAGAATGCTCTTCAGGCCAACCATCGCCTTCTCGGGATTCGGCACCTCGATGCCAACAAAGGGCTGGCCGGGCACGGGGGCCTCGATGCGGACGGCCGGCGCTGCCAGCGCCAGCGCAAGGTCGTCGGCCGCCGCGGCGATCCGGTTGACCCTCACTTTGCGCTTCTGGCCGGCCCGCTCGATATAGAGCGGCTGCACCCCGAACTGGGTCACTGTCGGCCCTGTCTCGATGTTGACGACCTCGACTGGAATATCGAAATCCCACAATGTCTGGCGGATTGTCTGGGCCATGCCCTCTATGTCCCAGGTCAACTGGCCGACGTCGTCCTCCAGCAAGGCGGTGGAAGGGAGATCGCGCTTTTTGCGGATGTGCTTCAACCGACGGTTTTCTGTCGCGGGCGGTTTTCTCTTTCCCCTGGCCTGTGACGCTGGCGGAGCAGGCAGTTCTGCCTTTATGGGCCGCCCTCTCTCCGGAGGAGCATTGGCTTCGGCAGGAAAGGGGTTCTGGAGAAGGGGTTCGTCCAAGCTGGCGGTGAACTGGGGCGCGTTTGGGATTCCGTGCTCAAGGGCGATGTGCTCAGGCGCCTCCTCATCCAGCAGCGGAGATTCGTCTTGAATCTCTTTGTTCGTTTGGGGCAAGTCGAAGGGGCTGTCCGCTGAAGGCAGCCACAGGTAGGAAAAGTACCCATACAGATAGATCAGGGGCGTATGGCGGAACAGCAGAAAGACGCTCAACAGAGCCAGCAGGATAAACGCGAAGGCCGCCGGCATCTGTCCGAGCAAACTGATCAGAAGGTTGCCGGCGCCCCAGCCAATCAAGCCTGCCCCCTGTCCGGCGCGCGGGAGCGCCCAGTCCGCGTGCGGGTGGCTGCTGACATGCTGTAAAGAGGCCAGGGACAGCAACAGCAACTCGGCGCCCACCAAGGCCTCCGGATGCCAGTAGCCGGCTCGGGGTCCCAAAAGAATGACGGCGCCCGTCACCAGCAGGCTGAGCGTAAGCGGCCAAGCCATGTTCCCGGCAAGCCAAATGATCCACGGTTCCTGCCAGGCCGCGAGAAGGGTGAAGCCAAGATACGCGCCCACGATGAGGACGGCAGATCCCAGGAGCTCGCGCCCCGACCCGGCGAGCAGTTTATGAACGTTTCCTCTCACCGCGGCGGCGGGGCCCGTCTTCTGGTATTTCCGCCGCTTACGGCGCTTGGCTGCCATCAGATATTCCTTCAGCAGACCGGCTCATTGCAACTGGCCTCGTCGCCTCAACCGTGCATGTATTAGTTCGCGTCTTCAGAAATAGCCGCGTCGTCTTGCTCCTGGAGCTTTAGCAGCGCGTCCCAATCGCCCTGCTCCATTTCAGTCAACACCTGGGCCACCTGTCCGATAGCGACCCTTTGCTTGCGATAGAGGTCGCTCTCGCTGATGGCTAAGCGGCCGGCTATGTCGCGTATCTTTCGGCCCTGAATGAAACGCATTTCCAGTATGTTGTAGAGCAGCCATTCGGGCGTGCTCAGGTCCTGTTTGCCGCCTGGACGCAAGTTCTGGATGGCTCGGCCCAACACCAGCCGCAAGGCCTTGCCCGGGTTGCCGTCGGCCTCCTCCACAACGCGGTCCACCACTCGAAGCTGCATTAATGGGCTGCGCGTCAATTTGGGGCCGCCCCAATAGTGGCTGAGAGCATCCTTTACCCAACTCTCAAATTCAGGATTATGAATCGGGCTCGGCTCCAGAAGCTCCGCCGGGGGCACCTCCGTATTTTCGGACACGTAGGGCACGATGCCGCGGATCTGTTGGATTCGATCAATGCCTGGGATGATGCGGCGCAACGCCACCATCACCTGCATCTGCATCTTTCGATCGAGAAGAGCTTTTGCAATACTGTCAATCTGCTGCTCCAGCAAGGCATGTTCCCGCGCGCTGATATTGGGCGATTCGCTGCGGGCGCGGACGCCCAACATTCCAAGCACGATTTCGCCCTCGCGCCCTTCTGACGGCTCCAGAACGGGCCACAACCAGTAGCCGCCGAATTGGGCAGGCTGCGAAGAGATCTGCCGGGTGGACCGTTTGCCATTCCTTGAAAGCGTCTGGCTGGTATGAAGCGGCTCACCTGAAGGCGCAAGCCTGGCGTTGCCGTTTTTGCGGGCGTGGCTAAGCGCCTCGTTCATGGCATCGCTCCAATCCTTGTCATCCAGAATCTCCTGACGCGTGCCCTCCGGCCCGACCATGGCCTCAAGGATCAGATCGGTCCCGATGGCTGCGGCGACGAATCCCGAAGGAACGCGCAACATTTCACACAGCATGGTCAGGTGGTTCTCAAGGAACTGGCGCAAGTCGGTCGTCGTCAGCAAGCGCCTGTCCAGCTCCCGAAGCCAGGCGATTTCCTGTCGGTCCTCTCCGTAAACGACCCGGTCGGTCAATGCCGTGGAAAGGCTGAGGATTACTTGAGCGGCAACGACGACGCCGGTAATGACGCTGAAGAGGACGATGTTTCGGGGCAGACCGAGAACAAGCTCTACCGTTGGGATCGTCTGAATCGCCAGAATGACGAAAATCGCTACGACCGGTCCTCTGGCAAAGTACCGTATCAGGCGGTGTCGAACGACTCTATCAGGCGTATAGACGCCAAAAAAGGCTACGGTATAGCTCAAGATGATAAGCATGGTCCCGATTGCGCCGTTGCCCGCGATGGCCAGTCCAAGTATCCACTCCGGTGACAGCAGGCCGACCGAAGTCTTGCCCAGGGCGATCAGATAGGGGAACGTGCCAATGCCGGGCGCTGCCGAAGCCAGGAGGAGGTAGGTCATGCGCCTGCGGCTTTCGGCGGTCAGACAGCGCTGCCGCGCCTTCCAGATGTTGAAGTGGGAGAGAATCACCACGCCCGCAAAGAAAACGGCAAACGGCCAGAAGAGCGAGCCGGGGTGCAGATAGCTGAGCAGCGGGTCGAATTCAACAACGTCAACCAAAAGAGTTGTGAAAAACGCCAGCAGCGCGCTGACAACGGAGATGACGCCGATGGCATAGTTGAACAGACGCCGGCGGTCGGTATGGTAGTTTGTTGTCCGTAGAACCGAGTAGGAGAAGGCAAAGTAGGCTCCGGGCAGTAGGGCAATGCCCAACCACTGGAAACGAAGCCACTTTGATGCCGAGTCGGCGCTGATCACCTGGGTCAGCGCGACCTCGGAGGCGTAGGTCACCATGACCAGACCCAGCAGATAAGCGAAGCGCCTGGCAACCGGGTTACGGAAATTGTAGGTCAAGGTGTAGGCCAACAGCGAAAAGGCCAGAATCACGACCACTGAAGAGACGAGCGTATTCAGAAAGCCCAAGGCGTCGGCGAGCGTCAATGCAAGTTCGTTCATCGGGTCCTGTTGATGTTGCTCAAACGACTGCGATGCGGTCCAGGGCAAGGCGGCAATACATTGCCTGCTGCGTTCTTACTTTCTCTACGCCCGAAGCAACGCCACTGCGCGCCAACCGTCTGTGAGCGGAGGCTGCCCCGAGCAATGTAAGGGGATCTATGGGCCCCACTTGACCCTTTCGTCGACAACGACCCACATTTCGTTTCGCTTCTCCAACCGGAGCGTGAAGGCGCCGCCAACTGTAGGCGTCCTCTGTATGAGCAGGTTAACGCTCGCCCGGTCGACTGTATCGAACCGCACCGAGTCCATCTGAATAATCGGGCCTTCAATTGGCATGGAGTCTTCCAGATTCTCCATCCAGATGGTCGGACCTTCGAAGCCAAGTTCGCCCAACTGTTCGGCGGGATGGCGTACAAGCCGCAGTTGGGCCAGCAGGCCGTCGGAGCCCGGTTCGAGCTGCCTGCGCTGGCCAAGTTTGTGAATCAGCGCGGTCCGGCGAATCCGCATGCTGTCCGGCTCCTGGATATCGGTGCTCAGGTAGTAGTGCGCCAGGGCGTTCACGGGGCCAAAGGCGTGTTGCGCCGACAGCAGTCCCAAGAGCTCTTCCCGAACTCGACTCCACATCGCCCGCCACTGGGGGGCGGTAATCTGGTCGCCATACTCCAGGAGGAGAAGCGTCATCTCAGCGCCGAGCCGGTTGATAATGGACGCAGGCGTCAGGTAAGTCGGGTCCTGTTTCAGGCGAGCCAGCAAGATCTCAGGGGTGGCTTCCGCCTCCTGAAACGCGTGAAAGCGATAGCGTGTGTTCAGCGTAAAAAAGACGCCAAGTATGACTGCTCCGGTCAGGAGCAGCACCAGCGTCCATGACAACGGGTCCATCGATTCGAGAATCTGCTGGTAGGTCGGCAGGGCATCCAAACCGAGCCGCCGCAACAGTTCCTCAAATCGGTTTGCGGTCTCCGACATGCAATTTCAACCCGCAGCGGCAGATGGCAGAGCGACTCCTCTTCCCTTTCCTGAGGCAACGGCGACGGGGCATCGTAGGCCGACGCTCCCTGCGATTGCCGTACGGCTCTGCCATCCACCTCTGCAATCCGGGGGTACTCGAAGCCTACGCACGATCGTCTGAGTCTGATTCCGATTCCATTGTATCATATTCTGACGCGCGAACGCCGACCAATCTCAGGAGGTTCCAGCCAGGTCAGAAGGCCGAACAGACCGCACTGTCCTTTCTCCGCGCGATGGCTGAAGAAGTCATCCGTCCTGCGGGCGGTATCGATACCTGCCAATTCGATCTGTCCCCGCGGGACGCCCGCCGCGGTTAGCTGGTCGATGTTGGCTTGCCAAAGGTCGAAGTACGGGTTGTTCTGTTCTCCATCGCGACTGTGGAAATATCGTTCCCCTCCGGGCAACCTTGAGACTGCGCGCTGAATTACATCCTCGCCTACCTGGTAACTCTCAGGCCCGATACTGGGGCCGATGCCCACATGCACGTCCGACGAGTCTGTGCCAAATTCCTCGGCCATGGCGCGTAACGCGGCCGTCGCGATTCCGTCGACCGTTCCCCGCCAACCGGCGTGGCAGGCTGCAAGAGCGCGGCGGACCGGGTCGTACAGAATGAGGGGGACGCAGTCGGCGAACACCAGGAAGAGAGGCAGTCCAATCGCACTGGTGATGAGGGCATCGCAGCGCGCTTGACGGGAGCCGGCATCAGCCCAATTAACCTGGCAGACGTTTGTACCGTGTACCTGGTGTGTGCGTACAGGATGGGAGGCATCTTTGCCGACGGCAGCGCAGAAACGGGCGAAGTTCTCCCGGACGCGTTCTTTGTCATCGCCGCGGCTATGGCTGAAGTTAAGACTCTGCCAAGGGTGGGGCGATACGCCACCGTGACGGGCGCTTACATGTGCCTGGAGAGGAAAGGAGGCAAGACTGTCAAAGGCGTAGGCCGCGACGCCGTTTTTGTAGGAGATTCGTTGCATCGTTCGAAGTGTGTTCCTCTCACAAGCGGCGACCCCCAATGCCGGTGGATGGAATCTCTCGCAGAAGAAGACACCCTACCCGCCAGGCCCGTTCTACTCCAAGGGGATTGGTTCAATTGTAATGCTTCCCATATCGGAGTCGTGCCGCTGCGCCTTCAGCTTGGTCCAGGGGCGCCAGTCCTGCGCACGCCAGGCTCCCCCCTTGGCTGCGGGAATCGGCCGGTTCTCATTACCGCCATAGCGGAAGGCCCAGTCGTCGTCACAGGCCTGGCAGGTAAGGCATCCCGCGCTGTCCGGCGGACAAGAGAGCCCCGTGCGTTCCTGGGACGCCAATCGCAGTTCGTAATGGAAGTAGCTTTCAGTGACGCCGCTCTGGACGATGTCCCAGGGGAGCGGGCTACCGGCTTCCCACTGGCCAAGGTAGTGCTCCTTCTCCAGCCCCATCTCCTCCATGACACGAAAGAACATGCGCGTATTCAGCTGGCCCGGCGGAATCGCCAGCAGCACTTTGGCCAGGGCGCGGTCTCCCCGGCTCAATACCGCCTGCACCTCCGCCCATTCCGGCGAGTCCGCCCGTACTTCGACGCCGTGCCGGGCCAGGGCTCTGTTAATCCTGCGCTGGCGCCGTTTCAGTTCCCTCGCGGGCATCATCGCTTCCCATTGGAAGGGCGTATGCGCCTTGGGAACGAAAGGCGTGGCGTTGATTGCCAGCCGCCGTTTGAATAACTTGCGAGCCTTCAGCGTAAAATCAATCAGCTCTTGTATGTCGTCGTCGGTTTCTGTTGGATGCCCGGTCATGAAATAGAGCTTTAGCTGGGGAAAATCCAGCTCGGCCGCAAGTCCCACCGCCCTCATCATCTGGTCTTCGGTTTGCGTCTTGTTGATCACGTTGCGCAGTCGTTCGCTGCCAGCCTCCGGCGCGACCGTCAGGGTCTGCGTGCCGCCTGCGGCCATCGCCTGGATCAATGGCACGCTGATCGGGTCCATACGCATCGAACTGGCGCTTATCGACGCGCCCATGGCGGCAAGCTCGGATGCCAATTCATCGATCTGGGTATGGTCGCTGACCGCGGCGCTGACGAGCCCGATGCGGTCGTGCCCGTTGGCCATGGCCTTCCGCGCCCAACCCAGCAGAACATCCAGGGGCTGTTCACGCGGGGGCCTGTAAACGTATCCGGCCAGGCAGAACCGGCAACCGCGCCCGCAGCCGCGTGCGATCTCCATCAGGTGCATACCGCTGAATTCTGTGTCCTGTGTATAGAGTACGGACTGGGTCGCATAGTTGGCCAGATCGCGAACCCACAGCCTCTCAACCGGGCGGAAATCGACATGGTCGCGGTTAGACGGGCGAAGATGAGGGATGTAAAAGCCGGGTAGGCGATCAAGCGTTTGCAGGAGCGCTTCACGGTCTTCGTATAGCCCTTCCCTGCACAGGTCGATGAACTGCGGAACCGCCTCCTCGCCCTCACCGATCAGGACAGCATCGAAAAAGGGCGCCATCGGCTCCGGATTCATTGTAATGCCTGGGCCGCCGGCGATGATCAGCGGCCATGGCGTTCCGTCCCAGCGGCTGCTGGCGTTGCGGTCCTGCGCCAGCGGGGGAATGCCGGCCTGACGCAGCAGTTCGACCACATTGAAGTAGTCCATCTCCCACGAGATGGTAAACGCCCAGATGTCGAAATCGTCTGCCGGGCGACCGCTTTCCAGCGAAAGGAGAGGTTCACCGGCCGCGGCTGCGCCCTTCTGCCAGAAGATCCGCTCGCAGACCACGTCAGGCTCACTGTTCAGCCAGCTGTACAGCAGCTGAAAGGCCAGACTGCTCATGCCGACATAGTAGCTGTTGGGGAAGGTCAAGGCGATGGGCAGGCGTCCGCCCCAATCCTTGACGACTGCGCCTTCCTCCAATGACTGGCTGCGGCCCTTCCGGCCTCGCTCAACTGCCCTCTTTTGTGACGAGCGCCTACGATGTTTTGCCATGATGTCGCGCAACGTTCCCGTTTCCACTGAGAACCGGAAAGCCTTCCAATTCCCTCTGCGTTCAACTCCCGGCGCCAGGCGGACCCTGGACTGTCGGGGTCTATTCTAACACCTGGAGGTCAGCCTGGAGAAAGCAACGCGCTCGCCTTTTCCCAGTCAGCAGGTGTATTTACGTTCGTGAACGATATCAGATCTGGGTCGAAGGCGCGTAGCGGTTCCGCGGAGACAAGGCGAACATGCACTCCGGACCAGAAACTGTCCATACGACGCTGGCCCGATGCCAGGGCGCGCTCAACCGCGACAAGGCAACGGCGGTGATACAGGGCGAGCAAAGGCTGGGGCAGCCCGCCGACAACGGGAACGACGGCGTCGCAGCAGCTATCTGTCCGGCCAATCAGGAAGCGAGCAACCTCAGAGCGAATGAAGGGCATGTCCCCCGCGACGGTCAGTGCCCAACAGTCGATCCGGCGTAGGCCTGTTGCCAGGCCGCCGAGAGGCCCGTTTCCCGGTTCATCGTCGGGCAGGCAGAGTACCTCCAGGCCGCCTGGAGAGTCTCCGTCCTCGGCCACACCTGTTTTCCTCGTCAGACTTTGGAACGCGTCACGCACTTGCGGGCTGTTTGCAACGATCACGGCTTTCGAGGCAAGTGGGAGCAGGCGCCCGGCGACATGACGAACGAGAGGCAGGCCCTGGCCGGGCACGGGCAACATCAGTTTGTCGGCGCCCATTCGGCGGCTGCTTCCTCCAGCGACGATCAGCAGGGCTGGGCCCTTTTCCTTGCTGGAATCACGCTCCGCGATGTCAGTCTCCATCAGTCCGTTCCACCAAAAGAAAAAGCGAGTTGCGTTCACAACTCGCCTGGTATCGGTGCAGCGTAGCCAGCAGACAGGTCAGGCTGCCTGGGCTTCAAGATGCCGTACAACATCGCCGACCGTTTCGATCTCCTGGGCCTGCTCGTCGCTGATCTCGCCGCCGAACTCTTCCTCAAATGACATTATCAACTCAACCAGGTCCAAACTGTCAGCATCCAAATCCTCTTTGAACTTGGCGTTTTCGGTTACTTCATCTGGATCGACATCCAGCTGATCGACAATGATGTCGCGAACCTGCTCAAAAGTTGTTGCCATACTCGTACCTCCTTGGGTCGAAAAACATGAAAAGACTCAATGCCAAATTCCTTGCATTATAAATCATATAACACTAGAATCGAAAGAGAGTTACGAATCGATCTTAACACAGTTTCAATGGATTGCGTCAGATACTGACTGCAATTGCAGGCGCCGGCCGAAGAGTTGCCCTGACCGGAGGCTATCTTGCCGCGGAACCGGCGCCGCATCGCGACTCCCTGCCAGAGAGCCTGGAGCGGCGGAAGCAGCTTCGAATGCCACCATCGGACTCTCGTTACGACCGCGGTTGAGGGTCGATCCGAATGGGGGGAGCACCTTCGGCGCAGGGGGCGCGCATGGGCGTGCGGGCCCGATGTGTAGGGTCGGTGCGGGGAAATGCCCGCGTTCAGAGGAGGTTCTGTTTGGCGACCGCCGATCGAAAAGACGATCATATTCGCATAAACCTGGAAGAGGACGTCGGCTTTCAAGAGTTGACGACCGGTTTGGAGCGCTTCCGCTTCGTCCACCAGGCCTTGCCAGAGGTCGATCTGGCGGAGATTGACACCGAAGTCGTCGTCTTCGGAAAGAACGTAGCTGCGCCGATATTGGTAAGTTCCATGACTGGAGGCACGGAGCAGGCGGGCATTCTGAACCGGCGGCTTGCCGAGGCCGTGGAGGCGCGCGGGCTGGCGATGGGCGTTGGCAGCCAGCGCGCCGCGCTGGAAGACAGCGACGCCGTGTCCTCGTTCTCGGTGCGGGCGTACGCGCCAACCGCACTGCTTTTTGCCAACCTGGGCGCAGTGCAGCTCAACTATGGATACACGGTTGATCAATGCCGCCGGGCTGTCGATATGCTGGAAGCCGACGCCCTGATCCTGCATCTGAATGCCCTTCAGGAAGCTGTGCAGCCTGAAG
Organism: Caldilineaceae bacterium; assembly: GCA_022823185.1. Classification (GTDB taxonomy): domain Bacteria; phylum Chloroflexota; class Anaerolineae; order Caldilineales; family Caldilineaceae; genus Bin5. Next base: position 67,747 of record JAJDXQ010000046.1, read on the forward strand.
GGGATACGCGGTGGCGCGGGCTGCTCTCCCGAATTGGTGAAGTCTGCGCCGGCGTCGGCGTCCCGGTGATCGCCAAAGAGGTGGGTTGGGGAATCAGCAAACAGGTTGCTTTGCGGCTGATCCAAGCCGGTGTAAGCGCCATCGATGTTGCCGGGGCCGGGGGGACATCCTGGAGCGAAGTGGAAAAGCACCGGGCGACGTCAGAACGGCAGCGAAGGCTGGCTGCGGCGTTTCGGGAATGGGGTATCCCTACAGCCACCAGTCTTGCCTATGTCCGGGCCGCTCGCGAGGATGCCGGCAGGCCGGAGCTGCCAATTTTTGCAAGCGGAGGGATTCGCAGCGGTCAGGACGTTGCCAAGGCCGTTGCCCTAGGCGCAGACCTGGTGGGGCTGGCCTCTCCTTTTCTCAGACGCGCGAAGGAGTCGACAGAGTCGGTCCTCGAGGAGTTTGATCTGGTCACCGCAGAGCTTCGGACGGCGATGTTTGCCAGCGCCTGTAAGGACATCGCCTCCTTGCGCCAGCCAGGCGTGTTAGCGCGGGCCGGGGAAGTCGTCGATAGTCGAGTAAGCAAGGCGCTGGGAAAGTCAAACGCCGTTCAGAGTGACAGGCAAGCAGGAAAGCTGAAGGCGGCTCATCCCGACGGCGGCAATGAAGGCAGCAGCCGCGCCGCAGGGAGAGGCCAAAATAAGGACATGGCGGACAGTTCGCTGGAAAGGTTCGCCTCAAGGTGGCTGCCACTTCTCGACAAGGAGATGAAGCTGGTGTTGACGGCACGCCATCCCGCGCTAGCCGACCATTACGGAATGATGCAGTATCATATGGGTTGGGCCGACGACATGTTTCGCCCGGCCGAGATTCCCGCTGGCAAGCGAATCCGTCCCTTGCTCTGCCTGTTAGCATGTGATGCGGTGGGAGGAGATCCGGCAGGCGCAATCCCAGCAGCGGCGGCGGTCGAGATTCTGCACAATTTCTCGCTCGTCCACGACGATATCGAGGACGGGGACGAGACGCGCCGACACCGGCCCACACTGTGGGCGCTATGGGGCGTGCCCCAGGCGATCAATGCAGGAGACGGCATGTTCGCCCTCGCCCACGCAGCGCTCCTCCGGGCCTGGGGAGGATTCAAGACCGATGCCGCGCCGCCCTCTTTCGAGCGAAACAGTCGCGTGCTGGAAACACTTGAATCTTTTACAGAAACCTGCATCTCTTTGACGGAAGGGCAGCATCTTGACTTGAGCTATGAAGGGCGCGAGGTGGTCACAGTCGCCGAGTATCTGCGCATGATTGAAGGCAAAACCGCTGCCTTGATTGCAGGCTCGGTCACACTGGGCGCTCTGTTTGGCGGGGCGGAGGCGGGCACAGCCGAATCCCTGGGCCGCTTCGGGCGCAACATCGGCTTGGCCTTCCAGATCCAGGATGACATTCTGGGAATCTGGGGAGATCCGGATGCCACGGGAAAAGCGGCCGGCAACGACATCCTGCGGCGCAAAAAGAGTTTGCCTCTACTCTACGGGTTGGAGAGCGAGACAGTTGGAGAAAAAATGATGAGCCTGTGGCGCGACGGGACCTCTGAAGAAATGCTGCCTGAAGCGCTCAGACTCCTGGACAGCATTGACGCGAGAAGCTGGTCGGAAGAACAGGCACGCAACTGCCACCGCAAAGGAATGCAGGCCCTGAACGAAGCGCTGGGAGAAGAGACCGGCAGTTCGCTGCTTCTGAAACTGGCAAATCGGCTTCTTCAGCGTCAACGATAGGCTCTCCGGGAAGACAGCTTCTCCAAAAACACGTCTGGGTAGCGGCGCACTGCCGGACTCTCGCGTGAAGGGCCCGTCCCAACGATTCTGCGTCACCTCCCCGAACGACCGTCCTGGCCCGAATCCGACCAGTTTTCGAGCCTGACTTTGACGGCCGCGCAGAAGGCGTCTGCGCTGGCGCCATCAAGCGCACGATGATCGTAGCTCAGGGCCAGGTCCATCATCGGGCGGAAGGACAGGTAGTCGTCTACACTGGCTTCGTAAGGCTTGGCGCGACTGACAACCACCGGTCTCTTCTCAATCGCGCCTGTCCCCAGAATCGCAACCTGAGGCTGCAGGATCACCGGCGTCTGGAAGAGGCTTCCCGACGTGCCGTAGTTGGTCAATGTAAAGGTGCCGCCCTGCGTGTCGGCTGCCGTGAGTTGATTGTCTCTGGCTCTTGCTGCCAGGTCGGCGACATGGCGGGCGATTCCGGTCAGGTTCATGTCGCCGGCATTGTGAATGACAGGCACGATCAGGCCCCCAACCCCGGTGGCGTCGGCAGGCAGCGCGACGGCCATGCCGATGTTTATCGAGTGCTTCAGCAGCAGTCCCTCTTCTGTCCATTCTGCATTGACGGCAGGAACCGCTCTCAAGCCTTCGACGACAGCTGCGACGATGTAGGCAGTCAGGGTCAACCGTGCGCCTTGCTGCGCGAAGCCGGCCTTGTTGGCCTGGTAGTGCGCGGTCACGATACCCATGTCTACGGTGTGAACCGTGGTGACGTGGGGCGCGGTGAAGGCGCTCCGCACCATGTTGCGGGCAATGATCTGTCGCATCCGGCTGTGCGGAACCAGCGTCTCGTCCGATGAAGCCTGCCGGGCCTGTGTTTCCTGGCCGCGACGGGCGCCAGAGTCCTTCCCGCCAGCCTCCTGGGGACGGCGGGAAGGCGGCTTCGCGGGATAGTCGGCCTCAGTCAAGTGTGTCAGTCCCTTCAGACTCCTCGCGTACGCGATCAAGTCGTGCCGGGTAAGCGATTGGAGAGGCCGCCCTCGCGCGACGTCCCGCAGATCGAGGTCGTACGTCGCGGCCAGACGGCGCACCTCGAGACGAGCGACCGAATCGTCGGGCCCTGGGGAGGCGCCTTCGATTTCCCTATCTTCGCTGGAGCCGGCTTCCTGTCCTTTGCGGTCCGGACGGGTCAGGCCCTGGAGGAATTCCTCCACGTCGCCTTTTGTGATCTGACTGCCATCGCGGCTCGGCACAGCTGAGAGCGCAATTCCGGCCTCTGCGGCGATTCGTCGGGCCACCGGCGTGGCGCGGAGTCCCCCGCTGAGGCCATCCTGTTCGCCTGCCGATTGCGGTGCGTTCAATGCGCCTGGTGCGCTTTCCAGGGCGGGCTGGCCCGCATCGTCGTCTTCGCCGGCAGTGTCAGTCGTCGGCTTCGCCAAGACTTCTGAAGCCTCTCCGATGACGGCAATCACCGCGTTCAGGTCGACGATTTCCCCTTCGCCGAAGTTGACGGAAAGCAGCGTTCCGCTGACGGGGGCGGGGACTTCGGTATCCACCTTGTCCGTTGCGATCTCCAGAAGAGGGTCGCCGGCGTTGACATGCTCGCCTTCATCGACAAGCCAGCGGCTGATCGTTACGTCCTCTACTTCCTCGCCCATCTCGGGAAAAGTGACTTCCGTTGCCATTCGCGTTTCCTCTTTAACGTCGCGACATCTCCAGGGCAGTGGCGATGATCTCCTCTTTCCAGGGCAAAGCCTCCTCTTCCAAGGCCCGGGAAACGGGAATGGACACAGGCGCCATGCCCAGACGCCGCGCCGGCGCGCGCAGCAGGTGGGGCGCCTCCTCGCAGGCCCGGGCGACCAGCTCTGCGCCCACTCCGCAGTTTGCGTAAGATTCGTGAACTGCCAGCAGGCGCCCGGTCTTGGCCAGGGATTCCCAAACGGTTTCCGTGTCCAGAGGTTCGACAGTGCGCAGGTCCACGACTTCGCAATCGATGCCGTGCTCTTGTTGAAGCGTCTCCGCGGCTTCCAGCGCCTGCAGCAAACAGTAGCTGAAAGTGGCAATGGTCAGATCGGTCCCGGCGCGCTTGACATCGGCTTTGCCGATGGGAACCAGGTATTCTTCCTCAGGCGGCGGGGCTTCGCCGCGAGTAAAGTAGAGCATCTTGTGTTCCAGAAAGGCGACCGGATTGTCATCGCGGATGGCTGACTTAAGCAGGCCCTTGGCATCGTATGGCGTCGCCGGCGCCACGACCCGAATGCCGGGAAAGTGAGCGTACAGACTGTCGACGGACTGGCTGTGCTGTGAGCCGTAGTGCTTGCCCCCGCCCTGCTGTCCTCTGATCACGATGGGCGCTTTGAGAAGGCCGCCGGTCATGTATCTGTACTTGCCGATCTGGTTGAAAATCTGGTCCGCGGCCACCAAAGTGAAGTCCATATACATCAACTCGACGACAGGCCGCATGCCGACGATGGCCGCGCCGAGCGCCATGCCCATGAAGGCCTGCTCGCTGATTGGTGTGTCCAGGACCCTTTTTTCGCCGAACTCGTCGAGGAGGTTGCGCGTTACGCGAAAGAGGCCGCCGTAGTGACCAATGTCTTCACCAATGAGGAAGACATCTTCGTCTCGCTGCAACTCCTCTCTGAGGGCTTCGTTCAAGGCTTGAATGTAAGTGGTTCTTCGCATAGAAAATTTCGATACGCTTTCCCGGCCTGTCTATACCGAAGACGGCTGAGTAAGCTGAAACACTACGTTTCTTCTGACGTTGGGCCAGTAAATACGTCCAAATAGGTCTCGGCCGCATCTGGCCAGGGGCTTGCTTCGGCGAAGGATACGGCGTCGTCGATCGTTTCTTCCACTTCCGCTTCAGTCTCTGAAATCCGGGCCTCCTCCACGCCCCGTGCAAGGAGTTTCTTGCGCAGAACAGTCAGAGGTTCGTGGGCCTGTTGCTTCTCAACTTCCTCCTCCGGTCTGTAGGTTTCCAGGTCGCCGGCCATGTGCCCAGCAAGGCGATAGGTAATCCCTTCAATGAAGGTGGGCCCGTCGCCGGACCGGGCCCGCTCGGCTGCCTGGCTGACCGCGGCGTGTACAACCTCAACATCGTTGCCGTCTATCTGCATGGTGGCCATACCGTAGGCACGGGGAAACAGGTAGATGTCTTCGATTGACGACGTGCGCCAAATCGGGGTCATCTCAGAGTAGCGGTTGTTCTCGCAGTAAAAGATCAGGGGCAGCTTCCACTTGGCGGCCATGTTGAACGTTTCGTGCATCACGCCCTGGAACATCGCGCCGTCTCCAAAAAAGGTGATGGCCACTTTTCTCTCGCCGCGCAGTTGGCTGGCAAGGGCCAGCCCGGCCGCGTGCGGGACCTGGGCCGCGACAATGCCGTTCGCTCCCATCATGCCGTGCTCCGGAGAGACGAAGTGCATCGAGCCGCCCTTGCCTTTGGCGAAGCCGTCGCTGCGTCCCATGACTTCGGCAATGGACCGCCCCGGATCCATGCCCCACGCGATGCCATGATGGTGGCCGCGATAGGTGCAAGTGATGTAGTCGCCGGGACGCAGCGCGTAGGCCGCGCCGATGGCATTGGCCTCGTGGCCGATTGCAGTGTGCATGGCGCCGCCGATCTGCCCTTCTTCAGCAGCGGCCAGCAGCGCCCTCTCCAACAGCCGAATCAAAACCGCCTTCCGGTACATTTCCAGAAGCAAGTCGGCGTCGAGTTCGGGTACGTCAATGGCCGACTTCGACTCCGAAGGCAGAGCATCGGTCGTGATCGACGCGGGCAAGGGAGAGCCCTCTGTTTGAGCATCCTTCTGCGCCAGAGGCTCTGCGCGGCCGTCTGTCTTTTGGGGTACAGCGGAAGCCGTGTCAGCCTGCTTCATTCTGTCCACTTCCTGTCCCATTGCGCAAGCCCTTTCGGCCATGAGTTCGATTCAACCGCGGGACTGGCGCCACCTTCCCATAAGAAACGGAGTGCGTTGCCGCACCCCGTTCGATTTGCATTCTATGTCTGGAAACTCGATTCTCGGCGGCGAAACTCTGGTCTGAGAAATAGATTCTCCCAAGCGATTGGATTCGGGTGGCCGGAAATCGATCCCTCTCAGCTAGCGAATGCCTGCCATTTCCTGCAAGAGATGCCAGTTTGCCAGCCGGTCGGCCTGGGCCATCATCAGCACCTCCGACGGATTGCCTTCCTTGTCAAACTGCTTGGCGAATCGGCCTTCCGAGCGCGCAAAGGTGATAAAGTCGATGGTTTCGCCGGTCTTCTTGATCGTATACCAGTCTTCCTTTACAGCCGGGTTGCCCTGAAGACTGAGGCGATCGCGAATCGTATCACCCTTGCGCGGGTCATAGACAAACATGGGGAATGCGCGGCTGTCCACTGCCAGCTTCGCCTGGTGACGGGCCATATTGTCGGCAACGCCATGCTCGGGCTGGCAGGTCGTGAACACATTTACAATGGCCGGGCCCTCAAACTCGGCGGCTTCCAGAATCGACTTGTAGAAGTGATTGGGAACTGACTGAACCGTCTGCGAAACATAGGTGTTGGGGTGCATCATCGCAATCCGACCCAACTCTTTGCGCATCTCCTGTTTGCCGGCATGGACCTTGCCATGGGAGTACATCTTCGAGTCCTGTCCGGTAAAGGAGGCTGTGCTGGTCTGACCGCCGGTGTTCGAATAGACCTGCGTGTCCAATACGAGCACTTTTATGTTCATGCCGCTTGCGAGCATACGGCTGAGGGCCTGGAAGCCGATGTCGAGCATGGCGCCGTCGCCGCCCATGACCCACAGCTGCTTGTCTTGCCAGCCGAGCTGGTCCCACCGCATGCGCAGACCCATGGCGAAAGTGGGGCCATCCTCAAAGAGCGAGTTGCTCCAGGGCACGATGTAGGGGTTGTAAGGATAGGTGCTGCCGTAGACAGTGTTGCAGCCGGTGCTGGCGGCGATGCCGATGTTTTCCGAGCCGTACTTGTAGCCGAGCGCGGCCAGCCACATGCGAATCGCCGTTGCTTCGCCGCAACCTGCGCAGGAACCGGCCCCGCCAACGTAGAGCATGCTTTGCTCCGCCAGCATCATGTCCACCGCGACCCGTTCGTTGATGTATTCCTGGGGCGTCGGGGGCAGCTTGCGGAAAAAGTCGATACTCTTCTGGTAGATGGGAACGGTCGTGTCTTCCTTCTCGATCATCTTGAGGGCATGGTAGCCGAGGTCGTCACAGGCTTCAACACATTCGGCGCAGCCCTTGCACTTGGTGGGATCGATGAAGATGCCAAACTTGCCAGGCGTCTTCTTCCGTCTTGCCGGAACCTTGTAAAACTTGCTGGTCTCCGCGAACTGTTTCGACATGAAGTTGCGTTCGGCGTCGTCCTCGATTTCGTCCAAGGCGCCGGTGAGCGTTTCCTCGGTCACGACCTTGCCCAGAATGGCGGTATCCGGGCATTGGGTGACGCAACTCATGCATCCTGTGCAATTTTCCTGGATGTACTCGGGGATTTCGGGGGCAATATAGCTGAAGTCGCGGTAAGCCCCGGTGCCGGCGGGAATGACCGAGCGCGCAACGCCGACATCCGCTTCAAGTGACTCCGGCCCAGGCCCTTCGTTATACTCCTGGACCACCCTTTCGAAAAAGTCGTGGGCATCCACCACGGCGGCCTCAAAGCCGCTGGCATAGCCGTTGGAACCGTCCGCGGGCGCGTCAACTGGGCCATCAGTCTGGTCGTCTGAATCGTGCCCGTTAGCCGTACGAGTCAGGTTGCGAATGTCGAATGTATTTACCGTAACACCCATAGGAGTTACCGCCTTTCGGTTGGTTAATGCACCGGCGCTTCCGATGCCGTCAAAGGACTAAGAGAACAGCGTAATCTCTGCGCCAGGCACGAGGACCGGCGAGGTAATGTCCTGCGCAATAATCTCCGCCGGAATCTCGAAGGCTTCTTCGTAACCGCGTCTTACACAGCGCATGTTGGCCTGTACGACCGCCTCGCCGCGCTTGCCAAAGTACTTGCGCAAAGCTTGTTCAGAGCGCTCCATCACGTCATCGTCGTCGAGGTTTGCGTCTCCCGCGAAGGGCGTTACGCGCAGGAAGATGCCGAGCAGAACAATGCCCTGCATACGCACTTCCAAGTCCGCCACAGGCGCCTCTTCGCGTGCGATCTTGGCGCCGTCCGCGGCGACGACGCGAAGTTTCCTTTCGCGAATGAGATCCTTGGCCTTGGGCGGCACATTCGCCCATACATCTTCAGGTGTTGCCTTGTTGGTCTGCACAAAAAGAGTTCCGCCCGACTGAAGTCCAGCAAGCGGATTGCTGGTGAAGAAGGCGTTGATGTCATTCATCGGGACGAACTCGACGTTGTTGAGTTCGCAGTGGGTCAGGATCGGTTCGTCGGCTACCGTCAGATAGTAGGTTGTGGGCAAGCCTTTCTTTTCTGAACCGTATTTGGGGTAGGCCTGCACCTTTTTGCCAAAGATGTCACCGGCGATGGTCGCGATCACCTTATTGGTGGTAACCGAGCCATAGCCGCCGACCGAATGACCCCGCATCGAGAAGGCGCCGCGGGGTCGGACGTCGGGGTCGCCGTTCATTGGCAGCGCGAGGTCGTGCTTGATGCCCACGACAAAGAAACGGGAACCGTCCTCTACCATATTGCGGGCGATGGAGATGAAGTGCCCGGGTCGCACGTCCCGGCTGCCCAGACCGGCCGAGCCGCTGAAGATGGTCGGTATGTCGTCAATGGCAGGGAATCCGGGGCTGCCTGTATAAGCGTCGGCGAATGCGGCCTTGATGTCGTTTGTTACCGGGTTGTTCGGCGCAATCGGATCGTCCATCCGTTCCAGTACGGTGAAGCCCCTCAGGTGCTTCAAAGTTTCCACAATCTGCTGGCTTGGGAAGGGTCTGTAACAGGTAATGTGAACGACACCGACCTTGATTCCTTCTTCCCGGCGGATGTAATCGACCGTTGCCTTGGCGGTTTCGATCATGCAGCCCATGCCAACGATGGCGTATTCGGCATCTTCCATGCGGTACGCGTCCAGCATCTGGTATCGCCGCCCGGTCAGCCGGTGGAACTCGTCCATCGCGTTTTGCAGCGCGTCTCCAACCTGGGAGTAGTACTCGCGTTGCGCAATCTTGCCCTTCATGTAGCTATCCTGGTTCTGCACAACGCCGGTCATAACGGGGTTGTAGGGGTTGAACAGATTGACCAGTTTGTCTTCGGGCTTGCCGATATACTCCTTCATCATGTCGGGTTCGCAGAGCAAGACATCCTCTACCGTGTGCGTTGTAAGAAAGCCGTCCTGTACGTTGAAGAACGGCGTGCGGCTGTCTTCGGCTGCGCGACGGGAAATCAGGGCCAGGTCGCCGGACTCTTGGGCGGTGCGGCCAAACAGGATGCCCCATCCGGAATCGGAAACGGACATCACGTCGTCATGGCCGGCGTGTACGTTTAAGCTGTGACTGGTGAGCGCCCGAGCGCCAATGTGAAAAACAACGGGCAAACGCTTGCCTGAAATCGTGTAGAGCACTTCATGCATCAAGATGAGGCCTTGGCCGGAGGTGTAGTTGCTGACCCGGCCGCCTGCCACAGCGAAGCCCTCACAGGCGGCGGCGGCGCTATGTTCGGACTCCGGCTCCAGAAACATCAACTCATCGCCCCACAGATTGCGGGCGCCATTGGAAACGGCTGCCCCATATCCGCCGCCCATCGTTGTGGATGAGGTGATGGGATAAGCGCAGGCAGCCTGTGTTATGTGAGTTTCGGCCCATACTACGGAACCGGCTCCATCCGTCGTGGTCGGGATACCCGGGTACGGCACATGCCCGTTCAGGTTTTCTGAAAGTTTCTCAGAAGAACTTGAAAGGTCTTTTGTGTCTGCCATGGTCATCCTCCTGATGCCAATTTGGCGTGCGAAATCGGGGCGGACTCAGTGACTGTTACAGTTTAATCCGTCCTTTTGCGATAGTCTATCACAGATCAGCACAAAGAATCAACCCCTTGGGTATACCAATCTGCCAAAACGGTGGGACGCCGGCTGCTTCAAATTCCACGGCAGGCTGAAGGACGCAGCCTGCAGGTCAACTGAAAGCTTCTGGCCGAACAGTTCGCGATGGATACAAAGCAGACGGACCAGGGGGCTCGCGCTGACCGAAGGCAGAGTGACGGCTGCGTTCAATGGGAAAGGTCCAATCCAAGCGAACGCTGCATTCCTCACTCCAACGTTACAATCCCGAGCGGCGTCTCAAGCCTGGCCCGTATCGCCGGCGCCGGGCCGGCGGTCACCAGAATGTCGATATGCAATGCCGAAAGCATGGGCTGGACCTCCGCGGGACGTGGATGAATCAGGGAAAGTTCGAGCAGACGCACGCCCTGCGCGGATGTCGAGGCGGGGTGCGGCGTGTCCTCGCCCCACTCAATCAAGAAGGGTACGATGCCGTCGCCGGGAGGCGGCCAACCTTCGCGTGTCTCAGGCCGTTTGGTGGTGCGCCAGCGCAATGCCACCCCATCGGGCCGAACTCGACCTCCCTCCAGTATGCCGCCAGGATCGTAGCCTGCTGCCTGGGAAGCGCTGGCCACCTCCTCCAGAGAAGGCGCAAGCACAGCCCACGTCACCAATCTGGGCACCTTCAGCCAGTCCAGGCCAAATGCCAGCGCGCTCTCGGCCTCCTGGTTGAACTGTGAAGGGTCAGGAGAAATCACTTCCAGATAGCAGGAATTGCCTAGCGCCAGCAGGGCATTGTGCGTTCCGCTTGGGTGTTTGCCGCCGGCCGAGGGGCGTATGCCAAGCCGCTCGGCCAGGCTGTCCACCGCATCATCCAGAACGGGCGCGGCGTATACGAGGTGATCCGGTGAGAGAGCCATAGTTTTCCTTACGAGCTGCCTCCTGGTGTCCTGTCCGCCTTCTGTTGATGTATAATGCCCGGAATTGCGACGTGAAGAAAGTGGCGCAAGGCGCGTGTCACAGTTCAATTTGCGCAGAATTGTAGCTTACCGCCTCAAACGGCCAAAATAACGGAAACTCTGAATGGGAGATACGATGAGCGCCCAACTGCGGAAACCGACCGATATCGAGATTTTTCTGTTCGACCTGCGCGGATACTTGCGCCTGGAGAGCGCGCTAACGGCAGAGGAAGTCGCGGCCTGCAATGCCGAGATCGACGCGATTCTGCCCCTGGCGGTGGGAGAGTGGGCAGGGTATGTGCACGGACACCAGTACGGCCCTGCCGACGGCCTGAACCTGCAGCAGGTCTATGAAGCCGGGCCCGGTTTTGAGAACCTGATCGATCATCCGGCATGGTACGAGAAGGTCAAGTTCTTTGTCGGCGGCGAAGGCTCGTTCGACTTTCACCATGGCCCTCTGTTCATTGACGAAAACTTCGCGAACCTGCGCGGACCCGGAGAAGCGATTGGAATTCACTCCGGGGGGCATCATATCAGCAAGCGCAATCAGTTCCGGTTCCATAACGGGCACTTCATGAGCGGCCAGGTCAATGTTCTGGTGGCCCTCACCGACATCGGGCCCGGAGATGGCGGAACGATGGTCATTCCCGGCAGCCACAAATCAAATTTCCCGCCCCCAGAGTATGATGAACACAGCATCGGTCTGGGCGGATCGGCAGACGCTGTCCTGGGGGCCGAGGAGATATACATGGAAGCGGGCGACGCGTTGATCTTTGTGGATACGATCTGCCACGGGTCTGCCCGGCGCACCGTGGAGGGCGACCGCCGCGTCGTCGTCTACCGCTACGGACCCTCCTGGGGCATCTTCCGGTTCGGCTACCGGCCTTCCCCGGAGCTGCTGGAGAGGCTTACGCCGGCGCGGCGCGAAATCGTCTGGCCGCACGAGGTGATGGCACGCTCGCCACAGAAACAGGCGCCCTGAACAGGCCCCATCGATGTCACCTCATGCGCGAGGGAACGGACCACATATCGAGATTCGTTCCCAGCAACTCTTTGACCGTCTCCGTCGCCGCGGAAAGCTGCTGCAAGTCGTCATCGGAGAGCGTCAGTTCGAGGGAAGGCAGGTTTCGCCGGACCTCGTCCGCGTTGCGGGCCCCGACCAGAAGTGAGGTGACGCCATCCTGCTGGCGCAGCCAGGCCAGGGCCACGGCCGCCATCGGCTCGCCCAGGTCCGCGGCGATGCTTCGAATCCTGGCGACGGCCCCGAACAGCTCCTCTTCGAGACCTGGTTCGCCATGCTGAGAATGCTTTCGCTCGCTGGAATAATGTCGCGTCCGGGCCAGGCCCTCCGGAACCTCGTCTGCGTTGGCATAGCGGCCGGTCAGGACGCCCTGCGCAAGGGGGCTGTAGCAGATGATCCCGATCCCATTCTGCCGGCACAGCGGCAGCACCGCTCTCTCAATGCCTCGCCAGACCAGGCTGTAAGGCATCTGATTCGTCGCGCACTGCCCCAGTGAGATCATTTCGGACAGGTCCGTCTCGGCGAAGTTGCAGACCCCGTAGGCCCGGATTTTCCCCGCCGCCTGCAATGCGTCCAGCGCCCCGACGGTCTCACTCAGAGGCACGTCCCAGTTGGGCCAGTGTATCTGATAGAGGTCGATATAGTCTGTCTGCAACGCATGTAGACTGCGGTCGCAGGCGCTCGCTACGTCATCCGGTTTCAGGTTGACACCGCTTACCTTGGTGGCAACCACGGCCTCCTGCCGCCGGCCCTTGAGGCCGCGGCCCAACACCTCCTCGGAGCGGCCGTAGCCCTCGGCCGTGTCAAAGAAGGTGACGCCCGAATCCAAGGCGGCATGAACCGCCGCGATCGAGTCGGCGTCCTCCTGACTGCCCCAGAACTCACCCCCGGCGAACGGCCAGCAGCCCAGTGCAATGGGCGAAACTTTGATGTCACCGCGTCGACCCAAATCTCGATATTCCATCGGCTCTTCCTCCTGTCCTTAGAATCCGCTGAACGTACGCTACCGCAGGGACGGGGCTTTTGCAAGGCGGAATTTCGTGGTAGGCTCTAAAGAAAATTCCAGAAAATGCGCTCCAGGGAAACAATATGACCAGCGTTCGAGGACAGGTATTCAAACTCTATTTCCGGCTGCGAAACAGCCGTCTTCCCCTCGACCGACCCATACCGGACCAGCGGGAAACACTGGATCGCCGCGGCGCTCGCCTCCTCCCCATGGCCGGCGGCATGGTGGCGGCCAAGGTCAACGCCTACGGCGTGCAGTCAGAGTGGATCGACGAACAGAATACACGATCGGACAGGGCCTTTCTATATCTTCACGGCGGGGGCCATTTCATCGGATCCTGTGAGTCCCATCGAGGATTCGCCTCGCAGATTGCCAGGGCTTCCCGCAGCCGCCTGTTGCTGCCCGAATACCGCCTGGCCCCGGAAAGCCCTTTCCCTGCAGGCCTGATGGACGCCCGCGCAACCTACAGGTTTCTGCTGGCGCAAGGTTATCCTCCTGAACGAATCATCGTCGGCGGCGAATCTTCAGGTGGCGGGCTCACTCTCGCGCTACTGCAGACCCTGCGGGACGAAGGGATGCCGATGCCGGCCGGCGCCGTTCTCCTTTCGGCCTGGACCGACCTGCTCGGAACTGGAGAAAGCGTGTCAAGCCGCGCAAAACAGGATCCCTGGCTGCGCCCGGCGGGAATCAAAATCGTTGCCGACCGCTATCGCGGGGGCACCCCAACCAGCCATCCCCTGGTTTCCCCGCTTTACGGAGACCTGCGGGGATTCCCTCCTCTGCTGATCCATGTTGGCGACGACGAGATTCTTCTCGACGATTCAACGCGTTTGGCCTCGAAGGCAGCGGCTGCCGGCGTCGAGACGACGCTCAAGATTTGGCCAGGCCTGTGGCACGCCTTCCACGCGTTCTATCCCTGGGTGCCGGAAGCCAGGCAGGCCCACCGCGAGATCGGCGAATGGGTCAAACTGAAAACGGATACCACGGCTGAGAAGGCGCAACGAAGGGAGAAAGCACCCAAGGATGATTCGATCAGCCGAAGTGCGCACCGACTCGGACGCGCGTCGTTGGGAGGCGCGATTGAACCGGCAATGGCCCCAGCGGACGCAAGTGGCGGCCTGGCTGGTCAAACGAATCAGGCGCAGCTGGGAGAACTCGCCGCGAATCGTTGAGCTCGCCTGCGGAGCAGGTTACCTGGCTGAGATCCTTCAGCGCCGACTCCCAGGCATGCGCTACACCGGCTTCGATCTTTCTCCCCACCTTTTGACCTGCGCCGCCCGCAGGCTCGCAAGCGGTTCAGAGCAGCCGGACAGCCAGAGCGAAATCTCCTTCCTGCAAGCCGATCTGGTTCACGACGACTGGACCAATCAACTGGAAGAAATGGGCTGGCGGGGAAAAGTCGACGGCGTCCTTTCGATTCAGGCGCTGCATGATCTGGGGGGGCTGGCCGAGCAACGGCAGGTCTTGTCACAAGCGCGTGAACTCTTGAAGGCGGGAGGCGTCCTCGCCTACGGAGACCTGCTCTTCGACGACCAGAACCCGCATTCGTCGCGATTCAGTCATCGGGAGCACGAAGAAATGCTGCGCGCCTGCGGGTTTAGCCTTGCAGGGGCGCCGGCCGCCGACAAGGACTTCAAGGGGTCCTCCGAGGATGGATACACATCCGCCGCGATTGACGGTTTCGGTTGCTACGCTTGCTACAGATGAGAGGCGAACTTGACGTGAATGGAATCTCTGCCGGCAGCAGCTCTCGCGCTCCCTCCGTGCCCGAAAAGAAGCCAGGCTCCGGCCTGTTTCCATATTACGAAAACGGAGACCGGCTCAAGGCAAAGCACGTCGGGACGAATATGGTCTCCGGGCGCCAGTTTGTGTCGTGGGCGCTTGGCCTCATACCCCTGACGACCGGCGCGGTGATATTGGATGCCGGTTGTGGTTGGGGCCGGTTCACGTGGCCGCTCATCGAAGAATTCGGCGTGGACTCCCCCAACGTTTACTGTGTCGACAGTTCTCTGGGGATGGCGCTCTCCGCCAAAAAAGAAGCCCATCGACGCCGCCATTCCTCTAAATTCGCGGCCGCGGAAATTCAGGCCCTTCCTTTTCCAACGGGCCATTTCGATGGCGTCATGGCCAATCACGTTCTCTATCATCTGCCGGATATTGGCGCCGGCGTAAAGGAACTGGCCCGCGTCGTCAACGAGAATGGCTGGCTGTTGGCGACAACCAATAGCGATCATATCAGGGTGCCCGTGCTTGAATATCACTACAAGGCCCTCGATATTCTGGGCATAGACGATGAGTCCCAGAACGGTTCGCCATTCTCCATGGAGAACGGCAAGCGCCTCCTCGAAGAGGGTTTCAAGGAAGTCGACCTGGAATACTTTGAGGACAGTACGCGCTACAGCAGCGCAGATGAGTTTCTGGCAAGCTACAAGAAGATCGGACGCTATCACAATCTGCTCGCGCGTGCCGATGTCGACCAGGAAAGAAAGCGCCAGTTGCCGGTCCTGGTACATCAACAGGCGCAGGACGAAATTGACAGAATGGGTGAACTGCTGTCGCCCGTTCGGATGGGCGCCTTTGTTTGCCGGGCGCCCCGACCGTGACCGGGAGCGCGGCGTTGGGCCTTGTCCGCCAGGAGCCAATTCCACTTGGATTCGTAGCAACATTCAGGAGTAACGAAGATGTCAACGCTGAACCCGGAGAGTGATGTGGCGCGGCTGATGGACAGACCGTCCACGAATGGGACCGTGGCGTGGATCGGCCTGCGCTCGGAGCGCCGCGGCCTGCTGCAGTCTGTAGAGGAGGTCGAAGCCGTGCCCGAGTTCGGCCTCGAAGGTGATCATTTTCACGGACAGGGAAACGGCAAGCGGCAGGTGACACTGATACAGGGTGAGCACCTCGACGCGGTAGGAGCCTTCTTGGATGGCCCGTCCGCGGACCCGTCGCTGGCACGGCGAAATATCGTCGTGCGGGGCATGAACCTGTTCAGCCTGCAGGATCGACGCTTCCGCATCGGCAATGCGCTTCTGGAGCATTCCGGCCCTTGTCATCCCTGCAGCCGTATGGAGGAGAACTTCGGCCCAGGCGGGTACAATGCCATGCGGGGCCACGGCGGCATCACGGCGCGCGTGCTGGAAGGCGGAACGATCCGCGTTGGCGATGCAGTCCAGAAGCTGCTGCTGGGCGAGGAAGTAGAAGAGGGCGGCTAGCGGCCACCGGCAACAAGCGGAGCAAATACGGCCCTGAGGCTGTCTTCTTCGTCATCCGGATTCTGGTAGGCCCCCGCTGTGGCAAGGGCGTTCCCTGTGACATGGCTGAAGGCGCCGGGATCTGAAGCCAGTTCCCTCAGAACCGTTTCCAGCCTCAATCCGAGTGCGGGAACATTGCCGTTTTCAACGAGGATGCAGTTCTGAGACGGCCCGTCCGGCGCCATGTACACGCTGCCCCCTACGCCGCTGTAGCCCACGACGAGGCAGCCGCAAGCCATTGCCTCCAGGACAGACGTGTTCATGCCCTCCTGCATGTTGGTTGTCACGTAGACGGTCGCCTCCCGCAGATGGCGGGCATACTCGTCCTCGTTCATTTCGCGTAGCGGCTGCCATTCGAAACGGGTAAATGGCTCGCCTTTGGCAGCGAGGACCTGTTGCAGCCAGGCAGCGGATCGCTCTTTGCGGGTCAGAAAGCAGATCTTGGGCCGTTTCGCGTCTTGCCGGTAGAAGTAGTGGGCCGGCGTAACATATTCCTTGATGAGCGCCGCCTCGATGCCCATGCTCCAACGCACGTAATTCTGTATGAGCGGCGACTTTGTGATGACCCGTTTGATGCCGTAGGCAGCCCATGTTTCCCCAGGCGGAAGGTTCCAGTAGGTCGGCGACCAGCTCAGAGCGATCACGACGCGTTCGCCGGAGAATCTGGCCGTCTGTTTCATGACCTGGGCCATGACCTCCGGGATCACAAGTATGTCCTGCGGCGTGAACTGAGGCCGTTCCGAGAGCCAGAGCGTTGGCGCTTCGATGCCGTGCCAGACTGCGCGAAAAGGCCGCTTCTGATGGACGATCCAGGCATCGAAGCCGGTCTCGTTCAGTCTTGCCACGTGGCGGTAGAGTGTCTTTATGCCGCCGGAAGGCTGTGGGAAGTCGGGACAGAAATAGAGTATCCGTGCCATGGGTAGCATTGTCTCGCTGTGAATCTTTCGGCCAAGGCCGGCGCCGGGGAACCTGCCGCGGCGATAAGGCAACATTTGCGAAGGAGAATTCCGTGCCGTACCAAATCTTAACCGACTCAGCCTTGCCGCCGGAAATGGCCGAGATGGTGGCAGACACGTGCGAGGTCCATGTCTGGGACCTTACCGAGGAGGATCCAATTCTGCCTGAGATCGAAGGGTTCCTGGTCTACGGGCATCCGGTTGTTCCCGGCTCGCTGATGGACAAAATGTCAAGACTGCGGTGCCTCAGCAATTTCGGGGTAGGCGTCGATCATATCGTCCTGGATGACGCAAAGGCGCGCGGCCTGCCTGTCGGCTACACGCCCGGTTTCGTGGACGGCGCGACCGCCGATATGGCTTTCGCGTTGTTGATGGCGATCGGCCGCAACCTCGTACAGGGCTGGCTGCACGCGCGCGGCCCGGATTACCTGGTCTACGACGGCAACATTCTTCATGGCCATGAGATTTACGGCTCAACCCTCGGCATTGTGGGGATGGGCCGGGTGGGGCGGGTCGTTGCCCGCCGCGCGAGCGGGTTCGACATGAAAATCCTTTACCACAACCGCAATCCCAGCCCCCAGGCGGAAGAGCTGAACGCCTCCTACCGCTCGCTGGAGAACCTGCTGGAGGAGGCGGATTTCGTCGTGCTCAGTGTGCCCATGACGCCCGAAACCAGACACATTATCAGCGAAGCGGAGCTGGCCAGAATGAAGCAGAGCGCCTTTCTCATCAACGTGGCGCGCGGCGGCGTCGTGGACCACGAGGCGCTGCTCGATGCTCTGCAACGCAATCAAATCGCCGGCGCGGCCATGGACGTCACCGAACCGGAACCGCTCCCGCGTGACCACCCCCTGCTGCGCCAGGATAACTGCATCATCCTTCCTCACCTTGGCAGCGCGACGAGCCAGACCCGTTTCCAAATGGCGCGCCGAACAGTGGACAATCTCCTCGCCGGTCTTCGGGGCGAGGAGATGCTGAGCCGGGCGGCGTGACTCGCGGACGCAGTGGCCAGCGCAGCTACGGGCCTGCGCTCCCAGTCATCTAGCCTACTCCTCGCCCTGCGGCGGCTGCAGCAGTTCCGGGGGCGCGTTGGGGGGCGCATTCAGGGTGAGGAGAAATGCAATGAGCGCCGCGCTCTGTTCCTCTGAGAAGGCCAGCGGCACCAGGTCTGAATGGCCGGGAAACGCGGGCGGCGCGTGGTTGTAATGGCGGATGACGGCATCCAAATCCGGGAAGATTCCGTTATGCATGTAGGGGGCGGTTTCGGCCACATTGCGCAGGCCGGGAACCTTGAAAGCGCCCACCAGCTCCTCGCCTTCAAGTTTGATGAAGCGAAGTTCCACGCACTCCTCTTCATCCGCGTCGCTGTAATCGCCGAGACAGTTGAAGATATCATCGACGACCTGCAGCGTACCCAGCGACCGGCCTTGGTCGAAATTGCTGCCTTCCGGCAATGGAAGCCCGATATTGTGGAACGTGCCGTTTGTCAACTGCGGCCCGTTGTGGCAATCGGTGCACTGACCGTCTCCGAAAAAGAGCCGCAGCCCGGCCGCCTCCTCCTCGGTAAACAGTTCGGCCATGCGCGCCTGATCATTGACAAGCGCTGCCGCTGCGTAGTCGTCAAATCGGCTGCGTCCAGGCATTATCCTGCGCGAATAGGCGGCGATGCTCTTGCCGATATTGGCGAAGACGCGGTTGATCGTCTGGCGGTCTGACGCCGTCATCCCATCCCAGGCCGCTCGGGCCGCTTCGTCATCCATGGGCGCGGCATGAGCGGGAAAGCGGTTCTCGTCGCTGACGTCGGGCGCGGTCCCGAAAAGCGCTTCATACTGGCTACGGTATGCCCCCAGTACATAGCGTGCGTGGGCCGTCCTGCTGCCGCCGTGTTCGACTGGGGCTTCCTGCGGAGCCAGCGCCTGCGCCCACTGGCTGTCTTTGCGTCCAT
Organism: Caldilineaceae bacterium; assembly: GCA_022823185.1. Lineage (GTDB taxonomy): Bacteria > Chloroflexota > Anaerolineae > Caldilineales > Caldilineaceae > Bin5. Next base: position 86,564 of record JAJDXQ010000046.1, read on the forward strand.
CCCAATAGAACCAGTCGCTGTAGGCAATACCAACGATTGTGGGTGTATGCCGCGGCGTATCCGCGCCCCGCACATTGGCGAGGCGTTTTCCGTCGGTGAAGTAGCGTTCCGGTTGGTGGCAGGTTGCGCACGAGACGGATCCGTCCGGGCTGAGGCCGCTGTCAAAAAACAGCGCCTGCCCGAGCGCGACCGCAGCGGGGTCATCACCGAATGCGTTCGATGGGTCTGGCGGCAGAGGGGGAAGTCTGTCGATGCTCAACGAGGCGATCAGACCCCGTTCGGCCTCTGTCCACGAGTGTGCGGAAAGAGCGCCCGTAAAGAGCCCGCGGCCGTTCGCGCGTTCTGGCAACCCCATGAGGTCGCGAAATGCGGCGTCGATCGGCCCAGCGACGCCCAGTCCACCGGCAATCAGGGCAGCGATGATTGCAAGAGCGACGAGCGCCAGCAAGGCGCTCCAAACAAGACGGCGCACGCTCTACTTCAATTCAAACTCAAACGTGACCGAATCGGTCTGGCCCCCGGAGCTGATCTCCAACGTCAGGACCCATACACCGCCCATATTAAAGCGCATCCCCTCCAGAAGATAGTCGCCGTCTCCCAGGTTTTCGGTTACACGCGGCGCCGTGGGAAAGCCGTGGTTGTGCGCCGGCATGCCTCCTTCTATGCTGATGTCCGCACTGATGACCGGGTTTTCGTCCGCCGTCTCTATATGGATTACCCAGGAATGGGTCTCGTTGATGACCACCGGATCCAACTGGCTGACTGCGCTCACGATGAAGAGCCCGTTCTCGGTGGCCTGGGCTTCGATCGCGTCCGCCGCCATGGAGCCGCCTGACATGTCCATGCCGGATTCACCATCCATGGCCATGCCTTCCTCGCCATTCTGCGTCGGCGCGACCATGTTGCAGGCGCTCAGAAGAAACGCCAAAGTCATCAGGGCGGCTGCCAGGAAACGCTTCATGATCAACTTCACCTTTCTCAACCCAACAACTCGCGGGACACGGAGCAGTATACCACTTTGTCGTCAGCCTGAAGGTTTCGGCTGGGGACTTTTCAGCAAGAGTCACGTGTTCGGTTAGGTGACGGCAGACTGTTCAGCCCTTTCGCAAACAATTCCTGCGCCTCTTCGGGGCAGCAACTGGCGAAAGAACCTTCCAGTCTCCTGCGCAGTGGAACGAGCGAATCTTGTCTGGAAAGACCTTACGTTTCGCCGCGGCTGCAACGGGCCTGCAGCAGTTCGGAAACTCGCTCGCCGGGCGCAGACGCATATTGAAGAGTACGAGCGGGAAGCGCGTGGTATTCCCGCGCACGGATGCGCTTCCGTGAGGGACAACGATTAGTTTCAGGAAGGTGAGATCGACAGGCCCCGGCTAAACATGGCCGCTGGCGAAGAGGATGCGAGACTCCAATTCTACTGAGAGGCGTGCGCAGGCGGCATAGACGGCCTGGACGCTCTTCCCCTTCCCGTCACTGCCTGCCTAACGGTCAAACTCCTGCCACCGCGCTGCCATCCTGTTCAGCTTGCGTTGGAATCCCGGCCGGTCGATCACTTCCCGGTTGACCGGGAAGGCAGGAATCTCCCCTTGAAACAGGGAAAGCAGGCTTTCGCACGCGATTGTGCCGTTCATTTCGTATAGATCATCGGTCCACGCCAGCGCATGGGGCGACAGAATGACGTTGTCCATCCCAATGAGCGGATGATCGAGCGGGAGCGGCTCCGGTTCTACAACATCCAGACCGGCGCCCGCGATCGCGCCTGCCTGCAAGGCAGCCACAAGGTCATCCTGGTTGACAATCGGCCCGCGCGCGGTATTGATAAAGTAGGCGCCCGGCTTCATCAGAGCGAAAAGGCGGGCGTTGATAAAGCCGCGCGTCTCTTCGGTCAGGGGGCAATTCGTCACCACAAAGTCCGATTCGCTGAAGATGGCCTCCAGGCTTACCAGTTCGACGTTGAGCGCACGGGCCCGCTCGGGGTCGAGGTACGGGTCGTGCGCCAGCCGCCGCCCCAGGTCGAAAGGACCCAGAAGGCGAAACATCTCGCCGCCAATGTTGCCCATGCCGACAGACCCAACCGTCTTGCCGCTCAACCCGAGGCCGGACGTCTGCGCCTTCAGGTCCCACCGTCCCGTCCGCACCAGTCTGTCCTTGGCCGCCAGTTTCTTGGCCAGCGCCAGGATCAGTGTCAGGATGGCCTCGGCAACCGGTTTGCGCACGGCGTCAACCGCGATGGCCAGCAACACGTCGTTTGCGGTCATGGCGGCGGTGTCGACGAGATCGTAACCCACGCCCCAGCGCGCGACACAGGCGAGCCCATCGTTGCCGGCAACCGTGGAGGCGTCGTAGGGGCTCCCCAGAGCGATTACGCCTTCAAAACCCGCGACGGCTTCGGCCGTTACCGGTTCACCGGTTCCGGCGTCGAAGAAGTCCCACTCAACATGCGGCAACGGGTCGATCAACCTTGCCAGAACCGGTTCGATCGTCCCAGGGGCAGCGGTCTTGAATCCGGAGGATACACCAATACGAAATGGTTGGGTCATGGCAATACTCCTGGGCTGAAATCAGAAGTCTCGAAAGCCACGCGTTTGGGGAAGGAACCGTCAAGGAGACGGACTGCGCTGCAGTTCGCCTGTTGCAGACGGAAAGCTACCTGTCCTCAAACAGCGAGGGTCTGGAATTGAAATAGGGTCTCTCGAACAGTAGCCTCTGACGCGCCGTCAACGCAACCGTTTCCGGTGGATTCAGGTATTTCGCGCTCCAGGACTGCTGGCCTGGACTGTACTTGTACAGCAGCGAGCGCCGCTGGTGGTCGGCAGTCCATGCGACGGTGCCGTGGGTCAGCGCCTCGGTGAAGATGACAACCGAACCGGCGGGGGCCTGCGGTATGACCACTGCCTCGTGCTCATCGTGGGCAGCGCGGATTCCGTCCGGACAGGGGAAATTGGCCTTGTGGCTGCCGGGAATCGCGCAAAAGCCGCCAAGGCCCGGCCCCGTTTCAGTCAGATTCCAGGATACGACTGTGAGGCCGTTGAACATCTCGCCATTGTTGTAGTGATAGTACTCAGGCGGGTCATAGGGGGTTGCCCCGCCATGCAGCCGAAGCTGCTCCGTGCCGGCGCGCATGTATATTCCGTAATAGTGGTCCAGGCGGAAGCCATCGCCGAGAATCGTCTTCAAGTAGGGCATGATTCGGGGATGGTCTAGCAGATCGCAGAAAACGGATCCCCATTCCAGGAAGCCGCCGAAACGGGCGCTCATGGTGTCGTTCTGAGGAGGGGGGAGCCCTTGATCGTCGATGGACCGATTCAGGTCCCTTACCTCCTCAGGAGTGAGGACCTCCTCCAGGACCAGGTAGCCCCGCAGGTCGAATAGATAGCGTTCTTCATCGTTCATCGGGTCCTCCCCCGCTGGAATTGCAGATTTTGCCCACCATCGAATCCGGTTTGACGCTCACTGGCGGCTATTCGACAAGGTTGCCTTCAATATAGTCCCAGTTGATGTCCTGGCCCAGGCCGGGAAGTTGCGAGATATGGACGAAACCCTCCTCATCCATGGGATCGTCGAGGCGGTTGAGCCATGGTTGAGGCTGATCGTAGTCGATAAAGGGGTGCAGCAGGCCGCGTTCATAATACTGGCCCGGTATGCCCATCGCGCAGAGTGCGTGAATGTTGCCGGGCCCGCCGCCGTGGACCTCCATCCTCATGCCAAAGGACTCTGCCAGATGGGCGACCTTCATCAGAGGGGTCAACCCGCCGAGGTCGCCGACGCCCCATCGCACCAGGTCGCAGGCGCCGGCCTTGATCCACTCTGCCCGCGTGTACATCTTGCCTTCCGCGGTCTCTGGTCCGCAGATAGGAAGAGAGGTCTGTTCACACAGCCAGACGTAGGAGGACATGCTGTGCTCGTCCATCGGCTCTTCCATCCAATAGTAGTCCAACTTTTCCAGGCCCTTTGCCAGGTACAGCGCTTCCAGCCTGGAATAGTAGTGACATGGATCCAGCATCAGGTGGGCATCGGGGCCGTAGACCTCGCGCACTGCGGCACAGGCGGCGATATCTCGTTTGACATCGGGCGCGCCCTCGTAGGGCGGCTGCCAGGTATGGAGCTTGAAGGCCGGGTAACCTCTCTCTATGCACCATTCGGCGAACTTGGCGTAGTCCTCCGGTGTGCCCAGGCCGCCCTCAATGTCGTCGCCGCACATCGTGCTGGCATAGGCGGGCACTTTGTCCCGCGTCGCGCCAAGCAGCTTATGGACGGGAAGGTTCAGGGCGCGGCCGGCCAGGTCCCACAGCGCCAGGTCCACCGCGTTCAGCAGCCTGTCCGACATCGTAGCCATGTTGAGGCGCTGGCGCTCCTTCAGGTTGTGCCAGATTCGCTCGCGGTAGAACGGGTCCTCACCGGTGATATAGGGCTTAACCAGGCTGTCAATGAGCGCCCGCGGGGGACTGCCGAAGTAGTGGCCTTCTATTCCTTCATCGGTGTGGATAGTAAGCAGGGACTGGACTGCCTCGTGGTCGGGCCCGGGGTGGCCGTGCCCTTCGGAGTCGCGAACGGTGTTTGAGATATAGCGGAAGCGGCGGACGGTCAGATCCGTTATCTTCATGGGGCTCTCCTGCCAATTGGGAATTGGATGGGGACAGAAGGTTGGTGAAACGCGCCGCGTTTGCGCCTCCGGAGTCCCTCCATGCCTGCAGTGTAGCATACGCCTCTGCAGGTGAAAAGGAAGGAGATGCAATGCACGGGCATCTGAATTTCCGGGCCGGATCAGCCGAAATCGTGGCGAAACAAAGGGCCAAAAGGCTGAAATCGCTATCAGGTTGCTGAATCCGGGGCAGAACTCTCTGAAACCTTCTGTGGATGACCCGCCTATCCCGCACTGTTCACTTGAAATGGGTAGCCGCGCCACTTTCAAATCCAGGTTTCTGTGGTACAATCCTGCTATTGGTCAAGGGCAAGTCGGTCCTTGGTTATTGACGCGTGACAAGGGCCTCAACGATGAACGTTGCCGCCAAATTGGCAATTCGCCACGCTTGCAATTTGCCAGTAGTGTCAGTGTCTGTCGAAGGGCCAGGCACGCGATACCGCGGATGTGGCCCCCATGGAAGAAGGCCCATGCCCAACGTGTCGCCCCTTTGAGGATTGCTTGAATTTCCCAATAGATGCGCTGAGAAAAACATGAGTTTGGAACCGGAAGAGCGAGAAGTTCAGGAAGAAGACGAGCAGGAAATAGAGGATAGCGGGGAAGAAGAGGACCTGTCTGGCGAGGGCCTGGAATCTGACGCGCCAACCGCGAGTGACCCTCCGGAACAGCCCGCTGACGATGGAACGCCCAGCGAAGCAGAGGAAGGAGACGGCTCAAAGGCGACCTCATTGAGTGATGTCGCTGACGATCTGCCAGTGCTGCCGCTGCGCGGCATCGTCGTCTATCCAATGATGTGGCTGCCTCTGACGATTGGGCAGGAACGAAGCATCAAGCTGGTTGAGGACGCGCTGCCCCAGAGCCGTATCATCGCCTTGGCAACAAGCAAAGATGAATCGCTGGAGGAACCTGGCGCGGAGCAGATCTGTGAGATCGGTACGGCGGCGCAGGTTCACCGTGTATTGAAGGCCCCCGACGGCACGATTCGGCTGGCCGTTCAAGGCCTGGAGCGGATCCGCCTGACCGAATACATCCAGGAAAAGCCCTATCTGCGCGCCCGCGTCGAGGTGCTGCCCGAAACGCTCGAGGAGGGCCTGGAGTTGGATGCCTCGGCCCGCGCCGTCCAGGACCTCTTTCGGCGGTTGGTCGAATTGGACGGGCAGATGCCCGATGAACTGGCCGTGATGGCTGCCAATGTCGAGAACGCCCGCCAGCTTGCCTACCTCGTCGCCAGCAGCATGCGGCTGGAAATCAATGATTCCCAGCAACTCCTTGAGATCGACAGCGTGCAGGAGAAGCTTCTGCGGCTGACTCAGCTCTTGCACAACGAAGTCGACGTCATGGAGCTGGGAAACAAGATTCAGTCCCAGGCCCAGGGCGAAATGGAAAAGATGCAGAAAGACTTCTTTCTGCGCGAACAGATCAAGGCGATTCAGAAGGAGTTGGGCGAGGAGGACGAGCAGGAAGCCGATATTCGCGAACTGGAGGAGCGAATCGAGGCAGCCGGCATGCCGGAAGAAGCGCACAAAGAGTCGTTGCGCGAACTGAACCGAATGCGGAGAATGCCGATTCAGGCGGCCGAGTACAGTGTCATCAAGACCTATCTCGATCTGATGGTTTCGTTGCCCTGGCAACAGACGACCGAGGACAATCTTGATATCAACCACGCCAGAAAGGTATTGGACGAGGACCATTACGGGCTGGAGGAAATCAAGGATCGCATTGTCGAATACCTTGCCGTGCGTAAGCTGCGGGCGGCGCGCAAAGAGCAGCGGGAGGAGGCAGAGGAAGAGGATGCGCGTGACAAGATACGGCGAGAACGCGAGGGTGTCCTCCTCTGTTTTGTCGGGCCGCCCGGCGTAGGCAAGACGAGCCTGGGCATCAGTGTTGCGCGTGCGATGGGGCGGAAGTTCATGCGCATGGCACTGGGCGGCGTGCGCGATGAAGCGGAGATTCGGGGTTTTCGCCGCACCTACATCGGCTCCATGCCGGGCCGCATCATCCAGAGTTTGCGACGGGTTGAAACAAAGAACCCCGTATTCATGCTGGATGAGGTGGACAAACTGGGCCGCGATTTCCGCGGCGATCCCACCAGCGCGCTGCTGGAGGTTCTGGATCCCGAACAGAATCGAGAATATCGCGATCACTATCTGGACGTGCCCTTTGACCTGAGCGAAGTAATGTTCATCACCACGGCCAACGTCCTTGACACGATTCCGGGCCCGCTGCGCGATCGGATGGAGGTGATTCAGCTCAGCAGTTACACGGAGCAGGAGAAGGTTAAGATCGCCCAGCAATATCTCGTGGCGCGACAGATCAAGGAAAACGGTCTGCGCGAAGGAGAGATCGTCTTTGAGGATGAAGCAGTTCGCAAAATCGTCCATGACTACACCAGAGAGGCCGGCGTACGCAACCTGGAAAGAGAGATCGGCAAGATTTGCCGCAAAGTCGCGGCGACAATTGCTGCGATGCAGCCCTATTGGGTCCAACCGCCTCTCCCTCTGAGGTTGGACGACAGCGATTCGCAACAGGGTTACGTGGAAGACTCCAAGGTCAACGGAGAGGGCAAGGCTGCCGGCGCGCAGGCAGCCGGAGACAAGGGAAGCGGCGTGCCTTTGCCGCAGTTGAGCGCAGTTGCCGAAGCGCCTTTCTCACCTGTCTTGATTACGCCGGACTCATTGGTCGAATACCTGGGCAAACGCCGTTTCCAACGCGAGGAGATCGCGGATCGGACCAGTATGCCCGGTGTGGCGGTCGGCCTTTCGTGGACGATGACCGGCGGCGAAATTCTCTTTTTTGAAGCGACCAAAATGCCGGGCAAAAAGGGGTTTGTGCTCACGGGCCAGTTGGGCGAAGTGATGAAAGAGAGCGCGCAGGCGGCGCTGAGCTACGTGCGCAGCCGTGCGCAGGAGTTGGACATTGCGCCCCACTTTTTTGAAGACATTGATATCCATCTGCACATTCCCGAAGGCGCGCTGCCCAAGGACGGACCCAGCGCGGGCGTAACCATGGTGACGGCCATCGCCAGCTTGCTGACCGGAAGACCTGTGCGCCCGGAGATCGGCATGACGGGCGAGGTGACGTTGCGAGGCAAGGTCTTGCGTATCGGAGGGTTGAAGGAGAAGGTGCTGGCCGCGGCGCGGGCAGGGCTGGGCACAGTCGTCATGCCGGCGGCCAATGAGGCCGACCTGGAAGACCTGCCGGACAATGTGCGCGAAAGGATGACATTCATCCCGGTGGAAACGGTTGACGAGGTCCTCAAGGTGGCCCTTCAGGAAGGGCCGGCCCCGCCGGAGCAGCCAGACGCCGCCGAAGGGCCGGCCGTGCGCAAGGAGCTGTCAGACGGCGAAGCCGCGGAACCTTCCATCGAACAAGTGGAGTATGCCTCCCGGGCCCGTTTGTCCGGTTTCGGGCACGGCGCTATTGAACCAAGAGAGAAATAATGAGTAGAAGACGAAGGACCCGAGGCGGCGGACAGTCGGCTCGTCAATCAAGATCAAACGACTCAGGCGCCCGGCAAGAAGCGAGAGAAGGATGGCCGGCAGATTCGAATACAAGCCCTGGCAGCGGGAGGTTGAGCTGGTACAAAGCGGATCTTCACACGCACACGCCGGCATCCAACGACTACGAAGAGCCGGGCATCTCCTACCTTGAATGGTTGGTCACGGCGCGGAAGCGGGGACTGGATATCGTCGCCATCACAGACCACAACACCGTCGCCGGTGTCGCAGCCATCCGCCGTGAAATCGAATGGTTAAGCCGGCTCCAGCAAGAGGACCGTCTCACCCCTGAAGATCGCGGCAATTTGGAACAGTGGCACAAGCTTGCCAACGAGATCGTAATTTTGCCGGGATTCGAGTTCACTGCGACTTTCGGATTCCATATTCTGGCCATTTACCCCCCAGAGACTTCGATCCGCAAGCTGGAGCATACGCTCTTGAGATTGAACGTGCCGGACGACAGGCTTCTCGTCGGCTCGACGGAGACCGGCGCCAGCACAGACGTTGTCACCGCCTATGAGACGATCGTCGATTCCGGGGGTATCGCTATCGCGGCGCATGCAAATAGCACGAACGGCGTGGCGATGCGTAATTTCCCCTTTGGAGGACAGACCAAAATCGCGTACACGCAGGACCCGAATTTGAGTGCTCTTGAAGTCACAGATCTCGAGAGCCGCAGTCGGAGGGCTACAGCACGCTTTTTTAACGGATCCAAAATTGAGTATCCCCGCAAGATGCACTGCATCCAGGGAAGCGATGCGCACCGCCTGAACACAGATCCCCGAAACAGCAGACGCCTGGGGATAGGCGAGCGGGCCACTGAACTCCTTTTGCCGGAACCGTCCTTCGCTGCCATCAAGGCGTTGTTTGCCAGCCGCAACTTTGACCGCACACGCCCCTACCGAGCGCCTGAAAAGGTGGTCGATCACCTGGCCGCGGCACGGGCAGAGGGTCCAAATCAGACGCAGAGCTTCCACGAGTCGGCCAACAGGAAAGGGGGCAGGCAGACAGTCGTTTTGGCTGATCTTTGCGCATTCGCAAACACGGACGGGGGGACGATCTTTGTCGGGGCCAACGCCAGAAAGGGCCGCGTAAAGGGGCTTGCAACCTCCAAACAGGTCCAGAAGGAGTTGCAGCAGGCTGTTACGGAACGGCTCAGTCCGCCCCTCGAAGCCAGGTTCGAGATTCTGGCCAACAGCGGCGCGGAGGTCCTCCGCATAGGGGTGGACGCCGGAGACTCCAAGCCCTATTGCCTCGACGGATCCAAGTTTTACGTCCGCAATGACGCCGAGACCAGCCTTGCCCTGCGGGACGAAATCGTCGCGCTCGTCCTGGAGAGCGTTGGACTCAACTCCGACCTGGTCAGCGGGGGCGACGCCGAAGAACTGCCAGGCACGGACGGGACCGAGGACAGATCCGGCAGCGGCCAAGTCAGTCGCGTCAGGCAGGGGGAAGGCCGCGGCCGCCCGGAAGCGGCGGAGTCGAACGACCCATTCTATCTGCCCCAGGACGGCGTAGAAATCGTGGACAGCGAAACGCGCGGCGGCACGACCTACTACGTGGTAAGAAACCTGCGCAATCAACGCAGCGTAGGGAACGTAACGCGTAAGGGAGCCCGCAAACTGTGGAACTACGCCATCAGCCAGTATGAAGACAGCCCCGTCAAGGGCAGTCAGATTCGATGGAAGAACAACGTGGGCTTCATCCGCTGCGATAGGCGGGCAGGCAAAAAACGCTTCGATCTGGTCCTGCGCGAAGGTTCAGATCTGCGCGTCTTCTACGGGGTAACCAGCGAGGGTATGGAAGGGGCGTGGGCCCAATTTGTCGAAGAAGAATAGGGCCTCTTTAAGCTTGCCCCTGCGCGTCCTGCCACCGCTTATTCGACGTAGATGACAGCAACCACCGAAAGCGCCCACAGCACAACAGCCGCCAGAAGTGGTCGATCTGCGAAGAGCAGGTCTTCAGGCGCGCCGCCCCGCTGCTCAACTTGAATCAAGTAGAGATAGCGGAATACGACGAATACAATAAGTGGAACGGTCAACATCATGCGGGCAGGGCCCGCCAGCGCAGTTTCGGCCTCAAAGCTGTAGAATGTGTAACTGATCAGTCCGCTGGTCGTCACGATGCCGATAATCTGATCCAGGAAAGGCAGATTATACTGTCCAAGGCTGCTTCTGTGGCCTGAAGCGCTCTCCTTCAAGAGGACAATTTCATGCCTTCGCTTGCCGAACCCAATGAACAGGGCCAGCAGGCTGACGCAGATGTATAGCCAGGGGCTGAAGGCGCTTACCTCGACCGCCACTGAGCCGGCAACGACTCGGAGGACGAAGAACAGGGCAATCATCATCACATCAATGATGACGAGGTTTTTGAGATAGAGACAGTATGCTGAATTGAGGACGAAGTAGGCCGCCAGAATCAGCCCCACTGAGGCGCCGACCGTGCTTGCCCCGATGGTTCCCGCAATCGCAAGGATCGCGAGGGCCCCCTTGGCGAAGGCGGGACTGAGCAGGCCGCTTGCCAGAGGACGCAACCGTTTACGCGGGTGGTGACGATCCCTTTCGATGTCGACCAGGTCGTTCAGGATGTAGACACTGCTCGAAACCAGGCAGAAAAAGACAACGGTCAGGAGAGCGTTCAGGGCCAGGGGAAGGTCCAGCAACTTGCCGTCAAAGATCAGCCCAACCAGGACAAAGCCGTTCTTGGTCCACTGTTTGGGACGCATGGTCCTCAAAAGGTACAATAGGCGCCGGGCGAACGACGGAATTCGTTCGCTTGAACTGGCCCTCCCTTCCGCAGCGTGAGGCGGTGACGACTTTGGCGTTCGATCCATCATCAAGAGCTCCGTGTTTCCCCTCTTCGCCACGGCCTGCTTTTTTGGGAAGAATGGGAAAGCAGCGGTCGATAATCCGCCAATGATACTTCAACTGCAATGGCAGAACCAAACCATAGGGGATTCTCGAATCCCTTGTGATCCTCTGATCTTACAACATCGCGTTCGAGTTCTCGGCGAATGGGATTGCCCGCGGTTGGGGGCCCCGGAATTTCGAACCGGTGACCTGCTAACGACAAGTAGGGCAGTGTTCCTGGATTTGAACAGAATTTGGCAAGGGGCGATTGGTATAGGCGGCCGGCCCGACCCAGCCCACTAACGGACGAACGCGGGAGCATTTGAGGAGGCGTCGCGGTGCAAGTCTCCTCCGCTCAGGCGTGGCCGCCCGCGGACCCCGGGGCCAAAGCGAGAAAGAAAGGAGTCATCACAGGCAGTACCAGAGGCAGGGCATGTTTATACTCTTTGTAATCTTCACAGTTTTCCTTCTCATCACACTGAATGGCCTTTTCGTGGCGGCCGAGATCGGCACTGTCGGCGCGCGGCGGGCGCGCATCGCCCAGGAGGCGGCCGCCGGCAGCCGCCCCGCGCAAATCCTTCTGCCTATCCTGGAGAGCCCCGACCGGCTGGACGACTATATCGCTGCCTGCCAGCTGGGAATCACACTCTCCAGTCTGATACTCGGCTACTATGGCAAGGCGGTGATTACCCCTCTGGTGGAACCGTTGCTGAGCGGCTCGGGGCTGGTTGCCCAGGCCGCGGCCGTGTCAATTGCCGCCACCGGCGTGCTGATCGTCCTCACCGTCATTCAGGTCGCGCTGAGCGAGCTCGCGCCCAAAACGGTCGCCATACAGTTCCCGGAACCCACAGCCCTTCTGCTGATCACCCCTGTGAGCTGGTCGATTATTTTTCTGCGGCCGTTAATCTGGTTCTTCAACGGCAGCGGTCGCCTGTTCCTGCGCCTGATCGGGCTGCGCGCGGTCTCGGAGGGATTCCACATTCACGCCCCTGAAGAGATCCTGATGATGGTCCAGGAGAGCGGCGCCGTGGGTGTCCTGAAGGAGGATGAAGCTGAGCTCCTGGAGAATACGCTGCAGTTGCGGCGACGGTCGGTGCGGCATGTGATCGTTCCCCGTACACAACTGCTTGCCGCGCCGGTCGATCTGCCTGCAGCCGAGCTCTTGCGACTCCTGGCCGAATCGAGTCACTCACGGCTGCCCTTGTACGATGGCAACATAGACAACATCGTCGGCGTCGTCCATCTGAAAGACCTCCTGTGCCTCAACGTCGAGCCCGGTACAACTGAACGGGAGGGCCCGACTGACCCGTCCTGCGCCGGCGGTGGCGTTCGCGACCTGATGAGGGTTCCCCCTTACGTTCCGGAAACGGCGCCAGTCGGCGATGTGTTCAGGCAACTGCAGCGGGACCGCTATCACCTGGCCGTGGTCATTGATGAATATGGCGGGACAGCCGGGATCGTGACCTTTGAAGACCTGATCGAGGAGATATTCGGCGACATTGCCGACGAGTTTGACGCCGAGAGCCAGGAGATGGCGCTGACGAACGACGGACGTCTGCGTCTGGCGGGGGACGTCGACCTGGAGAGTCTGTCCGCCGTGCTCGGTTCGCCAATTGAATTCGAGGACGTCGACACTGTGGGCGGCGCCATCCTGGCAGAACTGGGCGCCATCCCCGAGCAGGGCCAGGTCGTGCGTCTGCACGGGTTCGATTTTCATGTAGAAGAGGTGAGCGGCTACGCTGTCTCTCAGGTCAGTGTCGCTTTGCCTCCCGGCGCGGCGGCCAACCTTCCGCACTCTCAGGACTAGCCTGAACTGTGATCTTGTCTGGAACCATGCCACTCCCGCGCCGAGGCGCAGGGTCCCGCATCCCGTCTTCGGCAAAACGTGTCATTCGGGATACAAACATGAAAGTTGACGTGGAGTAGAAAGAGTGGAATATCTGCTTCCCACCGTGATCATAGCGGCTCTGATCTTCTTCAATGGTCTATTTGTCGCGGTGGAATTCGCCGTCGTGGCCTCGTCCCGGGCGCGCATGTCACAGTTGGAAAACGAAGGATCCGCCTCTGCGGCGAAGGTGATGCGAGTTCTGACCGATCCGGGGGGCCAGACACGCTTCATCATCATGGCGCAGCTGGGCATCACGCTTTCCAGCTTGGGATTGGGTATGTACGGCGAGCATACCATCGCCGAATGGATCCTGGCCCTCCTGGAACAATATGGCGTTGAGATGGGACTGATCAATCTGGCAGCGGCGCATAGCGCGGCCCTGGTGCTGGCAATCGGATTGATGACCTATCTGCACGTCGTATTGGGAGAAGTGATGCCCAAATCATTGGCGTTGCAGGCGCCGGAGGCGACCGCCCTGCGCGTCATCGGCCCTTTCTGGGTGATCGAACGCATCCTTTCACCTGTGATCTATGTTTTGAACATCATCGCCCGGGCCATCAGACGGGCCTGCGGTGTGCCTGAACGGGGCGCCCACGACCATATGGTTTCGCCGCAGGAACTTGAGCTGATCGTTGAGGAAAGTTCTGAAGAAGGGTTGATCGCCCCTTCAGAGCAGCTCTACATCGAAAACATACTGGACATGAGAGAGCGAACGGTCGGACAGGTGATGACCCCGCGTACGAGAATTATCGGAATCGAGGCGGACGCGACCCAAGAGGCTGTCTTCCAGCTTGTTTGCGCGTCCAATCACTCCCGGTACCCGGTATTTGAAGGCGATCTCGACACGATTCGGGGTTTCTTCCACGTCAAGGACATCGCCAGACATATGCTGAACGGATTGGCAAGCGACCCGCTCGATCTGAGCGAGATGGCGCAGAGCAGGCCCGTGATCGTGGTGCCGGAGACGCTGCCGCTGGATCAGATGCTGGCGCGTTTCCGCGCTGAGAAGGGTGCCCTGGCGGTGGTCATTGACGAGTTCGGCGGAACGGCTGGTATCGTCACGTTTGAAGACCTGCTGGAGGAAGTCGTCGGCGAAATCCAGGACGAATTCGATGCCGAAAGGGCCCCCCTTGAACTGGTGGAAGAGGGGCGGCTGCGCGTCGAAGGATCATTGCTCCTCGATGAGCTGAACCAACACTACGACATCGATTTTGAAGAGGAGGAGGTTGATACGGTCGGCGGACTGATCATGGCCCATTTGGGCCGCATTCCAGAGGCTGGCGACGCGGTCGAAGTCAACGGCATTCGCTATCTGGTAGAGCAGGTGGATGGTCGAGCAGTCGATTCCGCGCTGGTGGAACTGCCGCCGGTGAGTCCGGATCCGATCGAGATGGACGAAGACCGGGCGTGATCCATGGCCTGGCCGGATTGACAATTGCCAGGCGCGGCGTTACAATTGCCGCGAGTTTGACAGCCTAGATGCGAACTGGCCTTGACGGAGACGAGTACCTGTCGCACTGTCCCCAGCGAGCCCGGGAAGGTGGAAGCCGGGCGGCCCCCTGCGACAGCGAACATCACTCCTGAGCCGTGACCTGAACTGCGGAGAGTATGCATAGTAAGCGTCACCGGTTTCGTGTACCGTTATCAGCACGGCCAGCCAGGATACAAGAATTCCTCTGGCAATGGAGCGGCCCGGACGAGTTGCCGGGAAGCAGGGTGGTACCGCGGACTATTGAGCCCGTCCCTGAGTGGGGACGGGTTTTTCTTTTGCTTCCCTGACATTGGAAGCCATCGCGCCGGAGAGACGGAAAGAGGAAAGAATGACTGCCGAACTCTACTATGAAGACGCCTATATGCGGGAATTCGACGCTGCGATCACGGCCGTTGACAAAAAGGACGGCCGCCTGCGCGTTGCCCTGGACAGCACGATCTTCTACCCGGGCGGGGGAGGCCAGCCCAATGATACCGGTTGGTTGACGGTCGACTATCGCAGGCTCGCGGTAAGCGGCGTCAAACGGGAAGGGGGGCGTATCTGGCATACGCTTGACGGCCTGAAGGGCGAGTCTGTTCACATTGCCCGGGGAAAGGTGGTGAACGGCGAACTCGATTGGGCGCGACGCTATCTGCTGATGCGAACGCACACAGCCATGCACATCCTGTGCGGCGTCGTTTGGCGGGATTACGGCGCGTCTGTCACGGGTGGGGACATGAAACCGGGCAGCGGGCGCATGGACTTCGAGTTTGAGGCGATGAGCGGCGACCTCGTCGCGGCGATCGAGCGGAAGTGCGCAGCCGAGATCGCGGCGGCCCGACCGGTCAAGACGAAGATTCTGCCCCGCGAGACGGCTTTTCAGATACCGGACCTGATCCGCACCAAAATCAATCTGTTGCCCAAACAGATAACCGAAGTGCGCACGGTTGAGTTGGAAGGATTGGACCTGCAAGCCGATGGCGGTACCCATGCGCGTAACACGAGCGAGGTAGGAGAAATGCGAATCGTCGACTACCGCAGCAAGGGCGCCATCAACAAGCGCATCTACGTGGAAATAAGTGAAACAGTCTGAAGTCGTGTTTAAAATCATGCAATCATCAGGGAAAGCAAAATGACTCAGTCAACTTCCGGTTCGCCCCCCGCCGCATTCGTGCGCGGGGAGCCCGGCAAATTCAAACCGGTGCCCGCCAGCGTCTCCTTTCCTGAGCGGGAAGAGGCGATCCTGAAGCTCTGGCAGGAAAGGAATATCTTCCAACGGTCCATGCAGGAGCGCGAAGGCGGCCCCGAATATGTCTTTTTCGAAGGGCCGCCGACAGCCAATGGCCGTCCGGGTATCCACCATGTGCTCGCGCGCGCGTTCAAGGACATGTTCCCCCGCTACAAGACGATGCAGGGCTATCATGTCTTGCGCAAAGGCGGTTGGGACACCCATGGACTCCCGGTGGAGCTGGAGGTCGAAAAACAGCTCGGTCTCACCGGGAAGGAGCAAATCGAAGAGTACGGCGTCGCCAGGTTCAACCAGATGTGCAAGGAGTCGGTTTGGGAGTATCTCAGCGACTGGGAAGCCCTGACCGAAAGAATGGCATTCTGGGTCAGCCTCGACGACGCTTACGTGACGATGAACAATGACTACGTCCAGTCTCTCTGGTGGATCTTGCAACAGCTTTGGAATAAGGGCCTCCTTTTTGAAGGGTATAAGGTCGTCCCGTACTGCCCCCGCTGCGGCACGCCGCTCAGCAGCCACGAACTCTCGCTTGGTTACAAAGAAGGGACTGTCGACCCAAGCGTGTACGTTAAGTTCGCGGTGAAGGACGAGGAAAACACTTTTCTGCTGGCCTGGACCACGACGCCCTGGACGCTGCCGGGCAACGCGGCGCTGGCCGTCGGCCAAGGCATCGATTATCTCAAGGTGAGGGACAGTTCCGGCTCGCTCCTCTATGTGGCGAAGGAGTTGGCCGAGGATGTTCTTGCGCCGGGCTATGAGTTGGTGGAAGAGATGAAAGGGGAAGCGCTCATCGGCAAGGAGTACGACCCCCTGTTCCGCTTCGGCCCCCCAGTGGAGGAGCGCTTTGCCTACGTCATCTCCGCCGATTTCGTCAGCACCGACGACGGCACCGGTATCGTACACATTGCCCCGGCCTTTGGCGCGGACGACCTCGCAGTCGGCCAGTCCTGCAACCTTCCGGTGTTTCACACTGTCGACGCCCTGGGACAGTTCAAGGAGGAGGTGACCCCCTGGGCCGGCCTCTTCGTCAAAGATGCTGATCCCCACATTACCGAGGACCTGAAGGCGAGGGGTCTGCTATACAAGGCCGGTACCTATGAACACACCTACCCTTTCTGTTGGAGATGCGACACGCCCCTGATCTACTGGGCGAAAGAGACCTGGTACCTGCGCACCAGCGAATTTAAGGAAAGGTTGGTGGCGCTGAATGACACGATCAACTGGGTGCCCGACCACATCCGCAGCGGTCGTTTTGGGCGCTGGCTGGAAAATAATGTGGACTGGGCCTTGGGGCGTGATCGATACTGGGCCACACCGATACCCATTTGGAAGAGCGACGCCCCCGGCAGCGACTACATGGAGTGCATCGGCAGCCTGGCCGAACTTTCGCAAAAGTGCGGGCAAGAGCTGAAGGATTTGGATCTCCACCGTCCGTATGTGGACGAAATCACCTGGCCTGCTCCCGACGGAGGCACGATGCGTCGCGTCAGCGAGCTCTGCGATGTCTGGTTCGACAGCGGTTCGATGCCGGTTGCCCAGTGGCACTACCCGTTCTCGAATCAGAAGGAGTGGGAAACGTATCAGCAGGCAGACTACATCTGTGAAGCGATCGATCAGACGCGCGGATGGTTCTACACGCTGCACGCGGTCAGCACACTGTTGTTTGACCGTCCTGCGTTCAAAAACGTCATCTGCCTCGGTCATATTCTTGCCGAGGACGGCTCCAAAATGAGCAAGTCCCGGGGCAATGTGGTCAACCCCTGGCAGGTTTTCGCTGAACACGGCGCCGACGCGACCAGATGGTACATGTACACGGCCGGCCCGCCCGGAAACGCCCGCCGATTCAGCGGCAACCTGGTCGCGGAGGTGAAGCGCCGTTTCCTGAATACACTTTGGAATACGTACAGCTTCTTCGTTGTGTATGCCAATCTTGCCGAAGCCCAGGAAGGAAACGGATCCGGACCGGATCCCTCCTCGCCGGCTGACGCGTCCCAACTCCTGGATCGATGGCTGCTCTCCGAGTTGAACCGGTTGGCGCGCGACGTGACGGCAGCCTATGAAGCCTACGACGTCACGGCGGCTACCCGGCCTATCGCTGATTTTGTCGACGAGCTCAGCAACTGGTATGTGCGGCTCAACCGGCGCCGATTCTGGGACGGCGACCCCGCGGCCCTGTCCACGCTCCGGCAAGCGCTGGTTACGTTGTCGAAACTGCTGGCGCCGGCAATTCCCTTCATGGCCGAGGAGATCTACCAGAACCTTGTAGCCGGTGTCGATTCGAGCGCGCCGGACTCGGTCCATCTGGCAAGATGGCCGCAAGCTGACGAATCCGCCATCGACGACCGCCTCCATGCCGACATGGCCCTTGCGCAGAAGGTGACAACGCTGGGCCGGGCGGCGCGCGAGTCCGCGGCCTTGAAGGTGCGGCAGCCGCTGCAACGGGTTGTCATACGCGCCCGAACGGAGGCAGAGAATTCGGGTCTGGAGAGAGTGAAAGCCCTGCTCCTGTCCGAACTGAATGTCAAGGAACTGGCGTTCGCCGGTGAAGCTGGTGAACTGGTCGACGTGAGTGTCTTTCCACTGCCGAAACAGCTTGGCCAGAAACATGGCCGCGGCTATCCTGTAATCAGGGGCCGGTTCGCCGAAATGGACCAGAGTGACCTGGCAGCCCGATTTGACGCCGGCGAATCGGTGACAGTGGTTGACGAAGAGCGGGAATACGCGGTCGAGCCGGAGGACGTGGAGATTCGCCGGACGCCCCGATCCGGCCTTGCCGTAGCCGAAGACGGGGGCTACCTGGTCGCAGTCTCAACGACATTGACACCAGAGTTGGAGCTCGAGGGGCAGGCGCGCGAGCTCGTGCGCCGCGTCCAGCAGCTGCGCAAGGACTCCGAACTGGAAATCAGTGACCGAATCAACCTGACGGTGTCCGATTCACCACTGATGACGAAACTGATTTCGGCGCACAAAACTTATGTCGCAACCGAAACGCTTACGCTCAATTTCAGTCTGTCGAGTGAATTTGGAAGCAAATTTGATGGCAAAGTCGTCACGTTTCCGATAGGTGAAGAAGAAGTGACGGTTGGCTTGAACAGAGTGCAATAGACACGAACTGGTCGAAGACCTGGCAAGGCAGGCCATGCCGTAAGCCCCGCGACCCCATTGACGGACAGGTTTGCCCGGTGGGTTCTGCCTGCTCGAGAAGCCGTCCAAATGTACGCTGGCGGCCTTTGCAACAAAGGAATATCTGAATGGCATCCTACCAATACGAGTCGAATCTGATGTACGCCGACACGCACGAATGGGTGAGACAGGAGAACGAGCAGGTCGTCATCGGCATCAGCGACGCGGCGCAGGATATGATGAGTGACATCGTGTTTGTCGAACTGCCTGAGATCGGCGTTGAAGTAACTGCCGGCGAAGCCGTCGCAGTCGTCGAGTCGGTCAAGGCGGCCGAAGACATTATTGCCCCCGTATCCGGCTCAGTCGCCGCCGTCAACGAGGAATTGAACGAAACCCCTGAACTGGTAAACAGCGATCCTTACGGCGCCTGGTTCCTGAAAATAGCCGTCGAAGACGCTGCCGAGCTGGAGAACCTGATGGACGCAGATGCCTATTCAGCGTTCGTTGAGAGTCAGCAGTGAAGAAAGGCCGGGAAACATCAAGGCGACGGGCAGCATGGCGCATTGCCCTCCCTTTCTCTGGAGAGCGGCAAGGGTCCTGGGCCTCCTGTTGCCGTTCCTGCTGCTGGCCGGATGTGACGCGCTTCCGATTCGGAATCGTTTGCCTGAACTGCCTTTTCTGCCTTGGCAGGGCGAACCGGTTTCACAGGCGCGTGCTCTCCGCGTTTTCCTGATCGAGGAGGGCGAGGTCACCCAAGCGCTTCGGGCCCGCGTTGCTTCCTGGACCGCGGATTGGGATCTCCAAGTCGAACTGTCCACCTCGGCCAATTACTCCGAGGAGCTTCGCAGGAGGCTGAAAGGAGAAAGTCCGCCGGACGTCGTTGTTGTAACAGGTTTTCTCTTTCCAAACCTGGTAGATCAGGGGCTTCTCGCCCCTGCGGAGGAGAGTTTCTACGACCCAGCCGGCTATCCTCCTAACCTGGCGGCGGCCTTCGTATGGCCTGAGGAGGGAGGAGCAGAACAGCGTTACTGTCTGCCGCGGGAGGTGCGGACGCTTGGCCTGGTTTACGACGGCGCGGGACTGGCCGGGTCCGGCCTTGCGCCCCCAACCGACTGGGAGGCGTTGAGGACTGTCGCGATTGAACAGACCGACGTGGAACGAAACCGATTCGGCTTCATCGAATCGCCAGACCTTTCCCGCTGGCTGCCCTTTCTGTTTGCAGCCGGTGGTACAATAATTGACGGTGGCGGCTTGTCCGTTCAATCTGAGGCAGCCGCCGCGGCCATGGATTGGTACATTCAGATCTTTCGCGACAACTATGCCGGACACGCCGGCGAGTCTAACAATGAGTGGGCTGGGGAGGTCCTGGGAAAAGGCAAAGGGGCGATAGCCATAGAGGGAAACTGGATCGCCCCATACTTCAAGGCCGAATTCCCGGACTTTCGCTACGGCGTCGCGCCCTTGCCCACAGGGCCGGGAGGACGCAACACCACGGTGGCGTTCACCAGCTGCTATGCAGTCTCGGCGGACTCGCCCTGGAAGCAAGAAGCCTTTGCGCTGGCAGCCTTTCTCAGCAGCCCTGACGTGGTCGCCGCGCTGCCTAATGACGGCGGCTGGATGCCGGCGATCACAGCGCAGCGGGATGAATGGCGGGAGAAATTTCCTTTGCTGGCGCCCTTTGCCGATTCCGTGACCACTGCTTGGGTCTGGCAACTGCCGCCCGGTTTCGAGACATTGGTGAATTCTTTCAACCGGGGCATGGTACAGCTCTTTGCCGCCCAGATCGAAGCCTCGGATTTCCTGGCCGAAATGCAGGCATTGGGAGAATCCCTGCTCATGGAGCCTGAAGAAGGGGAATCCAATTGAGGGGATTCCGGTCATTTCAATCCACCCGCGAGAAAACGCGATGAGCTTCGAAGGAAAGGTGGCGCTGGTGACGGGCGCCGGATCGGGGATCGGGCGCGAGACCGCACGCTGCTTCGCGCAAAAAGGCGCTACGGTGGTCTTGGCGGACATCAACCTGGATGGAGGGGAAGAATCCTTGCGCCTGGTCCGGGACTGCGGCGTCGATGGGCTCTTCGTTCAATGCGATGTTTCGGAGGCTCAAGAGGTGGAACGCCTGTTTGAGGCAGCCGCGGGTCACTTTGACCGCCTCGACTTTGCCGTCAACAATGCCGGCATTGGCGGCCCCCAGGAAGCTGTCCATTCCTATCCGCACGAAAGTTGGGACAGGGTGCTGTCGGTCAATCTCAACGGCGTCTTCTACTGTATGCAGGAGGAGATCAGGCGGATGTCCGCCGCGGGCGGCTCGATTGTCAACGTTGCCTCCATCGCCGGAAAACGCGGCCTTCCATACCAGTCCGCCTACACCGCTTCCAAACACGGTGTGATCGGCCTGACCCGCGTCGCCGCGCAGGAGGCGGCCCGCCACAACATTCGCGTCAATGCGGTCTGTCCTGTTTACACCGACACGCCGCTGATCGAGCCGCTTATCAGAGACAATCCCCGCAGGAAGGAAAAGATGCTGGAACGAATCCCCATGCGCCGCTTCGGGATCCCGCGCGATGTCGCCAGCGCGATCCTCTGGCTGTGTACGGACCAGTCAGCATTCATAACCGGCCAGGCCCTGAATCTGGACGGCGGCATGACGGCATGATTCACATTCCCAGCAAAAGGAAACGGAGATAACGATGTCACGCCAAGCTGCCTTCGAGGACCTGCAAGCGAAAATCGGCGCCGAGTCTGCCCCAGGCGCCTGGTTTACGGTGACGCAGGAGATGATCTGCGCCTTTGCCGATGCAACGCTGGACCACCAGTGGATTCACGTCGACGTGGAGCGCGCCGCGCGCGATTCACCATTTGGCGCGCCGGTCGCGCACGGCTTCTTCACGCTGGCGCTGATACCCCATCTGACCGGGATGGTCGAACCGGACAAGCCGAAGTATCCGGGAATTGCGCTTACGGTCAACTATGGCCTGAACCGCGTGCGTTTTCCCCATCCCCTTCTTGCGGGCTCTCGCATTCGCGCCCATACGCAGCTGCAATCCGTGGAAGAGGTCCGCGGAAATGGGCTGCAGTTGATTCACAACGTTACCGTGGAGATAGAAGGGGTGGAAAAGCCAACATGTGTTGCCGAAATGGTTGCCCGCCTCTACTTCAACCAGGAGTGACTGCACTCACGAGGCGGCTGGCCAGGACAGCCCGGAATCCCGAATGTTTCAAGACCAGACAGTTGTGATTACAGGCGCCGGACGAGGCATCGGGGCGAGCGCCGCGCTCCAATTCGCGGACTACGGGGCCAGCGTCGTTGTGAACGACCTTGAAGCCGGCCCAGCCGGCGAGACCGCGCGCACGATCCAGGCGCGCGGCGGGCAGGCGATCGCAGTCGCCGGCGACGTGACCGACCCAGACTTTCCGGAACAGCTGATCGAGGCGGCAGCGGCAGAATTTGGCGGGTTGAACGTCCTTGTAAACAATGCCGGCTACACCTGGGATGGAATGGCGCATCGAATCGGCGACGAACAGTGGCAAGCGATTCTGGACGTCCATCTGACCGCGCCGTTTCGTATGATACGAGCGGCCGCGCCCCATCTGCGGGATGCCGCCGCCGCCGAAATGGAGACCGGGGGACCCACGGTCAACCGGTGCATCGTAAACGTCTCCTCCACGTCCGGGCTGCATGGCAATATCGGCCAGGCCAACTACGCGGCGGGAAAGATGGGGATCGTTGGGCTGACAAAGACGATTGCCAAAGAATGGGGCAGGTTGGGAATCCGGTGCAACGCCGTCGCCTTTGGCTTCATCGACACACGGTTGACTCGCGCTCAGGAGATTCAGGAGGAGTCAATCGAAATCGATGGTCGCGAAGTGGCGCTTGGCATTCCCGCCAAAGTCCGATCGATGCTCGACAGAGACATCCACGCCCGAATTCCTCTTGGCCGTCCGGCTACGATAGAAGAGGCCGCCGCAGGAATCATCCTACTCTCTTCGCCCCTGGCAGCCTACATCACCGGCCACGTACTCGAAGTGACAGGCGGGATGGGCATCTGACCTGTAGGCAGCCCGGACACGCGCGAGCGGTCATCCTTCAACCGGGAAGACCGCTGTATAACGCTCCTCACATAGGCGACCCCGATTGCAAGAGATGACCCCTACCCGATACGGTCTGAAAAATCCATGGCTAGAGAAGGACAATCCGAAAATTTGGGCCGGGCGCATCCCCGGTCCGTCCTGATCACGGGGGCCTCCAGCGGCATCGGCCGCGCGTGCGCGGCGCGGATGGGCAGGGAGGGCTGGCAGGTATTCGCGACCGTGCGCAAAGAGTGCGATGCAAAGGCCTTGATGAAGGAGGGCACGCCGGGGTTGCAGACGATCCTGCTGGACGTGACCGACGGCGAACAGGTTGCGGAGGCGGCAAAGGCGGTGGGGCAGCGGGTGGGGAGCGGAGGTCTCCACGGGCTGGTCAACAACGCCGGCATCGCCGTCGGCGGCCTGCTCGAATACCTGGACATGGCTGAACTGCGCAGGGTCCTGGAAACGAACACAATTGCTCCGCTCACGGTCACCAAGGCGTTCATTCCCCTGTTGCGCAGGGCGCGAGGCCGGATTGTAATGATGAGTTCGATGTCAGGGTTCAGTTCGACGCCGCTTGTCTCGCCATACTGCGCATCCAAATTTGCTCTGGAGGCTCTAACGGATGGGTTGCGCCTCGAGCTCTGGCCTTGGGGAATCGATGTTGTTTCCGTGCAGCCGGGCGCGATCAATACAGTGATCTGGGACAAAGCCAGGAGCTACGTTGAGGATAAGCTGCAGAACTATCCCGCCGACGCGTTTGAAAAGTACGGTCCGTTGCTGGCCAGCGTATCTGAATCGCTGGCGGAGCAGCGGGGCGTGGAACCTGAAGAGGTGGCGCGGACCGTGTCGAGGGCTCTGACGACGACCAGACCCAGGAATCGCTACCTGGTTGGCCGTGACGCCCAGTTGAGGCGCTGGATCGAACGGTTACCCACTTCCCTGCGCGACAGGATCGTTCTGAGCAGGATGCCCAGATACGGGAAGGAGCGAACATAAGCCTGGAAAGCATGTTACTCTTTGCTGACTGGAGAAATGCCCGGCGGCGCGGCCGGGCAACCATCTTGATACACCTTTACCCACTGAGAGTTACCAAACCATGAACCGGGAGGATATCTTGAGGTCACAATCTACCTTTACAATATGGGTCGCCGCGCTCTTTATCGGGCAGTTGCTCTTGGCAGCCTGCTCAACGTCACCACCCGCCGAGCGTTCTGTTTCAGATTCGCAACAACCAGACCCCGCAAAACAGGAATCCGGCGCATCTTCGCAGGCTGAATCGCGGCCCTCTGCAGACCGCGGGGTAATCAGAATCGGCGCGCTGGTTCCTCTGTCCGCGCCGGGATCGGTTGTGGGCGGTGAGGCAATGCGGGACGCGATGATCATCGCCGCAGACGAGATCAACGACAACGGCGGTCTGCTGGGGCTTCCGGTTGAACTGATCGTTGTCGACAGCGAAGGCCTGCCGGAGCGCGGCGCGGCAGCGAGCGAGCGACTCATCAATCAGGAAGGCGTTGTCGCCATTGCAGGGGGGTATCACAGTTCTGTTGGCGTCGTCGCCAAAGAGGTGGCCCACGATAACAACATTCCAGTTGTTTTCGCCAATACATGGAACGACACCATCACCAGCGTGCAGTATCCCCAGGTATTTCGCATCGCGCCGTTGAGCTCCGAAGTCTCTGCCGTGGACGTGAAATTCATGGCCTGGCTGCGCGATGAGGAGGGCTTGAAGTTGGACAAAGTTGTCCTTCTGACGGAGAACACGGATTACGGGATCCCTGCGGCCGAAGACACTTCCAGGCTACTGAACCAGGAGGGGATCGAATCGGTCACGTTCGGCGTCGACATCGGGACCCAGGATTTCGCCGGGATCATCGAGAGGATCAAGGCGGAAGAGCCGGACCTGATTATGTCCCTGGCGACCGGCGAGGCCTCCTACAATTTCGCCCAGCAGTCCGCCGACGCCGGCATTGGGCCTCAGGACGTGCCGACTCTGTGTGAACATGTTGCCTTGGTCAGCGACGCATTCTGGAAAAACGTCCCTGACGGAAATAACTGTTTTGTGCGCCGAATCGGCTTGCCGCCGCAACTTTACAATGACGTTGCCCGCAGCTTTCTTGCCGAATACGGGGCCCGCACCGGCAAAGAAGGGGCAGAGTCATACGCGTTTGCCGCCTACGACGCCGTTCGGATCCTCGGCCAGGCCATCATCGAGGCAGGGACGACAGATCCGGCGGCGGTCATCGCTGCGCTGGAGGAAATCGTTTACGAGGGCGCGCTCGGGACGATCACGTTTCCCATCAACAGCTCCAACACGCCGCAGCAGGCGGGTGTCGAACCCAAATGGTGGCACCAGTTCCCCGATCCTGCTGTAACGGTGGTGCAATACCAGCAGCCAGGCGAAGACTCGGTCAACGCGACCGTTGTTTTCCCACAGACATATCGTACCGGCGACCCTGTCCTCGTCGGGCAGTAGACTATCAGTAGACGATAAGGGGCAGCTCGAGTGATGGCTATGGGCGCCTTCAGGCCAAAGCGTTCGTCACAGAATACAGCTTTCCGATTCTGAAATACCGCTCAATAGGGGCGTCCATTGTGGGCGTCCCTGCCCTTTGTCACGAAACATTCTTCCATTCAGAAGCGCCGCCGCGTTCCTCGCGCTGTTCCTCCGCTCCATCCTCTCGCGCGTGTTTCTTCGGCCGGCCAGGAACAACTCCGGTTCGGACCGCTGCCGTTCCACTCCCTGGATTCATTGACATGTCTCCTCTGCTGGTTCATAATAGAATGCGGCTAGGCGTCTGTTAACTCGCGCCGCAGTCTGAGTTGGTTTTCAATGGAAAGGGTCTCCCTTTCTCGACAATACGATCCAATCATGATGGCCCCATTTATTCAAAGGAGAAACGACGAATGAAAATGAGGCGAAGGCTAATCTGGACAGCAGCCGCTCTACTGATCCTGGTTCTGGCGCTTGCAGGATGCGCGCCCCAGGCCGAGACTGTCGGTGAAGCGGAACCGGCAGCGGAGGAAGCGGCTCCCGAACCGACCGAAGAACCGATGGCAGAAGAGTCCGACGACATGGAGATGGAGCCGATCAAGATCGGCGCGCTCGCTCCGCTCTCCGCTCCCGGCGCTGTCGTCGGCGGCGAAGCCATGCGCGAGGCAATGCTGATCGCGGCAGACGAGTTGAATGCCCGCGGCGGCATCATGGGGCGGCCGGTTGAACTGATCATCGTCGACACCGAGGGTCTGCCGGAACGCGGCACCGCCGTTGTTGAGCGCCTCATCAATCAGGACGGTGTCGTCGGCATCGGCGGCGGCTACCACAGCTCGGTTGGTGTGGCAGCCAAGGAGGTCGCGCGTGACAACGGCGTCCCCATCGTCTTTGCCGAGACATGGAACGACACCATCACAAGCGTTCAGTACGATGAGATTTTCCGCATCGCGCCCCTGAGCTCTGAAGTCTCCACGGTGGATGTCAAGTTCATCCAGTGGCTGCGAGACGAGAATGGCATGAAGCTCGACAAGGTCGTGATCCTCACCGAGAATACCGACTACGGTATCCCCGCCGCGGAGAACACGACAGCCCTGCTCGACGAGGCAGGCATCGCCTCTGTCACATTCAGTGTTGATATCGGCACGCAGGACTTCGCCGGCATCATCGAGCGCGTCAAGGCCGAAAGCCCGGACATGATCGTAACCCTTGCCACCGGCGAAGCCTCCTACAACTTCACGCAGCAGGCTGCCGACGCCGGCATCGGGCCGCAGGATGTGCCAACGATGTGCAACCAGGTCTCGCTCGTGAGCGATGCGTTCTGGACGAATGTCCCCGACGGCAACCACTGCTTCGTGCGCCGCATCGGCCTTCCTCAGCAGCTCTATAACGATGTCGCCCAGGCCCTCGTCGCCGAGTACTCGGCCCGCACGGGCAAGGATGACATCGAATCCTATGCAATGGCATCCTATGACTCGATCATGCTGATCGCGCAGGCCATCGAGGACTCCGGCTCCACCGACCCGAGCGACATCATCGACGCCCTGGAAAACATCAACCACATGGGCGCGCTGGGCCCCATCACCTTCCCGATCAATCGCAGCAATACGCCCGATCAGGCAGGCGTGGATCCCAAGTGGTGGCACCAGTTCCCCGATCCCGCAATCACGATTGTGCAGTACCAGGTTGAAGGCCAGGACGCGACCGAGACAACTGTGGTCTATCCTGACGTCTACCAGACAGGCGCACCGATTGTTGTCGGCCAGGAGTAGCGTTCCGAATCCTGTAAGTTGAACGATGTTGGAAGGCCCGGCAAGCGATTCCCCGGCTTGCAGGCCTTCCGCTTTTGCCGCCCTCAACGCTGCTGGGGGCGGCTCCTACCCTGACACGGTCAGGGCAATTCCCTCCCACTGCACGCCCAGGCTCTGAGTCATCTCATGGAAAACGCGGCAATCTTCGGCTGGGCTCTACTGTGGATTCTTTTTTGGGGCGCCCTTGGCGGCGTTGTCACCCCGCGCATCTATGCGCGCAAGGACCTGGAAATCTCCCAGGCGTCCTTTGGCGGGGCGGTGATCGGCGCAGCCCTGGGACCTTTCAGCCTCGTCCCGCTCTGGCTCGCCACGCCTAAAATCACAAGTCGCCTGATCGGAATTTCCATTGCCCTGGTTGTCGGCATCTTTATCGCCGCGTTCGCTCTCGCCGATCCCGACAACCTCTGTGTCGCCAATGGCGGTTTCGTTGTTTCCCAGCTCGCCAACGGCATTGTAATCGGCATCATCTACGGGCTGATGGCGCTGGGTCTGACGCTGATCTTCTCGATATTGGGCGTCGTCAGTTTTGCGCACGGCGAGTTCTACATGATCGGCGGAATGGTCACATATTTCATGACCGCCCAGTGGATTCCAGGTGTGTCGCCCATCGTCGCCATCCTGGCAAGCTGTGTTGTGACCTTCGCCATCGGGTATGTGTTCGAGCTGATCTTCCTGCGTCCGATGGGCAGCGGCGAGATTGAGCGTCCGACGGAGTACGCGATCCTGGTCACATTTGGGCTTGCCTTCTTTCTTCAGTACTTTACCCAGGCCCTTACTTCGGCAGTTCCGGTGAAGGCGCAACGGTTCTTCCCGTTTCCACGCGTGGAGATCCCGGCTGAATCCGGCGCGCTGCTCACGACGACGCCTGGAAATGTCACCATCTTTGACGCGATTTCGGTTCCCAATCCCCGCTTCACTGCCGCGGTCCTGGCCCTGATGATGCTGGCGGCCCTGCTCTGGTTCCTCTATCGCACATGGGTCGGCAAGGCCCTGCGCGCCGTCAGCCAGGACAGACAGGCGGCGGCTGTTACCGGTATCAATCCCAACTCGATGAACACGCTGGCCTTCAGCATGGGCGCGATGCTGGCTGGGCTTTCCGGCGCCTCGCTGGTACAGGTCTTCTCATGGCTGCCCCAGGTGGGCATCCCGGCGGCGGCCCGTTCCTTCGTCATCATCGTGCTCGGCGGCATGGGCAGCCTGCCGGGCGCATTTCTTGGCGGCCTGATCGTTGGTTTGGTGGAGGCCGCGGGAACCGGCTGCATCCCCGACGCGACGCGTGCAGCCGCCTACATCCCTGCCTACGGCATGGTCATCCTGACACTGGTTCTCCTACTTAAGCCAACGGGTCTCTTTGGGCGGGAGCTATGAATCCAGCCGCTCTATATCGCGTTTCAGGCTCGATTGCCGTCGTCATACTGGTCCTCCTTCCGCTGGCGTCGTCAGAAATGGGCGGCGTAGGCCCCCTCGTCCTGAACAGCTACTTTATGCATCTGGCCATCACGGCCTTTTTCTACGCGATCCTGGCCTCCAGCTGGTCACTTCTTGCCGGATACGCGGGACAATTTTCCTTTGGCCACATGGCCTTCATGGCGATCGGAGGCTATACCTCCGGCCTGATTGGCAAGTTCATCCGCTTCACGACCGCCCCCTCTGAGCTTTGCACAGACATCCCGTTGCCTGGCAACTGGTGGCTTGTGATTCTGAACATTCGCCGCGTAGGCACGATCGACGAGTCCTGTCTCGACATGGCCAAGGCGGAGACCCTCCCCGCCGGCACACTGATCGTCTTTCCCCCCGTGTGGGCGAGCATCGCCATGGGCCTGGCCATGGGGGCCGTCTTCGGCCTGCTGGTCGGCTGGCTTGTGTTGCGATTGCGGAGCACATATCTGGCCCTGTTTACGATCGGTTTCTCCGAGATTCTACGGGCCTCGATCAGCGCGGAGATTCCGATCACCGAAGGCCAGAGCGGGTTGGAGCTGGTGCCGCTATTTCCCGCCGGGATCCTTGGTTTCAGTTCGACGAGCAAGATCCCGCCCTATTACGCGATGCTGTTCCTGTTCCTCTTCGCGATGGCGCTGATGACCTGGCTGGCAGGGTCCCGGTTCGGCCTGTTTGTTCGCGCCATACGGGAAGACGAAGAGGCCGCGGCTGCCCTGGGCGTCAACATCGTGCGCTACAAGGTCCTGGTCTTTGTGGTCACCAGCACACTTGCCGCGGCCGCGGGCGCCTTGCAGGGCCATTACATCGGCATCATCACCCCAAATACCCTGATCATTCTGCAGATGTCGCTGGTGATCGCAATGGCCGTGATCGGCGGCCTGGAGAACATCTACACGGCATCGGTCGGCGCCATCATCATCACCTTCGTTCTGGAGCTGCTGCGTACGAATATAGAGATTGGTCCGCTTCTCATCGACATGACTCTGTGGCGGCTCGTCTTTTTCGGCCTGCTCCTCATGCTGACTTTGCGGTTCCAGCGAAATGGGCTCCTCTTCCCGATTCTCGAACGTATCAGTCGCGGAGGCGTCGCAGAGGAGACCGTATCGATTCGCGTCGAAGAGGAAGAGCTGGATGAAGAAGAGGCAGTGGCAGATATAGAGGCCGAAGAAGAGGAGAGGGCAGCGTCCCCCGGCAACGCCAAATGAATGGTCTGAAACGGACAGGCGGTAGGCAAACATGCTGGAACTGACCGCGAACAGCATCTACAAGAACTTTGGCGGCCTTGAAGTGCTCAAGGACGTTTCCTTCACAGTGGAAGGGCCTGAGCTAATTGGCCTGATCGGCCCCAACGGCGCCGGCAAGACGACCCTGACCAACATTCTGGACGGCGCGCTCAAACCTTCGAGCGGCACGGTCTATATGAACGGCGAAAGGATCGACACGCGTCCGCCATACGGCGTCGCCAGGGCAGGCCTTGGCCGCACGTTTCAGGTTACCAGGGCATTTCGCCGCATGACAGTGTTGGAGAATCTGCTCATCCCCGCGATGGCGATGCGGGCCACGGCCCGCCAGCGCGATTTCGAAGAGAAGGCGCACGAGGTGCTGGAATTCCTGACAATTGCCCACCTGCGCAACGAATACGCCCGCGCGCTCTCGGGGGGCCAGCAGAAACTGCTGGAGCTCGGCCGGCTCTTGATGCTCGACCCCCAAATGATCATACTGGATGAACCCTTCGCCGGCGTCCATCCCCGGCTGATGGAGGTCATCTACCGGTACATTACGGAAATCAACGCGCAGGGCAAGGCTTTCATTATCATCAGCCACGATATGGACACGATTTTCACGCTGAGCCGTCGCCTGCTTGTGCTGAACTACGGTGACCTGATCGCCGACGGCGACCCTGAGGTGGTGCGCGAAGACCCGGAGGTGAAAGCGGCCTACCTGGGTGAGGACGAATAGCGATGCTGGAGATCAATGACCTTTACGTCGGATATTACCGCGATCTGAACATCCTGCAGGGCGTCACCATGCAGGCTGAGGGCGGAAAGATCACCACCATTCTCGGCGCCAATGGCGTTGGCAAGTCCACGATGCTCAAGGCGATATACGGCTTCCTGCGCCCCAACCAGGGGCAGATTCGCCTCGACGACGAGGACATCATCGATGTGCCCACGCACGAACGCATCAACATGGGCATCTCCTATATACCTCAGCAACCCGGCGTTTTTCGCTTCATGTCGGTAGAAGAGAATCTGGAGCTGGGCGCGTGGACGTTCAAGAACGACAAGAACCGCATTAAACGTAAGCTGGCGGAGAATTACGAGCGCTTCCCCGATCTGAAGCCTCGCCGCAAATCCAACGCGGGAGAACTTTCCGGCGGGATGCAGCGGATGGTTGAAATTGGCCGCACACTCATGACCGATCCGAAGCTGATCCTGGTGGACGAGCCGACCGCGGGTCTGGCGAAGCTGCTTTCAGAGGAGGTCTATCAGATGCTGGTGGACCTTCGGGACCGGGACGGTCTGACGATCCTCCTGGTAGACCAGGAGATTCGGTCCGCCCTGAAGATCGCCGACTATGTCTATGTGCTGGAATTGGGGCGCAATAAGTTCCAGGGACCGGCTGAGGATTTCACCGACCTTGAAAAGGCATTCTGGGTTGGATAGGGCCGGCGCCCCGCAACACGACGAAATCAGCCAGTGAAATTCTCACTCTCGCCCTCTCTCGGCGGCCGGTTAGCGCCCTCGCCCACACTGTATGTCAACGAACGCGTGCGGCAGATGTGGGCCATGGGCGAGACCGTTTACCACCTGGGATTCGGCGAGTCCCGTTTTCCGGCCCATCCCAAAGTCGTCAACGCGCTGGTTGAACATGCCTCTCGCCAGAGCTACCTGCCCAGCACGGGAATCCCTGAACTTCGCCAGGCGGTCGCCGACTTTCACTCGCGGCAGCTCGGGAGCGAGGTCAGCGCCGACCGGGTGATCGTAGCGCCTGGCAGCAAGGCCCTGCTGTTTGCATTCCAGATGGCGACTGCCGGGGCCACCATTCTGCCCACCCCCTCCTGGGTCAGCTATGAGCCGCAATCCCGGTTGTTCAACCGCTCCGTTTTGCGAATCGAGGCAACGCCGCAGGACTGTCATCGCCTGCATCCGGACAGGCTGCGGCGAATCCTGAACACCTCCCGCCATGAACAGCACCTTCTGATACTGAACAGTCCGAGCAATCCGACGGGACAGATGTTTGGGCCCGGGCTGCTTGCTGAGGTTGCCGAAATCTGCCGGCAATACAAGGTCCTGGTCCTTTCAGACGAGATTTACGGGCTTACTGCGTATGGCCGCGAGCACGTCTCGATCAGCCGTTACTATCCGGAGGGAACGGTCGTGCTTGGGGGGATGAGCAAGCATCTCTCCCTTGGCGGCTGGCGTTTGGGCACGGCGATCGTGCCGCAGGGGGAAGGCGGCAAGGAGCTGCTGCAGGCCGCTGCCAAGGTCGGCAGCGAACTCTGGTCCTCCGCGTCCGCGCCGGTCCAGTATGCCGCAGTGACAGCCTATTCCGAAGACGCCGATCTTGCCGCGTACATCGAAAAATGCACTGCCCTGCACGGCGCCCGCACCCGCTACCTGTGGCGGGGCCTGTGCGAGCTTGATGTCTCCTGCGCGGAACCGGTGGGCGGGTTCTACCTCTTCCCCAACTTCGACCACTGGCGCGAGAATCTGGCCCAACGAGGAGTCTTAACATCTGTCGATTTGGCCAGATACCTGTTGGACGAATGGCAGATTGCCACATTGCCGGGTAAGGATTTCGGGACGCCGGAGACGGAGCTGTCGCTCCGCCTGTCGACCAGCTACATCGATCTGGAGACCGATGAAAAGTCGGCCGCGATGATCGAACTGGCTGACAGTGCGACTGATGAGGAGGCGCTGCTGCAGGACCACCACCCTGGCATGAACGAGGTCCTTGCCCGCTTCCAGAAATTTCTGACCACTCTGTAGATTCATTTCCTCAAGAGGTCCATAACCGGAACCCCTACGCAGCAGTTCTTGCCGGGACTGGGCGAACGCTCCTTGCAAGCTGCAGGCCTTGAAGCGAAAGAAGAAAAGAATGGACCCAGAAAAAAGGGGGCGACATGAATGAAAGTCAGAGCGGTCCTCCGACTCCAGTTGAACAGGTTGAGCGGGTCGCCGTGATTGGAGCCGGAACGATCGGGGCAAGCTGGGCAGCCTGTTTTCTGGCGAATGGACTGGATGTGACTGCTGTCGACCCTGTCCGTGAAGAGTCGGATCTGCGCCAAGCAGTTGACGGGATGTTGCCGGCGCTGGAAAGCCTGGGCCTGGCCGCGAGGGCAGACTCAGGCAGACTGCGGTTTCTGACTTCGGTCGGCGGCGGACTGGCCGACGTTCAGTTCGTGCAGGAAAACGTACCGGAAAGATTGGAGGCCAAACATCAGGCCCTGCGGGAGCTGGAGGCTGTCATCGATCCGCAGGTTGTCGTTAGCAGCAGCAGCACGGCGATGATTCCAACCGACATACAGGCGGGGGCAGCGTATCCCCATCGCCTGGTTGTCGGCCACCCATTCAATCCCCCCCATCTCATCCCCCTGGTGGAGATCGCGGGCGGGCAAGAGACCGCGGCGTCGGCCCTGTCCTGGGCGGTCGCGTTTTACCGGTCGATCGGCAAGACGCCTGTGCTGATGAAGAAGGAGGTGTACGGCCATATCGCAAACCGGCTTGCCGCAGCGCTCTTCCAGGAGGCCGTTCACCTGGTGGCGGAGGGTATCGCGACGGTCGGGGACATTGACCAGGTCATCACGCAGGGCCCCGGTCTGCGTTGGGCGTTGCAGGGCCCGTTTACCACCTATCACCTGGCCGGGGGACGCGATGGCATCGAGCACTATTTGACCCACCTGGGGCCAACGCAGGAGGCGCGCTGGCGTTCACTTGGGGAGCCCGAGCTGACTGACGACCTTGTTGCCCTGATCGTGCGAGAAGTCCAGGATGCGCTGGCAGGCTACTCGCTGGCCCAGCTCGCGGAGATCCGTGACAGAGGGCTTCTGGAACTGCACCGGCTCAAGGAGGAGCTTCCCTTCAGGCCTTCCGGCGACTCCGCAGGTTGAGCTTGGCCGCCAGCGACAAGGCGGTCACGACTCATTCACGCAGGGAACATCGCCCAGGCTTCTCTGCAACTGTCTGAGCTCAGATTTCAAGCTGGCAACCAGGCCTTGCCTGGCCGGGTCATGAACAATGTTCTTCAGTTCATTGGGGTCTGTTTCGAGGTCGAAAAGCTCCCATTCCGGAGAGGTCGATCTGTCTATGGCGCCGGAGCTGCCAAGGGCCTCGCCGTAGTAGTAGATCAGCTTGTAGCGCTCGGTGCGGATTCCATAATGCGCCGGTATGTTGAAATGGGCCAGGTGCATCCAGTATCGGTAGTACATTGCGGCGCGCCAATCCGCAGGCGGCCTGTCTTCGGCTAGGGGGCGAAGGCTTCGGCCCTGCATCGCCGCCGGCGCCTGCACGCCGGTGTAGTCCAGGATCGTAGGCGCAAAGTCGACGTTGAGCGCGATTCTGTCGCTCGCGGCGCCGGGATTGACGGCGCGTGGATAGCGCATCAAGAAAGGGATGCGAATCGACTCTTCGTACATGAAGCGTTTGTCATACCATCCATGGTCGCCCAGGAAGAAGCCGTGGTCCGCTGTGTAGATGACGATGGTGTCCTCGCTGAGGTCGTTGTCGTCCAGAAAGTCCAGAAGGCGGCCAACGTTTTCGTCGATAGAGGCGACGCAGCGAAGATAGTTGCGCATGTAGCTCTGATAGTTCCAGGCCTTCTGCTCCTGGGGCGAAAGTCCTTGGGGAACAGGGTCTGGCAGGTGGTTTTTGAGATGCATCAGCTCGACCCGCTCCGTAGCCATGCCCGCCGCGGCCGCTCGATTTTC
This sequence comes from Caldilineaceae bacterium, assembly GCA_022823185.1. GTDB lineage: Bacteria > Chloroflexota > Anaerolineae > Caldilineales > Caldilineaceae > Bin5. The sequence continues at coordinate 121,019 of JAJDXQ010000046.1, forward strand.
GTAGCTGTCATGGAAGGTAGCCGGCTCTGGAATCGGCTGGTCGGCGAAGAGCCTGCGGTGCTTGGGATGTGGTTGGAAAGGGTCGTGCGGCGCCTTGTGAGCGCAAACCAGAAAGAACGGGCGCTCAGCATCCCGTTGCGACAGCCAGCTTAACGATTTCTCCGTCAGGACGTCAGTCACATAACCCTCTTCTGTGACCTTGGTCCCCATTTCGTGCAGTTCAGGGTCCGTGTACCTCCCTTGCCCTGGGAGAACGCTCCAGAAGTCGTAGCCGGCCGGATCGCTGTTCCCGCCGTGTCCCAGATGCCACTTGCCAACAAACGCCGTCTGATAGCCGGCCTCGTGCAGGAGCATCCCAAGAGTCGTTTCCTGCGTCTGGTCGATCACGTCGTTGAGCGTCTTGATTCCGGTCGTGTGGCTGAATTTGCCCGTATGCACGGACGCGCGCGCGGGTGTGCAAATGGCGTTCGTGCAGAAGCAGCGGTCCAGTCGCAGCCCTTCGGAGGCGATACGGTCCAGGTTTGGGGTCCTGTTCAGTCTGCTGCCGTACGCGGACAGCGCGGCCGGGGCATGGTCATCGGACATAATCAAGAGGACATTGGGACGAGGTCGGTCGGTCATAGATGAGCCCCTTGTAGGATAGAAAAGCGCCCCCACGCCAGACAATCTGCATGGGGGCGCAGCGGATCACTATCGACAGCGCTGTAGTCCAACTTGCGCAAAGGTTCTCAACCTTACGCCGGAGGCACTGGCGCGCTCAGTCCTTTCGCTCTCGTTCAGAGCAAGATTCCAGTCCTGGATTAGGCGTCCGCCAGCAGTTCATCAACCTCGGGTTTGACGGCGTTGGCGGCTTCTTCCACGGACGTGTCACCCAGCCAGACCAGCTCAAAGGCCGCGGTGAGCGCGGTGTTGATCTGCGCCCGGCTCTTGTGCTGCCAGACCGGCACGCCAAACTCGTCGATTCGGTCCATGTAGAACTCAACGAATGTGTCGGGCACGTCGATCTGGTCCAGTACGTATTTGGACGTGGAACGGCGTGCGTTAATAATGCCTCTCTGCGCCCAGTGGCCGTGCGCTTCATCCGAAGCGTTGAACTTCACCCATTCCCAGGCCTGTTCAGGATGCGGGCTTTCGCTTGGAATTGAGAAAGCGGATCCGCCGACATTGAGCGTGTGCGCGCCGTCGGAGCCGCCCATCGGATAGGGTGAAATCTCCCACTGGAATGAGCCGTCGAACTGGTCGATGATGCCGGGGAAGGACGAAATCATGGCCGAACTTCCGGACACGAACAGATTGCCCAGCCCCTCGATCAGGTCGGCGGAAGGATGGATGTGATGGGTCTGGATCGCATCGAGATACCAGTTCAGAAATTCGACCGTCGCCTCAGAGTTCACGATACACTCGGTTTCATCCTCGTTGAATATATCGGTGCCCCAGGCGATCGCCTGCGGGCGAATCTCGTTGACCCAGTTGTCGACCATGTTGGACATGCCCCAGACGGTCACCTCTCGTCGGTTGAAGCCGTCATCCTGGGGATGGTTGCCTCCTCTGTCCGTGGTCAACGCGAGGCCGGCCTCAAGCAGGTCCGCATAGGTGGTTCCAACCCCTGGCCCTGATAGTCCAGCCTCCTCATAGAGGTTGCGATTGTACCAAATGCCCTGTACGCCTACATCCCAGCTGCTGCCGTACTGCCCGCCCTCGAATGTAAACAGGCCCCAGACAGAGGTGTACCAGTCATCCGGGAACTCAGGCGTCGCGTCGATGCGGGGATTCAGATCTTCGAGCACGCCGAGAACGGCGTGGGGCCTCACCCATGCGGTGTGCGTCCACGCGGCGTCGGGCGGCGAGCCGGAGGCGTAGAGCGTATTCAGCTTGGTCCAGTAGTCGCCCCATCCGAGCGGCTGCCCCTCTACGATGATCGAGCCGCCGTTCTGTTCGGCGAAGGCATCGGACAGCTCATCCATCAGGTCGCCCCATGCCCAAGTCATCGAAGTGATGGTTACCGACTCCATTGCGGGCGAGCCGGCCATTTCGCCTTCGTCCACGGCCTGTCCGGCCGGCATCGGCTGGCAGGCAGCCAGCGCGAGCGCCGACCCGGCGCCAAGTCCCGCGTTCCGAAGGAAACTGCGACGAGTCATCTGATTTGACATTTCTTCTTCTCCTTTTGGCGCGGCATCTACAGGATGGCGGAAAGGACGCGCGGATGCGCGATCAACCTTTTACGCCTGTAAACACGACGCCTTGAATGAAATAGCGTTGTCCAAAGTAGAAAACCAGCAGGACCGGCAGCATACTGACTGTGGCTGCCGCCATCATCAATTCCCAATCGGTCGTGTATTGGTCCTGGAATAGGCGCAGGCCCAGCGCAAGCGTGTATTTCTTCTGGTCAAACAGGTAAATCAAGGGCACGAGAAAGCTCTGCCACCGGTTCTGAACGATGAAGATCACGACCGTCATCAGCGCCGCCTTGGAGAGCGGAAGAATGATTCGCCAGTAGACGCCGAACCGCGTGCAACCGTCAATAATCGCGGCATCATCAAGTTCACGCGAGATGGTCATGAAATATTGCCGCAGAAGAAAGATATTGAAGGCGCTGCCGCCGAAAAAGGCAGGGACGACCAGGGGGAGATAGGTATCCAGCCACTGCAGAGACCGAAACAGGATGAACTGGGGAATCATGATTACCTGGAAGGGCAGCATCAGCGTTGCCAGCACAAGCACGAACATGAAGTTGCGGCCGCGCCAGCGCAGCCGGGCAAAGGCGAATGCAGCCAGGGAGCCGGAGAACGTCGCGCCAATTACCGCCAAAAGCGTGATCTGGGCCGTGTTCATTATGTATCTGACGAAGGGCAAGACGGTCATCGCATTGGGATAGTTTTCCCATACGATTGGATTGGGGATCCAGACAGTGGGTATCTTGAAAACTGCGGCGGGCGTCTTTAGCGACGTGGACACCATCCAAAGGAAGGGCAAAATCACGATCACCATGCCCACAATCAGCGACAAATAGACAAACGTCAATTTGACGGCTTTGGATTTGCTCTGGCTTTCGCTTATCGACCGTACGGCCATCTGTCAGCTTCCCTTAACTTCGCCTTCATAGTAGACCCAGACAGCCGAGGAACGGATGATCAAGAGGGTCAGCACCATGATGTAGACAAAGAGGACCCAGGCCAAAGCGGAGGCATAGCCCATCTGGAAAAATTCGAAGCCCTGCCTGAACAGGTAGAGCATCACGAACAGACTGGCATTTCCGGGCCCGCCCTGGGTCATGATGAACGGGCCGGCAAACTCCTGCAGCGCGTCGATCATCCCGATAACGAATTGAAAGAAGAGCACGGGGGAAATCATGGGGAGTGTGATCCTCCAGAATTTCACCCAGTCTCCGGCTCCGTCCACGTCGGCCGCCTCGTAGAGCTCGTTGGGCACGCCCTGAAGCCCGGCCAGGTAAATGATGATGCCGGCCCCAACGCTCCACAGGCTCATCAGAACGAAGGAGGCGAGCACCGTGCGCGTGTCCGTGAGCCAGTAGGGCCCCTCGATGCCGATTAGACCAAGCGCGCGATTGAGCATCCCGAAATCGCCGTTGAGAATCAGCAGCCAGACCATCGCCACTGCCACACCGCTAACGGTCGCGGGGAGGTAATAGACGGTGCGTATAAAGGCGAGCCCCCGAATACTGGCATTGAGAAGCAGGGCGACCAGAACGCCCAGCGCAATGCGTAGAGGGACAGAAGTTACAGAATAGATTGTCGTGACTTTGAATGCCTGCAGAACCAGGGGATCGCCCGAAATCATTTCGGCGTAGTTTGCCAAGCCGATGAATTCCGCCGGCGTAAACATGCGCCACTCGGTCAGGGAGAGCGCGAGCGAGGCCAGCATGGGACCCAACTGGAAGGCAAGAAAGCCGATGATCCAGGGTAGGACGAGAACCCAGGCCAGTCGCTCTTCACCGTTCAACTGGTACCACTGTCTCTTCTGTTTACGGGCCGTTGCAGAGGCGACGTTCTCTTGTATGGCCGCCATCAGGGTTGCCGATTCGCTTGACGTTTTCAGGATCTCGCTTGAAACCTACGCCGGCGCGGATTCCAAGCAAACGGAGTGGATATGGTTCGAGACAGTACTATAGCAGCCTAAGAATGTCAAGCGAACCCCTATGTCATGTCTGGTCCGGATCTTAAAATGTCAGGAGACGCGGCCTGCAGGAAACAACACAATCGCACACCTGTAGCCCGAGATTCCTCACACTCGGGACTGCGCGATCGAACCGCCTGTTCATTGCAGGAACCGCCTGATTCGAGTAGAATTTCAACGCTTAACCGTTCCCGCTACATCATTTCCAGCGAGTTTCACCGTGTATCCAGCCACACGCACGACCAACTTCAATCAGTCGATGATTCGCGAGATGACGCGGCTTGCGATGCAGCACGACGCCATCAATCTGAGCCAGGGATTCCCCGACTTCGACCCCCCCGAGGCGATTGTAAACGCCGCAGTCGAGGCAGTTCGGGGGACCGCCAATCAATACACGGTGACGTGGGGCTATCCCCCTTTGCGCCAGGCCCTGGCCGAGCAGTATTCGGTTCAGCTGGGTTGGCCGGTCGACCCGGATGTCCACATCTGTGTGGTCTGCGGGGTGACTGAAGGCATCACCACGTCGTTGCTGGCGCTGCTGAATCCCGGCGATGAGCTGCTCATCCTGGAGCCGGGGCACGAGAACTTCCGTCCTTCCGCGCTCCTGGCCGACGCGGAGGCTGTACCGGTCGTCCTCGATGCGCCGGACTACCGCATCGACGCGGACCGGCTGGAGGCGGCAGTCTCACCGCGGACGCGGGCTCTCCTTCTGAATACGCCACACAACCCGACAGGGCGTGTTTTCGACAGCCGCGAGATGATGGCGCTCACGGAGTTTCTCAACCGGCATGATCTGATTCTGATCACCGACGAAATCTACGACCGTATCCTCTACGACGGCCGCGAGCATGTTTCGCCGGGCAGCCTGGACGGGCTGATCGAACGCACAGTGACGGTGGGAGGGCTGGGGAAGAGCTTCGCTGTTACAGGCTGGCGGTTGGGCTATGTGATCGCCCGCGAGCCGCTCTCCTCGGCCATTCGCGCCGTACACGATTACTCCACGATCTGCGCCCCTACGCCGCTGCAAGCCGCGGCCGCGGTTGCCCTCGGCCAGCCGAATGATTACTGGCAACAGATGCGGGAGGAATACGGAGAGCGGAGAGAACTGATGTTGAAGATGCTGGAAACGGCCGGATTCCGTGCAGTGCGGCCAGAGGGATCCTACTATACAATGGCCGATTACTCTGCGGTCGACGCCCCGCAAGCGGAATGGGACTCGCACCGCTTTGCCCGCTGGCTCACGACCGATGTCGGGGTGGCATGCGTAGCAGGGATCAACTTTTACACGAAAGACCGGGAGAGATACGGCGAGGGAACGGTGCGCTTTGCCTTTGCCAAGCGGCTCGAGACCCTCCGCGAGGCTGGAAGGCGCCTGGCAAGCGTTGGAAATTAGGAAGGCCGGGCAAGTTTTTTCGTGCGCTTCACGGGCGCGAGCCCGCCTGCCCATCAGTGTAACCGGATTCGCGCCAGCAGAACCTCCGGCTCCCAGACCCCCACTTGGACTGCCGGCTGTAGCGTCTCCGTGTTGTAGACAGTCAGGCGAAGTTCGTAGTCGCCGGTCGGAATGTCGGCCGGGACCGCAAGCTGCATCAGCTTGTCATACTGGGTCCTTGCGGATTGACCCGCCGGCGCGCCGCCCGACCGCAGCAGATCTGCGTCTTCCTGGACGACCCATCTTCCTTCTCCAGCCGCGTAGAGCCGCAGCGACGCGGCGTAACTGATGTCAGATCCCGCTTCATCCTCCCACCGCAGCGCAACCCAGATAGTCTCAGCCCCATCGATCTCAACGACCTCCTTGGTTGCAAGTTGGGCATCGCCCTGGCCCAGCGCGAACCCCACGAGCGAAATGCCGGTATCGAATTCGACGGGGAGCGGATCCAAGCGCTTGTAGTAGGTCCAGATTACGCGGCTCTCGATCCTGGGCCCTCCTCCCCGGACGGGCAGGAGTCCCTCGCTCTCCAGGGCAGTCGAGGATGGGTCCGTGAATCCGACATACACTCTGGCCAGGGCAGGGGAGGCACGGTCCAGCGGTATCAGGTAGTCATCTTCGTACAACAGTCCGGGCTCCCAAAGAGTCAATGGCCTGACGCCCCATCCGGGCTGCGTGGTCAGGTTGCCGATCTGCTCACCGGCAGCGTCCAGCAGGTGAACAAAAAGCTCATGGTCTCGCGTCTGTTTCTGGTGCGCTCGAAAGTAGAGCGTCAATGGGACCTGCTCCCCGGCGAATGCCTCCCGGTCGGGAAGCCGAGCGGCGACCAGCTCCACGCCGTCGCCGTACATCTTGCCAATGGGCCTTGTGTCTGACGGCAGTTCATCGACTACACCGGCCATCCCGTCCAACCCATAGGAATCAGGCAACAGTACAGCCAGCGCGTAGAGCGAGCAGGCCCACAGGCCTAACGGCACGGCCACGCCAAGGGCAATGCGGGCGACGAGAGGAAGAAAGCCCGCCCAGAACCGCAGCCCGGCCACGGCGATGACTGCCAGTCCGCTTATGGCGGGAAAGAGCAGCCTGCCCTGCGAGCCTTGCGCGACGGAGATCCAGTAAGCAAGGAGCGCAAGGGAGATAAGGACCCAAAGCGCAGAAATGCCTGTGACGCTCCCCAGTTGCTGACGAAGGCTGATAAGGCTAGGGTAGCGCAGAGTCTGCCACCAGGTGATCAGGGCGCCGACCGCGGCCAGAACGGTCAGAAGTTCAAATAGCGTGTAAGTCCAAGGCGGCAGAAGGATGCTGAACCATCCAAATATGCCGAAGAAGGACATCTGCAGGCCGCGAAGTTCGCCAAAAAGGCCCTGAAAGGTCAGAGGATCCACGCGTACACCGGTGACGCTGAGAAGATTCTGAGTTCCGAACGGGTCGCCGTAAAGTTCCACGTTTCGCAAGTACCACCAGCCGGCCACAATCAGTACTGACAGTCCCGCGAGCACGGCGCCCTCAAGGACCCTGCGCCAGGCAGTCTTCAACCGGACGTTGAGCAAAATGGCCGCGGCGGTCAGGGGCAGCAGGCCCAATCCCTGCAGTTTGCTCAAGGCCGCCAGCCCCAGAATGAAGCCAAGGCCGATCCAGTGCCGCCTCTGCAGATGATGTGACCGGGCGCGGCTTCTGAGAGCGGCCAGGCAAACCAGCGCCACTGCGCTGGTAAAGGTGATCAGGTTGTCGTTCGACAGGCTTGCACTGATGAAGATGAACTGCGGAATGGTCGCCGCCAGGGAGGTTGCCAGCAGCCGGGACCATCTGTCATGCGGAAAGGCGTAGCGGGCGAGCAGGTAGGTAAAGATAACGGTCAAGGCGCCGAGGATGAGTGAAATCCAGCGCCCTACGTGAAGCGCCAGGTTGACGCCCCGCAGCGGCGCGCTTTGGGCGCTGTAGAGCATGAAGTTCTTGTTGCCGGGCCGGTGCGGGTCCCCCATATTGGCCCGGGGATTGCGGACGGCATAGTCAGCCAGGCCGGTCTGGTCGATGCCGGCTGTCACCAGAGCGACGAGACTGTAGTAGAGGGGCGGCTGACTTCCTTCCTGTTCCCAAGGCCCGGTCTTTTCAGCGGCCTGCACGGGCAGACCGTTGCCTGCTGCCAGATGGCGGGCGAAGGCATAGTGGAAGAGTTCGTCCGGCGTTTCAAAGGGAGGGACGACCAGGCTGTATGCCAGCCCGGTAAGCAGGAACAGAGTGAGGATGAGGGAGACAGCAGCCCTTTCCACTGCGTCACCGTCGGCGAACAACGAGTCCATAGACTGTGTTCCGTGCCTGTTCTTCGACCGCCAGTCTCGCAGTGCCTGGGTCCATCTGCCATTGGGAGCTAAGGAGAGCGTCAAGAGTATCTCAGTTGGGCTCGCATACGTATAAGCACCGTCCATCGAAAAGTGGACAGCCCTGTCCCTTCCCCAACGGTATGGTGTCTCAAAACGTCATAAATCAGAAACGCGAATGACGGGTCACCGTCCGCAGGCGTCACATTCAACAACGCTGAAATACACCAGCTGTACGGCATCCTCGCCTGTGCCGCTCAGAATCCGGGGGGCCCCTTCCTCGTTCACGTCATAGAGGCCGGCGATGAGGCGCAGAGGGCCCGCGGGCAGGTCAGCGGGGACGGGCATGGCCGCGCTCTTCAAGAACGGCGACTGTTCCATTCGAAGCTCCGGATCCCACTGCGCGACCAGCGCGCCGGTGTCGTCGAGAAGGTGCAGGAAGACCTTTTCGCCTCCGGTCAAGGTGGTTGGATCACCGGACCATTCCATGTGCACAACGAGTTGGCCGCCTGGAGGCGGAACGGCAGGGCTGACTTGGGCGCGTTCGAGGGTCAATCCGTTGGCGAACTCGACGTCGAACAGCCGCCACGACTCCGGATATGGCCGCGAGTAAAGCTCGACGAGCCACGGGCCCACCGTCTCCTGCACCGCCAGCTGGTAGGAGCTGGCGATTGCTTGCCTGGCCAGGTCTGGCGCCTCCATTTCATCCTCCAGGCTGACCGGCAGGATGATTCGCAATACATTGTCGTCTCGCAGCGCCGCTACGGCTTCGGTCGCGCTTTCCAGGTCGTCATCATGACGCGGCAGGACGGAATCCGCGACATCGCCCGTGTAATAGTACAAGAACAGAGTCGGGTCGGGGAAGCTCTGAAGGATGTGGACCTCGTCCAGATACAGCCCTGCGCTCCACCTCTCCAGCACTGCCGCCAGCTCCCGCAGCCCTCTCGAACTACTGAACTGCGGGTCTTCGTGGTAGTTTCGCCACGTATAGAGATTCCCCGCGACCAGGACCAGGACGAGCGTGACCGCGGCAACGCTTCCTATGCGTACTCTGCTGAGGAAAGTCTGGCCGTCTGCGCCAGGGCCGCCGATCCAGATTCTCCATCGCCAGCCCAGCCAGCTCTCGATCCAGCCGCCCAAGCGCGTAACCCCGACCGACATGAGCAGGAGGAAGGGCGGCAGTGTGATGGCATATAGGCTTCCTTGCATAAACCATTGCCGGTACAGTGGGCCCCAGTAGGCAAGTGGGGACATAAGCAGAAAGAGCAGCAAGAAGACTGTCGTGTGCAATCCCGGACCTTTGGGCATCGAATATCGTGACGGCAGGTCTATACCACTTTCGTCTCCCTCTACACTCTCGACAGTTCTTCCAGCCGGTTCCCCTTTTCCGTGCGCGAGTCGAAGGGCGCCGATTACTGAGGCGAGGACTAAGGCGCTACCGATCAGCCCGGCATTGAGGAGCCAGACGCGGTCGGGCACCTGGCCGCCGATGGAATAGGAGGAGATTCTCAACCACAATTGTGAAGCGATGGAGGACGGTGGCGCGGTCCAGATGAAGTCAACCGTTTCTGGCCAGGCGCTCAGCAGCAATGGAAAGGACAAGGCCAATACACAGAACTGCGCCCAGACCCAGCGGGTCAGCATTTTCCTGGCGGGCCGCGGGAAGGGGGCCCCCTTGCTGCCCCGAAATGCGTCCGCCAGCAGGAAGAGCGCGAAACTGTTCTGCGCCAAGATGCCAAGCGCGGCGAACGCATGGGAGTAGACTGCCGCCGCTCCGCACAGCACGTAAGCAAGGAAGACTGCCCTGCTCTCGGATCCGCTGAAGAGCCTTACGGCTAGCGCCGCGCCCGCGATCGAGAGAGTCAGGCTTAAGGAATGGAGGACGACGATCTGATTTGACCGGACTGCGTAGGCGCTGAACGCGATCAACAGGGTCGCCGCCATGGTGGGAAACGCGGGCAGGCGCAGCGCTCTGGCGAGGAGGTAGACGAGCGGAATGGACAAAGTGCCGAGAAGGGCTGAAATCGAGCGCAGTGCAAACTCGCTGGTCCCCGCGAGAATGGCCCAGTAGTGGTTTAACAGGTGGCTGGCAGGGAAAACCAATTGACCCGATTCTCCGAACATCTGAATCAATGTAGAAGGAGGGAGCTGGCTGAACCAATAGTAGACGCCTTCATAGACGAGCAGTTCCTGATCACCCAGTTGGTAGAACCGAAGCGCGAATCCAGAAACAACAGCGAAGAGCACAAAGGCGCGTTGGAATCGTATATCCGCAACCAGGCCCTTGCTCATCGAGCGAAAAGCTTCGGATTCGTTGGGTCGAGTCATCAGTTTCTCCCACGTCGCCGCTGTGGCAAGGTTCGCTTGGCGTAGCAGGTCCGCCATTGTCCGGATTCGTCTCCAAGCGCACATCAGTCCTGCCGCAAGCTGGGTGCGCAATGCGACGAAAAGGGTGAGCCAAGCGAATGCGCTGATCGCGAGGCCCCAACGCACACTGGCAGGGCGGTAAGCCAGCTCAAGAATACCACTACCGGCGGGGACAGGGATACCCAGAAAAGCCTGGTGCGCGCGGACGATCGGGAGCGGCTCAGCACGCAACGGTCCGCCGGCAGCCGTCCAACCCGCCTTCCATCCTGGCAAATGGTTCTCGCTGACGAAGAGCAGACCTGGCTGGGAACTCTCGATGTCTACTCTCAGGCGCCCGGGACCCAATCGTTCGACTTCGAAGGACGCCTCGGTCTCCGGGCCGAAGGTCATGCGTCCGTCCGTCCAGGCGTTTCCCAGGGCATCGGCATCTGAGTCGGCGATCAAGACTTCGGCAAGCGGATCAAAATCAGGGTCGGCCAGCAATTCCAGCGCGGTCCTGTCGTCGACTCGGAGGGCGCTCTGGGCCCACCACAAGCGCGGCGCCACTGTACTCAGCCTGTGCAAACGGGTCGTCTCGCCCTCCAGAGCGAACTCTTCCACCAGGTGGCTGGCAACGGTCAGTTCTTCTCGCCACGTCAGCACGGTGCCGACGCCGGTGAGCTTCCACATTCTGTCAGGAGGAAAGTCAACAAAGAATCCATTGTAGTTGGACAAGCGCAGTACGCTGGCGGCCCACACGTCCTCCCAACCCGCCACCATGCCGGTGTCCTCTGGCAGGCGCTCTTCGTTGTAAACCCTGGGGGGGAGCGAATCCGTCGCCTCAGCCAGAATCTGCGCGGACTGCGCGGTGGCGGCAATCTCCGGTCTGGTCAACGCGGAGCGTGTTGCCGGCCCGTCTGCAAGGATCGTGGTGAAGTTTGTGGCGTAAAGGTCGAGGACAGAGGCAAAGAGCAGGATGATCAGGTGAACGCGCGCGATTCGCAGACGACAGCAGAGGCCCAGAAAGAGCAACCCAAGAATGATGGATTTGGCGGCATGGAAGGAGAAACCGGCGTTTGAAACGTCAAGCAGGCCCGGACGATGCCAGACCGCCCAGATCAGAGCGGCGCCGCCCAGGACAATGACGAAGAATCCCCAACCGAGTCTCCGGCGCCAGCGGGCAGCTAAACCGGGCAGCAGGGCCAGTCCATAACCGCTCAAGACGGCCAGCGAAATCGCGACCAGGTAGGCCACTCGCTCCTGGCCGCGAAAGAGGGACCAACCCGGCGCAAACCGGTAGAGAAAAGGGTAGACAGGAAGCAGGTCACCCAGGGAGACAAGGAGGGCGAGGATGCCGGCAAGAACAAAGAAGATGGCGGCGGGGCGGGCATAGGGACGTTCGGTTTCGAGTCTGAAACGCCTCGTCAGAAGCGCGGCTACGGCAACCGCAGCCAGGCCCAGCCCCAATATTCCAACGTATAGAGGCGAGTAGAGACTGAAGACGCGGGGTAGGACAAGCTGCCAGACGTCTTGTGGGGGAAAGCCGCTGCTCAACTCGTGGAAGGGGCGGGCAGATCGTACAGAAAGTACCGTGAACTCAAGCGCGGGCCACAGTTGCGCGGCGGTCAGACAGACGAGCGTGATCGCGTACGCGACTGTCATGCCGGGATAAAGCAACAGGCGCCGTAGAGCCGGCGGCCCTGCGTTTTGCGAGGGCCCGCTCCCTCCGTCTGCCTTTGGAGCGAGGCGCCAGTGAATGAAGGCCAGCATCAGCATCCATCCGCCTACCGCATAGGTGAGGAAGAGGAATGTCTGGGGATGGTTGGCAAAGAAAGCCACAGCGTGGATTGCGCTGGCGCAGAGCCAGCGGCGCCATTTCAGTTCTCCTGAAACTGCGGGCAACAGCAACCACAAGATGAGCGGCAGCCAGACGGCTACCCGCAGGATGCCAAGCTGCAAGGGCGGATAGCCGGTGAGGTAGCCGGAAAAGCCGAACACCAGCCCGGCGGCGAATCCTGCCATGCGGTTTCCCGTCAGTCGGCGCACGAGCAGGGCAGTGAAGCTGCATGCCAGTACCAGGTGAACAAGCGCTTCCACCTGCAGCCAGTAGAGTCTGCCTACCACGGTGGAGCTGAATGATGTGAGCAGAAGGAGGAGGTTGCTGACAGGATAGAAGACCGCCGATTCGGTATCGGCGAGGAAGGGATGGCCGGAGTTCACGTGAGGATTCCAGACGGGCAACTGTCCCGCCAGAAGGGCGTTCTGCTGAAAGAAGCTGTAGGGAAGATAATGGCGGGTGAAATCGCCTGGGGCAAATGAGGACAGCCCAAGCAGATAAGGAGCGAAAAACAGCGCGGCCAATGCGCAGTACGCCCAGATTATGGGAAATCTTGAGCTTCTCCGCTGCTGGTTCATCCTCAGACGTTCGTCCCCCTGAAGGTGGGTTCTAGAATTTTCTGCCGACTCAGACCCTGCCCCTGCCGGGTTGGGACCCGGCGTCGTCTTAAGCAAGACAGTTTCATCAGGCTGGCGAGGCATTCTCTTCCCGCCCAACCGCCCATGCTGCCTCAGTTCATTATCGCTCCACATGCCGTCGCCGGCTGCCTGGGGGCAACATGATTACACAAGCCAGGCGACGAAGTAACTGGCCAGGCCGAGAAAGATCGTAAATCCCAGGATGTCGGTGGATGCCGTCACCATCATACTGGATCCGAATGCTGGGTCGACTCCGAAACGGCGCAGCGTCATGGGGACGAGAACGCCGACCACGGCTGCCACAAGAAAGTTCCCCAGCATGGCTGTGCCGATCACGGCGCTCAGGATCGGGTTGCCCAGCCAGATAAAGATGACGCCAGCCACCAGCGCGCCGAGCGCCAGGCCGTGCAGAATGCCGACGCCGAGTTCGTGCCGAAAGACTGCCCAGAAGTCCTTCAGGTCGATCTGTCCCAGCGCCAGGGAGCGTACAATGATCGTCATCGACTGGTTGCCGGCGTTGCCGCCCTGGGCCGCGACAACCGGCATCAGCGCAGCAAGGATAGCCACCGCGGCAATTGTGCCGGCAAACTGGGCCACAACCGTGGACGAGATGAGCGCCGTGCCAAGATTGACTACCAGCCAGGGCATCCGCGCGCGGACCGCCTGCGGAAGAGGGCTGAAAACCACCGCCTCTTCATTGACCTGGGCCAGGCGGTAGATGTCCTCCGTGGCCTCTTCCTCAAGAACGTCGACCACGTCATCCACGGTAACGATACCCAGCAGCCGCCCTTCTTCATCAACGATCGGCACCGCGAGGAGATTGTAGCGCGCGAGGATGCGGGCCACCTCTTCCTGATCGGCGTCTGCCGGGGCGGTCAATACCTCCTCATCCATGATCTCGTCAAGTCGCGCATCCGGTTCGGCCAGGAGGAGCGCCCGCAGGCTGACGATTCCCACGAGCCGCCCCTGGCCGACCTGGCCTGGCGCCGCTTCCACCGGGACTGTGGAGCCGCCGCCGTCGAGGACGTACAGGTAGTAGAGGTCGTGCGCGTCTTCGTAATGTTTCCGGAGAAACCGCATGGCCTGGCCGGCTGTCATGTGCCGTTGCAGCATGTGACGGGGAGAATTCATGATCCCCCCTGCGCTGTCTTCCGGGTACGCCAGCAGAGGCGCGACCCCGGCCGCGGCCTCCATTTCGGTCAGGATTTCCTCTGTCGTCCTTTCGTCCAACTCGCCGATCAGATCGGCGGCCATGTCCGGTTCCATCTCATCGAGGACGTCAGCCAGTTCGGAAACCGTCAATCCACTGACGACCTCCACCATCTCCTCTTCGTCCAACTCTTCCAGAACATCGGCCACTTCCTCCCATGGCAGTTCCTGCATTACGAGGTTCTGCGCTTCAGCGGGGATTCGATAGAGAATCTCTGAGCTGTCCGCCGGATGCAAGCGGCGGAGGATGTCAACGACCGCGCCGGTGTCGCCTCGGTCCAACAGCGACTCGACTCTATCCAGCAGTTTATCGACGGCTACGGGCGCAACCATAGGTTACTCCAATTTGGCGCCGCTTTCCTTTTGCGCGGCTGGGCCGGAAGACCTGCTTCTGCCTTCTGGATGCGGGAGAGCTCTGCAAGGGCTCTAAAGAGAAACGCCGACCGTGACTCGGCCGGCGAAGGGCAGCCCTAAGGTGCGTACAAAGCCAGAGAAAAGCTCTGTGGAAAAAGGAGGGGTTCTCGCGCAGTTGCGCTTCCCTGTTTGCGCCTGATTTACGGCGCGAATATGCCATCCTCAACGGTTTCCGGTTGGGGATAGGGGCTGGCCTCGGCAAATTCGATTGCGTCTTCGATCTCGATCGCGGCTCGCTGGCGGACTTCGTCAAGTTCGTCCATATCCGCCACCTTCTCGGCAAGCAGTTTCGACTCGTAGCGTGCCACAGGGTCTTTCTTCTCCCATTCGGCCAGCAGCTCGCGCGGCACATATTCGGCGCCGTCATGGATAGCGTGCCCCATCATGCGCATGGTTTTGGCCTCGATCAGCGAAGGGCCGCCGCCGTGCCTGGCCCGTTCAACCGCAACGCACGTTGCCTGATAGACGGCTTCAACGTCGTTTCCGTCGACAATGACGCTCGGCATGTTGTAGCCGGCCGCGCGGTCGGCGATGTCCTCGATGGGGATCGAATCCGATACATGGGTGGAGTAGGCGTACTGATTGTTCTCCACGATCAACACATACGGGGCATTGTAGAGGCCAGCCATGTTGAGCGTTTCGTGCCACAGCCCTGCGCTACTGCCGCCGTCGCCGACGTAGGTCATCGCGACGCGTGCTTCATTGCGCAGTTTCAGGGTCATGGCAACGCCCAATGTGATCGGCATTGACATGGGGATGTGGCTGATATAGCCTACGATTCCCAGACTCAAGTCTCCCATCCCGTGAATGTTGGCGTCGCGGCCGCCGGAGACACCTGTTGCTTTGCCAAGGAGATTGCCGAAGACGCGGCGCGGGGAAAGGCCGCGCAGAAAGTAGGCCCCAATGTCGCGGTGCATCGGAGCGATAATGTCCTCCGGCGCCAGGGCGTAGGCTGAGCCAACGCTGACGGCCTCATGACCTCGTTCGCTGAATGTCCCGCCCAAGCCCCGGCCCTGTTTCCACAGATTGACCATGCCTTCGTCAAAGGTCCGGGTCAAAACCATCCAGTAGAATAACTCCAGCTTCTGCTCATGGGTCAGCGCCGCCATGACCATTCCCCCTATGCGCTGAATTCCGCAACCGGTCGTTCGCGACCGTCCGTCGATTCCGCTTGCAATCATATCACAATCTGGTGTCGGTTGCAGCGACTGCACGCGAGAGGGCGCCATCCAAGTTAGGGGCTTTCTGCTGTCTGGACGGGGATTTGGACGGGGAATTGGGGGGATTCTTGGGATTAGGGGGATGGGTTGGTGCTTGGACGGGTGATTGGGGGTTGGGCTCAGCTATGGGGTCTATGGTTCGTGGCCGGCCGCGGCGACGCGCGGCATGGCAGTTCCGCGCTCGTCTGCGGGGCGTGAGCAATCGTGTCCAATGCCGGCCCGGCAACCGTGTCGGAATTGGCATAGGGACTCATTCATCTGGGGAGGATGGTGTCACGCCAAGACGGGCCGTTGTGAGGGCGAGGATCTGTTCGACCACCTCTTCGACAGTTAATCCAAGAGTCTGGATCTGAACGGCATCTTCGGCTGGCCGCAGCGGAGCGACCGCGCGGTGACTGTCCGTCCGGTCCCGGACCCGCATGTCCTCCAGGATTTTGTTGAAGTCGGCTTCCCTCCCCCGCTCGACGAGCTCGCGCAAGCGGCGGCGCGCCCGCTCCTCTAGCGGCGCCTGCAAGTAGATCTTGAGCGGAGCCTCCGGAAGCAGGACAGTCCCAACGTCGCGGCCAACCATAACGACGCCCGCCTTGCCCGCGGCTCCTGAGCCGTAAGCCAAGCCGACACCGCGCTGCTTGCGTGTCAACTCCCGCCGGACCCGGGCATTGGCGGCCACCACGGAGACGATGCTGTCGACTCGGGTACTGCGTATTTCCCAGGTGACGTCCGCCTGGCCGACCAGGATAGTTGCCTGGCGGCCATCGGAGAGATCGCTGGCAGGGGCGTCGACTTCGATGCGCAACTGTTCGGCAAGACGGCCAACCGCTTCGTCGTCCGCGCTATTGATGCCCTGTTCCAAGACGGCCCAGGCGACTGCACGATACATGACCCCTGTATCGAAGAAGACAAAGCCCAGGCGCCGGCCGACGCGGTAGCCAACGGTGCTCTTGCCCGAAGCGGCCGGTCCGTCGATCGCGATGGCGTTCACGGCCCGGTCACTGCGCTGAGGATCGCCATCCAGAGTGAGCCGCTCTGCTCGGTCTTGGAACCTGTAGAAAGGGGACGCCGGTGTTCACGGGACGAATGACGTTGTCGGCGTTTACTGAGTGCTCGGTGCATGTTGGGGACCCGTCACGCGATGGTCAATGTCTTCGCCCTTGCCCGCGCGGGGGTGTGCGGCGCCTTGCGCGCGTGCGGTCAGTCTTCCTGGTCTGTCGCGTCACTTGTGGGCGTCTGCGTTTGCCCCGGTCAACCATGTCTTTGAGGGCGAAGACCTCACCGGAGGTCAGAGGCCTGGCCATACCGGGTTCAAGTCCTTCCAATGTCAGGGGGCCGATCGACCACCGAATCAGCCTTCTCAACTCGATGCCCACAGCCGCGGCCATGTGCCGAATCTGGCGCTTCTTTCCCTCCCGCAGAACGATTCGCAACCAGACACCCTTATCCGGTGGCGTCGATTTCCAGCCGTCGGCAGGGGTGGCCGCGAAAGACCGGCTTCCCTTGTCAAGCGTTAACCTTTCCGGTATCCCATCGGCGACTTCGACGCGGGCGGGGGCTGTCCGGCCGCTTTCCAAGTCTATCCCTTCACGCAGACGGACGAGAGCGTCGGCGGAAGGGCGTTTCGCTACCAGTACGAAATAGGTTTTGGGATGCTCAAAGCGAGGGTGGGTCAGCCTGTTGGTCAAGGCGCCGTCGTCGGTCAAGAGCACAAGGCCTTCGCTGTTGAGGTCAAGCCGGCCAACCGGAAAGACGCGGCCAACGCCGCCAGGGAGCAGATGCGCGACCGTCCTGCGACCGCGCCTGTCCCCGCCAATGTCGCTGAGTACGCCGCGCGGCTTGTAGACTCGGTAGTAGATGTTGCTGCGGGAAACAGGAATAGGGCTGCCGTCGACAGCGATCGAGACCTTGGCCGGATCCACTTTGGTTCCCAACTCTGTGATTACCCTGCCGTCAACCCGGACGCGGCCAGCAGCAATGAGAGATTCGCAGGCTCTCCGGCTGGCAACGCCGGCCGCAGCCAGCACCTTTTGCAGACGCTCTTCTGTCATGTGACCCCCACGTGCGCTAAAGGCGACAGCCCAAATGGGGAACAGCCGCTCTGAGATCTACCATCTGTCACTGGACAAATAGCCGCTGAGTCGCAATCACGGCCTCGCCCAAGCGCCACTCCAGAATGCCTGCAGGCATTCCGGTAGTCCACAGCCCTGAAGGAGGAGGTTCGAGGCGTCGAAAGACCTGCAGTTCCTGGCGTTCCCATCCTGCAAGCAGGGCATCGAAGAAGGCGCCGGCTTCGAGCGCGGCTGGATCGACATTGATGCCGTCGGCATACAGAAACCAGCGATTGCCGTCCTCATCGAAGACCCGGTCCAAGGCTGTAGGACGCTGGGGCAGACGCAAAGGAACCCAACTGTAGTTGCCCTGTACAGCCTGCAAAACTGCTCGCATGTCGTGGTACCGGTCCACGCTGCCGAGAATGACCGCGAAGAGTTGATGTCCGTTCTGTTCCATGCCGATGATCAGAGACTGTCCGCTCTCGAGCGTCGTCCCGGTCTTGACTCCATTCACGCCGGGGTAGGAGCCGAGAAGACGATTCGTCGTTCGAAGTTGATGGTTGCCAATGGTCGTCTCCGCCGTCCCTACAATCTCGCGAAAGAGAGTGTACTCCCACAGTAGAGTGACCAGTTTCAACAGGTCCTGGGCGCTGCTTCTTTGGCCTTCGGCGTCGAACCCATTGGGATTGCGGAACTGGGTCCCGTGCATGCCCAGCTCGCCGGCCCGCCGGTTCATATTGTGGACGAATTCGTCAACGTATCCAGAATGATGGCGGGCCAAGGCCATGGCCGCGTCATTTCCGCTTGGGATCAGGAGACCGCGCAACAGCTCCTCGACACGCAACTCCTCTCCCGCGCGCAGTCCCATGACGGCCCCGCCAACAAGATCCTCGCGCTGAACTGTAACCCTCTCCGAGAGCCTGTCCTGTTCGATGACCAGCAATGCAGTCATCAGTTTCGCCAGGCTCGCCGGCGAAACCGGAAGGCGCCCCGCCTTTTCCATTAGCTCGCGGCCGCTGTCGACATCGTACACAATGACAGATGCGGCGCTGACTCCAGCAGGGGGCACCGTGGCCACCTGGATTTGGCGTAACTGGCCAACGGTGAAACGCTGGGTCGGGCCAACGTCTCGATCGACGATTGTTGGGGGGCCAAAACCGCACAGGAAGAGCGAGATAAGGCTAAACAGAGCCACAGCGCGAAGCGCGCGGCAGGCCATTTTGTTTTCGGCAGCGGGAAGAAAGCGAGCGTCGCTGCCCAGACTGTATCGAATCCCGGCTGTGCCGACTGTCATTTTGGGAGTCCGTCGCTACGGTTGGATCCAGCCCTGAAGCATGGCAAAGGCTGCGGCCGGCAAGGGCTAACCTATTGGAACGGTGCTGAACTGACGGAGGACGAGTTTGGGCAAAGGCGAGAAATCAGGCGACGCAAAGGGTAGGCCGACGCCGGACCTCGCTATTCTGGGGAGGAAGACCCGACAAGCTGTGCATATGCGACAGAGGCGCCTGGAGCGTCACCGCGCATACCGTGGTCGTCAGAACTATGCCGCTGCCGTCTGCTCCCTGGCCCTTACCGGCTTCCTCGCCCTGGCGAAGAGCGATCCTTCCTCCCAGGCAACGACGAGAGGCGTGGCGGTAAATATGGAGCTGTATGTACCAGAAACCAGGCCGACGATCAGGGTGGCCATGAAGATGCGCAGCGTGCTTCCGCCAAAGAACAGGATGGCCGCAAGCACCAGGAGCGCCGTTACCTGGGTGGCGATTGAGCGCTGAGCCGTCTCTATGATGCTCCGGTTGGCAACGGTCGCCAGCGGTTCACCGCGGTGGCGGCGCAGGTTTTCCCGGATTCTGTCGAAGATCACGATTGTGTCGTTGACGCTGAAGCCGATTACAGTCAGAGTTGCGGTCAGGAAGAGGGCGTCCAGCTCCCAGCCGGCGACCAGG
Organism: Caldilineaceae bacterium; assembly: GCA_022823185.1. GTDB lineage: Bacteria > Chloroflexota > Anaerolineae > Caldilineales > Caldilineaceae > Bin5. Next base: position 140,552 of record JAJDXQ010000046.1, read on the forward strand.
TTCATAATCGACAGAAACGATACTGTGATCAAGACGTCATGCACGAGGGCAACGATGGCGGCGACTCCGTAGCGGAACGGGTGAGAAACTTCCCGGAACGCCAAGGCAATGTATGCCAGAATCAGCACAGAGGCGGCGATCACCGCGAGCAAAGCGGCCTGGCTTACCTCCGCGCCGATGGCCGGTCCGATGCTTCGGTAGAGGCGTTCGTCAAATGCGCCGAAGCGTTCGACGATTGCTTGTTCGATCACCTCTTTCTGCGCCATATCGATATTCTTGAATTTGACCTGAACGGTGCGATCATCGTCCACATGGAAAGCCTTGGTGTCGGTGAACCCGGCTTCCACAAAAACGCCGCCCAGTTCTGTCGGGGCCACCGGCTCTTCGAAACGCATCTCCCACTGCGTTCCGCCCGTATAGTCGATACTCAGGGGCAGGAGTCCGCCAGTTAAGGAGAGATTCCAGAGCACGAAGAGAATGCCTGGCAGAATTCCAAGCAGCGAAATCAGAAACCAGAGCCTTCGACGTTCGACTAAACGATACATAAGTTATTCTTTCCCATTTCTGCCGACACCTGTGTGGTCCGGGAACGCATCCAACACTGACTGCGCTCTGAGACTGTCCTTTCAGGTCGATGCGACAACGCAATATTTGCCCGGGCCGCTAATAGCCCAGCAACCCGCGACTGCCCAATAGCCTTTCTCCCTGCTGAGAGAGAAAACTGCGCATGAACGTGCGCGTGACAAATACGGCTGTGAACATGGACAGCAACACGCCGACGGATAGTGTGATGGCGAAACCCTTTACAACACTGGCGCCGAAGTTGTTGCCAAACCAGTAGAGGACGGCACAAGAGATTAAGGTGGAGAGATTGCCGTCACGGATTGCGGGCCAGGCGCGGCTGAATCCCGTTTCCACGGCCAGACGCAAGGAGCGGCCGCTGCGCAGCTCCTCCTTCATGCGTTCAAAGATCAGGATGTTGGCATCTACAGCCATGCCGATCGAGAGAATAAAACCGGCGATCCCGGGCAACGTCAGGGTCACTGGCAACAGCTTGTACGTGGCAAGGTTCAGCGTCACGTAGATGGCCAGGGCCACGGTTGCGAGAAAGCCGGGTAGACGGTAGAGCAGCACCATGAAGAGCAGCACCAGCGCTCCGCCGACGATCCCGGCCTGCAAGCTGCGGTCAATGGAATCCTGCCCCAGGCTGGCGCCGATCGTGCGGACATCCACGACCTCAAGCGGAACCGGCAGGGCGCCGTAGCGCATCTGAATCGCCAGGCTTTCCGCTTCCTCCTGTGAGAAGTCACCTGTGATAACACCGTTGTCGTTAATTGCCGCGTTGATTACAGGGGTCGAAAGTACCCGCCCATCCAGGATTATCGCCAGGACCTCGCCTATGTTGTCGCGTGTGTAGGTAAAGAAGTCGCCGCTGCTCTCGCTCTTGAGGTCAAACTGGATCTGCCAGAATGTATACTCGTCCTGTGTCGCGACGACAGCCTGCAGAATGTCGCCGGTCATGATCGTCTCGAAGGCTTCTTCAGGGTAGGGAATGGACTGGGGGGCAGCCTCTCCGGCGGCAATTGATTCCTGCAGGTCTGCGACCGCATTGGGCCGGTTGGTCGTATTGATGTAATCATCAGGTCGGACGGGGAATCCTCCGAGGTCGACGAACTCCAGTTGGCCGGTGGAGCGGATCGTTTCGATGGCCTGGTCCGGGTTCTTGACGCCGGGCAGCTCCACAATCATGCGGCGCTCACCCTGCAACTGAACGGTTGGCTCCGCGAGCCCCAGACCATTTACTCTTTGCTCGACGATGATTTTGGCTGAATTGAGCGCGTCCTCCGGCAGCGGCTGGTCTTCGCTGATTTCTGCCTCGAGCAAAACCTGGGTTCCGCCCTTCAGATCCAGCCCCAAGGTGAGGTCGCGGATGTCTCGCTGGGTATCCACTCCCGGAGCCAGGCCTTCCTCCAGCCAGGCAGGATGGTCGAGAGGAAGCGCGACAAAAAGCGAGCCGGCAAAGAGGCACAGGATAATGGCTACGTAGATATATTGGTTCCGCATAATGGCCCTTTACGATTACACATTTTGCGCCGCGAATCCAGTCCGGGACACTGAAGCCGTTGCCAACTTTTTTCCGGCGCCGAAGCGACAAGACTCTGGCGCCCGGCGCTTGCGGTCGCCCAATCCGCCCGGCGCCGCAGCGCCGCCGACCGTAGACTCCTCGGAAAAAAGCGGGCAGCCCATCCATACAGGAGCGCAATCTTATTCATTATATGCAATCAGGCTAACGACTCCAAAACCGAAGCCTGTTTTTCGCTCCAACGTCTGCCACTCATGCGACCGGCAGTCCTGGAATATGTTGACCTGATCTCAAAGGCGAGGTCGAGGGGGGAGCAGACTTCGTCGGCCGAAGCAACCTATGCCACTGCCCATACCCGAGGGCGCCAAAGACGAGGGCAGTGGCGCCCGGAATCTTCCTGGCAATATATGTGGGGAAGACTGACCCATCATGGGGGTTGAGCGACTGGGCCCACTTCATCTCTCGTGGGCCTGGCCGACCGTCAGCGAACGCATGGCTGTTCAGAAGGCGGCGCGGAATATCTGGTGGGAAATGGCAGTTGTTCCCGAAGAATCCTGAGTTTGACAACGCTCCGCAACTGTGAAATACTGGCTGCGTATCTCAAACACAAGGAGGTGATGCCCTATGGATAACTGTAGTCGTAGTACTGGTCCGATAGCATCACCTCTGGAGATCGCTCTCTAAGCGATGCTATCGGACCGGAAGCGACAAGGCCCTGCCTTTGGCGGGGTCTTGTATTTTCTGGGGCGTAGGCCGCCCCGCAATGCCGCCACTGTATCGGGAACGGAAAAAACTCCCTATGTGGGAAGGAGATTCTGCAAAATTACGATCAGAGCGGCATCGGCAGTGTGATGAGGTAGTTCACAGACGGTTCACATAGTGTCTTTTCCCGAGTCCGCCCGTTCAAGTCGCTGGCGTTTGAAAGGCGGCCCAGAGTGACGAAGAGCGAAGCGGACAGGCTTGAAAAGGAGTAAACCCCATGACCAGCGCAGTCGCCCCAATGAAGCGGCGGACGGCGCCGCCCGTTGTACGAGCTCACTGGCTCTATGGCAACGTCGGACGCCTGAAGCGTGACCCGCTTGGAAGTTTGCAGGAGTTTGTATCCGAAGTAGGTCCTGCGGTCAAGTACCGGTTCTTTGCCCGGTTGTGGGGCTATCTGTTCGTCCACCCCGACCACTGCCAGCATATCCTTCAAGACAACTACAAGAATTTCACGAAGTTGCCCCATCCCACCTTCCTGCTGTTATATCCACTGATCGGGAAGGGTCTGCTGAGCAATGACGGCGAGTCGTGGCTCAGTCAGCGGCGTCTGGCCCAGCCAGCCTTCCATCGCAGACGGATTCAAGGGATGGGAGAGACCATGACGGCGGCGGCGGAACGGCGCTTCTCCCGATGGGAGGCGTTTGTTCGCTCCGGGGACGTAATCGCCTTTGACCGCGAAATCATGGAGCTGACTCTCGACATCGCCGGCAGGACGCTTTTCAGCGTCGATTTGACCAACGAGGCCCGAGAAGTCGGCGATACCTTCGGCAGGCTGAATCAGCTATTCGTGAAATTGGTGGTTTCGCCTGCTTCGCTCTACACAATGCGGATCCCATTCTGGCCCAGCACGCGCCGGGTCAAGCGCGATGTTGGCGCGCTTGACCGACTGATCTACGGTATGATTGACGGCAGGCGCGAGTCCGGAACCCCGGGCAATGATTTGATGGGGATGCTGCTGTCCGCACGCGACGCGGATACCGGCGAAGGGATGGACGGGAAACAGCTGCGCGATGAGGTAATCACCCTGTTAATCGCCGGACACGAAACAACTGCGCTGCTTCTCACGTGGTTCTTCTACTGCCTGGCCAAATACCCGGATGTTGAGGCTCAGGTTCACGACGAAGTGGACCGAATCCTGAATGGCCGACTGCCGACTGTCGAGGACATACCCAATCTTGTCTATACGCGCCAGGTGGTTGACGAAACGATGCGTCTTTACCCTCCTGCTTATGCACTATCCCGCTTTTGCAACCACGACGATGCCGTTGGTGGTTACGATCTGCCAGAAAAATCAGTGATTACGCTGAGCCCCTTTATCACCCACAGGCACCCTGAGTTCTGGCCGAACCCGCTTGCATTCGATCCCGAACGCTTCTCTCCCCAGGCCGCGAAGGACCGTCATCGGTTTGCCTACATTCCCTTCGGCGCGGGGCCGCGGCAATGCATCGGCGAAGGGTTTGCGCTGACCGAAAGTGTCCTGGTCGCCGCAGCGATCGCGCAGCGATTCCGGTTGCGGAGTCCGGACGATCATGCCGCCGAGCTGGACCCGCAAATCACCCTTCATCCCATGGGAGGAATGCCTCTGATCTTCGAGAGTCGCTAATTCTCCTTTGCGGCAAGTCGACCTGCCAGGGACCGGCCTCCCGAAAAAAAACGTCCGGTTTCCTGGCGCCCCTTCTGAACCCTTGAGGCAGGGGCCGGTACGAAGGGGCTCTTCACAGCTCGCTATCCCTCCGGACCTGCACGAACCCGTTCCACCAATTCATTGTAGCTTCCCCAGACGGGTGCTATACTGGCCGTCATAGCATTCAACGCGCCTGAAGAACTTTCACCGCGGCAAACGAAAACAACTGCGAAACGTCAGATTGAGTGGAGGGATGGGCAAGAAACAGCCCGCAATCGGCGGATAGGCGCGAACAAACGCAAGTACAAGGAGTCAGTTTCCGATGACAAAGAGATCGTTGATGGTTTGGGGCGGGTGGGAAGGCCACGAACCCAAGCAGTGCGTGGACATTTTCGCGCCGTTGATTCGAGATGCCGGCTTCGAGGTGGATGTCGAGTCCTCGCTAGACGTGTACACCGATAGCGAGCGAATGGCCTCCTACGACGTCATATCGCAGGTCTTCACGATGAGCTCCATTACCAAGGAGCAGGAAGCGGGTCTGCTGGAAGCTGTCGCGAACGGCGCGGGCTTTGCCGGCTGGCACGGAGGTATGGCCGACGCCTTTCGCCAGAACACGGAATACCAGTTCATGGTTGGCGGGCAGTGGGTGGCCCATCCGGGAAACATCATTGACTACACGGTCAACATTGTCGATCAGAGCGACCCGATCACGGCAGGGCTGGAAGACTTTGCCATGCACAGTGAACAGTATCTGATGCACGTAGACCCCAGCAATGAAGTGCTGGCGACGACAACCTTCTCCGGCGAGCACGCAGCTTGGATCGAGGGTACGGTTATGCCGGTCGTATGGAAGCGGCGATGGGGCCAGGGCAGAATCTTCTACTGTTCGCTGGGACACGTGGCCAAGGATTTCGATGTCCCTGAGGCAAAGGAGATCGTGCGACGTGGAATCATTTGGGCGGCAAGAACCTGACCGTGTCCGAAACATCATTCTGACAGCAACGAACCAGAAGAGAAGGGGAGTTGAAGATGGGACTGCCAGCGCGAATCGGCATCGTCGGTTGCGGCATCATCAGCAGCCGCTATATTGAAGTAAGCCGGGAACTGCCGGAGATTGAAATTGTCGCCTGCGCCGACGTGATCGCTGACGCGGCTGAGGCCCAGGCCGAGAAGTACGGACTCAGGCGCCTGTCACTCGACGATCTGTACGCCGCGCCGGATATAGATATGGTGCTCAATCTCACGCCTCCTCCCGCCCACTTTTCCGTAAGCAAGACCGCCCTGGAAGCAGGGAAAGCTGTCTACAGTGAGAAGCCCCTGGCCGCGACCTTCGCCGAGGGCAGAGAGCTGCTGGCGCTCGCCACCGAGAAGGAGCTTCGCATTGGCTGCGCGCCGGATACTTTCCTCGGGGCTGGGCACCAGTCGGCGCGTTTGTACCTGGACGAGGGCATCATCGGCGCTCCAGTCGCGGCCAACGCGTTCATGATGAGCCGCGGGCACGAATACTGGCACGCAAACCCTGCCTTCTACTACAAACCGGGCGGGGGCCCCATGCTGGACATGGGCGTCTACTACCTGACTGCGCTGGTCAATCTTCTCGGGCCCGTAACGCGCGTGACAGGAACCGCGCGAGCGACATGGTCAGAGCGCACGATTCTCAGCCAGCCGCGGCGGGGTGAAGTGATCCAGGTGGAAGTCCCCACCTACGTGACCGGCGTGCTGGATTTCGCATGCGGAGCCATCGGCACAGTGATCACGACATTTGATACGAAGGCATCCAATCTGCCGAAAATCGAGCTGTACGGCGCGACCGGTTCGCTCGATCTGCCCGACCCGAACACTTTTGGCGGCCCGCTGCAACTGCGCACAGCCGAGGGCGAGTCATGGAAGGAACTGCCCCTCAGGCTCGGCCATGCCGGCAACAGCCGGGGATTGGGCCCGGCGGACATGGCGGTCAGCGCGGTTGAAGACAGGCCGCATCGCGCCAGCGGGGAGATGGCGCTGCATGTGCTTGAGATCATGGAGGCAATTCACGTCGCTTCCGAGACGGGACGCCACGTGGAGTTGACGACTCGCTGCGACCGTCCGGAGCCGCTGCCAGAAGGTGTCTACGAGGGAGTCAGGCCCGCCCCTGGCTGAGTCTGGTCTGTTTTCCGCACGAGCAGGTCCCCCGTCAATTGCACTGTCTGCCCCTGGAAGGGAGTACATACCAATTAGCATGCCCGCGCGTGCCGCGGGGAACTCTTCTCTTGTTCCAGCGCCGCCTGGTCACTGAACGTAAGGACTGAACGAAGTCGAGGACCCCGGCGTTCTTCTTCTTTCTTTCCAACCTGACGAGCTGGGGGGCAGTTCGCAGGGAATGCGTCGCATGCGCTGGCGTCGCCTACTTCTGTGTCCTTATGCTGCATCGTTGTGTTCGACAAAGGCGCTCCTGGGAACCTGAGGAGCGCGTAGGGCAGATCCTTTGCCAATGACTGTTAAGAGGCTCAGACGACAGTGCAAATGATTCAGGGCGTGCCTGTCTGGGGCGACCCGCTGGACAACGCGGTCAGACAGATCGTCAACTGCGCGGAGGATGCCGACGCGGTCGCGTTGATGGCGGACCATCACCTGGGCTATACGGTTCCGATTGGTGGCGTCGTGGCCTACCGTGACAAGCTGAACCCCGCTGGAGTCGGCTATGACATCGCCTGCGGGAACAAAGCAATTCGCCTCGATATCCCGGCTGTCGAAGTGCGAGAGAATATAGAGTGGATCATGGACGATATCTGGGAGACCATCTCCTTTGGAATCGGGCGCAAGAATAAGGAGCGGGTGGACCATCCCCTATTCGACGACGATCCGGCCTGGGACCTGCCAGTTGCCGCCAAACTGCGAAAACTGGCGGCGGAACAGTTGGGAACCGTGGGCAGCGGCAATCATTATGTGGACCTGTTTGAGGATGAACAGCAGCGAATCTGGGTCGGCGTCCACTTTGGCTCCAGGGGGCTCGGCCATCGCCTTGCTACGCACTACATGAAGGCCGCCGACTCGGAACGGACTGGAGAATCGGGACCCGAACCGGAGCGCAAGGGGCGCGGGCGAAAACGGCGAAGCGCTCTTGAAGGCGTTCCGAGTTTACTTGGCGTTGACTCAGCCCTGGGGCAGGAGTATCTTGCCTGCATGCTGCTGGCGGGGCGGTATGCCTATGCAGGCCGCGACTGGGTATGCCAGCGCGTGGCCAGGATGCTGGGCGCGACAATCGTCGAGGAAATACACAACCATCACAACTTCGCCTGGAAGGAGCAACACGGGGGCGAAACGCTCTGGGTCACGAGGAAGGGCGCGACCCCGGCATTTCCCAGGCAGAAGGGCTTCGTGGGCGGATCGATGGGAGACATTTCGGTCGTATTGGAAGGCATTGAAAGCGAAGAGGGTAAGCAGGCGCTCTATTCGACCGTGCATGGCGCGGGCCGGCTCATGTCACGTACGCAGGCTGCGGGCCGTTTCCGCTGGAGAAAAGGGCGCAAGGTGCAGGTCAAGCGGGGCCAGATCAGCCGCGAACAGATGCTGGCGCCGGTTCGGAAGTTGGGCGCGACGTTGCGCGGCGCGGGGACAGATGAGGCGCCACAGGTCTACAAGCGGCTGCCCGAAGTGCTGGCGCACCATAGCAATACGATTCGAATCCTGCATACACTCACGCCGCTGGGCATCGCAATGGCCGGCGAGGACGAGTTCGATCCATACCGTGACTGAATGAGTAACCCGCCGGCGGCGGCCTCCCGACACGCCTCGTTGATGGAGGCCGCCGACTCATCTGTCGTCCGAACCTGACGCGTTATGCCTCCTTCAGCAGTCCCTTGCCCTCCGCCTCTCCCAGCACCTTTTGAATCGTCTCGACCAGCTGGCGGGCGGACTCAACGCTCAGTTCCACAGCAACGCGGGCCCCGGGGCCGCGGCTCTCGTTGACGAAGTCGATGTTCAGAGCGTGTTCCTCGGGTGCGTGAAAGGGGTGGTCCCAACTCACGTTTGCCTGGTCCATATCGAACCAGCCGCCCGCCCCCTTGCCGAAGCCTTCAAGCGGGACTTTCTGGACGATCATCGTACACATTATAGCAATCCTCCTTGATCGGATACTTGACCCGTTTCCAATGCGTCTTCTTCAGGGTTCAGGCGGCCAGTTTGTCGCCGAGGAAGGCCCAGATTTTTTCCCAACCCTCGACTGCCTGGGATTGGCGGTAGCTGGGGCGGTGATAGTAGAAGAAGCCGTGGCCGGCGCCATCGTACATGTGGAATTCGTAGTCCTTGCCGTGGCGCTTGAGGGCTTCCTCGTGAACTGCGACGTCTTCAACGGTTGGGCTGTGATCTTCGGCGCCGAACAGGCCAAGAACAGGGCAGTTGAGGTCGGCAGTGTAGTCTACGGGCGCGACAGGCCGCTGCAGTGTGAGCTGGTCTGATTGCATGACAACACCGCCGCCCCAACAGTCAACAACGGCGTCGAAGCCCGCGACCCGGCTGGCGGCCAGAACAGCATGCCTTCCGCCCGAGCAGGTGCCAAACACGCCGACTTTGCCGTTCAGATTGGGTAGGGCCCGGAGGTACTTCATTGCAGCCTCGATGTCCGCCACGGCCTGATCGTCGGGAACACCGCCATCGGCGCGTACCGCCGCGGCCACGTCGTCGGGAGAGCCATGGCCGGTTCGTTCATACAGATTCGGCGAAATTGAGGCGTACCCGTGATGCGCAAACCGCCTGGTTGCCTCGCGGTACCATTCGTCCCAGCCAGGCATGTGATGAATGAGCACCATGCCCGGGAAGGGCCCTTTCCCTAACGGACGGGCGCAGTAGGCGAGGACCCGGTCTCCGTTCGCTCCCTGGATGGCGACGGTTTCGGCGAGCATACCTTCATACTGATCGGTTGTATACATTGTGTATTCTCCTGGAGTCTTGAAAGGGGTTGCCGGCGCAGGACTTAAGGCGGCAGCTTCGCAACGCGGCTCGAACTGCCCTGCATCACATCCAACTGCTGCGCGGCCAGTCCCGGCGGATTCCGCTTAGCATACCACAGTCCAGCGCAAATGCGACTGCATCAAGCCGAAAAACAGGGCTTTCTTCAACTTGATTTGCAAATGATAGCGAACTAAAATAGATCGAATCAGGCCCCATGCAGGGTCTCAAGAAAACTACAATCCGGGACGGTTACTCCATCTGTCGGCATACAGTTATCAGATCGGCCTGCGCGGCGCCGCGAAATGTCGGCCAGCGATTATGAGGTGACATTGGCTCGGGTCCCTTCAAGTTGATCCTGGCCCGAAGTCCATTGATGAGTCGGAGTAGAGAGTATCCTCAGCCCCACAAGGTGACCCAATGAATATTCTGCCACATGCGGTAAACCGATTTAATGGCATTGAAATCAACTCCGAGGATCTGCCGGCCAAGCCCGAAGAGTTTGCGGCGAGCCTTTCGTCTTCCCTTATCAAATGGATCCAGGATGGCCGATTTCTTGTCTGGCTGCATTTACCGATTGAGCGGGCCCCCCTGATCCCGATCTCAACCGCGGCAGGATTCGTCTTTCATCATACTGAAGAAAACTATGTGCTCCTGGTTCGCAGACTGCAGGAGGATGCCCTGGTTCCAGGCTATGCAACGCACTACATTGGCGCAGGCGGCGTGGCGATCAACGAGCGTCAGGAGCTGCTGGTCGTTTCCGAAAGGCACAGAGGTTCATCGCGGCCATACTATAAATTGCCCGGCGGCGCGCTCCATCCCGGCGAACACCTGGCTGCGGCTGTGGTGCGGGAAGTGCTGGAGGAGACCGGCGTGGAAACAAGGTTCGAGTCCGTTATCTGCTGGCGGCACTGGCACGGCTACCGCTATGGCAAATCGGATATCTATTTCATTTGCAGGCTTACTCCCCTTTCGGAGCGGATCGAGAGAGATGACTGGGAAATCGACGAGTGCCTGTGGATGCCCGTGAACGAGTATCTTCAGCATGATCTTGTCGGAGACTTCAACCGCGCCATCGTCGAGGCGGCCATCAGTACGCCCGGTCTGAAGAATACCTGGATGGACGGCTACGACGATCCAACCAGGCGGGAGTTCTACTGGCCTGAGTTTTCGTAGCCGCAACGACCTGACCGCCCTCACAGCTGTACGGAGTCGATGACCTGGCGCGCCATCCGGGTCGGGCGGAACGCGAGTCGAGTGCGCGAGATGCGGCGCGGGCTCTCTGTGGGTCTGTCCATTTGGCAGACATGTTTCAGAATGCCGGCTGTGGAGAAAATGGGCAAAGCTGAACGTTGGGCATGAAGGCAGAAAAGGAGAAGCGCAAGGATGCCGATTCCAATCGACTATACAGAGAAAGTCTACGCCGGCGTACTGGGCAAACTGATCGGCGTGTACCTGGGCCGGCCCTTCGAGGGCTGGACCTATGAGATGCTCGATGAACGCTTTGGCGAGATCAACTACTATGTCCATGAGCATCTTGACGTGCCCCTGGTCGTGACGGACGATGACATTTCCGGCACCTTCACCTTCCTGCGCGCATTGCCCGACTACGGCAACTCCGATTCGATCACGCCGGCGCAGATCGGGCAAACCTGGCTGAACTATATTATTGAGGAGCGTACGATTCTCTGGTGGGGCGGGATGGGCAACTCCACTGAGCATACGGCCTACTTGAGACTGAAGGAGGGGATCTCCGCCCCTCGCAGCGGCTCGATGGCGATGAACGGTCAGGTCGTATCGGAGCAGATCGGCGCGCAGATATTCATAGACGGGTGGGCGTTGGTTGCTCCAGGGGATCCGGAGCTGGCGGCTGAACTGGCCCGCCGCGCGGCCAGCGTAGCCCACGATGGGGTCGCAATTCACGGCGCGCAGGCGCTGGCGGCAATGGAAGCCCAGGCCTTTGTCGAAACGGACATACACAGGCTGATCGATACAGGCCTGGCCGTCATTCCAAAGGACTCTCTGATTCGCGCCGTGATCGAGCAGATTCGGGAATGGCACGCGGTCAACGGCCCCGACTGGAGAAAGACCAGGGAGCAGATTGCCGAGAATTTCGGGTACGACAAATACGGCGGCAACTGCCACATGGTTCCCAATCACGCGCTGATCATCCATTCCCTTCTTCACGGCGACGACAACTTCCAAAAGACGCTGATGATCGTGAATACAAGCGGCTGGGATACTGACTGCAATTCGGGAAATGTGGGCTGCTTGCTGGGCATAAAGAACGGGCTGGCAGGTCTCGAGGACGGCCCGGACTTTCGCGGGCCTGTTTCCGACCGGCTCTATCTGCCAACCGCCGATGGCGGAAGGGCCGTGACCGACGCGGTGACCGAGAGCATGCACGTGATCAACGTGGGTCGCGCACTGGCGCAGGAACCGCCGTACAAGCCCAAGAACGGCTCACGCTATCATTTTGAACTGGCAGGCTCAGTTCAAGGCTTCATGCCAGATGACAGTGTAGACAGCCGCGGCACTCTCACCCTGGAAAACGTGGAAGGACATAGCCGGTTGGGCGGTCGCAGCCTGGCGCTGCACTTTGACGGTGTCGCCAAGGGGCGTCCGGCGAGAGCGGCAACCCACACGTTCATACCCTCAAAGGAGACCGCCGAATACTTTGAGCGGCGAGGATACGGCTTGATGGCATCGCCCTCGCTCTGTCCCGGCCAGACAGTGATCGCCGAGTTGGAGGCGGACGCCGGCAACGAACGGGCCGTGGATGCAGGCCTGTATCTGCGACGGTACCGCGCTCGAGATGACCAGCTCATCGTTGAGGCCGGTCCTACGCAACTGCTCGAGCCCGGAGAGCGCCGAACCTTCCAATGGACGGTTTCGGGCGCCGGCAACGAGCCGGTTGCCGAAATCGGGGTCGCGGTCCACAGCGCCGAACGAACGCAGGGCACGGTATACCTGGACTATCTGACCTGGGAAGGAGAACCTGAGGTGACTTTTTCGCGACCGGACGCGCCCGCGGATCTGCGCCGGCTGAGAATGTCTGCGCCTCAGATGTGGCGGCGAGCCTGGGTCGATGGTGTGGACAGCTACGACTTCTGGTGGCCTGAGGCATTCCGGATCGTGCAGAATCGAGGCCGCGGCCTGCTCATGACTGGGACGAGGGAGTGGGCCGATTACGAGGTCGAGTCGGAAATGACATTTCACCTGTGCGAGGCTGCCGGCATTGCGGCAAGAGTGCAGGGCATGCAGCGATACTACGCCATCCTGCTCTGCCGCTCGACCGATGGCCGCGGGTTGGCCCGTCTCGTGCGCGCGCTGGACGGGGACACCGTCTTGGCGGAAGTCGACTTTCCATGGGAATTCGGAGAGTCGCACACCCTCAAGCTGCGGGTCGCAGGGGATCGTGTGCAAGGATTTGTCAACGACATGAACGCGCCTTTATTTGAGGCATCTGACGGCAAACTGGCCGGCGGCGGAATAGCCCTGGTGGTCGAGGAAGGAAGGGTGATGACCGATGAGGTGGTCGTGCGGCCTTGAAGGGTTCTTTCAGCGCCGCAGCGTCCCCATTCTCATCCTGTGAAATCTCTCGTGGGCTTTCCTTAGGGAAGCAGGAATGTGGCATCCAACTTGGGTTCCCACCCCAATCCGCCTCTCCCAATGGGATTCGGGGCTGAAAAGTGTACCCGTTGCGCCAGCGGAAACGGGTCCATCCCAGACATGGGACTGCCAGAACAAGCCGCTTGCGGAAATCAGCGTGATTTCCCCCAGATTGCCTGAACCTCACACGAAGCCTGGTCTACACCCTGGGAACAGGTCCAATCCATGCCGTTGACCTTCCACCCTTTCACCTCCTGCCTGACGACCGCCCCAAGTGCGGGCCCCCATCGCATGCAATCCTGAAAATCCAGCCCCTTCCCGAAAATTCTGATACATGCAGCCGCCCGAGAAACTGCTTCGCGCCAGCGTCTGCTGCGGTTGAATTGGCAGATCACGTGTGGGATAATGGAAGGCGCTGCGTTCTAAAAGATTCCTCAGTCAGGTTCGTCATACATGCAAATCAGGCAACTACACTTTCCTTCTGTTTCGCAAGAGTCACGAAGCGCAAAACCATTTCTCAAGTGGGCCGGTGGCAAGGGCCAGTTGCTTCCCCAGATCGGGCGCCATCTCCCCGCCGGCCTATGGGAAGGCAGCCTCAGGAAATATGCTGAACCGTTTATCGGCGGCGGCGCGGTGTTCTTTCTCATTTCCAACTGTTTTGACATCCGCGAGTTCTTCATTTCCGACATGAACGCGGACCTGGTTCTGGCCTATCGCACAATTCAACAGCAGGTTGAAAGTCTGATAGAGAGACTGGAGCACATTCAGAATCAGTTTCTGGCACTGGACAGGGAAGAACGCCGCCATTTCTACTATGACGTGCGAGGGTCATTCAACCAGAATAGAGTCAGCAGAATCAGTCCAACATCGGCAGCGGAACCGGCATCGCATGTCGCGCGCCTCATTTTTCTGAACCGCACCTGTTTCAACGGACTTTACCGCGTCAACTCTCTGGGCGAATTCAATGTTCCTTACGGGAACTACAGCAATCCCAGGATCTGCGACGAGGTCAATCTTCGTTCGGTTTCGCGTTCTCTTCAGAAGGCGGAGATCCACTACGGCGACTTTACCGCATGCAAGAGCTTTGTCGACGAGACCACTTTCGTCTACATGGATCCCCCGTACCGGCCGATCAGCAAGACGTCCAGCTTCAACTCCTTCTACATGCAGCGATTTGACGACGGTGAACAGAGGCGGCTTGCCCTCTTTTACCAGGAATTGGGCCGCGCCGGCGCCAAACTGATGCTGAGTAACTCGGACCCGCACAACGAGAATCCGCAGGACAGTTTCTTTGAGGACCTCTATTCAGGCTTCGAAATCCACAAAGTAATGGCGAACCGGCGCATCAACAGCAACGGCAAAAAACGCGGTCCGATCACTGAGTTATTGATTGCGAACTATTGAGGGCGAGGAAGAGAAGCGCAAATGCGCAGCGTATGTGTTCTACGCTGCCTTCTCTGCGCCACTGCGTGGACTTGGGCGTCTCTGGCCCGACTCTGATCCACAGAAGACTCCTGAGACCATTTCCATCGGCATCCCTGAAGGTTGGAAGAACGCGCTCGAAACTGAAGAATTGATTGGAAGGCGGGCCGGGGCGCGGCGGCGCCCGGCAGATGAATGGGCTAACCGGCGAGACCTCGGGACTCCGGCTTCGTCGAGCTACCTCAGCCTTAACTCCTCCTGCAGAATGACATCCCGCATGGCCGCTTCAATATAAGGATAGGCGAGCCAGACCGACGCGCCGCCAAAGAGCGCGCCTGTCACGGAACGGAGCCACCAATTGCTCTCGCGCAGGCCGAAGAGCTGGCTTAGGCCGTCGATGGCCATGGGAACAAGCAGCAGGACATATATTTTCAGGCTGATGGAGCGGACGCGTCCTCGGAGCAGGCCGAAGAGCAGGCCAGCCGCCACGACCGATCCGTAGATGGCAACATCGCGTTGACAGATAGAGACCTTATAGCCGGTATCTTCGTTGCCGCGAAAGGCCCTTCGTTCGAAGAGGCCCTGGGCGGGCTCCAGCCCGGATCTTTCAAGCGCCGTGAGACTATAAAGTGGCTGCTCGCCGAAGAGGAAGTAACTGCGTTCAGGAAGTTGGTGGCACGTAGCGGAATAGGCCGAGTAGATGAGAGACGCAGGCAAGGTCAAGCCGGACTTTGCGAGGACCGGCGCAAGAAACGGGAGGATTAGGTAG
This sequence comes from Caldilineaceae bacterium, assembly GCA_022823185.1. Lineage (GTDB taxonomy): Bacteria > Chloroflexota > Anaerolineae > Caldilineales > Caldilineaceae > Bin5. The sequence goes on from JAJDXQ010000046.1 coordinate 155,750, forward strand.
AGGGCCACCAGGGAATTGAATAGGGCGAGCCAGTGCCGGGCAATCCCCATGACTGCGCCATCGACTCGGCGCACAACCGCCGATTGGACTCTGGTCTGTGTCTGTTCCCCGCGGCTCGAATTCATCGTATCGGCCTTTCCAGACTTGCCTACTGCGTCTTCACTTGGGAGCGGATTTTGCGTCGCAAATCCGTCTGCTCAATGGGATGCTCCAGGCGCAGGATGGCCTGCCCATCCCTTTCAACGGTTACGTACGGCACGCGCGGCACTTCTTCCGAGACGACGCCAGTTTCCTCCTCCGGGAACGTCTCGGCGAAGTCAAATCCGAACTCCACCTGCAGGTCCAGGAGTTCATACTTGATGGCGTCGCAAAGTAGACAGTTCCGCTTGGTGAAAAGGGTTACGCGCATTACGCGGCTCACTGGTTTCTGATCTGGTCGACAAAACCGTGCAGCTGCTCCTCGGCAAGGAATCCCGGCCAGCGGGCGCCGATCGATCCGTCCGGTCGGATAAACACCGTCGTGGGCATATTCCGCACATCGTAAGCCCTGCGAATCGAGTCTTCCTGGTCCTGTACCACCGTCATGTTCATCCCAAACTCTGAGGCGAACGCCTCGATTGCAGCCAGCTCCTCGCCAACGTTGATCTCCAGAACGACGAGTTGGGGATCGGACTCGTGAAGGGCAACCAGGTCCGGCATTTCGGCGCGACAGGGTCCGCACCAGGTGGCCCAAAAGTTGAGGACGACGGGCTTGCCCTGGAGGGAAGCGAGGTCGGCGCCGCGCCCATCCTCCAGAAAGAAGGCGAAGTTGGGCGCGTTGTCGCCGACGCCTGCGCTCCCTTCCTGGACGCTTTCTGCCACCGGGAAGCCTTTGCCCAGCTCGTTCGGAAACTGGTCGAGAGGCGTGGGCGCGAAATCCGGTGGCGCGTCGCCGCCGGGCGGAGCCGCGGCGCAGGCGGCAATGGCCAACGCGATTGCAGCCCACGCTGCCAGCTTTGACAACTGTTTCAGCGGGCTGTGCATATTCTATCAGCTCCTCTCGCCGGAGAGCGCCGCGCCGCTCAGGTAGCCGATGTAGGCAGGAATCAGTGGCAGCACACAGGGACTGATAAAGCTGATGATGCCTGCCACGAAGGCAAGAGGGGCTGCGCTGAGCGCTCCGGCGCTGAAGGCTGCGTTGACGCCAGTTGAGGTGGAAAGCGCTTCTTCCAGCAAAAAGACCCATTCATTCAAGAATGCAAACTGCGTCGTCAGCATCGTTAGCCGGTCTGCCCAGAGAAGCCAGGCTACGTAGAGCAGAAAGATTCCGCTGATGACGCTGACGACGTTTGCGTGGCGGTTGAGCCTCCGCAGAATCGATGTGGCCTTGCCGAAAGCGGCTCCGGTAAGCAGGAAGGGAAGCCCCAGTCCCAGACTATAGATTGCAAGCAGCAAAGCGCCTTGGGCGACAGTGGCGCTGTCGCTTGCCAGAAAGAGGATGCTGGCCAGAATTGGACCTACGCAGGGGACCCATCCTGCGCTGAAGCTGACGCCCATCATGGCGCTGCTGAGGTAACCCCAACCGCGTTTCACCTTGTGCAGGTCGGTCACCCTGCGTTCGGTATACATGAGGGCATTCAAGAAGCGCAGAATGTCAATGAGCGCCGCGATGGCCGGGTTGGAGGCCAGGCGCTCACTTGACTGAACGCGATTCACGATCCAGCCGAGAACGCCAAGCGTGGTCAAGCCGAAGACCGCCAGAAGGACGGCGCCGATCCGCTGAACGAGGGGGAGGAATTGGTTCAGATTCTGTCCCAGGAGGCCGGCCGCGGAACCTAGCAGCGTGAAGATTGCGCCGAAGCCGATCACAAATGCGAGAGAGTGAAGGAAGGTGTTGGTGCGCGTCGCCTGCTTGGGTCCAGTGGTGTTCGAAAGGCGACCGGACCTCATGGTTCCCGTGCTTGAAATGTTCTGAGCCATGGCATAAACCTGTTTACGATTCTAGTCTGCCCTGTGTCGCTCGCAAGGCGGCGAACGGAAAGTTCTGGGTCTACTGTATAGCGCCAGAGGCTGGCGCGCAGTAAACAATCTTACCAAGAATGGACCGAGATTCCCTTCACGCTTGATCGCTGGATACTCTGTCCTGGAACTCCTCCTGCAACGTTCTCAACTCTCTTTCCAAACTCCGTTGGCGGTTTAACATGAAGACCAGATAGCCCCCAACGAGCAGCCACAACAGGACCAGGGCCACTGTCAGATATATCATTCGACTATTTCCCCTCGAAATGCGTCGATTCGGGACTCTAACTCCATCTGACGCACTCTGTGAAACAGTAACGCAAAGAAGAGTAGGCCGAAACCTATCATTGCCATGGCAAGCGTTTGCCCCATGGTCGGCCCGATCGAGAAGCCCCCCTGCGCCTCCTGGTTTGCGCCATCGAAGACAATTGGATGAATGGACCGGAACAGCCGGGCGCTGTAGTAGGTGAGAGGAACGCTCAAAAAGGCGAAAATGGCGTAAATGCCGGCAAAACGGGCCCGCGTATCAGGGTTTTCGAAGCCATTTCGAAAGAGCATATACGCGATATAGATTAGAACCGTAATTGTCGCCGTGGTGAGACGGGGATCCCAGGTCCAGTAGGTGTTCCAGGCCGGCTTCGCCCAAATGGCGCCGGACAGCAGTACGAACACACCAAAGATCGTGCCGACTTCCACGCCGGCCGCCGCCCACCGGTCCCACACGAGGCGTCGACTGATCAGATAGCCAAGGCTGCCGACCAGAGAAGCCAGGAATCCGAGGAGGGCGGCGATGTTGCTGCCAATGTGGAAGTAGAAGATGCGTTGCGCGACCTGTTCAACGCCGGCGAGATTGATGGCGTCTCCAGCGTATAGAAGCGCCGCCCACGTGGCTGCGATCATGGCAAGCGCCGCGACGGCATCGAAGACGAGCAGGAGGGCAAACCAGCGGCCGGCGCCTCCCTGAACTGCGGTTTCGTTCATTGGCGCGTTCCCAGGTCCTGTGTCAACCCTGTTCCCAGATCAGGTCGACAATCAAGAATGCGACTGCAAAGACCAAAACATCATACAGCGCGATAATGCCAATCCAGGGCCAGGCTTCCGAAGCAGCCCTTCCGTCAAGTACAGCAGCCGTCAGACCCACACCAGAGATGAAAAGCGGCGCCAGGACCGGAAGCAGGAGCACAGGAAGCAGTGTCTCTCTGGCCCTGTTGCGTGCAGTCAGGGCGGCAAATAGCGTCCCGACGGCTACGTAACCGATTGTCCCCAGCAGCAACCCCAAAAGTATCAGCGGCTTCAGCAGATTGACGTCGAATAGGATGAGCAGGGCCGGCACAAGAAGCGCTTCGACAACCAGGAAATAGAGCAGGTTGGCGGCAGTTTTGCCCAGGTAAAGCGCCGACCGTTCCACCGGGGCCAGTAACAGTCCTGTAAGTGTGCCCCGATCGGTCTCCGATCCGAATGAACGGTGCAGCCCCAATACACCGGCGAACAGAATGATCACCCACAGGATTCCAGGTACGACCAGCTCTGTCCGCGGCACCCGCAGGTCAAAGGCCAGGCCAAAAATGACGGCGGCAAGGACGGAGAATGCGGCCATCGTTCCCAGGATTTCCTTGGCGCGCAGTTCTGTGCGCACGTCCTTTTCCGCCACGGTCCATACAACTCTGAAATAGCCGGCCAGCCCGGCGCGCGCCCGAGATTGTTCGCCCTCCTGAGGGAGCTCTGCCATCATATCCCGCGTTTGACCGCCGGTCCTGCCCCGGAGTAGAGAGAGTCGACTTTCGTGCGCGGCTTCTCACTACCCATTACGTTTCGATTCGGCATTCTGTTGCAGGCAACCATTGCGCAGCTCGCATACCCGGTCGGCCCAGCTGAAGGCGCGCGCCGTGTCATGCGTTGTAACGAAAACAGCCCGCCCTCTGCCGCGCAACTGCCTGAAGAGATCGGATACGTCTTCCAGGCTCTGTCTGTCCAGCCCTGTGTCCGGTTCATCGAAAACTACCACCGGCGGGTCGTGCAACAGTGCCCTGGCGATTGCCAGCCTTTGGGACATCCCCCGGCTGTACGTCCGCACTGCATCGTCACGGCGGGCCCAAAGTCTGAGCGATCGCAACAGGTGTTCGATACGCGCCCCGGCGTCCTCCAGATTGTACAAACGGGCGTAGAAGCCGAGGTTTTCCGAGCCTGTAAGTCGATCGTACAGCAGAGGGGCGTGGGCGACAACCCCGACATAACGGCGAATCTCGGGGCCCGCGCCAGACAGTGGCACGGGTCCCAGCCAGACCTCTCCCCGGTCCGGCCTATCCAGCCCTGCGATGATTCTCAAGAGGGTCGTCTTGCCTGAACCGTTTGCGCCCAGCAAGGCCAGGACTTCGCCGGCGGCAACGGAAAAGGTGACATCGCGCAGGATGCGCCTGTGGCCGTGCCGTTTCCGGACATTTTCGCAACGGATCAGCGGGAGCGAGAGCCTGGTCATTCTGCCTCGCCCACTCTCTTTTGGGTCAGGGCGATGGCGATCAACTCCTGCTTCAGGTTCGCCCTTTCTCTTTTCCACACTTTCTCCTCCAACTCGCCAAGAGCGTGCAGATCGTCGAGCCGGGCAATCTGGTCTATCAACTCCGCGCGCCGCGCCGTCGTCTGCGCGGCTGTCGGCGGCCTCCTGTTTCGTTCTCTTTGCACAAACAGCAGAGTCGCCGTGAGAAGAGCGAGGGTTACGATTCCGCCGACAACCAAAGGGACACCTGCGTCCAGGGGCGGCGCCGCGACCGGCATCTGCCGGTTGGTCTGCGGCTCGCGTTCCGCACGGGGATCGAGCCCCCCGGCAGGGATGAGTCGCCGCAGCCCAACCTCCAGGTCGGGGCCAGTTGAAACGGGGGCGCTCCAGCGACGGAAACTGACGCCCTGGATCGTTTCCTGGCCGCCCTGTTCCAGGATTTCGCCGGCGACTGCAAGGTCCACTTCCAACTCAGGCAGGTCGGCAACCAGTACATTCAGCAGCTGTATATCATAGGAGACTGGGAAACTCACTTCGGCGGAGTCTTCATCAAAAGGAACTCTGTATCGCACAAAAATCTGCCGGGCGCCAGCTCCGGGGCGAACCGGACGCGTGTCATAGAGGGTCTGCTGGCGCAGAAGATAATCTTCGCCTATCAGCCCGTCCTGGACTTCAACGCCCTGCGCGTCTGCCGGCAGCCCGATGCCAAGCGAAACTGGCCTGTTCAGCGAATCCTCTTCGGTACCGATGAATGTACGGTCGGAGGCGTTGCCGAAAGTGAAGAGCTGCCCCACCAGGAGAGCGCCTGCCTCGTGCTCAATGATCCAATTGGCGCGGCTGACACGAATGCCTTGCGGATCGGTCGTCGTTTCGTATACGGGCAACAACGTGTCGATTCGATCAGGGCCGGTACGGTCTTCAGTGAATTCGGGACCGCTGAATGCCAGGATCGGCGAGGTATAGCGTATGTTTCGAAAAGTGGTTTCAACGAGAAAGTAGAAGCCCTCGTCCAATGGCAGATCCTGGAAAGCGAAACTGCCCTCAGCCTCTGTCATGGCGGTTCGGGTCTCCACAAGATTGGTCTGCTGATAGACGTTTAGGATGACCTCCGTAGGCTGCAATGCTGAGCCGTCTTCCGTTCCCTGAACGACTTCACCGCTGATTACGCCGGAACCAGAAAGCGAGAGGGGCGTCCAAATGGGTTCGTAGGTGAATGCGCGCACATACTCGAGCACAGCCTTCCGTTGGGACATTGACCAGTCGGAACCAAACTCCCGGTGGGAATCCCGCCAGCGTTGATCCAACTCGGCCTGGCTGGCGAAGATCATCGGGGCCTGCGCGGCAAAGTCGGGCATTTCGCCGCCGGCCCCGGAGCCGTCTCCGCGGCCGTCCGCGCCGTGGCAGGCCAGACAGGACTGGGCATAAAGCTCGGCGCCTTCTGCGATCTCCGTTTCGTCCGTGTGAAGACTCCAGGAGTAGTAGACGGCTTGCCAGATCTGTTCGTCGCTCATGCTATTGCGCCAGGGAGGCATCAGGTTCTCGATCCGACCGAACTTTGTGACGAAGAAGAGTTCGGCTGGCGCCCGATCCCAGATTGCGGCCGGGTCGGAAAAGACGGTTGGGTCGGCGGCCGCGCCGGCGGGCCCGTCTCCGTCACCCGCGGCGCCGTGGCAAGGCGCGCAATTCTGGGCATAGGATTGGGCGGCGAGTCCGGAAAGGGGCGGGCGTTGCGGGATCGGGACCTGCTCGGGGTCGAACGACGGTGAAGGTTCCTGGGCTCGGAGCCTATCGGTAGACAGAGATACGAAGAGAGCCAGCGCGCAGGCTAGAAAAAGAGCGCAAGAGGGCCATTTGCTGAGCAATCTTCAGTTCCGTATTCTGGGTGAGGCAAGATTTGCGAGGAAGTTAGGCAGCGGGAGCGACCTGAACGGAGCCGGAAAACTGTTTTTGCGCATCGAAGGCCATCCACGCTCCCTTTCAGCGGCTTGCCTCAAGCAAAATGTCTTCGGGGGCCTCTTCGTAGCGGCTGGGACACTTGAGAAGGAGCACGTCTGCCTCAAAGACGCCGCCGGGCTTTAGTTCGCCTTCAACGATGACGGAAGCGGCCCGTTGAAAGTTGTCCGGACGGGGTTCGTAATAGACGATTTCGAGCTGTCCGTTCGGACTTTCCTCGTCCTGGATTCTGAAACGCAACGTTACGGCCTCGGCATCCCACTGCTCGCTGCCGTCGACAACGATGCCATTGACCCTCAGGCGCTTATCCGCGAGCGAACCCTTCTGTTGCTGGACCTCATCGACCGTCAACCAGTATGCCTTGGCGGTGGTCAGGCCATAGACCATCAGTGAGACGATGACACCAATCAATAAGAGGCCTGCTACAAGGAACTGCGGTTTGACGCCGGATCGTTTGCGCGCCAAGCGGGAAGGGATTGGCCCTTCCTCAAACTCACTTTCCAGATCCTCAAAAGTCGGCGTGGTTGTACTCATTATCGGCTCTATCGATTGACCAGCCTGTTGCGAGGCTGTCAGGATTTCTTTCCCAGATCCCCAATCTGATTACGGCTGAAAAACTCTTGACATTATAGACGCTGTGCGGCGCGCAGCAGAAACTGAACTACAGTTGAGGCGCACTGTCACAGTCCCACTCAATCTCCTCAGAGAGGAGTTCCTCGGCCGACTCTGCCAGCGGCGCGGGCACCAACACATCCCGTTCCGCCAGACCGCCGTAGACGAATCCGTAGATTCGGCCCATCGCCTCGCCGCGGACAATCGCGGGTATTCCTGCGCTTTGCAGGCGCCCCTTGACGATCTGCGCCTCCATAGGATTTGCCGCCTGCCAAACCACAACAGGCTCTTGCGATAGTGAACCGCCTGTCGTAGCCGATGCCTTTTCCTCGGCCGTTCGCGTCCGCTCCCGGTTCTTCGTCCAAAGTCTCAGAAGTCCTCCGGCTAGCGTCGTCATGGCACACTCCTGCGATCATTCAAAGGAATACGCGGCTGCTCGCCCGATAAAGGGATTTGTCTCCCGTTCGTCGCCAATTGTCGTCGCGTCACCGTGGCCCGGATAGACGACGTAGTTGTCGGGCAGCGTGAGCAACTCCACCTGAATGCTGCGTAACAGCGTTGGCCCGTCTGCGAGCGGCAGGTCGAATCGTCCGATGCTGCCGCGGAAAAGCGTGTCACCAGCGAATACCTGCTCGTTATTGTGGTCTACGAATACGACGTGGCCGGGGGAGTGGCCGGGCGTAAAGCGGATCTCCAACGACTCTGTGCCGAACTCTATGGAGTTGCCCGGCTCAAGAAAATGGTCGGGTTCGTCGATGGGATCGACCCTTGCGCCGAGCCATTCGCGGACGCGTTCCGGGGCGGCCCGCAGGATGGGCAGGTCTTTTCGATGGAGGTGAAAGGTGGCGCCGGTGGCTTCTTTCAGAGAGTTCACAGCCAGGACATGGTCGAAGTGGGAGTGGGTATTGATGATCTTTTCAATCGTCAGGCCCAATTCTTCGATCTCGCCCAGGATTGCGCGCGCGCTGTCTCCGGGGTCAATGACGACACCACGCATCGTCTCCTCACAACCCAGGATGTAACAGTTTTCCTGCAACAGTCCAACGGTGAGGCCGGTGATCAGCATTCTCGCCGCGCTCCTTGAAAGGACTTCACAATCCTTCAGCCTGCTTCAATCTGCGCCGGTGCCGCGCCTTCCTTCTCATTGCAGACCCAGCGTTCGCTCCAGCCGGCAATCTCAGCGATGACCGGCGCCAACTCGCTGCCCTTATCCGTCAAGCTGTATTCGACATGCGGAGGGATCGCGCTGACCTGCACTCGCATGACCAGTCCTTCGTCCTCCAGCATTTTGAGGCGGCTGCTGAGCGTACTCGGATTGACGCCGCCCAGCTCTTCCTGCAGTTCGCAAAACCGTTTGGTGCGGGCATTGAGAAGCCGGTGAACGATCTGCAAAGTCCACTTCTGACCAATGATTCGCGCGGCCGCTTCAACAGGGCAGGGCAACTCATCCGGAAGAACCGCGGGATGGGTTGGCACACGCATCGGGCAGAGTCCTTTCCCAGGCGCGTGCCCAATGGCTTCTGAATAGGGCATGCGCTGTATGCAAGCTCCGAGTTCAGCTGCAGTTGCCTTCCACACCTGCAGTTGTTGGGCAAATCCTGGCTCGCCCCCCGAATATGGGACGATCTCGGCATCAGGCACTATCGTACTATGCGCGTAGCGCCTTGTCAAAGGATCCGGGTAAAGGGAAACCGCGGCGTTCCTGCCGGGGCCTTTCGTAGGGCCAGTAGGCAAAGCTGTGGATTCAGTTGGCGAGGGGAATCCTGCCCAACCGCGTTCGAGATCCCTCCACCTCCAACCAGAGGGTGGCATCAGTGCCGTCAAACGGAATTTCGAAGATGCTGCGAACCAGCTCGCCCTGCCGCCACTGGGTCGTTGGATAACTGCCGCCGGCCAGCGGTGATTCCACTGCCTGGTCGCCGAGGAGCAGCCTCATGGTCATGTCGTCCGGCCAATCGGAGGGGAGAGGAGTCGGAGCTTGCCAGTAGAGGTGTACCTGGAGCACGTCACCGCTGGAAAGGGCAGTCGCGGGGGCGTGTCCAAAGGTCTTGCGATGAAAATCGTGTCCGACAAGGGTCACGCGGCCAAGGACAAGATCTGAACGGCGCTGCATGGGGACAATGGAAATAGGAATCGGCTGGTCGGGGCGCTCCAGGACAGGTTGCGCGATTTCGACTGCGTCTCCCGAAGGAGTGGCCAAACGTACTCCGTTTTCCGGGTCGTAAAGCGCGACGATGAGGCGATAACGCCCCGGCGGTGTCCCGGGCGGCAGTGGGAGTCCATGATTGTCAGCGACCACATCGCCCTTCTGCCAGTCAGTGGCGGGAAGCGTCCCGGCCCCCGGTTCGCCGTCTCGCTGGACGACCACCTGGTTCCCGGCATTCAGCAACTGAACTGTCACTTTGAGCTGTCTGCCCGGCGAAGCCAAGGATCGCCACCGCAGGCCGATCTGGAGCGTCTCGCCGCCTGCAAGGGGTTGGGGCGAAAGGCAGACCTCGTACAGTTCAGCGGCGCCGTCAAAGCGGTGGGGCTGTTCCAGCGCAGCGCACGACTGCTCGCGCGGCATCGAATAGGTTGCAAAGCGTAGGTTGCCCTGCCAGCTTTCAAGGCCCTTGAAGGCGTTCCGGCCCAGCCAGCTCTCGACGATTCCCTCGCTGTCCGACTGCTCTGTTGCCCAGTAGATGGCGAAGATTCGGTCTCTATCCGTCGTTTCCCGCTCAAGCGTTTCTTCTGTCTTGGCTCGGTCAGGCGGTCTGTCTACGGGCAAGGGCAGGGCGTCCACCTTGACGTCGTAGTAGCTCCAGACGTCAGCTTGCCCCTGCGCGTTCAGGATGACGAGGTCCTCAATCGGATCTGCCAGCGCCGCTACCGTCTGAGCAATGCCGGCGTAATTGTCACGCGCGCCAGGATCGATGTAATAGGCGGGTAGAGTGATCGCAGCCAGAGCCGCGGCCAATCCAGCGACGCCTGCGGCAGAAAGAAAGGACAACACCTTGAGGCGACGGTTCAACCGTGGATTTTCCGCCTTAAAGGGCCCTCGCCCAAACCAATTCAGTTGCCGTATCGAAGTGTACCCGTCAGCCAGACAATGTGGGGAGGCTGCGGACGCAATGCACCAGGCAGGCGAAGCCGCCAGCAGAAACTTCAGGAAGGAAGAATTGAACAGGCCGAACCCAAACATCACGGCCAGGGGAAGCAGAATCCAGAGAAGAAGCGCCTTCCCTGCGTAGGTCCGGCGCAAGCGCCAGAGCCCGCATACGGGAAGCAGTCCGACCAAAAGGAGCCAGCCCCATGCCAGCCGAGGCGCGCTGCGAATCGTACCCGTTGCCAGTGTCTGCAGCGCGAGACGCAAAGCTCCCGCTGCATCGACATAGCCGTCCTGAGAAGGCCAGTTGAGAAGCCGGTCTACGCCTGTCGGCAGCCAGGGCAGGAAAGCGAGAAGGGCCAGCGCGTTCAAGCCCAGAAAAATGAGGAAGGGCCTCCCCTTTTCAGGTCCGCCGTGCCCGTCAGGAGACTTCCGGAGCGGGGCGACTTCCGCTGGCCCCGATCCTCTGCCCAAGCCCAGCCGCCACCAAAAGGCGGCGCCGACGGCTGCCGCCCAAATGACGCCAAAGAAGTAGTGCGTCCACAGACCTGCAGCGGCAGCCAGCGTGTAGATTGCGGCATATCCGATGACTGAAGCGTTCCGGCTACCGGCACTGGCTCGCCGCTGCATCGCGAGCAGGGCCCACATCAAAACCGTACTTTCCAGGGCGAGCAGGGCATACATGCGCGCTTCGTGGGCAAAGTAGACCTGGAAAGGGTTGAGCGCGGCCAGGAGCGCGGCAAGGTGGGGGAACAGGAAACGGTCGCCAGCAATTCCGCCGTCTCTTTCCGAGACCTTGCCGATTTCGCGCGCCGCCAGGTAGATAACTGCAACCATGAGTAAGCCGGCAACCGCGGAGAGGCTGCGCATCCCCCAGGCGCTGTACCCGAACGGGCCGGCCCAGACCTTCAGCAGCCAGTAGTAGCCGGGTGGGTGAATGTCGGCTGCGGCTTCTCGGGCAATCTGCTGGAAGCCGCGCTGCGCCAGGGCCCATGAATTGCCTTCGTCATGCCACAGAGAGGAACAGGTGAGGCAGTAGAACCGTACGAAGGCGGCCAGCGCCAGAATGGCGATGAAGAAGGCGCGGCGCAGAAGAGGGGGCCGCGCCGTCAAGCTCCACATGTCAGTCTTGCCCTGGCAGGTCGGCGATGTAGGTCCGGATCGACTCGTACACCGGTTGGGGCGTAAAATCCGGGGCGAGGAGACGGAAATAGGCTTCCGGCTGCTGATTCTGTTCCCAGAGGTCCGTGGCTCGCTTCAGGTACCAGACGTTAGCTACGCCCAGCCATGGCCAGTCTGCGCGGATGCGTTCGAATGCCAGGGGCGCGTTTGCGGCCTGCTGTTCCAGGCTGACGCGACCGTAACGCGGTTCGACACCGGCGGGCGCGGCGTTCCAGTTCATTTCGCTGATCCAGATGGGCTTGTGTCCGTCGCCGTTGGCGACCATCAGGTCGCGTATGAACTGGGGGCGGCCGAAGTTCATGACGCGAGGATGCATACGTCTGTCGGTCGGGCCCGACCAGAGGCCGTATCCCTGTGTTGCCATCACGTCAAAGTAGGGCGCAGCGCCGGCGTCGTACATTCTCTGCAGGAAGAGCAGGTCGGAAAAGCTGCGCCCGGGCACAGATGTCCCGTCGAGATCAATGGTCGCAGCGAGGGCGCCGGCGACGATCACTGCGTCGGGATCGGTGGCCCGGATGGCGGAGGCGCCCGCTTTCAGCAGCTCCACATAGGCCTCCGGGTCAACCGGATAGTCGCCCCATTCGGGGTAGATGTTCGGTTCATTCCACAGTTGGTAATAGCGGATGCGTCCGCGATAGCGGGTTGCGACGGCGCCGGCGAAGTCCGCGAAATCGTCATAGTTGTCGGGCGGGGCATAGGAGCCGAACTCGTTGCCTTCGGCCCGGCTCCAGGCCGGCGGGTTGGAGATTCTCACGATCAGCTGCAGACCGGCCTGTTCGGCCAGCTCGACAATGTGATCGTACTTTTCCCAGGCGGAGCGGACCGGCTCGTGTCGGCGGTCTTCGAAGTCGCTCTTCGCATGAATTTCGATGTCTTCCCAGGGGAACTCTTGCCGAAGCCATTGGAAACCCGCCTGCGCGGCCATCCGCACAGCCTGTTCCCGCTTTGCCGGTTCGACCTCCTGCTCCAGGAAGACGTTGACGCCGAACGGGGAGATGTCGGCGCGTTCGGTCAGAAGTTGGGGGGCAAGGTTCGGTCGCGGGCGCAGCGTCCCCCCGGCGAGGTCGGTCAACCCTTTGACCTGGGCCAGAAAGTCGGTCTCCCCTGTCTGCGACCAGAGCCAGGTCCGGACGGGTGTGAGCGCCAATAACAAGAGGGCCAGTCCGCCGCACAGCAGCAGGCCGGCCCAAAGGAAGAGAGTTTCACGTACGGCGCGTTTCACAATTTTCGAAAAACCTTTGAACGAAGTGACACCAGGTCTTCTTAAGACCCGTGCGCCTACCACTGCCGTTGATGGTCCGCCCTAGTTTTCTTTGAAAGCGATGTTGACGCAGCCTACGCTTTGATTGACTGTCATCGACCACTTTTCAGACAATGGAGTGAGGTTTGAAAAGTCCTTCGTCCTGCTCCTCGGATCGTCCCATCCAGAGCTTGGACAGTTTACCACGAAGATTTCGACGAAAGTTCCTGCATTGGCCGGGCCGCCAAACGGTGAGAATCCCCAGGTCCCCGAGGGCTTTCCGCAACCTGTACACTTCGTGTTGCGCGGGCCGCCAAAGGCAATGTGCAGACACACGCCGTTCTTGAAATTGTTATTTCGGTCATAGACAACGCCTTCGAAAAAGGTCGTAACTTTGCTCTGGCACTGTCCTTGATCGACAAGTGAGTACGGGAACCTGGGCGCCGGCGGTTGTGTCGGGACCGGCACGGGCGTGGGCGGGATGGGTGTCGCTGTCGGTGGCGGTGGCGCGGGAATCACCAGAGCGATCTGTACGACCTGCGGGTTGGTTGCCGTCACCAGCGGGCCGTATAGCCATCCCGTCTGCCCGTTGTAGTTGATCTGCCACCAGTCGCCAAGGCCTGGGTTCTTGCCGGTAATCTCGAACTGCTGGCCCGGCGCGGCCGTACCAATCACGTTGTAATTCGTGCCAGGGCCGCCTCGGACATTCATGATGACATTGCCGATGGTTGCCATGGGCGCGTCGGGCGTGGCAGTCGCTGCGGGGGCGGCCGGTGTGGCGGCCGGTTGGGTCTGGGGTTGTGGTGTGCTCACCTGTCCGCCTCCGGCGCCAACCGCGGCGCCGACAGGGGTGGATGTGAATGTCGGTACGGCCGTGTTGGTTGGCAGAGCAGGTTCGACGGATGTATTGCGCGAGCCACAGGCCGCCAGCATCAGGACGGTAAACAAGAAGGTCAGCGATTGTAGCCAACGCATTGGTTGGGTCCCCCTGTTCATTTCAATAGGCATACTTTCACGTGCATAAACCGAGGGAAAAAGTGCCAATCAAGTATATCACAGGCTGATAACGCTTTGGAAAGGGATTTCAATCTACTCCCGCCAGACCGGCCTCGAACGCGAAGTGCCCTGTCCCCTGGGGGAGCGAAGGCCGCCAGCCTGATCCGCGCTCCCGCGGTAGGACTCTGCCCGGATTGTCCACACCTGGCAGTGGTTGACGTCGTTGATACGAGTACGCAGCCAGGGTTCGAGTCTCTCTTCGGAAGTGCTGGTTGTTATCACAGTAGGAAGATGGGCCGTATGGCGGAAGTTGAGCAGCTGGAACAGCTTCTCCTTGGCCCAGGGGGTTGCGCTTTCCGTTCCAAGATCATCCAACACCAGCATCGGTGTCCGCCTCAGTTCGTCGAAACGGCGGTCGTAGGGCACGGGCGATTGGGGATTGAACGCTGCGCGCAGATAGTCGAGAAGATCCGGTACGACGACAAACATGATGTCGTCCTGGCCCGACGCGCGCATCGCGTTTGAAATCGCCGCGGCCAGATGAGTTTTGCCCGCGCCGCTGGCTCCTATCAGCACGAACCATCCGCCCGGACTGTCTGCGAACGCAGCCGCGGCCTGCTTGACGTCCCGCAGGTTGGCAAGGGCCTGCGCTGAACTGTTGCGCCGCTGCACGTCGAAAGTCTCGAACCGTTGACCGGCGTGAAGAGAGAGCGTGCTCAGATCGCCCTGGCCCGGGTTGGCGCCGGCGCGATGATCGGGGGCGAGGATCTTGACGTTCCTGACGAGGTCCTGGTCCTGCAGCCGGCTGCGCAGGCGCTGGTCAAGGTCTTCCAGGCGTTGATTCGTTGTCAGCACTGTGGGAAGCTGGCCGTTATAACGATGGTTAAGGATCTGGAACAGTTTTTCCTGCGCCCAGGGAGTTACAACCTGAACGCCCAGGTCGTCGAGGACGAGGACCGGCGTGTTGCGAATCTCGTCAAACAGGTCATCGTAGCTGGTCTCACTATTGGGTCCGAATGTGGCGCGAAGATGGTCCAGCAGATCGGGCACAACGACAAAGATGGCCGACCGGTCGTTCTCGATGCGATGGTTGGCAACCGCCGCGGCAAGGTGCGTCTTGCCGCACCCGTATCCGCCCGTAAGGAGCAACCAACCTGACGGCTTCTCCGCAAACGCCAAGGCGGCTTCATAGGCCCTGACCAGGCTCTCCAGCTTGTGGGGGGCCAACCAGGAGAGATCAGTGTCAAAGGCCTCGAATGTATAGCGGGTTAGCTCTTCGAGATTGTGGACGTTACTCAGTCGGCTTCTACGCCGTGAGCGGCGCTCGTCCAGTTTGCAGTGGCATGGGATCGGTTTGCCGAAATCGGGATGCCCAACCGGTAAATCTTCGAGGAGGAAGCCGGCGCCGCCGCAAGCGGGGCAAGGCTCGAGCTGGGCGTGCGCCTGACGCTCCGAGCGGGAGGGCAGGCCAGGCGGCGCCTCGCGCTGACGGCCCTGTCTGTCGCCTTCAGCGGGAAGAGCCCCCTGACCAGGGGATCCCCCTGCGCCTCGTTCCGAGCGGCCCGCCATTCCATCGGTGAAGCCGCGCAACAGATCATTCAGCTCATCCATAGCCTTCGTCCTTGCCTTCCGTTTCCCAGCGTCTCAGAATCCCGCGGATGTAGTTCAAGTGGCGCTTGTTGTTGAGAAGCGCGATCTCCATCGCATCGACAATCCAGTCAGGCGGGTAGCTCTTTTCGAGGTCGCGGAGTTGATCGGCGATCATGGCCGTCATGAGGCCGAAGTTCTGTTCGTATAACACAAAGACGTTGGGCCGCTCGACCCGAAGTCGGGCCTCGTCCGGCACGATTCCCTGGAGGTCTGCCAGCCTTCCCTGGCGGATGGCGGCGACGGACTGACGGCCCTTGGCGGTATTGAGAAAATACCAGTCTTCGCCAGACGGCTGCTCACTGTCTGACGAAGCGGCTCCCGTGGACGCCGGATTTCGGCAGTTTCGAACTTTCGGCTCTCCATCTGCGCCGGACTCGACATACACCTGCAACAGCGTGTTGCGGGCGACAGCTCGTTCGAGGGCATCTTCAAGGACGGCAAGAGGGCTGCGCAGGGCGCTTTCCAGCGCCAGGCCCTGAAGCAACGATTCATCCTGGCGCAAATCTTCGCCGCGTACATAGCGCAGCGGCCCTTCCTTTTCATTCAGGAGCCAGAAAAAGTAGACCGTCAGTTTCAGTTCGGCCAGATCATCGATCTGGGGCAGCAGCTCGACAAAGAAAAGGTCCGGAACGACGATGGCGTGCATTTTCTGATCGGGGAAACCGACAAAGCCGGGCAGCTGTCTTGTCATGTCTGCTCCCAGGGAACAGCGGCCCGCCGCGCGAAGTCCTGCCGAGCCGGCGCCAAGCCAAATCCCAATGGTGACAGGGCAGTCCTATCCTCTGCAATCTCTAACATGGCGACTGTGATGCCTGCCATTGGTCTCCTCCCACCAAACGGACTTCCCGCCGGGCAGGGTCTCTGCATCGCGATTCAATACTCCAGGTCCTCTCTGCGCAGCTCCAGATCGCGGAACTGCGTCAATTCCTTGCGGAAATAGAGGCTGACAGTGCCTGTCGTGCCGTGACGGTGTTTGGCGACCATCAGGTCGGCGATATTCTGGCGGTCGGTCTCTTCATTGTAGTAATCTTCTCTGTAGACGAAGATGACAACGTCGGCATCCTGCTCGATCGAGTTATGCACGATGAGGCCGTTGGCGGCAAAGTTGTGATACACAGGCACAGTGAGATCATACACCTCTTCGAAGCCGTCCGCCTCGATGGAGGCAACCGGATCATAGAACACGCCGGACTGGTCGGGAAAAACAGGCGCCACTTGTGCCTGACGACGCTGTCTGTTTCCGCTTTCGGTTCGCGTCCCCAAACCCGGTATTGGGGGCGCCGACGGTTGACGATCAGGCGCGGCGGCGATCCGTTCACCAGTAGCCAGTTCGTCCAGACGTTTCCAGCCAGACTCGGCCAGGAACTTGTGATTTGCGGTCGCCCGGATAGCCCTTCCCGTCCTTGTCGTGACCCGGTAAACAGGTTTTGCGCCCGTGCAGAATGCGCGGCTGACCTCTGCTGCAATTAGCCTCTGCCCGGTTTCGTCAAAGGCGGCAACTTGAAGCTCTCCGCCAGAGACCAGGTCCCGTATGGGACAATGGAGGCCCAACTCAGGAAGGTAGATCAGCGTTTCGCCGCTCAGGCATCCGCTCTCCCGCAGATCGGAGAGGACCGGCTTGTTGTTTGCCCTGGTTTCGACAGCCCGGCTCAGCTGGCTAAGGGCGATTACAGGCACGTTCAGTTCTCGGGCCAAACCTTTGAGGGATCGGCTGATAAAGCTGATTTCCTGTTGCCGGTTCTCGCCTCTAGGTCCACCGCCGCCGCCGGACATCAGCTGCATGTAGTCGACCAGGATGAGGTCGATTCCCTGCTCAGCATACAGGCGGCGGGCCTTGGTGCGAATCTCCAACACGGACGCCCCCGGTGTGTCGTCAACAAATATGTTGGCTCCCGCCAGCGTGTTTGCCGCTTCGACCAGAATTGGCCACTCTTCCTCATCGATCTGGCCCATGCGCAGGCGGTGGCTGTCAATGGCAGTCTCGATCGAGAGAAGACGCTGGACAACCTGCTCACTGCTCATCTCCAGGCTGAATACGGCGACCCGGGCGTCGTAGCGGCGGGCCGCGTTTTGCGCGATCGACAGGCCTAAACTGGATTTGCCCATCCCGGGACGGCCGGCAACGATGATCAGATCGCTCTTCTGGAAGCCGCCCAGCATCTTGTCCAGCAACACAAAGCCTGTAGGGACTCCCATGAGCCGGTTCTGGTTTCGGGCCAGGAAGTCGATCTGATCGACCACCTCGTCCAGGACTCTGGCGATGGGAGTGAGGTCTCGATGGATGCGGCTCTCACTGACACCAAATATGATGCTCTCGGCCCGGTCGACGACCTCGTCAACTTCATGGCTTTCGTCATAGGCAAGTTCGGCGATCTGATGGGCGGCGCCGATCAGCCTGCGGAGCGTTGCCGTGCGCTCAACAATCCGGGCGTAATGGTCAACGAAGATCGCTGTGGGCGTGCTGTTGATCAGCTGCGTGATATAGGCGGGACCACCGATTTCCTCCAGCCGATCGTTGCGTTCGAGTTCATCGACGAGAGTAACGAAGTCGGCCGGTTCCCGCCGTTCGTGGAGCGAGAGCAGCGCACTGTAAATCCACTGATGCGGCTCGCGATAAAAGTCGGCATCGCGCAGAGTGCTTGCAATCTTGATAATTGCGTCCGGGTCAATCAGCAGAGAGCCGAGTACGGCCTGCTCCGCCTCAACATTGGCGGGCGTCGTCCTGACGGTTGCTTCGCTCGTTTCGCTCATGGAATGGTAACAGGGAACTCTGGTCTGTCAGCTCAAAAGGGTCCAGGGCCTTGCGCTGACCGTTCACAGGCGTTCAAACGGCCGAGCTGGGCGGGAAAGGGGAAGAAGAAGAAGAGAGAATGTAGGGTGCAAAAAGCGGCGAGAACCGCTTGGATGCGACCCCGCCGCCGTCTCAAATCCTTGTGTTGCGAATGCGCAGCCCCCGAACTCGTCCTTCGCGCAGACCGCATCGCGGTCGACGAAAGCTCTCTACCCGGCCTCCTTAATTGTCGATATCCAGACCTTCAATAAAATCGCGGAAGACGTCGAGGTCCTCGTCGCTGGTCTCGCTCACTTCCTCTTCGACGCCGTCGCTGCCCTGGCTCACGACGCCCAACTCCTCTTCCGGCTCCATGCCGGCTTTCTCCATCACCTCGTCGGCTACATAGATTGGAACATCAACCCGTACGGCAAGAGCAACGGCATCGCTGGGCCTGCTATCGATTTCGAGCGTTTCACCGTTGGCTTCCAGCACGATTTCGGCAAAGAAGGTCTCGTTCTGCAGGTCGCTGATGACGACGTGGCTGATTTCGCCGTCCAGCGCCTCGGTGATCTGGCGGAGCAGGTCATGCGTCATCGGTCTTACGACCTCGATTCCCTGCAACTGTATTGTAATGGCATCCGCCTCAAAAGGGCCGATCCAAATTGGGAGATACCTTTCGCCGCCTTCTTCGCGTAGCACTACGATTCTGTGCTGGGACATGAGACTGACGCGCACGCTATCGATTACAACTTCAATCATTCCTTGCTCCAGTACTCGATATGCTGTAACGGCTTCAGGGAATCTTCCACACCATCGGTGATGGCGGCTTGCAGTTTTCAGGACGAGCAGCCGGCCCGATTTGGATTATAGCATAGCCGGATATTGGCGCAAAGTGATATTATGATCAGAGGACGCGGTTGCATACCGGAAACTCTCGTGGCAGGAGCAGCGGCGCCGGAACGCTTCGTTTGCCCAGGGCGTGCAGTCCGAATTCGGGGTAGTCAGGCGAAGCGGGCTCCAAGATCCCGCGGATTTCCCAGCGACAGCCAGCAACCCATCCCAACATGCCCTGCCCCCCACACGCCATGCCGGTCGATCCCATGTACGCCCGCCCGCGGCGTAACTTCAGCCCCGCGCTGACCCCTGTCCCCTGACCACTGCAGTTTCGGCAGACCGCCCAAAAGGATAACGACGGCAATCCATGCAGAGTCCCAAGGAAATGAAACCGCTGAATATCTGGCTACTTTCACCCTATCACACTGGCAGCCACCGGGCCTGGGCTGAGGGCTATCAAGCTCACAGCCGCCATTCGGTCCGCCTCTTGACCATGGCCGGCCGCTTCTGGAAGTGGCGGATGCAGGGCGGCGCCGTCGAGCTGGCAAACCAGGCCGAGGCCGCCTCTGTCGGGCCGCCCCCTGACCTGGTTCTGGCCACCGACATGACGAATCTCCCAGCATGGCTGGCCTTGGCGCGCGAGACGCTGCCTGAAGGAACGCCGACGGCGCTGTACATGCACGAAAACCAGTTGACCTACCCGTGGCGTCCGGGAGAAAGGCCGGACCTCACCTACGCGATGATCAATTGGCTTAGTCAGCTGAGCGCGGACCTGGTCGTATTCAACTCCCGCTTTCACCGGCGTAGCTGGTTTGCGGAACTTCCAAACCTGCTGAAGCATTTTCCCGACTACAATCACCTGGAGCTGATCGAGCGTGTGAAGGCGCGTTCGACAGTTCTGCCAGTCGGAATCGAGCTCTTTCCCCAGACCCAGCGCCTGGAGCCTTCGGGCGCCCCCTTGATCCTGTGGAATCAACGGTGGGAGTACGATAAGCGACCAGACCGTTTCTTTGCTCTGCTCTACCGTTTGGATGGCGCCGGACACGACTTCCGACTGGCGGTGGCCGGCGAAAACTTTCGCAAGCAGCCGGCGGAGTTTGAAGAGGCCGCGACGCGCCTCAAGCATCGGATCGTCCAGTGGGGCTTCCTGCCTTCCCGGCAGGACTACCTTGCGCTGCTTCAGAAAGCCGACCTTGTCATCAGCACGGCTGACCACGAATTCTACGGGATCAGTATTTTGGAGGCAGTGCAGGCGGGCGCCTTTCCGCTGTTGCCCAGCCGTCTCAGTTATCCTGAGCTGATTCCGGAGCCGCTGCACGCGGCCTGCCTGTACGGTGACGACGAAGAGCTCTTCAAGATGGCCAGCATGCGGTTGACCATGCCGCGTGCGGCGCCGCCTTCCCTGCGCCGTGCAGTGATCGAGCGCTACAGCTGGCCGGTCGCGGCACGGGCCTACGACGAACAGTTTTCTGTGCTCTCAAGGCGGTGAAGCACTGGCAGGCAGGGGAACGGGAGGTGTTGAACGGATGACGCGAAGTGGAACTCCCGTCAGAGTGCAGCCAGCATTCTAGCTATCGCGGGGTCCACACAAGGAAAGTCTACAAACGCGGTCGCTTTCGGGACCCTATCAGATAGTCAAGATGAAGTCAGGTACGGGACTCAGGTTTCTTCTCTTTAGGCCGGCGTGAGAGTAGGCGCACGTCAACAGCCGCTGCGCCCCTGTCGGTCTCTTCGACGCCAAACTCGACCAGGTCTCCGGGCTGCAGCCGGGAAACGCCTTCAAAGCGGGAACGGTGGGCAAAGAGGTCCGGTCCTTCAGCGCGCGTGATAAAGCCGTACCTTCTGCTCGGGTTGTACCATTTGACCAACCCCCTTTCACGACCGCCGGCTGGCAGCAGAGAGGAGCAGCCCATACAGTGGGTTGGATGTTTCTGACTTTCAGTATCCGCTTTGCTGTCCTCGATCGTCCAGAGGAAAGTGACACCGCAGCGTTCGCAGACGAGCATCTCGTCGGTCAATGTCATGGGTCATCCAGTTCTTGTCGTTTGAGCGCATTCGAGCAGCCAAACAGAGGATAACCCTGAACGGTCTGATTTGACAATGTGTAACAGTGCTGATACCATCGATTGCACACCGATTCCTGCACGTTTATGCGGCGACGTAGCCAAGTGGTAAGGCAGGGGTCTGCAAAACCCTGATCGCCGGTTCGAATCCGGCCGTCGCCTTTAACCGCTCAAACGAGCGGTTTTTTTGTTTGACTCCGAACGGAATCCGTTGCAGTCTAATCTACGAAGTCCCTCCGCGATTCTGCTGCGCAGCGTAGATTCTGCGCGCTTGTGGATTCTGTATGTGTGATACAATTTTACTATATGGGGCCCTTCGCGACGACAGACCTGCGAGAAGGGGAGATGATCCGCTGACTCAAAAGCGCAAAGAGCCAGTGACCGGAGGGCAGTGCCGAGGCGTGCTCGGCAGTGAGGTGACATGGAGGGTAGGGGCAGAATGAAGGACAGAAACAGGAAGGCGACCATTAAGAGTTTTTCGATTCCATTTACAGGGCAAGAGTGCGTTGAAGGCGAGACCAAGGCGAAGAATAACTCAGTGACCGGCGCAGAGGGCCTGCCCTGCTTGGCAGACGGAAGGCGAGAAAACGGATGGAACGGGAGCGCGCGGCGCGCGGCGCTATCGATCGTTCTGCTGATCTTCCTCGCGCTGGCGGCGGCCTGTTCGGGTGATGAATCACAAGAACAGGAATTGGGTCTGGAGGGACTGCCCTTTGGATTCGACGAAATGGAGGCGCCCTCGTTGGACGACCTTGTACCGGAGAGGTTGGGGCCGCGCCCCGAAGGTTCGATCAAGACGGTCGTCGAACATTATTTGCAGCAATATCAGCCAGAAGGAAAACTTCCGAAACTGTTCGAGACGACTCGCGTGTACGATCGAAACGGCGTCCTCCTGGCAGAGTTTTTTGAAGAGGGGCGCCGTACCTGGGTCACGCTCGACCAGATTTCCCCGGCCCTGATCTCAGCCACCGTGGCAACGGAAGATGCGTCATTCTATACCAATCGCGGGGTGGACAGCCGCCGGATCGTCGGCGCGGCGCTTCAGAATGTGCAGACCCAGTCAATTGCCTCCGGCGCAAGCACAATCACGATGCAGTTGGCGCGCAACCTTTTCCTGGGGCCTGAAGAGCGGTTCGAGCAGACGATCGACCGAAAGATCCATGAGATCGGTCTCGCGCACGACCTGACGATTCTCTTCAACAAAGATGAGCTGTTGGAGATCTACTTGAATCTTGTCAACTATGGTCACTTGGCCTACGGCCCTGAAGCCGCGGCCCAGGTCTACTTCGGCAAGAGCGCGATAGACCTGAACTGGGCGGAGGCAACGATTTTGGCGGGCGTCCCCCAGCAGCCGGCATCCTTTGATCTGTTCCGCAATTTCGAAGCGGCCAAACAGAGGCAGCGCGTCGTGCTCGACCTGATGGTGCGGCATGACTTCCTTTCGGCGGAAAGGGCGGATGCTATTTTCGAGGAGGAGATCCTCCTGATTGGAAGTTCGGAAAAGAAGGACTATCTGGCGCCCCACTTTGTTCTCTATGTGGAACGTGCGCTGGAGCAGCGAATGGCAGAGGCCTTGGGAATCGAGGATGGGAGCTGGAAGATGCGCCGCTCCGGTATGCACATCATCACCTCGCTGGACATGCCGATGCAGGTACTGGCTGAACAGGAGCTCAAGTCCTGGATTGACAAGGTCGGCAAAGCATACAGGATGTCGAACGGGGCGCTCGTGGCAATTCAGCCGCAGACGGGCGAAATCCTGGCCATGGTCGGCGGCGTTGACTTCAATGAAGAAGATTCAGGCCAAGTGAATCTCTCGACCAGCCTGCGACAGCCTGGCAGCTCCTTCAAGCCGATTCTCTACGCAACTGCGCTCTCGGAAGACGTCATTTCACCGGCCACCGTAATTTGGGACACACCGACTGCCTATGCCGTGGGAATGGGGCACTACTACAGCCCGCGCAACTATGATCGAACCTTCCACGGCCCCGTAACGGTTCGAACTGCGCTGGCCAACAGTTACAATGTGCCGGCCGTAAAGCTGCTGGCATCAGTGGGCAACGATCGCCTGGTGTCAAAAGCCAGGGAGTTCGGCATCACCAGCCTGACGCGTGAACCGGACAGCTACGGTCTGAGCCTGTCTCTGGGCGCAGGCGAGATCTCGCTGCTGGAGCTGACCAACGCGTTCCGCGCCTTTGCCAACCAGGGCCAGTACGCGCCCCCCCAGTTCGCCCTGTTCATGGTGGATGATCTGGGCCGCTATCGGTCCCCTCCGACCGTAAGAACGAAGCAGATTATCTCACCTGGCGTGGCCTTTCAGATCACCGACATTCTGAGCGACAACGAGGCCCGTAAACCGGCTTTCGGCCTGAACAGCAGGCTGAATCTGAGCATGCCCGCGGCTGCCAAGACGGGCACGACAACCAACTTCAAGGACAACTGGACTGTTGGTTTTACCCGCTATCTGGTGGCGGGCGTGTGGACCGGGAACAGCGACGGCACGCCGATGTGGGGCAACAGCGGCGCGGCCGGCGCGGCGCCTCTTTGGCACAATTTCATGGAGGCCGTGATCGCGGACAAAGGCATGCGAAAGCTGATTGGCGCGCCTGATGATCCTAACCTCTGGGCCTTTGAAGTTCCTGATTCGGTCGTTCAGCTGCCCGACTGCCCGCCGGCAGTGCGCTGTCGAACCGGCGGCGAGTTCTTCACCTCCAGCTGGCTGAGCAAGACACGGGGCAACGGCCTGTTGGCCGGCACAGTGGTCACGGGCAGGTCGCTGCCCACACACTTCGCCCGCTCAAGTGATTTCGAGGACCTTTCCTACTGTATCGTTGACGACACTGTCGGCGCTGTGAACGGAGGCAGGACCTCCAGCCAGCCGGAGACCCGTTCACTACTGAGGCTGTCGAGTTGGGTGGGCCTGGCCTTCCCCCCTGGCTACTCAACTGTTGGCAGGCCGCTGCGGCCAATGCCTGAGATACCGGTCGATGAGGACGATCCCGGGATCAACACGCCGCCGCCAGTTTACAGAGAAGACCTCCTGTACTTCCCCGCAACGGAACTGGAGAAGTTCCGGCTTCTCTCATGGAGCATGCGAAATGAGATCCAGGTATCGCTCGGTTCCTGCTCGGAACTTCGCTACTACACGGCGAGAGCGGGAGACAGCTGGGCCGGTTTGGCGCGTGCCCACGGGCTGCCGGAGAGTATCTTGCGAAACGCGAATCTGCACGTGCGCGGCGCATTGAACGGCGAGCGTCTGCTTCTTCCCCGCGGCATTCCCATTCGTCTCCATGAAGAGAGCATGATCCATGAAGTGCAGTCGGGCGATTCCTGGGTGAACATTGCCTTCAAGTACGACATTCCCATCAGTCTGCTCCGGGCTGCCAATCCAAACGCGGTGCGTCCTTACAACATTCTCCGTCCCGGAGACCTGCTGCACATTCCCGAAAACCTGGACATTTATCACAATCCCTATGAGTAGGCAGTTCGGGCTCAAGAGCAAGAATGCAGAGTGTCATGGTCTCGGAGGAGAAGCCCTCCCACATGACAGGGGCGCGAGATTCCATTTGCTTCGGCGCCTACGATCTGTGGAACCGTTTCGCCCGGTCATGCCGTTATTCAGGATAGACTCCATGCGTTGAAAGCCATCCTGCTCTGTCTCAACCGCGGGACAAACGCCTGAGAGTCCTCTGACAATACCAATTGAAACAGACTTTGAAGTCACATGACTCGTACGTCACTGCGTGGGCGTTGCTCCCTTTTCCTACTGTTGTGGGCTCTCATCCTGGCGGGATGCAGTTCCCGCGATGGCTCGGTGGGAAGGCGGCCCGCGATTTCGCTTTCCGACGTCGCCGAGGCCTATCTGCAGCTGTACCAGCCCGGGCCGCTGCCGAGGGTATTCAAGACCACGTTTGTATATGACCGGAACGGCAGGCTGCTTGCAGAGCTGATCGGGGAGGGGCGCCGTGAATGGGTCCCTCTGGATCAGATTTCCCCGCACCTGATCAACGCCACGATCGCAACCGAAGACGCGACGTTCTTCACGAACCCGGGAATCGATCCTGTCCGGATCGCCGGCGCCGCGCTGCAGAATGTCGAGCAGGGCGAAATTGTATCCGGCGCAAGCACGATCACGATGCAGCTGGCGCGCAATCTGTTCCTGGGTTCCGAGGAACGCTACGATCAGACGTTCGACCGCAAAATTGTTGAAGCGGGATTGGCCGCCGAGTTAACGCAAACCTACACAAAGGAAGAGTTGCTGGAACTCTACCTGAACCTCCTCAACTACGGCCGCCTCGCCTACGGGCCCCAAGCCGCGGCGCGCACCTACTTTGGCAAGTCCGCCGCGGACTTGAGCCTGCCCGAGGCAACCCTGATCGCCGGCATTCCACAGTCCCCAGCACGTTTCGACCTGTTCGAGAATCTCGAAGCGGCCAAAGAACGGCAGCGAACTGTCCTGTCGCTGATGGTGCGGCACGGTTTCCTGACCCTTGACCAGGCTAACGCGGCGTTTGGCGCGGCCGTGGAGCTCGGCGGGTCGCCGGAAATACACTCGCCGCGCGCGCCCCATTTTGTGGACTATGTGGTCGGAGAGCTGGATGACTCGCTGGGGGAGGGCTTTGTCCGCCGCGGGGGACTCCACATCTTTACCACCCTTGACCTGCACCTCCAGGAGGCGGCCCAGCAGGTGGTTGCGCAACAGGTCGCCGCGCTGGGCCCTCGCTACGACATGAACAACGGCGCGCTCATCGCCCTTAAGCCAGGGACCGCCGAAATTCTGGCCATGGTGGGCAGCGTCAACTTCCGCGACGAAGAGATAGACGGACAGGTCAATGTCGCAGTCAGCCCGCGGCAGCCGGGCAGCGCGATCAAGCCGGTGCTCTACGCGACCGCGCTGAACGACGATCTGATCAGCCCGGCCACGGTAATCTGGGATACGCCAATCACCTATACGGTCAGCGCGATCGAAGAGTATCAGCCGCTGAACTACGATCGTGAGTTTCACGGACCGGTTACGGCACGAGCAGCCCTTGCAAACAGCTATAACGTCCCTGCCGTAAAGCTGCTCGACGCCGTTGGCGTCGAGCGAATGTTGGAAAGCGCACGCAAGATGGGCATCGAAAGTCTTCATCGGGGAACTGACTGGTATGGACTGAGCCTGACGCTGGGCGGCGGTGAAGTGACGCTGCTCGACCTGGCCTCTGCCTATCATACTCTAGCAAACGGCGGGCGCTATCTCTCGCCGCAATACGTTCTCACCATCATGGATGGACAGGGCCAGACTCTGCTCGAAGACAGCGCCTCAGCCCCCGTGACCGTGATCTCGGAGGCGGCGTCTGCCATGGTGACCGATATTCTCAGCGATGACCCGGCGAGAGTGCCCATGTTCGGCGCCGGAAGCAATCTGACCTTGAACTGGCCGGTTGCGGCCAAGACAGGCACGACCGACAACAACCGCGACGCCTGGACGATGGGGTTCACGCGCCATCTTCTGGCAGGCGTTTGGGTGGGCAACACCGATGGCCGCCCCATGCGAAACGCAACGGGCGCGGGCGCCGCGGCTCCCGTCTGGAATCGATTCATGCGCGCGGTACACGAAGATCCGGCGTTTATGGAGATTCTGGGGGCAGGAACAGAAGAAAAGGACTGGGCCTTCACCATTCCGGAGAGCGTGAAGCTGCTGGATGTGTGCCCGCCTGGCCTGACCTGCCGAAGAGAGGGCGGCGAACTCTTCAGCGCAAGCTGGTTGGAGGCCGCCTTTGGCAGTGCGTTTGCACCGAATCAGGAAGAAGGCCGCGACCAGCCAGGCGAAGGAACCATGGCCTTGGCCGACAGCGTGGAAGACATCCCTTCAGCGCCTGTCTATGTGACGCGGCAGACTGAGTCTGGCCAGGAATCGCGTCTGCTGGGCTTCTGCGGAATCGAGGGGGGAGCCAGGCGAGCCATGCTGACGCTTCCCGATCCATTCGGACTTCTCTCCGAGTCGATAGGCGCCTGTCATCACTGTTGGTCGACGGACGAATCGAACGCTTCCGACATCGACCAGGGCAGGCTACTCAGAGACCGGAGCGGCGCTCTGGCCTGGAATATGGGCCCCAGGTTTCCTGTCTACCTTGGTCAGTGCGACGAAATGGTGGCGATGTCTGATTACACGGGGTGGGAAGTTGGCATCGATATTGCGAATGCCGGCGCTCTGATTTCACCTGAGACATTTACGAGCGGCCAGCTAACAGAGGTGATCGGATCGGTTGCCATAGGGCCCTTTCAGTTCTATTTGGATCGACTCTGGCATGACGACCAGTGCCCCGGCCAGTACGTCATGGGAATGGCGGTGGACGAACGGGGCAGGCCGCTCCCCGGGGTTAGCGTAATGCTTTTCGATGCCTGGGACAATGCCTACCAGGCGGTCTCCAAGAGCGGCGCGGGCGACACCGGCCGCTTCGACTTTCCAATCTATGGGCAAGACTCACCTCAGAGGCTCACTCTTCAGGTAACTGACGCAAATGGGAATCCCATTGGCGCCCCGATTCTCGTCCCGCATCGAGTTGACGAAGCCAGCAATCAACCTTGTCACCATCTTGTCGTGAAACGCCGATACCTGCCATAGCAATTCAACGATTGCAATGCGTTGTGCCTACGGTCGCGCCACGAGCTAACAGGATATGGCATAACTGAAGCGGGATCGGGTTGGAAATAGGGTCAAGCGTGTTGGATTTCAGCCGTCAGATTAGATACACTGGATAGGATTCGTGAAATGTCCCTGAACCGCGTCGGTCTACTGGGATTGAACCTGTGTCGGCGATTGGGCCACGGAACCAGCGTTTTCACAGACCGGACGGCAGGTCTGACTATTCAGGCGGGATTTGGAGGAATTCGATGCAAATCAGATTAACCTGGCGCTTCGCGGCACTTGCCGCAATGCTGGCGCTCTTACTCGTAGTCGGCCCCTATGCTTTAACTGTGCAGGGCTCCGTGCAATCGACTGTTGTAAGCGGGCAGCTGAACGAACAGTTCGCCAAACACTACCTGGGTCTGCGGGTGGTGGATACATCGCAAACAGTCACGATCAAAATGGAGTACCAGCCTCAGAACAGTTACCTCGCGGACGAGAACGCCGGCTTCTATGTTTTCAAGCAGTCCGGATTTGACAAATACATCAATGCCGCGCCGCCATCCGAAAGTGTCTTCGTGACAGGCTCTCTGGACACAATGGGCGGCATCAAGCGGAAGGTAGCCGAAATCGGCGCAACAGATGCTGCTGAAATCGTTACGATCGTCGTCTTCAACGATACAACGCTGGACCTCTCCTATACCTTGACCGGAGAAAACGTCGAGTTTATCGACGAATCAGGGGAACAGGTTGTCAGCGGCGCCACGCCCGAAGTCCCGGCAACCGCCACGCCTGTGCCTTCTGGCCGACAGGCAGCGACCGCGCCGGATGCGGTTGTTACGACGAACGCCGTGCGGTCGAGCTGGGCGCAAGGGGAGTTGAATGAACAGTTCGAAAAACACTACCTTGGCCTGGAGGTGATTGATACCGGCCAACCTGTCACAATCAAGTTGGAATATGATCCCCAGGACAGCCAGCCGGTGGACGATAGCACAGGGTTTTATGTCTTTAAGCAAGCAGGATTTGACCGTTACATTAATGCTTCTCCGCCATCGGAAAGCGTCTTCCTTACAGGTTCGTTGGAATCGATGGGAGGCATCAAGCGCAAGGTCGGCGAGATCGGCGTCGATGACGTGTCCGAAATTGTGACTCTGGTTACCTTCAACGACACAACGGTGCCTTTCTCCTATACGCTGACCGGCGAGAACGTACTGTTCCTTGACGACTCAGGCGAGCAGGTTGACGGTGACAGGGTCGTCGTCTCGCAGCCAGGCGAGGTTACGAACGAACTTCAGGAAACTGCGGGCGGCGAGATTTCGCCCGGCGTCCGGTACACCGTCAAGCAAGGTGATACACTGGGCACGATTTCATCCGGCGCGTTTGGCACCACAGAACACTGGAACGCCATCTGTACAATAAACTCTCTG
Organism: Caldilineaceae bacterium; assembly: GCA_022823185.1. Classification (GTDB taxonomy): domain Bacteria; phylum Chloroflexota; class Anaerolineae; order Caldilineales; family Caldilineaceae; genus Bin5. Next base: position 184,664 of record JAJDXQ010000046.1, read on the forward strand.
GAAAACTGCGACGTTATCGAAGTCGGTGATGTCCTGACAATCCCGACCCAGCAACAGGTGGGCTCAGTCGGTTCAGAAACGGACCCGACGCCCGTTCCGACGGTTGAAGTCGTGACCGGTGAAACGCCCGCCGCGACGCCGGCTGCAACGGAAGAGGCGATGCCTGAGCCGACGGCAGCGCCGGCTGCGACTGCCGAGCCGACCGCTGCGGCAACGCCAGCCGCGACTGCCGAAGCGATGCCGGAGCCAACCAGCGAGCCCGGCATGACGACCGACAACCTGATTGAAGTTGCCGAAGACTACGAGGATCTGGATATCCTGCTGCTGGCGCTGGATCTGGCAGGCCTGACATCGTCGATAGCCAGTGGCGGTCCGTTCACCATCTTCGCGCCAACCAATGCCGCCTTTGCTTCGCTGCCGGAGGCAAGGCTGGACATGTTGATGGCAGACTCGGCTCTGCTGGCCAACACGCTCCGGTACCATGTTGTATCCGGAAGTCTCACAGCGGCAGACCTGGCCGCGCAGACTTCGCTGACCACACTGCACGGATCAACGATAGAGATCAGCGCAAGCAGTGACGGATCTCCCGCGGTCGAAGGAGTCAGCATTGTCCGGGCTGACGTAAAGGCGTCCAATGGCGTCATTCACTTCATCCACCAGCTCCTGCCTGATCCGGACGAAAACAGTTCACAATAGCGCCTGTGGGGGTCTGAAACGGGCGACCATTTCACAAAGAAAACGCCCTCTGTTCGTTGAACGAGGGCGTTCTTCCTTTTGTAGGCCCCGCACAAATGTGCTAGGATGAAACTATGGCGAACGCAGAGCAGGTCTATTTGGAGGAACTGCCCAACACCGCATCACTGGCCGAGGTCAGTGAGCGCAAAGTGGGCTACGTCGAGGACAGCAAAAGTCAGGCGCCTTCACCATTGGAGGGCGTCGATTTGCATTCGTTCCTTGGGCCAAACGGCACATTAGCCCGCACGATGGCCGACTTCGAGGAGAGGCCAGGTCAGTTGGAGATGGCGGAGCTTGTGCGACAGGCGATTCTCCAGCGGCGGCCGGCGCTGATCGAGGCGCCGACCGGGACGGGCAAGTCAATCGCCTACCTGCTTCCCGCAGTTCTAAGCGAGCAAACTGTCGTCATTGCAACTGCGAACAAATCATTGCAGGACCAACTGTATCGCAATGACATTCCTCTTCTGAGCGAGGTCCTGGATCGTCCGATTGAGGCCGTATTGGTCAAGGGACGGAACAACTACATCTGTACGTTGAAGTGGGAACGCGAGGCGCCGCAGAGAAGGCGGATTGCTCTTCTGGACAAGGAAGACGAGCAGGTCGACCACGTCACGGAGTGGCTCAAAAGCACGACTTCAGGGGATGTGGATGACCTGCCCTTTGTCTTGAAGAACGATTTGCGGCCTCGAATCGTCAGTTTTCCCGACGACTGCATCGGCAGAGATTGCGTCCATTTCTCAGACAACTGTTTTGTCAACCAGATGCGGGATCGGGCTCGACAGGCGCAGGTCATCATAACCAATCACCATCTTCTTCTCAACGCCCTGGAGCTGGGCGAGATGGGCCAGGCGATTCTGCCGGAAGCGGCGGTGTACGTAGTCGATGAGGCGCACCAGCTGGAAAACACGGCAACAGCGGTGTTCGAAGTAGAAACCTCTGACTTTTCGTTGGAGCAACTCCTCAGTCGTGAAGTCTTCAAGGCACATGTGGATGCAGAGTCGCTTGACGAACTTCGATGGCGCAACCGGCTGGCTTTTTCTGAAGTGGAAAACCTGTCGGAGGATCGAGTGTTCCGCGTAGAGAGCGAACTGGAAGAGATCAAAAAGGTTGCGGGAAGTCTGAAGAGGCTTCAAGACGAAATGCGCCAGGCACATCCCTTTCAGAAAGCTGAGGATCAGGGAGGCCCGCCGCTCACCGTCGAAGAGTCCGAGGAGGCAGCCAACTATGACCTGGCGGTGAAGGGCCTCGGTTCGCTGGCGGGAAAGCTGCAGGCGGTGGCGAGCAGCTCCGGTGACGACATCTCAATTCGTTACGCCGAAAAGGTCAGTGGCTCCCGCCAGATAAAACTTCGTCTACATGCCGCGCCCATCGATCCTGCCAGGGAGCTTTCTCGCCATCTCTTCGAGGAGGAGGGGCGCACGGTGGTCTGTACCAGCGCCACCCTGTCAACGGACGGTAGCTTTGAGCACTTCAGGAGCCGGTGCGGTGTCGTCGGAAATCCGCTGGAACTGATCGCGGACGCAGTTTTCCACTATGCTGAACAGGCTCTCCTATACCAGCCGCAGCTGCCCGCCTTTAACTGGCGGGACAGAGATCCCTTCTATGACGCGGTCGCAGCTGAGATTGAACGGCTGCTCAATGTGAGCCGCGGGAGGGCCCTTTGCCTCTTCACCAGCTGGAGCGGGCTGCAGCTGACCCATGAGCGGCTGCGGGGATCTGTCTGGCCTCTGCAGGCCCAAGGGGACCTGCCGCGCAACGCACTCCTGGATTGGTTTCGCGAGACCCCACACAGCGTGCTGCTGGCCACGAAATCCTTCTGGGAAGGCGTCGACCTGCCGGGTGACGACCTGAGTCTGGTGGTATTGGACAAGTTGCCATTCCCGACTCCAAGCGATCCCCTGCATGAAGCCCGAATGAAGTCGCTTGACGAGGCGGAAGCGGGCAGCAGCTTCAGGAGGTATATGCTGCCGCTGATGACGCTGGCGTTGAAGCAGGGCTTTGGCCGGCTGATCCGCCGGACCGCGGATCGAGGCGTAGTGGCGATTCTGGACGAGCGTCTGTCCAGCAAAGCATATGGCAGGCGAGCGCGGCAGGATCTGCCCCCGGCGCAGTTCAGCCGCGACTTCACCAACGTAAATCAGTTCTTCCGGGAGGCGCTCGCAAGCCAGGCGGACTTCTCTCTGAACGTGTTTTGCGAAACGGCTGGGGATCCAGGGGCAGTGCGCTGGCGATGGCAGCTTGCACGAATGCGGGACGGAGTGGCCGACCAGGCAGAGGGGGCCCTGGGTGAAGGCGATAGCACAGACGGCGAAATCCATGCCGCGACCGCGGGACTCGAAAATTTGTCCGCTCGCGTGACCAACGCCGGCCGCGATCCCCGCAATTTCGGCGTGGAACTGCGCTGCAGTGAAGAAGCGGCTCTCCGTCTGGCTGCTGCCGGCGACGAATCGAAGAATGCAGCGCTGGCACAGTGGGCCACTGAACGAGAGGCCTGGAATTCGGTTGACGTGATCGGCCTGCAAACAAGGCGGCCCGCATAGGTTTCGCGGACCGCCGGCAGCAGGCTGCAACTGCTGTACTCTACATGTCGAGCGCCAAAATACCTCGCGCGTTCTTCCCGGCCCCCATGTCAGCAAATGCCTCGTTGATCTGGTCCAACCCGTAGGTCTTGGTGATCAGTTCATCGAGCATCAGCTTGCCCTCATCGTACAACCGAAGATACTCCGGCATGTCAACGCGAGGACGCGAGGAACCGTAGTATGAGCCGATCAGCTTCTTTTCGCTCCAAATCAGTTCCTGGGGCGGAATGGGAACAAGGTCTTCGCGGCGCGCCAGTCCGATGGCGACAGCAGTGCCGGCCGAGCGCACCATGTCAAAGGCCTGCCGGATCGTAACTGAACTGCCAATGGCTTCAAATGCATAGTCCACACCAAGGCCGCCTGTCAACTCCTTGACGGCCTCGACCGGGTCGACTTCCGACGCGTTGACGGTATCGGTGGCGCCGAACTGACGGGCAAAGTTCAGCTTTCTTTCAACCAGGTCGACCGCAATGATGCGCTCGGCGTCTGCGAGCTTCGCGCCTTGCACTGCGTTCAGCCCTACGCCGCCGGCGCCGATAACGGCGACCGTGCTTCCCGGCTCGACCTGCGCCGTTCGCAGCACCGCGCCAACCCCCGTCGTCACGCCGCACCCGACAAGAGCGGCCCTGTCCAAGGGGTACTCAGGTTCGATCTTGATCAGAGCCTGCTCCGGCACAACCGCAAGGTCGGACATCGTCGCGATGCGAGACATCTGGGGAATGTCATGGCCCGCCTTGTTGTGCAAACGGCAGGTGTCGTCAAGAAGATAGCCCTTGCGGGCGTCGATTCCCTGGCAAAGGCATACCCGTCCCATCTCACACATCACGCATTCTTCGCAGTAGGTTACGAATGACAGAATGACGTGATCGCCCGGCTTGACATAGGAAACCTTGCCGCCAACCCGCTCCACCACGCCCGCCCCTTCGTGCCCGAGGGCCACCGGCGGAGGATAGTAGATGGTGCCGTTAACGACCGACAGGTCCGAGTGGCACACGCCGCTGGCGCCCATGCGCAGAAGGACCTCGTGGTCCTTGGGATCGTCCAGCGTCAGCGTGTCAACGACGACCGGTGCGTCGTGCTCATAGACTACGGCAGCTCTTGTTTTCATGCTCTGCTCCTTCTCGTTGATTCAATCATAGGCCTCCTCGGCGCCTTCACGGTTTTTCATCAGGCCGGTTGCGCACACCATGTCGTTCTTAACTGCTGATTCTGCGAACGAGTCTGTGCGCGGCGCCGTGTGTGGGCATGCGCAACTTTTCGGCCTGATACCCCCGCGGCTGAACCACAATCTCCCAATCATAACCGGACCGGTTGATGACAAAGAGCAGGTTGCCGCGGCCGCTCTCCACCAGGCGCGCCTCCACCAGCGAACGGTATTCGTCGGGCACGCCCTGAATTGTAACATCGGGATCCAGAGATTCGGGAAGCCATCGTTGGATAAGTCGTCTAAGTCCGCGGTGGAGCGAAGAAAAGTAGGAGCGCCCAAGCGCGAACGTCGGGACGAGGATGCGGCCTTCGGGTTCTAAACCTATCAGAGCCGGTTCACCGCTGTCCCGGTACGTTGCGACCGGCTCTCCACTGTAACTATCCAACAATACCTGATCGTGAAATGCAAAGCCGCCGAACCTGCCATCGGGATCATTCAAGCTCCAACCCGCGATGAAGTAGATGGGGCGGATCCACTCACGGCATTTCAAGCCCAAAGCGCTGCCCACTTTCTGGCAGTCCTCCAAACTGGTCATGGGCAGTTCGGCGATGACGTTGCCGCCCCGTTCAACGTAGCTGCGCAGGGCCTGCCTCTCCGATTCGGAGACACCCAAGGTGAATGGGATCGCGACCACTTTCAAGTTGCAGTCGGCGCTGAACGCGTTGGGCACAAATGTGACTTCGTATCCCAAATCCATGAAAAGCGCATAGAGTCCGACAACGGTCTCGCTGATCGGCGCGTTGCGAGCGTTGGCCGCCCAGATCATCTCCCGTGTCAGGTAGATGCCGATTCGAGCTGGAACTGTATCCCCGGCTGCGATCAGGTCTTCGTAGCGGCGCAGGTCGGCGATGACTCTCTTGGTTGCCAGCCGCCTCTCGGTATCGTAGTCGTCGGCATCAACCATGTGGTTGATCCACGGTTCCGGTCCCGACATGAGAGGGTCCCAGCGGTAGAAATAGTGGGCGTGGCTGGCGTAGCTGAAGACCTGGTTGACCTCGGCCTCTATGTTTATCCCGCGCCAGAGGATATCCTCCCGAAACGGCCCTCCCTGGCACTCGGTAAGCCAGGTCTGCGAATCGGGCGCCAGCGCCTTCAGCAGGGCGATGCGCGAACCGGCTTCTGCCCCTGTGCGCGGCCCGGATCCCCAATAGTGGCTTGATGACGCGTAGTCCAGCTCTGGCAGGATCCACCAATCCTGGCCGGAACCCTGGATGCCGTAAGGGTTTGTATAGTTGAAGCTCGCACGTACGCCCGGCGCATTCTCTTTGATGATGCGGATACCGTCAAGCAGGAACTCATTCAGGTTGCGAGCGATAAACTCTCGCCAATCGCGCCAGAAGCTTTCCGGGCCCTCTTCGACCTCGGTAGGCGGCTCGACTTCCCCAAAATCCTTGAAGGCGGTTCCCCAACGGCTGTTCAACAGTGAGACCGAGCTAAAGCGCGCGGCCAGGTCCTCGCGGTATTTGGCTACGGTGTGCGGATTGTAACAGGCGTGGTCTCCTGGTCCGATACTGGGCTCATTGTGAACGTCCCAATCAAATACGGCCGGATGGGAAGCGAAGCTGGTCGCGCAGTCGGCCAGTAGCTTGTCCCTCTGTCTGCGGTATTCGGGGTGATTGATGCAGGCCCTTTGCCAGCGAAAGTCGTTCTCATGGACCGGGTAGGCCGTGCCTTGCCTGTCAACTACCTTCGCATCGGGAAACTCTTCAATGAAACGGTTGTGTACGTAAAAGGTTGCAAAGCCGAAAAGAACGCCCAGTTCCTGCTCTTGGCAGAGATCAAGCAGACGACCCACCTCGTCGAGGCTGCTATCAAGTCCAATGCGAATGCGAATGGAATCGAAGCCGGTATCCTTTATCATTGCCAGATCGCGGCGCCAGTCATCCTCTCCTTGGGGCAGCCACTCCGGCCGAGCCGCCATGCCGCCGAAGGGATATTCGTAATGCGTTCCAATCAGAATTCCGTCCTGTTTCGTCAAAGATGACCTCCAATTGAATAGCCGGGTTTGGAATGTTCTTTGGACGGGATGGGTTGCATCTGAAGGCCCTCTTACCCCTTGATACCGGTAAGAGCGATTCCCTGAATAAATGTTCTCTGGGTAAAGAAGAAGAGCACGATTACCGGGACCGTCAGTACTGTCGTAACTGCCATCATCCAACCCCACTGGACGCCTACCGTGCTAACAAACACCTGGATTCCGAGCGAAAGCGTATACTTGCTGGGATCGTTGAGGTAAATGAGCGGCCCGATAAAATCATTCCAGCTTCCCAGGAACTGAAACAGGGCCACAGTTGCCAGGGCCGGCTTTGATAGGGGAAGAATGATCCGCCAGAGGACGCCGAATTCAGAACAACCGTCGATAATGGCGGCGTCGTCCAGATCTCTGGGAAGGCTAAGAAAGAACTGACGCAGAAGGAAAATAAAAAAGGGAACGCCAAAGGCATGCGGCACAATCAGAGGTAGAAGCGTGTTGACCCAACCAAGCGTGCGGAAGATGATGAAGAGCGGGACCATTGTTACTTGATAGGGCAACATCATTGTCGAGAGCATGGCAAAGAAGAGAATGTCGCGGCCATGCCAGCGGAGGCGGGAGAAACTGTAGGCAACCAGGGAGCTTGAGACCAGAGTGAGAAAGACGGCAGAGATTGCTATGGTCAGGGTGTTGCGCAACTGCTGAAAGAAGGGGAAGTAACTCAATGATTCCGGATAATTCTGCCATCTGAACGGGTCGGGAATCCAAACTGGCGGAAGCGTGAAGATCTGGTCCAGGTCCTTCAGAGAGGTGGAGATAAGCCAGAAAAAAGGCAGGAAAAACAGAAGGCCGGCCAAGAAGAGTCCGACATGACTGGCGCCATGGCTCAACGTCTCGCGCTGCGACCTGGTGAGGCTGCTCTCGCCCTTGGCCCCGACCGGCTGCTGCCGCTTCAGGGTGGTCACTGTCCTGCCCATGCCCCTAACGCTCCTCTCCTTCGTAGTAAACGAACCGGGCCGAACTTCGGAAGATCACCAGGGTTGTTCCCATTACAACCAGAAAGAGTATCCAGGCCATGGCCGACGCGTAGGGCATCTGGAAGAACTCAAAAGCGTTCTGGTAGAGGTAGTAGGCATAGAAGAGGGTCGTATCCAGCGGCCCGCCACTGGTCATGATGAAGGCCTGGGCGAAGATCTGGAACCCGCTGATGACGCCCATGATCACGTTAAAAAATATCACGGGAGAGAGCATTGGCAGTGTAACATTCATGATCCGCTGCAGGGCGCCCGCGCCATCGATCATCGCCGCGTCAAAGAGGTGCTGGGGAATGTCCTGCAACCCGGCCAGGAAGATGACCAGGGTTCCTCCAATTGTCCACACACCCATCAGAATCAGGGAGGGCTTGGATAGAACGGGATCCGTTAACCATCCCGGACCGTGAATATCCAGAACGCTCAGCGCTGAGTTTATCAACCCAAACTCCGGGTTGAATACCCACATCCAGAGCACCGACGTGGCAACAATCGGGACGATGGTCGGCACATAGTAAACCGTCCTGTAGAGGGAAACACCGCGCAGATTCTGGTTGAGCAGGAGCCCGAGGACGATGGCCAGGAGGATGTGAAAAGAGACCCCAAATACGACCATGTAGAGTGTATTGTATAGGGAAATCCAGAAGAGGTCGTCCTGCATGAGCTTCTCATAGTTGCTCAGTCCGACCCAGTGCAAAGGCTGTCCAAAGGTCGTAAAGACGTTGAGGCTGTAGTAAAAGGAGGCAACGACCGGGATGATGGTAAAGCTTGCGAAGCCAATGATCCAGGGGAGCGCAAACAATAGCCCAATGCGCAGGCGCCTGAATTCCTGTCGTGTCAGACCGAATGTCATGCCAACCATCTCCAGTTTCCCGGCGGGCCGATTTGCCGGCCCGCCGGGATGTTCAGTCAAGGGAAAATCCGAATCAGCTAACCTGCTGTCGGAAGTCCTGCAATTCCTGCTGCAGCTTGGCGGTCATATCGTCCAAGCCCTGTTGCGGATCGATCTGACCGTGAATGACCTCGTCCTGGAGGCGACGGATTTCGGTCTTGTACTGCTCCAGGACCGGGATGCGCGGCCAGGCGCGGCCGCCTTCCGACTCTGTCAACTCTACATACAGTTCGTTATAGGGAAGCGAATTGAGGAACTCCGGATCTCTTGCCGCTTCGTTCAAGGGCGGGACGTCTCCGACGAGATTGCCGAACTCAATCTGCTGCTGCTTGCCGGCCATGAACAGCGCCAGTTGCCAGCCGCCCTCCGGATTCTTGGCGCCATTGGGAACGTTGAACATCGCGCCGATTTCGACCAGGCTTGTCGGCTCACTGTATCCCGGTCCATACGGAGACTTGTAAACGCTGTAGTCGAGGTCGGGGGCGTAACGGGGAATCCAGCTTCTCTTCCAACTGCCATCGATCTGCATGACGATCTTATCGACATACCACGGGTCTTCCGTCAGAGAACTGCGGTTGCCGAATCCGGAAACGTAGCGGTCGATCTTCTCAATATCGTATTTGTCGGCGTAGGACTTGAACCACTCGAGGGTGTAGAGCAACGCCTCTTCTGAGCCGGCCGTGATGGTGTCGGTCTCCTCGTCGTAGAACTGAGCGCCGTTTGCCCAGCCCCAGTGCCAGAGGCTGCCCGAGCGGAGCCAGGGAAGAAAACCCAACCGGGTGATGTTGCCGTCGTCATCCCATGTCGTCATCGCTTCAGCCATCACATCCAGATCGGCGAAGGATTCAGGAGGGCTGTCACTGCTGAACCCTGCCTCTTCGTATAGCGTGTTGTTGCTGTGCAAGGCAAAGACGTTGAGCGTATGGCCGGTGCCCCAAAGGTGCCCTTCCGACCAGAGAGCTTCCCAGGCCGGCTTGGACCACCCCGCACCGTCAAATCCGTCTCGCTCCGCATAGTCTTCCAGCGGGAGTAAGAGACCGCGGGGGCCCCAAGTATAGGCCTGTGACCAGAGTGAGACCATGTCGGGAGGGTTGCCGCCCTGAATTGCGACCTGTGCTTTCTGGGTGACATTCCCCCAGCCAATCGACATGAAAATCGCACTTTCGCCTGTTTGTTCGTTGAATCGCTCGACCTGGTTCTGTGCCTGTGCGGCCTCCTGCAGGCCAAACATCGACCAATAGATAATCGGCAGGTTTTCCTGAACCGGTGAGGCAGCCTCTTCTGCGGCGGGCATGGCCCCCTCAGGCATCACACATGCGGCCAGCGCGGCGCCGCCAGCGCCCATGGCCATGGCGCGCAAAAAGCCGCGTCGACTCAACTGATTGCGGGAATTTCGAGGATCAGACATTTTTTCCCCCTCTTAGTTTGGGATGGGCCGCGGCCAAGACCGGTCACGGCCAGGCTTTACGCGAACGCGAACAAGCCTATGTCGTCTTCAGCTCCAGCGAAACACGGTCATATGGATTTTCTTTTGGGTAAGAGCGCACCTCCCTTTCTGGTTTAGCCGTCAATCGGCGGCGGTTCCATTCTGGACACAGTGTCTCTCAAGGCATAAGGACCCTTACGCCCCTCTGCCATGTACAACCAATGGAGCAGAGGCGTCCCGCCGCCGTGAGTAAACCCCAATGACTACCACTCCCAGTGAGATACTTCGTCGTCCAGGTTGATCACGAAGATATAGGGCTTCATCGTCCCATTGTGCCGGTCCAGGTACGATGTGTTCACGTGGAGAACCTGTTCAGCGGAAAGAAAGCTGACGACAACAGGCGCGCCCGAAATTGAATTCACTCCGTCGTACAGGACGACGTTGCCCGAGTCAGGCTGGTGTTCTTCCGCCAACTCCCGCACTGGAGGAAGTACCGGCCCTGAAGCGACACCATCGTCGCCGATAAAGTGGAAATTGAAGGCCCCGTCTCCGCCTATCGTAATGTTGACGGGCGTGCCGGCGTGTCTGATGAGACAGGTCGCGCAATCAAGCACGGCATAGACGGAAATGAATACTGAAGCGTGTAGCGTCCTCCCGCTGTTGTCGGAGACCATATAGTAAAAACTGTCTTGGCCAACAAAATCGGCATTGGGCCTGTACGTGAAGGCCAGCGTCTTTTGAAACGCGTTGCTGGAAAATGTTGTAATCCTTCCGTTTTCCGGTCCAGTGAAATCGAAGCTTTGAAATTCAGGCAGCGTGTCATTGCCCAAAACTTCCACTTCAACGCTGCCGTTCTTGGGGACAGATACATAGTCGTCGACCAGAATGTTTGGGGAAGGAGGAGACTGCGCGAAAGAAGGCGTGAATGCGAAAGCCAGCATTGCCAGAGAAAGTAGTAGCGCAAACGCAAAAATACGAATTAGACGCGAGCTGCAATGGATTCGTTCAAACCGGTATTGGGCAAAGACGCCAAGGCACTGAGTGATCATGAAAGTCTCTTTCTCTTGGTGTATTGAATTCTGAAATTCAGATTGATACATTTTGGCGGAAGGCCATGTGGGCCTTACGCCTCCGAAAGAACGGGTCCGCAAAGCGGCGAGGGATGCCAAGTCAATCTTACATCTGAAATCGGTGGAGTGCCAGCACCGTTCACGTTCATGCTGCAGAGGCAAATACGCTTGATGAAAGCAACGGAAAGTGTAGATTGGTAGGAGTTAGGAGTCGAAGACCTGCTCGCGCTCTGTTCAGGGCAGCCGCAAGTGTCGCGACTGACCAATACGCCCAGTTTGTGGGCATATTCAGCTTGAATCGTTGCCTGGTAACAGTGCAAACACGGACATGAGCTTGAGATCGGCATCTTTGCCTCACGTCCCTATTCTCTGCGGCCAACCTGAAGGTAGAGCTATGGTAGCGCACGGTAACAGCCTCGTCAAGGAGCAAGATAAGGCGTATGTAGAACAGATTTGGTGTAGCCAGGAGAAGCGAACGGCAGGCCTCAGCGTGAATTCCCGGAGAAAGCCCCAAACTTGCGCCGATTCTGCCCTGCCCCTCGCTCACAATTCAAAAACAACCTACAAAAACCCGAAAATCCCCCATTCAGACAACAACCCGTACGCCCCTCTACCCACTGACCACTGCCGTTCGGGCGAAACAGCTGGGCGCAGGACAATCTCTTATCCTTCACGCTCGGCGGCGAGGCAACCCAAAGCAAACGTTGTGGCGGGAGTGAGCCCTGAATGGGGAATCGTCTTAGACCCACTGCCCGGAACCTGAACTCTTTTCTGACAGTTTTCCGGAACGGGTAGCGTGCGCTTAATTGGTGAACCTTCCAGTGGGGCAGAGGGCGGAGAACGCACGACCGCAAATCCGTAAGGTTTTTTTATGAATTTATTCATAAAAATGTTTGACACGGGGACCGATTCTTGCTACTATAGGAGTATACGTGCCAGCATTTAGCGAGGGAACGTTAAGGTGCAGACTGTTCGCAGCCGGATTCTGGATATCTTGAAGCAAAGTGGCCAGGCCTCGGTCGGCGCGCTGGCTGAACGTCTTGACCTGGCGCCGATCTCGGTAAGGTATCATCTGGACATCCTGCTCTCAGACAATCTCATCACAGTTTCCCAGGCCGAGGGACGGCGGCGAGTCGGACGGCCGCAGAAACTCTATTCGCTGACAGAGAACGCGGAGTCCCATTTTCCCGACAATTTCGCTCTTCTTACCGCTGGCGTCGTTCGCCAGATGAAACAGATGCTCCCGCCAGAGAAGATAGAAGGCTGCTTTCGCACACTTGCGGAAGAAATGGCGCAGCCGGTCACGCTGCAAAGTTCGTCGGATGAGGAGTTGGATGAGCGTATGGGGAAGGTGGTCGCATTCCTCAATGAAAGGGGATATCTGGCGCAGTGGGAACCGGCAAGCGGCACCCTGCGCACGCACAACTGCCCCTATACCGGTGTGGCCGCCGAGCACAAAGAGATCTGTTGCATGGACCTCGCGCTGGTGGAATCGTTGAGCGGACAGAGTTGTGAATGTGTGCAGGCCATTGCCGACGGCGCCACCTGCTGCAGCTTTCGCGTGCAGACAGATGTAGACGGGCACGTAGCAGGCACACAGAGGGTTGAACTTTCAGTCTAGAAGCATCAGCGTTCCTTCATTGGAATTGGAAGATATGCCAACGACAACGCGTAACCTGAATCTGCCGGAACTGCCGCTCGTCGAAGAGGCCGCGGCCAAGCAGAATGGGCAGAGCCACCGGACGAAATATGGCAGTGTAACCTTGTCGCCCATGCCTGGCGCCGATGCCTTGGCCGCAATGACCGAACCGACCCATGACAGCTATGGCCGCCGTGTCCGCTACCTGCGAATCAGCCTCACCGACGCCTGCAATCTGCGTTGCGTTTACTGTATGCCGGAACATATGCAGTTCCGACCGCGTCATGAACTGATGTCAGATGAGGAAATCATCTATCTTGTCAAAGTCGCGGCCAGTTTGGGGGTAGACAAGATTCGCCTTACCGGCGGCGAACCGACCATCCGCCCCGGTGTCGTGGACCTTGTGCGCCGGATAAACACTGTTCCCGGTATCAAAGATGTCGCAATGACGACAAACGCATTGCTCTTGGATAAACTCGCCCAGCCGCTGGCCCATGCAGGTCTGAACCGGGTCAACATCAGCATCGATACGGTTGACCCAGAGCGATTTCGCCGTATCACGCGCTGGGGCGACGTTGACGACGTTTGGCGAGGCATCCAGGCAGCCGAGCGAGCCGGACTGCGGCCCGTCAAGCTAAACTGTGTCGTCACTCGCGGCTTCAACGAGGAGGATGTGATCGACCTGGCGCGCCTGACCTTGGAGAATGAATGGGAAGTTCGCTTCATCGAGATGATGCCTTTTGGCGAGGTCAGCGACTTTCAGTTGAGCAACGTCGTCTCATTCCGCGAGATTCGGGAGAAGGTCGAGTCGGTCTTTGGCCCGCTGGAGGAAGCCAGCTACGACTTTATTGATCCCAGCCGCCCCTTCCGGATCCCCGGTGCGACGGGCACCTTGGGCTTTATCAGCAGTGTGACCGAGCCTTTCTGCCAGGGCTGCGGCCGCGTGCGGTTGACGGCGGACGGCAAACTGCGTCTATGTCTGTTGCGGGATGACGAGGTCGACCTGCTGACGCCTTTGCGCGCGGGGGCCGGTTTCGATAAGATACGTGCGCTGATGCAGGAGGGCGCCTTCCACAAGCCGTGGGGACACGGGCTGGCGTCAGGGGTCTTCGCCGACGATCGGGCGATGAACCAGATCGGCGGCTAAGGCTTCGGCGGCGAAGGAAGCGGTGGCGGCCGCCCGTCGGAGCGATAGACGGCGCAGTTGGCGGATCCGGGGCATCAGCGAGGGGGCGTCGCGCTTAACCATGTGCAATTTTGGAATCATCCTGTGATAGGTTAGAGAAGGAAGAACGCCAACTGGCGTCGCTAAATTGACAAACAAGCCAGGTCGGAAACATTTTTTCACTCAAGGAGAGTTCGATGGACATTACCCTCACCGACACAAGCACGAAGGTCGTAACACTGACTGAGATGGCTGCCGATAAGCTGGGCGGCATTCTGGATCAGAAGGGCCTGCGCGAGTCACACGCGTTGCGCGTTTTTGTGAAGGGCGGCGGCTGTGGAGGGATGCAGTACGGCATGACCTTTGACGACGACATCCAGGAGTCGGACCAGGTCTTCGAGCAGTTTGGGCTGCGCGTCGTGATTGATCCGACCAGCTTCCTCTACGTTGGCGGTTCCAGCATTGACTATATCGATAACCTGATGGGCGGGGGATTCCATATTGAGAATCCGAACGCTGTCAGCTCGTGCGGCTGCGGGAGCAGCTTCCGGACCAATGGCGCGCCGGCAGGCGCCGCCGCGGGCGCCGGTTGCGGCAGCGGCTGCGGACACTAGTCGCTGGCTGAAGAATTCGAACGCATAGCGGTAAGGGTTGGGTTTACAGCTCTCCAGTCGCCCGTCGTATGCGCGGGCGGCTGGTTTGCAGACCCTTGACTTGCCTGGAGCGGAGTGCCATGCAGGCACGTTACTACACCTTACGGGAGGCGAAGGCCGCGCTCCCCATTGTAAAAGCGCTGATGTCCCAGGTGCAGGAGGCGCGCAGCGAAATCCTGCGCTTACGGCCTGAAATCTGGCCTGTATTGCAGAAGGCGGCCCAAAATGGGGGCAACGCCGCAGCCGGCGAAGTCTATACCCAATTCGATAAACTGGAGTCCGGCGTCAAGGGAATTCTGGAAATGGGGATCCTGGTGAAGGACATTGATCAGGGCCTGATTGATTTTCTGGCGATTCGCAACGGGCGGGAAGTATATCTTTGCTGGAAACATGGTGAAGAGGAGCTTTCTTTTTGGCACGATGTTCACGCCGGGTTCGGAGGCCGCCAACCAATTGATCCCGCCGACTTTTGATTGCCGCCAGATTATAACCGCTCCTCAGGATCACGGTTCCCCATCTTCAATCGAAATCCGTAACAAGAAACTGTGAGTAGAGACGATGCCCAATCCCTATGGCGCGCCTGAAGTTAGTGTACATGATGTCGCAGAAAAGCAGCGGGAAGGCGAGGATTTTCTGCTGGTGGATGTGCGCGAACCCAATGAGTTGGAGCTGGCCAGCCTGTCGGACGGCGCGTACATCAGCCTGCCCTTGAGTGAATTGCGCGAGCGCCGGCTGGAGGCCCTGCCGGAGGCGCTAAGCAAGGATAAGCAGGCCGAGGTTGTCCTGTTCTGCCATAAAGGACTGCGCAGCGCGCAGGTTACTGTGTTCTTGCGCCAGCAGGGCTGGTCCAACGCCGTCAGCATGGCCGGAGGCATCGATGCCTGGGCCGAAGAGATCGACGAATCGGTCGGCCAGTACGCAAGCATGTAGAGTGTTGACCGCGCGTTCTGAGGAGGAATGAGGAGAAACAGTTGAAATCGATCTGGCCCCCGAGCAAAGAACAGAAGAATGACATTGTCTGGATCGATCTGGGCGATTTGGGTGACCTGGTCTATCCACAGGGGCCCCACGAGCAGTGGCAGGATCACGGGCTTGGGCTTCTGCGGACGATCATGCACAACAACGGCATCGAAACCGACATCGTGTCCACGCGGGCGGTGACCAGCTGGGAACAACTGGCGCCAAAGCTGCGGGGTTACAAGATGGCGTTGATGAATGTACGCAGCTACACATTCCCGGTCGCGTTGAAGGCTGCCCAGATTTTCAAGGAGATCAATCCGGATGGACTGGTTCTGACCGGCGGAATGCATGCAACGGTTGCGCCGGACGAGATGGCCGAAGTTGAAGCATTTGACAAGATCTGCCAGGGAGCCGGAGAGGAAGTGATCCTCGACCTGGTGCGAGATCCCGACAGTTTTTCAAGAGTATTCATGGGGCAGGGCTCCCGCTCGATGGCCGATTGGCCGCAGATCAACCGCGAACTTTGGCCCAAACCGGCCAGTTGGAAGGAAGCGCTGGCGATTGGGCGACCGCGGCGGGCAGTTCGGGTGAGCAGGCTGGAGCGGAATTTCAACTGGCCGATGGAACCGGAGTGCGGATGGGGCCCCCCGCCTGTTGCTACGATTATCACGAGCCGCGTCTGCCCGTGGCAATGCGTGTTCTGCAACGAGGCCTCCTACATTCCCAACATGGGCCGTCGTCCGGTGGGCATGATCATCGACGAGTTGAACGCGCTCGATGAGAAGTACGGTGTGGGCTCCGTTGTAATCCATGACTCAATGTTTTTCCAGAACCCGAAATGGCTGCAGGAATGGATACAGGAGTATCCTCGCCGGGCCAACCAGGTGTGGCCCTACTGGGCGGCCGCCCGCGCAGACACGGTTCGCCAGTGGCCCGAGCTGTTCACCGCGCTCGTGCGGGAGACCAACTGGAACCTCATTTCCATCGGCTTCGAGTCTGGCAGCGACCGCATCTTGAAGCTGCTCAACAAGGAATGCACCGAAGAGGACAACGACTACGCTATCGATCTCGTCAACCGCCTTGGCGACGAGATGGAAGCGGAAGGAAAGGAGCCTCCTGTCTTCTGGTCCAACATTATGCTGGGCATCCCAGGGGAAACGGATGAAGACGCCTTCAAGACGATGCGCATGCTCAAGCGGATGAAGCGGGTCTTCCCCTCCATCTCCTACTACGCGCCGTATCCGGGCTCAGCCCTGGGCTTTCAACTGATCGCCGAAGGCAAAAGCCTGATGAGCCGGGACAACTATCACCGCTTCCCCGATGACGAGAAAGTGAAGGGTGTCGACTACGGATTCTACCGGGAGCTGCTTGCAGGCAAATATGACGCTGAAGTGAATCGCGGCCTGACAGAAGCTGAACAGCGGCGCGGCTATGAAGGCATGTACCAGCAGGCCCTGGTAAAGGCATAGGCGGATGAGCAGCTTTTCCAATCCCCACTACATGTACCTGTTTGACATGAAGAACGGCAAGAAAAAGCTTGCCTACGGACAGAGCCCGGAGGACGCGCTGGAGATTCTGCGTATTCGCCTTTCAGACGAGGAGATGGGCCAGATAGAAGCCGACCAATACGTGCGCATCAGCCAGCGAAAGCTCCAAGAGCACGTTGACGATCTGGGATGATGCTGCGCGCAGCGGCCGCGAGATTGGGCGCGCGCCTGCGCGCCGCGTTTGGCCGCTCTGCGAACATACCCCCGCACTCTACCCTGACCCCCTCCCAGCAGCGACTCCTTGGAGAGCTGCTGCAGGGTGATACCCTCAAATCCCATCGTTACCTCGACGGCAACAAGGAATACCGTCTGCATCCACTTGGCGGCGACTCCCGTTCTGTTGCGGCGCAAGACGTGAAGCGATTGGAAGTTTATGGGCTTCTGCTCAGCAACCACAAATTTCCCGCGGCCACGCTATTCCTGTCACCGAGCGGGCGAGAGGCCGCCGCTGCGGCTGTAAAGGCAGTCAGAGAGGCCCGGGAGGACTCTGCCTTCAAGAAGTCTCGGTAGGGGAGCGCCGGAATGAACGGAACGCGAAACCTGGTCGCCTCCCTCTTCAAGCCTGCGAAACCTCCTAATGTTCCTCTGGCAACTGAACGCCCAGGTCCTCGGGTGTTTCGCCACCGTAGGGATTGCTGAAATCCAACCTGGGAAAGTTCATATCACTGGCGTCAACGGGAAGGTCGGGGTCCATCTCGGAAATCTGGCGATGGATCTTCTCGGAGGCCGCACGGAAGGGTCCCACTCCGATCCCCTGACACTGGTCAGCCAATCCCCGAAGTTTTGGCAGGCCGCGGCGAAACATCTTCAGCGCGCCTCGCCGGTTTCCCCTTTCAATCTGAAGAAACGCGACGCCGACCTGCAGGATGCCCTGGTAAATATCGCGTACCGGCCGCGATTCTTCGTTCCAGGCCAGTTCCAGGTATTCGTGCTGGTCGAAGAACCGCCCTTGATTGAAAGCAAGCAGCCCGGCCACGGCCGCGCGGCTGGGCGGGTCCGCGCAACCATCAAGGACCCGGTGCGGTGGATGAATGTGTCGTTCGACCACGGCCACAAGCTCTTCCATAATGCGGCTGCGCGCCCAGGAATGGTCGGCGCCCGCCTTTCGCGCCTTCTGAAGCGTCTCCACGTCGACGTGGCTGCCAAAGGCGTAAATGGGTGTGAGGCGTGTGTGCGGTTTCAGCTTGCACTGTCTGATGGCAGACTCCCAGTCCCCGGGCGATTTCAGGTCGAGCAAGGCCAGAACGGGAAATGTGCTCGCCACCGCGCCCATAAACAACTCTGACCGGTCGATCGTGACCGGTTCGCCGCCCGCAGCCCGCACAACGTCTTCCAGTCTAACTGAGAAAAAGAGGTCCGGCTCAAGAATCACGACGACCGGTCGGTACTGTTCAGTGTCTGCCACGTTGCCCTCCAATCAAGTGAAGTGCAGCTTCGCCCGCCTACCCTTAGCAAGCTGCTGCGCTTGAAAATCGCGTCGAATCTGACGGCTTATCTCCTGGTCATAAGGGTGGCTGGATGTCCCGTTGAACGGCCCCGCGAATTCATGCCGGCCCCTACCTTTCCATTGCTGAATCCACTGTCCCCTCTGTTATACTAAAGCCAAACCGGCTGGAGCAGAAAGGAACGCAATGGAGAGTCAGGAAAAGGCGGCCGAACAGTTTGAAGAACTGTCCTACGAGGAGAGCTATGCCCAGCTTCAGGAGGTTCTGGAACGTCTTGAGGCAGCCGAACTGCCTCTGGCGGATTCGCTGGATCTCTACGAGAAAGGCGTGAAGCTGGCCTCGCGCTGCGGCGTGTTGCTCGAAGAGGCTGAGCTCAGAGTCCGGATGTGGCAGCCGGACGGAAACCTTGCGCAATTGGGCGACGCCCAGGAACTGTAACCTTATGCAGTTGCTTGGAAGCGGATCCATCATCTGGCTGCCGCTGAGTGTCGGCCTGATCGTACAGCTATACAAGTTTCTCTTCGAATGGATCCGGAATCGTGACTTTGATCTGCGCGTGCTCGCCCGCGCGGGGGGCATGCCAAGCAGCCACGCTGCAATGGTCTGCAGCCTTGTCTCCGCCATCGGCTACCGTTCCGGTCCGCGCAGCGACATTTTTGCCATGGCCGCAATCTTCGCCCTGGTTGTCATGTACGACGCAACCGGTGTACGGCAAGCCGCGGGCAAGCAGGCGAAAGTCCTGAATCAGATCCTGCGAGAACTCTTCACGGGGCAGCCGGTCAGTGAAGAAGAGCTGAAGGAGCTGATCGGCCATACTCCGACCGAGGTATATATCGGCGCGCTCGTCGGTGTCCTCTATACCGTTCTGTGGTTTCAGTTTGCCGCATGAGCGACTCGCAAGCGGCCTGCCCTTCAACCCCAATTCGGCGGGGCTGACTCCCCAAGTTTCTCAAGTAGATTGCAATAGGCGACCTGACTTCTGCGGAAGCTGGCCAGCCGGAAGAATTCGTCCGGCGCGTGGATGTTCTCGTCTTCGAGCCCGAATCCAAAACTGATGGTATCAACTCCAAGCTGCTCTTGAAAGACGCCGGTAATGGGAATGCTGCCCCCGCTTCGAGTTTGGTAAGGTTCGCGTCCGTACAACTCTTTGAGTACGGCTGCCGCGGCTCGATTTCCCCAGTGGTCTGCCGATATACTGTAAGGTCTGCCCTGAATTGAAAGGGGCGCTACCTCCACGCGCACGCCGGGCGGGGCATGCTGCTTCACATGTGCCCGCAAGAGCTCTACGATCCGTTCTGGATTCTGGTCGGCCACCAGGCGGCATGTTATTTTCGCATGAGCAGAGTTGGGCAGGACCGTCTTGATCCCTTCTTCCTGGAATCCTCCCCAAATGCCGTTCATCTCCAAAGTCGGACGGATCCACCCTCGCTCTCGGTTTGTGTAGCCCGGTTCGCCGAACTCCTCCTCCAGGCCCAGCTCTTGCAGGTATCCGGCTCCATCAAACGGTACCCTGGCGATGGCATCGCGTTCCGCCTGGCTGAGTTCAACGACGCTGTCGTAGAATCCCTCCACCGTCACCGTGCCGTCGGCCCGCCGCAAGGAGGCAAGGATCTGCGTAAGCGCATGGATTGGGTTCTGGATGCGGCCGCCGTGCAGGCCGGAGTGGAGATCGGTCGCCGCGCCATGGACATTGATTTGCATGCCGCAGATGCCCCGCAGGGACAGAAGCAGGATCGGCTCCGTTTCACTGAACTGCCCGCCGTCCGCGCTGACGGCAAGGTCACAGGCGAACCGTTCCCTGTGCTGCGGCATGAACTCCGGGATCTGGGGGCTGCCGATCTCCTCCTGGCCTTCGAAGCAGAATTTCAGATTGACAGGTGCGGCCCCCTCGCTTTGCAGAAGCGCTTCAACGGCAAGAATGGGCCCCAGCATGTTGCCCTTGTCGTCGGACGCGCCGCGGGCGTAAACGCGGTCGTCAACAATAGTGGGCTCAAAAGGTGGGTTCGTCCACAGCTCCACTGGGTCGACGGGCTGCACGTCGAAATGGCCATAGATCAGGATGGTGGGCTTGCCAGGCGCGTGCATCCAGTCGCCGTAGACGACCGGATGACCACCGGTTGGCAGCAGTTCGACACTTTCAACGCCGGCGGCAGCCAAACGCTTTGCGACCCAATCTCCGGCGCGGGCTACGTCTCCGGCGCGCTCCGGCAGCGCTGAAATGCTGGGAATACGGAGGAAGTCAAGCAGTTCCGCGAGAAACCGTTGCTCGTTGGATTTGAGAAAGGACTGGTAGGCTGGCATGGGCAGCGCTCCTTCGACGTGTTCCGGATCTGGCCATGCGGCGCATTCTACTGCAGTGCCAGCGGGCAGGTCAAGAGGGCCCCGGCTTTGACAGCAAGAACCGAGGTCGTGCGATGTTGGGCCGCTTGATGGCGAGTGCGACGACCGGGTGATGGAAGATTGCGGTAATGACAAGGTCATGCAAGACGCCCCCACCCTCAGGGCAATGGCATCTGAATTGGGTCAACGTAAAAGAGCTGGTTGGAAAACTGGCTATCGGCTGAAAGTTCTCTCCCAACAAGATGCGATTGCCCTCAAATTGCCCCTTGAAATCGTGCAGCCAATCAAGTACACTTGTTCGACGTTGGTCATACATTCCCTTGCGTTTGTATGATGTCCCCGACCTCAACCAAACGCCCCGCCCGCGCCTGACCTGGCCCCGAAGTTTGTACCTCCCGTTATGTTAGTCCGTCACGCACGGGGACAGAGTCGGCAGTCAAGAGGGCCTCAGGCGCCGGCGGCCGATAGCCCAGTGAGCTGTGCGGTCTGACCCGGTTGTAAGTCCGCCTATACCGCTCCTTCAGCACACGCGCCTCCAGAAATGTATAGAAGACCTCCCTGTCCGGCAGCTCGTCCCTCAACTTGCCGTTGAAACTTTCGATGTAATCGTTCTCTCACGGCGACCCAGGCTCGATATAGAGCGTCCTGGCCCCCACCCGCCCAAGCCACTCACGCACAGCCCGGGCCGTAAACTCCGGCCCGTTGTCCGACCGAATGTGGTCGGGCACGCCTCTGGACACCATCAATTCGGCCAGCGCCTCTATCACATCGGCAGACCGTATGCTGCGAGCAGCCTGGATCGCCAGACACGCCCTGCTGTATTCGTCGATGACGGTCAGCAACCGCACTCCTGTGCCGTGATGGAGCCTCAGGTGCACGAAGTCGGAGGCCCACACATGGTCCTTCCACGCAGGCCGCAGACGCACGCACGAGCCGTCATTGAACCACAGACGCCCTCTCTTCGGCTGCTTCACAGGCGCCTTCAGACCTTCTCGTCGCCATATCCGCTCCACACGAATGTGGTTCACTCGCCAGCCGCGATGCCTCAGAAGGGCGGTGATCCTGCGATAACCGTACCTGCCGAACTGACTGGCCAACTCCACGATCTCCTCAGTCAACGCCTTCTCATCGTCCGCAGGGCTTGGCTTGTATCGCTGTGTGGAGCGAGGATGACCCAGCACCCTGCAGGCGCGTCGCTCCGAGACGCCAAAGAGCGCCTTCACGTGGTCGACACACTGGCGACAACGTGAAGGACTCAGAAGTTTCCCCAGACGCCTCTCTCAGTATCTGGTTGTCCAGCGTCAGGTCCGCCACCGCTCTCTTCAGGCGGCTGTTCTCCGACTCCAGACGCTTCAGACGCCTGGCCTGGTCGATCCTGAGACCCCCGTACTCGCTGCGCCAGCGGTAGAAAGTCTGCTCGGTCACGCCGATCCGGCGGGCGGCCTCGGCCACTGTACTGCCCTCGGCTATCGCCCCCTCAGCTTCTCTTATTTTGTTGATCACCTGCTCCGGCGTATGTCTCTTCTTCGCCATCTTTCCCCCTTTCTACGGCCCAAATACTAACACCATAACTGGACCAGTTTCTGGGGGACGGGTCACTACACCCAAAGTGCCTCCGAGACCATAGAAGAGTGCCGTGGGTCTTTTGGACAATTGCTTCCTCATGTTTTTCCTCTTCGGTCACTGTCCACAGCAGATTAGTTTACCCCCGCTTGTGCGGGGAATCTTCGTGTGTGAGGATGGGGAAGGGACGAGTCATGACAGAAGTTGCAGGATTCCGATCACCACGATAGCGGCGACCTGGATATTCAGGACGATGACCGCCAAGTACAGTGAGATCACAAAAGAATTCCAGAGCCAAATCGGTAAAGGGAATGGCCGTGTGAGAAATTCCCTGATAAGGCTTTCCTGTATGGCATCGACGCACTTTCACTCACTTTGAAAGGCTCGCGCGACGTTTCCTGGCCTTCTTACACTTTGTTCCTACATTGTTCTGGCTCGAACAAAATGTCAACGCGCTAGTCACTAAGCCCGAAGAGGAACCGACTCCCGAAAGCTAAGAATAGAACAACGAGAACCCAGGTCAGGCAGACAAATGTTGTGGCGCCTATAACAACGCTCGGTCTCATTATCTTGCTGAAATCCTCTCCTCTACGCAGGTCGAAGAACAGTAGTAACGGTAACAGCGCGATAAGCGTTTTCGACAGAAGGGGAACGGAAAATCCCATGTGATAGGACGGTATCCCGAACACCTCCCAGCCGACGGAATTAAAAAATAGCACTCTTGGCAACTCAGAGTAAAGGCCATACCACAAGACCGCTGCCAGAAAGAGCCACACATTCAACCGGCGCACGCTAAACATGACGAGAAGACACGTGCCTACATTGAAAGCCGTTTCGACCACCCCCCTATCCAACGCAATATACAACGCCTCAAACCAAGAAATCCCTTGGTTCAAGAGCGCCATCGTTTCGACAAATGAATACTGGAACAGTTCTATTTCTTCCCAGGATATGGAAACAAACTCGCCAAAGTGCTGCAGGGCCACCAGGCAGCTGTAGCCGAGTCCAAACAGCACGCCTTCCTGCCATGTACGCACACTCGTTGCGGGGAAGAAGAGTATCAGCCAGCGAATTCCCTCGCGGAACAGTCCGCCAATTAACGCCCAAATGATCCAGGAAGTAGGATAATTCACAAAAATATTAGGAAAGGGGGCTAAGAGTTCCCCGAATAATGGATGCGCAAATACCTGGCCCAGAGGTATCCGCACCAGGCCATTGACAGCAAACGCGCCGAAGCCGAAGAACAGACTGCCCCACAGCGCACGGCTGTGTCTTTGCCAGACGATAACCGCAGCAGCTGGGAGGACGATCATTAGTGACAGTATTGCAACGGACATTTGAATTCCTCTTCCTGCCAGCCGCTATCGCAGGCAGCCACGGGACTATGACCGAATTCGTTACCGAGAACGCAGCATCGTCGTACGTTTCACCAACAAAGTCAAGTGGTACCGACGCATTTTCACTCGCTATGAAAAGCTCGTGCGACGTTTCCTGGCCTTCTTACACTTTGCTCCTACATTGATCTGCCCCGAGTGAAATGTCAACGAGCCCTAATCTTCACCCCTTTGGCTGCAAGCTGCAATCAGTCCTGTGTGTCTCGAGAGCTCTTTTGCAGATGGCGATTATGGTAATGAAGTCTATGCAACGCATTCGCTGCTTCAAAGGACATGCCGTGACCTGCCCCCAATGTTTGTACCACTTGTTATGTTAGTCCGACAAGCGCGGGGACAGGGTTGGCAGGCATGGCGACCTCAACATCCTCAACACCTCCGCCGCCATCTCCGAAGAGGAGAACCGGTACAGCCTCGAATCATTCGCTGCCCAGGGCCTCGCAGAGCTCGAAGAGCCGTCCGACCCCGACGAGCCCGCGACAGCCGTGCTCACCGAAGAGGGCAGACAACGCTTCGGCATCCGCCCCCAGTCCGCCTACACACAGGAAGACCTCGACAACCTCAGAAACGACGCGCTGCAATACCGCTTCCGCAAGGAAGACCTGCCATACCTGATCGAAATGGCGAAAGAGATGCGTGACGAGTTGGAAGCAGCCCGGACTGCGCTCACCAGCGGCGCCGAAGACGCCCCCGAGCCCCTGCGCGACCCCCTGACCGGACAGCCCATGGACAGGCTGCCCGCCCGCGCCAGGACCGGCGTCGGCCCCGAAACCGGCGAAGTCGAAACCGACCCCGAAGTCCTGGCCGACCAGGCGCGCCAGGCCGGGAACCTGATTCGCCTCCTCGAGAACCTCTATCGGGATGACGACTACGAAAGAACGCAGGACGAACTTAACGACCCGGACGCCCCCAACGGCCCCGTAATCAACCACCAGCCCGTTCCAACCTCCTGACCTGGGAAGGTTGAAAAACAAATAGAATATAATTCACCCCTGCCGCCCCTCCGCGCGGCAGCGTAACCCCCTACCCACCATCCTGCCACCCCACCCGCCGCAACGCCCGATAGACCGCCCACCCCCCCCTCAACACCTCGTCAGACCCTCGCAAACGCCCATCCATCGCCCATCCATCGCCCATTCATCACTCGCCCTGGCCCGATTCGCGCCCCTTCGCGGATCCCCGCCCTTTTCCATCCCCAATCTCTCACGAACACTCGTAAACGCTCGTGAACGCTCGTGAACGCTCGTAAACACTCGTAAACGCTCACAAACACTCGTAAACGCTCACAAACACTCGTAAACGCTCATGCAACGCTCACAAACACTCACAAACACTCGTAAACACTCGTAAACGCTCGTGAACGCTCGTGAACGCTCGTGAACGCTCGTAAACACTCGTAAACGCTCACAAACACTCGTAAACGCTCATGCAACGCTCACAAACACTCGTAAACACTCGTGAACGCTCGTGAACGCTCGTGAACGCTCGTAAACACTCGTAAACGCTCATGCAACGCTCACAAACACTCGCAAACGCTCACGAACACTCGCGAACGCTCACGAACACTCGCGAACGCTCACAAACACGCCCCTCTCCCTCACACCATCCCCTTCGCGCACCACAAAGGCGCTGCCGTCCTCCGT
This sequence comes from Caldilineaceae bacterium, assembly GCA_022823185.1. Classification (GTDB taxonomy): domain Bacteria; phylum Chloroflexota; class Anaerolineae; order Caldilineales; family Caldilineaceae; genus Bin5. The sequence continues at coordinate 209,922 of JAJDXQ010000046.1, forward strand.
GTCCCTCCGTAGATCAAAAGATGTTGAAGTTCGCCGTTGCCCTTCTTCGCGCCCCTTCGTGTCCCTTCGCGGATCAATCTGCCGTTGCCGTCTGCCGTTCGCCGTTGCCGTTCGCCGTTGCCGTTTCCCCCTAATCCCAAAAATCCCCCCAAATCCCCGTTCAGACAAAATCCGTGTCCCAAATCCCCGTTCAGACGAAATCCCCGTCCAGACAAAGTCCCCGTCCCCCCGCAGTTCCCCTGCTGATAGTTCTCTCCCAATATGATGCGTATTCCCTGGAGTGCATGTGGAGATTGGTGGGGCAACTGTTACAATGGGCAAAGGCTGGGGTTGTCCAAATGCCCTGAGAGCAGGCGCTGTTCGCCGGTACAAAGCCAGACGGGGGGAAGAATCGTGCGAGAGTGGATACGAAGCGAAGCCGAAGATCTGTTGCCCAAGCTGGTGGAATGGCGGCGGGATTTTCACCGACACCCTGAGTTGGGATTCCAGGAGGCGCGGACGGCCGGAGTCGTGGCGGCGCATCTGCAGGAGCTTGGGTTGGAGGTGAGCAGCGGCGTCGGCAAGACAGGTGTGATCGCGATGGTGGAGCCGGACCAGGTACCGGCGGACAGCGAGACGGTCCTGTTGCGATTCGACATGGACGCCCTGCCGATACACGAGGAGACAGGACTGCCCTATGCGTCGGAGACTGCCGGTGTGATGCATGCCTGCGGCCATGATGGTCACACGGCGATCGGGATGGGTGTGGCGCAGCTGCTCTCGGAGCACCGCAATGAGCTGCCGGGACGCGTCAAGCTGGTTTTTCAGCCGGCGGAGGAAGGGCTGGGCGGCGCGCTGGCGATGATCAGAGACGGCGCGCTCGACGAGCCGCAGCCTGCAGCCGCCTACGGTCTGCATCTCTGGAGCCGGCTGCCTTACAACCAGGTTGTGGTCCAGCCCGGGCCGCTGTGGGCGGCGGCCGACATGTTTGCAGTTACAGTGCATGGCAAAGGAGGGCACGGCGCGACGCCGCATGACACGATTGACGCCACGCTTGCGGCCAGCCAGCTGGTGGTGGCGCTGCAGAGCATTGTCGCGCGCAACACAAATCCGACCGATACGGCGGTCGTGACGGTGGGCTCGTTCAACAGCGGGACCGCGGCCAATGTGATTTCCGAGCGGGCGGAGCTGCAGGGGACGATACGCAGCTTCGATACGGAGGTGCGCGACCTGCTGCTCCGGCGCATAGACGAGATTTGCCAGGGCGTCTGCCAGGCTTTCGGCGCCAGCTATGAATTTGAGCTGCGGAATTGCGTGCCGCCGACGGTCAACTCTGAAGCCGGGGCGCGGTTGATGGAGGGTGTGGCGAGAGAGGTGGTGGGCGCTCAAAACGTGGCGCAAATACCGCCGATGATGGTGGGCGAGGACATGGCGGAGTTTCTGGACCGGGCGCCGGGCTGTTTTGTTCTGGTCGGCGCGGCCCATCCCGAAAAGGGTTTCTACAGCCCCCATCACAGCCCGACGTTTGACTTTGAAGAGAGCGTCATGCCGACCGGGGTGGCACTGCTGGCGGAGGTCGCGTTCAGTCACCTTTCAGAGGGCGGGCAGGCTGAGACCGAGGCGGGAATTTAGGGGCAGCGCGCGCGTGAGCGCGGCCCGGCTCTTCGACAGAGTAAAGCCGCGGGGCAGGAACGTTAGGCCGCCCAAATTGGAAATTGACATATCCGACGTGATCAAGTAGGATCAACCTGTTTGATTGTATTGATACGATTAATCGGATGATTCAGCGTAAGTCGGCAGAGATCGCGGCGCCATCGGTGAAAAGATGATCAAGCAACTTCACAGCGACTCCGAACTGCTGGACTACATCGTAAACAACGGGTTTGCGCCGGGAGCGAGGCTGCCTTCGTTGAACGACCTGAGCGCGGAGCTGGGGGTCAGCATTGGCAAGCTGCGCGAGCAGCTGGAGGCTGCGCGAGTTCTTGGCCTGGTGGCGGCGCGTCCGCGGCGGGGCATCGAGTGCAACCATTACAGTTTTACGCCGGCCGCGCGCGCCAGCTTGATGTTCGGGCTGGCAACCGATGAGCAGCTTTTTCGCGAGTTCAGCGAGCTGCGCAACGGGATCGAGAGCGCGTTCTGGGGGCAGGCGGTTCTTGCCCTGACCGATGAGGACAAGCGGGAACTCCAGCAGTATGTTGCCGGGGCATGGCACAAGCTGCAGCAGAGTCGGATTCAGATTCCCCATCAGGAGCATCGCGCCTTCCATTTGACGATTTTCCGAAGGCTCGACAATCTGTTTGCGACAGGACTGCTGGAAGCCTATTGGGACGCGTACGAGGCGGTCGAACTGAATCTGTACGCGGATTACGATTATCTGACCGAAGTCTGGGGCTATCATGAAGGGATAGCCGACGCGATTGTACGGGGCGACGTTGACAGGGCCAAGGCGTTGAACGAGGAGCACCTGCTATTGCTGCGGACGCGGGGCGTTTCACGCGGCAATGCCCGCGGTGACGTTGTCAAGGACGGGAACACGGAGGTAAGGAGCCCAGCATGAGTGTAGCGGTACGGGAGGCGCCAATCGGAAGGCCGGACGCGCCGGCGGCCATAAATGACTTTGCCATCAATGTGGCGACGGCAAACGGTTCCGGCAGCCAGACGAGCAACGGTGTTTTATTGCGCGCTTTGTTCAAGATGGGGATTCCTATCAACGGGAAGAACCTGTTTCCAAGCAACATCCAGGGACTGCCGACCTGGTACATTATTCGCTTGAGCAAGGATGGTTTTCTGGCGCGCCGCGAAATGACGGACATTCAGGTCTGTATGAACGGCCGCACGGTGGCGGAAGATATGGAGAGGGCGGTTTCCGGCGGGATTGTTCTCTATGACGACTCTTTGCCGATCGCCAACCACCGCAAGGACGTGACGTATTACCCGATGCCGGTGAAAGAGCTGGTCAAGGAGGCGAGCCTGCCCCATGCGCTGAGAGACTATGTGGCCAACATGGTCTATGTAGGCGTACTGGCTGAGCTGTTGGGCATTGAGACGGCTGAGATAGAGGCGGCGCTTCTGCACCATTTCGAGGGCAAGGAGAAGGCAGCCGGGCTCAACATGGAGATGGTCAATCGCGCGATAGATTGGGCCACCGAGCACGTAGGGCAGCATGAGGGCTACCGTGTCGAGAGGATGACCGGATTCAACGAGGGCAAGATCCTGGTCGATGGCAACACGGCCGGGGCGCTGGGCGCGCTGGCCGGCGGCCTGTCGCTTGCGTCGTGGTACCCGATCACGCCGTCGTCCAGCATGGCTGAGTCGGTTGAGAAGTATGCGCCCGCGTTGCGCACTGATGAGGATACGGGGAAGTCGACGGTTGCCGTGATTCAGGCTGAGGACGAGTTGGCCGCGATGGGGATGGTTGTGGGCGCCGGCTGGACGGGAGCGAGGGCGATGACCTGTACGAGCGGGCCCGGGATCAGCCTGATGGCCGAGTTTGCGGGGCTGGCTTATTTCGCCGAGATACCGGCGGTGATCTGGGACATTCAGAGGATGGGGCCGAGCACAGGCCTTCCGACGCGCACGTCGCAGGGGGACATTCACGCGGCATACTATCTCAGCCACGGGGACACCAGGCACGTTGTCCTGTTCCCGGCCAATCCGGTTGAGTGTTTTGAGTTTGGCCGGGTTGCTTTTGACCTGGCTGAGGAGCTGCAGACGCTTGTCATCGTGCTGAGCGATCTGGACCTGGGTATGAACCAGCATATATCGGAGCCCTTCGAGTATTCGGATGCTCCTTTCAAGCGGGGCAAGGTGCTGAGCGCGGAGGATTTGGAGGAGCGGCAGGGTTCCTGGGGGCGTTACATGGATGTCGACGGGGACGGCGTGGCCTATCGAACGCTTCCGGGTACGAAACACAATATGGCCGCCTACTTCACCCGCGGGACAGGCCACAATGAGTACGGCTACTATAGCGAGCGGCCGGAAGACTGGGAACAGAACCTTGAGCGACTAAAGAGGAAGTTTGAGACCGCCCGGCAGCTGGCTCCCAAACCGATCGTGGACGATGTTGAGGGGGCGGAGGTTGGGATCATCAGCTTGGGCAGCAACCATGAAGGCGTGGAAGAGGGGCGGGCGCGTCTGGCGAACGCGGGTCTGTCCACGAGCTATCTGCGGTTGCGGGCGCTGCCGATTGACGAGAGTGTCCGGTCCTTTATCGACAGGTATCGGACCATCTTTGTGATTGAGGCAAATAGTGACGGGCAACTGCATTCGATTCTGACGACTGAGGAGCCGGCGCAGGCGCTGAAGCTGAATTCGATCGCCAAGTGCGACGGGCTTCCATTGAGCGCACGCTTCATCAGTGAACAGATTCAGCAGGCATTGGAGGAGGAACTGTAATGACCACGGCAGCCAGGAACAGGGCGGCGAGAGCGACGCGGCGCGCGGCGCGTCCTGCCAGGACCAATCTCATCGGCCTGGAGAAGACCTCCTACCGGGGAAGACCGTCTACGCTGTGCAAAGGGTGCGGGCATGACAGCGTCAGCCAGCGCATCGTCAATGCGGCCTGGGAGATGGGGCTGGATCAGACGCAGGTGGTGAAACTGAGCGGGATCGGCTGCAGCAGCAAGACGCCGGCCTACTATCTTGGTTGGAGCCACGGTTTCAATAGTCTGCACGGGCGCATGCCTTCGGTTGCGACCGGCGCAATCGTCGCCAACCGTTCGCTGGAGGTGATCGGCGTGAGCGGCGACGGTGACTCGGCGTCGATTGGAATCGGCCAGTTCAAGCACGCGGTGCGGCGCAATCTGCCCCTGATCTACATTGTTGAAAACAACGGCGTCTACGGCCTGACCAAAGGTCAGTTCAGCGCGACGGCTGACGAGGGCCAGGTCCTGAAGTACCAGGGGTTGAACGATTTGCCGCCGCTGGACATTTGTATGGAGGCGCTGACCGCGAATGCGACGTTTGTGGCCCGCAGTTTTGCGGGTGACCCGAAGCAGCTGGAAGCGCTGCTCAAGGCGGCCATCAATCATCGCGGCATCGCGGTGCTGGACATCATCAGCCCGTGCGTAACGTTCAACAATCATGACACGTCGACCAAGAGTTACGGTTTTGGCAGGGCGAATGAGATCCGGCTGCACGATTTGAACTTTGTGCCTGAATTTGAGGAGATTGAGATCGAGGAGTATGAGGATGAGCTGGAGGTGGAGCTGCATGACGGCGGGACCATCATCCTCAAGAAGCTCGATCCGGATCACAATCCCAAGGACCGCACGGCGGCGTACAATGTCATTCAACGCTCGCTGGACGAACAGAAGCTGATCACCGGCCTCCTCTATATCAGTGAGGAGGAGCCAACCTTTACCGAGCTGCTGGACATAACGGAGACGCCACTGGCGCAGTTGCCTGACAGTAAGCTGCGTCCAAGCAGGGAAGCGCTGGAAGGCGTGATGGCCGGTCTGGCGTAGGCGGGGAGCTGCCCTTTGGGGCAGGCTGATTTCAATTGTTGCGGGAATAGAAGAGGGGCGCCTGTCCACCGGCCGGTACTTCAGTTGCGCGGGGCGGGCGCTTTTTTTATTGGTCCTGGACGGCGGTGAGGGGCGAGGCGCCTTCGGGGGGCGAGGGAGCGATTTCGCGGTACGGACCGCGCAGCTCGGGCGGCATCATGGCCGCGATCGCCAGCATGACTTCGCCGGTGTAGCCCTGGACATCTTCCATAGTGCCGGGCTGAAACTGCATAGGCTTCCCGAATTGAATGGACAGTCTGGTGCGCCGGAAGGGATTGTACCAGTTTTTGTGCAGGTGCGGGATGCCGAGGACGGCGACGGGCACGATGGGGACGCCGGCGTCAAGGGCGATGCGGACGGCGCCGCTTTTTCCTCGTCGAAGAGGGTTGCCGCGATTGCGCGTTCCTTCCGGAAACATACCCACGATCCGCCCCTGGCGCAGGAGATCAACGCTATATTCAATGGCCGCGGTGTCGCGTGCGCCGCGGTTGATGGGGAAAGCCCCGATGCGGTAGAGGAAGAATGTCACCACCGGGTGGATGTTGAAGAGCTCCCTCTTGGCCATATAGAAGACCTGGCGCGGGCTGGCGTAGCCAAGCGCGAAACTGTCCAGGCCGCCTGGGTGATTGCAGGCCAGCACCACGCCTCCCTTGGCAGGTATGTGCTCGAGGCCGGATACATGCCAGGACAGGACAAGGCGTCGGAAGACGCCGATCAGAAGGTGACAGATTTTCCAGGTGAAGGAGGCGTCTGACGGGAATTTCATGCGGGGTCAGTTCAATCTTCTGATGCCTTCTCGAATCTGCTTCAACGCGACAAGCACGCGTTGTTCCTCCTGGGTGGGGTTCTGTTCGGCATCCGGAATCCAACCACCGGGTGTCACGCTACTATAGGTTTTCTCAGCTTCGCCGGTAAACAGATGGAGGCGGTTGCGGCGCAGGAAGTAACGGCGCAGATCGCTTTCGGCAGCCAAGAGGTGTTTGAGGCCGTAATGGAGCATGCCGCGGTCACGCCAGAGATTTGATTCTTCCGGGTCGACGAGGACCATGTAGTTCAGAACGGTGAGGGCGTCTTCGAGGCGGTGTTGGGAGATATAGACGGTGCGCAGGTTGTTCAGAATACGGAGAACGAGCGCGCGGGAGTCGGTGCGGTACTGGTCCAGGGAAACGGAGATTCGAATCGACTGCTGGAACATCTGGGAGAGATAGTATGAGAGCTCTTCGGCGGCGACGACTTTGCCATGAAAGGGGTCGAGGATCCACTTTCCGTTGGTGTCCCTGTATTCCAGCATGAAGTGTCCTGGGAGTCCCAGGCCGGTCAGGTTGATTCCCAAACGGCGGCCTACGGCCATATAGAGGAGGCTGAGGGTGATGGGGAGGCCCAGGCGGGAGTCCAGGACGCGATGGAGAAAGCTGTTGGAGGGTTCGTAGTAGCTTTCGACGTTTCCCGAGAATTCGAATTCGCCATGAAGGACGGCGATGAGGGATTCGGCCCTGGCGCGTCCGAGGGCGCCGACGGGCAGGCGTTGTTCGACCTGGTCGGCCAGTTCGTCGAGACGCCTGACATAGCTCTTAACATCCAGGCCGGGATCGGCGAGTTTACCGACCAGCAGGGCCAGTTGTTCGGGCCGGTCGTTGTCGGCCTGCAGCGCGGTTGAGAATTCTGTCAGAAGGTCCACTGGAACTCCTTTCCCGTCTCAAGGCCCTGGCCAGTCAGGCGGGCGTCGTTGCCGCAGATTTAGTCTGCGGAACACCGGTCAACATTACCAGAATTCGAAGGACCTGGCAAGCCGGACGGGGATTTGGGGGGATTCTGGGGATTAGGGGGATGGGTTTTGATTTGTGGCTGAGCGGCGGGGAGAACTGCGGGGAATTGGGGGCCAGGGGTTTGGGGCGGGGCGATGCGGGGTTGGGGTGGGGTGGCTTGGGCGATGTGGTGGCTGGATCGCTGATGCGGGCGTAGTTTATTGGGGCGGCGATGTTGCGCGCATTGCGATGAGTTCGCCGCCGTCGACGCGAACGACCTCGCCCGTCGTGAAGTTGGATTCAAGCAGAAACCTGACGGCCTTGGCAACGTCTTCCGGGGCGCCCCAGCGCTTCAGCAGCGTGCGATCGCTGTGGCTGCGGGCTCGTTCGTCGGAGAGATTCGGAGGAGGCATGACGGGGCCCGGGGCGACAGCGTTTACGCGTACGGTGGGAGCCAGCTCCAGGGCCATCTGCCGGGTGAGGGCAAGGAGGCCGGACTTTGCCACGGCGTGGGCGGTGAAATTCGGCCAGGGATGCCAGACAGAGATGTCAACGATGTTGACGATCGCGGCTTGGGGTTGGCGGAGAAGGAGGGGGGCGAGCTCATTGCTGACGTAGAAGCTCCCGTGCAGGGCAACGTCGAGGACCTGGCGCCAGGTTTCGTAGCTCCTGGTTGGGAAGGGATGCTGCGCGAACAGGTCGGCGGAATTGACGAGCATGTTCAGGCGGCCGTGGCTGGCGCGCAGTTCAACCGCCATCTGTTGCACCGCTGTCAGGTCGGCTATATCACAATGGACCGTCGTAGCGTTGACGCCGAATGCCGATGCCTCCTGCGCGGTCTGCGCCGCGTCGGCGGCGGCGCGATTGAAAAGGATGATGACATTGGCGCCGGCCCTGGCGAGCTCCAGGGTGATCGCCTTGCCGACGCGATGGGCGCCGCCGGTCACCAGCGCCGCGCCTCCTCGGATTTCCATTGCGCCTGTGTTTCTCCTCGAGTCATACGGGGGATAGGAGCGGTTGCGGGGAGAGAAAACCCGGTCGCAACGGCAAAGTCATTGCGGGAATCCGCCGATCAAAAAAGGCGACGGAAGTTGAGCGCTTCCGCCGCCTGAGTCAGATGCGTTCCGCGTGGTCATTCTACTCTCTCATGGTATCGAGGGTGCGCTGGATGATCTCGGCCTGTTCCGACCGGGCGCGACGGCGTCGGCGGCTTCTGCGCCGGGAGGATTTGGGGAGGGGGACTTCCTGGCCGTCGGCTTCCATGGCCCGTTTGAAGGCCAGCTCCATGGGCGAAAGGACTTCGATATTTTCAAATTTGTCCACGACTTGCCCGTCGGAGTCTTGCGCCGATTCGTCCTCGCCCGGCGCGTCGGCGACTTCCTCTTCGGGCTCTTCGCGCAGGCCTTTGATGCTTACGTCGATGTGACGGCGGCGGCGATTCAGGGTGATGATTCGCACTTCCAGATTTTCGTCGATTTCCACGACATCTTCCGGTTTCTCGACGTAGTTGTTGCCCATTTCGCGCACGTGGAGCAGTGCGTCCGTACCCACTCCGATATCGATAAAGGCGCCGTAGGGCACCATTCTGGTCACAACGCCTTCGACAATTTCGCCCTCCTTGAGGTCGCGAATTGTCTTGGTGTCGGGGGAGATCATGGTCAGGCTGATGCGGTTGCGCTCTCGATTCAAGCGCTTAATCCAAACTGTGACGCTCTGACCTTCCTGGACCACGTCTTTCACATTGGTAACGCGGCCAACCGACAGTTCGGATATATGGACCAGGCCATCGCGGCCGGCTCCGATATCGACGAATGCGCCGAAGTCGGTAACCTGTTTGACCTTTCCGGCCACTTCCTGGCCGATGCTGAGGCGAACGATCTTTTTGCCGGCGTCAGCGTCGGCGTCTTCTGTGTTCGCTTCAACTGCTTCTGTCTCGACGGTACGGGGTTCTTCTGTCATCTTCCGCTCCTCGCTGAAAACGGTATTGTCCCTGCGCAACACCGTTTGACAGTATACCTTTTTCCACGCCCAAAGACAAAAGCTGACAAGTGTAAAATCGTTATCGGATGCCGGTCATACATTGAAGCGGATTTGAAGGATATCGCCGTCCTGAACGGGATATTCCTTTCCTTCCAGCCTCAGCAGACCCCGGCTACGCGCCTCGGCCATGCCGCCCGCGTCCATGAGGCGATCAAAGTGGATGGTTTCGGCGCGAATGAAGCCCTGCTGCATGTCGGTGTGAATGACGCCGGCGGCTTCGGGCGCCGTGGCGCCGTCGCTGACCGCCCAGGCGCGGACCTCGTGGTCGCCGATGGTGAAAAAGCTGATGAGGCCCAGGAGGCGATAGCAGCGGCGGATTGCCCGGTTCAGGCCTTGTTCGGCGATACCGAACTCGGCGAGAAAGTCAGCCGCTTCATCGGGCTCCATCTGGGCGATGTCGGCTTCCAGACGGCCGCGAAGAAAGAATGTCTGGTCATCAAGGAGAGGCGCGTACATGTCCTCCGGGTCGTCGTCGCCTGCGTTGACGACGTGCAGACGCGGTTTCAGGCTCAGGAAGCCGAAGCCGCCCAGCATTTTCAGCTCATCCGCCGTGAGCGACGCCTCCCGCAGGTGGATGCCTTCTTCCAGAAGCGGGTATAGACGGGTTAGGAGGGCCTCTTCTTGCGCCAAGCGCTGCCGTACCTCAACGGGACCCCGGGATCGTTGCGCAGCGATGCGTTCCAGCCGCCCCTCGATGGCGACCATGTCGTTGAGAAGCAGCTCGGTTTCCAGGGCCGCCATGTCTGCGGCCGGATCGATGCGGTCTTGGGGGTGAGGGACATTGGGGTCGATGAAGGCGCGTGCGACGAGGAGCAGAGCGTCGTTGGCGGCGATGGCGTTGAGAAGAGGGCCGCGAAACGGACTCTCCCGGCCTATATTGCTGGCCAGGCCAGCGATGTCGTTGTAGGTAACCTGTGCGTGGACGGGCTTGCGGGGGGCAAACATCCGGGCGAGAGAATCCAAGCGAGAATCCGGCACGTCCACCACAGCTGTGTGGACTTCGAGCTGTCCGCTGGAATAGGAAGTTGCGGCGGCGGCGCTGCGGGTCAACGCGTTAAAGATGGTCGTCTTGCCGCTGTTTGATCCGCCTACGATTCCGATTTTCATGGAAGTTGGTTGGCGCTCCCGGCGTAGAGTTTGCAGAAGGAGAAGGGGTCCATGTTCACAGATTCCTGCGATGACGCCGATTCATCCGTTGCAACTGGGAACGGGCTTTTGGCTCGCTCGCTGTGCGCTGAAACGTTCGAGAATGTTGGAACCGCCCCTTGCGCTGCATTGGGGCTGGCCGTTTCGAAGCGTGCCAGACGCCGGAGGTTTGCCCCTGCTGGTTCATGGGCGAGATCCGAGGTGTGAGGAACCGGAACCCAGAATGAGATGAACCGGCGTGTTGCCTGCCGCTGAAAGCCGGTGGGCTGGAATCAGGATTGAGGCTCCGCGGGGCCATCATACCGCAGAATCTTTTCGAATGCACGGTGATAACGGTTGTGAAGTGTGTAGACCGATATGGGCTTAAATCTTTTGGCTGGTTCCGGTAACGGCAGCGGTCAGTTGTCTGAACGGGGATTTGGGAGATTTGGGGGATGGGTTGCTGTCGTGACCTGGATTTGAGGGGCGAGCGGCAGGGGGATCGGCAGGGGAACTGCGGGGGAAGGCGCGAGAGACGTGTTGGCGTCTCTGATTGGAGGAGCGTTGCTGTGCGGAGGGTTTGGGCGCCCACAAGGGACGTCGCTACAGGGGCGTTGCGGTGTAAGGGCGGGGTTGCGGGACCCCGTAAATGCCGCGGGGCAGCGGTATGGGGGGCGGTATGGGGGGCGAGGCAAATTGGGCCCACGTGTGAGGTTGCCTCTTGGAATTCACGCTGAGGCCTGCAGCCCGTTTCTATAGACTACCCTAAATCTGGACTGCGCCGCGAGCGAAACTACGCTTGTGGCCTGTTGGGGTAGGGTGTACAATTAGAATTCGACTTGGTGAGCGGCACTGCTGGAACCACCCCAGAGAGATGCCACAGGAGTCCCATTTCCGGAATTCGGGCCAGAAGGGCGGCCCGGATCTTCATTTTAAGACTGAAAAAATATGGCAAGTAGAGAAACTCCGACACAGCCCCACGTTCATGTTGCCAGGTTGATGGATCACCGCAATCCGCGGGCCGCCCACTTGGAAATTGTCGAGCCGGCGCGGGGAGACGGGCGCGCGGCCAGAGGCAGTCTGTACATACTGATTGAGCTGATCGGCAGCAGCCCGGTCAGCAGTCATGCCGTGCGTGAGATGCAGTCGGCGGTGACGCTGACGTATTACTCTGCCGGCGGTCCTGTCAGCCAGGTGTTGAGGCAGGCGGTTACGAAGGCGCATGAAGTCTTGCGGAATATGAACCGGAGCAGCCCGGACATTGATTTGCAGGCCGGGATCATCTGCGCCGCCTTCGTCCAGGGGCACTTGGCGATTGCCTCGGCCGGTCCTCCGGTTGCGTTCGTGGCGACGGAAGAGCGGCTGGACCAGTTTCCGCTTGACGAAGAGCGCTACGCGGGCAACATCGGCAATGAGCTGGATCCGGGCATCCACACATACAGGCACGTTTTGAGCGAGGGTGACGCGCTCTTTTTGGGTGAGAGCGAGTGGATTCTGCAGTCTGACGTCCGGACGATAGGCGGCGCGGTGGTCAGCGCTTCTGTGAGCAATATGCAGGATATGGTGGCGCATCTGCGTGAGCAGGGCGACAACACGCCGTTGCTGGGACTGCTGCTGGTGTATTCGGATGAAGAGCGGGAGGCGGAGGCGGACGCGGGGATGGGTCTCCCGACAGCGGTAGGCGCCGCGCCGCCGGTTCACGATGTGCCGGCGGAGGGGCGTTTCGCGAGCGGACCTGCCTTCTCTGAAAGAGGGGATGGGCCCGCGCTGAATCTGCCGAGCGCAGAAACGATGCAACATCAGTTGGCTGTACCTGTCCCCCCGCGTCCGAGCGTGAAGGTTCCGTGGCACAGGGGCGCGCTTCGTATCCTTCGCCGCCCTTCGGGGTGGGTTTCCAGTTTGCTTCACGGCCTGTTGCCAGAGCGAAAGCCGGGAAGGGGGGACGAGGCGGCCCGGGACGTTGCGGCGCAGCCTGAGGCAGAGCCTACGCCGTTGGGGCAGGCCGATGAGATCGCGAGCGACTTCTCTGGTTTGCCTGAGGAGGCGCCCCCGCAGAGCCAGGGTGAGGAGCGCGTCCAATTGCCTGCGCTGCCAAGCTATGCGCCGCCGGCGCCGTCACAGGGGAACCGGCGCAGGCTGATCATTGCGATCGCGGTTCTGCTTCCGTTGCTCACGTCGGCTGTTGTGGGGGCCGCTTTCTTACGCGAGGGGAGTATCAATCAGGAAGAGGGTCTGCAGCTGGTTGAGTTGGCGGACAGCAAGTTGCTCGAAGTCCAACAGGCGCTGTCGGTGGAAGACAGGACGACTGCGCGGGCCTCTTTGAGCGAAGCGCAGCGTTTTCTGGACGAGGCGATCGTGTTGATTGGCGTGACCGACCGGATCCAGGAGCTTTCGGAGGTTATTTCCACTGAGCTTCAGGAGCTGCTGCAGGTCCGGGCGCTCTATTCGCTGGATGTGCCCTTGTTGGCGTATGGGGCGGACGCCGAACCTCAGCGGGTGGTGGTGTCCAACCAGGACATCTATGTGTTTGACGCGGCCAGGCAGGCAATTCTGCACTATCGCACAAATTCGGAACGCACGCTCCTGGAAGAGGACAGCGGCGTGATATTGCAGGAGGGGGACACTGTATCGGGGATCACAGTGGGCCGACTCGTGGACATTGCCTGGCAGCCGCGCATAGCCGGATTTGCCGACAAGGCAAGCCTCCTTGTTTTGGATCGCAACAACAATGTTTTCCGATACAATCGCCTGGATGGGGCGATGCATCTGGCTTTACGGGAGCAGAGCACGCTTGAAAGCGTAGGGCAGCTGGGCGTCTACAACGGTCGCTTGTATCTTGCCGACGAAGGTTCGGACCAGATTTATCGCTATTCGCCGGCCGGCCTGGCGTATGATGATCCGCCAACGGCGTGGTTCAGCGAGCAGATACGGGGCGATCTCGCCGGGCTGATCGCGCTGGGAATCGATGGGGATATCTGGCTGCTCAGCGAAGACGGGACGTTGCTGCGTTTCCGTGAAGGCCAGCAGCTTCCATTCAGCCTGGAGCGGATTCCGGGGCTGGGCGGTCTCATCGTTGACTTTTCGATGGCGGAACACTCGGACGGCATGCTCTACCTGGCTGACGCAACGGAAGAGCGCATTCTGGTGTTTGACAAGGAAGGGCGTTATATTCAGCAGTATGTCGACGCGGAGGACATGGCGCTGGCCGGGTTGAGGGGCCTGTTTCTGGACGAAGTCACCGGCATCCTCTACATCCTGACGAAGTCGGGTCTTTACGCACATCCGTTGCCCCGTTGACACACATGACACATGGACGACAAGGGGCATGGTTGGGGCGCGCGGGCAGTAGGTTCGCGGCGGGCGCGGTTGTCTTCAGTAGGATGCGGTAGCTGCGGGAACATGTGTTGCCAGAGATTCATTAGGACACCAATAACGGTGCTATAATACCGGCATTATGTCAGAGTACGGTAATTCATCTGCCCAATCTGAAATGCCTGACGCAGGGGAACGATTTGGCGTCAGATGGTGGGGCAGAAGTACGGCTATTGCACTGGCGGGGCTGTTCGCTGTCCTTGTTTTGATCGGCGCGTTTCTGGCAGGAAGCGCGCTTGGCAATCGCGCGCGGGAATATGCCCTGCACAGCAGGATCGGCGACATCGCCGCGGATCTCCCCACTCTACCGAAGCCGAGCGCCGAAGGTGAAGTCGCGGCGGCCCAGGAGGTTCCTGGTTCGCAAGGCGGCGGATTCGAGCGCGAATCCGCGGATGTCGACCAATCGGACAGCCAGATCAACATATTGCTGTTGGGTTCTGACGAGCGAATCGACGGCGACGAACCGCCGCGCACCGATACGATGCTGCTCGTCACGCTGGATCTCCGGCGCAAGACAGCCGGGATGATATCGCTGCCGCGGGACCTTTGGGTGCCGATCCCCAGCTATAACCTGACTTCGAAGATCAATACTGCCTTCGCCATCGGTGAGCAGCGCGGTTACGAGTTCGGGGGCGCACAGCTGGCAAAGGATACGGTCAGCAGCTTTATCGGGCAGCCGGTCCAGTACTTTGTGCAGGCCGATTTTAACGGTTTTGTCCGCTTCATCGACGAGATCGGCGGTGTAACGGTCAATGTGCCGCAGACGATTCATGATTCGGAGTATCCGACGGCTGATTACGGCTTTCAGACGTTTTATCTGGAGGCTGGACTGCGGACTCTTGACGGCCAGACCGCATTGAAGTACGCGCGGACGCGCAATATGGATAGCGACTATGGGCGGGCAGCCAGGCAGCAGCAGTTGATCAGCGCAATCGTGGACAAGGTGTTTTCTGCGGACATGGTGCCGACGTTGATTGCCAGGGCGCCGCAGCTTGTGAACTCCACGTGGGGAAGCGTGCGGACCGACATGCCGCTGGCTACGGCGGCTGAAATCGCATCCTATGTCCGCTCGAACTCGTTCGAGTTGCGTACGCTGGTTCTGGATGACAGATACGGGGAGGAGACGTACAGCGAGAACGGCGCATGGATTCTGCTGCCGAACCGTGATTTGATCCGTCCTGAACTTAAGGCCTTCTTCAGTCCGGAGGTTGCGCCGAACGGCGCGGCGGCCGCGGCGGCTTCGCCGGTAGAGCCGCTGTCACCCGTTCAGCCTGCGCCGCGAGGGGCCAGAGAGGCTGACTCGACAGAGCTTCTGGCGGCGGAAATTGGCGCCAACGTACGCGTGATGGCGGCGAGAGAGGCTCGGCTGGAAATCCTCAACGGCACGGACCGCCCGGGCGTGGCGGCGCAGGCGCGGCGGCATCTTGAAGCGAATGGCTGGCGCGTGGTTGCGATAGGGGATGCCGACCGCAGCGACTACCAACGCACTCTTCTGGTCAACTACAATACTGACGAAACGCTTGTGCGGGAGTTGGGCCGCCAACTCAATCTGACCGCATCCCTCTATTCGATTCCAGGCTTGCTCATCCCGGAATCGACCGATCTGCGCATCGTGATTGGCGAAGATTTTCTCAGCAGCATTGGCGTCGAAAGCCAGTAGCGTTTTCACCTCGCTTAAGGCGGGTTCCTCTTCTACTTGTTGGGCACCCACAGATGGGCGAAATCTTTTTTGGCGCGCGTCGGTTTGACGCCAAGCTGGTCGCCTTCGACAAAGACGGGACCCTCTTCGATTTTGGCGCCAGTTGGCGTCCCGCTTTTTTGAAAGCCCTGGACAGTCTGCTTGCGCCGTTCCCCCAGCCCGCGGCGTTGCGTCGCGCGCTCTGCCGCGCGCTGGGCTATGACGCTGGCAGCGGGGCATTCAGCGAGCACGGTCCATTTGCGACGGCGACCGGCGAAGCCATCATTCAAGCGGCGGCGACGGCGCTCTTTCAAGAGTCGGCGATACGTTTAATGCGGCATGAATGCGAGCGGATGGTCAGAGACAGGTTTGCGCCGGTTGTGGCGGAGTGGGCTGCGCTGGCTCCGGCGGCGGACCTGGCAAGGCTCTTTGGTGGGCTACACAAAAGCGGAGTCAGGATCGCGTTGATCACCAGTGATGACAGCGGACCGACGAAAGCTGCTCTGGACAGGCAGGGCCTTGCGCGCCTGGTTGACTTTGTCGCCTGCGGAGACGGGCCATTTCGTCACAAGCCGGCGCCGGACGCGCTGCTGGGGGCGTCGAAAGCGCTTGGCGTGCCATTGCGCCAGGCTGCCATGGTTGGGGATACGGCGGTGGACCTGCAGATGGCGCGAGCGGCAGGAGCCGGACTGGCGGTGGGCGTGTTGACGGGGGTGGGCAGCAGGGAAACGCTGGCCCCCCTTGCCGACGTGGTCCTCGCTTCGATCGCTGAAATCCGGGCGGAGCCTATTCGGCGGCGTAGCTGACCACGTTGCCCTGCCCATTGGTGAGATCGGCGATTCGGCGTGTGAAGGGCTCCAGGTTCCTGGCCGGCATCTGCAGGCGGTAGGTCACCGTGTCGGTGAACCAGGAGTCCAGGATCTCGGCCGAAAAGTCGGGCAGCATCCGCAAGAAGAGGGTGACGTCACTGTAGCCGATCAGGGCCTCCACGACGACCATCGGAGTCTTCTCAATCTGCGGCAAGGTCTGCAGCGCCGTTTTGACGCCCCCGCTGTAGGCTCTCACCAATCCTCCCTTGCCAAGCTTTACGCCCCCAAAATAACGGGTTACGACGGCGACAATATCGCCGATACCGCAGTGGAGAAGCACTGTGAGCATTGGCCGACCGGCGGTGCCGTGGGGTTCGCCGTCGTCGCTCATTCCGGCCTGCGCGGACGAGCCTGGCGGGCCGACGACGTATGCCCAGCAGTTGTGGTTGGCCGTGTCGTGCTCTTCGCGCACTGCCTTGATGAAGGCTCTCGCCTCTTCGACTGTGGCCGCGGCGCCGAGCGTGGTGATGAAGTGGCTGCGGCGGATCTTCTCGTCGACCCTGTGCCGGGAGGCGGGAACCGGGTACTCCTGGTCCATTCTTGTCCCCTGCGATCGTTAACTTGCCGAGGAATGCCGCTGCCGCCGGCTTAACTCGGAGGCGGCGGTTGAGCGGGCAGTCTACAGATTGGGAAGGTTGGCGCCTTTCGGGCCGCCATGGAAAGGCCCGGCTTCTCGTGAAAGAGCCTGCGCCTTCGCACGGGTGATGAGCGGCGGTCGAAATGGCCTAAGGATTGCACTGGGCCGATCCGGACAGGATCCACCGCCACGTGCCCTCAGTTCGAGACGGCCGGTTCTGGCGTTGCCACAGGCTGCGGATGGTTTTCGACCTGGCTGGTCCATTCGGCGACGGCGCGCTTGAAGCGTTTCCAAAGGATGAAGGCGTTGATCGGCGATGTCAGGAGGAAGACTCCCCAAACGTGAGCGATCTGGCCGTTGAAATAGTTTACGGCCAGCCAGGCGATCGCCATGGTGGCCCAGAGGCTGGCTGAATTTACACGCAGCGGGAAGTTGGTGTTTCCCATGCCGCGCAGCGCGCCGGACTGCACGAACAGGACAGCCCAGAACGGTTGCGCCAGGGCGACGACCTGAATGGCATTGACGCCGTCACGGAGGACGGTTTCATCCTGGCTGAAGAGAGCCATGATGGGCTCGGCGAGCAGGTAGGAGACGACGCCCATCGCCGCCATCCAGGCGGCAGCCCAACGGGTGGCGATCGCGGCCGCTTCCGCGCCCTCCTCCGGTTTTCTTGCGCCGAAAGACTGACCGACGAGGGCCGTCGCTGCGATGGCAAAGCCGAAACCGGGCAGAAAGGACAGGGACAGGATGTTGAACGCGATGCGGTGGGAGGCCAGGGCCGCAGTCCCCAGCGAGGCAACGATCGCCGTCATTGCGGTGAATGCCGCCGAAATGAGCAGCTGTTCCAGGGCCGCGGGCACTCCAATACGCATGACGGAGGATGCCACGCTGAATTCGGGCAGCCAGTTGCTTCTGCCCGCAATGGAGACGCCTTGACGGCCGCGCCACATTACGATCAGAAGCAGGATGGCCGCGAGCAGACGGGAGAGGAAGGTTCCCCAGGCGCTCCCGACTGCGCCGAGACCGGGCAGGCCGGCGACGCCGAAGATGAGGCCGTAGGTCAGGAAGACGTTGACGAAATTGGCGAGCGCTGTGACGCGCATGGGGGTCTGTGAATCGCCCAGGCCGCGCAGCGCGCCGCCCCCGATCATCAGCACGATGAGAACGACGACGGTTGCCATCGTGACCTGCAGGTACTCCTTGGCGATTTGGGCCACGTCGGGTTCAACGCCGAAGAGGGCGATCACCTGCCCTGAAAGGAAGAAGCCGGTGAGGGCGAGGGGGAGCGACAGAAGGATGCTCCAGATGATGGATTGGCGAGCAAGCCGCGCGGCTTGTTCAAGATTTCCGGCTCCGAATGCCTGGGCTACGAGGACGCTGCTGCCAACGCTGAGGGCGCCGAGCGCGGCGATGATGAAAAACATGACCTGGGCTGAGGCGCCGACACCGGCGATAGCGGCTGTGCTCAGCTGAGCGACCATCCAGGTGTCGACGACCATCAACATCGTTTCCAGGAAACTTTCGCCGATGACGGGCCAGGCCAGATTGAAGACCCGCTTTTGGGCCGTGGGGCGCGCTGCCTCCTCTGTGCCGGCGGTCGCGACGCCGGCGGTCGATTCACTCATCCTCGTGTTCCTCTTAGAACGATCCAATGATCAGATGAAACCGCACTGAAAAACAGTGTAACAGACTGTTGGGTGGTCCGCATTTTTCGGGCTCTGCGAATGTGCGTCGGCCCGGCTCAGCTTTCGGCAGACCAGAAGAATTCTTCCTCCTGGAAACCTGTTTCGAAACCCAATTTTCGGTAGAGGTCAGTGGCGTCGCGCGTCTGCAAGCCGGCATGGAAGAAGCCCTCCTGGCGGGCTTGCGCGAGCAGATGGCGAATGAGCGCGCTGGCATAGCCTCTGCCGCGGTATGCGGGAAGGGTCGAAACGTCGTAGATACCCGCGATGCCGCCGGCGAGCACAAGCGTAGCGGAGGCGACTGTATCCCGCTCGACCTGGCCGATGAAGTTCCTGACAGAGGCACTCCGGCCAAAGCCGTGGCGGCGGTAGGCGTCGTACCAGGGCTGCGCGGCGCGTTGCGTTGTGCCAAAGCCCAGTGCCGATGCGGTCCACCAGGCGCGCAGGTCCGGTTTGTTCCGGACGCGCCTCACGCGAAGGCGAGAGGTATGGGAACGTGCGGGAAGATGTTGGAGGCGGCAGAACATCCAGTGGTCCCCCGTTCCGGTTTGCAGGCCCCGGCTGGCCAGCCGGCGGCGGAGGTCTGGGGGCCGGTCCTGGGGAAAGAGCAGCCAGCGCACGCCTCCTGTGTAGCGGGCGATAACTGCCAGCAGGGCGTCAATGTCTTGATCCGTCGCAGTTTGGGATAGATTGGCCCTCAGGATGTGGTTTCCCGGCGGCCCATTGGCGATGATCCAGGCTGCGTCGCTTTCGACGTGAACACGGATTCCGTGCTGGCCGTGGAACAGATGGAAATACTCGATGTAGTTTTGTCGCAGCGCTTCAATCAGCCAGGATTGGGTCATTTGCGGAGGTGGAGGCGTAGCGGGCAGACGGCCGCGGTTGCGCTTGATGACGCCTGTAGGTTTTGACGACGAGAGAGGAGGGGAGGTTCCCCTGGGTTGGACGCTTGAAGACGAGTATATTTCGTGATATAGTCAGCCGAAAGCACGGGCTTCGCAAACTGGCGGGGATGCCCTCGCCGAATTTCCCGAAATCTCGGCATCAGATTGGCTGTGTGAAGGAGTATACAATGCCACCACAGTGTTTGCGGCGGGTATTCTCTTTGGCAATTGCAATGATGCTTTTCCTTGGGGGTTGCAACCAGTCGGCCATATGGAGTATTCCTGCGTCGCCTACGGCAGTGATGGGGGACGAGGCTGACGTCGCGGCGTTGGTGGACCAGCTTTCAGATGAATATGGCTTGGCACAGGACGACTACCCACTCGTTTCCGTCCAGCCCGTGTTGGCGGGAGGTGAAGAGACACTCTTTGTCGCGCATACGCACGGTTTCCCTGCGGACGATCCCTCTTTCAGACAGAAGGTATCGATCCACGCCATGGAAGCGGATGGTTGGAAGACATTGGGCCGCGTGGATCTTGAATGCGCCGAATATCTGAATGCGTTCTCAGTTGCCCAGGCAAATATCGATCCCGCTGTCCTGTGGTTGACGGTCTTAGGCGGGGTTGGGGCCCACAGCGGCTGCCTTGAGTTGCTGCGCTGGGACGGCGAAGAGCTGGCCGTCATGATAAGCGGTTTCAGCAGCAGCCCGGACGCCGGCGCGCTCCTCGATCTGAATGGCGATGGTCGGGAGGAGCTGAGGCTCAACAACAGCGATCCCTATATCTTCTGCTATGCCTGCGGGGTGCGACAGTACTGGGCGCAGCTCTTCTATTGGGATGGCGAGACGCTGATGGAAGTGACGCCGGCGCGGCTTGGCGAGGACCAGGCCCCCGATTTGCGCGCCTTCAACGATCGGGCGGCGGAGCTAGCCGCGGCCAACCTGTTTGCCGACGCGCTGGAGGAGATCGAGAAGGCGGAGGCGCTTGAGCCCGAGAATGTCACGGTTTCCTGGAACGCGATTTGGATCCGTCACCACCTTGAAGCCAGCCGGAAGGAGGCTTCGACCAGCTCCTATCCTCTGGTGAACCACGTCTTCGCGGGTGACTGGGAGACGGCATTTGATACGTTGTGGGAGGTGGGGTTGCCAACATTTGCCAGCGACGCGCCGATACCGAGCGAATCGGCGGCTTTTGGGTTCGAGCATGTTGTGGGCTTGTTGCTGGCCCAGTTTGCCGATACTGCGCTGACGTTGCAGCCTGAACGTGCGGCGGTCCACGCCTTGGGCGCGTGGGGCCGTTTCCTGATCGATCCCAACGACCCGGCCGTTCAGCCGGGCCTGGAACGAGCCGCGCAGCTCTCTTCGGCGGACAGTCGCTTCCAAGCGATGGCGGATGCATTTGAGGACCGGTCGGTAATTGTAGCGGTGGATGCCGCCGCTGCCGGGTTACCCAGTGAAGAGGCATTGCGCGACCTTCTGGCAATTGAATTTGGCTCGGCGGAGGATCCGGCGCGCAACGTGGGGGTCAAGAAACTCAGGACGGAGGACGGTTCTTCGTTGTTTGCGGCGTTTACGCACGGGCTGCCGCCCCTGAGTCCCAGGGAATTGCACATGGTGTCGATCCATGAGGCCTCGCCCAGCGGTTGGGTGGAACTGGACAGGGTGGAGCTGGAATGCGTCAGTTATTTGGACGAGTATTCATTGGAACAGGAGTTGATTGAACCCACCAGTATCTGGCTGACGGTGCGAGGCGGGGCGGGCGCGCATGGCGGCTGTCTGGAGCTTCTACGATGGGACGGGCAGGCGCTGTCACTGGTAATCAGCAGCTTCAACAGCATCCCTGACGCCGGCGCGGTACGGGACCTGAACGGCGACGGACAGTTGGATCTGCTGCTCAACAACAGCGACCCGTACATTTTCTGCTATGCCTGCGGGCTGCAGCTCTACCTGGCGCGCTTCTTCCATTGGGATGGACAGAAGTTTGCGGAGGCTGCGCCGAGAGACCTGGCCGAGGAACATGCGATTGAACTGCGCGCCGCAAACAGTCTTGCGCTGGCGCTGGCCGAGTCGGGTCTCTACGCTGAGGCGGCGGCAGAGATCGAGCAGGCGCGAATGATGGCGCCGTCCAACCGGACTGTGCAGTGGAACGCCTTGTGGATTGGTCATCATCTGGAGGTAAGCCGCCAGCTTGCGCTCGCCAGTCCCTTTCCGCTTCTGAGCCACGTATTTGCCGGGGACTGGGATGCTTCCTTCGACGAGCTCTGGTCGATGGGACCACCCTCGTCATTTGGTGACACACCGATTCCAATTGGTTCGGCCGCCTTTGGGTTCGAACAGACGGTTGGGCATCTTCTGGTTCAGTACGGAAACTCGGCATTGGGTCTTCAGCCGGGGCGGGCGGACATTCATGCGCTGACCGCGTGGGGCCGCTTTCTGCTGAACCAGGACGATCCGGCGGTTCTTGCGGCTTTGATGAAGGCGGCAGATCTGGCTCCGGAGGATACGCGCTTTGCCGAGTTGGCCGCCTTCTTTGCAGACCGTGCCGGGGAAGAGAACTGAAAGAGCGTTTACAGATAAAGAGGAAGACAATCGGTCCCGGCACATTCTTTCCAGACACGGCGCCGGGGGAGGGCAAGGCTCTTGCGAACCATTAAAGTAGAGGATGTGAGAAAGGCGGTCGGCGAGCTCTTGCGCCATTCGGCGCACAGTTTGCCGGAGGATTATCTCGAGGCGATGCGGCGCGCCAGGGTCGAGGAACAGTCACCATCAGGGCAGGAGGTCATTGAGATCCTTCTGGAGAACGCATCCTACGCGGAAGCCGAAACAGTTCCGACCTGTCAGGATACGGGCATGGCAATTCTGTTCGTAGAGGTGGGGCAGGAGGTGCGTTTCAGTGGGGGCGAGATAGGGGCCGCGCTGCAGGATGCGACCCGCGATGCCTATTCGGACCTGCGCAAGTCTGTCGTGAGCGACCCGCTGTTGCGCGTCAACTCCGGTGACAATACGCCTGCCCTGATTCACTGGGAGATTGTCGCCGGAGACGGGCTGCGGATCAGCACGCTGCAGAAGGGGTTCGGCGCTGAACTGATGAGCCGGGTTCAGATGTTCCCGCCGGCGATTGGAGAGGAGGGCGTGCATGACTTTGTGCTGGAAACGATCGAGACGGCCGGCCCGAACGCGTGCCCGCCGCTGATCGTGGGCGTTGGTATTGGCGGTTCGCTTGACACGGTCGGATTGGCGGCGAAGAAGGCGCTGCTGCGGCCGATAGGCAGCGTCAGCGAGGCGCCGCACGTGGCGAAACTGGAGGGCGAACTGCTGGACGCCATCAATGGACTGGGGATCGGGCCGCAGGGGTTGGGTGGGTTCGTTACGGCGCTGGCCGTGCATGTTGAGGTGCTGGCGACGCACATCGCCGCGCTGCCGCTGGCGGTCAACCTGAACTGTTCGGCGCCGCGGCGGGCGACACTGGAGCTATGATGTCACGAACGGTTCGTGCGCCGCTAGACGAGGAGACGGTCAGGTCGCTGCGCGCCGGCGACCAGATCGCGATGACTGGCAGGATATATACGGCGAGGGACGCGGCCCACAAGCGGCTGGTCGAGGCGATGGAGCGGGGCGAGGACCTGCCTATGCCGCTGGCGGGCCAGGTGATCTACTATGTGGGACCGGCGCCGGCAAAACCGGGCGCAGTGATCGGTCCGGCCGGGCCTACAACCAGCGGGCGGATGGACCCCTATACGTTGCCATTGCTGGAGCGGGGCGTTGCGGGCCTGATCGGGAAGGGGAACCGCTCGGAGGAGGTGAAGGCGGCGCTTGTCCGCCATGGGGCGGTATATTTTGGCGCGATCGCGGGCGCTTCCGCCCTGCTTGCCAGGCAGATTCGCAGCAGCCGGGTGATTGCCTACCCGGATCTGCTGAGCGAGGCAGTTCGCGAGCTGGAGGTTGAGGCGTTTCCGTTGTTTGTGGTCAACGACTGCCACGGCGGGGACGCTTACCAGGCGGCCAGAGAGGCCTATCGACGCGTCGGGTGAGGTCTCCGTCAGCTCAGATAGTGGCTGTCGCGCTGGCTTCTCAACTGCTGCGCGGCCTGCTCCGCAGTGAGGTCGCGTTGGGGCGTTCCCAGCATTTCGTAGCCGACCATAAACTTTTTTACGGTTGCCGAGCGCAACAGCGGCGGATAGAAGTGGGCATGCAGCTGCCAGTGGGTGTGGTCACCTGCAGAGGCGGGTTTGCCGTGCCAGCCCATGGAGTAGGGAAAGCTGGTTTCGAAGAGATTGTCGTAGCGGATCAGAAGGCGCTTCAGAATTTCGGCAAGCGCGTTTCGCTCCGTTGGATTCAGGTCGGCGAGGCACTGGCAGTGGCGTCGGGGCAGGAGGAGTGTTTCGAAAGGCCAGACTGCCCAGTAGGGAACCAGCGCGACCCAGTGCCGGTTTTCCACGACCAGCCTCTCCCCCGCCCCCAGCTCAGCCTCCAGATAGTCCACCAACAAAGGCGCCCGTTCGGTCTCGAAGTAGGCCCGTTGCTGACCGTCTTCCTTTGCCGGTTCCGTGGGCATGCCGCGCGTCGCCCACACCTGCCCATGGGGATGGGGATTTGAACTGCCCATCATTGCCCCTCGATTTTCAAAGAGCTGAACGTAGTTGATCTGCGGGTCTGCTGCCAGCTCTTCCTCCTGTTCAGCCCATAGATTCACGACGCGGCGGATGGCGTGGATGCTCATGCGCGCGAGCGTCAGGTCGTGCCGCGGGCTGAAGCAGATGACGCGGCAGATGCCCGTTTCGGCCTGGGACTGGAAGAAGCGGTTGCTTTGCAGCGACCCGGGCGGCGTATCGGGGCGCAACGCGGCAAAGTCGTTATCGAAGACAAAGGTGTCCCTGTAGGGGGGGTTGACCAGCCCGCCGGCCCGTTCGTTGCCGGGGCAGAGGTAGCAGGAGGGGTCATATTGGGGAAGTGGTTGTGTGGTGGCCGTCTCGGTCTGGCCCTGCCAGGGGCGCTTCATGCGGTGGGGGGAGACCAGGATCCATTCGCCGGTGAGCAGGTTGCGGCGCCTGTGGGTGTGCTCTGTGGGATTGAATATGTCTGTCATAGACGGAAGGCGGGTGGGCCTGCCTGGATGGGCTGGCCGCGGGGCTGTCACGAGGCCTGAAGGGCGCGTTGGGCGAGAGCAATTGCGCCAAGCACGCCGGAACGCCCTCCCAGAGCGGGCGGGACGATGTACTGCGCCAGTCCATCGGTGACAGTTGGGCTTTGAATGTAGTTGTTGAGAAGCGTCTTGACTTCCTGGTGGATCAGAGGAAAGATGTGCTCCCGCTCCATGACGCCGCCTCCCATGACGATCAGTTGAGGAGACATGACCATCATGATGGTGGTGACGCCGAGGGCAAGGTAGTGGGCTTCCAGTGCCCAGGCTTCATGCGCGGCTGGCAGCAGCTCGCCCGGTTGACCCCAGCGCGCTTCAAGGGCGGGGCCGTTGGCCAGGCCTTCCCAGCAGTCGCCGTGAAATGGGCATGTTCCGGGGAAGGGATCTCGTTCCCAGTCGTGTGGTATGGCGAAATGACCCATTTCCGGGTGGATGAGGCCGTGCATCAACTCGCCATTGACCATGCCGCCCCCGCCGATGCCGGTGCCTATCGTCAGGTAGACGAAGGTATCCACCTCTTTGGCGGCTCCCCATGTGTGCTCGCCCAGAGCGGCGACATTGACATCGGTGTCGAAGCCCACGGGAATGTCGAACGCATCCCGCAGGGTTGGGGTGACCGGCGTATTGGCCCAGCCCGGTTTGGGCGTGTTGGTGATATGGCCGAAGGCGCTGGAGGAAGGATCAGGGTCGACGGGGCCGAAAGAGGCCACGCCGATTGCGGCGATATTGTAATACTCCTGCTGGCGCCGAAAAAAGTCAATGACCTTTTCCAGGGTCAGTTCAGGCGATTCCGTGGGCAGGCGGATTTCCGCACGGATGTCATCGGGGCCGGAACCCACCGCGCACAGGAACTTTGTGCCGCCAGCTTCGATCCCTCCAAACAGTTTTTCCATCGTTTCGTCCTCGGGGCGTAGGGCAGGGCGCGATTGGTCAGCTGCGCAGGGCTGTTACGCGACGGGCCTGGCGGGTGAATCCTTCCTGGGACCAGCTTGCCCGTTCACCTATCCGAGCCCGCAACCAGTCATACAGGGAGGCTGCCGCTTCCTGGGAACGCCAGTCGGGCCAGCCCGATCGGGCATAAAGGTCCGGAATTCTGGTGCGCGCGGTCCGTTTGCCGTCCCCGCCGTCGCCGTCGACGAAGGTGTCTACGATCACCCAGTCGCTGGCCGCCAGGAGTTGCTGTCCAAACGCCTCAACGGTGGAGAATGGCAGGCAAGGACTCACGGTAATTTGTGTTGGGATGCCGCTCTGTCGCGCCTGCCGCGCCACGCGCAGCCGCTGGGGGATCGAAGGGCAGCGCGGGGTCAGGGCACGGCGAACGTTGTCGTCGTCGGTCTCGATAGTCAGGTTGAGCGTGCATCTGTCTCCCAGCGACGCCATGATGTCGAAATCCCTTGCCGCCAGCGGCGCGCGCGTCTGGATTACGAGCAGGCCGGGCGGCGTTCTCTTGAGAACGGTGAGACAGCCGCGGGTAAGCAGGCAGGTTTTTTCGGCGCCCTGATACGGGTCGGTTGAGGACGACATGAAGATCGCGCACTGCTCGAGGGCATCGCGGCGTTGCAGGCGGGCCAGTTCCGATTCCAGCCGCTCGGCGATGCCGGTCCGGGGATACACATAGGCTCCCCACTCCTGGCCGTCGTTGTAGAAGCGGTGGACGTTGGACTGGCGGACGTAGCAGTAACTGCAGCCAAACCGGCAACCGATATAGGGTTGGAGCGTGTGGCTGAAGCCGGCCAGGAAGCCCCCTGTTCGGGTCAGGGCGCGGCTGGCAGGGCGCTCTTTCAACAGCACTTCAGGGTCATTCTTCGCCAAGGTTCGTCGGCCTCCCATGGCTGAGAAGTATACCACTTCAACTTACCCGGTGCTATACTGTTGGTGGACAGAAGTCAGTGGTCAGTGGCCAGTGGTTGTGTGCGAGGGATGCGGCGGGGGTGGACGCTGGGCGCAGGTCGAGCTTGCGCTGTAATGCACGACGCGTTGAGCGGGAGGCAGTCACTCGCGCCTTGCATTGCTTAGGGCAATTCGCCTGGCTGCAACGTAAGCAGGTGGTGATGAACAGGAACTTCCGTTACTGCCCATACTGCGCGAGCCCCATGGCGGAAAGGGAGCGTTTCAATGCCATGCGGCCCGTGTGTTCGTCGTGCGAATTCGTCCAGTTTCACGATCCCAAAGTTGCCGTCATTGGACTGGTCTTGCATGAGGACAGGGCCCTGCTGATTCAGAGGGCGGTTGATCCGGCAAAGGGCAAGTGGTCGTTGCCGGGGGGCTACATGGATGCGGGGGAGATGCCGGAGGAGGCGCTCAAGCGGGAGCTGATGGAAGAGGTTGGCCTCAAGGCGGCGATCGGCGAGCTGATCGACATCTTTCCGATGGCCGGAGATGAGGGGGCGCGAGTTGGAATTGTGCTGGCGTTTCGGGCGAGACCGTGCGCCTCGGCCGCGATTCCCTATGCGGCAGACGATGCGCAGGACGCGGGCTGGTTTCGGGCCGAGGAGATTCCGGTTGAGCTGGCCTTTGAATCGACCAGAACATTGTTGGAAGGCTGGGGAGAATCGTCGACGCGGGCCCCCGATAACGTTGAGGGAGTTCGCGAGGATGACGCGACAGGACGGGCTGAACACGGTTGACCATCAAACTGTCCGATCGAGGGGAAGGAAGAGGCGTAGTGGCTGCTGGAATGCATCGAACTGAGCGCGAGCAACTTCAGGAAGAAGCTGACGAACGACGTGAAGTGAATAGGTGTCTGATTACAGGCGGGGCGGGCTTCCTCGGCATCAACCTGGTCCGGCATTTGCAAGCGCGCGGCATAGAGGTGGTGTCATTGGACATCGCTCCTTTTGATTATCCCGAGAGGGCATCGGTAAAGGTTTTGGACGGCGACATTCGGGATGTGGACGCGGTCCGCGCCGCGATGGAGGGTGTGGATCTGGTTGTTCATGCTGCGGCGGCTTTGCCCCTTTATAGCGCCGAGGAGATCTATTCCACTGATGTTGACGGAATCAGGAATGTACTGGAGACGGCGCTTGAATTGGGCGTGAAGCGGCTGATCCATATTTCATCCACAGCGGTCTACGGCATTCCGGATCACCATCCTCTGAAAGAGGACGACGAGTTGCACGGGGTTGGGCCCTATGGAGAGGCCAAGATCGAGGCGGAAGAGATCTGCGTGGCTTTCAGGCAAAAAGGGCTGTGCGTGCCCATCATCCGGCCGAAATCGTTCGTGGGGCCGGAACGGCTTGGCGTGTTCGCTCTGCTCTATGACTGGGCCAAGGACGGAAAGAACTTTCCCTTGTTGGGCAACGGCAGGAATCGCTATCAACTGCTGGATGTGGAGGACCTGTGCGCGGCGATCTACCTGGCGGCGACACTTCCACGCGCGAGAGTCAACGATACTTTTAACATTGGGGCGACCGAGTTTGCGACGATGAAGGAGGACTACCAGGCTGTACTCGACTATGCCGGACATCGCAAACGGATCATACCGCTGCCGGCTGCGCCGGCAATCTGGACTTTGCGCCTTTTGGAGAAGATGGGGATCTCGCCGCTGTACAAATGGGTCTATGAGACGGCGGCGACAGACTCATACGTTGACGTTACGAAGGCGCAGCGGCTTCTGGGCTGGGATGCAAAGTACAGCAACCAGGACGCGCTGGTTCGGAACTTCATCTGGTATATGGAAAACCTGGCCAGTTTCGAAGGCAGCAGCGGCGTTTCCCACCGCGTTCCCTGGAGTCAGGGCATTTTGAAGGTCGCCAAGGTTCTGTTTTCTCTCCCCTGATTGCGTCGCGGGCACTTGCCGGCAACTCTCCGGCGGCCTTCGTCAGCTCTCCTCTTTATCATCCTCTCCGGCTTCGGGTCTGATCGGTATGTCCTGCGGGGCGCGGGACTGGTCCTCATCTTCCTCGAAGCTGTCGGCAAACTTCTGGACCTCCTCTGAGGCCGTTCGCAGCCCGGTGGCCAGGCCTTCTTTCAGTTCGGCGGCGAGGGCGCTTTCGCGAACTCGATCGGCCACTTTGGCAGCCTGTTCCTGGAATTCCTGGCCCTGCTCACTGCGGTTGAACCGTTCGAGCGCTTCTTCGACGCTGCCGACGAGTGACCCAAGGCCGCGGCGCAGATCCTCTTCCAGTTGAAGGCGCTGTTCACTGCTCCAAACTTTGCGCGCGGCATGTGCCATGGCTTCCACAAGGCGCTGGATTTCCTGCGCGATGTCGTCGTTCTGGTTGAATTCCTGGTTTTCTTCATTGCGCGGTTGCTCAGTCTGCCGCTCTCGGCGTTCCTCTTCCATTCGAACCTCCTTGGTAACGAAATCGATGTTTACATTACGCTGGCGGGGCGCTATGGTTTCGCGGCGCTGTGCAGGTCGCGTTGCCAGTCTTTGAACTCTTCTTCCAGGACTGCGGCGAGGGCCAGCACGATATCCTCGCGCCAGGGATGGGATACGATCTGCACGGCGACAGGGAGACCGTCGACGTCAGTTGCGACGGGCAGGACTGCGGCCGGGTAGCCGGTCAGGTTGAAGGGAACGGTGTAGTCGAAGCGCTGACGGTCTCGAGCGCCGATGGCGGGCGCGGTGCGGTGGACCGCCGGGCAGAGGATGGCGTCGTAGTAACGGATGTACTGGAGCATATTGGACCGGAACTGATCCCAGGCGTGGAGGAGCTCGACCACATCCTGCCCGCGCGTGCCCGCCATGCGGCGCCAGCCGCGGTCCAGGTCTCGGGCGCCGCCGACCAGATCAAGGGGACGATTCTCGACCACCTGTACGCCGGCGCGGGCGAGGGCCTGGGCGGACGCGCCCACCGCGTTGGCCACCGCCGAGGTGACAAGAGAGGAAGGATCATAGGGGAAGGATGCGATTGTCAGATCGCGCAGCGGCAGTTGGGCGGGATCATAGAGGGGTTTGGCGGTGACGCCGCTGTCCACGTAGTCGGGCCCGGAGATGGTTCTCAGGGCAAGGAGAAGGTCTTCAACGCGGCGGGCCGCGGGCCCGATTTGCGTCCGCTGGTCGGTGAATCCGCCTGGCTGATTGTAGACGCCAGAGTTGGGGACGCGGCCCTGGGTCGGTTTGATGGCGGTGATGCCGCAGAAGGCCGCGGGCACGCGCATGCCGCCGCCGGTATCGGTGCCAAGGCCCAGGGGGGAGCCCCCCGCGGCGATCAGGGATGCTTCGCCGCCGCTGCTGCCGCCCGGAGAGCGACCGGCGATATGGGGATTACGGGTCTGACCGATCACTGCGTTCTCGGTGTCGGCTCCGCTGCCTGACGGCGGGCAGTTGGTCTTGGCGAGGAGAATTGCGCCGGCCTGCTTCATCCTGGCGACGACCGCGGCGTCGGTCCGGGCAACGGGTTGGTTGCGAATGCGCCGATCCAAGGGGCTCTGCAGCCCGGAGGTTGCGAAGGTGTCTTTCACAGTGAAGGGCAGGCCGTGCAAATGGCCCAGATCCTCTCCGCGGGCTTGACGCTCGTCGGCGCGTCGGGCCTGCTCGAGCGCGTCATCGGCGACTGCGGTCACGGCATTGAGTTGGGAATTTATGGATTCGATGCGGGCCAGAAAGGCCGCGACAACCTCCTGCGCGGAGAGTTCGCGACTGTGTATCGCTTGTTGCAGCTGGGTGGCCGAGGCGGAACAGATCGTTTCCATTGGAAGTATCCTACCTCACCAGGGGGCTGGTATCAACCGGAACTGGTCGCTCAGACTATCGTTTTTGCGGCTGTTTGGCCCTAGAATAGGGAGGGGGCCATCGGGGAGGGGAAAAGTCCACTTGCGCACACGGCTTCATAGTCGTATTCTGTAGGTGTCCTTGGGCCTGGGATTTCAATAGGGGAATCAACCATGCCGCGACCCAATGTACTTTTCCTCTTTTCCGACGAACACAGCTATCGATGTTTGAGTTTGCTTGACAGTCAGACCGGGGAACCGGTGCATACGCCTGTGCTGGACGGCCTGGCGGAACAGGGCGCGTATTTCAGCAACGCCTACTGCCAGTCTCCGCTATGCACGCCTTCCCGCATCTGCCTTCTGACCGGGCGGTCGCCGATGACCAGCGGCGGCTGGGCCAATGGCTCATATCTGAGACCGGAACTTCCCACGATCGCCTCGGTGTTCGGCGATGCCGGATATGCGACATGCCTGGTGGGCAAGATGCATTTGGGGGGGACAAATCAGATGGCCGGGTTCGGGCACAGGCCTTACGGCGATTTGACGGGCGGGGCTGGGCACCAGCGGGACCCCTTGTCCAAGCGGGAGGGGGGCTTTACAATGCGCAGCCGGACGGCGGATGCGGGCGTCACCGAGATCCCCGAGGGGGCGCTACAGGAGCAGGTGATCGTTCGGGAAACGGTCGCGTTTCTGCGCGAGCACGCCGCGGCCCAGCCAGACACGCCCTGGCTTTTGTGCGCGTCCTTCAGCCGGCCGCATTTTCCGCTGACCGCGCCAGGTCGTTTCTTCAACCGTTACTGGCCGCAGGGGGTAACCCGACCGAAGGTAGAGCGAACCGGCGATACGGCTTTTCACCCGATGACGGTTGGCATGGCCGAGGGATTCCGCACGGAGGAGGTGTCTGAAGCGGAGATGTTGAAGGCCAGGGCAGCCTACTTTGCCTGCGTCGACTATTTGGACGAGATTCTCGGTGATCTCCTGTCAATGATGGAATCCAGCGGCCTGCTGGAAGACACGATCGTGGTCTATACTTCGGACCATGGCGAGATGGCGGGCGAGCACGGCATGTGGTGGAAGAATTCCTGGCACGAAGCCGCGGCCAGAGTTCCGTTGATCATACAGACTCCATCGCAGCGCAGAGGGGACAGCGCGGGCACGCGTGTTGATACGCCGGTCAGCCTGGCAGACGTGTTTCCGACGCTGTGCGGCCTGGCCGGCATGGCGCCGCCGGAGGGTTTAGAGGGGCGTGATCTTTCAGATGCGGCGACGCAGGGCGCGTCGTTGGCGCCGGAGCCCGTGTTTGTGGACAATCCGCTCCCGCGCTGGGGGGAGGGCTGTGAGAATCGGGTTGTGCGGCTGGGTCAGTATAAGTTCGTTCGTTTTCGCGGGGTGGGTCCGCATCTCCTATTTGATCTGAGCGCCGATCCGATGGAGCAGCGTAACTTGATGGAGAGCGGCACAGAGGAAGAGATGGCGGTCGGGCGGCAGTTGAAGGCGCTTGTAGACGGGACCTGGGACTTCGACGCGGCGGAGGCGCAGCGCCGGCTGGATGAGGAGGCGCTGCGGCGCAATTCTCTGGGGGAGGAGGCCCGCGGGCAGGGCAATTGCTATCGGATGCCGGACGGGCGCATTGTGGCCGCGGACACGCCGCTATACGAACCGAGGGTCATCGCAGTGTAGGATTCGGGCCGAGATCGGGCCGGATGCACACTGGGCCGTTGTGGAGGAAGGAGGCAGAAATCTGACATCAGGACCGGACTGCAGCGTGCTGGCCGGGCGCATGTTCGCAGGACCGAGTTATTCACTTCAGCGCCCAGTTGGGGCGAGGGGGCTCGCGGCAGTGATGGTATCCTGAGAGTAGCAATTATTTTGATGCATGGGAATGTGACTTGGGACGACTTTGAGGGGCGTGCTTCGGGGTTTTCTGTCTAAAGGAGGCAAGAATGACCGTTGTTACAATTTCCCGCGAACTGGGTTCAAGAGGCACGCGCATTGCCGAGGCAGTCGGGCATGAGTTGAACGCCCCATGTATCGATAAGGAAGTCCTTGCAGAGATGGCGAGGCAGGCCGGTGTTGAGGTCGAGGTGATCGTTGAGGCGGAGGAGAAGCTGATGTCGCGCGCCGGCGTTGTCAGCCAGGAGATGCGCTCGTTGTTCTCGGCTGATCCGAATCGCCGGAACAGGCCGATGAATCAGGAAACGTATGTGGAAGGGATGAAGAACGCGATTCGGGCGCTGGCTGAAAGGGGAAACGTCGTTTTTGTCGGGCGGGGAACGCAGTTGATTCTGGAAGACCATCCGACCGCGCTTCACGTCCATCTGTTCGCGGCGCCGAAGGTCCGGGCAGGCCGAATTCAGCGGCGTCGGGGCATGGCGGAGATTGGCACAGCAGAGCGAATCATTGGTCTGGCGGACGAGCAAAGGCGCAACTGGTATCAGAGATTCTTCACCAGCGCGGACTGGAAGAACAGCCGGCACTATCATCTGATGCTGGACACCGGGCGCATTCCCGAGGCAACGGCGGTTGCGCTGATTGTGCATGCCGCCCGGACTGCAAGGCCCGATTGAGGGGTAATTCCATGAGTCAACAGGGACAAAAGATGCGTGTAGCCTCTGGGTCGGAGCTGCCTGACAGAGAGGGGAGGGGATTGCGGCGCGTGTCACGGCCGGCTGGGGCGATGCTGGCGGTCCTGATTCTGGCGATTGGCCTGGTTGGCGCATGCAACCGGCAAGGCAGCGAAGAGAGCCCGCCCGAACAGGCGCCGACGAATACGGCCATACCTCTTGTATCCACGAGTACCAGCACGGCCATGCCACCACCGGCAACGTCGACGGCAACTGCGCAGCCGACGGAGACGGTGTCACCGACGCCGACGCCTTTAATACTGGCGACCGCCACGGCCACTGCGACGGGCGCAGCCATGGAAGAGCCCTCTGGCAGTGAAGCGATCGTTACGGTTCAGGGCGACATGAACGTGCGGAGCGGGCCCGGAATCGATGCTGAGAGAATCGGGGGGGCGACGGCGGGAGAGGAGTTCGTGATCACAGGCCGGAGCGAGGACGGCGAGTGGTGGCAGATCGACTATAGCGGTGAGACCGGCTGGATATACGCGCCGTTTGTTCTTGCCGCCAATGCAGAAAATGTACCCATCGCAGGGGGTTCATCGGTCGGAACGGCCCCGCCTGCAGAGACGGGGCAGGAACCGGAGGTTGGGACTGCAACCATTCTCGAAGACGTGAACGTGCGCCGTGGCCCGAGCACGGAGGAGGAGCGAATCGGCGGCGCATATTCAGGGCAGGAATATGTGATCACAGGCAAGAACGGGGACGGAGACTGGTGGCAGATCGATTTCGAGGGCCAGGCTGGGTGGGTCTATGGGGAATTCGTGACGGCAACAAACGGGTCGAATGTCCCGGTCGTGGACAGCGCGCAGGAGGAGGACCCTGCTCCTGAAGCGAGCGCGCCAAACGGTGAAACGGCCGGGCAAGGCGAAGCCACGGTCATTCTGCTCGGGGAAATGAATATACGAAGCGGGGCAGGCACCGATTACGATGTGATCGGTACCGCCGCGGCCGGACAGGAGTTTGTCATCACGGGGAAGAACAGTACGGAGGACTGGTGGCAGATTGAATATGAAGGGCAGAGCGGGTGGCTGTACGCCCCATTTGTGGTGGCATCCAATGCGGAAGCGGTGCCCGTGGCCAACGCGACGCCGGTTCCTTCAGGCCCCGAATCGTCGCCGACGACGGCAAGTCCTTTGGAGCCGGGAGCGCCCGCGGTAACGTTTGCCGGGGAGATCAACGTGCGGACGGGGCCGGGCACGGTATATCCGGTGATTGGCGGGTCGTCGACGGGACAACAGTTTGCGATTACCGGCAAGAATCCCGAGGGGGATTGGTGGCGGATTGACTATTACGGCCAAGCCGGCTGGGTTGACGCGTCGCTTGTAACCGCTACCAATGCCGAGAACGTGGAGGTAGCGAACGTCATCCCGGCCCCGCCTGCCGACAGTTAAGAGAAGGTTCTGCCATGGACGCGCGGGGATGTGCTTGGGGACCTAGAGTTTACTGTTCGCGGCCAAGGGCTGGACGCCGGCGCCTGTGCGCGGCTGAGGCGAAACCGGAGAGGTTGTACAGTGACGGCCAGAGGATTGTTGAAGCCGCTACTGGTTGAAGCGCAGTGACCTGCCCGGAAGGTCGGGTCCGGTGAAATCGACGGGCGCGCCGCTGCGGATGACGGGTTCTCCGTTCACGATCACGTCGCCGACGCCGTCTGACAGCTGATGCGGCTGCGAGAAGGTAGCGTTGTCCTGGATCGCGTCGGGATCGAAGATGACCAGGTCGGCGAAGCAGCCTTGACTCACTTTGCCGCGGTCTTTGAGGCCGAAGCGGGCGGCGGGGGCGCCGCTCAGTTTCCAGACGGCGTCTTCGAGCGAAAACAGTCCCTTGCGCACGCACGACCCCAGTAGGCGCGCCGCGGAACCGTACTGGCGGGGGTGGATGACGCCGCCTTCGTGGTAGACCCCGTCGGTACCGATCAAGTGGTTTTCGTGGGCGAGAAATGGCTCGACATACCGGTCATCGCCCTGAAAGAAGACGAGCAGCACAGCCAGATTTTCTTCGATCAGGAGATCGCAAAGGGCGTCCTGCGGCTCCTTTCCCACTTCCTCAATATACTCAGCCAGGGTTTTGCCCAGGTAGATACTGTTTTCCTTGCCTGGCAGCCAGGCGATCCTGATTGCATTCATATCCGGGGCGTAGACCTGCAGGCTGCGGCGAATGTGGGCGCGCATTGCAGGATCGCGGAGCCTGGGCACTGCGGCCAGGGGTCCGTCATGCCAGATTTCGTAAGGCAGGAGATAGTTGAGCATCGTTGACCCGGGCAGATAGGGATAGACGTCGAAGGAGAAATCAACCTCATGGACCGCGACCTGATCGACGTAGGCAAGAATGGCCTCGGTATCGGCGTCGCTGGCGGCCTTGAGATGGGAGATGTGTACGGGTACGCCGGCGCGCCGACCGATCTCGACTGCCTCCTTGAGGGCGGGCAAAGTCCCTTGCTTGTAGCGCATATGGGTGGCGTACAGGCCCCGGGCGGCGGCCATGGGCAGGCAGGCGGCGACCAGCTCGTCGGTGGAGGCGAAGCACTGGGCCGCGTAGTCGAGGCCGGTTGAGAGTCCGCAGGCGCCCTCTTGCATTCCTTGCTCCACCTGTAGCTGGATCTGTTGCATCTGCGAGTCGTCGGGCGGGGACGGCCCCCAGCCGCAGATCAGTGTGCGCACGTTGGCGTAGGGAATCTGGGCGATCGCGTTTTGCGCGTTGCGCCGGTGGAGGAGGGCCATGTAGTCGCCAAGTGTTTCCCAGCCAGTGTAGTCCTGCATGCGGAGGGCGTTCAGGCCGCGCATGTAGTAGAGCCAGTCGCGGGCCGTCTCGCGGCTGACCGGCGCGTAGGAGATGCCGTCTGCCATAATCACTTCTGTCGTGAAGCCCTGGGTGGTTTTGCTGACCAGGTGGGGCTTCCGCAGGAGCCAGCCGTCGGAATGGTTGTGGGCGTCGACGAAACCGGGCGCGACGACTCTGTTGGCGGCGTGGATGATATGGTCTGCGTCGGCGCCGCTCAGGTCACCGACGGCGGCGATTCTGTCGCCGCGGATGCCCACGTCCGCGCGCCGGCGTTTCGCGCGGGAGCCGTCTATGACCGTGCCGCCTGCTACAACTGTATCGAACACGTAGACATTCTCCCTCAAAGCTGGATACGGGGATTGTGCGCAGCTAAACTAAGCGGTTTCCTGCTGGCGAACTCTTTGCAACGTCCGCTGGTAACGCCGATCCATCTCAGGTTTTTGGGCTGCGAGATAGTTTTGCTCGGCCATGCGCGCTGTTTCGGGGCCCGGCGCCACCGGAATGTCGACGACGCCATAGGTGATCTGATCGTTTCCCCATTGGTAGGCGCAGATTTCACCCTTGCTGATGATGAGATTCATGCCCACGTTGGCCTCGACGATAGGAACGCCGTTCTCCCTGGCCCTGGCCAGCACGGCCTGGTTCTGCTCTTTGGTCTTGCTTCCATAGGAGGGAATGAGGATGATGCGCGCGCCGTCGAGAACGAGGGCGCGAACGATATCCGGGTTCCAGCGGTCGTTGCAGATAACGAAGCCGGCGCGGCCAATGGGTGTATCGAAGGCGCGAAGGCGGTGGCCGACGCGGTTGAAGTGCCAGGAGGAATGGGTGCCCTCCGCCAGCTGGACCTTGTGGTAGCGGCCACAAATCTCGCCCTCCTGGTCGAGAAAGAGTGCGCAGTTGTAGGCTTCATCGCCGATCCGTTCGGCGAATCCGAAGGCGAGGCAGGTGTTGAGTGTGCGGGCCAGCTTCTGGAAGCGGCGGATAAAGGGGCCGTCGATGGGTTCGGCCACTTCGATCAGGGCCTCGGCGCTGGCGCGTCCCTCGACGACGTCCATCACAACGTAGCCTTCGAGCGCGCCCTCGGTGATCAGGATCATGCGCGGGTCCTCCCGAGCGGCCTCCACAAACAGCTCTTCCATTCTGTGGGCATTGTACTCTTTGTCCCACTTGGCGGGTCGATAGGAGATGGCGGCTACTTTGACGCTTTCATACATGGCAATTTCCTTTTGATAAGTGACCTTCGTTCGCGGGCTGTCGTTCGGGGCTCAGTTTCCCGCTCTGGCCAGGTATGCGGCATACAGCCTGATATCTTCCACACGGACACCGGAAAAGTTGAGACGGAGGCGGACCGGGCCGTGTTCGCATGGCAGGGTTGCACGGTCCTTCCAGGTGACTGGCTGCGCCAAGCCGGATGAGTTCGGCGCGACGCAGTCCGTTTCCGTGAATCCGGCAATTGGCTCAAGGCGTTCGCTTACGACTTCAGCGGATACTGCGCTGTACTCGCCAATCCCATCGACATTGAGTGTTAGCTGCGCGTCAGCGCCGTCCAGATCGATTGGCGCTGAAATCACGTGGGCGCCCTGACCAGTCCCCATGCGCGCGGCGGGAAATGGCCGAAAGTAGCCGAGCCGGTCGCGGGGCCAACTGGCGACGCGAACGCCGTCACTGCTCTGTTCCGGCCAGGGCGCGTACCAGAATAGCGTTTCGTCGCCGACCTGTTCGAAGCCCTGCCCCTGGATCAGGGCCGGATAGTTGACCAGAGTATGGCCAAAGGGCAACTCCTGCCAGCCGTCCTCTGCCGCGGAAACGATGGGGTAATCGGGAACCGGCTCGCGGTAGTGCAGGGCATCGTTGCTGACGGCGAGGCCGAGGTCCATGGTGACAAGACGGCGGTCGTTGGACGGGTGGCCGTTCCACATGCCGTAGAAGCCGACGATCACATTGCCGCGATTCCAGAGGCTGGCGCCGAGGTGAATCTGCTCGCCGGCGCTGCTGCCGGCTACTGGTGAGCGGGGCGTGACGTTCGAACGGCGCATCCCCAGGCAGGAGGCTTGCGACCAGTTTTCGAAGTCGTAGGAGATGTGGGACACCAGCTGCCGAACGCCGCCGGCATGTGATCCGCCCTGGCCGCACACGTAGTAGCAGCCGTTGTGGCGCGTTCCGCCCGCCATCTCCAGCCAGGATCCGACCGGATTGGACGGGGATTCGCGCCAGGTCAATCCGTCGGCGCTAAAGGCTGAGGCGAACCGGCTCTTGTATTTGCGCGATTGAAAGAGCATTTTGAAACGACGATCGGGGTGGGCATCGTCGGGGTCGTGGTAGACGACGCAGCTTTGGACGTGGTGGGCGCCCTGGTTGAGATCGACGAGATTATTGTGTCGGTTGCCGTTATACGCAACCAGCCCCAGGTCCGGTTTGCGCCAGTTGTAGCCGTCGGCGCTGACGGCCAGGCAGACGCGCTCGAACCAGCCGGCGTCCTTGCCCTGGCCGAGATACCACATCCAGAGCTCATCGCCGACGCGGTGGACAGTGCCGTAGTAGACGACGCGTTCGCTGTCGGGCGCGCCGTCATTGCCTAGCGCCACTGCGATGCGGGTCTGTCCGCAGGGCGTCATGTGGCCCTCGAGGTGGAGCTCCACGCCGCATTGGAGCGGCAGGCTGTGGTCGTCGAAGGGGAAGAGAACGATTTCGTTGAGGTGCTGGCACGGTCCGCCGTTCTCAATAAGCATCAGACATTCCTGGCTATTCCGATTTGCGTTGCTGGCTCAGGATAGGGAAGAGGCAGGCTGCCACTGTAGCCGTGTCGACATGGAGCATGACTCGGTCCGGGACTAGAGCGCCCTGCTCTCACCATCCCCCTCAGACCAGCTCAGGCTGAAGAGCGCGTTCGCCGAATATGACCGAGAACTGTTCGCCGTTTTCGGCCTTTGTGACGGCGTCCATGTAGCATGCGCTGAATGCACGACGGGGAATGTCGGTGTTGTTGATTTGCGAACTGTGGGGCAGATGGTTGTGGAGCAGGACGCTTTCGCCGGCTTCCATCTCAAGAAAGACGATTTCGGCGTCGCGCGTCAACTCTTCCGCCTGCTCCTCGGTCAGAAAGCCGGAACCACTGGAGGGGTTGATGAGCGTGTGGTGGGCTCCGGGAACGATTTGAACGCAGCCATTGGCGACCGTTGCCGGATCCAGGGCCGTCCAGATCGTGATCAGTGGATCGCGGTCCAGGTATCTCCAGCGGTCCTGGTGCCAGATCAAGGGCGTCCCTTCACGGGCCGGTTTGTTCATGAACATGGCGCGGTAGCAGGCGATGGTGGTCTCTTCACCGTAGACGCGTGCACAGATGTGGCGAAAGAGTGGCTTCTGCATGAATGCGAGGAACAGTGGGTCATATTCCAGGTCCTGGATCTTGCGGTAGCTGAGCGTTGCGCCTTTGTGACCCTTTGTTTGAGGACCCGGCTTCCCTGTGCCCGGTTCGCGGTCCAGCTGCATTGCCATGCGGTCGTAGTCGAGCGGCGCCGTCCCCAACATGATTTCGTCCATGCGTTTTTGAAGTGCGGCCAGTTCGGCTGGGGTCAGCGCCTTTCCCAGCCGCAGGAAGCCCTGGGTCTGGTACTGGCGCCACTGTTCGTTTGTGAGTGTTTCGGACATTCTGGGCTCCTGACAGGGTCGGTCGCTTATGGCGGCATTCCTTCACCGGAACATTCCGGTGAGTCTGTTCTAACGATCAGGACGTGGCGTCCCGCGGCATTGTCGAAGTCAGGGACTTTCAACAGTTTCGCGTGCTAGTCCACGCGGCCTTTCAGCCTGATGAGATACAGCGTTACGTCAGCCGGGTCGACGGTGAGCGAATAGAGTTTGGTGCCGGGGGAAACATGGAAGCGCAGCTTCACGTAGAACTCGGATTGGTGCAACCGCGGAAAGCGCCCGCTGCGGTCTTCGCTTACGCCTGGCCAGCCGGGCTTGCCGTTCCAGGAGAGCATGGCGTCAAGTGTGTCTTCGCGGATCGGATCGCAATCCTCGACGGTACGTCCCGGAATGGGCTGGCCGGTATCTTCCAGCAGCTCGTAGCGCAGCTCGCCGGCGCTTGCGTCGACGTTTACCCTGATCTGGCCGCCCCGCTCCTGGCGGAATCGATTGGTGGTAAGAATGCCGGGCGCGTAGGATTCAGCTTCGACGCTGACGTAACCGTCGGGGCGCAGGACTGCGAGGCCCTTGCCGCGGCGGTTCGGTGTCGAGTAGGGTCCTTGCCAGGGCTGCGCGCTGTAACCGTTGTGGGTGAGGTTGCCGGCCATGTAGTAAAACATGAGTTGGTCATTGTGGCGGATGGGCCCGTCGGTGTAGACCATGCCATAGTCCCATGCGCCTGGCACGCCGCGGCCGATGAACGGTTCGCGCCAGCGGGTCCAGGCGACGGTGTCGCGGCTTACGGCCAGTTGCGTTTCTACGAAACCGTCAACGCGGGCGGGCAAGGCGTTGGAGCCGCTCTCGCCGGCGCCCCAGTACTTTTCGGCGACTGCGATGGCGTACGGTTCGGTGAGATCGGTCAGGAAGGTATGGAGCATGAGGACGTGCAGGCCGCCGTCGCTGCGGTTGAGCGGATCGAAGCCGGCGGCGTAGAATTCGGTGCCCGGCGGGTCCTGCAGGTCCTGCTCGATTACCGTGCGCAGGCCGGACCAGTGCAGGAAGTCGTCGCTGTCGCGGCGGCCCAGGACGCGGGTGCGGCGATTCGAGCCGCGCTGGGAGTAGTGGACATAGCGGGCTTCGGGATTGATGACGCCGCCGAAGGTCTCGGCGGGGGAGCCGAAGTTGAACATCATTTTCTGATCGCTGTGGCTGCCTTCGGGAAAGAGATGCCAGTCATAGCCGTCTGCGGAATAGCGAGCCAGCCAGCGCGGCTCTCCATCCTCGCCTATGCCGCTTGGCTTGTTGTCGATCTGTTTCCAGCGGCGCGCTTCGTCCTGCTCGTAATCGTCCAGGATCATGGAGAGGTGATCGGCTGAGCCGGTGGTGATGTTGTTGCGTTTCGAGCCGTCGAACTCGACCAGTCCCAGTTCTGGCCGTTCCCAGTTCAGCCCGTCGTCAGACTCCAGCGCGCAGAGGAGGCTACGGTCATCAACCCAGGCCCGGTAGTACATGCGGAAGCGCTGGTTAGCCTCGTCGTAGATCACGCGACCCGGCTGCGCGAACTGGGCGTCCCAGGGTTGATCGAAGGGAATCTCCAGGGGGCCGTCTACAGTCAACTTTACGGGCCGGTTCAGAACGCGTTTGGCGCCGGTTAACGACTCGATGAAGTAGTCGTCGATGAAGAGTTGCTTTCCGGGCGAGAGTTCCATGGGACAAATCCTCAAGGGGAGGATGAATTGGTTATCAAGTCAGACTCAATCTGTCAAAAGTAAGTGAGAACTGGAATGGGAAAATTTGGCGGGCAATCTGCAAGATTAAGATACTCAAAGTCTCGAAAGGAGGGAGGTCCAATTGCCAAGACAAACGTAGGGTTAGTACCAAATATCTATCGGCAAATGTGATTACGGGCAAGTATCTCTTGTCAACAGATGCTTATGGTCAGCCGTTATATATATTTTTCCACGCACCCACTTCTTGAAGTCTTTCTGTAAGGCGGTATCGCCTCCTCTCGCTCGTCGTCTACCCCCTCTTAGAGGTTCATCAGATTGCCTTTGGACGACCAACACATTGACATTCGCAACAATGGCCAAGGCAATCAAATGAGGATCATCCGATTCCAGTTTACCCGCCAATCTTGCCTGTGCATCCAAGACATCTTCTTTCGGTACAAGCTTCAGTTGTCCTGCGCGATTCAATTCCTTATAGTTCAGGCGCTTAGATTTCCATTCACTCTTAAACCGCTCCGTATCCGAGTATGCAATCTTTCCGTTCCTTTCTTTCATCCACTTGCGGATAGGGAGCATGTCTTCATTGGACCAGTCGTGAAAATCACCGAGACAGTTGGCGTCGAGAATTATACACACCTTCTAATCCTCAAAGCCCATAAGCCTGTCCGCTTCGAGTAGGAAAAAGTCTCTGAAGTGGGGCGGAACACCTACCATATTTCCCATCCTGTCGAAGGTGATGTTATGCACTTTGACGACGTTTCTCTTGGGTTCCAAATATATGAGGGAAACATCCTCCTCATTGATTGTTCCTCTTCTGATTTCGATGCGTGCACGATCAATCATGTAGTCGCTATGCGTTTCTACGACGAAGGTTTGGTTGCCATTGCTTGCCAGTTGGACAAACAAGGATGAGAGTTCAGCTTGGGCCCTGGGATGAAGATGGACTTCGGGCTGCTGAAGCAGGAAATAGGCAGGCATCGGCCTATCGCGGTCACGACTTCGAGTGCCCCCAAAGTTCAGTATCTTGACCAGAATAGGCAAGATCTGGCTAACGCCGTAGCCAACATGGGCAATGCTAACGGTTGGACCCCTCACCTTGACTGTCAACTGAAAGGGGGATGCCTTGGAACCTCCAAGGGTTTTGACTTCTATAGCCTGGTAAAGGCCAGAGAGCTCACCGAATCGAGCCAGATTTTGCTTCAGGGAGTGCCATTCATGGGGTAGTGTCGATTCCAGCAACATCAAAGTCATGGGCGCATCCCCGCCCTCAGGATCCGCAGAATCTCTCAATGGATCATAGGTCCGTTTGGGTCGAGACCGAACGGGGGATGTACTCATCACAGTTGGTTCATTTGCGATGCTCCCCAGGATGGCCAGTCCTCTATGTTGCTTAGCCTTCCTCTCGACATAAGCTACTAATTCACTCTTGGTCTCTGACTGCCCCTCTGTTCCCCTTGCGGATAGCGTAGCCAGGAGCAGAAAAACTCTGAAATAGATTGCTTCAACAGAATCTAAGCAGATGCGAAAGTTGTTTTCTTGGCCAAAGTACTGAACTGGCTTCCTGCTTTCTCGAGACGAATCTCTGAATTCAAAAAGAATTTCGCCGTCATCGAATTTCAGAGTCGCTGAATTCAGAAAGGGCTCGACACCCCCTTCTCTCTCAATGAAATCAGCAGTCAGATGGAAATCCCCGCCGGCGTCGGAAAAAGAGAATCCAATGCGGAACGACTTATCGTCTTTCTTGCTTCTCCTGATTATGTCGCCAAATGCCCCCATCGAATAGGGATCCGGGTTGAAATCTACTTCTCCTCTACTCAAGAAGTCAGCCAAGACTTGAAAGCAGGCCATAGTTGTCGTCTTGCCTGTGCTGTTTTCTCCGACCAAAAAGGTCAAAGGGCGGATGTTGAAGGTTTGGCGCTCAGAGAAGCAGCGTACCTCCTCAATTGCAATTTGAGTAATGTTCAATGTCTTACCTCTGGTTGACACGATTCTTCATCCCTTACCGTGTGTGCGACTACTACCTCTGGAGAGACTAGCTAGCAAACCGTTGGGTCGCTGACAGTTTCAAGACCTTTCTGACCGAAAAAGATTGAGGCGCCAGAAACGTCGAGCATTGATCGGCCAAATTGAACTACGCCTTAATCCCAGTCAGCGCGATCCCCTGAATGAAGTGTTTCTGCGCGAGGAAGAAGACGATAAGGATGGGAACGATCATCATGGTTGACGCGGCCATGAGGGGGCCCCACATGGTGCGGCGCTCGAACATGAAGGCCTGGAGGCCAAGGGACAGCGTGAACTTCTCGCGCGTGTTGAGGAAGATGAGCGGGCCGGTGAAGTCATTCCAGGCGAACATGAAGCTGAAGATGGCGACGGTTGCCAGGGCTGGCTTGGCGAGGGGCAGGATGATGGTCCACCAGATGCGCAGTCTGGTGGCTCCGTCGATGATGGCGGCCTCTTCCAGCTCCATGGGGATGGTCAGGAAGAACTGACGCAGCATGAAGATGTAGAAGGGTGTGCCGAGCATAGCGGGAATGGTCAGCGGGTAGAATGTGTCGATCCACTCCAGTTCGGCGAAAAGGAGATAGAGGGGCACAAGCATGACGATGTAGGGGATCATCATCTGGCTGACCATAACCATGAAGATGAGGTCGCGGCCGGGCGCGCGTAAGCGTGAGAAGGCGTATGCGGCGAGCGAGCAGGTGAAGACTGCGCCGAAAACGTGGGCGAGGGCGATGACCAGGGTGTTGAAAAAATAGAGGTGCATGGGGGCATAGATGAAAACGGCGGGAAAGTTGCCCCAGATGAAGGGATCGGGCACCCAGATTGGGGGAAAGGCGAAGATCTGACGGTCGGCCTTGAGCGAAGTACTG
Source organism: Caldilineaceae bacterium (assembly GCA_022823185.1). Lineage (GTDB taxonomy): Bacteria > Chloroflexota > Anaerolineae > Caldilineales > Caldilineaceae > Bin5. The sequence goes on from JAJDXQ010000046.1 coordinate 253,794, forward strand.
ACCATCCAGACGAAGGGAAGCGCGAAGATAAGTGCGCCAAGGACGAGCAGGATCTGTATGCCGCCGCGCTCAAGCAGACGACGGAGAGGCTGCCACCTGGCTCCGGGATGAATTTCGCGTTCGGATTGAGGTCCGATGGCCTGATCGCGAATCATGGCTTTAGCTCTGCTCCGCTTCGTAGTAGACCCAACGGCTTGCCAGCTTGAACTGGACCAGCGTGAGCGCAAGCACGGCCACAAAGAGGATCCAGGCCATGCTGGCTGCGTATCCCATATCCAGGAGGACAAAGGCGCGGCGATACAGGTAGAGCATATAGAACAGCGTCGATTCGGCAGGACCGCCGCCGGTCATCACGTAAGCGGTGGTGAAGACCTGGAAGGAGGCGATGACGCTGAGAACGAGAATGAAGAAGAGCGTTGGGCTGAGCATAGGAAGGGTTACATGTTGGAAGCGCTGCCAGCGGTTTGCGCCATCGATTTCCGCCGCTTCGTAGAGATGCTGGGGAACGCCTTGCAGGCCGGCGAGGACGATGATCATGGCGGCGCCGGAGCCCCAAAGCGCCATGAGGATGAGGGCCGGTTTGGACCAGGTGAGCGATGCGAGCCAGAGCGGGCCTTCAATCTTAACGAGTCGCAGAGTCGAATTGATGAGGCCCCACTCGGGCTGCAGAATCCAAACCCAGAGGATGGCGCCGGCGACGATGGGCACGATCGACGGCACATAGAAGAGGGTACGGTAGACGGCGATGCCGCGGGCTTTCTGGTTGAGCAGGAGGGCCAGGAGGGTGGCAACGATAACGTGCAGCGGCACGAAGACGAGCACATAATATAGCGTGTTGCCCATCGACATGCGGAAGCGCTGATCGTCGGTAAAGAGCTCGATGTAGTTCGCCAGACCGACCCAGCGGGCGGGGGTCACGATTTCGTAGTCCATGAAGCCCAACACGAAGGAAGCGGCGACCGGGCCGATGACAAAGGCGAGGAAGCCGATGCCCCAAGGGAGGAGAAAGAGATAGCAGGTCAGGGCCTCTCTGGCGGCGTTGGTGAGTCTTGGTTTGGGTTGGGCGTTGGTCATGGAGGCAGTCCTGACAGTTGGAGAAGACAAGCGAGAAGACAGAACCGGAACGACAGGATGCCGCCCGGTTCTGTTTATTCTCTTATGCGCTTAGGAGGATTCGAGATTCTCCCAAGCGGCGTCGAGCGCCTTTTGGACGTCGGCGTGGGAGGCGTCGAGGGCCTCTTGCGGCGTCTGCTTCTTGGTGAGGGCGGACTCCCAGGCGTTCTTGAAACCGATCCAGAGTTCGGCGGCGGCGAGTCCGGCGATCTGGCCGCAGCCCACGGAGAAGGTCTCTGAATCGAGGTATCTCTGCATCATGATCTTCTGGCGTTCGGGTAGGACGGAGTAGTACTCGTCCAACATGAACTGCATGGCCGGCTGGTAGACGGGCGGTGTGGGGGCGAAGATCGGTTCGCCGGGCAGCTGCTGACGCGCCCATTCGGCCTTTTCGAGCTCAAGGCCGACGGTCCCTGCGGCGCGCACGTATTTCTCGCTGATCACCCACTTCATGAATTCCCAACCCTGTTCGACAAGCTCGGTATTGGGGTCGATCACGAAAGTCCAGCCGCAGGACCAGTTAACCTGGGCGCCTTCATTTGCGGCCGAGACAGGCATGAGGCCGGTGCCGTCGTAGTCGAGGTCGGGGAACTTGGCATAGCGGCCGATCATCCAGTTGCCGTAGGAGCACATGGAGACCTGACCCTGGGCGAAGGGATCGACGGGCTGACCGGCGAAGCCTTCCATGAAGGAGGAGGCCGCGGCGTTGCCGCCGCCAAACTCGTCGATCATGTGGACGCACCACTCGAGGGCTTCGACCCATGGATCGGTGTTAATGAGGTTGGTGCGGCCGTCCTCGGACTGGCTGACTCCGCCGTTTTCCATGGCGTAGATAAGCAGCTGATCGGACAGGCCGGGCGGGAAGTGGGGGAGGAAGCCGTAGCGAACGATGCGGTCTCCTTCCATCTTGTTCAGCTGGGGCGCCATTTCCATGATGTCGTCCCAGGTCTCGGGGCCAACGTCTGGATCGAGGCCGGCTTCTTCAAAGTGAGTCCTGTTCCAGAAGAAGTAGCGGGTGCCGGCGGTATGTGGCAGCCCGTAGAGTGTGCCCTGCCAGGTGAGGTCGGCGATGGGGCCGGCCATGAAGTTGCCTTTGTCGACATTGTCCCGCTCAAGGAGGTCTTCGATGGGCCTGTAGAGATTGCGGGAGGCAAACTGGCGGAAGGTGTGGCGGTTCTGGTAGGAGACATCGGGTCCCTTGCCGGCAGCCACGGCGGTTACGTACTTGGGCGTACCGTAGACCGCTTCGCCGAGGTCACCGAGCGACACGGTGATGTCGGGGTGCTGCTCCTGGAATACCTGGAGAACGCCTTCCGTGGTGGGATTGATGCGCCACCAGATCTGGATGTCAACGGGTTCCTGTGAGGCCGCCATTCCTTCGTCGCCGGCGGCTTCAGGGCCGGGCGCCACACAGGCGCTGGCTGCCAGAGCGAGTCCGGCAACTGCGGCAGAGTTCTTCAGGAGGCTTCTCCGGCTGATGCCCTCCTGGACGCCGGTCTTTGCTACGGAATTGACTCTCGTCATGGTTCTTACATCTCCTTTTCGATGCAGATTGCATGAGACTACTGCTTAATTCTGGAAATTCCTACGCGGTTCGATCAATAGTCCCTCCTGAGCAACATTGGGCGACTGGGAAGACTTTCGGCATGTCTCCGGCTGGATGCTTTGATGTGAGTCGCTGCTGGGCGCAATACCCGATTATTCGGGAAAGTTGAACTCAAATGGCGTGGGACGGCTACAATGACCTCCTGACCATTAGACATTGGACTGCTAAGAGGAGAGTAATCGGTGGTCGAGGTCGCTGCGGACCATGGCCGCGTGTGATTCTATCGGATCACGCGAGGAATGGCAACCTCTGTACCTGCTTCCCTCTGCCCATTACCAGCCGGGAGTGGTATAATGGTCGCTGACCGATAGCCATGCCATGTTCGACCTCTCCGCGCCGATTCAGGGCAAAAACATCTGCTGATTCGACCCCAAGCGAAGACGTGAGGAAAGCAATATGCCGGCCACCCCTACGTTAGAAGCGCAACTCCTGCATTTGAGGCTGGACGGCTGGTGCATTGTCAAAGACGTTATTCCCCGAGAGGAGGTGGCGGCTGTACGCGAAAGTGTTGCAGAGGCCACGCTCCGGCACCAGCGGCCTGATGCGCCGGCGAATATCGGACATCGGACCGGGTTGATCAACTACGATCAGTCCTTTGCTTCTTATCTTGTAGCGCCTCACTTCATTGAACTGATCAGAGCGACGCTTGGCCAGAATGTGCGCGTTTCATTCACTTCGGCCATGATCAATTACCCAGGCAACGCACGCGGCGGGCTTCACGCGGACTGGCCATTCAACCAGCGCAATGCAGGGCATATTCCCGCGCCCTACCCCGATGTCGTCGCCCATCTGACGACGCTATGGATGCTTTCTCCGTTTTCGGCCGAGAATGGCGCAACCATTGTCGTGCCCGGCAGCCACAGGATGGAGACGAACCCAAGCGCAGAAGGTTGCAGCCACGACGAAGACACTCCTTATCCGACCGAAATCCAGGCTGCCGGCGAAGCGGGCAGCGTACTGGTGATGGATAGCCGTATGTGGCACGCGGCCGGCGCGAACAGGTCCGACTCGGCGCGTGTCGCGATGGCCATTCGCTTCGCGCCGTGGTGGCTGAATCTTAACGGACTGAGGCCTGGCTCCGGCGAGCGGGCAAGGCAGATGGCGGCGACCGGACTTACAGAGAATGAGGTCGAAGCGGTAAAGAAGGATGTGTACGCGCGTTTGGCGTCGGCAGTCCAACCCCTCTTCGAACACTGGGTGGAGCACTAAATGGACCCCGGACTTCTCGCGACAACCCTTGCCGGGCAGGTTGAGCCGGAGCGAATTAAGCAGCTCACGCTGGATATGGTGCGCATTCCGAGCCCGCCCGGGGAGGAGCGCGCCGTTTCGGAGTTTTATGCGTGTGCTTTGCGAGAGGCAGGACTGGAAGTGGAGATGGACGATGAGTTTCCCGATAGCCCAAGCGTCGTTGCATGGTTGCGGGGCTGCGGACAGGGCCCTACGCTTCAGTTGGACGGTCATACGGATACGGTCGACCTGCCGGGGCCGGAGCCGCGCTTTGAGCGTGGATATATCCACGGGCGGGGATCGGAGGATATGAAGGCATCGCTGGCCGCGATGGCAGAGGCTGCACGGGTCATCCGGGGGGCGGGAGTCCAGCTTGGCGGTGACCTGCTTCTGACTGCGCACGGCCGCCACGAGAGCGCGACAAATGAGACGTTGATATCGCTGATCGAAAAGGGCGTCCATGGGGACGCGGTGATCGTAACTGAGCTGGGCGGCAAGGACCTGCCGATTACTGGCATGGGCCTTGCATTTTGGGAGCTGAGAATTGCGGGGGACGACGAAGGCATTCACGAGACGGTGGCCGAGGCGGGAGCTCCCCACGCGGTGATGGCAGGGCACAGGGCGGTGCAGCTGCTGCAGGAGAAGGCGGTTGAACTCGACGATATACGGCATCCTTATCTGGGCGCGGAATCCATTTTCATTGGCAGGTTTCAGGGCGGCGACTATTTTAACCGGATGCCGGCCGGTTGTGTCATTGCGGGGACGCGCCGGTTTGGTCCTGGTTGCAGCTTGGAAGAGATTCGCGGGGAGTTTGAGGGGATGGCGGCCCGGGTGCAGGGGGAGAGCGGCGCAGAAGTCGAGGTCTGGCTGGATGGGATCGAGGGATACAGGGTCGACGAAAAGGAGCGCCTGGCAAAGGTGTTGCGGCGCGGCCATCAGCAAGTTACCGGCGCCGAGCTGCCCCTGGCCGGGACCCGAGCTGCGGCTAATGTTCCCCACTTTGTGCATTTGGCGCATGTCCCTGCGCTTTACTATGGCGCGAGCTATCTGACTGCACATTCGGACCATGAGCGGGTCGAGCTGGCACAGGTCGTGCGCGCTACGAAGGTATACATTCATGCCACTCTCGCCTATCTTGGCATCGCGGAGTATTAGAAATGATTGAGTCCCGAACAGTCGTTGTCACAGCCAACATTTTTCCCGGCCTGGAGACGGAGAAGGAGGTCCTGGCGCCGTACAACGTCGAGCTCGTCAAGCGCCCGTGTCAGACTCAAGAACAGCTGGCCGAGGCGGGTAAGGACGCGGTTGCCCTGCTCGTGGGCAACGTGCATATCAATGCCGAGGTGATTTCGCATTTTCCTCATTGCCTGGCAATCGTTAAACCGTCAGTCGGTGTGGACAACATCGACATTGACGCGGCAACGGCGGCGGGCGTGTGTGTTGCCAACGTGCCGGATTACGGCACTGACGAGGTGGCAACGCACGCGATGGCGTTGCTGTTGAACGCGATCCGCTATGTCGACGCCGAGGCGACGGCCGTGCGAGGCGGCCGCTGGCAGCCCAAGCCGCCATACCCGATCCAGCGCAGTGCGGGGCGCACGCTGGGCATCATCGGATTCGGGCGCATCGGCCAATCTGTCGCGCGGAAGGCGTCCGGTTTTGACTGGCGTTTGCTGGCCTGGGACCCCTACCTGGGTGATGAGGAGATACGACAGGGAGGCGCCGAACCGGCAGAGTTCGAAACGCTGCTGGGGCAGTCGGACTTTGTCACATTGCACTTGCCGTTGACGGAAGAGACACAGGGGATGATCGACGCGAGCGCGCTGGCGCAGATGAAGCCGAGCGCCTTTCTGGTGAATACGGCCCGCGGGGGCGTTGTCGACTCCGCTGCGCTGCTGAAGGCGGTCGAGTCGGGTCAGATCGCGGGGGCGGCTGTAGACGTGGTTGACGAGGAGCCGCCGCCGCCGGATCATCCGCTCTACCGCACGGACCGCATCCTGGTGACGGCGCACGTGGCGTGGTACTCGGAGCAGGCTTTCCGCGACGTGCGTGTGAAGGCGGTGGAGGAGGTGGCGCGCGTGCTGGGGGGTCAGTTGCCGCTGAACCTGCTCAATCCGGAAGTAAAGCCTCGCTTCAAGGCGCGCAGCGCATAGCGGACAACTGCTCTGGAACTGGTTCGAATGGAGGCAGTTCAGAACGGGAGGGAGATGATTCAAGATAGTGCGGGGCACTGTCTTTGACTATGCGAATTTATCCTTCGTGTTGACTCGTGTTCCTGTAGGAGACAACCGTTTTGAATTCGGTCTTTTTTGTTCTGATGAACTGTGTTAAGTTACCCCAGTGCCGGTCTGGAGAAAGACCTGCGCAGGAATGCAGTTGTACGATGAAGAGCAGCTGTTCCCCATCTTAGATCGAATCGTTTTCGCCGCCCACTTCCCCAGCAAAAACACGGCCAGGAGCTGCAGGCATGGCACGCAAAATCGAGATTTCATTCACCAAGCGGAACGTCCGGGGGGTTGCGACCTTACTTGACGAGGAGGCGCCACTCACGTGCGACGCGGTTTGGAACGCGCTGCCGTTGGAGGGCGACGCATACCATGCCCGCTGGGCAGGGAGGGAAGTATACACGCTCGTGCCGCCCCTTTGCAGTGATCCTGGCAAGGAGAACGCCACCATCATGCCGATTGCTGGTGACCTCCTTTACTTCGAAGTAGAGGCGGCATCGATCGACATCCCGCCTGAGAGGCGCACAGGACAGCCGTTTATCGACATTGCGTTGTTCTACGGGCGTAATAATTTTCTGCTGGGTCCCGAGGGGTACATGCCCGGAAACCTCTTTGCGACAGTTACCGAGAACCTTGAAGGCCTGGCCGCTGCGTGCGAGAGCATATGGAGCGAAGGCTTTGCAGGTGAACGCATGATAATTCGGCGCCTCGATGACGGCGGTGACCAGTAGGCGCCTGGAAGACAACGTTTTCAGTCTCTCGATACGAACGGCCGCCGGTCAACTCCAGCCCGTTGCCGCACAGGAGGTTCAGGATGGAATCCTATTCGTCGAACTCACAATTGCAGGCCCTGGAAGATGGAACGGCCCTGCCGTCAATTGTAACGCCGCCGCCCGGTCCGCAGTCGCGCGAGTTGACTGAGCGTCTTGGCAAAGTGGAGCCGCCGACGAGCTCGGTGATCCCGCGCGGGCAGACGCCGGTTTTCTGGGAGCGCACGCGGGGGGCCAATATCGTTGACGCCGACGAAAACGTATATGTCGATCTTACGGCCGGCTTTTGCGTGGCGACTGCCGGTCACAGCAACCCGCGCATCGTACAGGCGATTGCGAAGCAGTCGGAAACGATGATGCACAGCCAGGGCGGGGTGAATCCGAACCGCAACCGGGTCGAGCTGGCGGAGAAGCTTTCCAACCGGGCGCCTGGCGATCTGTCGGTTTCCCACATTGCCAACACGGGCGCCGAAGCGGTTGAGACGGCGCTTAAGACGGCGCGCATCTTTACAGGCAAGCATAAGATCATCGCTTTTCAGGGCGGGTTTCATGGCAAGACGACGGGCGCGCTGTCCGTCTCTTCGCAGAACTATTACCGGGCTCCGTTCCAGAATATGCTGGCGGATACGACGCACGTGCCATACGCGTATCCCTATCGCTGTCCGACGCATTCGGAGGAGGATGACTGTTTCTTCTGTGACGGCGGGTACCTGGAGCATGTGCTGACGATGCCGGACTCGGGCGTTGCGGACGTGGCCGCCATTATTATGGAGCCTATCCAGGGGCACGGCGGCTGGATCGTACCGCCGAAAAAGTTTGTGCAGACGGTGCGGCGCCTATGTGACGAGCACGGGATCCTGCTGATCGCCGACGAGATCATTACCGGATTTGGGCGCACCGGCAACTGGTTCGGCATGGATGAATACGAAGTTGTGCCGGATATCATGGTGGTGGGCAAGGGTCTGGCGAGCGGTTTCCCCATCTCGGCCACGATCATGTCCGAGGAGGTCGCGGACGCGTGGGGGCCGATGATGCACACGAGCACTTTTTTGGGCAACCCGGTTGGTTGCGCGGCTGCGCTGGCTTCGCTGGCGGAGATCGAGGAGAAGAACCTGGTGGAGCGCGGCGCGGAACTGGGGGATTACTTCATTTCGCGGTTGCTGGAGCTGCAGCAGGAGCACCATCTGATCGGCGAAGTGCGCGGCGTGGGCATGATGGTGGGTGTCGAGTTCGTTAAGGACCGGGAGACGCGTGAACCGGCGACGGAAGAGGGCGCGCGGGTGGTCGACGGTCTCCTGCAGCGGGGTATCATCGCCACGAATTACGGCGGCTCCTACCACAACGTGCTAAAGATGTCGCCGCCGCTGGTGATTACGCAGGAGCAGCTCGACTGCGCGATCGAGGCGCTTAACGAGAGCCTCTCGACGGTGGAAGCTGCACTGTAGGCGGTCTGCGGTCGGCTGGTTGGAGCAAATAGAGTCTGCAGTACGCACCCGGAGTTTGGCATGCTTCGCATCGGCATTCTCTATCCGCTGCACTCGGCTGAGGACGATTACCCCTTCATGGGGTCGAGGCTGGAGCCGCCGGTGGAGGTCGCGGTCGTCCACACGGATGCGGTCGACCTGCATACGGTAGAGGATTGCCGGCGCACGGGCGATTGGGACCATTTGAAGCCCGGCGCAAGGGAGCTGCGGACGCTCGGTGTTGATGTGTGCATGTGGGCGTGTACGAGCGGCAGCTTTGTCTACGGGCTGGCCGGGGCCGGGGAGCAGGCGCGTCAACTCGGCAGCTTTCTGGGGGTCCCTGCCTCCAGCACTTCACTTGCCTTTGCTAAAGCGATAAAGACCCTGGGAATCACGCGGGTAGCGGTTGCCGCCACCTATCCGGAGGAGCTGGCAGCCGCTTTTGTCGACTTCCTCGGCCAGGGCGGAATCCAGGTCGTCGGCCTGGCTAGCCTTGAGATCTGGACCGCGGTCGAAGTTGGCGCTGTCGGGCCCGAGCAGGTGATCGAATTCGTGCGGGCCAACAACCATCCCGATGCTGAAGCCATTTTGGTTCCTGATACCGCTCTGCATACGACCGGTTTTCTGCCTGCGCTGGATGAAGCGGCGGGCAAGCCGGTTCTGACAGCCAACCAGGTAACGATGTGGCAGGCGCTGCGGCTGGGGGGACGAATCCCAGGGCAGGGAGGTTTCGGCCAACTGTTTGCGTTTGCCGAGGAGCCGGTAAGGGAGCGAGAGTGAAGGGCCACTTCCGAGAGTACGGTGAACGCGACCTGCCAGCCCTGGGCGGCCTTTTCGCCCGAGCCGATTCGCATGACGGCGCGGCGCGCGCGCTGGCGCCCGAGGCGGCAGACGATCTGCCGCTTTTTGCGTTTGCGCCGCGATACCCTCTCGGACTCGAGCGCGGACTGACGCGCGAGGAGGTGCGAAGCCGACTCGGCAGCCGCCTTGAAGAGGTCGGGCGGCTGGTCCTTGTCGCTGCGGAGGGAGCCGCCGCCGATGCCTGCGTGACTGTCTACCCGGCGGGCTCCGAAGCGTCGTGGATGCTCGACTGGGTGGTGGACCCTGAAAGTCGAGAGGCGATGGCAATCGAAGGGACAGTACAAGCGGGCGTAGACCGCATCCGACACCTGGTGTCGAAGGGGAGGCGTAGAGTAGTCGATGGCGGCGCCGCGTCGGGGACCGGTGGCACTCCCGCAGTATGCTGTGTAGAGGCGCGGGGCTTGCGTGAGGACGTGGAAATCGAGGCTGGGCTGGGCAGAGCCGGTTTCAAGGGGGACCGGACTTTCGTGATCATGGCCTGCGAGCTGGAAAAGGCGCATAGGGCGTTGGGGGCGCAGAAGGGCGTTCCTGAGGGAATAAGGCTGCGGAATTACCGGTCGGAGGATGCGCCAGCGTGGATTGCGGCTTTCAACGCTTCGTTTTCGGATCATTGGGGCGGGTTTTCCTATTCGGACGAGAGCTGGGCCCGACACGCGACCTCGCCCCGGTTCCGGAAGGAGATCAGCGTTGTGGCCGAGACGGAAGGTACTTTCGCCGGCATTTGCCATTGCGCGCCCAGTCTGAATCCCAGGGAGAAGGGGCTCGCTCATCTCCACATTCTTGGCGTCAAGCCTGAGTTCAGACGCCGAGGTCTGGGAACATGTCTGATGCTGGAGGCATTGGGCAGGCTGCGGGATTACGGGTTCGAGCGTGTCGAACTGGATATGGACAGTCTGAATGCCAGGGCGCTGCCGCTATACGAGCAACTGGGCTTCAGCGAGCAGGAGGCGATCACAATTTATCGGAGACAGATTGCCGTGTAACGTGCTGCTGGACACGCGGGGGGAGCGCCTTCTCAGTAAAAGCGTAGCTGCCAGGCCATCACCGGTGTGCGCTCATAGTATGAGAAACGGCAGTGAATAGTGGCCAGTTTCCTTTAGCCTTTTGTAGAAGACCGCTTAGAATTCAACAAGAACTGGAAGCTTGCCGGCCTTTCGGGAATGCTTCGCGCTTGAGGTTTGAAGTTAACAAAACTGACCGATCCGCGAAGTCACGCGAAGAGACGCTAAGAACACCAAAGGCGTAACTGGTTTTCTTTGTTTGACAGCGCGGCCTTGCGCGGCTTGGTCAGATTTCGGTCCCCGAAAATTGCTGTTCAGACGAACGTCAACGAAGCCTTGTGACTAGCGGCTCTAGACAGCTGGTGGGGCGCAGACTTTGCTGGCTAGAAATATTGCCGGGGAAGAGTACACATGGTGGCTAGCCAAGGGGGGCGTTGCGGGGGGAGTCCCCCCGCACAAGGGAGGGCCGAAGGCCCGACCGTTTAACTGCAGTGGTTAGTGGTCAGTGGTTAGTGGTCAGTGGTGGCGTCGATTGAATGGGGAGAGGAGTGGTGAGGAGAGAGGGAACTTGGCTCGCCTCGTTTGGCGTCGCGAACTGACTGGGGCTGAGTAGCCGCGAAAAGGCAATGGTGCGGAGAGATAGGAATGGCCGATTACAGGGCGGGGATCGTCGGTTGCGGCCACATTGCCCGCGCTCACGCCGGTGGCTACCGGGCCACGGATGGCGTAAACTTGGTGGCGGCGGCTGACATTGTACCGGAGGCGTTGGAGGCTTTCGGGGAAGAGTGGGGCGTAGAGAGGAGATACGCCAACTACGAAGAGATGCTTGCCCGGGAGAAGCTGGACATCATCAGCGTCTGCACGCGCAACCATCAGCACGTTGAACCGACACTGGCCGGAGCGGAGGCGGGCGTGCGCGCGATTTTCTGCGAAAAGCCGATGGCGATGAACCTGGGCGAGGCCGACAGAATGGTTGGGGCCTGTGAGCGGGCAGGTGTCAGGTTGACTGTGGACCACACGATGCGGTTCGAGGCGAATTACGTGTATATCAAGGAGCAGATCGAGCAAGGCGCGATCGGGGCGCTTCTCAGTGTAGAGGTGCTGGCTATCGGCGATCTGGGCGAGTTGACGCACAACGCCACGCACAGCTTTGACACGCTTTGCATGTTCGGCGGCGAACCTGAGTGGATGTTCGCTCATCTGGAGCGCGATGTCGAGCGCAACCAGGCGAGAGAGGACCTGTTTGCCGTGGTGGGCTTTGCGAGCGGCGTGCGGGGCAAGCTGACTTACGGCGGCTATACGAATTACCGGTATGAAGGCTTTGTCTGGGAGGGAACGGAGGGACGAATCGAGGCGAGGACCCGTAGCGGCTGGCTGCCAGAGGTACGTTACTGGACACACGATCAGCCCGGTGAAGCCGGCTTTCGCGATGGTGCACCAGTTCCGAAGCGGGAAAATGACCCGTGGGAGGCCGCGATAGGCGAGGTTGTGGCGGGCCTTGATGAGAACCGCGAAACGATCTCCGACGGACGTGCGGGCCGGCTGGCGTTATCAATGACGATGGCGGCGTATGAGTCGCGGCGGCAGGGGGGCGCACGGATTCAATTTCCTTTTGACGTACAGGAGTCGCCCCTGGACATGATGCTGGACAGTGGGGAATTGCCCAGGATCTGGGGACGCGGCATCAAGGCATGGACCTAGGAAAGGAGAAAGGAAGTGGCTCTTCTACGCCATGTGGCGCTGAGAACAAAGGACCTGGAACGGTCGCGGGCGTTTTACGAGAATATTCTGGGGCTCAAGTTTTTGCGCTACGTGTATGATGAGAACTATCCGCCGGGGTGCTATCTTTCGGACGGCTCTGTGAATATGACGCTCATCCAATACGTGGGTGAGGAGAGGCCGGCCATTGCACATGAAGGCGAATACATTCACCTGGGTTTCATCGTCGACAATCTGGAGGAAACCTATCACCTTTTGCGCGCCGAGGGGGCGGAGATTCTGGTCGAGGATGTGAAGGTGGAGAAGGAGTTCAACTATGACCATGTGCCGGAAGGGTCGCTGAAGACGACGGACCCGGACGGCAACATCCTCGACATCACGGAACGCAAAGATGAGTGGGACGGCGTGCAGATTTAGGTGGATGGATGGAGATTCCTGGCTCAGAAACAAGAACCACCTGACAGGCAGCGACGGCGCAACTGTGCGTCGAATAGCAGTACAACGGACAGTTCACCACAGGATTGCGGAGGCTTGAATCGATGAGAATCGCTCTATTTGCACATGATGACCACAACCACATTGGCATTGTAACCGACTTCGGGATGCTGGATTTTTCGCGCGCGTTTCAGGCTCAACAGCTGATTCAGCACGGCGACGAAAGCCCGCAACTGATCACCGACATGGTAGACCTGATGAAAGCGGGCCTGTTTAACGCGGAGACATTTCAGTCGACGGTGATGTTTGTCTATGAGCATCATCTGAACGGCGCGTTCACCGTCACGGATCCCACGCTGCGCACGCCGATTCCGAGGCCGGGCAAGCTGATCGCGCTGGGTGGAAACTTTTCCCATCCCGGTGAGGAGGACCCGGATGAGCCGCCGCTCTTTTTCAAGCCGACCTCTTCGATCATCGGGCCCGGCGAGCCGATCGTTTTCCGACGGGGTTTGAAAGTGGTGGAGCCGGAGATTGAGTTGACCGTCATCATTGGGAAGGAGGGCAGCCACATTGCGCGGGAGGATGCCTATGAGTACGTGGCCGGTTACACGCTGCTTAATGACGTGACGGCACGCGACCTGCAGAATGTTGCCTTCGAGGTGCAGCGTCCGTGGTCATACACGAAGGGGGTCGACACCTTTACTCCGATCGGGCCGCACGTCGTGTTGCCAGGCGCGGTCAGCGATCCACACAATCTGGCGATGATCATGCGGGTCAACGGTGAGGAGATTGAGCACGCCAATACGAATACGATGCTGTTTCAGATTCCGGTACTGATCGAGTATGTCAGCCAGTACATGCGGTTAGAGCCGGGTGACATTATCGCCACTGGGACACCGGTGCATCCGCCGGGCCTCAAGCCGGGAGACACGGTTGAACTGGAAATCGAGGAGATCGGGGTCTTGAGCAATCCGGTCGTGGCGGACAACTGAGATGGGGGAAGGAGTCCTGCTGAGCCTGGATTTGGGGGTTGCAGCGGGCGTGGAGCCGGGAGAAGAGGCGCTGCTGAGCGCGGCGGTCGATCTTGAAACGCTCGGGGTCGAACCGGCGCAGATCGAGCAACGCCAGGTCGGGTTCTGGGTGCGGGACAGGCTGCCGGACGGCCAGACGGTGCCCGTACCGGCCCAGGCCGAGATCTTGGCTGAGGCGCAGGGGGGAGTCAAGCTGACCTGGTTGGCGCCGCGCTCAGCGAGTGGGCCGCGTCGCGTAAGCCTAGAAATTGCGGAGCGCGGCTACGGGAGAGCCCTGCCTTTTCCGGCGGTCCAGGTTTTGCCGGACGCCAATGACCGGGTCTGGATAAGTCACGACAATCGCAACCTGCTGGGGTACTGCTACAGCGGGCAGTATCGCAAACCGTTCTTTTATCCCGTGAACGGCCCTGGCGGTCGGTCGGTGACGCGACTGGGACATCCGCGCGACTTCAGCGGCGGCCACGACCACCACCGTTCGTTGTGGATCGAGCACGAAAACGTCAACGATGTCAGCTTCGAGACAGAGCATTTGCATTTCTATGCCGGAACGGACTCCCCGCTGGTTGGCATTGGCCGCATCGCGCATAACAGTTTTCTCAGGCAAGAGGACGGGCCGGTGTACGCGCGGCTGGAGATGGCGCTAGATTGGGTCAGCCATGAAGGAGAGGTGTTGCTCAGTGAGTTTCGACGCGTGCGCGTCTATCCCCTGGCGGGAGGCGAACAGCTGATCGACTTCGACCTGACCTTCGAGCCCCAGGTTGAACAGGTCACGTTTGGGCAGTCCACGTTTGGTATCCTGGCCGCGCGCGTGGCCCACTCGCTGGAATCAGGGCGGGGGGGAGGGCGTATTCTCAACGCACGCGGCGCCTTGAACGAGGAGGGAGTCCATCGTCAGAAGGCCGAGTGGTGCGACTATTCGGGTTCGATCAGCCCGAACGAGACGAACGGGATTGCGATTCTTGGGCATCCAGTGAACCACCACCACCCGCATACATGGCACGTGCGCGACGATGGCTGGATGTGTGCGGCACCGTTTGCGCGCCATGCCAAGAAATTACACAGCGGGGAGTCGCTGAGTTTTCGGTTTCGGGTCTTTGTTCACGCCGGTGACGACGGGGCCCGCATCGCGGCCCGCTACGCCGAGTTCGTACAGCCTGCGAGGGTGTCGGTAGGAGAGAAAGGTTGACTGTGTACAGGGGTACAGTTCATTTTGGGGGTGGGAATGGACGGGTGGGGGATTCATGATAGCGGTGGCTGAAATTGTTTGCCGTCAATTGATTGGGAGGCACAGGGCAGGCACAAGGCCTGCCCCTACAGTGGTGGCGTGGGGGTTCGAACACCGTTGGGTGTCTCAACCGTTCCTATTGTCCACGCGGGTCGGGCATGCGAAGGGGGGCGTTGCGGGGGGAATCCCCCCGCACAAGGGAGGGCCGAAGGCCCGACCGCACAGAACTGCAGTGGTCGGTGATCAGGGGTCAGTGGTCAGAGGGAACGGCACTCGCCCTGCTCGTGGACGCGGATTGGAACTTACTTAGCCGTTACCAAAGGGGTACGAAAGTTCACGCCCACTTTCGACTGCATCGGTGGACAGACGGAAGTCCGGCGACGAATCGAGTAGACTGCGTAACGCGTGCGGTACTGGTTGAGGATGGTTCGCCGGCACGGAAGAAATGTGCGTTCGGGGCTAAGCAGCGTGAAGGGGGAAAGGTAGATGGCGCAGAATCATCAGACGCTGGGGGCAATCTATCCGGACGACATGTGGTTGGATTACGACATCAACCGGATGCTGGATGAGATCCGCAAGTATCTGCCGGAGCAGGTGTCGATGGTGTCGGCTCGGACGCATGTGCCGATGTTTCAGGTAGGAACGGAAGAGCCGGAAGAGGGCAGCAGCGTGGAACTGGGCATCTGGCTGGCGGAAAACGGGGACATAGAAGCCGCGGCCAGCAGATTGATGCGGCTAAAGCCGAGCGTTTTCGCCTACTACTGCACGACGGCGAGCTTTGTGCAGGGCGTTGCCGGAGACGAGGCTTTGAAGCAAAGGGTTGAGGATGCGACAGGGCTGCCCTGCACTACGGCCAGCACGGCCATCGTCAAGGCGATGCGCTTCCTGGGCGTGCGGCGGGTGGCAACGGCGTCGCCGTATATGGAGGATGTGAACCAGGCGCTCATCGGTTTTCTGGCCGAGTGCGACATTGAGGTGGTGAACAGCAATCCGCTGCACTATCTGCAGGACCACAGTATTGTGCCGCCGGAAACGATACGCGAGGCGGCGCGGCGGTCGGACGTCCCGGAGGCTGACGCGGTGCTGATCAGCTGCACGGGGCAGAAGACGGCGGACTTCATCAGCGACCTGGAGGAGGAACTCGGGAAACCGGTCGTAACGTCGAATCAGGCTACGGGTTGGGAGGCGCTGAGGATGTTGGGGGTGGAGCCGAGGCTGGCAGGCCGGGGTGTACTGTTCGAAAACTGACAGCAAACGAGAGAGATAAAGGAATCCATTTTATGGGCCGCAAAATCAGGATCTCATTTGAGAAACATGATGTTTCCGCCGTGGCCGAGCTTCTCGATGAGGCCGCGCCTCTGACCGCGGAGGCAGTCTGGAACGCGCTGCCGCTTTCCGGCGCCGCATTTCATGCCAAGTGGGCAAACAACGAAGTCTATATTCTGACGCCTCCGTTTGCCGAGAAGGATCCCAAAAAGGAAAACGCCACCGTCTTTCCCATCCCCGGTGACATTCTTTATCTTCCGGTTCCTCCCGGCAGCAAGGCGCCGCCAGAAATGCAAGCACAGTGCCGCGAGACCGGGCTCATCGACCTGGCGATTTTCTACGGGCGGGACAACTACCTGCTAGGGCTGGACGGGCATATGCCAGGAAATCTGTTCGCGACAATCACCGAAGGGTTGCCTGAACTGGCCGCGGCTTGTCAGGACCTGTGGCGCAACGGCGCCGGCGACGAACGGATGACGATCAGTCGAGTTGAAGAGTAGCCAGCCTGAGCGGTCGCTACAGACCTTGCTTTTATCTGCTCAAGCTAGCTCAATCAACATTTCCGCCCTGTTCATTCGTCCCTGTACTGCTCCTTCGACATGCGATAGCGAGATGTGAACTCTTCGCCTGCTGACAACGGCATGAGCCCCCCGATCATCTCGCTGCGGCGTCCCATGTGCGCGGACTGCGGTTCCGTAATTCGCTCCAGCTCCGCGTCGGTGATGGGAAGCGTATAGCGGACCTGCGGCTGGAAGCGCTGGAACTGCTCGGCGTAGGCGACGAGCGCGCTGTTGCCGTCGGCTCCGTCGGAAGTCTCGGCGCGTTTGCGTGCGTAGGGACCCCCGTAGTACTGGCTGGCGATCTGGTCCAGCGCCCTCACCTTTTTTTCAATTACGTCGGTGATGTCGATGTAGAGGTCGGCGCGATGTGTGCCGGCGTATTCGAGGCTGTTGTTGCCGACGTAGGCGGTTGGGTTCATGAAGTAGATGCAGGGAATGGGGTGGCGCTCCTGGCGGCCGCGTCCGGACCCAGACGCGAGCTGCCAGGCGTAGAGCGTGCACTGGCCTGTGGTGCCGTGCATTTTGAAGCCGCCGCTTTCGAAAGGGTGATGGGTGATGAGCATGTCCGGCTTCACCTCGCGTATTACATCGGCGATGGCTTCGATTTTGTCCTGGGTGACGAGGATGTCGTCGTCTTCGAAGCCGAGGTCGCGCAGGTCGTCAAAGCCGAGGATGCGGCAGGCGCTGCGCACCTCCTCCAGTTTCTCTTCCACGGCCTTTTCCACAAACTGTTCGACATCCAGCTCGGCGCCTGCCTGGCGCCTCTGCTCGCCCAGTTCCCAGTGGTGTGAGCGTACCCCGGTGGTCAGAATCGCTGCGGTCACTTTGTCGCCCTGGTCAACATGATGGGCCAGGGTGCCCCCTGCCATGTCGAAGCTGTCGGCAGGGTGGGCGGCGACGAGTAAGATGTGGATTGGTCTGCTTGCCATGATCAGTTTCCTCTTTTTTGGAATCAGCAACCATCGGGGCACGCACAAGGGGGGCCCCTACTTTTGCGACCCCTAATTTGTCCAGGAGGCGCGGTGGTCAGGCGAATGGGAGGCAAGGCATTTACTCATGAAGCGGTGGGAAGAAGGTGAGCTCGGCGCCAAAGTTGGACATGGCGGCTACCGAGTCGCCCAGCAGCCTTACCTCTATGTCGCGCGTGCGATGGCTGAGAATGATGTCCCGTTCTGCCAGCTCGAATTGAATAGTAATCCAGCGGTTTGAAGGCGGACTGTTAAAAACCAGATAGTCGTTGTGACAGCGGGGGCGTTCATTTGAACCGTCTACGTTGACTTCGTCCACCGCTACCCAGCTGGGTAGGCGCACGAAGAGGGGACCCGGACGCTTGGCGCGCACTCGCATGTGGGGGTGCGTATAGGGTGACTCTACGGCTACGGCATCGGTCTCGTGGTCGAAGTGCAGATTCACATAGTGGCCCGCCGGGGTCGTGTCCACGGCTTGCCGGTAGACTTCACACAGTGATCCGACTGAGCCGCCAACGATATCCATGTTGAAGCTGATGCGCTGCGCGTCCAACGTCTTGTGGCCGTAGGGCGCGGGAAAGCCGAACCCGCCCAGATGCCTGTCGGCTATGTTTCGCTTTCCGTCCTCGTTATCAGAGTTGTCAGGCTCGCGAATGAAGGAGATGTCGCGTAACTGTGAGGGTAGCATGTGGCAGCGAAGGATTCTTTCGGCGTCTTCGTAGTACTGTGGATAGCCCCACTTCCCCAGCAGGAGCGCTGTTTCGACGATATCTCCCGTGTTGTTGACCTCGCCGCGGTCGGGGTCGACGTCTTCGCCGCTGCTTTCGATGACCCAGCCTAAGGCATCACGGATGTCGTTGAGCCCGTTGTCATAGAAGGCGCGAACGCGTTCCATCAGCGCGGCGCTGCGGGTCAGGTCGGCCAGCTGGGCGAGCGAGGACATAACGCAGGTGGTGGAGTGCGTGTGCCCGCCGAAAGTCTCACGATCGTACCCGCCGGAGGGGACATAGAACTCGGACGTGGCTTTGTCCGCGAGCGCAAGAGCCAGGTCCAGGGCGCCGGTGCAGCCGGTATGCTTGTGCAGTTTCACGAGGGGACCGATGGCACGTGCCAGTCCGATGATGAATGTGGTGGGATGGAATTCGAAGTTGCTCTCGATTGTTTCCTTGTCCCAGCCCTCTTTTGGATTCCACAGATCCTGAATCGCAGCGATGCTGCGCTCGGCCAGCTCGATTGCCGGTTCGCTGTTACGGAAGCGGGCCAGGGCGTATAGGGCGTGAAATCCTTCGCGTACGTTGTGGGGGTAGAAGTGGACCAGGGGGCCGTCCGTGCGATCGCGGTTGAGGGGAAGCGGAAGATCGCCGGAGTAGGAGAAGTAGGCTGCGCGGGCGTGGCGTGCGATGCAACTTTCTTCCAGCGTGAGGCCCAGCACGTCTTCGGCGTTGAGGAGGGCGTTGAGATGTCGGCCTGGCACATGTGATTCGGAGGCCGACGGGCTGAAACTGAGATATGCCTCTGGCCACACCTGGGATCCAAAGAAGGGGACGTCATTATCATCGGCGTTGAAGACCGAACACATTGTGCGGCATCCCAGCCGGATCGCCGAGGCTATGTCGGTGGTGTTGACGTTTGAAAGCATGGGTTTAGCGTCTTTCGCTATGAGCATCAGACTGGTAATGGAATTGGAATCCGTAGAGGCTGGACTCCAGCAGAGAAAAACAGATGCGGACCGGCTTGTTCCATAGGCGGCGCAAGTCCGGACCATCCTTCCAGGACGCGGTGTGCCAGATTTGCTGGGAAGGCGCGTGCAGAGGCACGGAATCTTCCAGGCTGAAACCGGGATATGGCATCAGTTCCGGGTCCAGGAGCGCGATGCGGATCAGACCGTAGTCGCACTCGGCACTGACGCGCAGCGCGTTGCCCTCAAACACGAACTGCCTGGTGATGACGCGGCCTGCCTCGTATTTGGGACGGAGGGCGGCCCAGCCGTCCTCGCGAAGGACGAGTGCGCCGATCGCCCGCTGGAGGGGTTGATCCGGCTTGACGCGATCCATCATCGGGCTGCCCATGCCGTGACGGCTCAGTTCCTCGAGATGGCGGCGGGAGGCTGTGGTCGAAGAGTGCGGCGCGTGATTCGAGACGCCGGCCGGCCGTGTGTCGCGCTGCTTGTGCGGGAAGGCCGAACAGGGGATGACCATTTTCCCTTTGTGGAGGAGGTATCCGGCCACGGTGTGGCAGAGGTAGCCGTAGTCCTGGCTGCCGGGGGGGCCGTTGTCAGCCCAGGGGCGGTATCCATCGGCGCGGAAAAACTGGCGGCCGTCGCGGCTGGTGTAGAGCGCGGCCTTGGTGTGGAACTGATCGCGCTGGTTGCTGCCGTCGCGGTTGACGAGCCACTGGTGTTCGCCGTGCGCCTCCTCGACGATGCCAATGTAGAGACCGCCTTCCTTGCGCACCGACATGGTGTGAAACTCGACATTTGGGCCGACATTGGGGTCCCAGTCACTGGAGAGGATGACCTGTTTGGGCGACCAGTTGATGAAGTCTTCGCTCTCCTGTCGGCCGATTGTGCGGACGTGGAGATGGCTGGCGAAGGCGTGGGAGGCCTGTGAGTATCCGACCCACTTGCGGTAGGCGTCGTCCCAGATGACGCGCATCTGGTGGTGATGGCGAAAGGGCGTATCGTCGCTGATCACCTGCCAACCGATTCCGTCCGGTGAGGCGGCGACGCGCGACATGACCCGTGCGCCGCGGCTCGTTGCCTCCATTGAGGGGTTGTAGACTGCCAGGAACTTCCTTTCAGGATCAGCGCGGTCAGGATTGAGGACGATTGTGCCGTTGTCGAAGTCTCGAACTACGATATTTGTCTTCTTACTGTCTTCAAATGGCTGGCAGTCATCGCGCAGTGGTTTGCGCCAGTAGAAGGCGTCGTCGGACTCGGCGTAGCAGAGGACAACCTCGGTACCTTGAGCCGAATTTGTGTTCCCGCTCACCAACGTCTTGTACCACATTTTGAAAAGCTGGTCTTCGTGGTCGTAGAGGGCTGCTGCGGGAACGCTGGTGAAGTGATACCTTTCCCAGGGAAGATTTTCGAACGCAATCAGGGGAGGCTCCGCTTTCTGGGGACGCAGGACTGTTCTTTCGACGTCGATGAGCTCCTCGAGGATGTAGTTGTCGAGGAAGAGCTGTTTTTGCAGGCCGATGTGCTTGAAAGGCAGGCGGTAGTCCGGGTTGAAGTAGGGATACGTTCGCTGATCGACCGGTCTTTCGCCAGCCCAGGTTTCCTCCATTCTGCGCTGTACGTCGACCATTTCGGAGTCGAATCTGGCTTCGGGGGTCTCGAACTGCTCTTGTTCAGTCATGTTTACCTGACTCTATGTATAAGTATCGCCGCAAAGCTGCCAGAGGCTGTGCTGACGCACGTGGACTCAGGCGGAGCAGTGGTGATTGGCTATTCCGTTCCCACGCCCTGATTCCGGTCGGCTTTTTGCCTAATCCTTGTAAGGTGGTACGCCAGTCTGAACTTTCGTCTGTGCGGGGGGAATCTGTTGTGGAAGGAGAAAGTGAATTGGAACCCATGTCGTTCAGAAGCCGTTGATCGGAGAAGACAGCACCGCCAAGGCACTCTGGCTTCTACTGTCAAAGCAGATCAAAGCGAAGGATAGAATGAATTCAAGACCAAATCCAGCCTTTCAAAAGATGGGACGAACGCTGCTTAAGCCGGTTGGCAGGGTTTTAGGGGTTATCGCTCTGATTGCGCTGGCACTCTTGACACTGTTTGTCTATCGGGCCAATGTCGAGGGCCAGGAGATACGCGCGTACGTTGGCGGCCCCTACAGTTCGCAGCTTCTCTACGTACAGGGATGCGCGCCAGGCGCGACAGACGGTGGTGGACAAGGAGGCATCGTGGAAACTCTGGAGGAGCAGTTCGATTCATGCCGGCGGTCATTTGGCGGGCGTCCCGGCTACTACATTTACGACTTCAACATCAGGAGGTCGGTGGCGCTTTCAGAGGGAGACATGGAGAATCTCAGAGAGTACGAGATCTTCAGTTTGCCAGGTTCCATATTGGGCAGGGTGGAGAAAAGCCAGACCAACCCCTTTAACACCATTGTTCCTCTCGAGGACTTTCCGGGATTCAACTACGATTGCGCCTTCGGTGAGGATGGGAATGAAGTCAGCTGCAGTTTCGCTCCTCTAAAGTGTGATGTGCATCGAAACGCAATTGAGTGCAATGTCTTGAACCCCGAAACGGGCAGATTCGAGCGCCACACGATTGAGAGGGACAGAGCACTCGACAATCTTATTCCTCAGGGGCTTATAACCGGACCTGACCTGTTTAAGCTGCTGAAACCGCGCTTCTTTCCAGTCCTCGACCGGATGTAGCGTGGCATTGGCGCGAAAGCCTGCCGAGGCGCTCAAGTCTATGAATAGCGCTGTTGAGACGGTTCTCCGATCAGGAGCGGTTCGTGCCCGATCCGCCGGTGTTCGTAGAGCTCCTGCACGCCTTCCGGAAAGGAATCAAAGATGTGGGCGGGCACGAATGCGCAGTTGCGTTTGCCATAGTCGACACTCAGCCACCAGGGCGAGTAGCGGGCGACGACACAGGATCTGATTTCATCGGTCTGATTGGGGCCAACGGAGTGCCAGACGCGACTGTCGATGAGGAGAACGTCGCCGGCATCGCCGCAGACCTGTTCTTCGTGGGGAATCGGGCTGAGGCCGTCGATCCCGTCTCCTTGACCGCGAGGGTTGCGGGGATCGCGATGGGTGCGGGGGACAACCCAGGTGGCGCCGTTTTCCGGGGTGAAGTCCGAAAGCATCCAGATCGAAGTGAGACTCATGACCACGTCGGGGAAGGGTTGGTTGACCAGGCCGCAGTAGGAGCGGTCGGTCAGGTCGTGGGGCCAGTCGGTGTGAAAGTTGCGCCATTCCGGCGGGTTGCTGCGGGGCGGGACACTTTTGAATTCGGTCTGGGAGATACGCACTTTGGCGTGGTTGAAGGCCGTGCGCGCGATTTCAAGGAGGCGCGGGTCGGCGAAGTAGGGCGCAAGGGTTGGCATATGGGTGACGGCCGACCAGTCCAGCTTATCGTATGCCTCCATGCCGGCGTTCCTGGCGCCGTCGACATCGAGGCTGATCTGGCGGACCTTGTCGGCGGGTATGACGCCTTTCAGCAGGCAGTATCCCTCCAGCCTCAGCTGCGTATTCTCTTCCATTTCACCTCTTCCTGCCGGGCGGGTTAGCGGCCCTGTGGAAACCTACTATGCGAAAATAAGACGTGCAGTTCGTTCAGCGCCTGAATTGAAAACAGATCGGACAGGCAGGGCAGGTGGCAGTCAACCGCACTCCACTTGCCCTGCCCGATCCTGCCTCTGACTATCCTCGTGACAGGTCGATCGGCTTCCTCAATTCGTTACCCACGGACGGGCGCCGACTGACCGGAATCCGTCCGCACTCAGCGCCAGTCGTCTACGGACGCCGTGCCGCTGTAGTTGCAGCCCATGATGCGCCAGTAGCCGTTTGTCTCGCCGCCGACGACCACAACATGGATCTCGTCCGGCTTGTAAATCGGGATCATCTCGTCTTTGGCGGCCTTGAGCTTGGTGGCATATGGCTCGACGCCGTTGAGGGCGAGAGGGTGGACATAGTTCTCGATCAGCTGGTAGTCCCAGTAGACGCCGGCCGGCATGGTGGCATTCTCGTATACCCACTGGATCAGTTTTTCCTTGGTATCGAACCCGCCGCGGTCGATGAACTGCTGCGCGGTGATCGGATCGAGAACGAAGGTGGGCGGGTTGTGGGGGTTGAGACCGCGCAGCATGTTGCGGACGTGATCCTCCCAGTGTTTCGCTCGCAGGCCGAGGTTGAATGCTGTCGAACGGCAGCCGCCGAAGACGCTTACCGCGCTCTGGTCGGCTTCGTATCCGTGCTGTACGTGGAAGGGAACCCACGGGCTGCGCTCTTCGTTTTCGGCGAAAGTAACGCTGTTGTAGGCGTAGTTGTTGCCCTGGGAGCCGAGGTAGGTCTCTCTGGGGACGGAACCTCCCTGTAGGTTCTGGGAGAGCAGGCCGAAGGCGCGGCCGATGGTGGCATTGGCGTGGTTGTATGGCCCCATGGCGCCGATGCCCCAGTTCATATCGATCTCATGACGGACAGGCCCGTTGACAACGGCCATGGAGGCGGCGGAGCTGGTTGTGCTGGCCCGGGCGGAGGCGCCGGTTGCCGCCAGCGCGAGGATGACCGGGAAGTATTCCGGTTTGGCACCGGCCATTACGGCATTTACGGCCACCTTCTCGACCGTGTACTCCCATGCTTCGCGCGTGCCGGTTGGACGCATCTGGCCGACCACAGTGTCGGGGCAGCGGCTGGTGCCCTCAAGCATGGCGGCCACCCGTTCCTCTGTGGGCAGGATGATGGGCAGCATGTCGGTCCAGAGGTTTTCGACGAAGAGCTGGTGGAGATTCTCTTCGTTGTCCTCTTCGACGAAGCGAGGCGTTGAGCGATCGAAGTCGTGGGCACGGGTTTCGTCGTCTGACCGCGGCCGGGTGAGGGCTGCGATCACTTCGGTCATGAAGGGACGACCTGTTATGTCGTCGGGACCATCGACGTAGGCTCGCAACTGGTCGGGCGAACGGCCCATCACCGGCTGGGGCACGAAGGCATGGCGCAGGTAGGGAATCCCCTGCTGGAGGGTGGAGGCCTTCACCAGATCGAGGAAAATGCCGGTCTGGATGGAGGCTGTCGGAACGTTGTACTCAGTTTCCAGGATTATGCATTGGTCGGCGACCGCCGGCGCGCAGGTACTTCAATGGCCGACGGCCATGACGGCCCCGGCTCCTTTCTGCTGGATCTCCTGGTAGAGGGTTTCGTCGCGTTCGGTATAGACGCCTGACTTGCGCCGCACCTCAATGTTGATGTCGGGCCGGTTGTCCTTGAACCAGTTGGCCATCTGCTCTACGAGAATGTCGCCGTCGTCGAAGCGGCAGTCCACGAGGTAGACGGTCTTGCCGGCGAGGTCGTTTACACGGGGGGCCAGATGCTTCTGGTCGATTTGGGGCGGGTAGCCCATTGGGTTATGCACCTTCAGTTTTGCGCCCACAGTTGGCTCCTTTCGATGAGGCGATAGGGAAGATTACAGACTTGTCGTCATTCTGACATGGATTCAAAAAACTGGAAAGCGTAGATGCTGGACTCGCGCAGGGTAAAGCGGATGCGAACCGGCTTGTTCCACAATGCGCGTACGTCGCAGTTTCCCTGCCAACTGATCGTATGCCAGATCTGGTCCGGCGCGCCGATTACCGGATCGCAGAGTTCAGCGGAGAATCCTGCGTACGGTTCGAAGGTTGGGTCCAGGAGTTCGGCCTGGATATATCCATAGCCACATTCGGCGTTTATGCGCAGTGCATTTCCTTCGAAGACGAACTGCTTTGTGTACACCTCGCCGGATTCGTACTCCGGCGCGAGCCTGGCCCAGCCATCCTCGCGCAAGATCAGGCCGCCTACCGCACGCTTGATTGCGGGCTCGCCCTGCAGCGTCTGGCGCGCCCGCCATGCCTGCTGCTGGCGCTTGTACTCCTCTTGCGGGTAGAGCGGCGTGGGGGGAGAGCCAAGAAACCAGCTCTGTTTCTGGGGATTGGCGCTGTAGGGGATCACGATCTTTCCGCCGTGGACGAGTTCGCCGGCGGGAGTGAAGCAGGCAAAGCCGTAGTCCTGT
Source organism: Caldilineaceae bacterium (assembly GCA_022823185.1). Classification (GTDB taxonomy): domain Bacteria; phylum Chloroflexota; class Anaerolineae; order Caldilineales; family Caldilineaceae; genus Bin5. The sequence goes on from JAJDXQ010000046.1 coordinate 278,978, forward strand.
TCGCCGGGGGAACCCGTGTCGACCCAGGGGTCTGGTCTGCCGACGCGCTGCCAGCGCTTGCCGTCGCGGCTTGTGTAGAGACCGAGGCGAGAGAAGGCCTGATCGCGCCAGTTGTGGCCTCCCCGTTCCTGCCAGAAGGGTTCGGCCATGAATTCGCTGGTGATGCCGATGTAGAGGCCGCCTACCTTGCGCACGGACATGTCGTGCATCTCCAGGTCGGGCGGCACGTTGGCGTCCCAGTCGGCGGAAAGGACGACCTCTTTGGGCGACCAGTGGATAAAGTCAGCGCTCTCCTGGCGGCCGATCTGCCGCTTGCGGTAGAGGAAGTCCTGGTGATGGGAGTACTGGCTGTAGCCAATATAGCGCTGGATGCTCTCGTCCCAGATAATCTTCTGCTCGTGGTGGTGGGGTAGGGGGGACTCTTCACTGATTGTGCGCCAGTGGATGCCGTCGGGCGAGGCGTCTACGATGGAGAGGCGGGGGCTGCCGGGCGGCCTCTTGGCAGCAGTTTCGGGGGGCCAATTCACGAGCAGATACTTTCGCTCGCTGTCTGCGCGGTCATGATTCAGGGCTAACCCTGATTGCGAGACATCAGGGTGAACGATATTGGTTGCGGTGTGGCCCTGGAAGGGGAGACAGTCGTCGCGCAGCGGCTTTTCCCAGTTGAGGGCGTCCTTTGATTCAGCGTAGCAGAGGACCTGACTCGTGTTAAAGGGCTCATTGGCCAACCCCTGCCAGTACCACATTTTGAACAGGCCGTCGTCGGGATCGTGAATGACGCCGGCGGTTCCGGGGTTGAACTGCACCTGCTCCCAGGGGAGGTTTGACCAGGACAGCAGCGGTTGGGGGCTCTTTGCAGGGGCGCAGATCTCACGGCGGACACCGTTCAAGTGATCGAGGATGAAATTGTCCAGGAATAGTTGCCGGTCCGTTCCGATGTGAAGGAAGGGGACCCTGTAGTCGGGAGGAATATAGGGATAGTCCCTGGAAACAGGCCGGCTGCCCTCCAGAATTGCCTCGGTCTTCAGTCTGATATCGAGCTGTTCGGTGCGGCTCTTTGGCTCAGGTGCGTTCATTGCGCAATTGATCTCCAGATAGGAGCGTCTCGGCTTTCCACATGGACAGGCTCAGAACCCCCACTTCTGCCGCATTTCGGCCATCGTCTTGCGATTTTCGGCCTTGGGAATCTGGTCCGGGTGGGGGCCCATGTGGCGTTCATCGACAGGTTGGGAGGCGAGCTGGTAGCGGTTGTCGGTGCTGAGGCGGTAGCGGTTGGAGACGTTGTCGAGCGAGCCGTGCAGGAAGTACATGCCGAAGATCATGGCATCGCCTGCACGGAAGGGGGTGGATGACCACTTAATGTCGAAGAGGTCGATCAGTTCAAGTGGGTCGCCGGTCAGATGGCCTTCGGTCATATCATTGTGAGCGTCAGCCGCGCCGTAGGTGCGTCGGAGGAGGTCCAGCTTGTTGGAGCCCGGGCAGAAGGCGAGCGGGCCCATGTCGAGGGAGATGTCATCCAGGGGAGTCCAGACGGTATAGAGCTGTTTGGTTCCGGCGCCCATGAATACGACGTCGTAGTGGGCCCCTGTGCTGTGGCCTCTCCTGACCGCGCGCGGCCATTTGTGATCGAGGGTCAGGGCCGGGCCACCCAGGAAACGTTCGAAGAAGGCCATAATGCGCTCGGAGTTTACGACGCGCAGGTAGGCGTTCATATTGACGACGACCTCGTTGCTCAGGACCGCGCCTGCGTTGTCAGGCCCGATCACACCGTCTTCGGGCGGGGCGTCGGGATCGAGGAAGCCCTCTGCTGACAGGTAAGAGAGTATGTCTGCGCGGGCGGCCATGATGGCATCGCGATCGTAGAAGTCGCGAATCAACAGGTAGCCATCCTCCTCGATTCTGGCGTGGAGGGCCGGCACATCGGCGGCTATGTCGTTGGCGTCACGCGGCGTGAAAATGTTGTGGCCGAAGACAAGCTCGTGACCGGACATGGTGACTCTGGTTCCGTCTGCAACGGTCGTGGATTGCATGGCTGTTCTTCCCCTTATTTTTTCGCAGCGGCGCACGTTGGACGGCGTCAGTCGGTACGAATCCTGCCTGCGAAAACCGTGCCGAAAGTGTTGCTGCGTATGCTGTCACGTGTCTCGTTACCGACGAGAAAGACGCGATCCTTCCAGACGGCAACCCTGTGCGACGCGATTCCATAGGGCAACGGATCGAGAGCAGACCAGGTTTGCTCCTGCGTGTCGTATGCCCAGACCTCGTGGGAGAGGCAGACCAGGTCCAGGTCCGGCACATGTCCCACGATGAGGACATCTTCGCCTTCAGGCGAGACGACCCAGGTCTGGCCCCCTGTCAGGACGATCCAGCGATCCTCGACTGTGAAGGCGTCGGCGACATAGGCGCGCGGCGGGCGCGGCAGTTCTCGCCAGCTCCCAGTGGCCAGATCACATTCCCAGTTTTCACCGAATGCGACGTGGCTCACCCGGTCGCCATGTCTTTCGGTGTCTCCGAACAGGCGGAAGGCATTGTGGGGCCTGGGGTCGACGACGCCTCCGATCGGAATGTCGTGGCCGCCGATTACGTAGAGTTTACCCTTACAGATGCCCATGCCGCACATCCAGCGGGCTTCGCCGGGAAACTGGGCCGCGATCTCCCAGCCACTTCTGCGGCGCACGTCCATTCGGTATATGTTGGGATCGCCGGTGGCGTGCTCGTGGGGATGCCAGTCGGTGCCGAAAGCGGTGTAGAGCTGGTCGCCTTGGGCGAAAGTTGTTGGAACCATGGCTGGAGACGGGCGGTCAGGGAGCTTTTCCCAGTCCGTCGCTCCGGACTGAACGTCGAGGAACCAGACGTCTGCTGTTGCGAGATTGCCGACCGCGCGCCGCCTTCCTCCGACAACGGCCAGACCGCCGGCGACGGCGGCTCCGGAAGTCCAACCCGGGCCGATCGGGATGGGAGGGAGGGGATTCCATTCGCCGATCGGTTCTGTTCCATCCTGCATTGCGTCGGCATCCTGCAGGATCGGCGCGCCGAAACCGTACTCTACTTCACGCCAAGGATAGGACATGCCGCCCGCGACCAGAAGGCGGCCGTCGATTGCGCCAACGGCGGGCCCTTTGATGAGGGCGGGATATATTGGGGCTTTTTGCCAGCTGATTTGCAGCGTCATATTCGAGGGTGGGCTCTAATTCTCCCGAAGTGTATACAATCGGGGGAAAGGGGTCAAGGTTGGTTCACGCGCTCCTCGGAATGCGACGCGCTGTGTGTCATATCGCTTGTTGTAGTGGCGAGAATGAAACAAGAGTAGCGTTTTGCGTTTCAACACGAATCGATTCTGAAACTGTCCTTGTTGACGCCAGTATATTCAGAATCGAATCGCATAGAGATCTGCCTTATACAGGTCAAACCTGAGGCGGACAGTCTGGCCCTGCAGATGACTCAGGTCGGCGCCGCCTTTCCAGGTAAGAGGCGTGTTCAGGTGATCTCCGGCAATTGGCTGGCAGTCGTCAAAAGTGTAGCCTTCGATTGGGCGGATGAAGCGGGTGGCGCTGCCGACATCGCCGGGGCTGGACGAGAGGATTTGGCAGCGTAGGGAACCTGAATAAAGGGTTTGCGCATTGACGCCGATCGAATCGGAGTTCAATACGAAGGGTACCGTCCAGAAGCCTCCCCGACCCCGGCTGGACAGTGAGACGAACCCATCCTCGCGCGTTGCGGCGCGTACCAGCGCCGACTCGCTGCCCGCGCCTTTTTTCTTCTCGACCGGTTCGTTGTGCAGCTTGCGGTTGACGCCAACGTATGTGGACCACTCCCCGTTGCCCGTACAGACAATTCCGGCACTGGCGTAGACCGTATTGAGCGCTCCTTGGGGGGAGGGCACAGTTTCGATCCAGGGTTCCTGCCCCAGCGGTCTGTGCCATGCCACGCAGTCGCGGCTGGTGGCCAGGTGGACGTTCATCGTGTCGGGGGTACGCTCGTACATGGAGAGCCGCATGAGATGCGCGTCGGTTGCGCCGGGCCAGGGTGAGTAGCCGTTGCAATAGATATCCAGGTCGGGCGCATCGAGAGGGTTGTTCTCCAGGACCGGTTCGGAGTCGGGAAAGTGCCGGAAAGTGTCCGATTCAGTCCGGTTAACCCCGCGGCGCTGCGAATTCCCATCCGACTGGCGTGTATAGAGAATGTACTTGCCGCGTTCGGCATCATACAGGGCGATATTCTGTGTGTCGGCATGCTGGTGTTCCATCAGGGGCTCAGGCAGGGGCGTCCAGTACAGGCCGTCCGGGGAAACTGCGCCCAGAACTTTGCGTTCTGTCTCGGTCCAATAGCAGCTGACCATCTTGTATCGCTCGGATTCAGCGGAGGCGGGATCGATAAAAATGCCGTGACCGTGACAGGCGATGTTGATCAGGTTGTTCGCGGTCGATCCGTTCCACTCTTGAAGGCCAAGATTTGGTTTTTCCCAGGCGACGCCGTCGTGCGACTCGGCGTATCCGATTCCGGCCTCGTTTTCGTACCAGCAGCGGAGTATCCCTCCATCCTCAAGGAATGTTGCATACGGCGATATGTAGTCCTGCTCCCAAGGACGATCGGCGACGATCACCGGTGTTGGGTCAATCACCGGTCTGTGGACCTTGAGTTTGATGCCGTGGGGAACGCACCAGCCCTGTGAAAGCGCGCCTTCCCACTGCGTACCATAACCCGGCTCGATTCCCATCCAGTCGACAAAAACCCACTTGCCGCAGCCAAGCCCGTAGTTTCTCACGGTTAGTCTCCTCTCGATACCGGCTGCCGGCAGCCGGTCCGCCTAATACCTTCTGATAGATGAGATTCGGATATCACCGATCTGGCCGAAGAAGTGGCCTTCGCCCAGAAAGTCGAATGCGCCTCCGTAACGCGCGAATCCTTTCAGGCGCGTAGAGACGCTGAACTGGGCGTCGTGCCTGCGGTTGTTGACCAGTTTGCGGCCGTCCGGGCTGCGCAACTGCCAAATAAGTGTGCCGTCCAGAAACAGCTGATGCAGATCCTCTTCGGCCCCATACTGCCAGGCTACATGGTGCCATTCAGTGTCAGTGATGCCGGCGTCGACGGTGGCGGCAACTAGCCCGTCTGGACGCGACCAGGGATGCAGATCCATGAGTTCCTGGTCGGGCTCGGCGCCGAGAAAGTGTACGCCGGGGGCCATGTTCCAGTAGGGAGCGCCTTGCGAAGAGAGATAGAACTCCCAGACTCCCCGTTCAGTTTTGTCGTAGGTGCCGCAGATATGACCGAAGGTGAAGGGTTGGTGGTAGTCGTCGGCCTTCTCGCCATATGCTTGCAAGGGCCCGCCCGGTCTGATCCAGGCTTCCACGGTCCAGGCCTTTTCGCAGGTTCGGAGGTCCAGCTTGTCACTATGCTGGGGACCGACGAAGCCGTGCTCGCCGTGGCCTGTGTCCTGGGGAAAGCGACCATTGCGACCAGGCCAGGCCACGCGCCTGTCACCGCCTATGTTGGTCCAGGTCAGAGTCAACTCCTCGTCGCCCATTACGTCGGGGATGAGCCGTCCGTTTGGTCCTTGCCAGTCATACAGGACAACCGTGTGTTCGTCCGGCTTGATGACATGGAGTTCCTTCGGCAACACTTTCAGGGAAAGTTCAACCTGGTCGTTCTGTTTCACCGCATCGGACGCCGCGACGTTAAGGTTGAAGACTCCCGTTGTGGAAGGTGCGCCCACGAATTCGCCCGTCTCGCGGTCGAGGCGCAGTCCGGTGGGCAGGGCGCCTTCTGTAACGGTCCAATTGATGGGCGCGACCAAGTGGCTGGTTCGCAAAGTCGTGCGATAGGGCGTCTCTGCGAAGGCTGGTGGAAGCGACTTCGTTACGATCAGCCCGGGACAAACAGACAGGTGGAAGCGGTGCTGGTCAGTGTGGCCGGTCGTGTCGGTGGCGCGCAGTTCAATTGCCTGACGTTTCACTGGTGCGGTTGGCGTGCCGTGAAGAGCGCCCGAAGTTCCGTCCAGTGTCAGCCCATTTGGCAGAGGGCCACTCACCAATTCCCAATTGACTTCTCCCTCATTGGCATCCGCTGCGAGGTGAACGCGGTAGGGAGATTTTATCGTTGCGGCGGGCATTTCCTGGCGTACGATGGCAAGTTGCTCGGCGACGGGGTAGCGCATCACGCTGGAGATGCGGATTTCATCGATGTCACCGTCGAAATTGCCGAACCCCAGGTGCTTCGGTGGGTCTTGGGAGTGGATAAAGCCGCCGACCACGAAGGGAACACCGACGTTCTCGGTGTCATTGACTACGCGGCCCTGAGTGTCGTTGGGAAGCGGAAGCTGAACGCGGCGGATGAGCTGGCCGTCCAAAAAGAAGAAATGCGTCTGATCCAAGAAACGAAACTGCCAGGCGACGTGGTGCCAGTCATGGTCCGTGATCCTGGGCGGGTCGGCGCTGATCCAGCCACCGGCCCTGGAGTGGGGAAACAGGAGGGCGCTGGTGTCGTGGTTAGGGTCCCTGCCGCGCGGGGAACCCATGAAACGGGCGACCGGGACTAGCCCGTTTTGGAGCGTGCCGGGGCGAGTGAAGCTGCTGAGGGAAAGATTCCAGCCGCCGCGCATACCGGTTGGGAGGCCCAGGCCTTCGTCTTCGGTGCCGCAGATGTTCACGTAGGTGTGACCTTCTTCGAGGCCGCCCGCTCCGGCGTATCGCACCCAGGCTTCGATCGTCCACTCGGTTGAGCAGCCGCGAAGGTGGAGTTTGTCGTTGTTGGCCGGCCCAACGAGCAGGTTGGCGTCGTCAATTCGGCGGGAGAATCGTGCGCATGCGCCATAGCCAGCGTGTGGTCCCCAAAGCAGTTCCCTGTGGGCGCGAAGAGTCAGTTGGGGGTCTCCACAGGCGTCCGCGGTCTCATTTCCTGTGCCTTCGTCGAAGCGGTACAGGACAACAGTGTGATTGTCAGGTTTGAATGGGCCCGGAGGGTGGTAAGGCAAGAAACTCCCTCATTACGGTGGTCGTCGCGATAACGTAGTTGGGTGAGTCGGGAGAGTCTGATTACTTCGTTCAGTTAACAGGACGGTCGGCGCCGCGGCGTCGCGAATGTGGGTACCGGAAAAAAGGGAAGAGATTCTTCGCAACGGCCGTCCTATCACTAGCCGAGGCTCATGTGGGGATCGAGTGCGTCGCGCAGCGCGTCTCCTACGAAGTTTACGGAGAGCGTGGTGATGGCGATGGCGATGGCGGAGGGCAGCCACAGCCAGGGCATCGCCTGCAAGATGGGCAGGGACATGGCGTCCTGCAACATGCTTCCCCAACTGGACATGGGCTCCTGGACGCCGAGGCCGAGAAAGCTCAGAGCGGACTCGGTCATGATCGCCCCGGCAAGCCCCATTGTGGCGGCCACCACCACCGGGGCAATGGCATTGGGGAGAATGTGACGAAAGACGATCCATCCGCTGCCCACACCTACACAGCGCGCGGCCAGCACAAAGTCTCGCTCGCGAAGCGAAAGAAACTGGGCGCGCACATACCTCATTATTCCGGTCCAGCCGAAAAGCCCGATGATGACCATGACATTGAATATGTTGGGCGGCAGGATGACGGCGACAGTGACAATGAGCATGAATGAGGGGAAGCACATCATGACATCGGTAAAGCGACTCAGCACCATGTCGACTCGGCCGCCGAAGTATCCGGCCAGCCCTCCCAGTACGACGCCGATAGTCGTATAGATGCTGACGGCAACCAGGCCGACCGCCAGAGAAACCCTGGTGCCGTATACGAGGCGCGTCCAGACATCGCGGCCGAGCGGGTCGGTGCCCAGAATGTGGTCCTGCGAAGGCGCTTGCCGCATCACTGTCAGGTCGATTCCGTTGGGATCGTAGAAGGTGACGAGGGGCGCAAGAATGGCAAGCAGGGCGAAGAGGGCCAGGGCTGCTATGCCAATTACTGCCAAACGGTGTTGGCGAAAGCGACGCAGGAAGCGATTTTCCGGCTTGGGCAAGGCACGCCACGACTCCGGCGGCTGGCCAGTTCCTTCAGGTTGCCGCGCCCGCTGTGCGCGGTCCAGGCGAGAGGCTGTTGTGTCGGTCATGCCTCTTTCCTCACTCGTAGCGAATGCGCGGATCGGCCCAGGCATAGGTGATGTCGGCCAGGAGGTTGGCGAAAAGTACCATGGATGATCCGATCAGATTCATCGCCATAATCATCGGCTGGTTGCGCATGAAAATCGACTCCATGCCCAGTTTGCCCATGCCCGGCCAGACGAAGATCGTTTCGATGATAAAGGAGCCTCCGATAATGCCGGGCAGAGCGAGGCCAATGTGGGTGATGACGGGAAGAAGGGAGTTGCGAAATGCGTGGCCCAGATAGACGGACCGTTCATGCAGGCCCTTTGCACGGGCGGTGCGGACGTAATCGGCGCCGAGAGCCTCCAGCAGGCTGGCGCGCGCATAGCGCATATGCCCGGCCAAACCTTCGAAGCCGAGAACCAGCGCAGGCAGAGCCAGATAGTGGAGTCGGACGAGAAAATTGTCGGGGCCGGTGAGAGGAGCCCGGCCCCCGGTAGGGAAAAGGGGTAACTTGAGCGAGAAGAGGTAGAGAGCGATGATGGCAAACACGAAACCGGGCGTAGATATCCAGACGAAGGCCTGCAGCGTCAGCAGATGATCGAGTACGGAATACTGTTTGATTGCTGAAATGATGCCGAGGGTTGTGCCGACGACCAGCGAGAAGAGGATCGTCACGATCGAAAGCTGGAGCGTCGCCGGGAGCACCTGGGCCATTTCCTGCAGTGCAGGCTGCCCACTCGTGAAGGAATAGCCGAGGTTTCCATGCAGCAACAGTTCTCGCAGCCAGATGGCGTAGCGCACGTAAACAGGTTTGTCCAACCCATAAGACTCGCGCAACCGCTGGAGCATGGCTTCGTCGACGCCCATCTCAAGCCTGAGACCAGGCGGGACGAGCGCATCGACGTAGTCGCCCGGCATGATCTCGCTCATGATGAACGTGAGGGTGATAATGCCCCACAGTACAGGGACAGCGATCAGCAGGCGACGAATGATGTATCGGGTCATCGAGGATTCTCAGAACGTGGCGAAGAAAGCGCCCATTTCAAAATGTTGCGTGCGTTGTTCAGGTTAGGTGGAAAAGGCCGGGCTCTATCCCACTCTACCGGCGAGACTGAGGCAGAGTAGGATAGAGCACAAGTATTATTCTTCCATCTTGTACCAGAGATGGGCGTTGAGTTTCGACCACTGGTAGTCGTGCAGGCCTCCCAGGGCATACTCGTCCATTCCGCCGACATTCTCGCTGATGGCGTAGCCCATGTGGTAACGGTGAAGCGGGATGTATCCGATCACGTTTTCGGCGATGATTTGCTGAATCTCGTTATAGAGGGCCTTACGGTCATCAGTGCCGCCGGTCTCTTTGGCCTGGATAAACAGATCATCTATCTGAGCACAGATGGCGTCAAGGGAGCCGTCGGTCGGCCAGACTACGTCTCTCTGGTGCGGCGGATTGTCACAGCGGTAGGTACGATAGTAGCCGTGGAGGTCGACCGGGTTCCCCCAGCCAGCGTGCGAGAAGGAGTGCTTGTTCTCGGCCACTCTGTCATTCCAGGCTTCGTTTGGCACGTGGATGACATTGACGTTGATCCCTACCTCGCTGAGGTACTTTTGCATGAGCAGCATGAAGTTCTTTGCTTCCGTACCAGTATGGTAGTAGATCAGTTCGTGCTCTTTTTCCGGGTCCCACACGCCGTCTGCTGCAGCTTCGGCCAGCAGGGCCATCGCCTTCTCTGGGTCATAGGAATAGGTAGGCACCTCGTCATTCGTCCAGCCATCAACGAAGGAGAAGGTGTGCCATGGTTCGCGCAGGCCGAAGTATACGGCGTCCCCGATTTCCTGGCGGTTGATAGCGTGGCTTACGGCCATGCGCACGCGCTTGTCCCAGAAAGCCGGCTGACTGAGGTTGCCGACGAAAACACTGATGTAGTTCAGACGCTGTGTCTGGACATCGATACCGGGCAAATCCTGTGCCTGTTGATAGAAGTTGCCTTCGACCTTCATCAGGTCCAGTTCACCCTTCTGGAGAGCGATGAACTGCGTGTCGGGCGGGCCCATGTTCTGGAACAGGATGCCATCGAGGCAGGGGGCGCCCTCCCAGTAGTCGTCGTTGCGCGCCAGGCGGAAGTACTCATCCTTTTTGCCGTCGACAAACTTGAAAGGACCGGTGCCGATCTGGGTCTCGGTGGTGAACCAGAGCGGGTTGCCAGCGTCTTTAAGATCGGGCACGCGCCACTGGCTATAGATGTGCTCGGGCAGGATATTGATGCTGCCGATAAAGCGGGCGAAGTAGCTTACGTCCGGTTCGGCGAGGGTGAGGCGGACGGTGAAATCGTCGATCACTTCGATTCCCTCGATCGCATCGGTTTTGCCCTCCAGATAGTCCAGCGAACCTTTCAGCGCAATCCAGTTACCGGGCTGGGCGGGGTTCACCCAGGGGCTGTCAGGGTCGTTGTGCCAAGTCCAGGTGAAGGCCACGTCATCGGCGGTGAAGTCCTCTCCGTCGTGCCACTTTACGCCCTGTCGGAGGTGGAAAGTGAACTCGGTGGCGTCATCGCTGATCTCCCAGCTTTCGGCCAGATCGGGGTGGGGAACGTTGTCGGTGCCGGTGCGGATCAGCTTGCCGAAGACGAGTTTCTGTTGCTCGTAGCCCCAACCCCAGATGGGTACTACAAGAGCCCTGGAACTGAAGTCAAGAACCAGAGTGCCGCCGCGTGCGGGGCAAACATCGTCCCCGGTCGCTGCGCTCTCTGCCGGCGCTTCGGCGACCGTTTCCGCGGGCTGGTCGGCGGCCGGCGCTACTGCCGGGGTACAGGCGACCGCGATGAGGGCCAGAACGAGAAAGAATGCAACATTCCTGTACGAGAACATGCTCTGCCTCCTTTGGTTATCGCTTTCAGTGGACGATGGGTACAGTACTGCCGCTGCAATGCGACAGCTGAAGTAGATTCAACAGGAAATAGTATATTGTGTGAAGGCCAGGCCTGTCAAGGACGCCGAAACTTCGGGCGGGGCCGATTTTTTGGGGTGGAAGTGGTCAGGTAAGGAGTTCATGACAGCTGTGGCTGGGGTTGTTTGCCATCCATCTGTTGGGAAGCGATGGGCAGGCGCACGGCCTGCCCATACTGTTGGGGGCGCGGGGGTCGGAACAGCTCTCGCTGCCTCAACCGTTCCAGTTTTCCACGGCGGTCGGGCATACCAAGGCAGGATGCGGGGGGAGTCCCCCCGGAAAGTACTAAAGTGGTCAGTGGCGAGGGAAGTAGCCGCGACGAGTTGCCTGTTCTTAGCTCGAATGCTGTTGTGCGGCGTTCTTTCCACGTTGCATCGGGAGAATAATCCTTGGAAATGGACGCTTCTGAGATTTGATTTGAAAGGGGAAAGAGAACGTTCAGAGATTGAGAGAGTCGGCCAAACGAAAGAAGGACAATCTCAATGGCATCTTCGACTCTCTCGTGACGAACTACTATGGGTTATGGGTGTGACGCTCACTCAGTCGAACTTGCGGCCCGTATGTTTGCGTCCGGCGATGGCGGCTGCCTCGTCGCCGGCGGGGAAGGTGACCCCTTCGTCGATTTTCGCGGCGACATTTTCGGCGTCAACGCCGTCGAGGAAGCCGATATTGGCGGCGTTGCAGGCGGCGAAGACGCGGTCGCGGGCGGCTTTGAGATCGCCTTCTTCGGTGTTTTCAGGCGTGCGTACAGTGTCGTAGCCGAAGGTCATGCGCATGTCGGAGGGTCCCCATTCGGCGAAGGCGATGCCGGGGACCTTGGCGCTGTCCTCGGCGTTCTGGAGGGCGCGAATGTTCTCGATCTTGATGCCGAGGACGAGCTCGCCATCCGGGTTGAGCGGCCAGACGTCGGCTTTGCGCAGGTACTCTTGCGTGGAGACGCCCCAGACGTAGGCGGCGTTGTCCTGGCCGCCGGAGCCGCGGCGGCCCATGTCCAGACCTTCGCCGACCCCGTGCGTGTGGAAGGGGAAGCGCACCCACTCGACGAACTCCTTGACCGCGCCGGGCGATTCGACATGGCACAGGAGAATGCCGTGGATGCCGGTGGCCAAGACCTGTTTGATCATCCAGGCGTTGTTGCGCACGACATACTCGTCGACGCCGTCGAAGGGCAAGGTCACGAGTACCGGCGGCGTGCGGTGGCCGGTTCGCGTTGGTCCTCCGGCGACGAGACCGCGCATGAAGGCATTCAGTCCGGCAACGTCGAAGGGCTGATGCTCGATGCCGATGACGAGCCAGTCAGCGTGGGTCTGGGCAGACTGGACGCCCCCTTCAAAGGTGAGAGTGCGGCCGCCGTCCCAGTAAACGGGCTGACCGGCTTCTCTAAGCTCGATAATCTGGTTGATTCGTTTCATTGTGCCTTTCCCGTTTGGGTGGGAGTCGTCGGATTTTGTCTACCAGTCTTTGTCGGGAACCGCCCCTGGTGGTTGTCCGGTTCGGGACGCGGAGGGGGTACAAGTCAGACCCAGTCTCGCAAGGGGTGTTCACGGTCCGCGAGAGGGAAGGGCGTGCGGCCATGGCGGTGGGCCGTATAGACGCCGAGTATCATCTCCAGGGACCAGCGGGCGTCGCGTCCGCTTGAGATTGGCTCGCGGTCTTCCTCGAAGGCGGCGATGAGATCGCGTACCATGTAGGCGTTTAGTGTATCGAAGCCGGGGTTGGCAGGTTTCAGCACGACCTTCCAGGCCGGCTCGACCATGGCAGGGTTGAAGTTGGGGTGGGGGCAGTGCAACAGGTAACCGTCCCAATTGAGCAGAATGCCCTCGGTTCCGTGGATCGCCAGGCCGCCGGGACGGGGGCCGGGGCGGACTTCACGGCGGTGCGAGTGGAAGGTGGCCATGATGCCGTTGTCAAAGGCGTAGGTGGCTTCCAGGTGATCGCCGAGGATGGGGCCGATCTCTTCATCGCCCTGACGCGCATGTTCCGGTCCGGCGTCTTTCCCGTCCTGGAGGACATAGGCCTGCACCCAGCGGGGATGGCCGAAGAGAAAGCAGAGCATGTCGAGCGAGTGCGTTCCCAGTACCATCAGGTCTTGGCCGCCGCCGCGGTGGTCCTGCTTGCCGGCACTGTAGACTTCCTTAACTTCGCCGATTGCGCCGGCAGCAATCATTTCTTTAATTCTGTGCGAAGACTGGCTGACGCGGCCCTGGTGGGAGACCGCGACCTTCGTGCCGGCGCGGTCGCAGGCCTCGATCATGGCGTCGGCTTTCGCTAACGTCTGTGTGAACGGCTTTTCACAGAAGATGCCACGGATACCGGCCTCTGCCGCGGCGATAACCATATCGTGTTTCTGGTCAAGCCAGCGGGGCGCGACGCTGACGATGTCCAGCTCTTCCTGTTCCAACATCTGCCGGTAGTCGCTGTAAAGGTTTTCGCTGGGGACGCCCAGGCGCTCGCCGGCGGCGGCTCTGCCATCGTCGTCGGCGTCGGCGACGGCGACCAGATCGATTTCGTCCATTCCCAGGTAGACGGTGTCGAGGCTGTGGCCGTAGTTGCCGCGGCCGGTGTGGCCGATGACGCCGGCTCGGTATTTTGTCATGTCAACTCCTCTTCGGTGACGATGTATGCCTTGATTTTGGGTTGTGCGGCCGTCGTCCAAGTTGCGTCTCTGAATTCGTCGTTTGAGTAGTCCGCCATAACGATTGTGCCATCCTCCATCTGGTCCCAGTTGCTGTAGCCGGAGTCGGCGGTGGCGTCGAGGCGGACCATGCGATCGCGGCGGAACTGGTCGGGATAGTTACCGGAATCGGCCTGCCAGGACCAGTTGATGCTGTGGCCGTGCGAGTTGTCGACCGAGGCGCTGACGGAACGCCAGTGCGAGACGCCTGGCAGATTGCTGCCGAAGCGGACGAGCCGGGCGCCGGATATGTTTATTGTCTCTTGCAATCGAAGTCGACCATCGACGTAGACAGAGATTTCGCCTTCGGAGAGCACGATTTTGTATTGGCGCCACTGGGTCGCGTCCAGCTGGAAACTGTAGATCGAGGGCGAGCCTGGCTCGCTGGCATTCACCGGCGAGCCGGTAGTGCTGTGGAGGGTAGCTTCCTCCTGGCTGCTCTGGGTCACGCGGACTTCCTGTGGGGTGATGCGGACGCGACAGCCGGCATAGAGATCACAGCCCTCGCTGGATGGATCGGCGAGGCGGAGTTCTGCTTCCAGTTCGACGCGTGCGCTGCTCGTGAGCGCCGGATATAAGGAGAAGAATACCTGTTTCTCCGGCCTACTGTCGGTGTTCAACGTTAGGTAACCTTTGGCAAGAAAACAGCGGGACTCGTCCCAGATGAATGAGGCGGGCTCGAACCCGAGTTTTTCAGCCGGATCCCAGATGAACGCATAGGTGGCGAAAGTTCCCCAGCGATTGCGGTAGGTGACCAGGAGTTTGCCGGATTTCAGTTTATGTACGGCGGTGCGCTGGCCGTAGAAGGGGGCGAGTACTGGCTCCTCCCATGTTCTGCCGTAGTCATAACTGTGGATGAGGCGGCTTGGCTGAACGAAGGCTCCGTTGGCGAAGCCGATGCGGGTGATTGCCAGGAGGTGGCCCGGTTCCAGTTCAACGATGCCTACTTCGGAGTCGCCGTGGTAGGGATCGTCGGAAATTGTGGCCGAGCGGGTCCATGTTTTGCCTTGATCGTCTGAAAAGGCGGCGGTGTTGCGGTGGTAGAGGCTGTAGCCGGGTGGGGGAGGGGTCTCGAAAACGTCGGTCTCGACCGGCTCGGTGCGCGTGTAGACAAGGGAGCCGTCTGAAAGGTCTACGACGTAGCCGGGTTCGCCGCCAACGTCGTCACATTGGACGGGTTCGCTCCACGTGCGGCCGTCGTCTTGGCTCCAGAAGAGAAAATTGGCCATGCCTCTGGGGGGCCGCTGCCAGGAGGCGAGGCGCGGCCAGTCGTCGCCCGGGGTTCGATGGCCCTGATCACAGATGATGACGAGCCGCCCGTCGCGCAGGCGGCTCAGTTGGGGCGCGATCCAGACGCTGTTGTGCTCCCAGACGTTTCGACTCGAGATGGGGCGGTGGCCATGCCAGGCGCGACCGCGGTCGCCGGAGTAGGCGACCATGATGTGTGTGCTGACGGCTGAGTGGGAGTCGGAGAGCCGGTAGACGGCGACCAGTCCCGTTGGCGTCGCGACGACGTTTGCGACGGAATGATACCAGCCGCGCGGATTGGGGGAGCGCAGTTCAGCCGCGTAGCTATTCTGATCGGCGATGACGAACTTTTTGTCGTCAGGAACCGCTCGCATCGACCTCAGTGCCCCGGAGGAAGAGGAAGGTCGACGCGAACGTTGCCGCGAGCGTGTGATTGGAGGAAGCCGACCAAAATCTCGACCGTCTTCTTGGCTTCCCTTGCCGGGCTGAGCATGTCGCTGCCGGTTTCGATTGCGGCGATCAGGTCGGCGACGCAGGCCGGAATCCTGGTGTACAGGTGTGTTTCAAAGGGAAGGAATTCGGAGTTATTTCTGTCGCGGCGGATGACGCGACTGTTGTGGTCGTCGAGCATGGCAGTTTCGCCGTAGACCTGGAAGGTAAAACTGGCGGCGAATTGTGATTTGTTGGCGTTGACGAAGGCGCGCACGCCGTTGCGAAAATGGACGTAGCCTGAGACGGCGGGGTCGGTTGCCGGATCCCTACCGCCGTCGCCAAGATACCTGTCATAGTGGTCGTAGCCAGGTTCCAGCTCGGCGAAGACCCACTCCGGCTCCGAATCAGCGAAGAAGCAGACGCCGTCGACCAGGTGTGTGCCATTGCGGAACATCATGGCGCGCGGTCCGCCCAGCGTGGCGACAATGCGTTGCACTTCACCTATGGAGCCGCTGCGGATCGCTTCGCGGGCGACATCGTAGTGGGGTCCCCAGCGATTGGTGTGGTCGACGGAAAGGAGCGTTCCGCTCGCTTCGCAGGCTTCGATCATGCGTGTGCATTCGTCCACGGTTGTTGCGAACGGTTTTTCGCAGATGATGCCCTTGACACCTGCGTTGGCCGCTTCCACGACGATATCTGTGTGGCGGTGGTCTGAGGTGACGACACTGACGATATCGAGGTTTTCGCGTTCGATCATGGCGCGATAGTCGGTATAGGTCTCCAGTTCACCGAACTCCTGCCCCCACGTTTGGGCGACTTTTTCGAAGAGTTCGTGTTTCAGATCGCAGACGGCGACGACGTCGGTTTGGGGGTTAAGGTGGTAGGCGCCCAAGTGCGAAGATGGACTGGGCGTCTTCAGGATGTTGTTCGGTTCGGCGGCCGGCCGGTTGGCCGCGATTCCCGACAGGCCGACAACGCCGACTCGATATCGCTGCTCCATGTGGTTTGCCTCCTAATGTTCCTGGGTCAAGGAAACGTTCAATTTATCGGCCCACGCTTCGATCTTGCGGAAGGTTTCTGAGGGTACTTCGATCCCTTCGGCCAGGCGTTGCCGGCGTGAGCGGTGTTCGAAGTCTCCGGGGACGAGCACTTCGTCGAATCCCGGCGCTGGCGGAATCGACTTCATTGCGTCCAATACGGCGCGCACGTTGCGCTGGTAGCCGTCAAGGGGTGTAAAGGCGTTAACGTCGTAGACCTGCATGAAGAGGCCCGCCATCGAGGTCAGCTCGGCGTTGAACTCGCCTGCCAGCCCGCCCATGAGGCTGAAAAAGAGTGAGAGCGCGTAGCCCTTGTGGGCCCCAAACGGCAGAAGGTAGCCGCCCTTTCTGAATTCTTTGGGATTCGTACTGGGGTTGCCCTGGCTGTCGACCATCACGCCTTCGGGAACATCCAGTCCTTTACTCAGGGCTACCAGGATCTTTCCTCCGGCGACGACGCTAGTGGCGAAATCTATCACGAAGGGCGCGTCATCACCGGTGGGGATTCCGACAGCAATGGGGTTGGTGCCCAGGGCGCCGCGGGCGCCGCCAAATGGGACGACCTGTGATCCGGCTGCAGACGCGCCTCCCAGCGTTATGATTGTGATACAGCCGGCCTTTGCCGCCTGCTCGGCATATTCACCGACGCGGCCGATGTGGGTGGTATTCTGGAAAGTGACGCAACAGACGGCGGATTTCCTTGCTCTTTCGATAGCCCACTCCATTGCACTGCGGCTCATGACGTGGCCGAAGCAGCTGTGTCCGTCGACATGCATCGTGTTGGTGCTCTCACGGACGATTTCGGGGTAGGCTTTGCAGTCAAGGTGGCCGTCCTCGATGCGGTCGAGGTACATGGGGACGAACTGTACCCCGTGTGAGTCATGGCCGGCGAGGTTGGCATTGACGAGAATCTCCGCGACTGTGGAGGCAATGTCATCGGGGGCTCCCGCGGCCGCGAACAGTTTGCGGCTGATCTGGAGAAGATAGTCGGCTGAGTGGCGGGTGGAATCTGTCATCGGTCTCCTCTGAGGTTGAAGCGGACTGGCTGTTGTTTCTGTCTCAGTCGCGCTTGAAAAGTGGCCTGGATGGGAAATCAGAACGGGGGATTCTATGCGGGGTCGACTTCACGGGTCAGCGGCAGGTTGACGACGCGTCCCTCGGCGGCCGATTTATATCCTGCCAAAAGGATTTCAGTAAGAAAGGCAGCCTGACGCGCATTCATCTCGCTCTCGCGCTCCTCGAAGATGCAGTCTATAAAGTAGCTTGCGTCGGTGCGGCTTTCCAGTGTTGACGGCAGGGAGGCGATGGTGCGTTTGGGTTGAGCGTTGACTTCATCCTGGGTTGTGCGCCAGAAACCCATGGGGTCGCGGGGGTTGATCTCAGGGGGCGTCCACGGCTGGTCGTTTGCGTAGACTTCCAAGCGAGGTCGATTGGCGTCAAGGAACATAGATCCTTCGGCGCCGATGATGTGAATCTGATTGGCGCCGCCAGCCGGGTGGCTTGCCCATCCGATGCGCCCTCCGGTGATCGTCGCGGTTGCTCCGCCCTCCAGGGTCAGTGAAAGGAAGCCGAAATCTTCCGTATTGCGGTTCTGGTGTTCTGCGAAGAAGTAGTTGGCTGTGCTGCCGAAGACGGACTCGACTGCGCGCCCGGCCAGCATGCAGACAAATCCCAGGGCGTATACGCCTATGGCGTACAGCTCGGCTTTTGCGTCGACAAAGTTGGAGATTACGGGCGGGTAGATTGCCTGCCGCGGCGTACCCAGCATTGCCGTTCCGTTCGGCCCTTTGGAGAACAGGTTATCGACATGAATGGCCTTCAGTTCACCTATAGCTCCTGACTTGACGACCTGGCGCGCCTGCTGTACCCACGCCTGGTGGTTGGAGCTGAACATCTGGCTGCGGACGCCGGCCCGCTCGATTGCGGCGACGGCCGCGTCGGCGTGGGACAGGTAGGGGGTCATGGGCTTGTCGACATAGACGTGTTTGCCGCCCGCGGCGCAGCGGGCGGCGATGCGGCCGCGGCGCTCAGGGTCGGCGCAGTTTGAGACGAGGTGCACGTCATCGCGGGCCAGGGCTTCGTCGAGGTCGGGAAAATAGGGGATGTCCAGGTCCTCTGCGAATTGTTTGTTCAGCTGCGCGCGCTCGGGGGGAACGTCTACTTCGTCACTTAGGCCGACGAGCCGGCAGCGGGGATCGTCCCGCAGGTTCAAGGCGTAGTTTTCCTGGTGCGTGAGTCTGCCCGAGATAAGAAGGACACCTAGTTGCTGGCTGCTCATGGCTGGTCTCCTTCGGGGGACAGAGAAACCGGCTGTTTGGTTGAAAGTGACCGGTCGATTGCCGCCAGTGTTTCGGGAGAGGGTGGCCCGGCAGATAGACCAGCGCCGGTGTCCCCGCGACCGGCATGATCTTGCGGCGTGGAGAGGATGTCGGAATCGGTGAGATAGATAGCGCCTTGCGCGCCGAGGACGATCAGATTCGTAGAGGGATCGTCGTGGGCGAGGGCAATTGCCAGGAGGGCTGATTCGCCGTTCCTGAATTCCAGGGCGAGGGAGAGGTGGCCGTCGTCTGTTGAGCCGGTGGCGTAGAGCCGGCGGGGGGTGGCTGACAGCCATGAGCCTGTGTAAGCGGTCATCTCGGCGAGAAGCGGCTTGAGTTGTTCGCAATCCCGGGCTGCGGCCGCGGTCCACCGGACAAAGACAGGGGCGCCGACGCGGCCGTTGGCGAGCGTCTCACTGACGGTTTGATTCAACACCGTCCAATTGTACATAGCAGGCTCCTGGAAATCTTGACACACGGCGACACTTAACTGTAGATGGCTGAAATTGGAGAGCCCCGGAACGATCCTAGGAATCGGCCTGGCGCGGGTTGAGGGCGTCATTGAGGCCATCGCCCAGGAAGTTGATGCCTACGGAGACGATGGCGATGGTCAGGCCGGGCACGGCGACGAGCCAGGGGCGGTAGCGCCAGCTGAGCGAATTGTCCTGGATCATTGCGCCCCAACTTGCCTGAGGAGGTTGAACGCCCACGCCTAGAAAACTCAGGCCTGATTCAGCGACGATTGCCCCGCCGAAGCTGAAGGTTACGAGGACGATGAGCGGGCCGAGGGCGTTCGGTATCAGGTGCTTCACCAGAATCTTTGCCTGGCTGACACCAATTGCGCGCGCCGCTTCGATGAACTCCTTTTCGCGCAGGGACAGGATTTGACCCCGGATCAGACGGGCGTAGCCGGGCCACTGGATGAAAGACAGCGCGCCGAAAACGACGATCAGGTCCACATAGGTGGGTGTGGCGAAGAATTCCAGGCCTGTGGATTCATGCATGGAATCCACCCAATCGGCGACAGGTTTGCGAAATGTAGCGGCCATCAACGACGCGAAGAGGAGTTGGGGAATCGACATGGTAACGTCAATGGCGCGGCCGACCAGCCAGTCGGTCCAGCTGCCTGCATAGGCGGCGACGGCCCCCAGAATGGTTCCCAGGATGAGACTGAATAACGTAGAGATGATGGCGACGATGCCTGCCGTGCGCGCGCCCCACATGATCCGGCTCAACATGTCCCTTCCAAGATCGTCGGTGCCCAGTAGGTAGTCGGCGCTCGGACCTTCAGCGACCCGGTCGAGGTTTTGAAGCATGTAGGGATAGGGGGCAATATATGGTCCGAAGATCGCAGTAATGAAGAGGAGCAGGAAGATGACGAGACCGGCCATGGAAAGTCTGTTCCGCACGAGGCGCCGGAAGGCGTCGGACCACAGGCCGCGCGTTTGCATTTCTTGTGTTTCGAGTTCCAGCGCGAGGTCCGCTGTGGTTGCGGAATCCGTTTCAGCCATACTGTTTTCCTCAGTGCAGTTCCCGTTGGCCCTGTTGTGGAAGGAGTGAAGGCAAGAGTGTGCTCTCCTGGACGAGACTTGATTGCCGCTTTTCAGTCGTAGGCGACGCGGGGGTCCAGGAGGGGGTAGACCAGATCGACGATGAGATTGAGGGCCATCGTCATGCCGGCGGTGAAGAGTACGACACCGTTGATCATGTTGAAGTCCCGGCCTGAGAGCCCCTGCTGAAAGAGGCGGCCCAAACCGGGCAGGTTGAAGGCAAGTTCAAGGAACACAGCCCCCCACATGAAGTCGTCCACCAGGAGCCCGAGCGAGGTAACGACGGGGATGAGCGCGTTGCGGGCCACGTGGCGCGCCATCACCTTGACTTCGGTCAGACCTTTGGCGCGTGCGGTTCGAACATAGTCATTCTGCATGACTTCGAGGATGCCGCCGCGTGTTTGGCGGATGACGCCGGCAAGGGAGCGGGTTGAGATGATGGCGGCGGCTAGAAAATAGGAAGGATGCAGGGGGCCCTTCCACCCGCGGGGAACGTTCATGAGGTCCAGCCACAGGACGGTTACGATCAGCATGACGGGAACCAGTACATAGGGTGGAATGGACCAGAAGAACAGGCTCCCGCTAACGATGGAATAGTCCAGCCAGGTGTTGTGAAACCGGGCCGCGATCATGCCTAAGGGGATGCCGATGAAGGCCATGATCACCAATACGCCCAGCGCCAGTTGTCCGGAGACGGGCAGGGCCCGTTTTATTCGGGGCCAGATGGGTGCGGCGTCCAGGAAGGAGTAGCCGAATTTGCCCTGGAGCAGGTTGCCCATATAGGTGCCGAATTGCACGTGGAAGGGCCGGTCGAGGCCATACTGGCTGCGCAGATCCGCGACTTCCTCCTCATTGAGATAAACGCCCTGCGCGGCCCATTGGGAACGCAGGATGGTAACCGGATCGATTGGACCGAGGTAGCCCAGGAGGAAGACGATCAGCAGCGTTGCGAAAAGAGTTGGGATGATGATCAACACACGCAACGAGAGATAGCGGGTCACGGCATTGTCCTCGGCGGGGATTGGCGGGGGCGGTCTGCGGGCGGCCGGCGCCGGACTGGCGCCGGCCGCTGACAGGTGTTGTCAGTCGCCTATCGCTCTTTGCGGTAGGTTTCGGTCATGGTGTGCCAGAAGCTGATGCGGCTTTGGCCATAGCCACCGACCCAGGGCTGAATCTGATACCAGCCGCGGATGTAACCGGTGGGGATGACGAGAGCGGCGTCGGTGAACTTCTCCAACATGGCCAGGGAGCGATCACAGTAGTCGGCGCTACCGGGATCCATTGAAAGAAGGGCATCGATTTCATCATCCCAGCCGTCTTCGGTGTACTTGGTCCAGGACTGGTAGGCGCCGCCACGCGTGTGGGCGATCGCTTCCAACAGATAGCCTGGACGCGGGAGGAAGGAGCCACCGCTGGTGACCCGGATAGCTACCAGTCCCTCACCGTCGACAAACTCGGCCTCGGCGTTCTTGATCTCGACATCCTCGATGCCGAGGTTAACGCGCCACATTTCCTGGATAATCTGGGCGGCGCGGATGCGGGGCGGATCGCTCCCACCGGTCAGGATACGAATCTTGGGCACGGTCTCACCCGTGGGGCCGTACTTGGACTCGGCCAGGAAACCCATGGCCCTTTCCGGATTGAAGGGATAGGGTTGGAAGTTGGCGTCGTAGCACTGGTATGCGGGCGCCATGGGGCTGCCTGAGCTGCTGGGCGCCTGCTCGCCTTCCCAAGCGATTTCGGCGACTCTGTCCCACTCGATCGCTGACATCAGCGCACGGCGCAGATTGACGTCGTCGACTGGCTCCTGCTCGGTGACGAAGTACATGGCCCAGAAGGCAGAGATCGGTACTTCACGGAAGACGTCCGGCTGGTTCTGGCGCAGGAGGACGGCCGGCGGACCGGCGAGGTTCAGAGCAATGTCGATCTCCTCGTTCTCGAACATGAGGAGCATTGTCTGGAAGTCCCGGATGGTTGTCGCTTCGATGCCATCCAACAGAGTGGGTTCGCCCCACCAGTTTGGATTGCGCTCGAAGCGGTAGATTGCGTCAGGTTCCGGAGAAAGGTGCACGGGCTTGAAGGGGCCGCTGACGATCAGATCGGCTGCGTTTTCACCCTGGAAGAATCTTTCAGCCATTGCGCCGCGCCATTCCGTGGCGTCATTGAACTCGTCAGCTCTTTCCAGCAGATCGGCGTACTGGTCAAATCGGGCTGGAGCCGCCTCGCGGAAACCCCACAGCTGCGGCAGCGAGCCTTCGGAGCGCCACAACTCAACTTTGAGGGTCTTGTCATCCAAGGCCGTGAGGCCCTCGATCGTCTCAGTTTCGCCATCAGCGAACTCATCGATGCCTCTGACGGCGCCCATCACGAAGTTTCGGGGCCAAGAGTTGCGGTCGGAGTGGAAGATGTAGTTCCACCAGTCGAGCGCATCCTGGGCGGTAATTGGCTTGCCATCGGACCAAACCGCGTCATCCTGGATGTGGAAGATGTACTCGGTGAAGTCGTCGTTCACTTCCCAGTCGGTGGTAAACAGGCCGGGCATCACGTTGCCGTCGATGTCCACCAGGAATGGAGGCATGAACATGTGGCCGAAGTTACAGGGGCTGCCGTAGTCGATCCCGGGGAAGGGACCGGAGCCGCAGCCGCCTTCATGCACAACGTTCAGGATCTGGTTTTCGGCCGCATCGTCGGGCAACATTACCTCCGGCATCATGGCATCCGAGTCTCCTGAGTCGGCCATGCCGTCTCCGGCCGGGGCGGCCGGTGCGACACATGCGGTCAGGGAGATGCCAAGGACCAGGATGAGGCCAACCAGAATCTGCCATCGAATTCTCGACATGTCGTTCGCTCCTTGCTTGGTATTTGCGCCCATTTGCGGCACGCATTGAAATCCTGCCTGACTCTACCGGGTGGCGGAGTCGAAGTTACGCCTATGAGACACGAGCAGATTTTTTCTACCTGCTTGGCTACCTCCTTTCATCAAGTTGCAGACACGGGAAGATGAAGGCCGAAGAGGCTAACGACAGATAGCCGACTCCGGTGGGAAACCGACATAGCTAAGGACAGGCTAGGCAAAGATTCATGCGTCAAGACTGGATGGGAATCGATTTTGGCACAGCTGTTTGGGATCGAATGCGAGAGTTGGCTGACGTGTTTTGCAGACAGGGAAATCGCTTTTGCGCCCGAAGGCCAACCGGGACGCCGTCGCCGAAACGAACACTCTATGGATCACCTGCGACGGGCACAATGTTAATGTATATCTGTGCCAGTGTCAAAGGCCCGAAATTTGGGGGGCGCCGTCCAAATTGGGGCGCGTTTTTTGGCTGGTTCGGAGAGATTACGCTGAATCCTGGAGCCGGATTCTCGTTGCAGGCCCAGTTCCGGAATTCGCTCACACAGGAAAGGGGACAGCTTGATCCGTCAGGGCGAGGCTTGGGCGCGAGGAAAGAGGTTGAGCGCAGGGAGTTGGCCAGCGGTGGTTGGCACAGGGGCTGCAGGAGGAGGGCAGCGGCCCGAGGGGAAGGGCTGCGGGCAGGGAAAGGGGTACGGCGGCGCGGGACCGAAATTGGATTTCGAAGACAGGGAGATCAGGTAGTGAAGGTCACATTGTGGCATAATTGAGGCCAAGCAGGCGTGTTCCCAATTAAAGATTGCTTCCACTTTCGAGGGAGGTCGGCATGCGACCGGAAACTTTCCGTCATTACTGGGAGAAGGGCTGGGCCGTCGAAGAGGGGGTCTTCAGCCGCGAGGAGGCCGACAGGATTGCGCAGATTGCGCTCGACCTGAGTCAGGAAGAGTTGAGCCGCGAAGGCGACAACTATGTCGTCGACAAGTCTGCGGACGGTGAGATTGCGCCGCGCAAGATCGACACGCCGTTCCTGAAGCGAAGCGAATTCCAGGCATTCGTATTGGATAAGCGGTTGACCGGTATGCTGGCGGAACTGCTCGGCGCGCCTCCGCTGCTGTCGGGCGATCAGATCTTCATGAAGCCGCCCCATTTCGGGTCGGCAAAACCTTACCACCAGGACAACTTCTATTTCCAGTGCGATCCCGGCGACCACGTGATCACGGCGTGGATTGCTCTCGATGACGTCGGCGAGGAAAATGGCTGCCTGCGCTACATTGACAGCTCGCACAAAGAGGGAATCATTGCTCACGAAGCGGTGCCCGGCGAACCGTACAACCTGGTGCCGCCCCCTGAGCTCATCGATCTGCAGAGAGAGTCGCTGGCCCTCGTCAAGAAAGGGGGCGTTGTTTTTCACCACAGCGAGGCGTTGCATACGTCGCATCGCAACGAGTCTGACCGGTGGCGCAGGGGGTACGCAACGCACTGGGTGACCGCCGACGTAAGTTCGACCAAGGATACGCTGGACAGGGCCTACTTCCGCCGCGATGACTATCCCGACTAGCCAGGGCAGACAAGGTCGCGGCTTGCCTCTTGCATGATTCAAATCCCGTAGGGTTGTTTTCATATTGCTTGTTGTTCGACTCGTTCAAATCCAATCAAAGGAGACGTCACCTATGAATCGCTCGACATTTACACTGGCGCTGATCGCCCTGCTTGCGCTCATGCTGAGCGCGTGTGTTGCGCAGGCGCCCGCTGCGCCGGCCGCCGAGGAAGGGCAGATGGCGGCTGAGGAAGAACCGATGGCGGAAGAGGCCGTCGAAGCCGGCAGCGAGGCCGAGTTTGAACAGATACTGGCTTGCGTCGAAGAGAACTTCCCGGCCGAGAGCTACTTCACCAATGAGCTTTTGCCGGCGGTTGACGCAGCCTGGGAACCGATGGAATGTGACAGCGTCGACAGCATCAAGGTGGGGATGCCCTGGGTGCTGAACGACGAAGAGGCGCCCTGGTACAACGCGATTGAGCTGGGCTATTTCGCCGATGTTTGTCTCGAGGTTGAACTGGTCGCAGGCGGGCCTGGCGTCGACCATCTGCAGACGCTTGCGGGCGGCGCGGTGGATATCGCAGTTGTTGCAGGCGGCAGCACCGTACCTTCACTTGTCGCCAGCCCCACACCGGCCGACGTTGTCGCGGTAGGAACCTTTCTCAAGCACAGCCCCTACATTTGGCTGGGCCTGGACCCCGACACGCCGCAGGACCAACGCTCTGACAAAGTACTGACCCCCCAAGACTTTGTCGGCGCGAAGGTCGGCTTGCAGCCCGGTAACGACTACTTGTTCGAGTTCATCGCCAACAAGCACGGTATCGCTCATGACGACGTCGAGTTGATGGCTGCCGGATTCACTCCGGACCCGGTATTGGTCGGTGCGATGGACTATATCGGCGCCTGGATCGTCAACCAGCCCCGTCTGATGGAAGAGCAAGGGTTCATGAACTGGGTCGCGTTCCGCTTCAGTGATTGGGGCTGGGACGGTTATGGCGATGTCACGGTTGTAAGGCGGGAAACTTTCGAGGAGAATCCCGATCTTGTGAGCCGTTTCCTCGCCGCCCAGACGCAGGGCTTGAACTATCTGCTGGAGAACCCTGACGCGTCGGCCGAGATCGCCGTCGTATACGGAGTTGACGCCCAGCTTACGAAAGAGCAGGCGCTGCGCCGATTCGAGCTGCAGGAAGCTCTGGTGCTGGGCAGCGACGACCTGCCTATATCGCATATGTCGGCTGACCGCTGGAATATGCAAGTGGCCTCGATGATTCAGTATGACCAGCTTGAATTGGAGGCCTGCAAATAGGCGATGCGACAGGCGGCACACTTTCCCATCTGGCAGGAAGGTGATGCCGCCAGCCGTGCGCGCCGGGGGCAGCAGTCATCTGCGTCATCTGGCGGGGCCCCGGTTGGAAATTCGGTGAAGGAGGCTGAGGACAAGGACCGTGTCCTTGTCCTCAGCAGCGTGCCGGACAATGAACGCTTCTGCTTTGGGGGAGCGCATCCTGGAAGGTCAATGCAATTTGCAGGACGATTGATTTAATCCTCGTTTCTTGGAGTTCAGGAGGGAAGGCGCGGTGTTGTACACAAGACAGTTTGTTTGGTTGCTCATTGCATTGCCTCTGTTGGCGGGAGCCTGCGTAGCGCCAATCGCCATTCCCGCCGAGGGAGGTGAGCTTGGGCAGAAGGCGATGAACAGCCCCGAAGATGACGTTGCGTACGAGCGAACTTTGGCCTGTGTTGAAGAAAACTACCCTGCCGAAAGCTACTTCACAAATGAACTCCTGCCCGACGTCGACGCGGCCTGGGAACCGATGGAATGCGATGGACTGGATCAAGTAAGGGTTGGCATGTCCTGGATTCTGAACGATGGCGGGGCTGCCTGGTACAATGCGCAGGAGCTGGGGTATTTCAGGGACGTCTGTCTGGACGTGGAACTGGAACGGGGAGGTTCCGGGCTGGGCAACTTGCAGACGTTGATTGACGGCGGCGTGGAGTTTGCCGTCAGCGCCGGGGGGAGCCAGGTTCCCGCGCTGGCCCTGGGCCCCGAGGGGGAGGATATCGTCGCAGTTGGCGCATTGATCAAGCACAGCCCTTACATCTGGCTGGGACTTGACCATGACACGCCGCCCGGTCAGCGTTCCGTAAAGGCGCTGACGCCGCAGGATTTCGTCGGCAAGACGGTTGGCCTGCACGAGGGAGAGGGCTACTTTTTCGAGTTCATTTCGGCGAAGTACGGGTTATCGGCCGAGGACGTGGAGCTTGTCGTGACCGGCTACACGCCTGATCCGGTGGTTGCGGGCGAGGTGGACTACGCCGGCGCCTGGTTGATCAACGAACCGCGGCTGCTGGAAGAGCAGGGCTACATGAACTGGGTCGCCTTTCAGTTCAGCGAGTGGGGTTGGGACGATTATTCGGAAGTGATGGTCGTGCGGCGAGAAACTCTTGAGGAAAGTCCCGGCCTTGTGCGCCGCTACCTGGCCGCTGTCCTTCAGGGACTGAAGTACGTCCTTGAAAGCCCGGAAGACTCAGCTCGCATTGCGGTCCGGTATGCCGTCGATGCTCCGATGACGGAGGAGCAGGCGTTGCGGCGGTACCAGTTGCAGGAGTCTCTCATCGTTGACGCTGATGAACTGCCGTTGGGCCACATGTCTGCCGAGCGCTGGAACACGCAGGTGGCCTCGATGAGCCGGTATGACCAGTTAGAACTGCCGCTGTGCGAGTGAGGGCGCAGGAGAAAGAGAGCGAAATTGACTATCGAGTTTTCGCGGGTCAGCAAACAGTTTGGCGAGGTTGAGGCGCTGGATGACGTCAGCCTTACCATCGATGACGGCGAGTTTGTCACCCTGATTGGGCCGTCGGGCTGCGGCAAGACGACGATGCTGCGGATTGCGGCGGGGCTGGAGGAGCCGAGCGCCGGAAGCGTGGCGGTGAACGGCGGCACGCCCAGGAACGCCTGCCGCGAGCATCAGATCGGTGTTGCGTTTCAGCGGCCGGCTTTGCTGGCGTCCCGCACCGCGCTTAGGAATGTTGGGATGACGCTGGAGATCACGGGTCGCGACGGCGCACTGTCTCCGGGCGATTTGCTGACCGATTTTGGGCTGGGCGAGTTTCACCATCACTACCCACATCAGCTCTCCGGGGGGATGCAGCAGCGGGTAAATATCGCTGCGGCCCTCGTCCATGATCCGGCCATATTGTTGCTGGATGAACCGTTTGGCGCGTTGGACGAGTTGACGCGGGAATCGATGGGTGAATGGTTGGGCGGCGTATTGAGCCGTTCATCCAAGACGGTGATCTTTGTTACGCACAGCGTGGAGGAGGCAACGATTTTGTCGGACCGTGTTGTGGTGCTCTCTGCCCGACCCGGCAGGATCTCCGAAGTCATCGAGATAGGGTTGCCCCGGCCCCGATCGAGGGCCTTCCGGACCGATGACAACTTCCTGCGCGAAGTGGCGCGCGTGCGTTCATCGCTCTACCGCGCAGTGGAATTGAGTAACTGACGGTCGACCCACCCTCGTTTTTGGGGGGAAATGAAGCCGCCTTGATTGTCAATTCGTTTTCGGTTTATTCGTAATTTCCATCAGGGGAGCAATCGTGAATGAACGTCTCGCCTACATAATCATGATTGTCTCGGCGCCCATTATCTGGGTGCTGACGATTAGAATCACGGAAGCGCCTTCCTTTCTGCTGCCACCGCCCAACATGGTTGCGGACATAATGTTGTCCGAACACCAGGATCTCCTTTTTCATACCCGAATCACGCTCGTTACGGCTTTGTCCGGCTATGTGGTCGCGAATATAATCGCTATTTCCCTGTCAGTTTCCTTTCTCTATCTGCCTTGGCTGGAGGCGCTGGCTGTCCCTTGGACTGTCGTAATAAAAAACGTACCGTTTGTCACCATCGCGACGATCATGATTATCATCTTGGGTGATACGCCAATGCCCAAGATCATTATTGTGGTGCTCGTGACATTCTTTCCGATTCTGGCAAATGTCACGAAAGGGTTGAAGTCGGCAGACTCCGTAATGCTGGACCGGATGCAGACTTTGGACTCAAGCCAGTGGGAGATTTTCACCAAGATCAGGTGGCCAAGCGCGCTACCCTACTACATTGCCGCCCACGAGATTGCATTCACGGGCAGTATTATTGGCGCGGTCGTAGCCGAATGGCTTTTTGCCCGCGAAGGCCTTGGCGCTTTGATCGTACGCGGAATGTCGCAGTACCGGGCGGACAGGGTGTGGGCCGTAACGATTTTGGCGAGCGCGCTTGCGGTGGGGGCCTATCTCCTGGTTAAGGCAGTTGAGAAATACCTGTTCCGCTGGCAGGTGGAGGACCTGACGTAAGGCCGGTTGCGGCTAAGCATAGATCGAATGGGTTTGAGAAAGTAAAGTTTATGAACATTGATCATTCGGTAACGTATGACGGTCCCAGGGCAGAGTTCGCTTCGTTCACCGGCAGTCCGCTCTGGGGCTACGGTGTCGATGGCGTGGCAGAGCGGGCGGAGGCGAAGGGATGGCGCGTTGCGAGGCGAGAACGGCTCGCCACGCCTTACGGTCTCTCGCCGCTTGTCGTTCATTTTGTTACTGACAGTGGACGCGACGTGCTCTGGATTCCTTCCTATGGAGAGGTTGTGGGGGAGGACTCACTCTATCACCTGAACTTTGAGAAGAGTTTCTGGGTTCTGTGGCAGGCGGGAGTCAAGACTATACTGGTGGGGGGCACATCGGGCATCGCCGACTGGCGACAGGGCGAGGAGGCGATCCGGCCTGGCGACGTTGTTCTGCCGTGGAGCTTCTACACGCGTCCAGTTCACCGCGGCCTGCCGGGAACGCCGTTCGAGAGCATGTGGTCGAAGTCCCATTTTCTGCTGGGGCAGCCTTTTTGCCCTGCCTTGCAGGAAATCATGGAGTCGAAGCTGGCGCCGTACGTGGAAGGCGGCCAGATCCGCGGTGTGCGCCCACCGGCCGACACGCGCGTGGCGCTGGTCGTGCCCGAGTCGATCACGTTTGAGACCGATTTCGATATCCTGCACTGGCTGGCAGTTTCAAAGAACGCCTCGGAGCTGCAGCCGGACCGACCGCCGATCGCAACCCTGCACGGCGACTGTATGAATCCGCTGCTGGCCCGATACCTGGGCATCCACGTGCTGTATTACCACATGGTCAGCAACTATGCCCAGGGCTTGGAGCGGGAGCACAATATCCGGGGCACGATTCATCATCTCTATACGAAGGTATTCCCGGAAATCGCCTTGGAGCTGGAACTGGATCTGCTGTCGACGCTGGAGATTCCCGACGGCAGCAGCTGCGTCTGCACCTCCAGTCTGACCGAGGCTCCGCCCGTGTTCAGTCAATCACTGACGCAACCTGAATGACCGGCCCGAATTCGGGGCGAGCGGCGCGGGCGGAGGCCGATCAAGCCGGATCGAGCATTCTTCAATCAGATTCACACAGGAACGGACCTATGACGACAATTCCAAGCGCGAATTACGCTCTTATCGGGGGCTCCGGCACGTGGGGGGCGCGATTCCCCGAAGACCTGGAGATGCCGAACGTTGAACTGACGGACTATTTTGAGGGTTTCGACACGCCGTATGGCCGGTCGGCGCCATTCAAGTTGCTAAAGATTGCGGGGCAGCCGGTGTGGCGAACGGCGATGCACGGGATGTGGGACCATGGGGGCGGACAGGGTTCGCGGCCGCGCACGCCCTGGCTGGCGGCCAAGCAGGTGGGCTGGGTGCTGGAGCAGGCGGGCGTACAGTGGGCCATGGTCGAGGCATCGGTTGGCGGGATACAGCGGCCGGACAAGCCGGGGGCGCCTCTGCCTCCGTGGAGCATTACGATCAACAGCGACTACATGTTGTTTTTCAGGCCGGAAGAGGACCAACCCTTTTTCGGGGGCCGTAAGCGTTCTGCCCGCTTCAAGGATCCATTCTGTCCGATCATGAGCAAGCTCCTCTATGAAGCCGCGCAGAAGGAGCCAAAGTTTGTGGGCGTTTACGAAGACGCGATTTACGTTTGCACTGCGTGGGGGCGATTTGAGACGCCCAAGGAGATCCAGGTTTACGCGGACATGGGCGCGCATGTGGTAGGCCATACGCTGGCGCATGAGCTGCCGGTGTTCCGCAAGGCCGGCGTACGGCTGGCCTCGGTTGGCATCATCTCGAACCACGCTGAGGGCAGGGATGAGTGGGTCGGGGACAGTCCGGATGCGATGGCTGACTTTTACTTCAGCTGCCCCCACTATCTGGGCCCCGTGATGGCCAACGCCATGCAGGCACTGATTGAGAGCGGCGCGACGCCGCCCGAGGAACCGGACATCTATCTGTACGGTCTGGGGCAGTTTCCGGTTGAAGGGGCCTAGCGGGACGGCGAGGCGACTGCAACGCCTGTGTACCTGTTTCGTTCTATTCTGAAGTGGCTGGCTCGCTCTCCGCTACAGTGGGTGAACCAGCAGTCCAGACCGTTCGCGCTTCGTCGGCCAGTTCGCAGGTTTCCAGCGTCAGGTCTCTGCGCAGATGGCTGGGGCCGCCGGTGGGTTCGCCGGGCTCGTCGGCAACGGTCAGACACAGGGCGGCGTCTGATCCGTTCTTCAGTTCAATCTGGCCCCGTTCGTTGAAACTGAACTTCTGCAGGGGCGAGTCGGAGCAGCCGGCAAGGATCAGGTCGGCGCCGGGCTCCGGACCGCTGGCTGCAACACAGAGGTCGTATGCCGGCATCTGAATCTGTCCCGGCGAAGGCGAGTCGAATTGGAACATCTCATCGTCGGCGCCTGGCTTGCAAGTGTGAGCGGTGAGGGCGCCCTGCAGATTCAGGGAACTCCCGAACCCGGGAACGTCCACGCAGTAGAATTCCGGTTCGTCCAGCGGGTCAAGCAGTTGAATCAGGCCGACGGCGGCGGGCGCGAGATCTGGCGTCTCTGCGGCTGGCGTATCCGTGGCTGGCGTATCGACGGCAGTGGGTTGCGGATTGAGCGAAGCCGGCGCGGGCAACTGGCAGGCGGCGAACGCCCAAGCGATTGCCGTCATGGCAAGGCAGCGCAGGGCGCTGCTGCCTATCTGATTGAGCCTTGCTTTGCGGGTCCTGGCCACTGCGTCGTATGCTTTCGGCTCCGGTCGCCTGTTCGGGCGGCCCATGGTCCTGCCTGTGGATTTATGATTGCATTATACACCCACTCTTCCAGCTCCAGAATCCGAATCCATCGCTCCGTTCGGATTGCAGACCTGTCACGCCAAAGAGATGTCGAACCAGCCAAACATCCTCCTTTTTCTCACTGACGATCACGGCCAGTGGGCGAGTTCGCCCTATGGCAACGGGGAAGTGAGAACGCCAAACCTGGCGCGCCTGGCAGCCACCGGGATGGTGATGGAGAACGCCTTTACGCCGGCGCCGGTCTGTTCGCCGGCGCGTGCCTCCCTGCTGACCGGGCTGACGCCGTCGCAGCATGGCATTCACGACTACATCGCGATGGCATTTGACCGGGGCGCGTGGCTGACCGATGAGCAGACACTGCCCCGGCTCTTGCAGGGGGCAGGCTACAGGACCGGGCTGGCCGGGAAGTGGCATGTTGGCAACGAGGACAGACCGGCACAGGGATTCGACTCCTGGTTCAGCGTGGGCAGCGCCTACCCGCTCTTGCATCAAGGGAGGCGCGGTTACTGCAACCAGGGCCGCATGGAGACGCTTGAAGGGTTCACCAACGACATACTTGCTGACCGCGCGGTCCGGTTTGTGGAAGCAGAAGACGAGCGGCCCTTTTTTCTGCTCATTGGCCTGACCGCGACGCACGGGCCCTGGCGCGGCCATCCGGAACGGCATGCGCGCCAATACCGCGACGCAACGTTTTGCGATATCCCAGCGGATGATACCTATGCTTTTGGCGAGCAGGCGCTGGAATCCCTGAGTGTCGAACGGCAACTTGAACGGGAGGCGCAGGCGCAGTACTATGCGGCGGTCAGCCACGTTGACGAGATTGTCGGAAGCGTTGTTGGGGCGGTGGAAAGGGCCGGAAAACTGAACGACACGCTCGTCGTCTATACGTCGGATCACGGGCTGAATTGCGGCCATCATGGCATCTGGGGAAAGGGCAACGGCACCATCCCGCTGAACATGCTGGAGGAGTCGATCCGCGTTCCGCTGCTGGTGCGCTGGCCGGGGGTCATTGCTGGGGGCGGGCGGCGCGAGGAGACGGTGGACCACCTGGATGTCTTTCAGACTTTGGCCGCGGCCGGCGGCGCGGCGCTGCCGGCCGATTGTGACTACGCGGGGAGAGATATGTTACCGCTACTGTGCGGGCGGGCGGGAGAAGTGAAGTGGCGGGACGTTCAGTATGGCGAGTATGGGACGGCGCGGATGGTCCGCGCTGGCAGGTATAAGCTGGTTGCGCGATACCCGGACGGACCGAACGAGTTTTTCGACCTGGAAAATGACCCGCGCGAGAGCCGCAATCTGACGGGCTGCGCCGCCCACGAGACCCTGATCTCGGAGCTCTCCGCGATGCTGGAATCCTACTTTCTCCGCTACTCGAGGCCGGGCAAGAGTGGTTTGCTGGGACCCAAATTGCCCCAGCACAACATGACGGAGGCCTGGCGAGTGTAGCGGTCAGGCGGGTTGCTCCGACTTTGATCTGAGTGACCAGAGGAGCGCGAACGCCACAACAACGGCAACGATCAGGAACTGGGTTCGGAAGGCCTGGCTGATCGCCAGAGGGGAGGCGACGGTCACGTCAACAGCCGCGCCGGCGAAGCGGGAGACATTGGCGGCGAAAACGGCGCCCAGCAGAGCGATCCCGGTCGTCTGCCCCAACATGCGCGTCAAACCAACCATTCCTGAGGCGACGCCCAGGCGGCCGCGGGGCGCGATCGCCAATATGACGGTGCTGTTGGGGCTCATGAACAGTCCGATGCCGAGGCCCATGGGCAGCATGCGCAGCAGGAAGACTAGCTGACCGTCGTTGACGCTGGCGGTGCTGGCGGCGAGGAAACCTGCGATAAGGCCTGCCAGCCCTAACAGGGTGACCCGGTGGGCGCCGAGCCGGTCGGCGAGATAGCCGGCAGCCGGCGCAATCAGCGCAATTTCGATCGAAACGATCGCCATCACGAAGCCAACCTGAAGGATGTTCAGACGGAGGGCAAGCTGCATGAAGAAGGGCATCAGGAAGGTAACGCCTGATGTCGCGATGGCGGCGAGCCCTGCGAGCGCAAGGTGGAGGGTAAAGGGCCGGCTGCGGAACAGGTAAAAGTCGAGCACGGGGTGGGGAATGCGTCGTTCCAGCAGGAGGAATGCCGCGATGCCGACTGCGCTGGCAGCAAAGAGCAGCAGAACGATGGTGTGCGCGAATCCGGCATGCTGGCCGAAGGTAAGGCCGAGCGAGAAGGTGAACAGGGTCGCGCCGATCAGCGCCGCGCCCCAGACATCAAAGTGTTGCGATGCGCCGGACGGCAGCAGCGCGGGAATGTAACGGGCGGCCAGCAGGGCGGCAACAAGACCACAGGGTACGAGGATGAAGAAACCGATTCGCCAGCCAAATTGGCCAATCAGATAGCCCCCCAATGTAGGTCCCACGAAGTGGCCAAATGAGTTGGCGCCGGCAGAGATGCCGAGGACGCGTCCCTTTTCCTCATCGGGAAAGACCTCGGCAACGATGGCCATGGAGAGCACAGTAATCACGGCGGCCCCCGCGGACTGGAGGACGCGAAATCCGATCAGGAAGTAGACGTTGGGGGCAAGCGCGCAGAGAAGTGACGCCAGCGCGAAGCAGAGGAGTCCGGCGATGTAGATGCCTCTCTTGCCGAACATGTCGGCCAGGCGGCCTACGCTGAGGATCACGACGGTCAAGGTGATCTGGAAGCCGAGAAGCACCCATTGGATTGTGGCAAAGTCGGTCTGCAACTCTTGGGAAAGGGTCGGAAGCGCGGCCTGGATGATGCTGTGGTTCAGGGCATGGACCAGAAGACCGGCGATGACGGCCAGCAGCACAGCCCACTTGCGCGCCGTTTCTTCAGACAGGACATTTGTCTTCATGTAGCGCCCCTGCCCGGCTCGAACTTCGCATCAGGGCCTTGATGGCCGAATAGAAGGGAGGTGACATCCTCCGGATAGGCCAGCTTTTGCGCCAGATTTACAGTTCCCCCAAGGCCTGGAACAAATGGCCGGTGTAGAGGATTGAGCGCACATAATCTTCGACGAAGATGTTCTCGTTGGGCGCGTGCAGGTTGGAGTTTGGGTGGCCCGCGCCTCCGCCCGAGATGCCGGGGATGCCGAACGTTCCGCACAGCTGATACATGGGGCCGCCGCCTGCGGACGAAGGGTAGACCACGGGCTCCGCGCCGAAAATGTCGCGGGCGACGGTTATGCTGGTCTTGACCCAGGGGTGGTCGACCTGGGAGCGGTAGGGCCACAGCTGCGCCAGGAGTTCTACGTCGACGTCAGTGAATCCTCGCCGGTCCAGGTGCTCCCTTACAAGGCGCAGAACCAGGTCGGGGTTCAGGTCGGGGACCAACCTGAAATCCACTTTGGCCGATGCCTTGTTAGGGAGGACGGTTTTCAGGCCGGGACCCGTATAACCTGACAGAAATCCGCAGATCGTGCAGGTCGGGTCGAAGAGGAGTTGCTTGACAACGTCCGCGCCGGTGGCCCCTTTCAGGAACGAACTGATGCCGAAGTCCTGTTTGGATTCTTCCTCATCAAAAGGAATGCCTCTGAGGTATTCCCATTCCTCTTCGGTGGGCTTGACGACGTAGTCCATCAGCCCGTCGACGGAGATATTTTCGTTCTCGTCCTTGAGGCTGGCGAGGGCCCAGATCAGGCGCCATGCGGGGTTGCCGACGATGGGGGCGTTCATGGAGTGCAGATCGCTGCTTGCCCCGCTGACGGAAAATCCCAGATAGGCGATTCCCTTCATTCCCAGGGCGAAGACCGGTCTGCCGGCCCCGTCCCTCCGTCCGCCTTCCCACAGGCAGGCATCGGCGCCCTCGAGGAGGCTGCGATTTTCCTCGACGAAACGCCCCAGATTGGGGCTGCCGACCTCCTCCTCTCCTTCGACGACCCACTTGATTCGGAATGGAATCTCTCCGATCTCCTCTTGATATGCCCTGATGGCCTGAACGCGGGCCATCCAAGGCCCCTTGTTATCGGATACGCCGCGGGCCCAAACGCGGCCGTCTCTGATTTCGGCGTCGAAGGGGCCGGAATCCCACAGTTCGAGGGGCTCAGCTGGCTGCACGTCGTAGTGGTTGTAGATCATCAGCGTCTTGTCGCCGCTGCCCATTTCGCCGTAGACGACAGGCGCCCCTCCTTCGACCTGGATTATCCTGGAGTCGAATCCAACGCCCTGCAACCGGTCTTTGACCCAGTCGGCGGTCTCTTCAATGCCTATTCCCTGCGCAATGATGCTCGGCTTTCGACAAAACTCTTGAAGCTCGGACAGAAACTGCTCCTGGTTGGCTTGGACGTTGGCCTCGAATCGATCCATTGGATTCTCCTAAGGTGACGTGCAGGGAAAGTTTGCGGCAGCTCGGGCGTCTGCTTGAGATGGCGCTGAGGCAACGGCCCGCCGCGCTCGATATACGGCTGCTTGTTCCGAACGCGGCGGTCGTGCGCAGTCGACGGGCAGTGTCAGGCCGGTCGTCAATTCAACGATGGGACTGCGTCGGCGGCTACAGGGAAACGAGCGTGCTTGGTAAACGAGAGTTGAAGCTGGTACTCGCTGTAGTAACGGCGGGCGGCAGCGACCATTTCGATATACTTGAGCGCGGTGATCATCGGGTCCAGCACTGTTACCGGGACGGCGCGCGCGACGGGTTCAAGCAGACCTGACCACAGGGTACAGGCAAAAAAGACGGCGTCGGCGCCATCCTCTTCGAGGGCGAGTCGGGCCTGGTTGACACCTTCTTCGCGGGCGGTCCGGTCCATTTCGGCAACGACGATGCGCCGCAGTTCCGATTCATCCTGTTCGAACAGCTGCATGGACATGTCGGGATCGGGATGGTCGAAGTGAGCTTCACGTACGGATGCCAGCCATGGGGCCATGTTGTACTGGTGAACCAGATGGTTCCAGGAGCCGCTATTCTTGTTGCCGGCGATTATCGTTACCCGGCCCAGGGCAGGCGCAGTGTGGG
Organism: Caldilineaceae bacterium; assembly: GCA_022823185.1. Classification (GTDB taxonomy): domain Bacteria; phylum Chloroflexota; class Anaerolineae; order Caldilineales; family Caldilineaceae; genus Bin5. The sequence continues at coordinate 315,738 of JAJDXQ010000046.1, forward strand.
CCAGCGCTTCGAAAGGACCAGAGACGGGAATCTTGACGAGTTTTTTGGCTTCCTGCAGGCCAGGATCGGCGCAACAGCCGATCGAAATGCCATCGAAACCCTCCTTCTCGCCTTCGATGACGGCGTGGAGGAGCTGGTTCGTGAAGTAGGCCGGCGAGGCCAGGTAAGGGGTCTTGGGCACATCTTGCAGGCTGCGAACGACAAGCTCAGTGTCGGGGCAGGCAGCAGGCTGAAGAATGTTGGACGTGTACTCGTCGTACATGTCTGTCCCCAGCGGATTGATGTAGAGGATTCGGATGCTCATGGCTATGCTCCTTGCGTCACTGCGTCTTTCGCCATGACGCAGCTGGTGGTGTGTTTTGGGGACTGATTTGGATCTTAAGTTGAATCACGAGAGCATGTTCTGGTTTGGGGTCAGAAATTGAACTGCAGGAACCTGAAGCGCTGTCTGAATTCCGGCAGGAAAAAGGATGCCAGGCCGGTCAGGGCAGCCATGCCTGCCAGTGCATACATGCTGACATCCAGCCCGAAGACGTCGCCCAACATACCGATTGGCGTTACGAGCAGGGCCCCGATGCCCCAGACCATTCCCATCATGACGCCGGATGCCATCGCCATCCGGTCCGGGGCGAGCTCCTGGGCCAGCACGGTTGCGACAGGCTGGCTGGCGAACAGAGTCATGCCGGCGAGGATCAGCATGAGCAGGCTCAGGATTCCATCGGTGCGGACGAAGGCGAAGATCGCGAGGGAGGTGATGAGCAGAGAAAGGACGATTACCCAGGAGGCGGAATAGCGGTCGGCGAGATGGCCGCCGACGAGACCGCCCAGTGCGCCAAACAGGGAGAGCGCAGATAGGCCGAGGCCGCCGATGAGAAGGCTAACGGCCCGGCTGTCGACGAGGAAGATGGGCAGGAAGGTTCTGAAGCCGCCCCAAATTGCGGCGCGGAACGTCATCAGAACTGCCAGCAGAATGAGGGGGCCGATGAACGTTTGCGCGGCGGATGCCAGGCTACCGCTTTGTGGCTGGCCCGAGTCGGAGACGGGTCTTTCCTTGGGAACGTCGACGCCAATGTAGTAGTAGATGGCGGCGGCGGCAAGCAGCCCGAAGGGGATCATGAGGTATGTCGATTCCAGGCCGAACAGGGTAACGACCCCGACGCTCAGGAGCGGCCCGACCGCGATACCGATGTTGCCGGCAAAGGCGAAGATGGACATGGCGGTTCCGTGCCGGCCGCCGGAGGTTGCGCGGACCATCATGGCCGCGTGGGGGTGGAAGATGGCGTTGCTGAATCGTCCAAACACAACACAGACCATAAGCAGAGAGTAGGTGGGCGCGAGACCAATGAAGCTCATGCCGAGGGCGGCCCCGATCAATCCCAGGATCATGAACCAGGCGCGGGGGAAGCGATCCACCAGCCAGCCGATGAAGGGTTGCACAGGCATCAACATGAAACTGGTGAGGGAGGTAAAGAAACCTACGTCGGTCAGGGTGAGCTCCATTCGGTCGATAAGCAGGGGCCACAGGGGGATAAGCGTAGCGTAGTACATGTCACCCACGAGGTGGCCGAATGAGAGCACGCCGAGTCTGAATTTGTCGAGCTTTACCGCCCTGGCGGCGGGCGCCTGTGAAAGCGCGCCCACATTGACGTCGGAACTCACGATCTGCTGTCCCTTGATGCGCGGGCCTGAATCAGGGAGCCTGCCCGGATGATGCGAACCGGTCGACGGCCTTTCGGTGAATGTCAGCGTTCGCGGAAGGTGAATGCGATCTGTGTTCCTTCGGGCACAACCTGCGTGTATCCTACGCCGCCGGTGAAGGACCAGCAGTAGCCGTCATAGGGCATTTTGACTTCCTCGATCATGTCGCCCCAGACATCCATCATGTCTACGGCGACGTCCCCTTCGCGCAGGAAGGTTCCCGGTGGATGCTTGATCCACATGAGCCCCCCTTTGTGGGAGGTGAGGCGATCGGCCATGTAGAAGTCGCCCTGCATGGGGGTCGTTGCCTGCGGAACAATGTCGCCTTCCAGCATGCCGATGGCCTTCATGACGTTCGTTATCCCGATCTGGCCGGAGTTTGTGTTGTCCTCCCAGAGGAAGAAATCGGCGATGAGTTCCGGGGTCATGGAAGGGATGCCGTGGGCGAGCGAACTGCCGACGACACCGGTGGCGGAGCGGCCTGGCGAATCAATGACGGTAAACCCCCACGCCTCCGCCATTTTTTCCATCTCCGCCAGCACTTTTTCATCGGGGCAGGCGTCGCGTCGAATCAACGTGAAGGGGATGGCGTCGGGGGGATTCGAGTGGACGTCGATGGAGTGGGTCGCTACTTTGAGGGCCTCCCCAATGACGCCGGCCAGCCGCAAAGTGACTGTCCCGTCGGAATCGGCGGGCCACATTGGCGCGGAGGACATGTTGATGCCATCACCTGTTGGCGCGATGACGGGAGAGAAGTAGGAGCCGACCTGAAAGGCAAAGGGATTGCCGACGGTGATGGCAACCAGGCGGCCCTTCAGTTGCTGGGGATCGGTTGCGCGCACCGTCTTCAGGAGGGCGCCGGTCCCGTTGATCTCTGTCCCGTGAATGGAGGCGGTGACGACCAAAGTAGGGCCGTCATCGACGCCGTTCACGATGACAACGGGTACGCCAACCTTATTCCCGTCGGCCAGGTTGACATGGCCGAGGTGGCCCTTCACGACTTCGCCTGGCGCCGCGCTCAGGCCTGCAAGTTCAAAGTTTGCCATTTGAAATTCTCCTTACTGACTGGACGGGCTAGGAATCCTGCCCTGCGGTACCGGGTTGACCTTTGGTCGGGACGGTCAGGGGAAGTATGCGTGAACTGATCTGAACGGCGCCGGCCGTTGCCGCTAATGCGCATGTGTCGGCTGGATGTCTCTGAAGGCGCCAGGAGGCCTGTTGGCCGCGTTCAAGACGACCACCTCAACAGTATGGGCAAGGACGACCGACGCCGCGCCGACAACGACGCCAGAAGCCAGCCCGACTGAAACGCCGATTGTGAGCGCGAGCAACATGCTTACCAGGTTGACGACCATTCCATATTGAATAAAGCGTGTATCGCGCCGTTTCATGAGCCGGCCTCGATACAGGTTTTGCCATGCCAGCAGGAAGGTGTAGGGAACCATGAACTGGGAACCCAGCGATGCCAGCGGCTTGATTTCGGCCGGGACGCCAAGGAGAAGCGTGAAGTAGAGATGGTCCAATGGCGTGAAAACCAGCAGGCCCATCGCGAGGCTCAAGAGCGCTCCCGATATCACCACAAATCGCCTGAGGGCGCGGTATGTGCGCTCATCCTGAAAGAGGGCGATGACGACCTCATGGCAGGCGCGCATGGGACTGGAGAAGAACATGCCCAGCCCAAAAGCGACAGGGAAGGCGGAAAGCGATGGCGCGGCCATCGCGGAGCGAGCGATGCCGGCGACGACGAGGGGACGGGAGATAACGCGCATGACGTCGGTGGCGGCCAGCGGCAGGTAGAACCGCCACAGGCCGGCGTAGGTCATGTCGGCGTCACCTTGCTCAGGCCTGTCTGCGGCGTGGATATGGGTACGCACGATGGGGCGAGCCCACCATGCAATCACGAGGGCTTCGACAATCACGCTCAAAACCATAGCGAGGCCGCCCAAGGCCGCGCCTGGAATGCCTCCAAACCAGACACCTGCCGCCATGGTCGCGGACAGTGTAACGAGCCGGCATACCGTGCCCAGGGTGATGTGGCGCGTGTAGCCGTGCCTGATCAGGACGCCTTGCAGGAAGCGGCGCAGTCCGATGGCGGCGGGCCAAAGCAGAAGCAGCTGCATGGCGGGCCTGGCGGCGGCCGATACTTCCTCGGTCAATCCCAGGAGCAGTCGGGTCATCACATGGTAGGCCGGTGTGAAGAAAAGCGCTGCGCTCAGTACGGTCATCAGAAACGAAAGATGGAGCATAAAGCGCCACACAAGCTGGTACATGGCGCGGTTGCGAACAAGGGCGACCCCGGTGCCCAGCATGTAGATGATGGGGCTTTCCATGAGAATGGCGATCGGTTGCGCAACGCCGAAGGCGGCCAACTGAAGCTCCGGATGGGGCAGACGGGTTATCCCTGCGCTCACGACGGGGTCGGCGACGCTCATCATCAGCCAACTCAGAGCCAGGGGATACCAGAAGGCGAAAATGTAGCGCTGGCTCAGTCTTTTTGGAACCACAGACTCGTCAGCCTCGAAGGGATTGGGAACTTTTGCATTCAACAGGGCAGTGCCGGCGACTCTTGCGACCCAGTCGCACAAAGGCGGGATTCGTCCAAGAAGTCACCGGCACTGTTGAACGGATTGTTTGGCCCTGCGCGCCGAGCATCGGGAGAGCAGCCTGAATCATACATGGCAGTTCTTTCGATGCGCGGCAGGGCTGCGCAGGCAGCAGCCGTGTTCAGCGGAAATGCCGGAACGAAGGCAATGGCTGTTCACACAAGCCGCTGCCTTGCGGCGCTACTCAGAATCGCGGTAGAGATGCCAGTATCGAGTGCGCGTATCCGGGAAAGCGATGTAGCCTTCGATATCGGAACCAATGGCCAGGTTGAAGTAGCGGGCGCCAAGCCAGATCCAGGAAGCGTTGTCGATGTGCAGGTGCTGGGCCTGCCTGTACAGTTCGAAACGGGCGTCTTCGTCAACCGTCGTGCCGGCTTCCCGAATCAGGGCGTCAGCTTCTTCCAGGCAGACGCCGCTGTACCGGTTGCCGTAGGAGACGCAGCCCAACAGGATGTCCATGAAATAGCCTGGTTCGGCCGTCCAGGGAAAGAGCGTGTCGAGCGCCGAGGTATGGGTGCCTTGGTTCTTGCCTTCCTGATAGGCGGCGCGGGGCATGGGATTGATGTTGACGGTAATGCCGGCCGCGGACAGGGCGCTCTGAATGATCTTGGCCATGCTCGCCTGCTCAGGCGTGCCCAGATCGATACTCAGATCGAATTCCAGCCCGTCCGCATAGCCCGCCTCCGCCAGCAGTTCCCTGGCTTTGGCGATTGCCTCCTCTTCGGGCAGGTCGTAAGGCCAGTAGCTGTGGTCGTAGCCGTGCACCATGGAGGGCACCGGACCGAAACTTCGTTCGGCGCTGCCAAACCAGACATTCTCGATGATGTCGTCATAGGGGATCAGGTATGACACGGCCTGACGCACTCGCTTGTCGTTGAACGGCTCCATGTTGTGGTTGATCGGCATCACGATCATGTCACCGATACGCACCTGCTTGACGCTGACGCCGGCGTCACTGCGAAGATCGTTGATCTCCTTGGCCGACAGATCCTGAGCCATGTCTACTTCGCCAGCCTTGAGCAGGAGGACGCGATCAGCCGATTCTGGCACGACGGTAAAGAGGATGCGGTTGAAGTAGGGCTCTTTGCCTTGCCAATTCGGATTGGTCCGGAATTCCATCAGCTCATTCGGAATGCGGTCATGAATGTAGTACGGGCCGCTGCTCGGCATGTTGGTAGTGGCGTACTCCTGGCCCCATTTGTCGCCTTCAGCTTCGCCGGCATCCATGTAGGCCTGGCTGTCGATAATGTAGCCAAACAGGCAGCAGCTCATGAATGGCCGCAGTATCGGCGTCCAGTCAGACGCATTGAAGCGGAAGGTGTAATCGTCGAGCACCTCAAAGCCCTGTAGCGGCTCCTCTTCGGTGGCCAAACGCACCAGCCGGTCGAGCGAGGGCGGCACGCGCATGTTGTTGCGCCGGTCCTTATAGTAGAGGTAATCATTCGCTGTAATCTCATTGCCTGAGGGATAGTGTTTCATGCCTTCGGGCAATTTGAATGTCCACTGGGTGCCATCCATCGAGATCACCATCGTGTCGGCCAGCATCGGCTCGAAGTTGAGCGCGTCGCCGGTCATGCTGCCATCTTCGTGCTCGATAATGGCCGGCTGCGCCCAGCTGCCCAGAACATTCACCTGAGTTTCGGTCATACGGGGGAAGGCGCCGGACACGTCCCAGTCGAGCGTCGAGAGGTCCTGACTGACGGCGACGATGAGCGTTCGATCTTCGTCGGAGGCGGTGGCAAGGGCCCTCTCGCGCCCGGTCATATCGGACGTGTCCGCGACGGCGGCGGCTTCATCCTGTTGCGCGCTGTCAGCGGGCGCTGCCGCTGGGGCGCAGGCGGCCAAGAGGGCCAAACAGATAAGGCTGACAACGGTCACCAACGTGAATCGGCGCGACAACTTTTTGCTTTGCATGTCTGCAAACTCCTTTTGGCAGGAAGGCTGTGGGGGCGCCAGCTCGCGGTCCACAGTGTCAGTCCGTTTCCGGCTACAATTCCTGATAGCTGGCTCAGGATGCCACATCTGGGCAGCTGCGCGAAACTGATGGGCTCGGAGGAAGCTCTGCCTTTGCAACACTGTTCAGTGCATTGCGCCCGGGCGTCTAGGCGGGTTGCGAATAAGCGGAGACGCCAAGTTTTTCGCGATTGAGATCGCTCTTTTCCACAAGGATACAGGCGGCGCTGTGGTTGTTGGCAATGTGAAAGAGGGGCGGTCCGGGTTGCAGGCAGTCGTCGCGGCGATAGGGGCAGCGCGAATACAAGCGGCACCCCGGCGGGAGGTCGATTGGGCTCGGCACTTCTCCTGGCAGCTTCAGGCGCTCCTTGCCGCGTTGCGAGGGATCGGGGATCGGAACGGCGGAGAGCAGGGCCTGTGTGTACGGGTGGGCAGGGGTGTCGAAGATCTCGTTGGTGCTGCCCGTTTCCACGATGCGCCCCAAGTACATCACGGCGACCTGGGCGCAGGTATGCTTGATTACGCTCAGGTCGTGGGAGATAAACAGGTAGGTCAGACCCAGTTCTTCCTGCAGCTGGGTAAGCAGGCGCAGAATCTGGCCGCGAACGGATACGTCAAGCGCGGAAGTCGGCTCGTCAAGCACAATAAAGTCTGGGTGCGTTGCGATGGCGCGGGCGACCCCGATGCGCTGCTGCTGGCCGCCGCTGAACTGATGAGGGTAGCGGGAAAGGTGGTCAGGCTGCAGGCCGACCTGGGAGAGCAGTTCTCTGACGCGCTGGTCCTTTTCGTGCGCATTCAGGTTCGTGTGCAGATCAAGCGGTTCCCTCAGAATGGCGCCGACGGTCATGCGCGGGGTCAGTGAGCCACCGGGATCCTGAAAGACCATCTGCATGCGGCCGCGCATCTTCGCGACTTGATCATTTGTCAGGTTGGTCAGGTTGTGTTCGCCCATCCAGACTTCACCGGAAGTTGGCTCAATCAATCGCAGCAAGCAGCGGCCTGCGGTCGTCTTTCCGCAACCGCTCTCACCGACCAGTCCCATGGTTGAGCCTTTCGGGATATCGAACGATATGTCGTCAACCGCCCTCAGCTCCACATGGGAGAACATGCCGGAACGGATCGGAAAAGCTTTGCGCAAGTTGCGTATACGTATGAACGCGTTGTTGTTGGCGAGTGACATTTACGCCCTCCGGGTCCGTAGATACGCTATGGACCCGATTCGTTTTAGGGTGGACGGGGCCTGACTAGACAGACTCCAATTCCCAGGCTTCGGCAATCATGTCCTTCTTGATTCTGCCGGAAACGATATGGCAGCGGGTTACATGGTCCTGCCCTGCTTCGACCATTGGGGGCTCCTCTTGCTGGCATAGGTCTTCGGCAAAGGGGCATCTGGGGTGGAATGCGCAGCCGCTGGGCAGATGGACGGCGTCCGGCACCGTTCCGGGAATTGTGGAGATTGGTTTGTCAATGTCGACGCGCAGAGTCGAAGCAATAAGCCCCTGCGTGTAAGGATGGCGCGGCCTGGCAAAGATTTCGGAAACCGGCCCTTGCTCGACAACCCGGCCGGCGTACATGACGATCACCCGTTCGCACAGTTCGGCGACGACGCCCAGGTCGTGGGTGATGAACAGGCAGGCGGAGCCGGCCGATCGGACCCGCGAGCGTATCAGATCCAGCACTTGCGCCTGCACGGTAACGTCGAGGCCGGTGGTCGGCTCATCCGCGATGAGGAGGAGTGGATTGGCGCTCAGCGCCATGGCGACCATGACCCGCTGGCACATGCCGCCGGACAGTTCGTGCGGGTAGGCGTCGGCGCGGCGTTCGGGGTCGGCGATTTCAACCGCGCGCATCATTTCGACGGCGCGGCTTTCGGCGATGCTGCGCGCGCAGCCCTCGCGTAACTGAATGACGCGGCTTATCTGGTCGCCGACGGTAAACAGTGGATTGAGCGCGGCGCGCGGCTCCTGGAAAATCATAGAGATTTTGCGACCGCGAACTGCCTGCATCTCATCGCGGCTGAACGACATCAGGTCCTCGCCGTCGAGCCAGACCTCGCCGCTCACGATCTTGCCTGGGGCCTTGACGAGTTGGATGATCGACTGCGCGGTCACCGATTTTCCCGAGCCGCTCTCCCCGACCAGCCCGGTGATTTCGCCGCGATTCAATCCGAAGGAGACGCTGTTCACAGCTTTAACGATACCCTCGTAGGTGTAGAAATAGGTATGCAGGCCCATTACGCCCAGGAGTGTGTCCGGTCTGCCGGGTTGAACCATCTCTCAGGATTCCATCCGTTTGGGATCAAAGATGTCTCTCAAACCTTCCGAAAGCAGGTTGAAGCCGAGCACGGCGAGCATGGCGGTAAGCCCCGGGAAGAAGGAGATCCACCATTCGCCGCTGACGATGCCCCCGACGCCGTCGTTGATCATGGAACCCCACTCGGGTGTGGGTATGGGCACGCCCAGGCCAATAAAGCTGAGGCTGGCTGCAACGAGAATGGCCCAACCCGCGTTGAGGGGAGCCTGGGCAAGGACAGGGTCGAGGCAGTTGGGAATGAGGTGTCGGAAAATAAGCCGGTGGGAGGGGTTGCCCACGGAGCGGGCGGCTTCAGCGTAGAAGCTCTCCTTTTTGCTCTTCATTTCGGCGCGGACGACGCGAAGGTAGGAGGGGAAGTTGATGAACGCAATGACGGCGATGACCAGCCAGATGCTTCTGCCAAGCGCGGCGACGACGGCCATAGCCAGAATCAGTGGCGGAAAGGCCTGGAAAGCGTCGAGAATGCGCATGAGAATATCGTCGAAGCGGCCGCTGAAGTAGCCGGTCAGTCCACCTAAGGGGACACCGATGGCAATGGCCAGCAGAACGGAGGCGATGGCGATCAGGAAGTCAACGCGGGTGGCGTAAATGACGCGCGAGTAGATATCCCACCCGACTTCATCTGTCCCGAAAAAGTGCCGGCTGCTGGGAGGCTGGAACTGCTCATCCAGATTGGTCGCGACCGGGTCATGTGTGGCGAGCAAAGGCGCAAAGATAGCGATGAGGACGAAGAAGAGAACGATGGCGATTCCAATCAGCGTCGACCAGTTGCGCCGCAGCTGATAAAGGAAGCGCTGAAGGCCCGGCGGCAGGTCTGTATCCAGCCCAAGTTTCAGGGGCGTCCCTTGTGCGCTCATGATTCAGTCCCACCTCTGATGGGTCATTGCCACTTTCGCTAACTGCTAAGATCCAGGAGAATCATCGCCGGCCTGTGGACAGATGCCGGACAGGTCAGGCGGTGATTCTTGGATCGATGACAAAGTACAGGATATCTACGATCAGGAAGACCGTGACATAAAGGACAGCCGCGAGCAGGACGAAGCCCTGCACAGCGTTATAGTCCTTAACGACGATCGATTCAAGCGCGTACCGTCCGACGCCGGGCCAAGCGAAGATCCGCTCAATTACAACGCTGCCCCCCAGCAGGTTGCCATAGACCAGCGCGACGAATGTAAGCGGCGCCAGCAGGGCGTTGCGCAAGGCGTCGCGGAAGTAGATCTGCCGGTCGGGCACGCCGTTTGCGCGCGCGGCCTGGATGTACTCGGAGCCCAGGACTTCGAGCATTGACGATCGCATGAGGCGCGTGATGGGCGCCAGGGTAACGAGCGCCTGGGTCATGACGGGCAGCGCCAAGTGTTGCGCGCTGGAGCTGAAGGCTTTCCAGTTCCCCGTCAGCAGACTGTCGACGAGATAGAGGCCGGTGATGCGATCCGGGGGGGAAATGAGGAGGCCGATGCGTCCGCTTGGCGGCGGAAAGATCCGCAGCAGGAAGAACAGGACGTATATCAGAAGGAGCCCCAACCAGAAGGAAGGCACGGACACGCCAAGAAGGGTGACGCCGCGGCTGATGTTGTCGATCCAACTGTTCCTGTAGACGGCCGACAGGACGCCGAGAGGCACGCCAAGCGCGATGGCAACCAGAAGCGCGACGGTCGTCAGCTCGAAGGTGGCGGGGAAACGCCGCATCAGGTCCTGGGCGACGGATTCGGAGGTAAACCAGGAGTCGCCAAGATCCCCGCGCAGCACGTTCCCCAACCAGATGAGATACTGCTCGTGCAGCGGCTTATCCAGACCCAGACGTTTTGTTATCGCCTCAATCTCTTCAGGCGTGGTATCGATGCCGACAAACAGATAGACCGGATTGCCGGGAAGGACGTGCGAGATGGTGAAGATGATGATTGAGACCCCAAGGAGTACCGGGATCAGATGGAGCAGCCTCTTTGCCACATATTGCAGCAATCTCATTACTTGAGGTTCTCCGGAACGATGGCGCCGTTCTCAACGATGACCTGATCGTCAACGTAGATATCGTGGTCGAGGCAGCAGAAATCCCAGTGGGCCTCGACGTCGTTGTCACCGCCGACCGGCCAGAAGATGTTGCGGCCAAAGGCGATGAGGAAGTTTGCGTAGTAGGCTTCCGAGTCCATCCCGATGACGTTCCAGTCGGCCCGGTGTTCCGTGCCCCAGCCGACGTGGGCGAGCTCGTAGGCGCGCGGGTCGTTCCACTGCGCGAACCACTCTTCCACCAGGCGGGCCTCCGTTCCGCCGTCGAATTTGACGATGCGGCCTTCGCGCACGGTCAACTCTACAGGTTCGGTGGAGTGCCGGCGGAACTTCAGGAATACGGTGCCGGGGTCGACCACGATGGTCCCGTCGCCCTGCCCCGGGGCAGCGAAGAAGGTGACCAGGCCCTGGGGCCAGTGGTCCCACTTGCCGGGTTCATCGGCAAGGCCATAGAGCGTGTAGGCTTCACGTCCTTCCTTATTGACAACGAAGTCGGTGCCGTTCCTCGACGTAATGCGCATCTCTTTGCCGGCGGTCAGGACGGGTACGCCGGCCCGGCCGCGTTTGCGGACACTTTGGTCAGGGGCGAGGCGGCGCAGGACATCGATCGGTTCGATGACCATCAGCGCCCGGGTGCCGGACTTGCGCGCCTCGTCGTGTGCGCGGGAATAGAGCCACTGTACCTGTGACATGCCGATGACGAGATCGGCGGCCTTCCAGGCATCGCGGATGTAGTCTGATGAGATTACGGGGAGGGTGGAAGGGACGGTCATCTGAATGACTTCGGCGCCGATCTCCTGCCCGGCGGCCATGAACGCTGCCGGGTAGGGAGGATAGAACTGTGTGTCGGTAAAGAGCAGGAGCGTCTCGTCGGAGGTCAACTTGCACCCTTCCAGTACCTGACGGAACAGACCGACGATTTCAGTGGCTGAGTGGTAGGATACCGCGAAATCCTGCATGCGCATGGATGGACTCCTCTCTGGCAGTCGTTTGGGCGAACAGCTCGAGTTCGGCGAACCGTTGCGCGTGGATATCGTTTACTTCAGTCCGTCAGGGACGATCTGGCCGGCCTCCACAATCAGCTCGTCGTCGAGATAGAGATCGTGGCGCAGGAGGCAGCCCCCGGCGTGTGAGGGCATCGGCCAGGCGATTGACGGACGGTTTTGTCCATGCAGGCCGTTGTAGGGAGCCTTTGTGGAAAAGATGTTCATGCCGAGGTGGAGCATAATACAGCCATAGTAGCTCTCCCACTCTGCGGTGTTCCATCCGGGGCCTCCCCAGGCCGCGTTTTCGTGCGTGCCCCAGCCAATATGGGCGATTCGATAGAACTCGGGGCGGTTGAGGCCAGCCAGGTAGGATTCGAAACCGCGGGCGACCCAACCGCCTTCGATGCTGACGATCTTGCCGTTTTCGAAGTGGGTTACGACCTGTTCCGGCAGCAGGGCGCTGTAGGAGCCGAGAAGCTCGCCCAATGAGTCTTCGGCGTCCCAGACTACCTTGCCGTTGGCAGAGTCTTCGACGGGCGCGGTCGCGACCAGCCCAAAGCCGAAGTTATCCCAACGGCCCGGTTCGTCGACGATGCCGACCTGGCAGTGGCCGATCCGCCCTGCCACGCTCAGAGTCAGATCGGTGCCGGCCTCAGATGTGATGCGCAGCGTTTGGGCTTCCTGCATACGGACGGCGCCGGCGCGCGTGCGGTCGATCATCGGTTGGGTGGGGAACAGTTTTCGCAGAAGCGTTTCAGAGCCGCCGACGGAGCAGTCCCACCAGCGAGTTCCGCTCATGATGATCTCTTCGAAGACGGGCGTATACATGCCAATGTCGGCGACGGCGCCTTTCTTCGTCGTCGGGCGAACGACGACGTCTGCCGCTTTGAGTATGTCGGCGACGAAGGAGCCGTCCTGCACAGGGTTGGCAAAGCTGGTTCCTCCGGTTCGCGGGGGCATGATCACGCGGACCCAATCGGCGCCAAGAATATCAAGGGCATCGCTGTAGGCCCGCATGGCGCGTTCGTCGTACACATGGGTACTGAGAAGTGCCGCGCGCGTGCCATCTCCGATTTTGCTCAACGCCAGTGCTTCGGCAAGCAACTGGGCAAAACTATTGGTCTGTGCTGGGGTGGACATCTTGCGCTCCTCTGATCGAGTGCTGGCCGCCCTTAGGGCGATGTCGATTCCGTTTCACATCACCGCAGGTATTCGGGCACGATTTCCTCGTCTTCGTTGACGATCAGCTCTCCATCCAAGTAGAGGTTCTTGTGGCGGCAGCAGAGGTCGATGTGCGCTTTGGTGTAGTTGGTGCCTCCGAGACCGGAATGTTCGTGGGCGGCATTGAAGATGTTGCGGCCGGGCGATACCATGACGGTGCCGTAAAGGCTTTCTGAGTCCATGCCGACAACGTTCCAGAGGGCGCGGTGCTCCGTTCCCCAGCCGGCATGCGCAAAGCGGAATGCGTCGGGATCGTCGAATGAGCTGAGGTAGTCTCGCAGGAGCTGCGCGTCGAGGCCGCCTTCGATGCTGGTGATGAGGCCGTCTTCGAGGGTCATACGGATTTCGGAGACGGTATGCCTTCGCTGCTGCAGGATCACATCTCCGGCGCGCACGATATAGGTGCCCTGTGCGGTGTCTTCCAGAGGGCCGGTGGCGACGAGGCCGGCCGGCCAGTGGTCCCAGCGGCCGGGCTGGTCTGCGAGGCCCACCTGCGCGTGGCCTTTGCGCCCGTCCTTGCGCAGGGTAAAGTCGGAGCCGGCGGAGTCGGTGACGCGGATTTCGCCGGCCTCGGCCATGCGCTTAGCGCCGGCATAGGTGCGCCGGATCACGTCCTCATTGGGAAACATCCGCTTCAGATTGGCGACCGGTTCGTGCACCATGAGCGTGCGCGTGCCGGAGGCGAGGGCTTCGTTGTGCGCGTCGGTATACAGCCAGGGGATTGTGGTCATGGCAACGACCATGTCGGCGGATTTCCAGGCGTCGAGCACGAGTTGCGCTGAGATTTCGGCGTCGGAAGGGGCGGTGATTGCAAAGGCTTCGGCGCCCAAGGCACGGGCCGCGGCGAGCATGGCTCCGGGGTACTCGGGGAAGGCGAACTGCGCGTCTGTGAAGGCAAGAATCACCTCACCTTTCTTAACGTTACACAGGCGAAGATGCTCGGTAAACAGCCCAACAAGATCGGTGCCTTTCATTCCTTTCACCTCAGTTCCTTTCGGGACGACATTGAACGTCCTGATGATACTTGGATGGTATGAATACAGCGGCCGTGTTGGCGATTGCGCGGTGGGTTGAAGTCAACGTACGATTGTTGCCGCCCGCGGCGCTGTATAGAGAATCGGCTAACGCTCAAAGATTGTTGCCAGCCGCAATGGCGAACCACAAGCTGCTGGCTACCAGTTCGTCTACAGGACGGCGTTTGGGAAGTGTCGACATTTCAGGCTCTGCCAGGTGGTCAAAGTTTTCCGGTTGCTCAGCCGATGCGCTGCTGCCCTGGCGTGATGTTGCCCGAGTCGGGAGGCTCTCTTTGGGATATTGGATACGATTCTAGCGATATAAGCACGATTGTCAAGTGCAAATCGCCGCTTCTCCGGCGACGAGATCGCGGTCCCTGTCTAAACCAAGATCGCAAATGTGACGCTGCGCATGTCCGGAGGCAGCGCACGCCTGTCTGCCACTCGCAGAATGGGCGAATGCGCGGCCGTTTCTGTGATATGATGCTGGCATGAAAGTTTCGTAGGCGCAGCAGGCAGAGTCGATCGTTCTTGCATCCCGGCTTCGGGCTATCAGACAGAGGAACAGACAATGTCCAACAAACCCACCGTCCTCCTGGATCCTTCTTTTCGCCGCATGGATGAGATTTTCTCGCCAGAGGATTTGGACCGTTTACCCGAAATTGTCGACGTTGTCTGGGGCAGGTCTGAGCGAATGCCCCTGGAAAGTGCGGTCGAGGCTTTGCGTGAGGCGGACGTTGTCGTCTGCTCAGACTGGCGATATGGAGATACCCTGCCCCAAGCGCGGAATCTCCGGGCCATCATGGCGGTCTCAGGCGCATTTCCATTGGACCTGGACTACCGGTACTGCTTCGCCAACGGCATCAGGGTGCTGTCGGCAGCGCCTGCGTTTGGTCGCCAGGTGGCCGAGATGGCGCTTGGCATGGCAATCGCCAGCGCGCGCGGAATCGTCGAGGGCCATCAGGCGATGCAGAGTGGCGATGAGTCCTATGGGAAGGCCGGCAATGTTGGGATGTTCAATCTTTACGGCAAACGGGTCGGCCTGATCGGGTACGGGGGCCTGGCTCGTTGCTTACAGCCGCTCCTCGAGCCGTTCGGCTGCCAGCTGTCGGCCTTTGACCCGTGGCTGGGCGAGAGGTACCTGCGGCGCCAAGGTGTCACGCCGGTCGAGCTGGAGGAGTTGATGGCGACATCGCATTTCATCTTCGTGCTGGCGGTTCCCTCCAGCGAGAATCGCGCGCTCCTTGACCGCGCGCTGTTGGAGCGAATCCGCCAGGACGCGGTCTTCCTTCTGATCAGCCGCGCCCACCTGGTCGATTTCGATGCCCTGACCGAACTGCTGCAGGCGGGCCGGTTCCGCGCCGCGATCGACGTCTTCCCGCGGGAGCCGCTCGATCCTGCGCATCCGATTCGCAGCGCGCCGAACGTCATTCTCTCCGCGCACCGCGCGGGCAGCGTCAAGGAGGCGTACTATGAGATCGGGGAGATGGTGTTGGACGACCTGGAAGCCATCGCCAACGGGTTGCCGCCTCAGCGCCTGCAGAGGGCCGAACCGGAACTTGCGCTCAGGTATGCCAGCTCCAGCGTGAGAGGACACAGGGCAAGATAGCGCTGCGCCCCGGCTGAGGCGCGATCCGACGGTACCTTATTCGTCCTCCAACTCCTGTCGCAGCGCGCCGATCAGACCTGGCTGGAGTTCGCTGGTCAGGGTCTCGGCGCGGCGGTGGAGCCCGCTCATATAGACTTTGAGGAGGATGTGAAAGTCGAGGAGGGCGGCGTCGAGGTTCAGGGGATGGCATTTGCCGTCGTCTTCGAGCCAGTCGAAGGCGGCTTCGGTCATGGCGGCCTGGCCGAGGATGTCCTCATCGGGATAATTGTGGCTGCCGTGTTCGCGCCGGCCGCGGATGGAGGTTTCCCAGCCCCACATGGTCCAGTGGACGTACCCATCTGTGCCGTACACGGCTATCCGTTTGTGGACGTTCGTGCGCTCGTCGCCTGCGAGCACGTATGGGGCGTTGAGGCCGCAGCGCAGGAACGCGCTGGCGCCGTCACTGCAGCGGATGGCCGCCATGGTTGCGTCGGGCGCGAAGTGCTGTTTGCGGCCCTGGATGAGCCCTGATGCGCCGGATACCTGGGCGAAGATGCTTGCCGGCCGGCCCTGGGGGTAGAAGCCGGCGATGGATTGGAGGGCGTGGGTCCCCTGATAGGCCATGTTCATGCGGGCGCTGGCGTCTATCAGGCGGACGGCGCCGATTGCGCCGTCCGCTACCAGGTTCTGCAGCTGCTGGCGGCGGGGATGGAATTGGAGTTGGTGGTTGATGGCGACCTTCACCTTCGCCCTGGAGGCAAAGTCCCGGATCGCCAGGTAGTCCTCGGCCTGGATGGCGAGCGGTTTCTCGATGATCAGTGCGCCGATGCCGGCCGCGTCTGCGGCTTGCATGACTTCCAGGCGGACGTCGGGCGGCGTGTTGACGTGCACGAGGTCAGGCTTTTCACGTTCGAACATTTCGCGGTAGTCGGTGTAGCGGGCGTCGACGTTCCAGCGTTCGCCGAAGGCATCCAGGTTGGCGCGGTTGCGGGTGGCGATGCAGGCCAGCGCGCCGCGGTGGATGTGGGCGTAGGCGTCGGCGTGGCCGTTGGCGCGCCCCCCGCTGACGCCGATTATGCCGCATTTGTAGGTCATGGCTGGTTGGGTCTCCGGTTTGGAAATCGGGTTATCCTCTATTCTAAACCTCTTCCCCTTGGCCTTCCCGCTGTTGCAGGTAGAGCTTTACGAGGCGGATTTCGTCGTATGAGTAGCCGTCGCCGAGGATTTCTTTGACGGGTGAAAGGAAGTTGCTGCCTGTTTGGGCGAATGCGGCAGTGATGTTTTCGATCCTCTCTTCGGAAGGCATTAACGACCTAAGATCCAGTTCGGCTCCGGACTGGACGAGTGTCTCGACATGGCGGGCAATGGTGGAAGGGGTGAGCGAGCGGTGTTGTGCAACTTCCTCGATGGTCATGCCTTGCCGTAAGAGATCTCTGGTCTGTTCGTGGGTGGAGCCCAAGCCTCTCGCTCTCTTGCTTCTGTTACTTCGAGGAGCAGGCAGCTCCTTTTCCTGCAGATTGTTTGCACTTGCGTGGCTGATGATGGGGGACAGAAAGGCATCGCCCAGGTCTTCCAGTTTCTTTGCGCCCACACCCGAGATACGGGAAAGGCTCTCCTTGCTTTGGGGCAGGTAGTAGGCCATCTGCTGCAATGTAACATCGCCGAAAATCACGTAGGGCGGGACGTTTCTGTCCGAGGCCAGACGACGACGTAGATCACGCAGCTTGTCGAAAAGCGGCTGGTCATAATCCAGCGCCTCGCGACTGACAGAAGAGGCCTGTCTCGCCTCCCGTTTGGGCCTGGCGAGGGTCAAAGTTTCGCGGTTTTTAAGAAAGGTTCGTCCGGCCTCTGTGACGCCGAGCGTGGCGTACTCACTGCTGTTCCTGTAGAGCAGTCCTCTGGCGACCAGGATTCCGGCAATCTCCTTGATCTCGCTGTCAGAAAACTCTCTCTCAATGCCATACACGCTGAGATTGGCGTGGTTACGCTGCCTGACTGCTTTGGTGTTCGCTCCCCGCAGAACTTCGCTTACGTAGCTGATGCCGAACCGCTGGCCGGTGCGAATCACGGCGGACATGATCTTCTGGGCGATGATCGTGGCGTCAAATTCCTCCCTGGGCGTCAGGCAGAAATCACAGCCGCCACAGTTTTCTTCTTCCCACTCCTCGCCGAAGTAACTCAGGACGAACCCGCGGCGACAGGATTGAAGCTGGCAGAACTCAAGGACCTGGGCGAGCTTCTGGCGGGCGTTGCCGCGCTCGGTCTCGTCCTCGATCCGGTCGATGAAAAACTCCTGTTTTGAGGCGTCGCCATAGTTGTACAGGAGAACGCAGTCGCTGGGCAGACCGTCGCGGCCGGCGCGGCCGGTTTCCTGGTAGTAGCCTTCGAGCGATTTGGGCAGGTCATAGTGGACGAGAAGGCGAATATCGGGTTTGTCGATGCCCATGCCGAAGGCGATGGTCGCGACAACGATGTCGACACGGTCGCGGACGAATGCCTCCTGGGTCTTGCGGCGGACTTCGTTCTCCAGTCCGGCATGGTAGGGCTGGGCATTGAAACCGGTCGCGTTCAGGCGCGCGGCGAGACTTTCGGTTTCCTTGCGCGACGCGCAGTAGATGATGGCCGATTCGCCTCTGTGCTTTTGCAGAAGCGAGAGGAGGGTATCAAAGCTGGTTCTGTCCTTGGGAATGACGCTATAGGCGAGGTTGGGGCGGTTGAAACTTGCGATAAACTGCTGCGGGCTGTCCAAGAGGAGCTGGTCGAGGATGTCGAGGCGCACTCGCTTGGTGGCGGTGGCGGTCAGCGCCAGAAAGGGCACGTCGGGCAGGGCCGCGCGCAGGGCGCCCAGCCTGCGGTAGTCGGGCCGAAAGTCGTGGCCCCAGACGGAGATGCAGTGCGCTTCGTCGACGGCGACCAGAGAGACATTGACTCTTGAGAGAAAGCGCTGGAAGGCCTCCTGGGCCAGCCTTTCGGGAGCGACGTAGAGGATCCTGGTCTCGCCGCGGAGGGCATCCTCCTGAACTCGGCGCACTTCGGCGTAGGACAAGGCGCTGTTGATGACCGCCGCCGGGATGCCGTTGGACCTGAGCGCATCGACCTGGTCCTTCATCAGGGCGATCAGGGGCGAGATGACGAGGGTCAGACCTTCGAGCCGCAAGGCGGGCAGCTGGTAGCAGAGCGACTTGCCGCCCCCTGTCGGCATGAGGACAAGCGCGTCATGGCCTGTCAGGACGCAGTCAATGATCTCTTCCTGGAGCGGCAAGAACTCGTCATAGCCGAAGTACTGTCTGAGCAGGTTTCGCATTGGGGGATTTCCGTCCTGTTCGTGTTTGCGGAGCCAAGGCTCCGAGAGGGCTGCAGGTCGAGCGCGGCGGGTCAGGGCGTTGGCTCCGCGCGGCGGCGCCGAATCAGCCGTGCCATTGCCCGGCGCGCGGACGTCATGCTATTGCCAGGGTTTGAGCAACACCTTGGCGCACTGGCCGCTGGCCTGCAACGCCCAGGCGTCGGCCACCCGGTCCAGCGGGAAGCGATGGCTGATTAGGGTATCGAGTTTGTCGGGGTTGGCGGCGATGACGCGCAGAATCTTCGGCGTGTCGGCCATGTTGAAGTGCCACGAGCCGTGCAGAGCCAGCCCCTTGCGCAGCATGTCGGTGCTGACCCGGATGGGTGTGCTGTCGGAGCCGCTCTCGCCGACGAAGCTGACGGTCCCTTTGCGGCGGGTGGCGTCGATGCAGAAGCGGTGGGCGGCGACGACACCGGAACAGTCGATGCTGTGGTCGACACCGCGCCCGTCGCGAGTGAGGGCCAGGGTCTTTTGCAGGGCGTCGGGGTCGGTGGGGTCGATGACGACGACCGCGCCCAGGTCACGCGCCTTGGCGGCGCGATACTGATTGGTATCGACGCCGATCACAGTGGCGCCGCGATGCGTGCCGTTGATGACGCCGCCGAGCCCGACCGGTCCCAGGCCGGTGATCAGCAGTGTATGGTCGGGGCCCAGCCCTGCGCGTTGGACTGCGCCGAAGGTGGGGCCGAGGCCGCAGCAGGCCATGGAGGCGTGGTCGTAAGAGATGCCGTCGGGGATGGGAACCAGCATCCAGTCCTGTTTGAGCATGTATTGGGCCATGGTCGCTCTGCCCTCGCCGCCGTCCGGTTGGGGTGGAGGCTCTTCCGAGTCCTGGCAGTGGATGTACTCGCCGTCAAGACAGAGTTCGCACTGGCCGCATGGTGTCTGGGGCATGACGACGACCCGATCCCCGACTTTGACGCGGCAGGGCTGCGCGACTTCGACGACTTCGCCGGCCGCTTCATGTCCCAGGTAAGGGGCATCGTAGCCGTTGAGGTAGACCTTGAATTCGGTACACATGGGGGCGGTGTGGATTTTGACGACAACCCAGTTTTCGCCCGCGGTCGGGTCGGGCGCGTCGACGACGCCGCCCTGTTCCGGTCCGAAAACAGCTGCTGTTTTCATTGTTTTGCTCCCTTCTGCGATGGTTGCAATGCCAGCCGGTCTGCGGGGCGAACTCCAGAATCGCCTGCAATGGAGGAATTCGCGCGACGCTCACCAGTTGGTAAACGAACCGTCAAGACGGCGCAACTGCGGCATCTCCCGTTTTTGGGAGGGGTTGCGGGCGGCCGCTTCTCTGTCAAACTCGATGCCGAGCCCGGGGAGGTCGGTCGGGGTCATGTAGCCGTCCTCCCAGTGGTGGTGGACGGGCACGATTTCGGGCAGTGTTTCTTCCGGTTTGCGCGGCTGCTCCTGCACGCCGAAGTTGGAGGTAGCCAGGTTCATCTGGAGGCAGGCGGCAGAGGAGACCGGGCCGAGCGGGTTGTGAACGACGAGCTTAATATAGTGGGTTTCGCACCAGCCGGCGATCTTGCGGGCCTCGGTGAATCCCCCGGCGATGCACATGTCGATGCGGGCGTAGTCGATCCATTCCTCTTCGATCAGCTGACGGAACTCCCACTTTGAGGAGAATTGTTCGCCGGCCGCGAGAGGTACGTGTGTGCGGGGTCTCAGGGTCTTGAAAGAGTCGGGGTTTTCGCAGCGCAAGGGGTCTTCGATGAAGAATGGCTGGTACTGCTCGACCTCGCGGCAGAGCCAGATGACGTCGGGAAGGTCGAGCCGTGTGTGGACATCGAAACAGATATTGATTTCGTCGCCGACGGCCGACCGCACAGCGTCAAACTGCCGGATCGCGGTGCGCACGGCGTCGCGCGGTTCGAGGATGTTGCCATCCTGGGGAAGACCCCAGCGAACGAACTTCCAGCCCTGCTCTTTGGTTTCCAGGCAGCTTTCGACCAGGGGCTCGACTTCCATGGCGTGGCTGTGGTTGTGTGGGTAGCAGACGACCTTGTCGCGGACGCGACCGCCCAGCAGCTCATAGATGGGCACGCCGAGAGCCTTGCCTTTGATGTCCCACAAGGCGATGTCGATGGCGGAGATTGCGGAGCTCAGCACGCGCTGGGCCGGGAAGAAGCCGCCGCGGAAGAGGAGCTGCCAGATGTGTTCGATACGAAAGGGGTCCTGGCCGACGAGAACCTCCTTAAAGTCCTGGAATGCGCCGATCACGGCCTGTTCCCGGCTGGTCAGGCCGGATTCGCCCACGCCGTAGATACCCTCGTCGGTGTCAACGACGACGAAGAGAAAGTTGCGATGACCGGCCCAGACGGGATAGGCGGTAATGTCAGTTATCTTCATTGGTTGCTCCTCGGACTTGGGGTGGACGCCAGGATGCCGGACCTGCCAGAGGCCCGGAGTGTTTGAAAGGGAAGAGACTGGGTTTCGCGGTCTTTGCTCTGCGGCTCTTGCCGGGGACCGACGACAGAAGTGTAGCCCATTCAATCGAAAGTGGAAAGGTAGGGGAAGGGCGGGGCTGAATTGCGGATCGGGCGGGGTTTCCGTATGATGGAGCTAAATCGGACTCAGGAATTCTGTGGAGGAAAGCGATGCGAGCACTGGTTTGGACGGCGCCGGAGAAGATGGAGATACAGGAGCAGGCCGAGCCGAAGCCGGCTGCGGATGAGGTGGTCATTCGAGTGGCCTTTGCGGGGATCTGCGGCTCGGAGTTGAGCGGATTTCTGGGTCACAACGCGCTGCGGACACCGCCGCTGGTCATGGGGCATGAGTTTTCGGGCGAGATCGTGGAGGCGGGGCGCGACGCGGGCGGGCTCCGTGTGGGTGACGCGGTGACGGTCAACCCGCTTACCTATTGCGGTGAGTGCCGCACGTGCCGGATGGGGCTGACCCAGCTCTGCCCGGAGAGGCGGCTGGTGGGGGCGCACAGGCCGGGCGCGTTTGCGGAATACGTGAGCGTGCCGGCGTTTGTGACGCACAGGCTTCCGGAAGGGATGTCGTTGCGGAGCGGCGCGCTGACGGAACCGGTGGGGGTCGGGGTCCGCATCGGGCGTCTGGCGGGGGATGTTGCGGGCGAGTCGGCGCTGATCATCGGGGCCGGCCCGATCGGGCTGCTGGCGTTGCAGGCGCTGCAGCTGGCCGGCGCCGACCGCATCTTCATCGCGGACCTGGACCCGGAGAGGCTGGCGATGGGGGGCGCGCTCGGCGGCATCACGATTTCCCCGCCCGGCAGCGGCCCTGGCGCGGCAGGCGGAGAGGACGTGGTGGAGGCGGTGAAGGAGGCAACGGCAGGAGACGGCGTAGCGGTGTCGGTGGATGCGGTGGGGACCGGGGGCACGCGCAGCCAGTGCGTGGCGGCAACGCGCAACGCGGGGACGCTGATCCTGTCCGGCCTGCACGAGGAGACGAGCCCGATGCCGGCGGCGGCGATCATACGGCAGGAGTTGACTGTCCGGGGCAGCTTTGCGTACGGGGCGGCCGATTTTGAAGATGGGCTGGATGAACTTCATGCGGGTCACTACCGGCTGGATCCATGGATCGTGGAGGCGCCTCTGGCTGAGGGCGGGGACTGGTTCATGCGGCTGATCCACAACCCAGGCAATGTTTCCAAGGTGCTGCTGGTACCGGATCGATGCAGTGGTTAGTGGTCAGTGGTTAGTGGTTAGTGGTCAGTGGTCAGTGGTCAGTGGTCAGTGGTCAGTGGTCAGTGGTCAGTGGTCAGTGGTCAGTGGTCAGTGGTCAGTGGTCAGTGCGGGGCGGAGATACGCCGCGGGGCGGGGCGTTGTTGGGAATCGATGGGGAGGGCGTTTGGGGGCCGGGGAGTTTCCGGCGAGCTTCGGGTTGCCGTTGGGTTGTTCCGCTGCAACTTGGAACGCGCTTCTCCTGAAGGCCCGAAATCCGGACTGCGTCCTCTGTGAATAGACACAGAGTTTTGGCAGCAGGCTTCCTCTAAGACCAGTGCGCCTCACCCAGTTTCATTTACTCAGAATCGGAGAAACTCCATGAATCTACCCCGGCCTGAATACCCGCGGCCGCAGTTCAGACGAGAGGACTGGCTTTGCCTGAACGGCACGTGGCAGTTTGAGATCGATCAAGGGGACAGCGGTCTGGAAAGAGGGTTGCTGGATCGCGAGCTCGAGGGCCGCATCACCGTTCCATTTTGTCCGGAGTCGAAGCTTTCCGGGGTGGAGAACCACGACTTTCTGGAGGCGGTCTGGTACCGGCGCGAGGTGGAGATCCCAAGCTCGTGGCAGGGGCGCCGCGTATTGCTCCACTTTCAGGCGGTCGATTATGACGCGACGGTGTGGGCGGACGGGGAGGAGGTCGGCAGGCACCGAGGGGGGTTCAGCCCGTTCACGTGTGATTTGGGCGAGGCGGCGCGCCTGGGAGGGCGTGTGACGGTGGTGGCGCGGGCCAGAGACAATCACCGGGATTCGCAGCCGCGGGGCAAGCAGGCGCAGACGTACGGGCCGATGGGCGCGATCTACGTACGCACGACCGGGATCTGGCAGAGCGTTTGGATGGAACCGGTCCCGGATATTTCCCTGGGGCGGCCGCGGCTGACGCCGGATGCGGGCAACGGCGTGATACGGCTTGAACAGCCGCTTGCGCTGCGGCCGGCGGAGGGGGAGACGCTGCAGGTCGCGAGGCGTGCGGGGTTGCGGCTGCAGGCACAGCTTCTGGACGGCGCGGGGGTCGTAGCCGAGGCCGAATGCAGCGCTGAATTGGACCTGTGCCCGCAGCTGGATTTGCGGATTCCGGAGGCGCGGCGGCGCATGTGGTCGCTTGACGATCCGCATCTCTATGACATCGTTCTCCGTCTTGTCGACGGGGAGGGGAGAGTCTTGGACGAGGCGCGCAGCTACGCGGG
Organism: Caldilineaceae bacterium; assembly: GCA_022823185.1. Lineage (GTDB taxonomy): Bacteria > Chloroflexota > Anaerolineae > Caldilineales > Caldilineaceae > Bin5. The sequence continues at coordinate 339,342 of JAJDXQ010000046.1, forward strand.
GCTGCGCAGCGTCGCGGTTGACGGGCGTGCCATTACGTTGAATGGCCGGCCTGTTTTTCAGCGGCTTGTCCTGGACCAGGGCTACTACGCGGACGGCATCATGACTGCGCCGACCGACAGCGCCCTGCGCCGGGATATTGAACTGAGCAAGAAGGCGGGCTTTAACGGCGCGCGGCTGCACCAGAAAGTCTTCGAGGAGCGGTTTCTCTACCACGCGGACAGGCTGGGCTATCTGGTGTGGGGCGAGTTCGGGGACTGGGGCTGCCGGAGGTACGGCCCGGTGGAGGATCATCAGCAGCCGACTGCGTCCTACATAACCGAGTGGCTGGAGGTTCTGGAGCGGGACTATTCGCATCCCTCGATCGTGGGCTGGTGTCCCTTGAACGAGACGTGGCAACCGTTGCACGACCGGATTACGACGCTGGACGCGGTGACCCGGGGTCTGTACCTGGCCACGAAGGCGATGGACAGGACGCGACCGGTGTTGGACGCGTCGGGCTATTCGCACCGCGTGGCCGAGGCCGATGTCTACGATTGTCATGACTATACGCAAGATACCGATGCCTTTGCCGAACATCATGCGCACGTGGCCGCGGGCAGGCCGTATACCAATGATAGAGATGGGCAGACCTGGTCAATCGGATATGCCGGTCAGCCGTTCTTCGTCAGCGAGTTCGGCGGGATCTGGTGGAACCCGGAGGCAGAGGAGGATGAGGATTCCTGGGGCTACGGGGAACGCCCCGAGTCGATCGAGGAATTCTACGAGCGGTTCGCCCGCCTGTGCGCGATCCTGCTGGATGACCCGGCCCACTTCGGCTATTGCTATACGCAATTGACCGATATTTACCAGGAGCAGAACGGGATTTACGGCTTTGACCGCCAACGCAAGTTTGACATGGCGCGGATCCGGGCGGCGCAGGAGAGACCGGCCGCGATCGAGACGGCTGATCGCTGACCGGATAGTCCAGGGATGCGAGGAGCCGGGAGTCAGGTTCGAGGAGGCGTTGCGCGCTGCGCCCGGCAGCGGGCGGGGTCAGCTCCGCCCTGAGATCGCGGTGACGATGTTGTCCCCTTCGGTGGGGCGCTGCGGCTGCTCCGACAGGCCGGCCTTGGCGGCCAGGACCGGGTAGGCGTCCATGGGGGGCAGGCTGTCCACTTGCGGCAGTTCGGGCACGCGCTGCATTGCCCTTTCGATGGCGGGGGCCAGTTTGGCCAGTTTGCGCTGCCGGCGCGACTCATGCCGGTCTTTGAAGGCGGGCAGGACCTGGTCCGCAAACAGTTCAAGCGACTCGCAGATGTGTTCGTGGCGGTTGTTGCCGGCCTGTTGGACAAAGACGACCTGGTCCACGCCCGCCTCTTCGAGAGCCTCCAGGTTCTGCGCCACCTGGGAAGGGCTGCCGATTCCCGTGGTCGGTTCGCTGTTCTCGGGCATGTTGCGCTGGAAGTCTTCCCACAGGTCGAAGCGGCCGGGGATGTGGCTGCCGGTAATGTAGAAGTGGCTAAGGGCGTACCCGAAGAACTGGAAGTTGCGGGCGCCGCGGCGAACCGCCTCTTCGCTGTCGGGATGGAGCATAAAGCCGGCCACAACGGCGATATTCGGGTTTACGGTCCTGCCAATCGGGTTGCACTCCTGCTCGAAAGTCGTGTAGTACTCCTCCACCCAGTGGGACGCGCTGGCGGGATCGATGAAGGCAAAGGTCAGCGCGCCCATGCCGTAGCGGGCGGCGATTTTGATCGTATCGCGGTTGGAGCAGGCGAGCCAGAGCGGGGGATGGGGCTTCTGCAGCGGTTTGGGCACAACGTTGCGGGCCGGCATCGCGAAGCTCTGGCCCTGGAAGCCGGGATAGGGCTCCATCACCAACATTTTGGCGGCCTCGCGAACTGACTCCTCCCACATCAGATGTTTCTGTTCCGGGTCGATGCCGAACCCTTCCAGTTCGCTGCGGCTGCTGGAGGAGCCGGTGCCCCACTCGACCCGTCCATCGCTGATCAGGTCCAGCGTGGCGATGCGCTCCGCGACGCGGGCGGGGTGGTTATAGCTGGCGGGCATGAGGACGATGCCGTGGCCGAGGCGGATTTTACGCGTGCGCTGGCTGCAGGCGGCGAGGAAGACTTCGGGCGCGGAGGAGTGGGAGTATTCTTCGAGGAAGTGATGCTCGACCTCCCAGGCGTAGTCGATGCCCAGCCGGTCGGCCAGCTCGACCTGATCGAGGGCCTCCTGGAGCAGGCGGTGTTCGCTGTCCTCGGCCCAGGGCCGGGGGAGCTGGTGTTCGTAGAAGATGCCGAATTGCAAGCGTAGATCCCTTTTGGCTTCTTGTTGTGGAATGCGATCTCAATGCAAGGACGCAGCGCCCGGCGCGTAAACGGTCCGGCGGAGTTAGAACTGTTGACGGTGCAAGCTCTTTTCCTAATCCGATTCGGGCGTGAATTAAGGGCCGAAGAGCAGGCAGACCGGCATTGGGGCCCCGACCATGTCTCCGACAGGGGTCAATTGGCCACTTTCGACATCGCGACTGAAGACGGAGATGTCGTCTGTATCCTGATTGGCGGCCAGAAGCCAGTTGCCCGTCGGGTCAAGCGTGAAGTTGCGGGGCGTCTCGCCTCGCGTGGAGGCATGGCCGGCCGGTGTGAGCGTACCGTCATTCTGGTTGACGGAAAATATGGCGATGGTGTGGTGGCCCCGGTTTGAGCCGTAGACGAAGCGGCCGTCGGGGGAGACGTGGATGTCCGCGGTGCTCATTCCGGTCCGGTCATCGACGCCGTCGGGCAGCGTGGAGATGGTCTGAACGCCGGACAGAGCGCCGGTGGCGGCGTCGAAGTCGCAGACGGTGACTGTCAGGTCGAGCTCGTTGATGATGTAGGCTGTGCGACCGTTGGGGTGGAAGTCAAAGTGGCGCGGGCCGGCTCCGGGTTGGACGGAGATATGGTCCGGCTGGTTGGCTTCCAGCTGCCCGTTGACGATTTGATAGATCATCACCTTGTCGATACCGAGGTCGGCTACGTAGACGCGGGAGCCGTCGGGGCTGAGGGTGGTGGAATGGGCATGGGCGGCTTCCTGGCGTTCCTGGTTGGGGCCGCTGCCGTGGTGCTGGATGTTCTGGACGGGGTCAGCGATGGTTCCGTCGGCGTTGAGCGGGTAGACGGCGACGTTTCCGCTGTAATAGTTGGCCACGACGAGCGTTTCGCCGCCCGGCTCGACTACGAGGTGGCAGGGCGAGGTCCCGTGCGTTGGCTGCCGGTTGAGGAAGGTCAGCCCGCCGGACTCTGGGTCGATGGCAAAGCTGCTGACCTGGCCGGCCTCCATGTCCTCGGTTACGGCATAGAGAATGCGTCCTTTGGGGTGGAGCGTGAGAAAGGACGGGTCTGCGTGTCCTGGGACGACGGCTTCCTGGCGCAGCGCGCCGGTCTCCGTGTCAAAGCGGTAGATGTAGATTCCTTCACTGTCGCGCTGGGTGTAGGTGCCTACATAGAGGGTGCATTCCGTCATTACGGTTCTCCTGGTGAGTTTAGGTCGTGCGTGTCAGATATTGAGCGACTGGGCTTGACGTTGCCGACTGATCATTGGCGGCGGTTGCGAGAACGCCAAAGCGGATGTCCGGTCGAGCTGCGCATTGCTTCATATTGCGCTTCATGTTGCGCTTCATATTGCGCTTCATATTGAGGCGTGTGTGGGCAGTTCGGGCACGTGCTGGTAGGCCGGGTCGGTCTTCTGTTTGCGCATAATCCGGATTATCTCGACCCAGGCAGGCAGGAGGCCCCGCTTGCATTCCGGCATATCCTGCTTGATGAGCCTGTGCAGTTTGGGCAGGTTATAACAGGGGACACCGGCGTACATATGGTGTTCGGTGTGGTAGTTCATATTCCAATAGAGAAAGCTTGTGAACGGATTGAGATAGACTGTGCGGCAACAGAGGCGGAAATCCGGCACGTTGTCCTGGAGGCCGGCATGTTGCAGGTTGTTGCAGAGGTAGCGCAGCCAGCCGCCGTAGAAGGGGGCGAAAGTCGTGAGCACGGGAATGAGCCACCAGCCGAAGTAAAGTGAAACGGCCAGTATGAGCCCGTGACCCGCGAGCAGCAGGCGGGCCCAGACGAAGAGGCGGCGTCGTTTCTGGGTTGCTTCGGGTGGAAACAGAGCGTGCTCCCATTCGCCTTCAAGGCGGCCCAAGCTGTGTCGAATGGTCACTTTGAGAGTATCAAAGAGATTCCAGGGATTCACGACCGCGTTTTTAAGGAATCCTGGCAAGGTCAGCTCCATGGGGAGTTCGACTTCCAGGTCGTCGGGCGGATGCAACGTGTATTTGTGGTGCTCGACGTGGCTGGTGGAAAACATGTGGTGATTACGCCAGACAAGAAAGCTGAAGATGCGGGTGAACAGGACGTTGAGCGTCCTCGTTTTGAAGACTGTGTTGTGGATCAGCTCGTGGGAGCCGTTAAAGAGAAAGACGTAGAAGGTGCCGTGCGCGAACAGGATCAGGAGCAGGGCAAACAGCGGCACGCGGGGGGCTGCGAACCAGGCGGCAAGGCCTGTCAGCAGGATGAGGGCCAGATGGCCGACGACCTGCAGCGCACCAAGCCAGTCGCTGCGCTGATTGAGCGCGGTCAGTTCGGCGCGGGCCAGGGGCACGCGGTACCAGTTAATCTTTACGGGACTTCGATCGCTTTGGGTCGGTGCGTCGGCAGGCATCAGTTTTCCCCTTTGGCGGCTCAGGGCGGCGCTCATTCATCGACGACGTCGGTTTTGCGGTCTGGCGTGGAAAACATAATGGTCATGATGGCGACTTCGTCGCCGTCGTTTCTGGCGTTATGCACCACATTGGGTGGAATCGCGATGGTGTCCCCCGGCCCCATGGGGAAGTGATCGTCGCCGAGGGAGTGAATGATACGGCCGCTCAGGACGTGCAGAACTTCCTCGCAGTTGGGGTGGGAGTGGCGGAAGTTCTCATGTCCGACTTTGAGGACGGCGCGACCGAAGGTCATTGTGGCGCTGTTGCCGATTTGGCCGTTTGCATACCAGACCAGCTCGCCCCAATCAAACTCCTGGACGGTCGCTTCGGAGGCGGGAAAAACAGTTTTTTGGGTCATGGTCATATCTCGCTGGTTTCAAGAATCGTGCATGGCAACTGGTCCGTGTGTCGTACGGGCCCGGATGGTCCCGCGGAAGGGAGCCGCGAGCCTGCCGATTCCGTGTTGTGCGCCATCTTACCATATACAGCGTCTCGTGTCATGGAATCAGCGGGGAGGGGACAGGGCTATCGCGAACTTCGTGATAGCAGCGGGTTTGCCGCTACTACCGGGCGAACAGAGGCTATATGCAAGGCTGGTCTCGACTGAAAGGCGCCAAATTCTGGAGTGATGCCAGTGAAATTAGCGAACTTGACCGAATATTGTAAGGTTCGCGATTGCCCTGGGGGAGGGGACGGGGATTTGGGACACGGATTTTGTCTGAACGGGGATTTGGGGGGATTGAGGGGATTAGGGGGATTAGGGGCAACGGCGAACGGCAACGTCTTTTGATCCACGGAGGGGCATGGAGAAGGGAAGAGGAACTGCGTGGGAACTGGAGGTGGAGGTCAGTGGGTGGCGGGGCGGGGGGGAGTCTTGGGCAGTGGTCGGTGGTCAGTGGGTGGCGGGACGGGGGGGTTGGTTTCACGTTTGCGGGGTGCGGGGCGCCCCCTTTGGTTTGCGCGGGCGGGGGGTGCGGCGCGGTTTCCAAGGGGGGCGTTGCGGGGGGAATCCCCCCGCACAAGGGAAGCCGCTTGCGGCTGACCGCCCCAAAGAAACACACAGGGAAAGAGGCTACGGATTGAGCAGGCGAATCAGGTCGTCGTGGATGGCGCCGCCGGTGGCGATGACGCCGCTGCCGTACAGGGGGTCTCCGCCCTGCCAGTCGGTGATGCGGCCGCCGGCGCCCTCGATGATGGGAACCAGGGCGGCCCGGTCCCAGAAGTTCATGACGGGATCGGTCATGATATCGGCGCCGCCGACGGCGACGAGGTAGTAGCCGTGGCAGTCTCCCCAGGTATGGTAGCGGGCGGCGCGCTGGGCGACCGCTTCGAAGGCGGCGCCGTTTTGGAAGTTGGCGACGTTGTAGTGGCTGGTTGTGAGGAGGACCGCCTCTTCAATGCTGGCGCACTGTCTCACGCGCACGACATCGCCGTTGAGCCAGGCGGTCTGGCCGTCGCCGATGAGCAGGTCCTGGACGATCGGTTGGTGGATTGCGCCCAGGAGCGCCGTTTGCTCGTGAAGCAGCGCGATCAGGGTGCCGAACAGATAGCCGTGGCTGATGAAGTTCTTGGTGCCGTCGATGGGGTCAAGCACCCACTGGAAGGGAGCGTCGGGTTGATGATGGCCATATTCCTCGCCGAGAATGCCATGGGAGGGATAGTGTTTGCGGATCAGCTCGCGCATGCGTTCTTCGGCCTGGCGGTCGGCGATGGTTACAGGCGTCTCGTCGGATTTGCTGTCTACGGTGTATCCGCTGCGGAAGTAACGGCGGATGATCGCCCCGCTCTCGTCGGCCAGGAGGCGGATGAACTCTTTGAGCGCTTTGTCTTCGGAAGGGGAGAGGACTGGTCTGGGCATAGCGGCACACCTGCTGTTAGAGTATAGTAGCTGTTGGGCGGCGCCAGCCGATTTCGGTGGGGCGGACGCCGTCGGGAATTCAGGTATGATAGCTTCTTTGTGGCGGATGGCGAAAAGTTGAAGGCAGCGCCGCCCGTGAGAAAACGATCGGAGGAAAGTAATGTCCGTTCTCGATAAGTTCAGACTTGATGGCCGGGTCGCGCTCGTTACCGGTGGCAATCGCGGCCTGGGCAGGCAGATGGCGCAAGCGCTGGCCGAGGCCGGCGCGGCGGTGGCGCTGACGAGCAGGGATCAGGAGCGGGCCGACCAGGCCGCGCAGGAGATCGCGCAGTCGGTGGCGGGCGCGACGGCGGCCGGTTACGCATGTGAGGTCAGCAGCTACGAGCAGAGTGCCCAGGTGGTGGAGAGGACGATCGCGGATTTGGGCGGGCTGCACGTTGTCGTAAACAACGCCGGCATCAACATACGGGGGCCGATCGACGAGTTGGCGCCGGAGGCGTTCCAGCAGGTAATCGACACAAACGTGACCGGAGTCTGGAACATGTGCCGGGCCGCTGCGGGCCATTTGAAGGCGCAACGATACGGTCGGGTTATCAACGTGGGGTCGACGCTTTCCATCATCGCATTGCCTGAGCGGACGCCGTACGCGTCGAGCAAGGGGGCGGTTTTGCAGATGACGCGTGTGCTGGCGCTGGAGTGGGCGCAGTACGGGATTACGGTCAACGCGATGCTGCCGGGCCCGTTTTCCACTGAGATGAATCTGGCCCTGGAGCAGGATCCGGAGAAGTACAGGGAGTTTATCGCGAGGATCCCGCTGGGTCGGTGGGGAGATCTGGATGAAATTGGGGGGTTGGCCGTTTTCCTGGCCAGCGACGCGTCCAGTTTTGTCACCGGCGCGGGCATGACTGTGGACGGCGGCTGGACGGCACATTAGGGAACTGCAGTGGTCAGTGGTCAGTGGTCAGTGGTCAGTGGTCAGTGGTCAGTGGTCAGTGGTCAGTGGTCAGTGGTCAGTGGTCAGTGGTCAGTGGT